>NZ_JBVJRC010000006.1:0-693523 GCF_055608005.1 Lentzea sp. NPDC036955 | reverse complement strand
CGCCGCACCGCCATGAAGATCCGCGGCATCAACGGGAAGTGGAACGCCATGTGGCACTCGTCCCCGCCCACCGCCGGGTCACCGAAGTACTCCACGACATCGGACGGCCACTGGTTCGCCTCGGCGAGCAGGATGCGGCCGGGGTACTCGTCGTCGACGACCTTGCGGCACTTGCGGAGGAAGTCGTGCGTCTCCGCCAGGTTCTCGCAGTTGGTGCCCTCGCGCTCGAACAGGTACGGCACCGCGTCCAGGCGGAACCCGTCGATGCCGAGGTCCAGCCAGAACCGCAGGGTGTCGATCATCGCGTCCTGGACGGCGGGGTTGTCGTAGTTGAGGTCCGGCTGGTGGCTGAAGAAGCGGTGCCAGAAGAACTGCCCGCGCACCGGGTCGAAGGTCCAGTTGGACGACTCGGTGTCGACGAAGATGATCCGCGCGTCGGAGTAGCGCGAGTCGTCGTCGCTCCACACGTAGTAGTCGCCGTACGGGCCGTCCGGGTTCTGCCGCGACTCCTGGAACCACGGGTGCGCGTCACTGGTGTGGTTGAGCACCAGGTCCGTGATCACCCGGATGCCCCGCCGGTGCGCCTCCTCCAGCAGGTAGACGAAGTCCTCCACCGTGCCGAACTCCGGCAGCACCGCACGGAAGTCGCTGATGTCGTACCCGCCGTCACGCAACGGCGAGGCGTAGAACGGCGGCAACCACAGGCAGTCGACACCGAGCCACTCCAGGTAGTCCAGTTTGGACGCGAGGCCGCGCAGATCGCCGGTGCCGTCGCCGTTGGAGTCGCTGAAGGCCCTGACCAGGACCTCGTAGAAGACAGCGCCCCTGAACCAGTTCGCCTCGTGCTCCATGGCACCTCTCGCTCGCAACGTCGTCGGATTGCGGCAGAGTGGGGCACGACGGGCGCCAAGATCAAATCCTTCACACGGTCGTGTGAACCTGCCGGTACGCACTTCGCCTGAACCGGCGGAAACGACGACCTTTCAGGCAGAGGTGAGCGGGACGCGCACCAGCACGTCGCCGAGCCCGGCGAGCGGCCACGCGACCACCAGGTCGAGCCACCCGTCCTCCGGGCGCCGCAGGACGAGCTGCTGGAGGCAGGAGAACGTCTGGTCGCCACCGGAGGCGACCAGCTCCCCCCGCCGCACCCAGAACGCCCCGCTCCCCTGGACGACCGCCACGGCGGCGCCGGGGCCACTCGTCCGGACCCGGGCCGGGTCGTCCGGCGCTGTGTCCTGCCGATCGGAGAAGGCGTGCTCGTTGACCACGTCAGCGGCGTGGCCCCTGGCGACGCAGAGCAGCTCCGCGGACAGCACGGGACCCACGACGGTCAACCGGGTGAGCACCACGGCGGCGCGGTGGACGCGGCGGTGCAGCACGAGCGGTGGCGCGGCGATCGTGCCCGTTTCGAGGGCCGGTGCGTCGTGGTGCGGTGCGACGTGGTGGGTCAGGCCCTGCGGCAGGGGCCGGACGTCCAGCGGTGCCCGCCAGATCGAGGTGGTGGTCCGCTCGACGGTGGCCCGGTCCGGCAGCGGCAGGCGAACGACCGTCTCGGGGAAGCCGATCTCCGGCCACGCGAGGACGAGCGACATCTCGTCGAACACCGGCGGGAAGCGGAACACGACCCGATGGCCGGAGGTGCCGCCCACGTGGTCGCCGCTGTCGGACCACGACGAGAGGGCGTACTCCCAGTGCGCGTGCCCGGTCTCGTCGAGCCAGGCCACGCGCAGGTCCACGCCCTCGTCGTGTGCGGGCAGCAACCGGCGGGGTGCGACTTCGGCCGCGCCGCGGTGGTCGAGCGGACGGCGGGCCTGCAGCTCGATCTCCAGGGCCCAGGGCGTGGAGATCGCGCGCACGACACCCACGACGAGTTCCGGGCGGTGCACCAGCAGGCCGCCCGGATGTGCCACGGCACCGAGAACCTCGGTCGTGTCCACGGGTCCACCGTCCCGCGCCGTCACCGCCCGATGTCCTCGACGCCGAGCCGCGACCACTCGTCCCCCGCGAACACGTGCAGGTCCGAGCCCCGGCCGACGACCTCGGCCGTCCTGGGCAGCGACCGGCCGTCGGGCAGGACCAGCCGGAACTTCCCGGTCACCTCGACCCGGCCGTTCGCCAGCACCCCCACGACGAGCCGATGGCGGTCCGGTCCGTACCCGCCGTACAGGGCGATGCGGTCACCGGCCACGGCGAGCGCCTTCGCGCCGCGCACCTCGTTGTGCCACCCGGACACGGCGTCGTCGTCGATCCGCACCACCGGGAAGTCGGTGTAGTAGCAGGCCCACGCCGCGCTGTCGCCGACGTTGAGCGCGTAGCAGTCGCTGATGGCACCCCACTCGTCTTCCCAGTGCGACGGGTACCGCCACTGCCGGGTGAGGTCGGCGGAGAACCGGATCAGCCCGCAGGACCCGACGGGCGCCGGGGAGTCCGCTTCGCCCCAGCCGAAGTTGCCGTAGACGCCTTCGTCGAAGTACGCCACCCACACCTCGCCGTCGCGCGTGGCCTGCACGTGCTCGATTCCGTCGCCGAAGGTGTGCGCGGCCTCCACCGCGCCGGTGGCGTCGTACACGAACGCGTTGCGCTCCGGGTCGTTCTTCCGCCACCGGCACCGCGCACCCACCACCAGGAAGCGGCCGCCGGGCAACGGCTGCACCGACGGGAAGTCCACCTTCAGGCCGGCGAGCCGGACGGTGAGCACCTGGTCCGGCTGGTGCACGGTCACGTGGGCCGGCACCGAGGGCTTCACCCTGCTGGCGGGTCCTGCGCCCTCCGGCAGGTCACCGGCCGCCACCCACAGCGCCACGGCCTCGCCCGACGGGCCCGCGGACACCGACTTCAGCACGTCGCCGGGTCGTGGCGCGGTGAGGTGCGCGTGGTGCCGGGTCCGGACGGTGGTCGAGGAGCGCTTGCTGGTCACCGGCGCATTCGACCACGCCACCGCTCCCCGTTCCCACCGATTTCCCGTGGTCAGCTCTTCAGGAACCGCAGCAGCTCCGCGGTCACGAACTCCGGGTTCTCCTCCACCAGCCAGTGCCCGGCCCGCGGAACGTCCACCGCCCGCACGATGTTCGTCATCCTGGTCGCCGCGGTGCCGCGGATGGCCTCGACCTGCCCCTGCGCGGCGAGCACCAGTGCGGGCGTGGCGACGGGGGCGGTCGCCGTGGTGTCGCGGACGTCGCTGTCGAGGGTGCGGTACAGGTCGAAGCCGCCGGACAGGGCCGAGGGCCTGCGGTAGGTGCGGGCGTACTCGTCGATCTCGGCGGCGGTGAACGGCGAGCGGTCCGCGGTGCCGCCGAACGCGCTGCCGCCGAAGGAGACCTGCGGGTAGAACAGGGCGAGGTAGTCGCGGACGTCGTTGCCCACCACGGCCTCGGGCACGCGGGGCTGCATGTGGAACGCGATGTGCCAGCTCAGGGAGCGGTAGGCGGCGGCGTCGACGGCGGGACCGGGCAGGGGCAGGTCGAGGTAGCCGAGGCGGGCGGTGTCGGCGGGGAACTGCGCGGCGTACTGGAAGGCGACGGCGGCACCGAGGTCGTGGCCCACGACGGTGGCGTCGCGGACGCCGAGCCGGATCATCAGGGTGTGGACGTAACGCGCGAGGGTGGCCTTGTCGTAGCTCGCCGGCGTGCCGGTGCTGTCGCCGAGGCCGGGCAGGTCGACGGCGTAGACGGTGTGGTGCCCGGCGAGCGCGGGCATGACCTCCCACCACCCGTACCAGGTCTGCGGCCAGCCGTGCAGCAGGACGACCGGGGTGCCCTCACCGCCGGTCACGTAGTGCATGCGGATGCCGTCGACGTCGGCGAACCCGTGCTGGAACGTGCGGGAGAAGACCGGGTCGTCGTGGGTGACAGCAGCGTGCTCGGGGACTTCGGCGGGTGGTGAGGCGCAGGCGGTGACGAGGGCCAGGACGAGGACGAGAGCGCGGATCATGCCGGGGAGTCTTGTGGCGGACCGGCCGTTCTGGCACGAGAACTTGCTGTATCGGCAAGACCTGCGACGCAAGTACACGATCGAGGAATGTTCGGGCTCAACCCACCGACCGCACAATCGTGCGATGCCGGAGAGAGCCAGCGTGGTCGTGGTCGGAGCGGGTATGGCGGGGCTGGCCGCGGCGCGCGCGTTGCACGACCGGGGGCACCGGGTCACGGTGCTGGAGGCGCGCGACCGGGTCGGCGGGCGGATCTGGACCGATGGGCACGGCGTCGACCTGGGTGCGCACTGGATCCACGGCACCGACGGCAACCCGGTCACCGAGCTGGTCGAGGACCTGGGCATCCCGTACAGCTACGTCGGCGGCGACAGCGCCTACACCGGCGGCTTCGACAGCCTCGACCTGTTCGGCGCGGACAACCGGGTCGTGGGCCACCGCTACAAGAGCCGCACGCTGGAACTGGCCGACGACGTGCTGCACGAGCTCGAACAGCGCGCCGCGCTCGCCCGCAGGGACGAGCTGCCCGACGTCGCGCTCGGCCAGGCGTTGCGCGAGGTCCTCGCCGGGAGGGCGTTGTCCGCCGAGGACGAGCAGGCGGTCCGCTACCACCTCAACGTGCTGCTGCGCGAGGACGCGGCGGAGGACCCGGACCGGCTGTCGCTCCAGCACTGGGAGGAGGGCTACCTGGTGTACGGCTACGGCGACAGCACGTTGCACCGGGGTTACCAGTCCGTTGTGGACGCTCTGGCCGAGGGGCTGGACGTGCGGCTCGGCCACGTGGTCTCGCTGGTCGAACCGGGCCGCGTCACGACGGGGCAGGGGGTGTTCGAGGCGGACAGGGTCCTGGTGACGCTGCCGCTGGGCGTCCTCAAGGCGCGGGCGGTGCGGTTCGACCCGCCGCTGCCCCGCGACAAGCGGACGGCGATCGACAAGCTCGGCTTCGGCACGCTCAACAAGATCGCGCTGCACTACCCGGAGCCGTTCTGGCCGCGCGACCAGTACGTGTTCGGCTACCTGTGCCGCGACACCGACCGCTACCCCACCGTCGTCATCAGCATGTGGAAGTCGCACGGCAAGCCGATCCTGGTGATGCTGCTCGGTGCGTCGCTGGGCCGGGAGCTGGAGACGTGGACCGACGAGCACGTCGAGGCGTACGCGACCACGGTGGTGCGGGACGTCTTCGGCCCGGACGTGCCCGCACCGCAGCACATCTCGCGCACGGCGTGGACGGCCGACCCGTTCGCCCGCGGCTCCTACACGTGCATCGGCGTCGGCTCGTCGTCGAAGGACGTCGCCGCGCTCGCCGAACCGGTCGGCGACTGGCTGCACTTCGCCGGCGAGGGCACGAACCCCTACCACTGGGGCTGCGTGCACAGCGCCTACGAGTCCGGGCGGCGCGAGGCAGCCAGGATCAGCGGTGACGCGACGCTGTTCGCACCGCCGAGCGCCGGCACGCCGCGCCGCCAGACGCGCAACGTCGACCGGATGCTGCGGTTCGTGCGGATGCGGATGACGCACCTGAGCGAGCCCGAGCTGACCGAACGGGTGGCGTGTCTGCGCGACAGCACCGACCCGCACGGCGTCCGCCTGTTCACCGCGCTGGCCGACGCCGAACTGGAGACGCTGGCGTCGATGTTCGACGAGATCCCGTTCAGCGCCGGTGACCGGTTGTTCCGCGAGGACGACCCGGCCCACGGCGTGTTCCTGGTGCGCGCCGGTGAGGTCGAGGTCGACTTCGGCGGCATCTACGAGCGCGCGCGGCTGGGCAGGGGCGCGCTGCTCGGCCACCACGACCTGTTCTTCAACGCCCGCACCACGTCCGCGACGGCGCTGACCGACGACGTGGTCGTGTACTACCTGGACCACTACCGGTACCAGAGCTTCCTGTACGCGTTCCCCGACGTGCTCATGGTGATGATGTCGGACCTGGTGACGCGCTGGGAGCAACTGGAGACGGCCCTGGGCGCCGCTCCGCTGGTCAGGCGGGACTCCGCCTGACCAGCCGCTGCACGGTGGTGAGGTCAGGCCCTTGCCCGCCACGGCCAATCAGAGCAGTGCGCGCAGCCCGTCGCGGTCGGCGGGCAGACCGGCCCTGCGCAGCCACAGCACCCGGTTCGCGATCGAGCCCCAGCAGCGGTCGTTGTCCACCACCGCGCCGAGAAAGCGCCGCTGCGCCTCGGAGAGCCGATCACCTGGACCGCCGCGGAACGCCCTGAGCAGCAGCGGTCCCCAGTCCGCGTCCACCGTGTACTCGTTGGTCATCCGGGCGACCGCCACGGCCTCGTCGGCGATCTGGTCGAACTCGGTCGTGCGCCGCAACAGCGCCGCGACCAGCTGGAACCGCAGCTTTCCCTCCAGCTGGGGCGGGTGCTCGCCGAGCAGGTCGTCGGCTGCCTCAGGGTCGCGCAACGCCGCCCGGACCTCCGCGAGCGCCGCGGGATCGCCGTCGTGCGCGGTGGTGACGGCCGCGCACGCCCGCACGCCGGGGTGGTCGTCGGTCAGCAGGGCCGGGATGCCCCAGCCGCCCAGGCTCAGCGCGATGCCCGCGCGCTCCGCCGGGGACGCGTCCTGCGCCGCACGCAGCAACCGGTCGGCCACGGCGCCCCGCCGGTCGGCGAGCTCGTCGGCCTGGAGCAGGTGCGCCACGGCACCGGTGGCCGCCTGGCGCACGGCGGGGTCGGTGTCGTCCAGGAACGGCGCGACCCGGTCGAAGAGGTCCGGCAGGAGGAGCCGGCCGGCCACCCACGGGTCGTCCTCGTCCTCTTCGTCGTCCTCGTCCTCGTCGTCCCACGTCACCGACTCCGCGAACGCGCCGAGCCACTCCAGCAGAGCGGCGCGCAGCGGGCGTTCCCTTTCATCCCACGGCAGAGCGCTCTCACACGGGACACCCACGCGCGGGTCGTCGAGGACCGCGGCCACGAGCTCGGCGGCCGGGAGAGTCGCCGAGCAGACCGAACCCTGGTGCAGCAGCGCCGAGTCGAGGAAGCCGAGGGCGTCTCCGCAGGCCTCCGGGTCCTCGCTGAGCAGGGCCGCCAGCCGGCCGGGGGCATCGGAGGCGGGACCGCAGGCGTGTTCCAGGTCGTCCCAGCCGGTGTCCCGCAAGATCGCTTCCGCTGTGCGCACGGCGGCATCATGTCAGGCCGAATTCCCTCTTGATCGGTCCACCCCGGCAGGCCAGGGTGTGTGCAAGAACCTGAACGACCCTCGCACGCCAACGTTGTCAACGAGGAGACCCGATGCGGAAACGCACGACAGCACTACCTCTGCTGGCACTACTGGGCCTGGTCCTGCCGATTCCGGCGACCGCACAGCCGACGGACACGGTCGTGTCCGGGCAGGCCAGGTTCCAGGTCCTCTCCCCCACCCTGGTGCGCACCGAGTACGCCGGTGACCGCCGCTTCGAGAACGCGGCCACTTACAACGTTGTAAACCGCGCCGGCTTCCCCCGCACGGCCTACCGCTCGCGCACCGAGAACGGCTGGCTGGTCATCACCACCTCGGCGATGACGCTGCGCTACCGCGTCGACTCCGGGCCGTTCCGCGCGGACAACCTGGAGGTCAAGACGGCGAGCACGACCGCGTCCCCGTGGCGGCGGGTCGTGTGCGCGACCGGGCAGCTCTGCGAGGTCGAGGACCAGCAGCGCGAGGGCCTGCTGATCGCGGCCGACCACCCCGGTCACACCGGCAGCGGGTTCGCAGCCGGGTTCCAGTACCTCAACAACGGCGTCACGGCGACCGTCCGCGCCACCGCGGCGGGCAAGCACCGGATCGTCGTGCGCTACGCCAACGGGCAGGGCGGTGACGGCAGGCACGAGAGCCGCACGCTCGGGATCGGCGTCGACGGCAAGGCGCCGAAGCAGGTCACGCTGCCCAGGACCGCGGACTGGCGGGACTGGCAGCTGGCCGAGACCGAGGTCGACCTCACCGCCGGCGAGCACCGCGTCGCACTGACGCGAGGAGCGGGCGACTCCGGCAATGTCAACGTTGACAGCCTCGCGCTCCTCACGGCCGGCCAGGCGTTCCCGACGCAGCGGGCGACCGACGAGTGCCGGTTCGGCACCACCTGCGAGGCCGAGAACGGTGTGACCGACGCCGACATCGCCGACGAGCACGCCGGGTACGCGGGCACCGGGTTCGTCGCCGAGCTGGTCGGCGGCAGGAGCGTGAGGCAGCGGGTCAGCGGGGTCCCGGCGGCGGGCACCCACGCGGTCCAGCTGCGCTACGCCAACGGCGTCGGCGGCGACGGCAAGCACGAGGCGCGCACGGTGTTCGTCAACGGCACGGCGGTCTCGTTGCCGGCCACGGCGAACTGGGCGACCTGGGGCACGGTGACGGCGCAGGTGCCGTTGCCGGCGGGCAGCTCGGAGCTCGCCGTCACGTGCCCGGCGACCGGCTGCCACGTCAACCTCGACACCATCGGGATCGCCTCGACGTCGCAGCACCTCCAGCTCGGCGGTTACCGGCGTTCGCTCGACGGCTACTCCGGCGACGACGGCCCGCCGAGGCTGTACGCCGGTCTGCTGCACCGCGACGGCTGGTACCTGCTCGACGACACGACCTCCGCTCTCGCCACCAGGGCCGTGCGGCCGGACCGGGGCGCACAGCCCTACCAGGACGGGTACGTCTTCGGTTACGGCCAGGACTACAAGGCGGCGCTGGGTGACCTGGCGACGCTGACCGGTGGCCCGAAGCTGCTGCCGAGCTGGGCCTACGGCGTCTGGTACTCGGAGTACATCGACCGGACCGCGGCCGACTTCCGAGACCGGATCGTGCCCGCGTTCCGCGCGAACGGCGTGCCGCTGGACGTCCTCGTGATCGACACGGACTTCAAGGCGCACAACGCGTGGAACGGCTGGCGGGTCGACCCGGCGAAGTTCCCGGCCGACTTCCAGGACTGGGTGCACGGGCAGGGCCTGCACAGCACGCTGAACATCCACCCGAGCATCCAGGCCGACGACCCCGACTTCGCGCAGGCCCAGGCCACCGCGAAGGGCAAGCTGGCGAAGAACGGCAGCCGCGGCGGTGTCGACAGCTACGCGTTCGACTGGGCGGACCCCGACCAGCTGCGCGCGTACCTGGACCTGCACCGGCCGATGAAGACGGACTTCTGGTGGCTCGACTGGTGCTGCGACGGCTCCGGCTCGTCGGCACGCGGCGTCACGCCGGACACGTTGATCAACGAGGAGTACGCGAAGCTGTCCACCCTGGACCGCGGGTTCGCGTTCTCCCGCGGCTACGGCTCGCTGCAGGCGGGCGGCTACAGCGGGTCCGGCCCGCTGCCGACCGGTCCGTGGGCGGAGAAGCGGCACACCCTGCACTTCACCGGCGACACCTCGTCGACGTGGGGTGCGATGAAGGGCACCATCGGCCTCACCTCAGCGGAGGGCGTGGCGACCGGCATGTCGAACATCAGCCACGACATCGGCGGTCACAACGACACCACCGGGCTGCGCGGCTCGGAGACCTACCTCGACAACGGCCAGCTCCGCCACACCACCAAGCTGCCGGACGACCTGTACGCGCGGTGGGTGCAGCTGGGCGCGTTCCAGCCGATCACCCGCTTGCACAGCAACCACGGCGACCGGTTGCCGTGGCAGTACGGGCCGGCGGCGCAGGCCTCGGCGACGAAGTTCCTGAACCTGCGCGAACGGCTCGTGCCCTACCTCTACACGCTGGCGGAGCAGGCCAACCGGACCGGTGTGCCGATGGTGCGTCCCGCGTACCTGGAGTACCCGAGCAGCCCGGAGGCGTACTCCACCGTGGACACGCAGTTCCTGCTGGGGTCTGACATGCTGGTCGCACCGATCACCACCCCGGGTGAGGTCGGCGAGACGCGGGTGTGGTTCCCGCCGGGCCAGTGGACCGACTACTTCACCGGCCGGGTGTACCAGGGCAACACCTGGGCGACGGTGAGCGCGGGCCTCGACACCATGCCGGTGTTCCTGCGCTCGGGCGGCCTGCTGGTGGAGCGCACCGGGAACGTCGCCAACCACGTGCAGAACAAGGCCGACGCGCTGACCGTGCACGTCACGGAAGGCGCTCGCGGTGAGTTCTCGCTCTACGAGGACGACGACCGCAAGCTGTCCGCGCGCACGCGCATCAAGCACGAGGACGGGAAGGTGACGATCGACCCGGCGCGCGGCTGGTTCCCCGGCAAGGTGTCCCAGCGGGACTGGACCGTCGTCGTGCACAGGGCCGACGGCACCACGCGCACCGTGCAGGCGATGGCGAAGTCGGCGCACCGGCGGGTGGTGGTCGACCTCCGCTGACGGTCAGTCCTCCGGGACCCAGTCCAGGAGCCTGACCTTCGCGACCGTCCGCACGTGCCTGCGCATGGCCATCGCCGCCTTCTTCGGTTCACCGGCGGCGATGGCCTCGTAGATCGCGGTGTGCTGGGCCAGCGACCGCGACGGGCGGCCGGGCTGGCGCAGCGACTCGGTGCGGCTCTCGGTGATCTGCGTGGCGATGGTCCGCATGAACTCGGCCAGCAGCGCGCTGTGCGCCGCGGCGGTGACGGCGGCGTGGAACCGGCGGTCGCCCTCCACGCCGGCCCCGCCGTCCGCGATCTCGTCGCGCATGAAGTCCAGTGCCAGCCGGATGTCCTCCAGCTCGGCGGCGGTGCGGCGTTCGGCGGCGAGCTCGGCCAGCTTGGTCTCCATGGCCTCGCGGGCCTCCAGCACGTCCGGGAGGCGCTTGCGGCGTTCGACGAGCTGCTCGACCGGCTCCACGTCGAGGGTGTCGCGCACGAGGTAGGTGCCGCCGCCGTGGCGGGCCTCGACCAGGCCCTGTACCTCCAGCACCACGATCGCCTGCTTGACCGACGCGCGGCTCACCCCGAGGCCGGCGGCGAGGTCGCGTTCGGGCGGCAGCCTGTCCCCCGCCTTCAGACCCGCCTCGGCGACGTGGGCGCGCAGGCGTTCGAGCACCTGCTCGTACAGGCGGGACTTCACCACCGGCCGCAGCGCCTCGGACATCTGCCCAGGGTAACCGGTCAAGTGGCTCAGCCACTAGGCCACCTCTTGACAGCCGGTGGACCGCGGGCGGAAAGTGGCTGAGCCACTCGGCCACTGACCCGGACCACCGGCCCAGCTCGGACAGCACCGACGACGGGAGCCCCGCATGTCCGCCGAACTGATCTCGATCCTCGTGCTGGTCGTGGTGTTCGTGATCGCCACGACCCGGTCGGTCAACATGGGCGCGCTCGCGTTCGCCGCGGCCTTCGGGGTCGGCACGCTGGTCGCAGGCATGGAGGCCGACGACATCTTCAAGGGCTTCCCCGGTTCCCTGTTCGTCGTGCTGGTGGGCGTGACGTTCCTGTTCGCCATCGCGCGCGCCAACGGCACCACGGACTGGCTGGTGCACCAGGCGATCCGGGTGGTCGGCGGGCGGATCGCGCTGATGCCGTGGGTGATGTTCGCGATCACCGGCGTGCTGACGGCGATCGGTGCCGTGAGCCCGGCGGCGGTGGCGATCATCGCGCCGATCGCCATGGGCTTCGCGGCCAAGTACCGGATCAGCCCGCTGCTCATGGGCGTGATGGTCGTGCACGGCGCGCAGGCCGGTGGCTTCTCCCCCATCAGCATCTACGGCACGATCGTCAACGGCATCGTGGCCAAGGAAGGCCTGCCGGGCAACGAGGTCGTGCTGTTCCTGGCCAGTCTCGTGGTGAACCTGCTCATCGCGGCCGTGGTGTTCGTGGTGTGCGGCGGCCTGAAGCTCGCCCGCCAGCCGCTGGAGACACCCGCGCTGGTGCGGACCGGCAGTGGTGGCGACGTCCCCGGCGACAGCGGTGGGACCGAGGAGCGGACCACCCTCACCGCGCCGCGGATCGCCACCCTCGCCGGCCTGGTCGCGCTCGTCGTGGCCGCGCTGGTGTTCGACCTCGACGTCGGCCTGGCCGCGATCACCGTGGCGGTGCTGCTGAGCGTGGTGTGGCCGGAGCAGAGCAAACAGGCGATCAACCAGATCACCTGGCCGACCGTGCTGCTGATCTGCGGCATCCTCACCTACGTCGCCGTGCTGCAGACGATGGGCACGATCAAGTGGGCCGGCGACTCGGTGGCCGGTGTCGGCGCACCGCTGGTCGCCGCGCTGCTGATCTGCTACATCGGCGCGATCGTGTCGGCGTTCGCCTCGTCGGTCGGCATCATGGGCGCGCTCATCCCGCTCGCCGTGCCGTTCCTGCTCCAGGGCGAGGTCAGCGCGGTCGGGCTGATCGCGGCGCTCGCGGTGTCGGCGACCGTGGTCGACGTCAGCCCGTTCTCCACCAACGGCGCGCTGGTGCTCGCCGGCGCGCAGGACGTGGACCGCGACAAGTTCTTCAAGCAGCTCATGGTCTACGGCGGGATCATGGTCGCGGCGGCGCCGCCGCTGGTCTGGCTCGCCCTCGTCGTCCCCGGAATCTGGTGAGTGCCTTGTTCTCGTCGCCCTCGAACCGCGTCGCCCTCCGCTTCGGCGACCAAGCCCTGACCCACGCCGAGCTCGCGTCCTGCGCGGGCGCCCTGGCACAGCGGCTCACCGGCCTGCCGCGGGTGGCGGTCTGGGCCACCTCGACGATCGAGACGTGCGTGGCCGTCGTCGCGGCGCTGCTCGCCGGGGTGCCCGCCGTGCCGCTCAACCCGAAGGTCGGCGAACGGGAGCTGGCGCACATCGTCTCGGACAGCGCACCGGCCGCGGTGCTCGCGGCGCCGGGTGTCGAGCTGCCGCCGGGCCTGCGGTCGGTGCCGCGGCTCGACGTGACCCTCGGCGGTGCTTCCGCCGAGACGTTCGCCGAGCCAGGTGACGAGGCGCCCGCGCTGATCGTCTACACCTCGGGCACGACCGGGTCCCCCAAGGGCGTGGTGCTGCCCCGCCGCGCCATCACGTCCACGTTGGACGCGGTGGCCGACGCGTGGCAGTGGACGGGGGACGACGTGCTGGTGCACGCGTTGCCGTTGTTCCACGTGCACGGCCTGATCCTCGGCGTGCTCGGGCCGCTGCGGCGCGGCGGGACCGTCGTGCACCTGGGCAAGTTCTCGACCGCCGCGCTCACCGAGGCGTTGTCCGGTGACGGCACGATGATGTTCGGCGTCCCGACCATGTACCACCGCATCGCCGAGGAGGTCGGTGACAACCCGGCGCTGGCGGCGGCGCTGCGGGGTGCGCGGGTGCTGGTGTCGGGTTCGGCGGCGTTGCCGGTGCGCGACCACGAACGCATCGCGGCGGCGACCGGGCAGCGGGTCGTGGAGCGCTACGGGATGACCGAGACGCTGATGAACACCAGCGTCCGCGCCGACGGCGACCGCAAACCCGGCGCGGTCGGCCTGCCGCTGGCCGGTGTGGAGGTCCGGCTGGTCGACGACGGCGGTGCCGTGCTGGACGAGACCGGTGCCATCGGCGAGATCCAGGTGCGCGGCCCGAACCTGTTCACCGAGTACCTCAACCGCCCGGACGCGACGGCGGAGGCGTTCGCGGACGGCTGGTTCCGCACCGGTGACGTCGGCACCCGCGACCCGGACGGCTACTACCGGATCGTCGGCCGCAAGGCCACGGACATCATCAAGAGCGGCGGCTACAAGATCGGCGCCGGCGAGATCGAGAACGCGCTGCTCGAACACCCGGCGGTGAAGGAGGTGGCGGTGACCGGCGAGCCCGACGACGACCTGGGCGAGCGGATCGTCGCCTGGGTCGTGCCGGCCGGTGCCGCGCCGTCCGAACGCGAGCTGGCCGACCACGTCGCCCGGCTGCTCACCCCGCACAAGCGCCCGCGGCGGGTGCGGTTCGTGGAGTCGTTGCCGCGCAACGACATGGGCAAGGTGATGAAGCGTGCCCTCCGGCCGTGAACCGGCCAGGGCGCTGATCGCGGCGCTCACCACGTCGTTCACCGAGCTGCCCGGCGACCTGCCCGGGGTGTCGGACGGTCCGCTGGGGTGGCCCGGCTACGGCTCCTCGCTGACCGCCGCCGCGGACCGCACCGGCGAACGGGAGTCCGTCGTGTGCGGCGTCGCGTCGATCGGTGCCGTCCGCGCGGTGGTCGTGGCGTTCGAGTTCGGCTTCCTCGGCGGCTCGCTGGGCACCCATACCGGCACGCGCATCGAGCAGGCGTTCTCCCACGCCCGCTCGTCGGGCCTGCCGGTCGTGTCCCTGGTCGCCACCGGCGGCAGCCGCATGCAGGAGGGCACCGTCGCGCTCACCCAGCTGCACCGCATCGCGCGCCAGCTCGTCCTCACCCGCGCCGCCGGCCTGCCGCACCTCTCGGTCCTGCGCGACCCGTCGACCGGCGGTGGCTGGGCGACGCTCGGCGCGGGCGCGGACGTCGTGCTGGGCCTGGAGGACGCGCAGGTGGGGTTCGCGGGCTCGCGGGTGCGGCCTCCGGGTTACGCGGTGGCCCAGCAGTTCGCAGCGGGTTCGGTCGACCAGCTGGTGCCGCCGGGCGAGCTCCGGCCGCGCCTGGAGCGGTGGCTGCGCCTGCTGACCACCCCGTCGCCCGTTCCCGCCGCGGTTCCGCCGGCGTTGGGTTCGGCGACGCTGCCGCGGACCGGCTGGGAGGCGGTGGAGAACGCCCGCGCGCCGGACCGTCCCCGTGCCGCCGAGTACCTCGCGGCGTACTTCGACTGGTACGAACCGATCAGCGGCGACCGCTGCGGTGGCGTCGATCCGGGTGTGCTGTGCGGCTTCGGGTTCCGCGAGGGCGTTGCCGTCGCGTTCGCGGCCCAGTGCGGCACGGCCACCCGTCCCGCGGGCTTCCGCACGGCGGCACGGCTGGTGCGGCTGGCCGACCGGCTCGCGATCCCGGTGCTGACGCTGGTGGACACACCGGGCGCGGCCAACGACCTGGCCGCGGAGGAGGCCGGGGCCGGGCCGGCGATAGCGGACATGTTCACGGCGGTGGCGTCGGCGTCCGCCCCGGTCACGACGCTGCTGATCGGCGAGGGCGGATCGGGCGGTGCGCTGGCGTTCGCGGCACCGGACCGGACGTGGGTGACGCCGGACAGCTACCTCGCCGTGATCTCGCCGGAGCTGGCGGCGGCGATCCTGAAGCGTGACCGGGACCAGGCGCGGGAGACGGCGGACCAGCTGCGGTTGCGGCCGCAGGACCTGGTGGAGCTGAAGATCGCGCGGGGGATCGCGGACCGCTCCTGACTCACCGGCGACAACGTGCGGCACGGGCTCAGCTCCGCCCTCGGGTTCAGCGCCGCCGACCGGGCGGAGAACGTCCGGCGGATCGCCGAGGTCGCCGCGCTGATGGTCGACGCGGGCCTGATCGTGCCGGTCTGGTTCATCTCGCCGTTCCGCACCGAACGCGCGCGCTGGCACGGGACCTCATCGTCGAGAACGAGTTCTACGAGGTCTCCGTCGACACCCCGCCGGCGGTGGCGGAGCAGCGCGACCCGAAGGGCCTGTACCGCAAGGCCCGACGCGGTGAGCTGCCGAACTTCACCGGCATCGACTCCCCTTACGAGGACCCGGAACGACCGGAGGTCCGGATCGACACCGCGGTGCTGACGCCGGAGCCCGCCACGGCAGAGGCGCTGGCGGGACTGCGTGCGCTCGGCGCCTGTTGAACGTTGTCCAGAATCGGGTATCTTTGACTAGAACACGTTCTAATCGGGAGGTCGGTGTGCCGGATCAGGCGTGGTCGCGGTTCTGCCGGGCGCTGGAGGAGGCAGGCCGGGTGGTGCTGTCGGAGCACGCGCCGGACACCCAGCTCGACCGCGCGGAGGGCTACCGCTACCTCGCCCGGCTGACCCGCGAGATGCTGTACTCCTGCCTGGACAACGCCGACCCCGACTTCCCGCGGTTCCACGAGCTCGACCTGGTGAAGATCGGCGCCGACAACCCGGACAACGTTTACCTGTCCGCGAACATCCGGGGCGACCGCACCTACCGCATCACCGGGACGCGCGGCAGCATCGCCTACTTCAGCATCGGCTCGAAGGCCAACCGCTACGCCAAGGACGGCACGATGGCCTCCACCGGTGAGCTGTCCGGTGCCGACCTCGTGACCGCGCCGGACGGCACCGTCGAGATCATCGCGAGCGCGCAGGAGCAGGGGCCGAACTGGCTGCCGCTGGCCCCCGACTCGACCGGTCTCGTGGTCCGGCAGACCTACCTCGACCGCACGACCGAGGTACCCGGCCGGTGGCACGTCGAACAGGTCGGCGGGCCTGCCGAGCCGGCCCCGCTGACGCCCGAGTTCCTCGCCAAGGCCCTGCACCGGGCGGCCCTGTCGGTGCACGGCACCGCGGCCACGTTCGCACACTGGACCCGGACGTTCATGGCCCGCCCCAACGAGTTGCCCGACTTCGGCCAGGAGGTGTTCCAGCGCGCGGGTGGCGACCCGGAGATCTTCTACCTGCACGGCTACTGGACGCTGCGGCCCGGCGAGGCCTGGGTGGTCGAGACCGACGTGCCCGACTGCCCGTACTGGAACTTCCAGCTGGGCAACTGGTGGATGGAGTCGCTCGACCACCGCCGCAAGATCACCGTCAACAAGCACACGGCCGTGCTCGACCGCACCGGCCGCCTCACGATCGTGGTGGCCGAGCGCGATCCCGGCGTGGGCAACTGGATCGACACCTGCGGTCACACCTCCGGCACCGCGCTGCTGCGCTGGCTCGGCGCCACCGAACACCCGATCCCGAAGTGCCGTGTCGTCGCCCTGGAGGAGCTCCGATGACGGTCACCACCGCGCTCGACGTCGACGAGCTGCTGACCGGGGCCGCTGCCAAGACCGGCCTGGACGACTTCGGCGACGACTGGTTCCGCGAACCGCTCGGCGTGCTCGTCGCGAGCCTCAACGCGGAGGCCTCCCTGTCACCGCCGGGGGTGCGGCTCACCCGGCACCGGCTCACCGCGCTGCTGGCCGACCGGTTGCGGCTGCGCGCCCTGCAGCGCGAGCACCCCGAGGTCCTCGACGTCGAGGTGCGGGTCGCCGCGGAGATCTGCGGCCTGCCGCGCACCGGTTCCACGCTGCTGCACCGGCTGCTGGCCGCGTCGCCGCAGCTCACCTCGACGCTGTCGTGGGAGGTCGCCTACCCGGTGCCGTTCCCCGGGGAGGGGCCCGATGCCGCCGAGCGCAAACGCCGTGCCCAGGAACGCATGCGGGCCTTCGCGCAGCTCTCCCCCGACTTCGGCGACCTGCACACGGTCGTGTGGGACGGGCCGGAGGAGGACGTGCTGCTGCTGGACCGGACGTTCGTGTCCATGAGCTTCGACTCGTTCTACCGGGTGCCGTCCTACGGCGACTGGCTGCGCGCCGCCGACCAGACGCCGGCCTACCGCGAGCTGCGCGAGTGGCTGCAGGTGTTGCAGTGGCAGCAGGAGGGGCGCACCCGGCCGTGGGTGCTCAAGTCGCCGCACCACCTCACCGCGGTCGACACCGTGCTGGACACCTTCCCCGGCTGCAAGGTCGTGATGACCCACCGCTCACCCGCGCGAGCCGTGCCGTCGTACGCCTCGATGGTGCGCATGATGTCGTCGCAGTACAGCGAGAACGTGGACCCGCTGTGGATCGGCCCGTACTGGTCCGGCCGGTTCGCGCAGACGCTGCGGGGTTTCGCCGCGGCCCGGCAGGCCCGCCCCGAGCGGTTCGTGGACGTCCGGTTCGCCGACACCGTGGCCAAACCGCTCGTCGTCGCCCACGACGTGCTCGGCGAGCTCGGCCTGCCCGCGGGCCCGGCCGACGACCAGGCGTTCGCCGCCTACCTGCGGCAGAACCGCGCCGAACGGCACGGCGCGCACTCCTACGCCCCGGAGGACTTCGGCCTGACCGAGGACCGCCTCGAACGGGACTTCGCCTTCTACACGGAGGTCTACCCGTGATGCTCCAGGACGAGGTGGTCGTGATCACCGGCGTCGGGCCGGGCCTCGGCTCGAAGCTCGCACTCCGCGCCGCCGCCGAGGGCGCCAAGGTCGTGATGGCCGCTCGCTCCACCGGCGTGATGGACCGGGTGGCCGAGGACGTGGCGGCTGCCGGCGGCGAGGCCGTCGGGGTGTCCTGCGACGTCCGCAGACCCGACCAGGTGGCGCGGCTGGTCGAGACCGCCGTCGACCGGTTCGGCACGATCACCGGCCTGGTCAACTCGGCGTTCGGCCACCCCGGTTTCGCCGACCTGCTGGACACGCCGGAGAAGGCGGTCCGGCGGTCGATGGACATCATCCTGCACGGCGCGCTGAACGTGACCCGCGAGGTCGTGCCGCACATGAAGGCCGCAGGACGCGGCTCGATCGTGAACATCGGTACGATGACCACCCGCAAGCCGATGCGCGGCGAAGGCGGCTACGCGGTCGCGAAGGCCGCGATGGCCACCGCGACCCAGTTCCTGGCGCTGGAGCTCGGCGAGCACGGCATCCGCGCCAACCAGGCCGTCATGGGCTGGCTGGACGGCCCCGGCGTGCGGTTCTACCTGAAGTTCACCGCCGACGCGCGCGGCGTGAGCGAGCAGGACGTCTACGACGAGATCGCCGCCCGCAACCCGCTGGGCCGCATCCCCACCGACGAGGCGTGCGCGGGTGCGGTGCTGTTCCTGTTGTCCCGCTTGGCCTCCGAGGTCACCGGTGCGACGCTCGACGTCAACGGCGGGGAGTACATGCCGGCATGACCCACCTGATCGAGTCCGTCGTCGTGGAGATCGGCGCACCCGCCGAGTTCGTCTGGCAGGTGCTGGTCGACTACGCCGGCTACCCGCAGTGGAACCCGTACACGCTGAGCGTGGCCACGACGCTGGAGGTGGACTCGCCGATCGACCTCACCCTGCCGCGGCCGGACGGCTCGCCGGGCACGTTCGTGAGCCGGGAGTTCGTGCGTTCCGTCGTCCCACCGAGGTTGTTGCGCTACGACACCGGGGACACGTTCCCGGGGCTGCTCGGGGTGCGGGACCAGTGGATCACGCCGCTGGGCCCTGCCCGGTGCAGCTACCACACCTGTGAGACGTTCAACGGCAAGTACGCCGACGCCGTGGTGGCCGCTCAGGGTGCCTACGTGAAGCAGGGTTTCGACGCCGTGGCGCACGCGTTGCGCGACCGGGTGGCCGCACTGGTCACGGGCTGACCCGGTCCACCGGCCCTGCGGGCAAGAAGACGTCCCAACGCTCGGAACCGCATGTTCGAAAGGGTCGAGGCGGCGCCCAGGCGGTCATTGTCGGACGGCGTCTCATTGCTTGCCAATGGACATCCGCCATACCCTCCGCATGCTCATTTGCCAGTTGATTCGGGGCGATGCGGGTGGGACCCTTCACGGTCGCTTTGAGTGACCTCCATGAAACGCAGAGCATGCCATTCGTCGACGCGACCGCTCTTCGCCGGGTCACGTCGGGAAAATCGGGTGATGTCATCTCGCTCGCTTCCGGCACACCGGACGAGAGCGACTTCGACCTGAACACCGTGCGAAGTCATCTGGAACTCTTCCACCGACACCTCGCGGACAGCTACGGCGGGGACGAGCGCGACGCGACCAGGACGATTCTTCAATACGGCCGCGTCAAAGGTGTGATCAACGACCTCGTGGCCCGGCACCTCGAGGTCGACGAACAGATCACCGCGGACGCGGATTCCATTGTTGTGACGGTGGGCGGCCAAGAGGCGCTGTTCTTGGTGATGCGGGCAGTGCGCCGCACCGACAGGGACGCGGTTCTCGCGGTCCACCCCACCTATTTCGGCTTCACCGGCGCGGCAGAGCTCGCCGATCTGAAGGTGCTGCCGGTGAAGGACAGCGCGGACGGGATCGACCTGGACGACCTGGCGGACGTGGCCGCCGAGGCGGTCGCGGCCGGTCTCCGGCCCCGTGCCGTCTACGTCGTGCCGGACTTCGCGAACCCCACCGGTACGACCATGCCCGTGCACACCAGGCAGCGACTGCTCGAGCTCGCAGGCCGGCTCGGGTTGCTGGTGGTGGAGGACAACGCGTACGGGCTGCTGTCCACCGATCGCGCGCACCCGCGCACGATCAAGTCGATGGACCGGGACAAGCAGGTCGTCTACTGCGGTTCGTTCGCCAAGACCGGTGTTCCCGGCGCCAGGGTGGGGTACGTGGTGGCCGACCAGCCGGTCACCGGCGGCGCCCCCGGCGAGACGTTGTCGGACGAGCTCGCCCGGATCAAGAACATGGTCACGCTGAACACCTCGCCGATCGCACAAGCGGTCATCGGAGGAAAGCTCCTCCACCACGATTTCAGCCTGCGCGAAGCCAATCTCGCCGTGGCCCGGCACTACCACCGCAATCTCACCGTCGCACTGGACACCCTGGCCGAACTGTTCCCGGAGGGCTCCGAACCGGAGGTCACCTGGTCCGCGCCGCGCGGTGGGTTCTTCATCGTGGTGAACGTCCCGTTCGAAACCACGGACGAGCTCTCGGGAAAGTGCGCTGCGGAGCACGGAGTTCTGTGGGTTCCGATCCACCGGTTCTACGGCGACGGAAGACCGCGTCGCCAGCTGCGCATCTCGATCAGCTCGGTCACGCCTGAGGCGTTGCGCACCGGACTAGTCAGATTGGCCGGCTTCATCTCGCAGCACGTCGAGAACTGTTCGCCCAGCGTTTTCCCCACCTCCTGACCGGGAGCTCCACAATGACTCAGTTGAACGAGGTCCGGCCGTCGTCGACCACCCGGTCGGCCACTGCCACCTGGCAGATCAGCCTGGCGGGAAACCAGCGGGGTGCGGTGGTCGAGGGCCCGCAGAAGCAGTTCTTCCGCGCCGTCGCGACCGACGGGTTGTGCGGGGCTTCCGACCTCTCCGCCTACAGCGTGGCCCTGACGCCCGATCGGCAGGTGATCCCCCACTACCACGAGGACGACCGCATCGTCGTCATGCGCTCCGGAACGGCCGTGACCCTGCTCGCCGCACCGGACGAGAGCACGTGGGAGGTGGCACTGGTGTCGGGACCAGGGGACATGATCTTCATTCCCGCGTTCTGGCGGCACCAAGCGGTCTGCCTGCACGACGTCGACGCCTTGGAGATCTCCGGAGACGCCCGGTTCAACCACTCCGTGGTGCTCGCTCCCGAGTTCGAACGCCCGGACGTCGAACAGGAGCTGCGCGAGCAGTACTCGGCAGGACGCCTGGCCCGCGGAGCCCACCTGCTGACCGGGCTCGCACAGCCGCGCGAGCCCCTGGGTGCGGGTGACGTCGGACATGTCCTCCCGTCGTAGTCGGCCAAGCGGGTAACACGGCGGTCACAAAGCTCTCCCCTGGGCGAAACGCGGGCTTCCTAGCGTTGCCGGTCGTGACAGCTGACGTGGTGGAGCGCAGCCAGACTTCCGGTACCTCGGGGGAAACCCTGGAGGACTACACCCTGCGGTTCGCGCCGCGCACCTACCGCCGCTGGACGCCAGGGGTGGTGGGTGCGTCGGCGCTGGGTGGCATCGCCTACATGGCGGACTTCTCGATCGGCGCGGGCATCGGGCTGACCCACGGCACCGGCAACGCGTTGCTGGCCATCGGGTTCGCCGCACTCGTGATCTTCGTGACCGGCTTCCCGCTGGCGTACTACGCCGCGCGGTACAACATCGACCTCGACCTGATCACGCGCGGGTCCGGGTTCGGCTACTACGGGTCCGTGCTCACGAGCGTGATCTTCGCGAGCTTCACGTTCATCTTCTTCGCGCTCGAAGGCTCGATCATGGCGCAGGGCCTGCGGTACGCGCTCGGGCTGCCGCTGTGGCTGGGCTACCTGCTGTCGACGCTGGTGATCATCCCGTTGGTGGTCTACGGGATGAAGGTGCTGGCGAAGCTGCAGAGCTGGACGAACCCGCTGTGGCTGCTGCTGATGGTGGCGCCGCTGCTGTTCCTGGTCGTCACCGAGCCGGAGTCGGTGCGGCGGTTCCTCTCCTACGACGGCGGCGGCAACGGGGTCGGCACCGCCGCGGTGGTGCTGGGGGCCGGTGTCTGCCTGTCGTTGATGGGCCAGATCGGTGAGCAGATCGACTACCTGCGGTTCATGCCGCCGCGCACCGCGGCGAACAAGCGGGTGTGGTGGACGTCGGTGGTGCTCGCCGGACCGGGCTGGGTGGTCTTCGGCGCGCTCAAGCAGGCCATCGGCGTGTTCATGGCGGTCTACGTGCTGGACGCGGTCGGCGCGGTGGCGGCCGTCGAGCCGATCGAGCAGTTCACCGGCGTGTTCAAGCAGTTCATGCCGGCGTGGCTGGTGGTGCCGCTGGCGCTGGTGCTCGTGGTGCTCAGCCAGGTGAAGATCAACGTCACGAACGCCTACTCGGGGTCGCTGGCGTGGACGAACTCGTTCACGCGCGTCACCAAGCGGTATCCGGGGCGGCTGGTGTTCGTGTGCGTGAACCTGGCGATCGCGCTGGTGCTGATGGAAGCGGACATGTTCAGCTTCCTCAACAAGATCCTGAGCTTCTACTCCAACTGCGCCATGGCGTGGGTCGTCACCGTCGCCACCGACATCGCGGTCAACAAGTACCTGCTGAAGCTGTCGCCGAAGCAGCCGGAGTTCCGGCGCGGCATGCTCCACGCGGTCAACCCGGTGGGCGTGGTGTCGTTCCTGGCGTCCTCGGGACTGTCGATCGGCGTCTACTTCGGACTGTTCGGGCCGGTGGTCCAGCCGTACTCGCCGGTCGTGGCCGTGGTGGTCCCGGTCGTGGTGACGCCGCTGATGGCGGTGCTCACGCGGGGCCGGTTCTACCTGCGCCGCACCGACGACGGGATCGCGGAGCCGCTGCTGGACGCGGACGGCAACCCGAGCGGCAGCAGGTACGACTGCGTGGTCTGCGGTGAGTCCTACGAACGGCCGGACATGACCGCGAGTGCGCAGGGCGGTGAGGTCTGCTCGCTGTGCCTGAGCACGGACCGCACGGGCGCACACGTACTGCCCGCCACTACCAACGTATAGCGCACGGGGGGTCTTGCCGCAAGACCCCCGGTGTGCAGCACACTCTCCCGTCGAAGGTCACGACCTGCGGAAATCCGGCGTCGGCAGGATGCTGGAGCCCCGCAGGCGAAACGGGGGAACCGAAGTTGACGTACAGCAGTTTCGTGCTCGGGCTCGACGAGGTCGACCAGGCACAGGTCGCGGTCGTCGGCGGCAAGGGCGCGCACCTCGGCGCCCTCACGCGCATCGACGGGGTGCGCGTGCCGGCCGGCTTCTGCGTGACGACGGAGGCGTTCGAACGCGTCGTGCGGGACGCGGCGGTCGGTGACCTGCTGGACCGGCTGGCCCGCCTCTCGCCGGACGACCGGGAGGAGATCCGCCGGGGCAGCGCCGAGGTGCGACGGGTGCTGGAGGGCGTCGCCGTCCCGGACGAGGTGACCGCGGCGATCACCGGCGCGGTCACCGGGCTCGGCGCCGAGCACGCCTACGCCGTGCGGTCGAGCGCCACGGCCGAGGACCTGCCGACGGCGTCGTTCGCGGGCCAGCAGGACACCTACCTGAACGTGGTGGGTGCGGAGGAGGTGGTCCGGCACGTCAGCCGGTGCTGGGCGTCGTTGTTCACCGAGCGGGCCGTGACGTACCGGCTGCGCGGCGGTTTCGACCACCACCGGGTGCGCATGGCCGTGGTGGTGCAGCGGATGGTGTTCCCGCGGGCGGCGGGCGTGCTGTTCACCGCCGACCCCACGACCTCGAACCGCAAGGTCGCGTGCGTGGAGGCCACCTTCGGCCTCGGTGAGGCGCTGGTCTCCGGCCTGGTCAACACCGACGTGTACCGGGTCCGCGACGGCGAGGTGCTCAGCCGGTCGATCGCCGCCAAGGACGTGGCCGTCGAGGCCCTGCCGTCCGGCGGCACCCGCGAGCAGCCGGTGGACCCGGCGCGGCGCGAGCTGCCGGCGCTGACCGACGCGCAGGTCGTGGAGCTCGTGCGGCTCGGCCGGCGGATCGAGGCGCACTTCGGCCGCCCGCAGGACGTCGAGTGGTGCCTGGCCGACGACGGGTTCCAGGTGGTGCAGAGCCGCCCGATCACCACGCTGTTCCCGGTGCCCGGCGGCGACGGCGACGGCAACCGCGTCTTCGTGTCCGTCGGCCACCAGCAGATGATGACCGACGCCATGAAGCCGCTGGGCCTGTCGGTGTGGCAGCTGACGACACCACGCCCGATGGTCGTCGCGGGCGGCCGGTTGTTCGTCGACGTCACGCCGATCGTCACCGCACCGGCGAGCCGTGCCGCGTTCCTGGGCGTGGCGGGCAAGTCCGACCCGCTGATGGGTGACGCGCTGCAGACCGTCGTCGACCGCGAGGGCTTCCTGCCCGCACCGGACGACACGCCGGTGCCACCGATCCCCGGCGCGACCCCGGCCACGATCGAGACGGACCCGGCGGTCGTCACCGAGCTGATCGCCGCCGCCGAGGCCTCTGTCGCCGCACTGGAACGCGACATCGCGCCACTGTCCGGGGTGGACCTGGTCGACTTCGTCCTCGCGGACTTCCAGGAGCTGCGCCGAGTCCTGTTCGACGCGCGCAGCACCCAGGTGATCATGGCCGGCATGCAGGCGAGCTGGTGGCTCAACGACCACCTGCGCGAGTGGCTGGGCGAGACGAACGCCGCTGACACCCTGAGCCTGTCCGCGCCGCACAACGTGACCTCGGAGATGGGCCTGGCCCTGCTCGACGTGGCCGACGCGATCCGCCCGCACCCCGAGGTCGTGGCGTTCCTGGAGAAGAGCCCCGACTCGCTCGACGGCCTGGCCGAGGTGCCCGGTGGTGCCGAGGCCCTCGCCGCGTTGAACGGGTACCTGGACCGGTACGGCATGCGCTGCGTCGCCGAGATCGACATCACCCGGCCGCGGTGGAGCGAGCGTCCGTCCACCCTGGTGCCGATCATCCTGACCAACGTCCGCAACTTCGCGCCCGGTGCCGGTGAGCAGCGCTTCGAGCAGGGCCGCCAGGAGGCGTGGGCGAAGGAGCAGGAGCTGCTGGAGCGGTTGCGCGCGCTGCCGGACGGCGAGGCCAAGGCCGCGGAGACCAAGCGGATGATCGACCGCGTGCGGACGTTCATCGGCTACCGGGAGTACCCGAAGTACTTCATGGTGAGCCGGTACTTCGTGTACAAGAAGGCGTTGCTGGCGGAGGCCCGCCGCCTCACCGGCGTGCTGGAGTCCGAAGAGGACATCTTCTTCCTGACGCTGCCGGAGTTCCGCGACGTCGTGCTGACCGGCCAGGCCGACCTCGCGCTGATCCGCAGGCGCCGCGAGGAGTTCCGCTCGTTCGAGGCGCTGACGCCACCGCGGGTGCTGACGTCGGACGGCGAGGCCGTCACCGGCACCTACCGGCGGTCGGACCTGCCCGCGGGCGCGCTGGTCGGCCTGGCGGTGTCCGGCGGCACGGTCGAGGGGCGGGCGCGCGTCCTGCTGGACCTCGCGGAGGCCGACCTCGAACCGGGCGACGTCCTGGTCACCGCCCACACCGATCCCAGCTGGTCACCGCTGTTCGTGGCCATCGCCGGGCTGGTGACGGAGGTCGGCGGGCTGATGACGCACGGCGCGGTGGTGGCACGGGAGTACGGGCTGCCGGCCGTGGTGGGGCTGGAGAACGCCACCCGGCTGATCCGGGACGGCCAGCGGATCCGGGTGAACGGGACCGACGGGTACGTCGAGCTGCTCGACTGACCCCGGTCCCGCGCGCCGGGTCAGGAGTGGTGGTGCCGCGCCGGCCTGTTCTCCCCCGCCCACCGGTAGCCCCGCATTGCGGCGGTTGGGGTACGCGCCGCGTGGTGTGCTGCGGTGGAGCTCCAGAGGCGGTGCCGGGGGTGGGCCGAAGCGCTGGCCGTGCACGGCTTCGCCGAGGCCGCTGGACAGGTCAGCGCTTCGGGCGGCGGTCCACGATGCGCTTCATCTTCCCCACCGACCGCTCGATCCCGCCCGGCGCCACGACCTCGACGGCCACCGTCACGCCGATCGAGCTCTTCACCAGCTGCCGCAACGTCTCGCCCGCCGCACCGGGGCCGGTGTCCTCGCGGTGCTCGACCACCACGGTCAGGTCGTCGAGGTTGCCGGTGCGGTTCAGCACGCACTGGAAGTGCGGTGACAGCGCGGGGACGCGCAGGATGAGCTCCTCGATCTGGGTCGGGAACAGGTTCACGCCGCGCAGGATGATCATGTCGTCGGTGCGGCCGGTGATCTTCTCGATGCGGCGCATCGTGCGGGCCGTGCCTGGCAGCAGGCGGGTCAGGTCGCGGGTGCGGTAGCGCAGGACCGGCATGGCCTGCTTGGTCAGGGAGGTGAACACCAGCTCGCCCTCCTCGCCGTCGGGCAGCACCTCGCCGGTGACCGGGTCGATGACCTCCGGGTAGAAGTGGTCCTCCCACACGTGCAGGCCGTCCTTGGTCTCCACGCACTCGCTGGCGACGCCGGGGCCGATGACCTCGGAGAGGCCGTAGATGTCGACGGCGTGCATGTCGAGGCGGCGTTCCATCTCGGCGCGCATGTCGTTCGTCCACGGCTCGGCGCCGAAGATGCCGACCTTCAGCGAGGTGCCGCGCGGGTCGATGCCCTGGCGCTCCATCTCGTCGATGATCGAGAGCATGTACGACGGGGTGACCATGATGACGTCCGGCTCGAAGTCGCGGATGAGCTGCACCTGGCGTTCGGTCATGCCGCCGGAGACCGGGACGACGGTGCAGCCCAGCAGCTCGGCGCCGGCGTGGGCGCCGAGGCCGCCGGTGAACAGGCCGTAGCCGTAGGCGTTGTGCAGCACGTGACCGGCGCGGCCGCCGGCGGCGCGGATGCTGCGGGCCACGACCGAGGCCCAGGTGTCGAGGTCGGCCCTGGTGTAGCCGACGACGGTGGGACGGCCGGTGGTGCCGGAGGAGGCGTGGACGCGCAGGACGTCGGTGCGCGGGACGGCGAACATGCCGAACGGGTAGTTGTCGCGCAGGTCGGCCTTGGTCGTGAACGGCAGGCGGGCCAGGTCCTCCAGCGACTTCACGTCGTCGGGGTGCACGCCGACCGCGTCGAGGGAGGCGCGGTAGTGCGGCACGTTGTCGTAGGCGTGCCGGACCGACCACCGCAGCCGTTCGAGCTGCACCGCGCGCAGCTCGTCGACCGAGGCGGTCTCGATCGGCTCCAGGTCACCGGGCCGCGGGCTCAGGTCCAGCATCAGGTCCTCCTCCAACCGTTGCCCGCACGGTAGTTGATCGCCGGAAGTACCGGTCTTTTGCGCATTTCAGTCAACATCTTGCGGACTTCTGATTCAGAGTTGCACCCTGATGTCGGATCGCCGACAAAGGAGTTCGCGATGTCCCTGTCTCGTCGCACCCTGCTCAGCTCCGCCCTCGCCGTGCCCGCGCTCGGCCTCCTGCCCACTGCGGCGCGTGCCGCCAGCCCGCCGGGCGACGTGGTCGGCAAGATCACCGTCGGCTACCAGGGCTGGTTCGCCTGCCGCGGTGACGGTTCGCCGATCGACGGCTGGTGGCACTGGAACGACGACTGGAGCCGGCCGCCCGCCCCGGCGACCAGCTCGGTCAAGGTGTGGCCGGACGTGCGCGACTACGCCCGCACCTACCCGACGGCGTTCGCGAACCTCGGTGACGGCCGGCCCGCCGCTGTGTTCTCCAACCACGACCGGCAGACCGTGGACGTGCACTTCGCCTGGATGCGCGACAACGGCTGCGACACCACCGCCCTGCAACGGTTCAACCCCACCGGCGGTGAGGGTCCGGTCCGCGACGCCGTCACGGCGCACGTGCGGGCCGCCGCCGAAGCCACCGGCCGCAAGTTCTACATCATGTACGACGTCACGAACTGGCAGAACATGCAGTCGGAGATCAAGACCGACTGGCAGGCCAAGATGGCGGCGCACACCTCGTCGCCGGCCTACGCGCGGCAGAACGGCAAGCCCGTCGTCGGCATCTGGGGCTTCGGCTTCAACGACCCCGGCCGCCCGTGGGGACCCGAGCCCTGCCAGGACGTGGTGAACTGGTTCAAGGCGCGCGGCTGCTACGTCATGGGCGGCGTCCCTACGCACTGGCGCACCGAGGTCGAGGACTCCCGGCAGGGGTTCGGGAACGTCTACCGCTCGTTCGACATGATCTCGCCGTGGATGGTCGGCCGGATCGGCACCGCCGCGGACTCGGACCGCTTCCACACCAACGTGAACCTGCCCGACCAGGCCGAGTGCAACGCGCGGGGCATCGACTACCAGCCGTGCGTGCTGCCCGGTGACCTCAACGCGCGGCAACGGGTCCACGGCGATTTCATGTGGCGGCAGTTCTACAACATGGTCCGCCTTGGCGCACAGGGCATCTACATCTCGATGTTCGACGAGTACAACGAGGGCAACCAGATCGCGAAGACCGCCGAGTCGCAGGCCGACGTGCCGGTGGGGTCGGGTTTCCTGGCACTGGACGAGGACGGGACCCGCTGCTCGGCCGACTACTACCTGCGGCTCACCGGTGACGGCGGCCGGATGCTCAAGGGGCAGCTCCCGTTGACCGCGACCCGCCCGACTGTGCCGTGGGTCGGCGGACCGCCGGCGCCGGACGTGGACCTGGCGGCGGGCCGGCCGACCGCGCAAAGTTCGCAGAACCAGCACTACGGCAGCGGCAACGTGGTCGACGGCGACCCGAGGTCCTACTGGGAGAGTGCGAACCACGCGTTCCCGCAGTGGGTGCAGGTCGACCTCGGGTCCGCGGTGGCGGTGCGGCGGGCGGTGCTGACGTTGCCGCCCGACCCGGCCTGGGGACGGCGCACGCAGGTGGTCGCGGTCGAGGGCAGCGTGAACGGGCAGGCGTTCGGTCCGCTGGCCGGGGCGAGCGGGCGCGTGTTCGACCCGGCGAGCGGCAACAGCGCCACGATCACGTTGCCCGGCAGCCAGGTCCGGTACGTGCGGCTGGTGTTCAGCGGCAACACCGGCTGGCCCGCGGGACAGCTGTCGGGGTTGCGCCTCTACGCGTGACGCAGGTGGCGTTGCGCCAGCTCGACGAACGCCGCGGTGGACGGGTGCGCGGGCAGTGCGGGCCAGGCGAGGTGGACGGTGACCGGGTCGGCGTCGGTCAGCGGCAGGTACGTGACGCCTGCGTGCGGGTGGTGGTGGATCGTGCCCGCGGCCGTGACGCCGACCGTCGCCCCGGTCGCGATCGAGGTCAGCCACTCCTCCACGCCCGGCACGTCCACCGTGCGCGGGCGGGCACCGGACGGCCACAGGTCGGCGGTGGTCGTCGCCGCGGTCTCGCACACGGCCACCGCCTCCCCCACCAGGTCGTCGAGGGTGAGGGCGGTTCGGGCGGCGAGCGGGTGGTCGTCCGCCACGGCGGCCACGCGCGGTTCCTCGATCAACGCCGCGTGCTCCACGTCGGGTGACACCGGGTGGGTGCGCAGCACGGCGATGTCCGCCTCACCGCGCCGCAGCGCCGCCTCGGGGTCGTCGGCGCGGCGGATGCGCACCAGCACGTCCGGGTGCCGGGCCCGCCACTCGCGCAGGAACGGGATCGTGAACCGGCCGAGCGCCGCCCACGCGAACGTCAGCCGCAACGGCTGCGGCCGGACGGCCTCGGCGAGCGCGCTGTCGAGCTGGGTGAGGATGCGGTGGCTGTGCTCCCACAGCCGCTGCCCGCTGCCGGTGAGCGCCACGTGGCGGGTGGTGCGGTCGACGAGGCGCACCCCCAGCCGCCGTTCGAGCTGGTCGAGCGTGCGGGACAGCGCGGGCTGGGTGACGTGCAGCGACCGGGCCGCGGCGGTGATCGACCGGTGGTCGCCGATGGCGGCGAGTGCCCGCAGGTGGCGCAGCTCGACATTCATGACTGCCGATCATAAGTGCTGCACGATCGGCATTTCACCGGCGCGCGGAACGGGCCTAGCGTCGTCGGCATGAGGATTTTGCTCGTGGGAGCCACCGGACTGCTGGGCACCGCCGTGCACGAGGAGCTCGTCGCACGCAAGCACGACGTCGTCACCGTGTCCCGCACCGGCGGTGACCTGCGGTACGACGTGACCGACCCGGACCGTGTGGCCGACCTGTACGCGGCCGTCGGGCCGGTCGACGCCGTCGCGTCGGCGGCGGGCTCGGTGCCGTTCAAGCCGCTGACCGACCTGACCACCGCCGACTACCAGGCCGGGATCACCGGCAAGGTGCTGTCGCAGGTGTCGCTCGTGCGGGAGGGCCTCTCGCACGTCACCGCCAACGGCTCGTTCACGCTGATCACCGGCGTGCTCGCGCGCGAGCCGATCGTGACCGGGGCGGCGGCGTCACTGGTCAACGGCGCGGTGGAGGCGTTCGTGCGGGCCGCCGCCATCGAGATCGCACCGCGGCGGATCAACGCGGTGAGCCCCACCGTGTTCACCGAGGCGCTCGACACCTACGGCGACTTCTTCCCCGGCATGAGGCCGGTACCGCTGGCCGAGGTGGTGCGGGCGTACGTGCGGTCGATCGAGGGGCGGCAGACCGGCCAGGTCTACGTCCCCTGACCGGACCGGCCGGAGTGGCCGGGCCCGTGGACGTGGGTGCGCAGTCCCTGCGGGTCGAACAGGATCAGCAGCTCGACCGCGTTCCCGTCCGCGCTGCCCAGCCAGTGCGGCTGAGAGGTGTCGAACTCGGCGGCCTCACCGGGCGGCAACGTCAGGTCGAGGTCGCCGAGGAGCAGCCGCAACCGCCCGTTGAGGACGTAGAGCCACTCGAACCCGTCGTGCGTCTGCGGGGTCGGCTCGGCGAGCCCGCTCGGGATGAGCATCTTGAACGACTGCACGCCACCGGGGCGCCGGGACAGCGGGATGAACGTCATCCCGAACCGGTGGATCGGGGTCAGGTGGATGCGCGGGTCACCGGTGCGCGGGGCGCCGACGAGGTCGTCCAGCGGCACGTTGTACGTGCTCGCCAACGGCAGCAGCAGCTCCAGCGTGGCCTTGCGCTGCCCGCTCTCCAGCCGTGACAGGGTGCTCTCCGAGACGCCGGTGGTCGTGGAGAGCTCGGCGAGGGTGATGCCGCGGTGCCGGCGCAGGGCACGCAGCCGCGGCCCCACGCCGGTGAGCACGTCGTCGGTGTCCACGACCGGCATCTTGCCAGGGCAGGCCGCGGTGGCTGCCGCGCCGGGCGCTAGGCCGGGTCCTCGCTGAACGGACCACCCGGCGCGAAGGCGTGCTCCGCGAACCGCTCCCCGATCCGCCGGTGTGCCGCGGTGTCCGGGTGCAGCGCGTCCGGCAACGGCAGCTCGGCCGCGTCCTGCTCGCCGTACAGCCGCAGACCGTCCAGGTAGGACAGGTTCGGGTCGTCGTCCCTGCGCTCCACGACGGACTCCAGCGCCTCCCTGACCACCCGCAGCGTCAACCGGCCCGGCTCCGGCACCCCGGTCGCGGTGAACAGCCGCCACCCGGACGCCAGCGCGTCGAGGTCGATCGCACCCGGACCCGGCGTGTCCTCGTGGATGCCGCAGAAGATCGGCGAGATCAGCACCAGCGGCGTGTCCGGGTGGCCGTCGCGGATCGTGTCGAGGAACCCGTGCACCGCGGGCACGAACGCGCGCAGCCGCATGGCGTCGAAGTTCACGACGTTGATGCCGAGCTTGACGCTGATCAGGTCGGCCGGTCGGTCGCGCAGGACCCGCGCGGTGAACGGGTCGACCAGCGCGCTGCCGCCCAGGCCCAGGTTGTGCAGCTCGACACCGCCGTGGCGGGCGGCGACGGCGGGCCAGATCGCGGTCGGCGTGGCGGCGTTCGAGCCGTGGCTGATGGAGCTGCCGTGGTGCAGCCAGATCCGCCGGCCCGGGTCGTGCGGGCGCAGCGGGGCGTCGGCGCGCACCGCGACCAGGTCGACGACCTCGTTGTGCGGCAACCAGAACTCGATGACCTTGGTGCCCTCGGGGAGCTCGTGGCGCTCGGTGTGCGGCCGGCCGGGGACCAACCGGGCCTCACCGGTGCGCAGGTCGACCTCCTTGACGTCGCCGGCGGCGAGCACGGTGCTCGCCGCCGGCACCCCGTCCACCACGAGGTCGACGCTGCCGCGCGGCCGGTCGAGTCCGGCGTAGGCGGTGCAGGTCGGGTGCAGGACCAGCTCGACGGTGCGCGCCTCGGTCTCCGCGACCAGGCGCACACCGGACGGGTGGCTCTCCACCGACAGCAGCTGCGGGTCCGGGTACCGCTCGCGCACCCACGCGGGCAGGCGGTGCGGGCGCAGGCCGCGGTCGGTCTGCTCCAGTTCGGCGGCACCGCGCACGAGCGGCGCGACGGGTTCAGATCGGAGCGACACGGTCACCCCACGGCAGCGCCTGTTCGAGCTGGGCGGCGAGCCTGATCAGCAGCGACTCGCCGGCCAGCGGTGCGACGAACTGGACGCCCAGCGGCAGGCCGTCGGCGGTCCAGTGCAGCGGCAGCGAGATGGCGGGCCTGCCGGTGAGGTTCGCGAGCTGGGTGTAGGGCACCCAGCCGAGGTTGTCGCGGATCATGTTCTCCACGATGCCGGTGTTGCGCAGGAACCGCGCGGTGCCGGTCTTGAGCAGCACGTCGGTGACGCGCTGCAGGTTCACCGGCAGGTCGAACGCACCGATCTTGGGCGGCGGGGTGGCCAGCGACGGCGTGAGCAGCAGGTCGTAGGTGTCGAAGAACGTGCTGAGGCGGCGGGTGTGCTCGTGCCGGCGCTGCACCGCGTCCACGTAGTCGACGCTGCTGGTCGCCCGGCCCAGTGCGGCCATCAGCAGCGTGTCGCGTTCGAACGCGATGTCCGGCGCACCGGTCTGCCGCTTCGCGTCGCCGACCTTCCAGGCCAGGTTCACGAACCAGGTCAGCAGGAAGTCGCGGGCCAGCGCGGCGTCGTCGAACGGCGCCTCCGGCAGCTCCTCGACCTCATGACCCAGCGACGTCAGCACCTCGATCGCGCCGTCGACCGCGGCGCGTGCCTCGGGGTGCGGGTTCGGGTTGATCGCCGACGGCACGCGCACGCCGATGCGCAGCTTGCCGGGTTCCTCGGTGACGCACGACGCGTAGGACGCCTCGGGCATGCCGGGGGTGAACGGCCCGTACGGCTCACCGCCGCAGATCACGTCGAGCATCGCCGCCGTGTCGCGGACCGTGCGCGAGACGACGCCCTGCACCGCCGCGCCGTGCATCATCTCGGCGGTGCCCGGTCCGAACGGCGTGAGCCCGCGCCCCGGCTTCAGCCCGACCAGGCCGCAGCACGCCGCGGGGATGCGGGTGGAGCCGCCGCCGTCGTTCGCACCGGCGCACGGCACGATGCCCGCCGCCACCGCGGCCGCCGAACCGCCGGAGGAGCCGCCGGGCGTGTGGTCGAGGTTCCACGGGTTGCGCGCGGGACCCCACACGGCCGACTCGCTGATGGCCTTGGCGCCGAACTCGGGCAGGTTCGTCTTGCCGAAGATCACCAGGCCGGCGTCGAGCCAGCGCTGCACGACCGTGGAGTGCTCGGTGACCGGGAACGACCGCAGCGACCGCGACCCGTTCGAGGTCGGCAGGCCCGCGTAGTCCTGGCCGAGGTCCTTGATCAGGAACGGCACGCCGGCGAACGGACCGGTGAGGTCGTCGGAGGGTGTCGCGGGGACGTCCCTGACGATCGCGTTGAGCCGCGGGTTCACCGCGGCGGCGCGTTCCCGCGCCACGGTCAGCAGCTCGGCCGCCGACACCTGCCTGGAAGCGACCAACTGCGCCAGCCCGGTGGCGTCGTGTTCGCGGTACTCGTCGAAGTCCACGCGATCAAGGTAACCGCTCGTCGCGCCGCTTTCTGCCGAGCGGAGCAACGCCGGGAGCTGCTACCGTTGACCGGGTAGAGATCAACCTCCTCGAAGGAGCTCGACGTGCTGGTGGGTGAAGACGACATCTCCGGGTGAGCCCGGGGTGTGACAGGCCATCGCCTCCGATGGCCGTTTCGTCGTCCCCTCTTCCACCCGCGCGGGTGGCCCGCGCGTTCGCACCTCCCGAGGTCTCACCATGTCTTCCGACGCCTACGTCGTCGTGTCCGGCCTGTCCTTCTCGTGGCCGGACGACACCGTCGTCTTCGACGACCTGTCCGTCTCCTTCCCCGGCGGCCGCACCGGTCTGGTCGCCCCGAACGGTGCCGGCAAGTCGACGCTGCTCAAGCTCATCGCGGGTGCGTTGCCCCCGGCCGGCGGCAGCGTGACCGTCGACGGCGTGCTCGGCTACCTGCCGCAGGACCTGCCGCTCACCGCGGACGTGACCGTGGCCGAGGTGCTCGGCGTCGCGGCGGTGCTGCGCGCCATCAGTGCCGTCGAGTCCGGTGACGTCGACGAGGAGCACTTCACCGTCATCGGCAACGACTGGGACCTGGAGGAACGCACCCGCGCCCAGCTCGACCGGCTGGGTCTGGGCGACCTGGCGCTGGACCGGAAGCTGGGCACGCTGAGCGGCGGCCAGGTCGTGTCGCTGGGGCTGGCGGCCCAGCTGCTGAAGCAGCCGGACGTGCTGCTGCTCGACGAACCGACCAACAACCTCGACCTGGACGCCCGGCACCGGCTCTACTCGGTGCTCGACGACTGGCGCGGCTGCCTGCTCGTGGTGAGCCACGACCGGGCGTTGCTCGACCGGGTGGACCGCGTCGCCGAGCTCGACGCCGGCGAGATCCGGTTCCACGGCGGGAACTTCAGCGCCTACGAGGAGGCCGTCGCCGCCGAGCGCGAGGTCGCGGAGAAGAACATCCGCAGCGCCGAGCAGGAGGTCAAACGCGAGAAGCGGGAGATGCAGCAGGCCCGCGAACGCGCGGCCCGGCGTGCCTCGAACGCCCAGCGCACCCTCTCCAGCGCCGGACTGCCGAAGATCTTCGCGGGCACCATGAAGCGCAACGCCGAGGTGTCCGCCGCCAAAGCCGACGGCATGCACGCCGCCCGGCTCAGCGCCGCGAAGACCCGCCTCGACCAGGCGGAGCGGTCGCTCAAGGACGAGCAGCGGATCAGCCTGGAGCTGCCGCAGACCGCCGTGCCCGCCGGGCGCACGTTGTTCCTGGGCACCGGCATCCGGGTGCGGGACCTGTTCGACGACGCCGACCTCGCGATCCGCGGCCCTGAGCGGATCGCCCTGTCCGCACCGAACGGCGCGGGCAAGTCGACGCTGCTGCGGGTGGTCGAGGGCTCGCTCACGCCCGAGGCCGGTGAGGTGAAGCGCGCGGACGGCCGGATCGCGTACCTGTCGCAGCGGCTGGACCTGCTCGACGACAGCCGCACGGTGGCGGAGAACCTGGCCGCGGCCGCACCGGCGATGCCGCAGGCCGACCGGATGAACCTGTTGGCGCGCTTCCTGTTCCGCGGCGCGCGGGCCCACCTGCCGGTCGGGGTGCTGTCCGGTGGCGAACGGCTGCGCGCCACGCTGGCGTGCGTCCTGTTCGCCGAGCCGGCACCGCAGTTGCTGCTGCTCGACGAACCGACGAACAACCTCGACCTGGTCAGCGCCGCGCAGCTGGAGAGCGCGTTGAACGCCTACCAGGGCGCGTTCGTCGTCGTGAGCCACGACGAGCGGTTCCTGGGCGAGGTGCGGATCGACCGCTGGTTGCGCCTGGAGGGCGGCAAGCTGCTGGAGGCCGCTCGTGGCTGAGGCGGTGCCGGCGCAGGCGTTGGTGGCGCACGAGCTGGTGCGCGGGTTCGGTGGGCGCCGGGTCCTCGACGGGGTGTCGCTCACCGCGGCACCCGGCCGGCGGATCGGCCTGATCGGGGAGAACGGTGCGGGCAAGTCGACGTTGCTGCGGCTGCTCGCCGGGGTCGACGAGCCCGACGGCGGCCGGGTGGACCGGCCGCGGGACCTGGGTTTCCTGCACCAGGAGATGCCGTTCCCGGCATCGGCGACGGTGGCCGAGGTGGTCGGCGACGCGCTGGCCGACGCACGCGAGGACCTCGCTTCGCTGGACCGGCTCGGTGCGCTGCTGACCGCCGCGCCCGACGACGTGGAGCTGCTCGCGGCGTACGCCGACCACCTGGAGGTGGCGCAGCGGCACGAGGCGTGGGACGCGGACCGCAGGGCCGAGATCGTCCTGAGTGGACTCGGGCTGGGCGGTGTGCCGTGGGAGCGCACGCTGGGTTCGCTGTCGGGCGGGCAGCGCCGGCGGCTCGCGCTGGCGGCGCTGGTGGTGCGGCGGCCGGCGGCGTTGCTGCTGGACGAGCCGACGAACCACCTCGACGACGCGGCGGCGGCGTTCCTGGAGGAGCAGCTGCGCGCGTTGCCCGGCGCAGTGGTGCTCGCAAGCCACGACCGGGCGTTCCTCGACGCGGTGTGCACGGACCTGGTCGACCTCGACCCGGCCGTGGAGGGCGCGGTCCGGTTCGGCGGCACGTACAGCGAGTACGTCGGGCAGAAGCGGGCCGACCGCGAGCGCTGGGAACGGCGGTACGCCGAGGAGCAGGAGGAGCTGACCGGGCTGCGCACCGACCTGGAGCTGACCGCGCACCGGGTCGCGCCGAACCGGGCGATGCGCGACAGCGACAAGATGGGCTACGGCGTGCGCGCGAACCGCGTGCAGAGCCAGATCTCCCGCCGCGTCCGCACCACCGCGCGGCGGCTGGAGGAGCTGGAACGCCGGGCCGTGCCCGCTCCCCCGCCCCCGCTGCGGTTCCACGCCGAGCCGACGTCGGCGGCCGACGAGGTCCTCGTGTCGTTGCGGGAGGTCCACGTGCCCGGCCGGCTCGACCTCGACCGGCTCGACGTGCGCGAGGGCGACCGGGTGCTCGTGAGCGGTCCCAACGGTTCCGGCAAGTCCACGCTGCTGCTCGCCCTGGCCGGCCGCCTGGCGGTCACGGGGGTGCGGCGACGTCCCGATCTGCGGGTCGGACTGCTCGACCAGGACACGGTGTTCGAGCACCCGCGGCGCACCGCCCGTGCCACCTACGGGCGGGCGCTCGGGGCGGAGCGGGCGGCGCGGGTCCCGCTGGAGTCGCTGGGGTTGCTGCACCGGCGGGACCTGGGCAAGGCGGTCGGCACGTTGTCGGTCGGTCAGCGCCGCCGGCTCGCCCTGGCGTTGCTGGTGGCCGACCCGCCGCAGCTGTTGCTGCTCGACGAGCCGACCAACCACCTGTCGCCGACGCTGTGCGACGAGCTGGAGGACGCGCTGGGGCCGGGTCCGGGGGCGGTCGTGGTCGCGAGCCACGACCGGTGGCTGCGCAGGCGGTGGGAGGGCGAGGAGCTGGTCGTGGCCGCCCGGGGCTGACGCGGCCCTAGTGCAGCAGCTGCACGAGCTCGTCGACGACCGGTTCGGGACCGCCGTTCGCGACGTGGGCGACGACGGAGAACGGGGCGAACGTGCGCGCCCAGGCGAACAGCCGGTCGCCGTCGAGCCCGCAGGCACCCGCGACCGCCGCGCACCTGGCCGTGACGCCCTCCCGGCCAGCGCCGGTGAGCACGAGGTCGACGGCGTCGAAGCAGGGATCTCCCAGGCACGCCTTGGGATCGACCGCCACGAGGCCGCGTGCGGGACCGCCGTCGAGGGCGTTGCCGGGGTGCAGGTCGCCGTGCAGCACCACGGTCGTGCCGGTCGTGTCGAGCAGGCGCGCGCACTGCTGCATCGCCCGCGCCCACTCCATCGGCCCGATGCGCGCGGCCACGACGGGGTCGTGCAGCCGGCGCCCGATGCGGGCGAAGGCCTCCTCGCACCGCGCCCGCAGCGTGCCGAGCGGGTGTGCGGGCGGGTCGGTGGCGTGCAGCCCCGCCAGCAGGTCCGCCCACAGCGCGGGCAGCGCGTAGGCGGGCAGGTCCTCCGCGAGCGTGCCGGGGAGCACCTCCTCCAGCACGAGGGCGCCGGCCTCCTCGTCGGCCGCCAGCACGGCGGGCACCTTGCCCGACGGGGCGAACAGGGCGAGGGCGGCGGCCTGGGCGGCGATCAGCGAGCGGTCCTCGCTGACCTTGAGCACGGCGGGTGTGCCGTCGGACCAGCGGCAGCGCACGACGGTGGCCGACGAGCCGCCGTCGAACGGGGGGCCGAGGGTGAGGTTCCAGCGGGTGGCGAGGTGGGCGGTCGTGCGGTCCAGGTCCACCTTGATCACCTTGCCGCCTTCCCGGTCAGGGCCGGGTGAAGGCGCGCAGGAAGGTGTCCAGCAGCTCCTCGCGGCCCTCGACCGCCACCTGCCCGGACCGCGCGGCGCGGACGACGGCGCGGTAGGAGGGCAGCTCGTCCTCGGCGATCAGGGCGGTGGGCCTGCTCCAAGGCCCATGACGGCCTGAGCCGTCTCCCCTGCCTCTGATGGCATCTGCAAGTACCACCAACTCAACATCAACGGGCACTTTTCTACTACCAACAGCGCCTCCACCCGCCCGAAGGACTCAGGACTGGTTCGGCGAGTGGCGAACAGGTTGGTGGTAGTCAGCGGCGATTTGATCATGTGTTGGTGGTGCTTGCAGATGCCATGGGCGACAGCAGGGTCGGCGGTCAGGCCTGGTCGAACTCCGGGATCAGCTCCCCCACCAACCGGATGCTGGTCATCACCTCGTCCGCACCGATCGGCCCGATCTGCTGCAGGCACATCAACCGGTCGATCCCGAGGTCGGCGTACGCGCGCAGCTTCTTGCGGCACGTGTCCGGGCTGCCCACGATGAGCGACTGCTGTGCGGAGAGCACCTCGAACAGCTCGTCGTCGGGCACGTCCTCGCCCTGGAGGATCCGGCCGATCACGAGCTGCGCGTCGGTGGGAGCGGCGTCGGCCTCGGCGCGCAGGAACTCGCCGGTGAGGCCGGTGCCGCCGGTGGCGAGGATGTCCTGGTGGCGTTGCATGGTGGCGGCGAACTCGGCGGCGGCGTTGAAGAAGCGCAGCGCGGTGACGGTGTACCAGGCGGCGGCCGCGGCGGCGCCGTTGCGCATGGCCTGCTCGTCGGTTTCGGCGCAGTGCACGAAGGTGAAGTAGGCGACCTGGTTGTTGACGAACTCGCCGACGGGTGCGGTGCACTGCGCGGCGGCGGCGCGGTAGAGGTCGATCATGCGGGCCACCCGGTCGAGTGACTCCCAGATGGTGGTGCCGAGCACGCCCACACCGCGGCGACCGGCCTCCTCGAACGACGTCGGGGACGCGGCGGCCTGCCACAGCGGCGGGTGCGGGCGCTGCAGGGGCTTGGGGACGATCGAGACGTCGGAGATGTCGTAGTGCTCACCGGTGTGCGAGAAGCGGTCGGTGGTCCACATCTTCGGGATCATCTCGAACGCCTCCGCGGTCTGCGCGCGGGCGTCGGCGGGCTCGATGCCGAACAGGTTCCACTCGGGGATCGTCGACCGGGTCAGGCCGAGCTCGACACGGCCACCGCTGAGGTGGTCGAGGGTGGCGGCGCGTTCGGCGACGCGGATCGGGTGGTTGAACCGGCCCGGCGCGAGGACGGCGGCGTGGCCGAGGCGCATGCGGGAGGTCTGCTGGGACAGCGCGGCGAGCATCAGCTCGGGAGCCGAGGAGAGGCTGAACTCGCCGGCGCCGTGGTGCTCCACCTGCCACCAGCAGCCGTAGCCGAGCTCGTCGGCGAGACGGGCCTGGTCGAGGGCCTGGCGGAAGCGGAACTGCTCGGGAGCGGCACCGGGGTTCTGGATCTCGTTGAACAGGTCGATCTTCATCGGCACACCTCACGTCGCGCGGACACCACGGCTGATGTCTCCCCCGGCGGCCAGGTCGTTACCGTCCCGATGCACATTCGCGCGAACGGACGGGTGCCGGTCAGCCCACCGGTGGGTTCACGTTCTGGTTCGCGTTTTCGAAAACCATTGGACGTCAACACGAATCGAGACGAAAGGACCAGGAAAACCGGCATCACCGTTGACCGTCCACCCACGAGCGCAGGTCACGCCGCTGCCGCCGTTCACCGTGAATATGCCGGTGAACACAGTTCGCAGAAGCGGGCACGGGCGCTCACGTGGTCGAATGCCCGCGCCGCCGCGATCGGTCGCGGAGATCGACAGCTCGGCACCGGGTCGGTGATCTGTCCGTCTCCCCCGCTGCGTGCGATTCTGGCGAAATGCGGGGGAACTCCAGGTCCTGGCAGGCACATCCGTTCCGGCTGCTGCTCGTCGAGGACGACCGGGAGCTGGCCGAGCTGCTCGCCGCCGTGCTGCGCGGTGAAGGGTACTCCGTGGACGTCGCGCGGGACGGGCATCGGGGGCTGCACCTCGCGCTCACCCAGGCCTACGACGTGGTGGTCGTCGACCGCGGGCTGCCCGTGATCGACGGGCTGGACCTGGTGGTGCGGATGCGGTCCCGGTCCGTGCGCACGCCGGCGCTGGTGCTGACCGCGATGGGCGGGGTGGACGACCGGATCGACGGGCTCGACGCCGGTGCGGACGACTACCTGGTGAAGCCGTTCGACCTGGGCGAGCTGAGCGCGCGGCTGCGGGCGCTGTGCCGGCGGGCGGTGGAGCTGGCCGCCGTGCTGCGGATCGGGTCCGGTCAGCTCGACCTGCAGCAGCACGAGGTGGTGCTGCCCGACGGGGAACGGGTGCCGCTGACCACCAGGGAGTTCGCGCTGCTGCGGGCGCTCGCGAGCCACCCGGAGACGGTGCACACGCGGGCGGCGTTGCGCCGCACGGTGTTCCAGGACGCCCCCTCACCATCCATTGTGGACACCTACGTGCACTACCTGCGCAGCAAGGTCGGGCGCTCGGTCGTCCGAACGGTCCAGGGCGTCGGCTACCGGTTGGGGGCCCTGTGAGGGCGTGGGCCGAGGCGGAGCGCGCGGAGCTGAGGCGGGCGCGGTTGCGGATCAGCCTGCTGGTGGGCGTGGCGATCTCGCTGATGATCGCGTTCGTCGGCGGCATCGCGTACGTCGTCATGGAGCAGGGCCAGAAGTCGCTGGTGGCCAGGGAACTGCGGTACAACGCCGAGTTCGGCGTGCCCGGCACCGCGCCGCGGTGCGCCTGGGTGTTCACGCTGCGCGGCGGTGAGCTCGACCTCGGCGTGCTCGACGTGCCGCACGGCTTCCCGCTGCACGACGACCTGGCGGCGGTGCGGGCGTCCGGCGCACCGGTCGAACGCGCCGTCGCCGCCAACGGCACCGAGTACCTCGTGCTCACCCGGTCCGGCCGCGACGGCGCGGCGGTGCAGGCGGTGTTCGACACCCGGTACCAGCTCGCCGACCGGCGGCACCTGTTGCAGGCGCTGGGGATCGCGCAGCTGGCCGGTCTCGTCGCCGCGGCGCTGGTCGGCCTGGGCGTGAGCCGCCGGACGGTCGCGCCGCTGGCCGAGGCGCTGGCGCGGCAACGGCGGTTCGTCACCGACGCGAGCCACGAGCTGCGCACGCCGATCGCGCGGGCGTACACGCGGGCGCAGGTGCTCGTCCGGCTGGCCGCGGCGCACGACCTGCCCGACGACCACCGCGACAGCCTCGGCAAGCTGGCCGAGTCGATCCGCGGTCTCGGCGACGTGGTCGACGACCTGCTGCTGTCGGCGCGGCTGCGCCGTGAGCTCGACGGACGGCCGGTGGACCTCGCCGCCGTGGCGGACGCGGCGGTGACCGGCGAGGGCGACCGCGCCGCGGAACGGCGGATCAGGCTCGCGGTCGACCGCCCCGCCGAGCCGGTGGTCGTGACCGGTGTGGAGACGGCGTTGCGGCGGGCCGTGGACGAGCTGCTGGCCAACGCGGTGCGGCACACGCCGGAGGGCGGGCGGATCGACGTGCGGGTCGGGTCGGGTGCCGGGTACGCCGTGGTGGAGGTCGCCGACACCGGCGAGGGGTTCGCCCCCGCCGACGCGGACCGGATCTTCGAGCGGTTCCGGCACGGCGCGGGCGAGCAGCGGTTCGGCGTGGGGCTCGCGCTGGTGCGGGAGATCGTCACGAGCCACGGCGGCGCGGTCGAGGCCGCCGGGAACCCGGGACGGGGTGCGCGGTTCACACTGTTCCTCCCGATGGCGGGTGCGTCTCCGCGCTCGGTCCCGCCGCGGGTCGCGACCGCGTGCCCGTGACGAGGTCGGCGGCCACCCGCACGTCCTCGTCCAGCGGGCGGTCCGGGTCGACCGGCTCGATCGCCCCGGCCAGCGCGTCCAGCAGGTCGGCGCAGCCGGGCGCCGTCGGCCGCCGCCCGCCCACGTGCACCGCCTGCCGCAACCCCAGCGCCAGCGACCCGCACAGCAACCGCAGCAGCTCCGCGAGGTCGTAAGCGCGCAGCGCGGCCTGCGTCCCGAACGGCACCACGTCTTGGTTGTGCAAGTTCGTCGGCAGGCTCTGAGTGGACGCGGGCACGGTGCCGCGCCGCATCTCCGCGACGAACGCGGTGGTTGCCAGCTGCACGCCCTGCATCCCGTGCTGCTGACCGGGTCCCGCCGCGAGCATCGGGGGCAGGCCGGTGTTGCGCACGGGGTCGACGAGCAGGTCGAGCTGGCGTTCCGCGAGGTTGCCCAGCGACGTCGTCACCATGGCGAGCACGTCACCGGCGAACGCGGCCGGCTGGCCGAAGAAGTTGCCGCCGTGCGCCACGAGGTCGTCGTCGGGGAAGAACAGCGGGTTGTCGCTCACCCCGGCCAGGTCCGAGCGGACCACGCCGTCCACGTACCGCAGGGCGTCCTCGCACGCGCCCAGCAGCTGCGGTGAGCAGCGCAGGCTGTACGGCTCCTGCAACGGGCGATCGCCGCTGGGCCGGATGCCGTCCAGCAGAGCCCGCATGCGCGTGGCAACAACCCGAGCGCCGTCGTGTCCGTAGGCGTCGATCAGCCGCGGGTTCACGAAACCGGGGTCGGCACCGAGGACGTCCGCGAGCAGACAGGTCAGGTCCTGCACGGCGATGTGCGACGCGCGCACGGACGACAACGCGAGCGAGAGCGCGGCAGTGGTGACCGAGGTGCCGTTCACCAACGCCAGCGCATCGCGTCCGTCCAACGACAACGGCGTCAGCCCGGCCTCGGCCAGCGCCTCGGCCGCGGGCACCCGCACGCCGTCCAGGTAGGCGAACCCCCTGCCGCGCAACGCCTGCGCCGCGTACGCCAACGGGATCAGGTCCCCGCTGGCACCGACCGACCCGTAGCGCGGCACGGCGGGCACGAAGGACGTGCCGAACATCGCGGCGAGCCCGTCCACCACGTGCGCCGAGACACCGGACAGGCCCTGCGCCAGCGACCAGGTCCGCACCAGCAGGGCCGCGCGCACGACGTCCGGCGGGAGGTCGGGACCCTGGCCCGCGCCGAGGTGCGCCAGGGTGTTGTCGCACTGGTCCGCCTCGGACGCACGACCGGCGAAGCCCACGAGAGCACCGAAACCGGTCTTGGCGCCGTAGACGGGGCGTTCGTCGTCGGCCAGGACCCCGCGCAGGTGGTCGCGGCCGCGGTGCAGGCGCTGCGCGACGGTCGGCCCGACGAGCACCTCCACGGGTGCGGCCGCGCGGAGGAGGTGCTCGCCGGTCAGCGGCGAGGCGAGGTCCACGGTGGTGCGGGAAGCGGTCGTGGTCACGGCGTCGAAGGTAGGGAGTCGATCTCAGAGAGTTCTGAGATCGCGTGGGTAGCTTCCTCGGCCATGGCGCACGACTACCTGATCATCGGGGCCGGACCGGCCGGGTTGCAGCTCGCGGCACTGCTGGAGCGCGACGGTCGCGACTACGCCGTCCTCGAACGCGGCAACAGGGCGGGCGCGTTCTTCACCCGCTACCCGCGGCACCGCAAGCTCATCTCCATCAACAAGGTCCACTCGGGGTACGCGGACCCGGAGCAGCGGATGCGGATGGACTGGAACTCGCTGCTGCTCGACGATCCGGACCTGCTGTTCACCCGGTACAGCCCCCGGTACTTCCCCGCGGCCGACGACATGGTCCGCTACCTCGAAGACGTCGCCACCGGCCTGCGTGTGCACTATGACGTCGAGGTCGCCCGGATCGCCAAGCAGGGCAACGCGTTCGTCGTCACCGACCACAGCGGACGGACGTGGCAGGCCGCGCACCTGGTCGTGGCCACCGGCGTGTCGCAGCTCCACGTGCCGGACATCCCCGGCATCGAGCACGTCGAGCGCTACGACACCTTCGACACCGACCCGGAGGGGTTCACCGGCCAGCGGGTGCTGGTGATCGGCAAGGGCAACTCCGGGTTCGAGACCGCCGACGCGCTCGTCGAGCACGCCGCCGTCATCCACGTCGCCGGGCCGCACTCGGTGAAGCTGGCCTGGCAGACGCACTACGTCGGGCACCTGCGGGCGGTGAACAACAACTTCCTCGACACCTACCAGCTCAAGTCGGAGAACGCCGTCCTCGACGGCACGATCGAGCAGATCGACCGCAGGCCGGAAGGCGGTTTCCGGATCCGGTTCCGGTACGCGCGCACGCAGGAGCAGCTGCGCGAGCTGGACTACGACCGGATCATCGCCTGCACCGGGTTCCGGTTCGACAGCTCGATCTTCGCCGGCAGCGCACGGCCGCGGCTGGTGGTCGACGACCGGTTCCCGGAGCTCACCTCGGCGTTCGAGTCGACCACCGTGCCCGGCCTGTACTTCGCCGGCACCATCACGCAGTCGCGCGACTTCAAGAAGTCGACCAGCGGGTTCATCCACGGCTTCCGCTACGGCGCCCGCGCGCTGCACCGCATCCTCTCCGCCCGCAACCACGGCACGCCGTGGCCGGGGCGGGAGGTCGACGCGTCACCGGAGTCGATCAGCGACGCGCTCATCGCCCGGCTGAACCGCTCGTCGTGCCTGTGGCAGCAGTTCGCGGTGATCGGCGACATCGTCACGGTCGACGGCGGCACGGCGCGGTACGAGGAGGAGGTGCCGGTCGCCTACGTCCACGACGGCGGTCTCGACGCGGCCGAGCACCGGTTCGTCGCGACGCTGGAGTACGGCCCGCACCACGACACCGTCGACCCGTTCGACATCGACGTCCCCCGCGTCGCCGAGAACGACGCCGCGCACGCCGCCGACGCGAGCTACCTGCACCCGGTGGTCCGCTACCACCGCAACGGCGAGCTGGTCGCGACCCACCACCTGGCGGAGAACCTGGAGAACCACTGGGACCTGCCGGGCGTGCACCAGCAGCCGCTGGCCGTGTTCGTGAAGGAATGCCTTGCCGGCGCGTGAGGCCGGGCCGTTCCCGCGGGCGGTGCTCGACGTGCTCGCCGTCGCCGCGGACCGGCCGGTCTTCGAGCACGGCACCCGCGTGGTGACCGGCGACGAGCTGCTGGACCTCACCGCGCGGATCGCGCACGGACTGCGCTCCCGCGGCATCGGTCCCGGTGACGGGCTGGCGCTGCTGCTCGGCGTCACCCCGGAGGCGTTCGCCACGATCCTCGCCGGGCACGCGGTGGGCGCGCGGGTCGTGGGCGTGCGGCCGGGCCTGACCGACGCCCAGGTCCGGCACCTGCTCGGCCTCGACATCGCGCTCGTCCTCGAAGACGCCGACGTGGACGCGTTGCGGCGGCACGGGAGCGCCGAGCTCACCTGCGCCGGCCGCCCGGACGACGTCGCCCGGCTCATCCACACCAGCGGCAGCACGGGTGCGCCCAAGGCCTGTGCCCAGACCTACGCCGCGATGACCCGCGCGTGGACCGCACGGCCCGAGGCGTGGCCGCCCGCGATCCGCGACCTGGCCGGCCGCCTCGACCGCTACCTCGTGTTCGGGTCGCTGTCGAGCCAGGTCATGTTCGAGTACGCGGTCCTCACGCTCACCGCGGGCGGCACGGTCGTCGTCGCCGACACCCCCGCGCCGGTCGAGTCGATCACCCGCCACCGCGCCACCGCGCGGGTGATCACCGTGCCCGGACTGGCGAAGCTGGTGCGCGGCCAGCGCGAGCGGCCCGCTGACCTGTCGGCGTTGCGCGCGCTGCTCGTCTCCGGGTCACCGCTGACGGCCGAACGCCACCGCGAGGCACTGGAGGTCCTGGGACCGGTGCTGTTCCACGGCTACGGCCAGACCGAGACCGGCATGATCTCGATGGCCACGCCCGCTGACCCGCCCGGCACGGTCGGCCGGCCACCGGTCGACGTCGAGGTCCGCGACGGCGAGCTGTTCGTGCGGACACCCGGCCAGGCCGGCTCCTACTGGGCGAACCCGGCCGAGTCGGCCGAGGTGTTCGTCGACGGCTGGGTCCGCACCCGCGACCTCGGCCACCTCGACGCCGATGGCTTCCTGCACCTCACCGGGCGGGCTCGCGACGTCGTGATCGTCAACGCCAACCTGCACCACATCGGCCCCATCGAACAGGTGCTCGCCGAACACCCGGACGTCGCCGAGGCCTACGTGGTCGCCGTGCCGGACGAGGACACCGGCGAGGCCGTGCACGCGTTCGTCGTCCCCCGCGCCGACCGCGTGCCCGCCCTCGCCGAGCTGCGGCACCTGGTGACCGAACGGCTGGGCGCCGCCTGCGCTCCGGTGCGGGTCACCGCCATCGCCGAACCCCCCGTCGCCCCGAGCGGCAAACCCGACAAGCGCCGGTTGGTCGAACCGGTCGGCACCGCGTGAAGGAGAAACCCTTGTCCAGCGAGGTTTCCACCGACTGTCTCGTCATCGGCGCCGGTCCTGCCGGACTGCAGGCGTCCGCCCTGCTCAAGCAGGCGGGACGCGACCACCTGGTGCTCGAGTCCGGTGCGGCGGCCGGGACGTTCTTCACCCGGTTCCCGCGCCACCGGATGCTGATCTCCATCAACAAGGTGCACACCGGCTGGGACGACCCAGAGCTGAACCTGCGCACCGACTGGAACTCGCTGCTCACCGACGACCCGGACCTGCTGTTCACCGCCTACACCCCGCGCTACTTCCCCGGTGCCGACGACATGGTCCGCTACCTCGGCGACTTCGCCGTGAAGAACGACCTGCCGATCCGCTACGACACCACGGTCGTCTCGGTGACCCGGCCGGACGACTTCGTGGTGCACGACCAGCACGGCGGCACGTACCGGGCGAAGCGGCTCATCGTCGCCACCGGCGTCTCGAAGCAGTACGTCCCCGACATCGAGGGCGTCGAGCACGCAGAGCCCTACTACGACGTGTCGGTGGACCCGGCCGACTTCACCGGCAAGAAGGTCCTCATCATCGGGCGCGGCAACTCGGCGTTCGAGACTGCGGACAACCTGGTCGAGACCGCTGCGGTCATCCACGTCGCCGGCCCCGGTTCGCTGAAGCTCGCCTGGCAGACGCACTTCGTCGGCCACCTGCGGGCGGTGAACAACAACTTCCTCGACACCTACCAGCTCAAGTCGCAGAACGCGGTGCTGGACGGGCACATCGCGGGCATCCGGCGCGACGGCGACGACTACTGGGTGAAGGTCAGCTTCCAGCGGGTGAACGAGGTGGTGAAGGAGATCCGGTACGACCGGGTGATCCTCGCGACCGGGTTCCGGTTCGACGCCTCGATCTTCGCGCCGGAGTGCCGCCCGCAGCTCACGATCAAGGACCGCTTCCCCGACCAGACCGCGGCGTGGGAGTCGGTGAACGTGCCCGACCTGTTCTTCGCCGGCACGATCACGCAGGCCAGGGACTTCAAGAAGTCCACAAGCGGGTTCATCCACGGCTTCCGCTACGGCGTGCGCGCGTTGCACCGCATCATCGAGCACCGCTACCACGGCGTGGACTGGCCCAGCCGGGAGATCGCGGCCGACGGCGTGACCGACGCGATCATCGAGCGGGTCAACCGGACCTCGGCGCTGTGGCAGCTGTTCGCGTTCATGTCCGACGTCGTGCTGTTCGGCGCCGACGGCACGGTGCGCTACGTCGAGGAGGTGCCGGTCGCGCACCTGCACGAGGCGGTGGCCCGCGGCGAGTTCGGCGACGTGGAGTCGTACCTGGTGGTGACGCTGGAGTACGGCGCCGACCACGACAAGGTCAACCCGTTCGACATCTCCGCAGGCCGCACCTCGCAGGACGACACCAGCGGGCTCGACGGCCGCTACCTGCACCCGGTCGTGCGCCGGTTCCGCGCCGGCGAGCTGGTCGACGAGCACCACCTCACCGAGAACCTCGAGAACGAGTGGGACAGCGAGACGGTGCACAGGGCGCCGCTGCGGGAGTACCTGCGGTGAACCCGGTGCTCGCGGATCTGCACGACAAGGCACGCGCGGTGCTCGACCCCGTCCACTACGACTTCTTCGCGGGCGGGGTCGGGGACGAGGTCGTGCTCGCGGAGAACGAGGCCGCGTTCGCCCGGCGCGCCCTGCTGCCCAGGGTGCTGCGGGGCGGCGCGGTGCGCACCGGTTTCCCGGTGGTGGTAGCGCCGACGGCGTTCCACCGGCTCGCCCACCCCGACGGCGAGCTGGCGACGGCGCGTGCCGCCGGGGAGGCGGTGCTGGTGTCCAGCATGGCCTCGACGGTGCCGATCGCCGAGGTCGTGGCGGCGGCGAGCGGGCCGGTGTGGTTCCAGCTCTACCTCCAGCCCACCCCCGGTGTGACCGAGGCGCTGGTGGAACGGGCGGAACGGGCCGGCTGCGCCGCGCTGGTCGTCACCGTCGACTCGCCGGTGTTCGGCCGGCACCGCAGGGACATCGCGCACGGGTTCCACGACCTGCCACCGGGGCTGGCGGCGGAGAACATGCGCGACCTCGCCGGTGCCACCGGTCTGCGCGACATCGAGATGGCGGCGTTCACGTGGGAGGACGTCGACCGGCTGCGTGCGCGGACCTCGCTCCCGGTGTGGTTGAAGGGGGTTCTGCACCCGGCGGACGCGGTGCTCGCGGTGGAGCACGGGGTGGCGGGGATCTTCGTGTCCAACCACGGCGGCCGTCAGCTCGACGTCGTGCCGGCGGCGCTGGACGCGTTGCCCGCGGTGGTCGAGGCGGTCGCCGGGCGGGTGCCCGTGGTGCTCGACGGTGGTGTGCGCGGCGGCGGGGACATCGCGGTGGCGCTGGCGCTCGGAGCGTCCGCGGTCGGCATCGGCCGGCCGGTGCTGTGGGGGCTCGCCGCCGACGGCGAAGCAGGGGTGCGGCGGGTGCTCGACGTGCTGCGCGACGAGTACCTGCACGTGCTGGCGCTGTGCGGGGGCGAGCTGAGCGGCGACATGGTGGTGACCCGGTGCTGAGGTGGTTGCCAGGGCGGGTGGTCGCGTTGCGCGCCAAGGTGTTCGAGAAGGTCAACGGCGACAACGCCATCACGTTCCCGAACGACGTGGTGGGTCCCGACCGGTTCCAGGAGCTCTACGGCCACCCCGCCGTGAACGGCCGCAGCAGGGGCGCCGGGTTGTCGGACCTGTTCTGGTACTGGCTCTCCCCCGGTCCCGAGGTGCACCAGGAACACCTGGAGGACGGGCCGCGCTACGACGACGTGGCCCGCGTGACGCGGACGTTCCTCGCCGGGCCGAGCGCCGATCTCGCGGACCTCGCCACCCGCTGCACGGCGAAGGTCCTCGGCGAGGTGCTGACCGGACCGGTCACGCACGTGCGGTTGCGCGACCTGATGATGCCGGTGTGGGCCGAGTACTTCTACGAGCTGGTGTTCGGCGAACCCTGCCCTCGGTACGCGCGTGACCTGGTCGTCGAGCACGCCGACGACGTCGTGAGCGCGTTGAAGTGCACGGGGCTGCGCCACCCCGCCCGCCGGGAGCGGCTGAGCCGGTACCTGCGGGTGCGGCTCGCGGACGTCCGCCACCCGCTGCCGGAGACGTTGTCGGAGACCGAGCAGGTGCACTACCTGCAGGGCACCTACTTCAACACCGCGGTCGTGCAGATGTCCGAGGCGATGGCGCACCTCCTGCTCGCACTGGCCCAACACCCCGAGGCGGCCCGGCGGGCGGACGACGACCGGTACTTCGGCCACGTGCTGGACGAGACGTTCCGGCTCTACCCGCTGTTCGGCATCGCCCACCGCATCACGACCGCCGACGTCGTGCTCGACGAGCACACGTCGTTCCCCGCCGGTTCGGTGCTGTGCTTCGACTACCCCGCCTACCACGCCACCGGCTACGACGACCCGCACGCGTTCGACCCGTCCCGCTGGGAGCGCACCAACGCCCGCCGCGAGCACCACATCCCGTTCGGCGTCGCCGCCAACCGGCCGTGCCCGGCGTGGCGGCTCTCCCCCATCGCGATGCGCGCGGCCGCCAGGGAGGTCCTGCGGCAGGTCACCCCGCATTCGCCGGTGGCGCACACCCGCTCGTTGCCCAGCCGCGGCCCGTGCCTGCTCGTCCGCACCGGCCCGGTGCCACGGCGGCGGCTCGCCCTGATGCGCGTGCGCGACCGCTGGGGTGACGTCTGGCGCAGCGTCGTCCAGCTCGTGCTCGGCACCGTGATGGTGGTGCACGCCCGCCGGCTGCGGCTGGCGGGGCGCTACTTCGAGACGAACGACCCGCAGGGTTGCCCGGTCCGCCACTGACCCCAGGAGATCCCCGGTGAACCAGATCCACTTCGCGTTGCAGGTCTTCGCAGCGCTCGCCGTCGTGCTGGTCGCGACCACGGTGTGCGGGCGGCTGGCCATGCTGGTCAAGCAACCCAGGGTCGTCGGCGAGATGGTCGCGGGCGTGCTGCTCGGACCGGCGCTGCTCGGTGCCGTCGCCCCCGGTCTGCAGGCCCAGCTGTTCCCGGCCGACGTGAAGAGCACGCTGTACGTGCTGAGCACGATCGGGCTGACGTTCTACATGTTCCTCGTCGGGTCCTCTTTGGACCACGGCCTGACCACGGGTGCCAACGCGCGCAGGGCGTCGGTGCTCGCGGTGTCCGGCATCGTGCCGACGTTCCTGCTCGGCGCGGGCGCGGCGATGCTGTTCTTCGACTCCCTCAGCCCGCAGGGGTCGAGCCTGTGGGTGTTCATGCTGTTCGTCGGCGGCGCGCTGTCGATCACCGCGTTCCCGATGCTGGCGCGCATCCTGCAGGAGCGCGGCATCGCGAACACCCCGATCGGCGGCCTGACCCTGGTGGCCGCGGCGATCGACGACGCGGTGGCGTGGGCGTTCCTCGCGCTGATCATCGCGGTCGGCGCGTCGGGCAGCCCCGGCGGTGCGCTGCGCACGATCATCGGCGCGGCGGTGTTCGCGGTCGTCATGCTCACGATCGGCCGCAGGTGGCTCGCGAAGCTGGGCGAGCAGACCGAGCGCACCGGCGAGCTCAGCCGCGACGCCATGGCGGTCATCCTGCTGGTCGTGCTGGTGGCCGGCTGGTTCACCGACTTCATCGGGGTGTTCTCGGTGTTCGGCGGGTTCATCACCGGGCTCGCGATGCCCAAGTCGCCGGTGCTGCGCCGGGAGCTGGAGACGAAGCTGACCGACCTGAACTCGATCCTGCTGCTGCCGGTGTTCTTCGCGTTCAGCGGTCTCAACACCCAGGTGTCCGGGTTCGGGTCGGGTGGGGCGCTGTGGTGGCAGCTCGCCGTGGTCGTGCTGGCCGCTTTCGTCGGCAAGTACCTCGGCTGCGGGCTGGTCGTGCGGGCGCAGGGCTACTCGTGGCGCTACGCCTCCGCGGTGGGCGGCCTGATGAACGCGCGCGGGCTGATGATCCTGATCTTCATCAACATCGGCCTGGCCTACAACCTGGTGACGCCGGAGATGTTCGCGATCCTGGTGGCGGTCGCCATCCTGACGACCGCCGCCGCGATGCCGATCTACCGCGCCTCGCTGCCCGCGGGCATGGACCTGCAACCGGAGGTGGAGCCCGCCCCCAGGACGCCGGCGCGGCCGGCTGCCTGATCACCGCCGCCGGACCGGGCATCGCCGCGCTCTTCCGCGCCACCTCCCCGGCGACCTCCCGCGTGGCGGGGTCGCCGAGGAGGTGGCGCGCCCGTTCGGTGATCACGGCCGCGGTCAGCGCCTCGCCGTTGACGAACTGGTCGGCGCCCTGCGGCGGCACCAGCTGGGGCAGGGCGGCCGCGAGCGCGCCGAGCACGGTGCCGGTGCCGCCCTGGCGAGCGGCACCAGCGGGTGGAGGTGGCCGTGGGCCGGGCGGCACGAGAAGAGGATGCGCACCCGGCCGAGGCCACTGATCATCACTCGCGCATGCCGATGGTGTCGATCGGCTTGGCGCGCAACGACAACCGGGTCGCGACCGCGATGGACGCGGTGCCCAGCAGCACCGCACCGGCGAGCACGGCCGGGAACACCCACCCCGGCCCGGCCGGCAGCGGTGTGCCGGTGGCGCCGAGCGCGAGCAACGCCAGCGGCAGCGCCGCCACCAGCGTGCCGAGCACCACGGCGATCCCGACGGTGAGCAGCGCCTCCGCCCGCATCATCCGCACGACCTGCCGGCGACCGGTGCCGACCAGGCGCAGCAACGCGAACTCGCGGCGGCGCTGGGCGGTCGACATCACCAGGGTGTTGGACACCGAGATGGCGACGTAGCCGAGGATCACGCCGACGGCGACCAGGTTGAGCAGGAACTGCGCCCGCTGGTCGCTGCGGTCCGGTCCGTCGAGCGCACCGGTGAGCGCGAGGCCGGGGTAGCGGTCGACCAGGTCGGTCAGCCGTGCGGCGTCGTCGGTGCGCACCAGCAGAGCGCTGTCCATGCCCGCGTTGGTGTGCGCGCGAGCGTCGGCGGCGGACATGACGTGGTCGCCGAACGCGAGGTCGTGCTTGAACGTCGCCACGACCTTGAGCCGCGCGGGCTGGCCGTCGGCGTACCAGAACTCGGCGGTGTCACCGATCTTCTTGTCGTTCCAGTACGCGTAGGAGTCGCTCAGCGCGACCGTGCCGGTGGTGAGGTCCCCGATGGTCCCGCTCGTGACACCGAGGTCGACGGCGGCGTCGGAGTCGATGCCGTGGGCGGGACCGCGGTTGACCTCCGTGCTGTCACCGGTCCTGCGCGCGGTGATGACCTCGGTGCGCACGAGCGGCGTCACCCCGGTCACGCCGGGCAGGTCCCGGACGGCACCGGCGAGCTCCGCGGGCACCCCGGCGACGCCGGTGACGACGTGGTCGGCGGTGATGGAGCTGGTCGTCTCCTGCTGCACCGCGGCGGTGAACGTCGTCTGGCTGTAGAAGTTCACGACGGCGAACCCGATCGCGAGCATCAGCGGCGTGACGGCGGCGGCCATGCGGCGGGAGTTCTTGAGCGCGTTGGCGGCGGCCAGGTGCCCGCTGACCCGGGAGAGCCGGCCGAGCCCCGGTGCGACGAGCCGCACCAGCCGGCCCACAACGCGCGGCCCGACCAGTGCCAGGCCGATGATGATCACCAGGGCGGCCATCACCGACATCGCGGCGCCGAGCTGGCCGCGGACGAACAGCGGCACCGCGGTGGCGCCGACGCCGACGGCCAGGGTGACCCAGCCGACGACCAGCCGCACCCGGCCGAGGTCGCGCTTCTGCAGGGAGGCCTCGCCGAGCGCCTCGACCGGGTTGATCGAGGACGGCCGTCGCGCCGCGCTCCAGGCGGCGACGCGGGCCGCGCCCAGTCCGATCAGGAGTGCGGCGGCGAGCGGGATCGGGCTGATCGTCAGCTCGAAGTCCGCCGGCACCACACCGATCTGCGCGAACGCGCTGCGCAGCCCCTGGCTGACCGCGATGCCGAGCACGCTGCCCAGCACACCGGCGACCGCCGCGACCACCAGCGTCTCGACGCCGATGAGCTTGCGGACCTGGCGCGGGGTCGCACCGACGGCGCGCAGCAGGGCGAACTCGCGGCGGCGCTGCTCGACGGCCAGCGCGAGCGTGCTGGCGACGACGAAGATCGCGACGAGGACGGCGTAGCCGCCGAAGGAACCGGCGATGATGGCGAGGATCGACTTGGTCTGGCTGACGTCGTCGAACTCGGCTGCGCTGCGGTCGGCACCGGAGGCCACGGAGACGTGGTCAGCGGCGAGGGCGTCCTCGATCCGGTCGGCGAGCCCGGTGGCGTCCCCGCCGCTGCCGAGCACGCCGATGGCGCTGACCTTGCCGGGATGGGCGGCGAGCTCGTCGGCCTCGGCGTCGGTGAAGAACACCGACGCCTGCCGCGACCCGGCGCCCTCCGCGACACCGACGACCCGGTAGGTCACCGGCACGGACCGGGTCGCGATCCGCACCTCGTCCCCGACCCGTGCGGCGAGCCCGGTGTCGAGCACCACCTCGTCGCCCGCCGCCGGGGCCCGCCCGGACTTCAACGTGAACGGCGAGAGCACCGCCGAACCCCAGTTGTGGCCGAACGACGGCTTGTCCGCGAGCACCTGCCCGTCCGCGGTGACCACCGTGGCCGGGAAGGTCTGCTCGGCGACCGCGGCGCGCACACCCGGCACCGCGCGGACCTTGTCGACCAGCCCCGCCGCGACCGGCGGCTGTTCGCTGGCGTGCTCGAACGCGAGGACGTCCCCACCCTCCGGTCGCACGATCCGGTCACCGCTGACGACGACGTCCGCCGCCGCGTACCGCTGGGTCGGCACGCCACCGCGCAACCCGGACTCCATGAGCACGCCGCACGCCGCGACGAGCGCCGTGCCGCACAGGATCGCCACGAAGGCGCCGATGAACCCGCCGGTGCGGGCCTTGACGGTCTGCCAGGCCAGGATCAGCACGGCTCACCACTCCCCGAGGTGCGTCATGCGCTCGGCGACCTTCTCCGGCGTCGGCGCGACGAGCTCGCCGGCCAGCCGTCCGTCGGCCAGGAACAGCACGCTGTGCGCGGCCGAGGCGGCCACCGGGTCGTGCGTGACCATCAGCACCGTCTGCCCCATCGAGTCCACAATGGACCTCAGCAGGGTCAGCACCTGGTGCGCGGTGCGCGAGTCCAGCGCACCGGTCGGCTCGTCGGCCAGCACGACCTCGGGCCGGGCGATCAGCGCCCGCGCTATCGCGACCCGCTGCTGCTGCCCGCCGGACAGCTCCGCGGGGTGGTGCCCCAGCCGGTCGCCCAGCCCGACCCGCTCGACGACCTCGTGCAGCCACCTGCGGTCCGTGGACCGGCCGGCCAGCCGCAGCGGCAGGGTGATGTTCTGCTCGACGGTCAGCGACGGCAGCAGGTTGTAGGCCTGGAAGACGAACCCGATCCGGTCGCGGCGCACCTTCGTGAGCGCGGCCTCCTTCAGCGCGCCCAGGTCGGTGTCGCCGAGCAGCACCCGTCCCGAGGTCGGCTTGTCCATGCCGGACGCGCAGTGCAGGAACGTGCTCTTGCCCGATCCCGACGGCCCCATCACGGCGGTGAAGGTGCCCCGGCCGATGCCGACCGTCACCTCGTGCAGCGCGGTGACCGCACCACCCCCGGTGCCGTACACCTTGCGCACCGCCTGCAGCGACAGCGCGTCTGCCCTCATCACGTTCTCCTCGGTAGGTCCTGCTTGCAGGAGAAACGTAGGTTCGGCGACCCCTTCGGAACGATCACGCAGACTGCCCGGCCGGAGGTGGAGCCTGCTCCACCACGCCAGGGCGTTCGTCGGAGCGGACGAACCCGGGGTGTCAGATTCGTCGGCCCGCACGAGGTGTCCGCGGGGCCGCCGAACCTAGCGTTGCCCGCGACCGGAGTCACGTCGAGGTGAACGGGGCACGTGCATGTCGAGGCTGAACGAGATCAACGACTGGTTGCAGCAGAACCTGCCCGAGCTGGTCGCACGGCACGGCGTGCCGGGAGCCACCGCCGCCGTGCTCGCCGGCGACGAGCTGGTCGAGGCCGCGGCCGGGGTGCTCAACAAGAAGACCGGTGTGGAGACCACCACCGACTCGCTGTTCCAGATCGGGTCGATCACCAAGGTCTGGACGACGACGCTCGTGATGCAGCTGGTCGACGAGGGCCTGGTCGACCTCGACGCCCCGCTGCGCACCTACCTGCCCGAGTTCCGCATCGCCGACGAGGACGCCGCGCAGCGGATCACCGTGCGGCAGCTGCTGAACCACACGGCGGGCTTCGAGGGCGATCTGTTCACCGACACCGGCCGCGGCGACGACTCCGTGGAGAAGTACATCGCGACGTTGCACGACACGCCCCAGCTCTTCGCACCCGGCGGGATGTTCAGCTACAACAACGCCGGCTACACCGTGCTCGGCCGGGTCGTGGAGGTGGTGCGCGGCAAGCACTACGACCGCTGCCTGCACGAGCACCTGTTCGCACCGCTCGGCCTGACCCACGCGGCCACCGACGCCTACGAGGCGATCCTGTTCCGCGCCGCGGCCGGGCACCTCACGCACGACCCCGGGCAGGGTCCGCAGCTCGCACCGGTCTGGGCGCTCGTGCGCTCGAACGCCCCCGCCGGCTCGATGCTCGCGATGAGCGCCCGCGACCTGCTCGCGTTCGCGCGGATGCACCTCGACGGCGGCCTCGCGCAGGACGGCACGAGGGTGCTGTCGCCGGAGAGCGTCGCCGCCATGCAGCAGGTGCAGGTCGAGGTGCCGAAGCTCGCGGTCATGGGCGACACCTGGGGTCTGGGCTGGGAGCTGTTCCACCTGCCCGGTGCGACGGTCGTCGGCCACGACGGCGGCACCATCGGGCAGAACGCCTTCCTGCGCCTGGTCCCCGAGCAGGGCGTCGCCGTCAGCCTGCTGACCAACGGCGGCAACACGCTGGAGCTGTACCGCGAGGTCGTCGGGCACGTCCTGCGCGAGCTCGCCGGCGTCGACCTGCCCGCCATGCCCGAACCGGCGCAGGCCGCTGAACGCCCCGACGGCGCGCGGTTCGTCGGCACCTACACGTCCTCGGTCGGCGAACGGGTCGTGACGCAGGACGACGACGGCCGGATCTGGATGGAGCTCGTGCCCAAGGGGATCATGGCCGAGCTCAGCCCAGAACGCGCCGGCCGCACCGAGCTGTTCCCGTGGGAGGGCGACACGCTCGTGGCCGCGGAGCCGACGCTCGGCATCTACCTGCCGCACGCGTTCGTCGGTGACGACGGCCAGGGCCGGGCCCTGTACCTGCACACCGGCCGCGCGGACCGCCGGGTGGCCCCGTGACGGACAGCGCGGTGGCGGACGGCGCGGTGACCGGCAGCGCGATCTCCGACCGCATCCGGGCCGCGTTCGCCGAGGCCGGTGCCGAGGGGTTCGTCCACGCCCGCGAGGTCGGCGTGACCGCCGGGCCCGAGGTGTGCGTCGGCGCGGACGACCAGGTCGTACTCGCGTCGGTGTTCAAGATCCCGGTGGCGGTCGCCTACGCCGCGGAGGTGGCCGCCGGGCGCCTCGACGAGACCGAGCGCACGCGGGTCACGTCCCGCTACCGGATCGGCGGCATCGGCACCGCGGGGTGTGCCGACGACGTCGAGATGAGCTGGCGGGACCTGGCGCTGTTCATGATGACCATGAGCGACAACGCCGCCACCGACGTGCTGTTCCACCGGATCGGACAGGCCGCGGTCGACGGGGTGCTCGACCGCCTCGGCCTGCACCGCACGCGGATCATCGGCTGCTGCGAGGACCTGTTCGCCTCGATGACCGCGGACCTCGCCATGGGCGTGGAGCAGGCGGAGGAGGTGCTGGGGGCACCGACGTGGGAGGTCGTGCGGAACCTGTCCATAGTGGACCCGCAGCGGACCACCTCCTCGACGCCGCGGGAGGTCACCGCGCTGCTGGACGCCATCTGGACCGACCGCGCCGCCGTCGCGCAGGCGTGCGAACGGGTTCGGTCGATCATGGCCAGGCAGGTCTGGCCGCACCGGCTCAGCTCCGGCTTCCCCTCCGACGTCCGGGTCGCGGCCAAGACCGGCACGCTGCCCGGTGTCCGCAACGAGGCCGGCGTCGTCACGTACCCCGACGGCCGCGACTACGCGGTCGCCGTGTTCACCCGCGCGGACTCCGCGGTCCTGCGCCAGCCCGCCGTCGACGCGGTCATCGGCCGCGCCGGACGCCTCGCCGTCGACCACCTCCGGAGCACCTCATGAAGCGCACGATCGCTCTGCTAGCGGGAATCACCCTGGTGGCCGGCTGCGGCTCCGGCGGCACCTCGTCCGGCGCGCTGGCGCAGGGCGGGACGTTCACCCTGTCCGTCGGCGCCGATCCGGGCACGCTCGACCCGGCGCTCACGGTGCTGTCCGTCGCGCGCCAGGTCGGCCGGTTCCTCTACGGCCGCCTCGTCGAACCCACGCGCTCGGGTGAGGTCGTGTCCGGGCTGGCGGAGAAGTGGGACGCCGACGTCAGCAAGGCGACCTTCACGCTGCGCTCCGGTGTCACGTGCGCCGACGGCGCCCCGCTCACCGCTGCCGACGTCGCCGCGAACATCAACTTCGTCGGCGACCCGCAGAACAAGTCACCGCTGGCCGGCCTCCAGGTCGCCCCCGGCACCACGGCCACCGCCGACGAGGCCACCCGCACGGTCACCGTCACCAGCGGCGCGCCGGACGCGTTCCTGCTGACCAACGTCGGCACGCTGCCGATCGTCTGCGCGAAGGGCATGGCCGACCGGTCGCTGCTCGCGAAGGGCGAGCAGGGCACCGGGATGTTCACGATCTCCGAGGTCGTGCCGAACGACCACTACACGCTGACCCGCCGCAAGGACTACGCGTGGGGTCCCGGCGACTGGCAGCAGGAGCAGCAGGGCCTGCCGGACAAGGTGGTCCTGCGGGTCATCCCGAACGAGACGACGGCGGTCAACCTGCTGCTGTCCGGTCAGCTCACCGCGGCCACGGTCGCCGGTCCCGACCAGGAACGCCTGCTGGCGCAGAAGGTCGACCACGTCGACTACGCGACCCCGCTGGGCATGTTCGCGTTCAACCACGCGCAGGGGCTGCCCGGCAGCGACCCGGCCGTGCGCAGGGCGTTGCTGCAGGCGCTCGACCTGGGGCAGGTCGGCAAGGTGCTCACGAGCGGCAAGGGCAAGCCGTCGCAGAGCTTCGTGACCGTCGAACCCCGGCCGTGCACCGGCGACAACGTGAGCGCGCACCTGCCGAAGTTCGACAAGGCCGCCGCCGAGAACGCGCTGAAGGCCGCCGGGTGGTCGAAGGACACCAAGCCGCTGACGATCCGGCTGATGCAGCCGACCATCCTCGGGCCGACGCTGACCGCGACCGCCGAGCTCATCCAGAAGGCCTGGCAGGAGATCGGGGTGCGGGTGACCATCCAGCCGGTCGACTCCGCCGGGCTCAACCAGGCGTTGTTCAGCACCGGCGCGTGGGACGTCTCGATGGCGCCGATCACGCTCGGGCTGCCCAGCCAGCTGGTGCCGTTCGCGGCCGGCCCGGTGCCGCCGCAGGGCGTGAACTTCGGTGCCATCACCAACCCCGAGTACGCCGAGCAGACGAAGCTCGCCGCGACGAAGGCGGGCAGCGCCGGCTGCGAGAACTGGAACAGGGCCGAGTCCGCGCTGGTGAAGAACGCCGACCTCCTGCCGTACTTCGACGCCGTGGTGCCGACGTTCGTCAAGGGCGCCAAGTTCACCATGAGCGACGGCCTCGACCCGGCCTCGATCCGGATGCTCGCCTCGTGACCACCGCCACGACCTCGACGGCTTCGAGCGGCGCCTCGTGGCTGCCGTTCGCGCGGCGGCGGGCGGTGCGGTTCGCGACCTCGCTGTGGGCGCTGGTGACGGCCGCGTTCCTGATGATCCACCTGATCCCCGGTGACCCGGTGCGGGAGGCGCTCGGCCTGACCGCGCAGCCCGACGTGGTCGCCGCGCGGCGGGAGGCGCTGGGGCTGGACGACCCGCTGCTCGTGCAGTACTGGAACTACCTGGGTGACCTGGTCCGCGGCGACTTCGGCGTGTCGCTGGTCAGCGGCACGCCGGTCGCGGACCTGATCGGCGACCGGCTGCCCGCCACCGTGCAGCTCGCGGTGCTGGCGTTCCTGGTCGTGGTCGTGGTGGCGGTTCCGGTGGGCGTCGGCATGGCGGTGCTCACGAAGGGCGGTCGCCGACGCGGCGGCGAGCTCGGGTTCACCTCGGTGAGCGTGGTGGTCGCGGCCATCCCCGAGTTCCTGCTCGCGGTCGCGCTGGTCAGCCTGTTCGCCGTCACGCTCGGCTGGTTCCCGGTGGCGGGCAACGACGCCGCCGGCTCGTGGGTGCTGCCGGTGCTGGCGCTCGCGCTGGGCCCGGCGGCGGTGCTCGCGCGGATGGTGCGGGTGGAGCTGCTGTCCGTGCTGGGCAACGACTTCGTGCGCACGGCCAGGGCGAAGCGGCTGCCCGCGCGGCTGGTCTACCTGCGGCACGCGCTGCCCAACGCGCTGACCGCGACGCTCACGCTCGGCGCGATGATGCTCGCCGCGCTGGTGGCGGGGACCGTGCTGGTGGAGAACGTGTTCGCCTGGCCGGGTCTGGGTTCCACGATCGTCGGGTCGATCCAGCAGAAGGACTACCCGGCGGTGCAGGGCATCGTCCTCGTCTACGGCACCGGTGTGCTGCTGGTGAACCTGGCCGTGGACGTGGTCCTCGCCCTGCTCGACCCCCGTTCGACGATCCGGGAGGCGTGATGCGCCGTTGGCTCGCAGTCGCCCGCACACCGGTCGGTGCCGCGTCCGCCGTCCTGCTGCTCCTGCTCGCGGGACTGGCCCTGTTCGCCCCGCTGCTGTGGGGTGAGCAGGCCGGCGCGATCGACACGGACGCGCTGCAGCAGGGTTCGTCCGCGGCGCACCCGCTCGGCACGGACGCGCTGGGGCGCGACATCCTCCACCGGGTGCTGGTGGCGACCCGGCTGACCATCGGCCTGGCGCTGCTGGCGACCGTGGTCGGCGTGGGCACGGGTGTGGTGCTCGGCGCGCTGCCCGCGGTGCTGCCGCGCTGGGCCGGGCGCGTGGTGACGGCGGCGGTCAACATCGCGGTGGCGTTCCCCGGTCTGCTGCTGGCGCTGTTCTTCGCGGTCGTCTTCGGCACCGGGACGACGGGTGCGGTGCTCGCCATCGCGTTCGCCCTCGCGCCGTCGTTCGCCCGCCTCACCCAGACGCTGACGGCGTCGGTGAGCGGCCGGTCCTACATCGCGGCGGCACGGGTGAGCGGCGTCGGCCGGTTCCGCGTCCTGGTGCGGCACGTGCTGCCGAACGTCGCAGAACCGCTGGTGATCAACGCGACGCTGGCGGCGGGGTCGGCGCTGACCGCGTTCGCGGGACTGTCGTTCCTGGGCATCGGCGTGCAGGCACCGTCCTACGACTGGGGCCGGCTGCTCGGCGAGGGGCTGAACCGGATCTACGTCTCCCCCGCGCCCGCGCTGGGACCGGCGGTCGCCGTGGTCGTCGCCGGGCTGGCGTTCAACCTGTTCGGCGAGGCGGCCGCGGCCGTGCTGGGCCACCGGCCACCACCGGTGCGGCGCGGCCGGCCTGCGCCTGCTCCGTCCACTGTGGACGACGTGGCGGACGAGGGCGTGCTGACCGTGCGGAACCTGCGGGTGTCGTTCCCCGGCCCGGACGGCTGGGTCACGCCGGTGCGCGGGGTGTCGTTCGCCGTGCGCGAGGCCGAGGTGGTCGGGGTGGTCGGCGAGTCGGGGTCGGGCAAGAGCCTGACCGCGCTCGCGGTGTCCCGGCTGGTCGAGCACCCCGGTGTGGTGACCGCGGACCGCCTGGAGTTCCTGGGGAAACCGGTGGAGGGCACGCCGGACCGCGAGCTGGGCACGTCGCTCGCCATGGTGTTCCAGGACCCGATGACGTCGTTCAACCCGACCCGGCGCATCGGCAGCCAGCTCGCCGAGGTTTCCCAGCAGCACCAGGGGATGTCGCGCAAGGACGCGTGGCAGCGGGCGGCGGACCGGCTGGAGTCGGTGCGGGTGCCGGGGCAACGCGCCAAGCAGTACCCGCACGAGTTCTCCGGCGGCATGCGGCAACGCGCCATGATCGCGATGGGCCTGATGGGCGATCCCCGGCTGGTGATCGCCGACGAACCGACGACCGCGCTGGACGTCACGGTGCAGCGCGAGGTGCTGCGGCTGCTCGGCCGCATCCGCGACGAGCGCTCGACGGCGGTCCTGCTGATCAGCCACGACATCAGCGTCGTGCAGCGGACCTGCGACCGGGTGCTCGTGATGTACGCGGGGCGGATCGTCGAGGAGCTGCCCACGGCGGAGCTGTTCACCGCGGCACGGCACCCGTACACGACGGCGTTGCTGGCGGCGGTGCCGACGCTGGAGACCGACCGCGACCAGCCGCTCGCGGTCATCCCCGGACGGCCGCCGGAGCCGGCCGAGGTGGTGGCGGGCTGCCCGTTCGCTCCGCGCTGCCCGCTGGCGGACGACCGCTGCCGCGCGGAGGAGCCGGTGCTGACCGCGGTCGAGGCGGGACACCGGGTGTCGTGCTGGCGGGTGGAGGAGCAGCAGCGGTCGGCACTGGCCGAGTCTGCCGGGAGCCGAGGGGGAACCACGTGAGCGAGCTGCGCTTCGAGTCCGTGTCCGTCCACTACGGACACCGCAGGACCGGGCACCTGGCCGTGGACGACGTCAGCCTGACCGTGCCGTCCGGGAAGGTCGTCGGTCTCGTCGGCGAGTCCGGCTCCGGCAAGTCCACCCTGGCGAGCACCGCCGTCGGCCTCGTCGACGCCACCTCCGGCACGATCTCGCTCGGCGGCGTGGACGTCCGCAGGCTCCGCCGGCGTGACCGCGGGTTGCAGATGGTGTTCCAGGACCCGTACTCCAGTCTCGACCCGCGGATGAGCATCGGCGAGTCGATCGCGGAGGCGATGCCGAGGGGCACCGACCGCCGCGCCGAGGTCGCCCGGTTGCTGGAGCTCGTGCACCTCGACCCCGACCGCGCGACCGCGCTGCCCGCCCGGCTCTCCGGCGGGCAACGGCAACGGGTCGCGCTCGCCAGGGCGCTCGCCGGGCGGCCGGAGGTGGTGATCGCCGACGAGATCACCTCCGCGCTCGACGTGTCCGTCCAGGGCGCGGTGCTCAACCTGGTGCGCGACCTGCAACGGCGGCTCGGCCTGTCGATGCTGTTCATCTCCCACGACCTGGCCGTCGTGCGGTACGTGAGCGACCGGATCGCGGTGATGCGCGGCGGCCGGATCGTCGAGGAGGGCGAGGCGGACCAGGTCCTCGCGCGGCCCCGGCACGACTACACCCGTGAACTGCTGGAGGCGTACTGATGGACCTGCACGACCGCTGCGTCGTCGCCGACACGCACAACGACCTGCTCGACGCGATCGCGCACCGGCCCGTCGAGCGCTGGGTGCCGCACTTCCGCGAGCGCTGGCTGCCGCAGCTGCGGGCGGGCGGGGTGAACCTGCAGGTGCTGCCGGTGTTCGTGGACGACGTGTTCCGGCCGGAGGGGGCGCTGCGTCAGACGTTGCGGATGATCGAGGCCGCACACCGCATCGCCGAGGCGAACCCGGACGCCGTCGCGCTCTGCCACGACGGCACCACCGTCGACGCCGCTCTCGCGGACGACCGCATCGCGCTCGTGCTCGCACTCGAGAGCGCACCGGGTGTCGGTGAGGACGTCGAGCTGCTGGAGACGTTGTTCCGGCTCGGCGTGCGGATCGCGTCGCTCGCGCACTTCGGCCGCACCGCGCTGGCCGACGGCAGCGGTGAGGACGCCACCGGCGGCAGGCTGACCAGGGCGGGCGTCGCGGCGGTGGCCGAGATGGAACGGCTCGGGATGATGTTCGACGTCAGCCACCTGGGCGTGGCCGGTGTCGAGCACGTGCTGGAGCTCGCCACCCGGCCGGTGATCGCCACGCACTCGTCGGCACGGGCGTTGCGCGACCACCACCGCAACCTGACCGACGACCAGCTCAGGGCCATCGCGGCGAACGGCGGCGTGGTGTGCGTGAACTTCTTCGCGCCGTTCCTGCACGAGACCGACTTCCGCATCGAGCGGCTGGTCGACCACATCGAGCACATCGCGGGCGTGATGGGCATCCGGCACGTGGGCCTGGGACCGGACTTCGTGAAGGAGGTCCTGGAGGACGTCACTCCCCCGTGCTGCGAGGCGCAGTTCATCGAGGGCGTGCCGACCGACCGGTTCCTCCCCGGGCTCGAAGGGCCGGCGGGGCTGCCGCTGGTCACCGAGGCGCTGCAGGAGCGCGGGTGGCCCGACGACGACATCGCGCTGGTGCTCGGCGCGAACGTGCTCGACCTGTTCCGCGCCGAGCTCGGCAAGCCGAACCACTGACGAGGGGATCTGCACCGTGACCACCATCGAGGACCTGTACGGTTTCGCGCTGCCCGAGCAGCCCGCGATCTCCCCCGACGGCAGCGAGGTCGTGTACGTCCTGCGCACCACCGACCGCGAGCGGGACCGCGACCTGCGGTCGCTGTGGCGCGTAGCGGACGGCGAGCCGAGCCGGCTCACCAGGGGCGAGGCCGACGTCGCACCGGCGTTCTCACCCGACGGCGCGCGCATCGCGTTCCTGCGCGCCCAGGACGGTCCCGCCCAGCTGTGGCTGCTGCCCGCGAACGGCGGCGAGCCCGAGCAGCTCACGACCCTGCCGCTCGGTGCGGGGGCACCGGTGTGGAGCCCGGACGGCACGGCGGTCGCGTTCAGCGCACCGGTCGACGAGGGCGACGCGAAGGCACCCGTCGTGGCCGACCGGCTCGACTACAAGGCCGACGGGGCCGGGTTCCTGCGCACGGTCCGCAGCCACCTGCACGTGCTCACGCTCGCCGGCCGCGAGGTCAGGCAGCTCACCAGCGGCGACTGGCACGCAGGCCCGCCCGCGTGGTCACCGGACGGCACGCGGCTCGCCTTCGCGGCGGCCACGGACCGCGACGCCGACCTGACCTTCCGCGCGCCGGTGCACGTCGTGAGCGCCGCCGGTGGTGAGCCGAGGCTCGTCGGGCTCGCCGACGGCCAGGCCGCGACGATCACGTGGTCGCGCGACGGGTCGGCGTTGCTCGTCACCGGCCGCACCACCACCGACACCGGCCACCTCGGCCTGCTGGAGCTGCCGCTGGACGGCGGCGAGCCGCGCGACCTCGCCGCGCCGCTGGACCGCAACGTCATGCCGGGCATGGCCGGCTACCCCGGCGGTCAGCCCGCGCTCACGCCGACCGGTGTGGTGTTCTGCGCCCGCGACCGCGGCTGCACGCAGCTGTACGCGGTCGACGGTGACGACGCGCCCAGACTGCTCGTCGGCGGTGACTCCCGGGTCGTGTCCGGGCTGTCGGTCAGCGGCACCACCGCGGCGGTCGTGCTGAGCGGCGGCACCTCCTACGGCGAGATCGCCACGGTCGACCTGACCACCGGCGAGGTGACCGTCCGCACCGGGCACGACAGCGGCGCCGACCGGTTCGTGCCGCGGGAGCGCGAGTTCACGATCTCCGACGGCACCGTCGTGCACGGCTGGCTCGTCCGCGACCCGGAGCGCACCGGCCCCTCCCCGCTGCTGCTGGACATCCACGGCGGCCCGCACAACGCGTGGAACGGCTCCGCGGACCCGGTGCACCTGTACCACCAGGTGCTGGCCCGGCGCGGGTGGACGGTGCTGCTGCTCAACCCGCGCGGCAGCGACGGCTACGGCGAGGCGTTCTACCAGGCTGCGCTCGGCGCGTGGGGCAAGGCCGACGCGCGCGACTTCCTGGAGCCGCTCGACCAGCTGGTCGCCGACGGCACCGCCGACCCAGCCCGGCTCGCCGTCACCGGCTACAGCTACGGCGGCTACATGACCTGCTACCTGACCAGCCGCGACCACCGCTTCGCCGCCGCGGTCGCCGGTGGCGTGGTCAGCGACCTGACGAGCATGGCGGGCACGTCCGACGCCGGTCACGCGCTCACCGCGCTGGAGCTGGGCGGTGCGGGCGACCACCTCGCCGAGCTGTCCCCGCTGACCCGCGTCGACGACGTCCGCACGCCGACGTTGATCTACCAGGGCGCGAGCGACGACCGGTGCCCGGCCGGGCAGGCCGAGCAGTGGTTCACCGCGTTGCGCCAGAACGACGTCCCGGCCCGGCTGGTGCTCTACCCCGGTGCCTCGCACCTGTTCATCCTCAACGGCACGCCCTCGCACCGCGAGGACTTCAACCGGCGCGTGGTCGACTGGGTGCGCGAGCACACCGGTGAGGGCCGGGCCCTGGACGCGGCGCACTGGCAGCGCAGGCTGTCCGTGCTCGCGAAGAAGCACGGCGTGCCCGGTGCGGCGCTCGGCATCCTGCGCGGCGACGACGTCGCCGAGGCCTGCCACGGCGTGCTGAACACGGCCACCGGGGTGGAGGTCACCCAGGACTCGGTGTTCCAGATCGGCTCGATCGGCAAGGTGTGGACGGCGACCGTGGTGATGCGGCTGGTCGACGAGGGCCTGCTCGACCTCGACACGCCGATCGCCGACGTGCTGCCCGAGCTGAAGCTGGCCGACCCGGTGGTCGCGCAGAAGGTGACCATGCGGCACCTGCTCACGCACACCAGCGGCATCGACGGCGACGTGTTCACCGACACCGGCCGCGGCGACGACTGCCTGCGGCGCTACGTCGAGCAGCTGGTGGAGGCGGGCCAGAACCACCCGCTCGGCGCCACGTTCTCCTACTGCAACAGCGGGTTCTCCCTCGCCGGCCGGGTGGTCGAGAAGCTCACCGGGCAGACGTGGGACGCGGCCATGCGGGAGAAGCTCTTCGGCCCGCTCGGCCTGGACCGCACCGGCACGCTGCCGGAGGAGGCGCTGATGCACCGCGCCGCCGTCGGCCACATCGACGCCGACGGCGAGGCGAAGCCGGCCCCGGTGTGGCAGCTGCCGCGCTCGCTCGGCCCCGCCGGGACGATCTTCTCGACGACCGCGGACGTGCTGGAGTTCGCGAAGATGCACCTCACCGGCGGCGGGTCCGTGCTGGCGGAGGCCACCGCGGCGGCGATGACCGAGAAGCAGACCGACGTGCCCGACCCGAACGCGCTCGGCGACTCGTGGGGCCTGGGCTGGATCCGGTTCGGCTGGGACGGTCACCGGCTCATCGGCCACGACGGCAACACCATCGGCCAGTCGGCGTTCCTGCGCCTGCTGCCCGAGCAGGGCCTCGCCGTCACGCTGCTCACCAACGGCGGCAAGGCCCGCGAGCTCTACCTGGAGCTGTACCGGGAGATCTTCGCCGAGCTGGCCGGTGTCGCGATGCCGCGCCCGCTGGAGCCCGGCGACCCTGTCGAGGTGGACACCGCGCGGTACGTCGGCCGGTACGAACGGGCTTCGGCGCGCCTGGAGGTGTCCGAGGGCGAGAAGGGCCTGCGGCTGGCGATGACGGTCACCGGATCGCTGGCGGGGCTCGTGCCGGACCCGCCGGAGGTCGACCTCGTGCCGATCACCGACGAGCTGTTCGTGTGCCGGGACTCCGAGCAGGACAGCTGGACCTCGGTCGTGTTCTACACGCTGCCCACCGGCGAGCAGTACCTGCACATGGGCGTCCGCGCCACGCCTAAGGTGTCCTGACGTGCTCAAAGACATCGAACGCCTCATCAACTGCGAGTCCCCGTCCACCGACCTCGCCGCCGTCGCCCGCAGCGCGGACGTCACCGCCGAGGTGGGCACGGCCCTGCTCGGCAGCGCCCCCGACCGGATCGTGCTCGACGGCCGCACCCACCTGCGGTGGCGGCTGGGCGGTGGTCCGCGCAAGGTGCTGCTGCTGGGCCACCACGACACGGTGTGGCCCATCGGCACGCTCGACCGCATCCCGTTCTCGGTGCGGGACGGGGTGCTGCGCGGTCCCGGCTGCTTCGACATGAAGACCGGCGTGGTGATGATCTTCCACGCCGTGGCCGCGCTCGACTCCCCCGACGGCGTCACGGTGCTCATCACCGGCGACGAGGAGATCGGCTCGCCGTCCTCCCGCGGCCTCATCGAGACCGAGGCGCGCGAGCACCGGGCCGTGCTCGTCACCGAGGGGTCGGCGGACGGCGGCGCGCTCAAGACCGAGCGCAAGGGCACGTCGATGTACGAGGTGGTGCTGCACGGCCGCGCCGCGCACGCCGGGCTCGAACCCGAGCGCGGTGTCAGCGCGACGATCGAGGCGGCCCACCAGATCCTCGCCGTGGCCGCACTGTCCGATGTAGACTCGGGTACGACCGTAACGCCGACCGTGCTGTCGGCGGGGACGACCACGAACACCGTTGCCGCGCACGGCAGCTTCATGGTGGACGTGCGCGTGCGCGACCTCGACGAGCAGCTGCGCGTGGACGAGGCGATGCGGGCGCTGGAACCGGTGCTCGACGGGGCGGAGGTCGAGGTGACCGGCGGCCCGAACCGCGCGCCGCTGGAGGCCGCGATGTCCGCCGAGCTGTTCGCGCTCGCGTCCCGGCTGGGCGGACCGCTGACCCGGGCCGCGGTCGGCGGTGCCTCCGACGGCAACTTCACCGCGGGCGCAGGCGTGCCGACGCTCGACGGGCTCGGCGCCGTCGGCGGTGGCGCACACGCCGAGAACGAGCACGTGCTGGTGTCCGAGCTGGCGCCGCGCACCGCGTTGCTCTCGGCACTGGTGAGGGAGCTGACCACATGACCGAACCGCTGCTGGCCCAGGACGTCGTGGTCCGCCAGCTCACCGAGCAGTCCGAGCTCGTCGCCACCGAACGGCTCTACGCCGAGATCTGGCGGTCGAGCGGGAACACTCCCCCGGTCACCGCCGAGCTGCTGCGGGCGATGGCCAAGGCGGGCAGCTACGTGGCGGGCGCGTTCGACGGCGACGAGCTCGTCGGCGCGTGCATCGGTTTCTGCTCGCCACCGGCGGCCGGCACGCTGCACAGCCACATCGCCGGTGTCTCGGCCCGGATGCGCGGGCGCAACGTCGGCTACGCGCTCAAGCTCGACCAGCGGGCGTGGGCGCTGGCCCGCGGGCTGACCGCCGTCACCTGGACGTTCGACCCGCTGGTGCGCCGCAACGCCTACTTCAACCTGGGCAAGCTCGGCGCCGACGCGGCCGAGTACCTGCCGGACTTCTACGGCGACATGCGCGACAGCATCAACGGCGGCGTGGAGAGCGACCGGCTGCTGGTGCACTGGCGGGTGACGTCACCGGAGGTCGCCGCGGTGTGCGCGGGCACGCCGCGGGTCGTGGAGGCCAGGGGCGTGGTCGGGCTGGGCATCTCCGCCGACGGCCTGCCGGTGCCCGGCACCACCGGCGGTTCCACCGTGCTGGTCGCGGTGCCGCCGGACGTCGAGGCGCTGCGGGTGGCGAACCCGGCCGCAGCGCGGCAGTGGCGGCACGCCGTGCGGGAGGTCCTCGGCGGGCTGCTCGCGGGAGGTGCCTGCGTCACCGGGTTCGACCGGGCCGGGTGGTACGTCGTCGAGAGGAACGAGTCGTCATGAGGCTGTCCGGGGTCGAGCTCCGCTGGGTCGAGATGCCGTTGAAGAGCCCGTTCCGCACGTCGTTCGGCACGCAGACCGTGCGCACGCTGATGCTGCTGCGCGCCGTCACCGACGTGGGCGAGGGCTGGGGCGAGTGCGTGGCGATGGTGGACCCGGTCTACTCGCCCGAGTACACCGAGGGCTGCGCGGACGTGCTGCGGCGGTTCCTGGTGCCGGCGCTGACCGGTGAGGTCGACGCCGTGTCCGTCGGGCCGCGGCTCGCGAAGTTCCGCGGCCACCGGATGGCCAAGGGCGCGCTGGAGATGGCCGTGCTGGACGCCGAGCTGCGCGCGGCCGGCCGGTCGTTCGCCCGCGAGCTGGGGGCGACGCGCGAGTCCGTGCCGTGCGGCGTGTCGGTGGGGATCATGAACTCGATCCCCGAGCTGCTCGACGCCGTCACCGGGTACGTCGAACAGGGGTACGTCCGGATCAAGCTGAAGATCGAGCCGGGCTGGGACGTCGAGCCGGTGCGCGCGGTGCGGGAGCGGTTCGGCGACGTGCTGCTGCAGGTCGACGCGAACACCGCCTACACCCTGGCCGACGCCCGCCACCTCGCGAAGCTCGACCCGTTCGAGCTGCTGCTGATCGAGCAACCGCTGGACGAGGAGGAGATCCTCGCCCACGCCGAGCTCGCCAAGGTGGTGCGGACCCCGATCTGCCTGGACGAGTCGATCACCTCCGCCCGGTCGGCCGCCGACGCGATCACGCTGGGCGCGTGCCAGGTCGTGAACATCAAGCCGGGCCGGGTCGGCGGGTACCTGGAGGCGCGGCGCATCCACGACGTGTGCGCGGCGCACGGCATCGCGGTGTGGTGCGGCGGGATGCTGGAGACCGGCATCGGGCGGGCGGCGAACGTGGCGCTCGCGGCGTTGCCGGGGTGCACGCTGCCCGGTGACACCTCGGCGTCGGACCGGTACTACGCGCTGGACGTCACCGAGCCGTTCGTGCTCCGGGACGGGCACCTGCGGGTGCCCACCGGGCCAGGGCTCGGGGTCGAGCCGCTCCAGGAGGTGCTCGACGAGGTGACGGTGAAGACCGAGTGGGTTCCTCTGGCGTGAGCGCCGCGCTGACCTGCTCTCCGGTTCCGGGACCGACGTTCCGGAACCGGTGAGCTCTGGTCATTCCGGTTTTCCGGAACAGTAGGTAGCGTCGTGGTCACACAGCGCGAACTCCTGAAGGAGCGGAATGCGACGCGACGACCACACCAGCGGCGATGGCACCGATCCGACAACACGGACGGGCCGCGGCTTCAGCCGTGCGACGTTCCTGAAGGGGGCCGCCGGCGCACTGCTCGGCGGCGGGCTCGGCGGGCTCGGCGCCGGGACGGCCGGCGCAGCCGGCACCCCGCGTGCCGGCTACCTCAAGGACCTCACGGGCAACGAGACGGCCCGGTTCGGCTTCCGGGGCACCGACCTCGGGTTCACGGCACGGACCAACCACGGTTACTGCATCTCGATCTTCGGCGACACCTTCGACCAGCCGGTGCCGGTCAACGTCACCGGCTGGCGTTCGCCCGTCGGGCTGCGCCAGTCGAACACCGACCTGCAGAACGGCATCCGCTGGGACAACGCCATCGGTGGCTCACAGGCCAAGCAGTTGATCCTCTATCGGCACAACGACCCCAACTACGCCAGGAACACGCCGGGGCAGGTCGTCACCGAGATCCCCAACGACCTGATCCACCTGCCCGACGGCCGCTACATCATGAGCACGTTCGGCGTGCGGGACTGGGCGATCCCGGAGCAGGGTGGCATCCCGAGCGCCGGTGGCAGCTGGCGCACCTGGTACTCCCGGCTGTGGACGTCCACCGACACCCACGCGGAGAACTGGACCACCACGTGGAACCTGGAGACCAACCGGGAGAACATGGACTACTGGAACAGCGGCGACATGAGCCTGTTCCAGAACAACACCATGATCATGTGGCCGGGTGAGAACTTCGTCTACATCTACGGGACCAACGAGGGCCGGTGGAACGGCGGTGGCATCCACCTCATGCGGGTGCCGTGGGACAAGATGTGGAACTACAGCCAGTACCGCTTCTGGGGCGTCGACGGCTCCGGTCGCTGGGACTGGCGCCAGTACGGGCCGATCACGCCGATCATCAACGCGCCGAGTCGCACCGAGGCCATCGGCGAGTTGTCGGCACAGGTCATCGAGGGTCGGGTCGTGTTGTCGTTCCTCAACGGCGGCCGCGGCGCGGTCACCCAGACGGCGACGTACCCGACAGGCCTGTGGACCGCCCCGAAGACCCAGGTGACCTACGCGCAGGCCCAGAACATCTACGCGCCGATCGTGCATCCGTACTCGACGCTGGCGAACTCCCACATCCTGTTGTCGCAATGGGTCGGATCGGAGTACTACGGCGTCCGCCAGTGGACCGGCAACATGTACGGCACCGTCGCGGCGCGTGGCTCGGTCGGTGACACGCTGGCGGTGACGAAGGACGAGCCCGCCCTTCCCGGGCACGTCGGGCCGGTGTCGCCGCAGTGGCAGGAGCTGCCGCTGGCCGAGCAGATCGCGGTACTCGGTGACAACACCGACGACCGCGTGAGCAGGGCCGACATCGCGGCGGTGACCAGGTCTGCGGCGAGCGCCAACACCGGGGTGTCGGCGGCACGCCACCGAGCGGGGGCGATGGCGCCGACCGACTAGAACCCCGGGCCGGCCATGGGCGACACCCGGTTCAACCCTGTCCGGTGCCGGTGCTGGCCGTCATGTCGAGCGTGGCGGCAAGTCGCCTTCACAGGCCGGCCTTGGCCAAGGCAGCCAGCAGCGCCGGCTGGTGGTGCGCGGCGGTGAACTGGTCCAGGCAGTCAGCGAAGTCCAACCCGGCCCGGTGGTGCAGCACCTCGATCTCGGCCAGCACCTCACCGGCCCGCGCGTACCTGGCCTTGTCCGTACGACGGTCGATCGTGAGCTCGGCCGCCCGCACCAGGACCGGGATCGCGGCGGCCGGATGCCGGTGTGCGAGCGCACGTGCGATGTGCGCGAGCTGACGGTCGTCGAGGTCGTGTTCCCGCGCCACTCGCCACGCCTGCTCTTCGTCGCCGGCGACGAAGAGCAGGTGGACCAGTGACGTGGCGGCGTCAGCTCCGGACCGCGCCACCTGTTCGCGCAGATGCGCGAAGGCGCGGTTCTTGGCGTACTCCACCGCGTTCAGCGGTTCGGCGGCAGCCAGCAGCGACCGGTATGCTCGTTCCCGGTTCCGGTCGAAGTGGCCGTGGGGCACGCGTTCGAAGATGCTCCAGCGAACCCTGGCCGCGTCCCGGTGCCGGCCGCGCGTCCCGTACAGCTCGGCGAGCAGGTCGTCGGCGTTCTCGTCCCTTTGCCGCAGGCCTTCCAGGCAGGAGATGGCGCGGTCCGTCGCGTACTCCACGGCGTCCAGCGGTTCGGCGACGGCCAGCAGCGCGCGGTAGTGACCCGAATGGGGCAAGCGCTCGAAGATGTCCCAGCGGACCCTGGCCGCGTCCCGGTACCGGCCGCGCAGCTCGTACAGCCGCGCGAGTTCGTCGTCGCCTTCGTGGCTCCTCCGTGGCACGTCTTCGAGCCAGGCGAGGGCTTCGTCGACCCGGCCGGCGGAACGCAACGCCTTGGCGATCGACACGGCACTGCCGGGGCGTGGGTTCTCGGCGTAGAAAGCGCTCAGGACCTCGACATCCGGTTCGAACGCCAGCAGGAACTGTTCGCGGATGTAGGCGATCACACCGTGCTGGTGCACCGAGTGGTGGTCATAGGGGTCCTCGGGGGCCAGGTTCCGGTGCGCCTGGTCCAACCGCCGCCGGTAGGTGGCCAGCCCGCGCGGACCGAGCGCCTCCACCAGATCGGCGACGTCGAGGAAGTGCGCGGGTTCCTCCGCCTGCAGGTCGAAAGCCCAGACGGCCAGCTCGTCGGGGTCCGCCGGTTCGCGCACGCACGCCTGGACGAGACCCGTGGTCGCCTGCTCCACCGCGTCCGACCACAGGTGGTGGGCCTCGTGGGAGCCGAGGTTCGACCCGTTGCGCGCCAAGCGCCGCACCAGCCGTTGGTACAGCGGCCTGGTGACCGCCGGGTGGCCGATGGTCGCCTCCTCCAAGGTGAGCAGGAGCTTCTCGGCGTCATCGGCCCAGCGGTCCGGGTACGTGGCGTCCGGACGTGTCCTGCCGACCGAGTCCACCGCGGTGAGCAGCGCCTTGGCGTCCAGTGGACGTACGACGTCGACAGCCAGCACCGCGACGGCCACGCAGTGCTCGCAGAAGACACCGCCGAGCCCCGCCGGGCAGGAACACTCGCCGGTCAACCGGCCATCGGCGCCGGTCAACCGCACCTGACGGTCACGCACGACAGCGACCACCTGACCCGCCAGCACCTGGAACGGGCCGACCTGCTCGCAGAGTTCCTGGCCCAACTCGTAGCGGTCGATGTCCGCACGTGCGAACACGTCATCTTCGGTGAACCAGACCGTGCCGATGGTGCACCAGATCGCGTCTACGGGAAGCCAGACCACTCGCACATCCAACCAGCACGGAGAGCGGCGGGACGTGGATCGGCGGCACCTCCTCACGAGGTTCGGACCGCCTCGCGGGTGGACTTCACCGAGGACTTCTCCCTGGCAGAGCGTGACAGGGGCAAGGTCCGGCACCACGTCCACCTCGGTCACTCGACCGCGGCACTTGCTCGTCGGTGGACACCGCCCGCTCAACGGGCCCCAACTGTTACCAGACCAGAATTCGCAAAGCGTTCATGCAGTCGATCATCACGAGCACGCGAAGATCCTGAATGCTTTCCCCACCTGTTTCAGTATCGCCGCGCGCCTGTTCCACGCTTGCGCTTGATGACCTCATAAATCGTGCAGCCCACAGCGACGAACGGGATGAAGAAAATGCGCCTCGGGTAGTAGTAGGTTCCGCTCGTTTGAGCCGCTACGTAGAATCCGAGGACGATGCAGAAGAGGCCGCTGAAAACAGCCAGAGCCCGACTCCTGCCATTCATTCCACGAGCCACCAGCGCGAGGATCAGCACCGTGACCCCGCTCAGAACCGAGAAGACCTCGTACGCGCTCCAGTGCATGACGCCCTCCACGACATCCGTGCAGAAGCCGGCCGACGGAGATGGCTGGCCCCTGTGTGAACCGAGACGATCTCGGGAGCCCAGCGATCACCTGGTGGTGGCCGATGTGACCTCCGCTTCCACCACCTCAGTCTGGGCAGGGCGCCTTGGGCAACGCGTCGGTCGTTCACCCGACAGCCACGACTGCGGCAACTTGTTGCACGGGCGACGGCGACGCCTGACATCGCCCTGCTCGAATGTCACCCGTTCAGGGGTAGTGCTGTTCCAGGAGTAACACGCCCGCCTCGTTGTCGAAATCAACAACGACGTTGATGGGCGGTCGGGATGCTTGACGGCGAGTTCCAGCGAAGACTTTCGCGCCTCGGGGCCCGGTACGCCGTGCTCGGGAAAGCGGCCTTCATCCTCGTCGTCGCCGGGTTCGGGATGCCTGTGGCGCCTGTCCCCCTGGTGCTGCTGGTCGCCGTCGCGGGCGTCGTGCTGCTGAACGCGGTCCTGCTCCGATGGCCGTGGGCGTGGTGGCCACCGGCCCTCGAAGTCCTGCTGGCGGCACTGGCCTGCCTGACACAGCGGTGGACGGTGCCGGTGGAGGCGTTGACGAACGGTCACAGCTGGGCGCTGGTGTTCGCCTCGTTCGTCGCGGTCGCGATCCAGTGGACCTCACGTCCCGTCGCCGGAATGGTGGTCGCAGCGGGTTTGTCGGCGACGCACGTCATCGGAGCCGCAGTCCTCGGCCCCGCGGCCGTCACCGCCACGCTTCCCCTCGCCGGCTGGATCTGTGTTGAAGCCGCGTTGTCACGACTGCTCTGGTCGCTCGTGAACCGCAGCGCCGCCCAGGCTGACAACGCCGCAGCCCTGGCAGAGCGGGAGCGAACGGAGTCGGCGATCGCCCAGGCCGTCCGTGCCGACGAGCGCCGGGCAGCCGCACTGCTCCACGACACGGCCGCCACCACCTTGCTGATGGTCGCACTCGGCCAGGTCGGCCGGCACGACGAGTGGTTGAGACCCCAACTGCGCGTCGACATCGACGCCATCGATGAACACCCTCCGCACGCGGGCGGCGTCGTGGAACTGGACGACGTCCTGTGCCGCGCCGGATCGGCGTCCAGGCTGCACGTCGAGTTCCACATCGCCCCGGGCCTGGCAGTGCCCGCGGCGTTGGGAGCGACGTTCGCCCACTGCGTCCGCGAGGCGTTGACGAACGTGTCCCGGCACTCCGGAGCTGCTTCCGCCACGGTGCTGGCGCACAAGCGCGGAACAGCGGTGACCGTGGAGGTGATCGATCACGGGCGTGGTTTCGACCCGGCGACGGTCCCGGCGTCGCGCCGGGGCATCACGAGCTCGATCATCGGCCGGATGCGGGAGGCGGGCGGTCACGCATCGGTCATCTCACACCCCGGCCACGGGTCGATCGTGCGGTTGGTTCACGGCCATGGTTGACCTGCCCTCGCCCGCCTTCGCAGCACACGAGGTCCAAGACGAGTTCCTCCGCAAGCTGCGGCTGTCGACCGCGGTGATCGCCAGCGCCGTCCTGCTGCTGCTCAACGCGCCGTCGCTGTTCCCCGCCCTGCGGGACTTCGCCGTCCCCGCTGTCCAGATCGCCGCCTACCTGTACGTGTTCCTCCTCCTCGTCGTCGAATGGCTGCTCGTGCGACGGGGGCGCTCGTGGGCCGAGGCCGGCTGGCCGGTCGCCGCCACCCTCGTCCTCACACACATCGCCGCCACCGCCACCCTCGCCCCGAGCCAGGTGCTCGAACAGGCCGACTGGAGCACCGGAGTGGTCGGGTGGGTCACGCTGTGCGTGCTGTTCGGCCACCCCCTGTCCACACTGCTCCCGGTCCTGCTGGTGGAGCTGGGCATCAGCGCCGCGAGCCTGGTCACCGTGGCTCACGCCGACGAGGACAGGCTTTTCGGCGGCCTGGTGGCGCTCACGGCAATCCTGGCGTTCCAGCTCTGCGTCGGCGCGACGGCCGCAGCCCTGGTCCGCCTCGCCGCAGCCGCCGGCGCTGCCCGCAGGGCACTCGAGGAGACGACAACCGCTCATCGCGTGGCCGTCGGCCTCCACGAGGCGAGGAAGGTCAGGTGCGCGGAGCTGTCCACGTCGGCGCTGCCCCTGCTCGAAGGGCTGCTGAGCCGCGCCCTCGATCCCGCCGATCCCGACGTGCGACGACGATGCGGGATCGAGGCGGCCCGGATGCGGCGGCTGTTCGCGGAGGCCGACGACGCCGAAAACCCGTTGTTGCACGAACTGGACGCGTGCATCGACCTGGCGCAACGACGGGGCATCGAGGTCCACCTGGAGGTCAACGGACCGATTCCCCCGTTGCCACGTTCGGTGCGCCACCTGTTGACCGAGGCACCACTCGTCGTCGTCACCACGGCACGCTCCACCCTCCGCCTGGTGGTGCTCGGGACTCCGGACGCCGTGTCGGTCAGCGCCGTGGGCGACTGCCCTCCCGTCACACCACAGGAGACCAGCGACGACTCACAGGTCGTCGTGACGCACCTGGCGACTGCGGAACTGTGCTGGGTGCGCGCGGAGCACAGGATCGTCACGGCAGGTCGTCGAAGCTGACCAGCCCGTCCTCCAGCGCCCGCTTCACCAGCGTCTGCTTGGTCGTCGCGGGACGCCCCAACTCGGCGTACTTGGCCCGGACCCGTTCGATGTAGGTCTCCACCGTCTTGCGCGTGATGTGCAGCCTGGCCGCGACGAGGTCCTTGGAGGCGCATTCGAACCAGGCGGTGAGCACTTCGACCTCCCTCGGCGTGAGCCGCGCGCGACCGTCCGGCACCGCGCACACAGCGCCGCTCAGCGACGGCGAGAGGTAAAGGACGCCCTCCGCCGCGGCTCGGAGAGCGGGAACGAGGTGCTCCGGCCCCTCGGCCTTCGTCACGTAGGCCAAGGCGCCGAGGTCCAGGCAACGCATCACCGTGGCCGACGCCAAGTGCTGCGAGTAGACGACCACGCGGCGTCCAGCCTTCACCAGCGCCTCCAGCTCGGCGAACGCGGGCGGCTTGCCACCCAGCTGCAGGTCGAACACCACCACATCGGCTTCGGCGCCGCGCCCGGTCCACACCAGCGACAGGTGGTCACCCGCATCCACGACGTCGATCGGCGGATCAGCGGCTTCGCACCACACCGTCACACCCGCCACCACCGCGGGGTGGTCGTCCAGCACGACCACCCGCATGCGCCTGCCGTCCACAACGCCCTCCTCCCGCGAGCCACCACCCACTGTGTCGGACCAGCCGAGCCGAACGTGTCGGGTGAACGACCCACGCGTCACCCACAACGCCTTCCACACCATGGGGGAACGACAAAGGAGGCGCACGATGAAGACGACATTGGCCGTCGTGACGCTTGTGCTCACCGCGGCCTGCAGTCCTACGAACAACGCGACGTCGAAGTTCCACGACTTGCTCGCGCACAAGGGCATCGCACCCCACGACATGACCGAGGCCGAAACGCTGGCCAAGTCCCTCTGCGCCAAGCTCGACCAGGGATATGGGGCCGGCGACCTCATGGCCATGTACGGCGACTTCGGCAACAACATCAACGCAAAACGAGCATTCCTGAACGTCTCGGTGGCCGCGTTCTGCCCGGAGTACGGCAGCCGGTGAAGCTCACGCACCGGACAAGTTCACGCACGAAATCGCGAGTCGATTCCGGCTCCATCCCAAGGAGGAATTCACCATGCAAGCACGACGAGTGGCAGCAATAGCGGCAGGCGCGTTGATCAGCATCACGGGCGCCGTCGTGTCGACATCACCGGCGTCTGCGGCGACCGGCTCGGTGAGCATGCAGGCGGCGTGCGACAACCAGTACCCCGGGCAGGGCCGGGTGGCGAAGATCAGGACCTGGAACGTGCTCGGCTGGAGGTGCGTGACGGGCGTCGTCCCGGTGGCGGACGGGCAGATCGACGTGACGCGACAGTGCCGCACGCAGTACCGCAACCCGAACGCCTACAGCACCTACCGCAACTATAGCGACCCTTACAGCTGGTACTGCGTTTACTGACGCGGTGCTGCTCGCGCCACCTGAACAAGGCCCGACGAGATGTGGCAGTGGGCGGCGGTCATGAATCCCGCCGCCCACTGCCGCCTGTTCTGCTAGCTCGCCCTGAGCGGCACCGACCACCGCTGCTGCGGCGTGCCGACGCAGTCGTAGATCTGGATCTTCGTGCCGTTGTCGACGAGTCCCGCGTACACGTCCAGGCAGCGCGAGGCCTCGACGTTGACGAACGTGGCGTCCGGGCGAGCGGTCCACTGCTGGCTCAGGCCGTTGTGACAGGTGGCCACCACGGTCGGGGTGCCGTTGGGCAGTGCGCCGATGTCGAGGCACGCGCCCATGGACCGGATCGCGCCGTCGCCGATCGCCGCCCAGGTCTCGCCCTGCGGGCCGAAGCACTGCCACAGCCACACCGTGCCGTTGGCCGGGTTCTCCCCCTTGATGTCGGCGCACTTGCCCATGCCGACGAGGTTGCCGACCCACTGCGTCTGCGCGCTGAGCCGCCAGACCTGCGCCGGTGCCCCGGTGCAGTCCTGGATGGACTGTCCGGCGCCGTTGGCGGTGCCGGCCGCGGTCAGGCAGCGGCCGGACGCCGGGTTGACGATGGTGCCGTCCGGCCGCGACTGCCACTGCTGGTTGGGCTGGCCGTTGCAGTCGAACGGGTTCACCGCGCTGCCGGCGGTCGTGGCGGCGTTGACGATGTCGAGGCACTTGCCGCTGCTGGTGATCCGGCCGTCACCGGTGATCGCCCACTGCTGCGCGGCGTTGCCGTAGCAGTCCCACGACTGGGCCTTGTTGGTGCGCGGGTCGCCGCTCGCGATGTCCAGGCACCGACCGGACGCGGCGTTGACGAGTGCACCCTGCTGGCCGTGCTGGTCGGGCAGCCGCCAGACCTGGTCCGACCGCGCCGCGCAGTCCTGCAGCCGCAACGCAGCCGAACGGTCGGTGGTCGCCGGCGTCAGGCACCGTCCGGATCGGACGTTGACCAGTGCGCCGTCCGGGCGCACCACCCACTGCTGGGAGTACTCGCCCGGCGTGCACGCCACCAGCACGACAGCGGTTCCGGCGGCGGTGCCGTTGTTCTGCGCGCCGAGGCACTTGCCGACGTTGGTGACCAGGCCGTCGACGGTGGTGGTCCAGCGCTGGTTGGGGAAGTTGTTGCAGTCCCACATCTGCAGCTCGGCGACGTTGGGGTCGTAGCCGGGCACGTCGAGGCAGCGGTCGTTGACGCCCCTGATCTCGCCGTTGCGCACCGCGGTGTTGTTCTTGACGCGGAGGTTGCGCAGGTACGTGGTGCGGTACTCACCGTCGTTCTTGAAGCCGATGAAGCTGTTGACGTACGCCCGTCCGGCGTCGGTGACGGTGTGGCGGTTGACCTCCGCGCCGTCGATCTTGACGATGACCGTGTTCCAGGCGACCGTCACCTCGGCGGTGTGCCAGTTGCCCGGTGACGGGGCCTCGCCGCTGCGCGCCTTGCCCGGTGTGATCGAGCCGGCGCTGCCGTCGGTGCCGATCTCGACCTCCACGCCGTTGCCGCGCGGCACGGACGGGTTGGTACCGGGGTCGGGGAACATCACGAACAGGCCGGTCCGCGCCAGCGACTGGTTGCCGCGGAAGTCGAACTTCACCGTGTAGTCGTTGCCGAACGAGTGCGCGGCGTACCAGGACACGTCGTTGCCCTCGGTGGTCTGCAGCTCACACCCGTTGGCGGACAACGGGGTCGTGCCCGCGACCCGCCACGCCGACAGGTTCGTCTCCGCCCTGCCGTCGAACATGCTGGTGTACCCGGCCTCACCGACCGGCAGCGCGCACGCGCCGTCGTCGGTGAACTGCGTGCCGCCGAGGAAGTAGCCCTGGGCGTCCAGCGCGAACTGGGCGTTGCCGCGTTCGTTGCGCACGGCCACCTTGCCGCTCGCGCCCAGCGGCGTCAGCACGGTCGAGGACGACCGGCCGCGCTGCTTCACGGCCAGGTTCGTCACCGGCGACCAGCCGATCTCGGCGGGTGCCACCGACACCTCGGTGCCGAGCAGGTTCTCGGCGGCCGACGGCATCAGCACAGCGGCGGTGGCGGTGGCCGGGACTCCGGCGAGGCCGGTGACCTGGAACCGCGCGGTCTCGCCCTCGCCGAGCGGGCCGGTGCGCTGGCTGCCCGTCGCGGTGTCGGCGATGCGGGCCGGCTCGTCGAGCGGGACGTACTTGCCACCGGCACCGGCGGCGAACCAGCCGACGACGTCGAGCACGGCGTGCGCGCGGCCGGTGCTGTTGCGCAGCCGGATGTTGCCGTCCTCGCCGATGGCGACGATGGAGGCGTTGGAGCGGCGTTCGGTGCGGTTGGCGCTCAGCGCCGTGCCGCCGTTCTCCGTGCCGAACAGGCCCATCGCGGTGCCCAGGGTCGACTCGACGGCGGTGAGGTTGACCGCGACCGCCGTGGCGTTGTCCGGGACACCGTTGGCGCCACGGGCTTTCACGGTCACGACCTCGCCGGGACCGAGCGGGGTGGTGCGCGGGCCGCCGTTCAGGCCGCGGGTGTCGAGCACCCGGACCGGGCTGTGCTGGGGGAAGTAGGTCGAGGCGCTGTTCGGGCTGAAGTAGCCGAGCAGGTCGACGTTGTCGAACACCGGTCCCGCACCGGCACGCAGCCGCACGGCGCGGTCGGCGCCGAGCTTGGCGATCACCAGGGCGTTGACCCAGCCGTCACCGGGCTGCACGCGCAGCGTCGTGGCCTTGCTGGTCGAGGAGTTCTCCGGGAACACGTCAAGCCCGCTGGGCACGTCGACCGCACCCGACGCCGGGTTGGTGCGCAGTGAGATGTTGAGCGCCACCGCGGTGGTGTCGGTGGGGATGTCCGGGATCGGCAGGGTGAAGACCTCGCCGGCCGCGAACGCCCTGCCCTGGATCACCGAGACCTTCGGGAACGGCGTGTACCCGGACCCGGTCACGACCGGGACGGTGTCCGGTGTGCCCATCGCGAGAACTCCGGTGCCCCACTGGTTGTCGGACTTGCGCGGGTTGGTGCGCGTCTGCAGCGCCGTCTGGATCTGCGCGGCGTCGAGCTGAGGGTTGGCGGACTTCAGCAACGCCGCCGCACCCGCGACGTGCGCCGCTGCCGCGGAGGTGCCGCTGAGGTTCTGGCCGCCGTAGGTGGAGGTGCTGACGCCGGCGAACCCGGTGAGGTCGGGCTTGAGCCGGCCGTCGATCGTCGGGCCTTGGCCGCTGTAGTTCTCCAGGGTGCCGCTGCCGGGCCGGGTCGCGCCGACCGCCATGACGTACGGCGAGGTGGCGGGCTCGGTGACGCTGCCGGCCGGGGTGTTGTACTGCAACGGGTCGCTCGGCCCCGACACGAACAGGTCGAGCCGGGTGGTGAACTTCGCGTTGTGGTTGCGCACGTACAGGTAGTAGAACTGCGCCGCCCCGGAGGAGTTGGTGAACGTCACCTCCTCGGTCGGCCGCGCACCACCCGAGACGTCGCGCTGGTTGGTCGTCGACGCCGCCACGACCGCGGAGTCGGTGGGACCGGTCGGCGCCTTGGGCTGCGACATGACGTAGAGGTCGAGGTCCTCGTTCGTCCTGGGCCAGCCGTCCCACCGCAACGCCACGGTGGTCGTGACACCGGCCGCGACGTTGAACCCGTTGTTCTGCGCGGTGCCGTCGAACTCGACGAACCCGTTGCCGTTGGCGTCCACCGCGTTGCCGGCGAAGTGGTCGCGCGCCAGGTTGCCGGCCGCCACGGACCACGTGACACCCGCCTCGCGGGCCTTGCGGACCACGTCGGCGGGACTGCCGGCCTCGCCGGTGCCGTCACCGCGCCCGGAGCTGAGGAATCCGATGGCGGCGGTGATCACCTGGACACCCTGCTGCCGCAACCAGTTCGTGGCGTTCTCGAAGTCGAGCGGCCCGTCGACGCACGCCCCGAACAGCTGCGCGTCGGGGGCCATGTCGTGCACCACCTCGGCCACGGCGGTGCCGTGGCTCGACGACCTGGTGGCGTCGTGGCAGCCGGAGTTGTCGACGGCGACGTTCGCCGGCAGCTCACCCTCCTGCTGCGCGTCGCCGAGTCCGGCGAAGCCGACGTCGATGACGCCGACCTTGACGCCCTGCCCCTTCTTGCCCGCGTTGATCCAGCCGTCGGCCCCCGACGCCTGCACGCCTTCGGAGGTGACGGCCATCGGGATCGCCCGCTCCGGCCGCTTCACCTCCACGATGGACTGCTCCTTGCCCAGCGCCGCCACCTTGTCCTGCGGGACGGCGACCTGCGCGCGTGAACCCTGGGTGGCGGTGACCTCGCCGCCGAGCTTGGTGACCGCCGTGCGGACGGCCTTCTGGTCGCGGCCGTCGACGTAGAGCAGGACCTTGCCGTCGCGGTCCTTCGGGACCGCCTCACCGGGCCGTGGAGCGCTGATCGACTGCGGGACGTCGGCTGTGGCGGCCGTCGGAACCGTTGCCACGCCCGCCGTCCCCAGCAGCAGCGCGACACCTCCCACGACCACGCGTCTCATGCGGTTCATGCGTTTCCTTCTCGTTGTTCGGGCTCGAAGTCGGGTTCGACGCCCTGCAGGCAGGGGTCGAAGAACTCGTGGGTGAACCGGCCGGTGAGCACGTCGCGCAGGAACTCCGACGCCGTGCCGGGGTACTCGCCCCAGCCGGTGAGCTCGTCGTCGCAGAACACCGTCGGCCAGCGCGCCGGGTCCTCGTCCCCGGTGCGCCAGAAGAAGACGTGCCCCTCGGTGCTGCTGGCCCACGGCAGCAGGCCGCCGGGCGCCGGGTACGCCGGATGCGCGGTGTCCGCCGCCTCGCGCAGGACGGCCAGTGCGTCCTGCGCCTCCCACAGGAACGGCGAGTTCCCGTTGGCCAGCCGCACCGGCGAGGGCACCGTGACGAACGAGCTGAAGTACCCGGTCGGGAACCGGTTCACCAGCGCGTGGAAGTCCGGCGGCAGGCCGATGCCGAGCGTGCGTTCCACGTCCCGCACCGCCTCGTCCGCGTCGACGGTGCCCTGCCAACCGACCAGTGCGGCCAGTTCGTCAACACGTGGGTCGTGTGCCATTGAGCTTTCCCCTTGGGTAGCCGGATGCCGGGTGCGGGTTGAAGATCCTTTGGCCACAGGTGAAGCCCTTGTCCCCGACGGCGTAGATGTCGACGGCGGAGGGCACCGCGTCCTCCGGCCGGGCGTAGATCGCCTCGACGCGGTAGAAGACCCGCTGGCCGCTCCTGACCGCGTCCGCGATCTCGTTCTCCACGCCGAGCATGTCCGTCTGGTTCACGTCGGCGTCCAGCGGCACGATGTTCTCGCGTCCGCCCTTGCCGAAGAACTGGTAGCCGATCAGGTGGCTCTTGTTGTGCTGCCCGTGCACGTAGCCGACCGGCTTCTGCTCGTAGCGCGGCCCCTTGGGCTTGAGGTCGGTCAGGCACACCGTGCCCGCGGTCGCGCGCTGAGCGGGCCAGCCGCGGCTCTTGCCCGCGTAGGGTCCGGTCCAGTTCTTGATGTCCTCCATCTCGTCGTTGAACACCTCGTTGACCGCGACTCCCGGATCGCCTTCGAGACAGCCCTCCTCGTCGGGCTTGCGCTTCTCGTCGGCGCCGATCACCGCGTCGTACGGCTGGCCGATCAGGTCACCGACGATGTCGACCACGGTCGGCGTCACCTTGGTCGCGATGTCGATCAGGGTGTTCGCCAGGTCGGTGATGACGGTCAGCGGGCTGGTCGGGTCGTACGAGGTCGGCGGCCGCACGACGGTGCCGCCGGGTGGTGGCCGGAACGCGGGCTTGTGCAGGTCGGTCCACCAGCGCGGCGGGGGCGGCGGTGCGGGCCTGGAGATCGGCTTCGGCTTGCGCGCGCCGGGTCCCTTGTACCCACCGGGACCGGCCACGCACGTCTTCTTCTGCCGGCAGTTGGGTGGCGGAGGCGGCGCGACCTTCTGCCCACCCCGGTTGCACCCGCCGATGTAGTACCTGCAGTTGCGGCCCACCGGGATCGGGTCCTCGTCACCACCGGCCTTGGCGTTGTAGCAGCCGTACCGGGGGCATTCCCCGTTCGCCAGCCGCCCGGCGCAGTCGGAGTCGAAGAGCGTGTGCTTGATCGGTTCCCAGAACGCGTCCCACGGGGTCTTCACGTCCTTGCCCACGTTGTACAGGCACTGCGCCATGTCGTGGCCCGATTCGTCCACTCCGGACAGCGGGCTGCTGTTGCCGTAGGCGTACCGGTTGGCGGCCGAGGACGGCGTCGGGTCGAGCGTCCAGCCGTCCCTGCTGGCGAACCGGCCGGTCTCCGGCAGGTACCAGCGCGCCGACATGTTCACCGCGCCGGTGCCGGAGTCGGTCCAGTCGCCCTGGAAGCCGACGGAGGCCGTGTCACCCGACGACGAGGTCACCGCACCGAACGGGTCGAAGGACCGCCTGCCGTCCACGGTGTTGCTCAGGTACCGGCCCACCACGTCGCCGTGGCTGTCGGCGTAGAGCATCCGCGCGGTACCGGTGCCCTTGTCGGAGAACGCCGACCCGTCCGGCAACCGGCTGATCGTCCGCGCACCGTCGGACACCACCTCGTTGGTCTGTCCGAGGTAGCGGAACCCGGTGCCGTTGCGCGCGGCCACCCGGTCCAGCGAGTCGTAGGTGTAGCGGGCCGCACCCATCGCGGTGAGCCGGTCGAAGGCGTCGAACGACGAGCCGTTCACCACGCCGTCACGGGTCTGCGAGGACAGCGTGCCGCGCGCCGTGTAGTCGTAGGTGACCCCGTCGCCGGAGGTCAGCCGGTTCTGGGCGTCGAAGGCGAACGTCCGGTCGCCCGCGGACGTCCGGTTGCCGGCGTCGTCCCAGCCGTAGGCGGTGGCCTTGCCGGCCTGGTCGGTCCACGACGTCAGGCGGCCGGCGCCGTCGTAGCCGTAGGTGTCGGCGTTCTTGGCCGTCACCTGGTTGTCGCGGTCGTAGCCGTACGTGGTGCCGAGCAGCACCCGCGGCGGCACCCCGACGTCGATGGTCTGCTGCACCTGGTCGGAGACGAGCCGGCCGAGCTCGTCGTAGGCCATGCGCCGCACGGTGTAGCCGCCGAGCGCGCGGTCCGCGACCGAGGCGGTGCGGCCTGCCTTGTCGTAGCCGTAGTCGGCGGTGCGGCCGGTCAGGGCATCGGCCGCCGACGTCAGCCGGCCGGCCTTGTCGTAACCGAACGCGGCCGTGCCGGAGGCGTCGGTGCGGCTCGCGACGGTGCCGTCGCCGTTGTAGGTGTAGGTGGTGTCACCGCCGGGGCCGCGCGCGGTCAGCAGGTTGCCGCGGTCGTCGTAGCGGTAGAGGTCCGATCCGGCGGAGGCGAGCCTGCCCGCGGCGTCGTAGCCGAAGGTGCGGTCGGCGGTCTCGGACTCGGCACCGGAGCCCTTCTCCAGCGTCACCCTGCCCTGCGCGTCGAACGTGCGGGTCACCTCGACGCCACCGGGCTTCGCCAGCCGGACCGCCTGTCCCCCGGCGTCGTAGGACGACGTCCAGGTGGCACCACCGGGTTCGACGACCGACTCGGGCAGGCCCCACGGCGTGAAGGTGTAGGTGGTGGCGTTGCCGCGACCGTCGACGAACCGGCTGCGGTTGCCCAGCGCGTCGTACCCGGTGGTCGTGACGACCTGCTTGGTCGCGGAGACGTGTTCGGTCTGCCGGACGACGCGGTCGAGCGCGTCGTAGCCGTAGGTGACGAGCCGGTCCTCGGCACTGCGGGTCGCGGTCACGTTGCCGTTGGGGTCGTAGTCGGTGACCGAGGCGCGCTTCTCCTGCCCGGCGACGGACTGCGCGGTCCGCACCGCCCGGCCCAGCAGGTCGAACGACGTCGTGGTGGTGAGCCCGGTCGCGTCGGTGACGGAGCTCCGCCGGCCGGCGATGTCGTAGCCGTAGCTGATCGCACGGGACGTGGCGTCGGTGCTGGAGGTCACCTCGCCCGCCGCGTTGTGGGCCGCCGTGGAGACGTTGCCCTGCGGCGTCTCCACGGACACCGCGTTGCCGGCGTCGTCGTAGCCCGTGCGGGTCGTGTAGTAGAGGGTTCCCGACGGCGTGCGGTCCGCCTGCGTCACGGTGACCCGGCGACCGAGCTCGTCGTAGGTGAACGACGTCTGCGCACCGCCGGCGTCCGTGCTGAGCAGCAGCTCGCCGTTCTTGGAGTACCGCGACGACAGCACGCTCGGCGAGGAGCCGACCTGCGGCAGCGTCACGGTCGACACGCGGCCGTACGGGTCGAACGTCCGCGAGGCGGTGCGCTGCAACGCATCGGTCGTCTTGACCGGGTTGCCGGCGTGGTCGTACTCGGTGCGCGTGCCGGCACCCTTGATCGGCTGCCCGCCCGCCGGTGTGTAGTCCGGCAGCGCACCCGACACCGCACGACCCATCAGGTCGCGCTCGGTCGTGGTCACGTTCCCGGCGCCGTCCCGCGTTTGCGTGACCTCGCCGAAGGCGTTGTGGCCCAGCACCTCCGCACGGCTGAAGCCGGTCGTGCGGACACCCGCGACCCACGCGTCGGCCGCGGGGTGCGTCGTGCGCACCAGCTGACCGGCGAGGTCGTAGTCGTAGAACGTGGTGATGCCGCGCCGGTCCGTCGAGCTGCGGACCAGACCGCGCTCGTCGCGGTCCACCGACGCCGAGACGGTGGTGGAACCGTCGAGGAACGCGTCCTCGCGCACCTGCAGACCCGCGGCGTCGTAACCGAAGACCGTCGTCTCGACCCGCGTGGGGTCTGCCGCGCCCCGCAGCTCGGTGCGCGTGACGTTGCCGCCGAGGTCGTACTGGTTGGTGGTGACGCGGTTCAGCCCGGCCGGGTCGAACGCGGCCGTCACGACGTTGCCCGCCGCGTCGTGGGTGAACGTCGTCCTGCGCCCGCCCGCCGTGGTCTGCTCGGTCAGCTGGCCGGCCGGGTCGTAGGCCCGTTCGTCGAGGGTGACGCTGCGGCCCTGGACGGTGCGGCGCACGTTCGCGAGGAGGTCGTCGTCGTAGTAGCTGTAGGAGGTCAGCCGGCCCATGGCGTCCGTGACCGAGGCCAGCCGGCCGGCCGGGTCGTAGGCCCGCGCCTCCAGTGTCATCGAGGTGGCGGCCGGGTCCTCCGGGTTCACACCGGGACCGGAGGCGGCGCGGGACAGCAGCCGGCCGCGTTCGTCGTAGCGGTCGGACCACGACGTTCCGCGCACGTCCTTCACGACCTGGGTCAGGCCGTTGTCGGGGTACGACCGCTCCTCGACCCCACCGTCGGCGAACTCGATGCGGGACAGGCGGTCCGCCGCGTCGTAGCCGTACTTCGTCGACCGCGCCGGATCGCCGCCGGTGCTGTCGGACAGGGTGGTCTCGACCAGGTTCCCGTTGCCGTCGAAGCGGTGCGCCGTCACCGCGGTGTGCGTGACGCCGGTGACCTCGTTGCGGACGCCCGGTGCGGTCACCTTCACGACCTCGGAGCGCGGCGAGTACTCGTAGGTGGTCGTGCCCAGGGCACCGTCGCCGCTGTTGACCAGCGACTCGGTGGTCTGGCGGCCGAACTGGTCGTAGCCGTAGCGCGTGCGCAGCCCGGTCGGTCCGGTCAGCTCGTCGAGGTCGCCGTTGGCGCGGTAGACCCGCCTGGTCAGCTCGCCGCGCGGCCCGGTGCTGGTCAGCAGCAGGCCGGCGGGCACCTTGCCGCCGCCCGCGGCGTCCTCCGCGCCGGTCGTGTACGTCGTCGACTCGGTCGGCGCGGTCGTGTGCCCGGCCGGGACCGGGCGGGTGACCCGCAGTGGCCGACCGGCGGTGTCATAGGTGTACGAGGTCCGGTACTGGGTGTCGGCCGGCCCGGACGAGCGGGCGTCCGAAGAGGACTCCAGCTTGTCGCGGCGCGGGTCCAGCACCACGTCGGACTTGACGTAGGTGAAGTACTCCGTGTTGCACGAACCGGCGGTGCGGCAGGTCTTGCGGCTCAGCACGTTGCCGCGTTCGTCGGTGGTCTGCTCGGTGCGGAACCCGTTCTCGTCGACGGACGCGGACGGGAACCCGGCGGTGTTGTACTCGTAGCGCGAGACCTCCCCGTCGTGGGTCCGCGAGGTGAGCCGGCCGCCGTTGTCGACGTCGAACGCGTAGGTCCAGTCGCCGTAGCCGGACGGGCCGCGCGTCGTGACGGTCCGGACGGCGTCGAGCACCACCGGGGTGTCGAGCGTCCACAGGCGGCCGCCGTGGTCGGTGAGCGTGCGCACCCGGTCGAAGACGTCGTCGTAGGTCAGGGCCGCGAACCGGCGTTGGTCCTGCGGCAGCTCGACCTTGCTCAGCTGCTCGGCCGGCCCGCCCGCGCGGAAGTGCGTGGCGGCCGCGAGCGAGCCGATGGTGTGCTGGTAAAGCGCCACCTCGTCGATGGCACCGGAGAAGTAGAAGTCGCCGCCGTTGGTGGCGGGCCAGCCCTTGGCGTTACCCGCGCCGAGCGTCAACCGGCCCTGTCCGCGGTGGTCGACGAACCCGAGCAGCTCCTGGCCCACCGCGACGCCGTCGACGTACATGACCTGCCGGTCGATCGCCGCGGACAGCACCACGTGGTGCCACCTGTCGTCGTCGACCTGCCGGGTGCTCACGATCTGACGCGGCCCGCCGGTGTCGCGCAACGAGAAACCGCCGTACAGCAGGCCGTCCGTGCCCACGTACAGGATGGGCGTGGACTTGCCGCCGGCGGGGAACGCCTGGTCGGAGTAGCTCAGCAGGGTGCCCTGGCCGCCGGTCTTGAACCACAGCTCGACCGCGAGCGACATGGTCGAGGTGGTGAGCTGCTCGGGCAGCGTGACGTAGCTGCTGTTGCCGTCGAACGTACCGGCCTTGTCCGCCGTGCCGCCGAGCGCTCCGGTACCGCCGAACAGCACACCGTGCTGCTTGCCCGCGTCCGCGCCGTCGCGGCGGGCCACGGCGTTGCCGACGGTGTCACCGCCGGTCTCGCCCAGCCGCCAGTACGCGCGGGGCTTGTTGTCGAGCACGGTGCTGCGGTAGTGCGAACCCTGCTGGTAGCCGTAGGTGGTGCAGTTCGGCGCCGCTCCCGGCGCGCACGCCTTGGTCAGCTTGTCGCCGTCGTAGGTGTAGGTCCAGGTCTGGTCGCCGCCCGCGGTGACGGCCGTGACGTGCGTGCCCTGCCAGGTCATGCGCAGAGCGCGTTTGCTGACGTCGTTGGTGATCACCGAGACCCGGTCGGAGGTGTCGTAGGACAGCGTCTCGGTGAGCCCCGCCGGGTCGGTGATGGTGATCAGCCGGCCGAGCTGGTCGAACGTCCAGCGGCTGCCGGAGACGTCGCGCATCGTGTAGGTGCCGGTGTCCGTGCGGTGCACCAGGTCCACGTTCTGGCCGAGCGGGGAGGCGTAGCCGCCGTCGGGGTTGCGGCCGAAGCGCACCTGCCGCCCGGTCGGGAACGTCAGCACCTCGTTGCCGGACCGGTCGTCGTCGTGGCGCAGCCGCATGTCGAGCCGTGACGCCCACCCGGCGCCGAACGCGGTGTCACGGCGCGGGTCGAGGCTGTTGTAGGTGCGGGTGATCGTCAGGTCGGGGCCGACCGTGGCCACGGACGCGTCGGTGACGACGGTCGAGTAGTTGCCGATCTGCGGGTCCAGGCCCGGTCCCTCGTTGCCGTCCGGGCTGCCCGCGAGGTGCGAGGTGATCTCCGGCTGGTGCACGCGGGTGGTGAACGACAGCCGCACGCCGTCCTTGACGCTCACCCAGAACGGCGTCTCGTTGACGGTGTCGAAGACCTTGACGCCCCAGAAGTAGGTGCGGCCCCAGAACAGGTTCGGCGGCGCCCACGACTGGGCGGTCCAGCCCGACTCCTGGCAGTCGCGCGTGAGATCGGGATCGGAGCAGACGCGGTACCGGTAGGTGAGCCCCTTGCCCGGCCAGCCGTCCGGGTCGGTGCCTTCCGCGTACAGCGTCGGGGTGAGCGTCTCCACGACGGCGCCGGCGCCGGGCTGCTGCAGGTTCGACGTGGGCGCGACGTTGTTCACCTTCAGCGCGAACTCGCCGTACGGGACCTCGTGGGCGACGAAGAAGTCGTTGCCCTGCGGGGTGAACATCGTGAGGAAGACCCGGTAGTCACCGGGGGTCAGCGGGTCGATCGGCACCTCGAAGGTGTTCGTCTGCCCCGGCGCGACGGTGGCCTTCCAGCCGCGCGCGGTCCGGATCTTCGCGCCGTTCTGCTGGATGATGTAGCCGAACTCGAAACCGTTGGTGGGCGTCCACGTCGTGGTGCCCAGGTTCGTGACCTTCGCGGTGAGCTTGCCCGCGGTCGCGGCGGTGGGCAGCGTGATCGCGGGAACCTCGAACCCGGCGCCCTCCGGTGAGTAGCGCACGTCCAGGAACGGTTTCTTCGGCGAGTTGGCCGAGCCGAAGCGCATGCCGTTGGGGTCAGCCTCGTCGGACGCCCGCAGCCCGAACCCGTGCGGCACCGCCGTGCCGTGGGTCCACCTGGTCATCAGCTCGTAGTTGAGGGGGAACGCCTCCCAGGCCGACCCGCCGCACGCGGCGCCGTGGGCGAAGGACCTGGTGGACAGCACCTCACCGACGTCGGCGCCCGGCCAGGTCGTGCTCGCGTCCCACGGCCTCGTCACCTCGAACACCGAGACCGACCGCGGCGCACAGGTGGTGGACTCGACGGCGAACACGTTCAGCGAGGCGCCGAGGACGAACTGGTTGCGCAGTGTGCCCAGGGCGTCGGAAAAACGCAGGTAGGACCGTGCCGGACCACCGGAAAGGCGGCCCGTGCGCAGCTCCTCCGCCCCGGCACCGGGGTTCAGGCCCTTCTGGACGTACAGGTCGTCCGCGTTGGCGTTGAACTGCGCGGCCGACGGATCGACGACGACCGGGTAGGCGCGGGCCGGGTCGTGCAGCCAGGCCTGGTCCAGGCCGACCTCCAGCCGCCAGCCCTTGTCCACTGTGGACAGGCGGTAGCGGACGCCGGTCGAGCGCGCGCCCGCGGCGTCGTCCATGAAGCCGGCCGGGATGACACCGATGACCTGGTCACCGTCGCGCAGCTCGATGGCGCCGCTGCCGGTCAGGCGGGGTTCGAGGTTGGTGAGGCGCAACGTGAACGTGTAGGTGGTGGCGGCGTCGGCGCGGTCGAGGACCAGTTCTTCCTTCAGGCCGGTGTGCTGGGCGGTCAGGCGCAGGCCGACGCCGGGGCGGACCTGCGGGTAGGTGATCGACGCGCCGGTGACCTGGCCGGGTGAGGCCGCGGCGTCGTCGAGGGTGAACTCCATGCGGTGGCGCTCGTCGAACGCGATGGCCGTGGCGCCGGTGGCGGTGCGGGCGAAGGCGGTGCCGACCGCGCCGGCCTTGGGCTCCCACCGGTCGCCGCGCGGGGTGAGCGTGAGGTCGACGGGCTGCCAGGTGCCGTCGGGCTGCCGGACGTTGGCCGGTGTGCCGTGCAGGCGCAGCGTGCGGGTGCCGTCGGGGTTGTCGAACGTCTCGGTGGTGGCGGTGCGGTCGCCGGGGCGTTCCTTCGCGGCGGGGTCGATGCCCGGTAGGGCTGGACCACGGGTCAGCTGTGGTGTGACCTGCTGCGGCGCGGCCACGTCGGGGTGAGCGTCGCCTTTGGACAGTTCTGTCCGGTCCGCCACGGCGCCCGGCGGTCGCGGCTGTTCGCGTCGGGGGCCGGTCAGCGCGGCCGCGGCGCTGGGGGCCTCGTGCGCCACGCCGTCCGCTGTCCCGCTGACCTGCTGCGGCGCCTCGGTCGACGCGCCCGCAGGCAATGCTCCGGACAAAATGGACACTGGAATCGAACCGGTCGAACCGGATGCGATGAGCAACAACACGACCACAACAGCGAGAAAACGGCGCGCGACAACGACACGTCTGTGCATGACAAAGCCCCCAGTGCCACCGGATGCCTCCCTCTGACACCCGAGCCGGGGCGAACATTGCTCGGCCGACCTTGCACGGACCTGTCACGGGTCTGATAGACACGAACTCACTGGGGGGAGGGCATCGGTGGAAGCACGGTTTCAACTGCTGGGGGAAGTCGGCGTCACGGTGGCCGGTGAGCCGGTTCCGATCAAGCACGCACGTGTGCGGTGCGTCCTCGCGGCGCTGCTCGTCGACGCGAACCGGACGGTGTCGGCCGACGCGCTGGTCGAACGGGTGTGGAGCGAGCGGTTGCCGCGGCAGCCCCGCGACGCCGTCTACAGCTACCTGTCACGGCTGCGCGTCGTGCTGGCCGGGGCGCGGGACGTGGAGCTCGCGCGGCGTTCGGGCGGGTACGTGCTGCGGACCGATCCGGCGTGCATCGACCTGCACCGGTTCCGCGCGCTGGTGGCGGACTCGGCCGGGCAGCCGGACCAGGTGCGGGCCGATCTGCTGGCGCAGGCGCTCGGGCTGTGGAGCGGTGAGGCGCTGACCGGCGTGGACTCGGCGTGGGCGACGGCGGTGCGCGAGGCGCTGGAGGGGGAACGGCTGGCGGTGCGGCTGGACGACCACGACGTCCGGTTGCGGCTCGGGCGGCACGCCGAGCTGGTGGCGCCGTTGAGCACGCTCGCCGCGGCCAGGCCGCTGGACGAACGGGTCGCACACCAGCTGATCGAGGCGCTCGCCAGCAGCGGCCGGCAGGCACAGGCGCTGGCGCACTACGAGACCCTGCGCCGGCACCTGGTCGACGAGCTCGGCGTGGACCCGAGCCAGGAACTGCGGGAGCTGCACCGGCGGCTGCTGTCACCGGCGGAGGCACCGTCGCGGGACGTGCCGCGGCAGCTCCCGCTGGCACCGGCGCACTTCCAGGGCCGGGTGCACGAGCTGGACGCGTTGTCGGCCGGGCACACCGTGCTGATCACGGCGATCCGGGGCGCGGGCGGGATCGGCAAGACGTGGCTGGCGCTGCACTGGGCGCACGGGCACGCCGGCGAGTTCCCCGACGGGCAGCTCTACGTGAACCTGCGCGGTTTCGACCCGACGGCGGCGCCGACCGCGCCCGCCATGGTGCTGCGCGGGTTCCTCACGTCGCTGGGCACCGCGCCGGACAGCCTGCCCGACGACGTGGACACGCTCGCCGCGATGTACCGCAGCGCGGTCGCGGACCGCAGGATGCTGGTGGTGCTGGACAACGCGGCCGACACCGCCCAGGTCGAGCCGCTGCTGCCGGGCACGGCGTCGTGCCGCACGCTGGTCACGAGCCGGCAGCCGTTGACCGGGCTGGTGGCCACGCACGGCGCGGTGCCGATGCCGCTGGACGTGCTGACCGACGACGAGGCGTTCGAGCTGCTCACGGCCCGGCTGGGCGCGCGTGAGCCGGAGGCGATGGCCGACATCGTGCGGCACTGCGGTGGTCTGCCGCTGGCGCTGGGCATCGTGGCTGCGCGTGCCGCGGTGCGCACGAACCTCCGCCTGGCCGAGATCGCCGCCGAGCTGCGGTCGGCCCGGCTGGACGCGCTGGACACCGGTGACCTGAGCCTGCGGGCCACGATCTCCTGGTCGCACCGGGCGTTGAGCACGCCGGCGTCCGTCCTCTTCGGACTGGTGGGGCTGGCGCCCGCCGTGGACCTGAGCGTCGCCGCGCTGGACGCACTGGCCGCGGCGGACTCCTCGGCCGCGGTGGCGGAGCTGGAGGCCGCGCACCTGGTCGTGCGCACCGGTCCCGGCCACTACCGCATGCACGACCTGATCCACCTCTACGCCAGCGAACAGCCCGTGTCCGACGGGGAGGCCGCGCTGACCCGGCTGGTCGACCTCTACCTGCACACCGCGCACATCGGCGAACGGCTGCTGGAACCCGACCGCCCGCCCTACGACCTGCCCGACCCGGCACCGGGTGTGGTGCCGGTCCCGCTGGCGGACAAGCAGTCCGCGCTCGCGTGGTTCGACGCCGAGCACGCCATGGTCCTCGCGGTGCAGCGCATCGCGGCCGACCACGGCTGGCACCGCCGGGTGTGGGCGCTGGCCTCCACCACCACGTCCTACCACTGGCAGCAGGGCCACCGCGCCGAGCCGCTGCAGGTGCTGCGCCTCGCCGTCGCCGCCGCGAAGAGCGCCGGGGAGCAGTCGATCACGGCCCGCCTGCTGCACACCCTCGGTCACATGTGCGCCCGCGCCGGCCTGAACACCGAGGCCCTCGCCCACCTGGAGGAGTCGGCGGCGACCAGCGCCGCCCTCGGCGACCCCCTCTCCGAGGGCCACGCCCAGCTGGTGCTCGCCCGCGTCTGGGGCCAGCAGGGCGACTACCGGCGGGCCAAGCAGCACGCGCGCACCGGCCTGGAGCTCTACCGGGCCTCCGGCGAGCCGGGCGTGGAGGCCTTGGCGTTGAACAACCTCGGCTGGATCTGCGCCAACCTCGGCGAGTACGAGGAGGCGCTCGCCCACTGCGCGGCTGCCGTGCCGATCCACCGCGCGGCCGGCCGCTGGGCGGGCGTCGGCGAGACCCTCGACAGCATCGGCTACATCCACGAGCAGCGCGGCGCACCCGCCGAGGCCGCCGTCGCCTACTGGGAGTCCGCGGACATGTTCTGGAAGGTCGGCCACCACTTCGAGGCGGCGGTCACGCTGGAACGCCTCGGCGGCGTGCTCGCCGCCGAGGGCGACCGGACGGGGGCGCGGCAGGCGTGGACGCAGGCGCTGGAGGTGTTCCGCGGGCGCGGGCTCGCGGAGGCCGACGCGCTGGAGCAGCGGCTCGCGTCGCTGTGACCGCACCGGGCACTTGCAGCAGCGTGCCCTGGTGCGCAGCGGGTTCGAGCAGTTCCCAGCGGCGGACCGTGTCGGCGTCGGTGCCGGTTGCGGGACCTTGACAACGAAAAGGACGAAACCGCGGATCGCGGTCCGGCCCCATCGGCGATCCGAGCAAGAAGGGCAACGGAACGAGCACAGAGGGGTAGCAAGACAAGACTTCGCTGGCGACCGCCCGGAACTTTGAAATAGTCGAAAGACGGACACCGGGCAGCAGCCTGGACTCCCGCAAGCACGGAGTCATGATTGAACACCGCAGCACGCGAGCCGGCATCAGTACGCAGGATCATCGAGACTTACGGGTCATCAAGTTCACCGGGACCGGAGCCGCATTGCCGTGTGCCGGACCAACGGGGCCGATCGGGCGCGGACATCGCACCGGAACTCCAAGACCAGGTGATCAAGTACGGTCCGCCGAACACCGCGCTCGGCAGCCGCGTTGTCGCTCAAGGCGAGTGGATTCTACGACACAGCAATCAAGCCCTGCCGAAGGTTCACGGTGTTTTCCGGAACAACGCGCGGTGGGGGTACACCATGGACCGGCTCGACACGGTCCCCCTTGAGCTGCTCGACGGCAGGAAGCTTGCGACGTCCATCATCCAGCTGCTGCAAACCAGTTTGTGGCACCGGACTCCAGAGGCTGAGTTCGACGAGGCGGCACATGCCGATCGCCTGTCCCCCATCACGGCACCGCTGACCGGGCGCAGGAGAGACGTGTTCAACCAGCTTCGCGACCGAATAGAATGGGATCGACTGTCCCGGGGTCTCACCCATGGCGATCCGATCTTCGACAACGTTCTTTTCGCTCGCGACGGTTCGATGGTCTTGACCGATCCGATCCCGTCGACCCCGGGCCTTCCCGACGTGGTCGCCCTGGACGTCGGCCGAATTTTCCAGTCCTGCGTGGGATACGAGCGGGTGACCTACGAACTGCCGGCGCCCGACGACGTCCCGCTCGACGTGGTCATTTCGATGGCGGAACTGTCGCACGACGACCTGACCGCCGCTCTGTACTTCGGAATCGTGCACCTCCTCCGTTCGATGGTGTACGTCTCGGCCCGGAAGGCGAAGCACCTCCTGGAGGAATGCGTGGACAGCTTGATCGGAGCGGCGACATGTCGGCTGTAGCGGTGTTCGACATCGACGGGGTGCTGGTCGACACCCAGGAGATCGTGCGGCGAGCCTATGCCGAGGTCGGCATCGAGCTGCCCGACCGGCTCTGGGGCAGTTCATGGCGCATTTGGCTTCCCGAGCTCTGCGGAGGAGACCTCCTGCGCGCCCAGGCTGTCCACGACCAGAAAACCCAGGCCCACCTCGACCTGCTCAGCGAGACCAGGGTCGCCACGCTCGCGGGCGCTGAAGCCGCCCGCGCGTTGCACTCCCGCGGATGGACCGTCAAGTTCATCACCTCCGGCACCCGCGAAGTCGTGCGGAGGACGCTCGACTCCGCCGATCCGTCGTTGAGCGGGTTCCTGGCCGGAACCGATCTGGACAGCACGGGCAAACGGAGAGCGCTCGACGGGATTTCCCCTGCGGGTGGCGTGTACGTCGACGACAACCACGACCTGGGCGTCAAGGTCACCGGAGGAAGCACGTGGAAACTGGTGCACTTCCGCGACCAGACCGAGGCAGAGTTGATCAAGGAGATCAGCACGGCATGGATGTCGTGATCCTCGCCGCCGGACGCGGCAGCAGACTCAAGGACATCACACCGCCCTATTTCAAGCCGTTGGTCATCGTTGATGGCGAACCCCTCATCCGCCGGCTCGTCCGGACGGCGTTGCGCATCTCAAGTGGGCGGACCGTGATCGTCGCCGCCCCGGAGAACGCGCTGCTCCTCTGCCAGGTGCTGGGCGACCTCCCGGCGGAGATCGTCCTCCAGCGTCAGCCGAACGGACCAGGAGACGCGCTCCTCACGGGTCTTCGACTTGTCGCCTCGCCCGAGGTCCAGGTCCTCCTCGGCGACAACGTGGTGTCCGTCCGGGACGCGGAGAAGGTCGCGCAGGCCGCCGCTCCGGCAGTCGGTGTCGTGCTGATGCGTCCTGCCGAAGCCGAGCGGTTCACGTACCTGACCCCGAGCGGCAGCTGGGTCGAAAAACTCCCTTGCGACGAAGCCGAGCCCGAGCAGCTCCTGCCCTGCTGGGTCGGCCCGTTGAAGCTGAGGACCGACGAGATCAAGGCCGCCATCGAGCGCCGGATCCGGAGCACGCGAACCGAGGCGGACGCGGCGGAGCAGGAAGTCCCCATCGGGCCACTGCTCAACGAGCAGGGTCCGGCCACTCTCGTTCCAGTGTCCTCTGTGGACATCGGCGTTCCCGCCGCATGGCTTCCGGCAAGCACACCCATCGAGGAATGACGTCATGAGCAGCAGTTCTTCCGCCAAGGGAAAGTGGATTCCCGAGGCCGAGTACGACGAGATCACCAAGAAGATCCCGATCCTGTGCGTCGACGTGCTGCCGATCCACCCCGGGCCGGAGCGCTTGGTGGGGTTGATGCTCCGCGACACCTTCTGGGGCCGCCGTCGGTGGTGCCTCGTGGGCGGCGGGGTCCAGCACGGCGAACCGCTGCCGAACGCCGTCGAGAGGGTCTTCGACTGGGCGCTGGGTGACCGGGTCTCACTCGACCTCGACACCCTGGAGCTGAAGGAAGTGGTGGAGTACTTCCCCGATCCGGACACCGGCGAGTTCTTCGACCCCCGCAAGCACGCCGTCGCCCTCACCTACACCTGTGTCATGTCGGGTGACCCGCGTCCTCGCGGGAAGGCCATCGACTTCCGCTGGTTCTCGCCCGACGCGATCCCCGATCGTGACTCCCTCGGTTTCGGGCAAGAACTCCTCGTACCGCGCCTCCTGGCTGCTCACCCGGCGTAACGACGCGTGGAGCGATCACCTCATCGCAGCGATGACCTGGGCGAGCAGGTCCGAGTCGTCCGTGGTGACGGTGAGGTGGGTGGCTCCTGCCTCTTTCCAGGAACGTGCCTGCGTTCTCCAGTCCGGGGACCGTTCGGGGAGGAGGCGGGCTTCCACGCCGAAGGCCAATGGATCGCGACCCACCGCGCTGAGTGCTCCGCGGAGGGCTTCGACCACTCGTGAGCCGCGTTCGACCCTGTTGGCCAGGAGCCTCGACATCGTGAAGCCGTCAGCGTGCCTTGCTGTTCGGAGGAGCACCTCCTGGCCGGGTCGTCCTGCCGTGCGAAGAGAGCCTCCGCCCAGCCACAGCGGGATGTGGTGGGTCGGGCGAGGGGTGAGGGTGACCGGGCCGAAGGTCACGTGGGCACCTTCGGCACTCACCTCGTCGCCGGTCCACAAACGGCGCAGGGCCGCCAGTTGTTCGCCGAACAGGGCAGCGCGGATGGCGGGGGCGAGACCCAGCGCGGCTGACTCCGCGGGGTCGCCGCCTGCGGCCACGCCCAGGCGGAGCCGGCCCTCGGCCAGGTCCGAGAGCTGGGCGGCCTGTTTGGCCGCCAGGACCACCGGCCGGTGGGGCAGGATCAGCATGCACGTGCACAGTTCGATCCTGGTGGTCACCGCGGCGAGGTGGGCCACGAGAGTCGCCGACTCGTACGCCGGTGTGTGCGACGACAGGTGTTCCGCCACCGACAGGTGGTCGTACCCCAACGACTCCGCTTTCCGCGCGAACTCGCGCAGCTCCCTGCCGGAAAGCCCTTCCGGGACGGTGACGCCCAGGCGGAGGCTCATTTTCGGAGAGCGGAGGGGTCGGCGGGCCGCACGTGGACCGAACGGGGACGTTCGGCCGGCAGGAGGAGTGAGTTGAGGGTTCGGAGGGCTGTGCGTTCCGCACCGGGCGCGGGGTCGGTCATCCCCAGGTGCACGTCGAGGACCGGGGTGCCGTCGTCGCCCTGGATCACCGACGGGGTGCAGCTGACCACGCCGGGGATGGCGAAGGCCGCTTGGCGAACCGTCGCCAGGGAGACCTTCTCGCCCTTGAGCACCACGAAGTCCGACAGCCTGCCCTTGAACCTGAGGTAGCCGTCGACGACGGAGAAGGCGTCCCCGGTGGCTATCACACCCGGCGCCACCAGGCCCCTGGCCGCTCGCGGGCCGACTCGGCGGATCAGTGCGGTGTCCGAGGTGACCAGCAGTTCGCCCACCCCGTCCCGCACGTCGCGCAACGACACCTGGACACCCGGCAGCGGCAGGCCGACCGAGTCGTGACGGTGCGCCGGTTCCGCGTGTGCGGCGAGCGTGGACACCCTGGGGCCTGCCTCGGTCAGACCGTAGGTCAGGTACAGCTCCCCGTGAGGTCTGGCGGCCAGCAGGGAGGCCACCTCCGCCGGGGCCAGCCGATCCCCGCCGACGGCCAGTGCCCTGACCGGCGGCAGACCCGCTCCGTCCGCGAGGAGCTGCCGGACCACGGTCGGGGTGAGCGCCGAGTGGGTGACCCCGTGCTTCGACACCGCGTCGCGGTAGCCGGCGGGAGAGAAGGGCGGACCCGAGATCACCAGCCGTGCTCCCGCGCAGTACGCCGCGAGGACCTGGGCGACCATCGCGTAGGAGTAGTAGAGCGGCAGGTTCGCCAGCACCGCGTCCGATGAGGTGAGTCCCGTCGCCCCGGCGTGACGGACGGCGTTGCGCAACAGGGAGGGGACGCGGTGGACGCACGCGCTGAACATGCCCGAGGTGCCAGAGGTCGAGAGCAGCACCTCGCCCGGCTCGTACCGGATGCCCGCCGCCCCGGTGGACAGCGCGGTGGCTCCGCCGACCGGCCTGCCCCCGCCGGAGCCCACCAGCCGGGTCGTCACGGCGACCCGCGCGCCCACGTGTCCGGCCAGCGCTTGCACGCGTTCCCACGGGGTTCCCGGTGACACCGCCAGCGGAACCAGGCCCAGCAGCAGTGTCGCCAGGTGGACCCGCACCAGGTCGACACCGTTGGTCATCGCCAGCAGGACGGCGTCACCCGGCGCCAGGCCGAGGCCGCCGAGGTCCCCGAGCACCTCGGCCAGTCCCGGGCCGGAGCGACCGCCGACGTCCCGGGTGCGGTCGATGAACTCCGCGACGCCCTCGAACGTCAACTCGGGCACGGTGGCACCTCCTCGGTGCTGAGCACCAGGCACCGGCAGAGGTGGCCGCCCGGTTCGGTTTGCAGTCCTATCAGCAGCACGTGCCGCGCCTGGCCGGTGCGCAGCCAGCCGTCGGCCACGGTGAACGCCACGCCCGCTGCCGCGTCCGGGTGTGCGGCCAGCAGCAGCGACGGGCCGCGCAGGCCCCAGCGCAGGCACGGCAGGCCCGCCAGCACACCGGGGTTGGCACCCGCGAAGCGCAGCGGTGAGACCCTCGGCAGCGAACGGGCGATGGCGCGCAGCGTGTCGCGGCTGCCGTTCGCGCTCATGACCAGCACACCGGTGTCCTCGGCTCCGGCCAGGACGTCGGCGGGCGAGTCCGTCAGCGCCCGGTGCGCCGTGGCGGCGACCAGCCAGGCCGCGGGGTCGGCGTAGAACGAGGGCTTGTTGGCGGTGTGCTCGGCGAGGTCACCGGTGGTGATGGTGGCCGAGCCGACCACCGTCGTCCCGGCGGGAAGCGTGGTCACACCGCCTCCCCGGTGAAGAGCAGGCACGTGTCGAAGCCCCCGAAGCCGAGGGTGGTGCTCACCGCCGCGCCCGCGGTGACGGGTGCCGCCGACCCCACCGGGAAGGTCAGCGAGGAGGCGGGCTCGCGGAGGCCGAAGATCGGGGGAACCACCCGCTTGCGCAGGGCCAGGATCGTCGCCACCGCCTCGATCGCCCCGCTGGCGCCGAGGCTGTGGCCCAGTGCTCCCTTGGTGGCGAAGATCGTCGGGCTGCGCTCACCGAAGACCTCGCGCAGACCGGTCACCTCCACCTCGTCGTTGAGGGCGGTGCCGGTGCCGTGCGCGTTCACCACCGCCACCTCGGCGGGGCCGAGGCCGGCCGAGGCCAGGCAGCGACGCAGGGCCAGGACCACGCTGCGGCCCGTCGGATCCGGAGCGGTGAGGCCGGTGGCGTCGTTCGCCGCTCCCACGCCGGCCAGGGTCGCGCGCACCCGCACGCCGCGTTCCCGTGCGGAGTCCGGGTGTTCCAGGACGAGGAACGCGGCGCCCTCGCCGAGGACCATGCCGTCACGGGTCTTGTCGAAGGCGCGGGAACCGGTGGGGCTCATCGTGCCCAACGCGCTGTGGCCCAGGCGTTTCGCCTCCGTCACCACGTCCACCCCGCCCGCGACGCAGATCCGCCGCGCACCTGACGACACCAGCGCGTGCGCCACGGCGATGGCGTCCGATCCCGCCGAGCACGCGGTGGCCACGCACACCGGGGCGACCGGGTGCCCGATCGCCGCGACGGCGTCGTCGGCCCAGGCGTGCAGCGACTCCTCCTCCTCGTCGAGGGCCGCGCCGAAACTCGTGCCCAGCACGAGGCCCACCCCGGAGTCCGCCGGGGACAGGCCGGCGTCGGCGAACGCGGCCAGGAGCACTCGTGCGGCCAATGCGCGCTGCCGCTCGCCGGGTGTGCCGTCGTAGGGCAGGTCGTCGACCAGAGCCGCCTCGGCGTTGCGCAGCGGGTGCGCGGAGGGCACCGGTGCCACTCCCGACTCCCCCGCGCACAGACGCGTCCACACCCCGTCCAGCGAGTCACCCAGCGGTGTGTCCCAGGCCATGCCGGTGACGACCGGGTTCACCACAGGTGCCCGCCGGACGGGTCGACCTTCGCCCTGCTCATCGCACCGCGGAAGCCCGCCACCGACCGCCCCTGCACCTTCGCGGTGGCGGAGAAGGTGAACGTGGACCCGGACAGGCGGTCGGCGCGCACGTCCAGCACCACCTGGTCACCCGGCACCACCGGGGCGAGGAAGCGGGACTTGACCGTGCCGACCAGGGTGACCTCGTCCTCCTGCAGGGGTGAGCTGCTGAGCTGGTAGAGCAGCACCCCCGACTGTGCGAACGCCTGCATCGTGTGGCTGCCCGGCAGGATCACCCCCGGGACCAGGCCGCGCTCGGGCAGATGTCCCGAGAGGGCACCCATCTCCGCCGACACGGCGAACATGCTGTGCAGGAACTCACCCGGTTCGTGGTCGAGGACCCGGTCGATGAACAGCCTCGGGTGCCGTCCGCGCACCAGGCGGCTGATCTCGGAGATGCCCAGCGGTCGCGCCGTGCGCGCCGGTGCCGGGAGCTGCGTGGAGTTGCGCATCCGCGTGCAGTCCTTTCAGGATGGCTCGGATCGGGGGTGGGAGCGGGACGGGGTGGCGGGTCGCGGGATCGACCGCGCCGAAGGTCAGCTCGCCGGACACCAGCGGGGTGCGGGCGCCGCCGGGCTCCTCGCGCGACAGGGTCACCGCCAGGCGCAGCCGGGCCGCGCCGGCCTGCGCCACCCTGGCCTCACCGACGATCCGGTCCCGGTGGACGGCACTGGCGAGGTAGCGCACCCGCAGGTCGGTGAGGACCACGTCGATCCCCGTCGCGGTGAACGCGGTCAGCCCGGCGCCGTGCTCCTCCAGGTACTCGGTGCCCGCGGTCTCCATGAGCGAGGTGTAGCGGGAGAAGTGCACGATCCCGGTCGCGTCGGTGTCGACGTGCTCGATGCGGGTCCGCAGCGACGGGTTCACCACGCCGCCAGCAGCGCCTCGGTGCCCGCGGCCAGCCGGGCGGCGATCTCGTCGGCGTCGGCGCGACCGGTGATCAGCGGTGGCGCGACCCGCATCGTCGGGTGCACGTACCGCAGTCCGCCGGACCGCCTGCCCGCTCCCGCCATGAACTCCACGTAGACGCCGGCGTCCAGCAGCGCCCGGCGCAGCGCGCCGATCCGGGTGCCCGCTTCCGCGGTGAGCTCCACGCCCAGCATCACGCCCGTGCCGCGCACCTCGGTGAACACGCGGGGGAACCGTTCGACCAGGTCCCGGTGCAGCCGTTCCGCCAGGTGCGCGCCCACCTCCGCCGAAGCCGGCAGCAGGCCCTCCGCCACCACGTGCTCGACCCCGTCGCGGATCACCGCGCAGGTCAGCGGGCGCAGGTCGGACGTGGCCACCGCACCGGACGCGCGCACGGTCAGGTCGCGCCGGGCGATCACCATCGAGGTCGAGACCGCCCCCATGCCCAGGTACTTGCCGATCACCGTCACGTCGGTGGGCACCGGGCCCGCGTCGTCGCGCATGGCGAACCAGTCGCCGGTCTTGGCGAAGGTGAGCACCTCGTCGGCGACCAGCAGCACGCCCTCCGCCCGGCACAGCTCGGACAGCCCGCGCAGGTAGCCCGGCGGCGGCCGGAGCACGCCCGCGTCACCCTGCACCGGCTCGACCACCACGGCCAGCAACCGGTCGGCGTGGGCGGCGAAGTACCCGGTCAGTGCCTCGGTGGAGCCGAAGGGGAGGTGCTCGACGCGCACCCCGCCGTGTTCGGGCGGTGCCTGTCCCGGCAGACCGGCCTGGTAGTGGCGGCGGTTGAGCAGTGGCACGAGCCCGTCGGTCCACCCGTGCCAGGCGCCTTCGAAGGCGAGGACGGTGTCCCGGTGCTCCTTGCCGGGGCGGCGGCGCAGCCGGCGTGGGTCGTACCGCGACTCCAGCACCAGCCGCAGCGCCAGCTCGTTGCCCTCCGACCCGGAGTTGCGCCCGCTGACGTGGTACTCGCCGGTGGGGAAGTGGCCGGTCCACAGCCCGCCAGGGCCGAACAGCCGGTCGAGCAGCTCCGCGCGTTCCAGCGAACCGAGCTCGTCGGTCGCACTGCCTGCTCCGGTCACCCCGCGCGCCAGCGCCCGGAGCACCACCTCGTGGCCGACGCCCAGCGCGGCGCTGGCGTACCCGCCGCTGGCGTCGAGCAACCGCATCCGCCTGCCCCGGTGTTCCGGGGTGAGGTCGATGACGTCGAGTTCGAGACCACGTCCGCCGGTGCAGGCGAACGGCAACCGGGGCGCACCGTAGTGGTTCAGGTGCAGCTCGGTGCCGCGCAGCAGACGCGCCGTGACCTCGTCGGTCCGGGGATGATCAACAGGTGCGGCCACTGGTCGCCCTTTCGTGTCGTGGTCCAGGGCGGGTCAGGCGCCCGCGGTCGAGTGCTGCGCCCTGGTCAGCCGCTCGACCAGGGCGAGGACGTCACCGAGCGTCATCAGCCCGGCGAGTGCCCCGTCCTCGATCTCCACGCCGAAGACCTCTTCGCAGCGCACGCGCAGCTCCACGAACCCGAGCGAGTCCATGCCGTAGCCCTCGCGGAGCTGGTCGTCGAGACCCATCCGGTCCTCGGGGATCTCGACCAGCACGTCGGCGGACAGGATGCGCTTGATCGTCTGCAACGAATTCATGAGCAGTTTCCCTACTTCTTCCGGGGGTTTCACCCAATTCCGGGAGGGGTTGTGTCGTCGTGCGTGCGAGTTGTCAGACCCCAGGCTCGATGAGGTGGAATAAGCCGGTAATGGTCGCGCGCAGCTCGATGTCCTGAAGCTACGCATCGACTTCGCCGACGGTCAACGCCCAGTGGGGTGTACTAGGAGTTTTCATAGTTCAATCGGTCTCATATATGATCCGAACGGGTGTTTTTCGGGTTTCGTAGCTCCTTTGTGGACTCGATATTTGCGCACGTAGAAGCCCTGATTACTGCTGAGCAGTGGATTCTGTTGCCGTTAAAAGTGTTCGTGGTTGATGTTGCGGCTATCGGCGACTCGTGCCAGCCTGATCGAGGCCGAGGCCTTGTGGACAACGAAGGCCGTGACAGGCGATCCGCAATTGCGGTCCCCGCGGCCACGCTCTCGCGCCTCACCCACCAATGCCCGAACGGGCAATTCAGTGCCCACATCTTCTGTCAACCGGATCGCGATACCCGCCGACTCCCGCGGCCCGGCATCGCGAAACCCGAAGGAGCTGCCGGAATGGTTCCCCCTTCGCGCCCGCTGACGGGCGCCACCGTGTTCGTCGGCGGTCCGATCCAGCACGCGCTGGTGCCGGGCGGCATGCTCGGCGCGGTCAGCGACCGGCTGCACGCGGCCATCGACCAGGTGGAGCGGGCGGGCGGCGCGGTGTTGTCCGCGCACGTCGCCGAGCGCTTCGGCGTCACCACCGCGGACTTCACCCCGGACCAGGTGTCCGAACGCGACTTCGGCTGGATGCGCGCGTGCGACGTGTTCGTGCCGGTGCTGCCGGTGCTCGCCGACGGCACCCTGCTGCGCACCGACGGCACGCACATCGAGCTGGGCTGGGCCAGCGCTCTGGGCCGCCCGATCGTCGGGATCACCGAGCAGCCCTTCGCCGACTCGGCCAGCCACCTGCTCAAAGGCCTGGCACGGGTCGCCGACGCCGTCTTCCTGTCCGCGGCCGAGTTCGCGGAGGCGCCCGGCCTGCTGGTGGACGGCGTGCTCGCCGCCCTCGGCCGGGCCAGGACGGCGGCCTGAGGTGGGCACCACCGTGCTCGGCATCGACGTGACGTCGCCGGTGCTGGTCGGCTCGGGACTGCTCACCGACCAGGAACGCACCCTGCGCAGGATGCTGGACGCGGGCGCGGGCGCGGTGGTCACCAAGACCATCCACCCCAGCCCGCCGGCGGGCCTCGACGAGCGCATCATCCGGCTGCCCACCGGCATGATGAACAGCACCACCTACTCCAAGCGCCCTGTCGGGCACTGGCTTTCCGTGCTGCGCGGGATGGCGGCCGACGGCCTGCCGGTGATCGCCTCGCTGCACGCCGACAGCCCCGGGGAGCTCGCCGAGCTGGCCGCCGAGGTCGAGGGCACCGGCTGCCGCGCCCTGGAGCTGGGCATTTCGTGCCTCAACGAGGAGGACGGCCTGGAGGACACCCCGGAACGCGTCCACGCCTACACCGCGGCGGCCCGTGCCGCGACCACGATCCCGTTCGCCGTCAAGCTCGCCAGCGGCGAAGGGCTGCCGGCCAGGGCGGCGGCCGCCGAGGCCGCGGGCGCGGACGCGCTGACGCTCAGCGACACCCTGCCCGCCGCGGCCGTCGATCCCGACACCGGCCTGCTGCGCCTCGGTGGCACGTTCGGGTACTCCGGCCCCGGCATCAAACCGCTGGTGCTCGCCTCGATCTGGCGCCTGCGGCGTGCGGGTTTCACCCTGCCGGTGCTCGGTTCCGGCGGTGTCGAGTGCGGCCGGGACGTGCACGACTACCTGCGGGTCGGCGCGTGCGCCGCCCAGGTCTACACCGCGCTGCACACCGACCTCTACCCGACGCTGACCAGGATCGTCGCCGAGACCGAGGTGCTCGACCGGACCCGGCGGGTGCCGTCGTGACGCCCCGGTCGACCGGGCCCCGGCTCTGCGACGTCAGCAGCGCCGAGGTGGTCGAGGCCACCGCGGGGCGCACGGTCGTGTGGCCGATCGGCTCGATCGAGCAGCACGGGCCGCACCTGCCGCTGTCCGTCGACTTCGTGCTGGCAGAGGCGTTCGCCCAGCAGATCGCCTACGAGCTCACCGCGCTCACGCTGCCGGTGCAGTCCATCGCGGCCCGGTCGCTACCGCAGAGCGGTGGCGGGCTGTCCTTCCCCGGCACCGTCCACGTGCGCGGGCGGTCGTTGCTGGACTTCCTGGTGGACGCGCTGGAATCGCTGTGCGCGTTGCCGTTCAAGAGGTTGCTGGTCGTCAACGGGCACTTCGAGAACGAGCCCTTCGTGTTCGAGGCGCTCGACGACGTCGCCAGGCGCCCGGCCGCCCACGGCAAGGAGTTCATGGCGCTGAGCTGGTGGAGCCTGGTCGACGACAGCTGGCTGGCCGAGCGCGTCCCCGCCTTCCCCGGCTGGCACGCCGAGCACGCCGGGCTCACCGAGACCAGCCTGATGCTGTTCCTGCGCCCCGACCTCGTGTCCGGGCTGCGCCTGGACCACGACCACCCACCACGCGCAGGCGTCTACCTCCACCCCGCGGACGTGACCACCACGACCACCCGCGGCATCCTCTCCAGCACCTCCGGCGCCTCCGCGTCGTTCGGTGAGGAGCTGTTCTGGCACGTGGTGTCGTCCGCGGTCGACCTGGTGTCCCGAGGAGACGGACTGCTGCGCACACCGACCGAGGAGGAACCGTGACCGACCAGCACGTGCCCACCGTCTGCGTGTGCAACGCCGTGGACACCTTGCGCGACTTCGCGATCCGCGCGGACGACGTCGACGCGCTGCTCGCCGAGTGCTACGCCCAGCAGGACCAGGCACTGTTCTGGGGCCCGCTGGACAAGGTGCTCGTCACCTACGAACCGATCGGCGACCTGGCCTGGCACCAGGAGTTCCTGGAGCTCCCGGGGGTGGTGAACCTGTGGCCGTCGCGGTCGACGGGCTCGCTGTTCGCCGACATGATCGCCGATCCGGCGTTGACGGCCGCGCTCGCGGACCACGCCGGCCCCGGTCGCCGGATCCGGATCATCCCGCACACCACCACCGCCGACCTGTGGCTGTTCGCCGAGGTGATGCGGGAACGGCACGGGGTCACCGCCGAGCTGCCGGAGAGCACTCCCGACCAGTCCCTGCGCGACCTGGCCGACACCAAGACCGGGCTGCGCGACCTCGCCGCGGACCTCGGCATGCTCGAAGGCCCGTTCCGCGTTCCGGCGGGTGAGCACCACGTCGGCCAGGAGGCGGTCACGGCCGCTGTGACGGCGATGCTCGCCGCGGGGACGCCGTGCATCGTGAAGGCCGACCGGGGCGAGGCGAGTCTCGGGCTGCTCATCTTCCAGCCGGGCGACACCGCCGAGCACGTGGCGCGCACGCTGGCCGGCAGCCAGTTCTACGCGGACGAACCGGTCGTGGTCGAGGAGTTCCTCGACGGCGACGTCGAGTTCCCGTCCGTGGAGTACGTGGTGCCCGAAACCGCGGAACCACGCCTTTGCTACACCACCGAGATGCTGTTCGAGGGTGCCACGCACCTGCGCGGCAACGTCACCTCGCGGGAGCTGCGCACGCGCTGGTGGTACCGGGCACTGGTCGACGGCGGGATGCGGCTGGCGCGGGAGCTCCAGCGGCGCGGTTACCGAGGCCACTTCGGCATCGACGCGATCGCCCGCGACGGCGTCGTGCACGCCCACGACCTCAACGCCCGCCGGACCGGGTCCACGCACGTGCACGAGTTCGGGCACGAGCTGATCGGGCCGGACTACCTGGAAACGACGACCGTCGCGAACTACGACTTCTACGGTCTGCCGACCGGCTTGACGCTGCCGGAACTGCTGCGGCAGCTCGGAAACCTGGTCGCCTCGCCCAGGCACGCCGGCCGCGGGGTGGTTCCGGCTGAGTTGACCGACCTCGGCTGCGGCAGACTGAGCTGCATGTTCTTCGCCCCCGGCATCGCCGAGCTGCACGACCTCATCGCGAAGACCAGGACGGCCCTGGGACTCTTCCGGTGACGTCGGCGACCGGTGTCGGCGCTGCCAGGCGGTGGCTGGTGCTCGCGGTGGTCCTGCTCTGCTTCCTCCCCGCCGCCGTCGACGTCACGATCCTGACCATCGCGGTGCCCACGCTCGCCGAGGCGCTCGACGCCTCCACCACTGAACTGCTGTGGGTGGTGGACGTCTACTCGTTGCTGATGATCGGCCTGGTCCTGGTCACCGGGCCGCTGGGAGACCGCATCGGTCATCGGCGGCTGCTGCTGATCGGGCTGGGTGTGTTCGGGGTGGCTTCCGCGTTCTCCTCACTGGCCGGCACGCCGCTCGCGCTCGTCGCCGGCCGGGCGTTGCTGGCGGTGGGAGCGGCGATGATCATCCCGGCGACGCTGGCGGTGATCCGGCAGACGTTCTCCGATCCGCGCGAGCACGCCGTCGCGATCGGCGGGTGGAGCGCGGTGGCGGCGGGGGCGTCGGCACTGGGGCCGGTGGCCGGCGGGTTCCTGCTGCACCACTTCTGGTGGGGCTCGACGTTCCTGGTCAACCTGCCGGTCGTGGCGGTGGCGGTACCGGCGGTGCTGCTGGTGCTGCGCAACAACCCGGAACCGGAGCCGCGGCCGTGGGAGGCGTTGTCGCCGGTGCTGGCGGTGATCGGTTCGGTGGGGACCGCCTACGCGGTCATCGCTCTCACCCACGACGGGGTGGGGGTGGCGGAGGTGGTCGTACCGGGCGCGGCCGGAGTCCTGGCGATCGTGGTGTTCCTGCGCCGGCAGCGCGTGCTGGAGCACCCTCTGCTCGACCTGTCGCTGTTCCGGCTGCCACCGTTGCGGGCCGGGGTCGTCATCTCGGTGCTGCCGGTGCTGGTGATGGTCGGGTTCGAGCTGCAACTGGTGCAGTACCTGCAACTGGCGCTCGGTCTGTCGCCGGCCGAGGCGGCGTGGCGGCTGCTGCCCATGCCGGTGGCGGCGGTGCTCGCGGGCCCGATCGGGGGATGGCTCCTGCCGCGGCTGGGCGCACGCCTGGCGGTACCGGGTGGCCTGGCCCTCGCCGCGGTGGGCTACGCGCTGGTGGCATCGGACGTGGTGCTCGCCGCAGGACTCGTACTGGTCGGGTTCGGCCACGGCCTGGTCCAGATGATCGCGTCCGACCTGGTCATGACGACCGCGCCGGAGCAGCAGGCCGGGGCGGCCGCGGGGATCGAGTCCGTGTCGTACGAGACCGGCGCGGCGGTGGGCATCGCCGTCCTCGGCACCGTGACCGCGGTGTTCTACCGCGAGGGGGCCGGAGGATCGGCCTCGTTGCTGGACGCCCGGAGCTCCGCCGCCGCGGCCGAGGCGCTCACCGGGGCCTTTCGCGGCATCACCTGGGTCGCGGCCGCCCTGGTCCTGTCGACCATCGCCGTCGTCGCTCGCTGGAGCGCCGGGCGTGCCGTGCGGTGAGGCAGCGGACGTCGGACGCGCAAGGGATTCCTCTGTAGACGGTTCCCGTGGCACGGTGGCGGGGTGAGCAACCGAACCGGCCTCGCCCGCGTGCTCGACGACCTCGGCACGACGCTGATCGACCTGGTCCGCGGCGACCCCGCGCGGGCCGGTGGCATCGGCGGCGTGGTGATCGACGACCCGCACGACGACCAGGTGCTGCCGCCGCGCGCGCTGGTGCTCGGCGTCGGCGTGCGGGAACCGGCGGACGTGCGAGCCCGCCTCGACGAGCTGGGCGTGCTCGGCGCGGCCGGGCTCGTCGTGCGCGGTCCGGTCGTGCTGACCGACGAGGTCGCCGCGGCGGCCGACCGCTCCGGTGTGGCGCTGCTCGGGCTCGCGCCGGGGGCGTCGTGGACACAGCTGGCCGCGCTGCTGCGGTCGTTGCTGGCCGAGGGCGAGGTCACCGACTCGGAGACACTGGGCGGCACCCCGGCCGGTGACCTGTTCGCGCTGGCCAACGCCGTCGCGTCGCTGATCAGCGCGCCGGTGACGATCGAGGACCGCAGCTCGCGGGTGCTCGCGTTCTCCGGGCGGCAGGAGCAGGCGGACGCCTCACGCGTGCAGACGATCCTGGGGCGGCAGGTGCCCGCGCGGTACTCGCAGCTGCTGGAGGCACGCGGGGTGTTCCGCCGGCTCTACCGCAGCGACCAGCCCGTCTACATCTCGGACCTGCCCGACGACGACGGGGGTGTGTGCCTGCCGAGGGTCGCGGTCGCGGTGCGGGCGGGCGACGAGGTGCTCGGCTCGATCTGGGCGGCCGTGCGGGCGCCGCTGCCCGCGGACCGCGAGCTGGCGTTCTGCGACGCGGCCAAGCTCGTGGCGCTGCACCTGATGCGGCAGCGTGCGGGTGCCGACGTCGAACGCCGGTTGCGCGCGGACCTGGTCAGCACCGCGGTCGAGGGCGGTGCGGGTGCGGCGGAGGCGGTGCGCCGGCTCGGGCTGACCGACCAGGAGTGCGTGGTGCTCGTCCTCGCGCTCGCCGACTCGCACGTGGACGACCCGGCGGAGCACGCCCGGCTGCTGGCCGAACGCCAGCAGGTCGCGGACGCGTTCGCCATGCACCTCACGGCCGTCCACCCGCGTGCGGCCGCCGCGCTCGTCGGTGACGTCGCCTACGCGATCCTGCCCACCGAGTCCGAGGACCGGGCGCTGCGGATCGCCACTGACTTCCGCACCCGCATCGGCGACCGGGTCGTCGTCGGCGTCGGGCCGGTGGCCGACGGGCTGACCCTCGCCCGGTCCAAGGCGGGCGCCGACCTGGCGTTGCGGGTGCTGCGCGCCGGCCGGTCGCAGCGCGCGGTCGCACGGGTGTCCGACGTGCACAGCGAGGGCCTGCTGCTGGAGCTGGCCGACCTGATCGCCGAACGCGGCGACACCCTCACCGGCCCGGTGGCACGACTGATCGACTACGACCTCCGGCACAACGGCAACCTCGTGGAGACGCTCAGCGCGTGGCTGGACGCCTTCGGCGACGTCGCCGCCGCCTCGGCCGCCGTCTTCGTGCACCCCAACACGTTCCGCTACCGGCTGCGGCGCCTGGCCGAGGTGGGCGAGCTCGACCTGACCGACCCGGACGCCCGGTTCGCGGCGATGCTGCAGCTGCGGCTGTGGCGTCCCGTGTGACGGACCGGGCCGGTCAGCACGCGTAGTGGAACGTCGTGACGATGCCGTGCCCGGTGAACTGGTGCAGTGCCATGCCCGGCGGGTGCTCGCGGTTCGCGGTCGGGTGGTCGCCGTCGAGGTTCGCCGCGGAGACGATGCCGGGCGCCACGAGCACGGGCACGCCCGCGAACTGCGCCACGCACGCGGTGTGGACGTGTCCGCAGAGGATCGCCGTGACGGTGCCGATGCGGTCGACGAGCGCGGCCAGCGCGTCCGCGTTCAGCAGCCGCATCGGGTCGACGTAGGTGTGGCCGATCTCCATCGGGGGCTGGTGGAACGCGAGCACCGTCCGCTCGGCGCCCGCGGCGAGCGCGGCCACCCGATCGGCCTCCTCCTCCCGCAGCACTCCGTGGTTCTCCCCCGGTACGACCACGTCGACGCCGATCACCCGCAGCTCGCCCACGTCGAGCACCGGCACGGACGGCACCAGCGCGGGCACGTCGTGGTTGCCCGGCACCGCGAGCCACGGCAGCCGGCCCTCCATCACCGCGCTGAACTGCTCGTACTCGGGCTCGACGCCGTTGTCGGCGATGTCCCCGGTGAGCACGACCGCGTCCGGCTGCCGGTTCGCGGGCAGCAGGTCGAGCACCGCGCGGAGCCGGTCCGCCCGCTCCGGTGACCCGTCGAGGTGGCAGTCGCTGAGGTGCAGGAGAGTCGTCACCCGAGCTAGGCTAACGGTAAATCTGCATTTACCGTTAGCGGAGGCTTGGTGTTCACACTGCCGGACGGCACCGACGGCGTGACGGCGCTGGCGTTGGTCAGCACCATCGCCGACGACGGCAACGGCGGCGTGGCCGACCACCTCGCCACCGACGCGGAGGTGCACAACTGGGTCGCGAACCGCTTCCCCGGCGCGCTCGTGGTGCCGGACCGCGTGCGCACCCTGCGGTTCGCCGCGCGCTCGGCGTTCGCCGCCTCCGTGTTCCCGCACCCGCCGAGCCGGGTCGAGCGGACGCGGCGGATGAGCGACACCGAGGCCGCCGCCGTCCTGCACAACGCCGTCAACGCGCTGCGAGCCGAGACCGTCGTGACGATCGAGGACGGCGTCCGGCGCCGGCTGCAGACCGCGGCACGGGGTCCCGCGCTCGTCGAGGGCGCACTGGCCCTCGCGGTCGTCGAGTTCCTCACCGGCCCGCTCGCACCCCGCCTGCGTTCGTGCCAGGCCCCCAGGTGCGTGCGGTACTTCGTGCAGCAGCACGGCCGCCAGCAGTGGTGCAAAGCGTCGTGCGGCAACCGTGCGCGCGTAGCGAGGTTCACGAGCCAACAGCAAGATCGTGGTTGACTCGGTCGCATGCTTCCGTGGGAGGGCGAACTCGCCGGCCGGCTCGACCGGCACACCGTCGAATCCGAGCTGCTGCGCGGCAACCCGCTCGGCGACCCGCACGAGCGCCCGCTGTGGGTGTACGTGCCGCCGGGCTACGACTCGTCCGACGAGCGCTACCCGGCCGTGTACGTGATCCAGGGCTACACCGGCCACCTGGGCATGTGGGCCAACCGCACGCCGTTCCGCCAGCCGTTCGTCGAGACCGCGGACGCCGTGTTCGCGAACGGCGCCCCGCCGTGCGTCGTCGTCTACGTCGACGCCTGGACCACCTACGGCGGCTCGCAGTTCGTCGACTCCCCCGGCACCGGCCGTTACCACTCTTACCTGTGCGACGAGATCGTGCCGTGGGTCGACGCGCACTACCGCACGATCCCGGCCCCGCAGTCCCGTGCCATCGCCGGCAAGTCCTCCGGCGGCTTCGGCGCGATGATCACCCCGATGCTGCGCCCCGACCTCTTCGGCGCACTGGCCACGCACGCGGGCGACACGCTTTACGAGTACTGCTACCTGCCCGACTTCGCCAAGGCCGTGCGTTTCCTACGCGCCTATGACCACGACATCCGCGCGTGGTGGGCCGATTTCCAGGGTCGTCCGGCCTTCACCAAGCCCGCGGACGCCACCCTCCTGAGCACCCTCGGCGTCGCGGCCTGCTTCTCCGCCCTCGACGACGGCACCCCGGAGCTGCCGTTCGACCCGGTGACCGGCGTCCTGCGCCCCGACGTGTGGCAGCGCTGGCTCGACCGGGACCCGGTCCGCATGGTCGCGACCCACGCCGGCGCGGTGCGCTCGTTGCACGCGGTGTGGATCGACGCGGGCCGCAGCGACGAGTACCACCTCGACCTGGGCGCCGAGGCGTTCCGCGCCGAGCTGGCCGCGGTGGGCGTGCCGGACGAGCGCGTCCACTTCGAGCTGTTCGACGCCGGTCACGCCGCCATCGACTACCGCTACCCGCTCTCGCTGGCCTGGCTGGCTGACCGGCTGGCACGACTTTCGTAGGGTTTCTGAACTCCGCGCGTCCCTGACGCCTGCGATGCTCCTCTTCAGCTCGTGACGGGCCCCTGCGCCCCGCGCACACTGCGCGGGGACAGCCCGCGAGAGTGTTGGAGGAATCGTGTTCGTGCGTACAAGAACACGCCTGCGTGCCGCGGTCATCGCCGCGGTCGTGGGCGCCGGGGTCCTGGCGGCGGCAACCCCGGCAGTGGCGGCACCCGCGGCGGGCAACCGGTCGTACCTGGTCATCACCGCACCCGGTGACACGGCGGGCGCCAAGTCCGCGGTCGCGAGCAACAGCGGCACGGTCTGGGCCTCCTACGACGCGATCGGCGTCGTCGTCGCCCACTCCGGCTCCGCGGACTTCGCGACCCGGATGCGGTCGGTGAGCGGCGTGCAGAAGGTCGGCGCGACCCGCACCTCCGACGTGCCCGCCGAGGCGGCGAACCCGGCCGTCCCGGCCGCCCCGGCGCAGGCCACGCCCGCCGCCGGTGAGCCGGTGCGCACGGACATGAGCCAGATCGGCGCCGACCGCGCGTGGGCGGTCAACCAGGGCTCGCCCACCGTCACCGTCGGTGTGCTCGACACCGGTGTCGACGACCAGCACGCCGACCTCAAGGCCAACTTCGACGCGGCCAACTCGGCGTCGTGCGCCTACGGCAAGCTCGACACGCGCACGGGCTCGTGGCGTGACACGGACACGCACGGCACGCACGTCGCGGGCACGATCGCGGCCGCCAAGAACGGCGTGGGCGTGGTCGGCGTGGCGCCGGGCGTGAAGATCGCATCGGTGCGCATCGCGGAGAAGCCGAGCGGGTTGTTCTTCGCGGAGAACACCATCTGCGCCATGGTCTTCTCCGGTGACCGCGGCTTCGAGGTGACCAACAACAGCTACTACACCGATCCCTGGTTGTTCAACTGCCCGAGCAACGCCGACCAGGACGCGATCCTGGAGGGCGTGAAGCGCGCCGTCGCCTACGCCGAGGGCAAGGGCGTGCTCACCGTAGCCGCCGCCGGCAACGAGAACTACAACCTGGCGGCCAAGTCCACGGACACGACCAGCCCCAACGACTCCACGCCCGCGACCCGCACGATCAGCAACGCCTGCCTGAGCGTGCCCGGTGAGCTCTCCGGCGTCGTCAGCGTCTCGTCGATCACCTCCTCGAACGCCAAGTCGTCGTTCTCGAACTTCGGCACCGACAAGATCCACGTCGCCGCCCCCGGTGACAGCGTCTACTCGACCGTCCCCGGCGGCCGGTTCGGTTCGAAGTCCGGCACGTCGATGGCCTCCCCGCACGTCGCGGGCGTCGCCGCACTCCTGAAGTCGGTCAACCCGACGGCCACCCCCGCGCAGCTGCGCACGCTGCTCGCGACCCAGGCCGACGACCTGTCCTGCTCCGACACCCGGTGCAGCGGCACCACCGCCAAGAACAACTTCTTCGGCGAGGGCCGCGTCGACGCGTTCGCCGCGGTCGACACCGGCACCACCCCGCCCGGCCAGACCTTCGAGAACACCGCCGACGTCGCCATCCCCGACGCCGGCTCGGCCGTGACCAGCTCGATCACCGTCTCCGGCCTCACCGGCAACGCCCCGGCCACGCTCAAGGTCGGCGTCGACGTCGTGCACACCTACCGCGGCGACCTGGTGATCGACCTCATCGCCCCGGACGGCACGGCGTACCGCCTGAAGGACTCCAGCACCTCCGACTCCGCGGACAACGTGGTGGAGACCTACACGACCAACGCCTCCAGCGAGGTCGCGAACGGCGTGTGGAAGCTGCAGGTGCGGGACACGTACCGCAGCGACACCGGCTACATCAACGCCTGGAAGCTGACCTTCTAGGCACAGCCGGGGGTGGGCCCGCGGCCACGGGCCCACCTCTCGCCGTCAGAAGCAGTAGCTCGCCTGCCGCCAACCGACCGGGCCGTTGATCGACTGGTAGGCGAGCTCCCCGTAGGCTCACACGACCTGGTTGGAGCTCCCGTTGAGCTGCCCGGAGAAGGCGGACGACGCGTAGCAGGGGCCTGGGTCGCAGACGGGGTTGCAGGCGTGGCCCCACGTGCTGGTGCCGTCGCCGGGCGCACCGCCCACACCCGGATGCCGAGCGAGGGCACGGCATACGCGGCACCGGAGTTCATCCGCACCCTGGCCCAGTTGGTCTGGCAGCCGGTGCTCCACCGCAGGTCCACCCAGCCGAGGACGTTGCCGCTGATCTCCGGGTGGAGGATCGGCACGGTGCTCGCCGTGCCGTTCGCGGGACCACCGCTGCCGGCACAGCCACACCGCGGACAAGACTTCTCATCGTCGGTCCTTTCCTCCGTCAGTGGAATCGCTGGCCCGTCCGGGTGTTGCGCGTAATGCGCCGCGCTGTCGGACATGTGGACCAGTGAAGGGAATCGCCATTCAGGTGTAAGCGCGGACCGGGTTGGCCAACACGACGTCCAGGCGTGGACAACAGGTCCGGACAACCGGAGGGATGCGCATGCCTCGTCCCGAACGGCCGATCGACGGGTCCACCGGTCCGGCCCAGCTGTTCGCCGCCGAGCTCAGGAAGCTGAGGGACGCGGCCGGTGGCGAGTCCTGCCGCTCCATGGCGGCCAGGGTCCACTTCTCCAAAGCGACCCCGTCGTCCGCTGCCAGCGGTCACCGCCTCCCCACCTGGGACGTCACGAAGGCGTACGTCCAGGCGTGCGGCGGTGAGGTGGACGAGTGGCGGCGCCGCTGGGTCCAGGCCCGCGCGGACCTCGGCCTGCCGCCGGACGAACCGGCCCCGGCCGCTCCCCGCGAACCCGAGCGGGCCGCCGGGAAGGCCGGCGCCGGACCGGCCATCGCCGCGGTGGTCGCCGTCCTGGTCGCGGCGGCGTTCGGAACCGCCCGGTGGTGGGGCGCGAACCGCACTCCACCGGAGACCTCGCCCCCGTCGGCGGACACGACGCCGAGGTTCGCCGGAACCGCGGCTCCGGTCGCCGACGGCGCCGACCCGAAGGAGTCCGGGTGCGCCTACGACCCGGAGGTCACCACGCTGGACAGCGTCGAGATCAACACCGCCCAGCGCAACTTCCTGGGCACCGCCGAGCTGCGCTACTCCCCGCGCTGCCGGGTCGCGTGGGGCCGGTTCACGCCGAGCGACCGGGTCACGTTCCTGAGGAGCGCGACCGTCACGATCGCGGCCGAGCGTCCGCGGACGACGACGAAGGGACTGCCATACAGCACCGAGTTCGACGGGCAGGCCGTGTTCGGCAACATCCTGCTGACCGCGGACGGCTGCGTGCAGGTCACCGTCACCGTGGCCGCACCGTCCGGGGGTGGCGCCAGCACGACCGGGTGCCGGCCTACCTGACGTCCTCGAACGTCTCGTGCCCGAGCACGCCCAGCAGCTGAATCTTGTCGAACGCCTCCGTGCGCGGCGGTGCGGTCAGCACCAGCAGCGCCTGCGACTGGTCCTCGGTGAACAGCGCCTGGCAGTCGACCTCGATCTCGCCCAGTTGCGGGTGCACCAGCACCTTGTGGTCCTCGAACCGCTTCGCGACCTCGTGGCGTTCCCACAGTTCCGCGAACTCGGCACTCTCTCGCGACAGCACACGCACCAGCTCGCCTGCACGCGAACGTGCGCCCATAGCGCCGTAGGCAGCTCGTAGGTTCGCGACTTGGGCGCGGGACTGGCGGTCGCGGTCGTGCTCGGGGTAGATCAGGCGTTCGTCCGGGTCGGTGAACCAGCGGTAGATGCCGCTGCGCGCCAGGCCGGTGAACTTCGACGAGTCGCCGTAGAGGGCGGCCGCGTGCCGGTTCTGCAGCAGCACCTCGCCGAGGTTGGAGAGGATCAACGCCGGGGTGTCGGTGAGGCGGTCCAGCACGCGTTGCAGCGCGGGGGCGACGTGGGTGCTGGTGACCGACGGGGACGGGGCGTTGCGTCCGGCGATGCGGAACAGGTAGTCGCGGGCGTCGTCGGTCAGGCGCAGCGCGCGGGCCAGTGCCGCCAGCATCTGCTCGCTCGGTTGCGGGCCGCGTTGTTGTTCAAGGCGCGTGTAGTAGTCCGTGGACATCGCGGCTAGTGCTGCGACCTCCTCGCGCCTGAGGCCCGCCGCTCGCCGACGTGCGCCCACGGGCAGACCGACGTCCTCCGGCCGGAGCTCTTCGCGTCGGCGGCGGAGGAAGGCTGCGAGTTCCACACGGTCCATGGCTTCAGTATCGGCGTGTGTGCGCCGTGAGCCAGGGATCGCCGATCCCCCGATAAGCGCTCTCTGCCGCGTGCGACGGCAACGGCAGAAGCTTTCACTCATGGACATCACCGGAAACACCGTCTTCATCCCCGGCGCCACCAGCGGCATCGGCCTGGCGCTCGCGCTGGCCCTGCACGAACGCGGCAACACCGTGGTCGTCGGTGGCCGCCGCACCGAGCTGCTGGAGCGCATCGCGGCCGAGCACCCCGGTGTCGAGACCGTGCGGATCGACACGGCCGACGCGGACAGCGTCAAGGACGCGGCCAAGGACGTGCTGGCGCGCTTCCCCGAGCTGAACGTCCTCATCACCATGGCGGGTGTCATGCGCGTGGAGGACTGGCGCCGGCCGGAGACCTTCCTGGAGTCGGCGGAGACGACCGTGACGACGAACCTCCTCGGGCCGATCCGCCTCATCGCGGCGTTCGTGGAGCACCTGCAGACGCGACCGGACGCCACCATCATGACCGTGTCGTCCGGGCTCGCGTTCGCGCCGCTCAAGGTGACGCCCAGCTACAACGCCACCAAGGCCGCGATCCACATGCTCAGCGAGACGCTGCGGCTGCAGCTGGCCGGCACCTCCGTGCAGGTGACCGAGCTGGAGCCGCCGTCGGTGCAGACGGACCTGCTGCCGGGCCAGGCCGACAACGACCACGCCATGCCGCTCGACGAGTACGTCGCCGAGGTCATGGGGATCATCGAGGCCCGGCCCGACGTGCGGGAGATCCAGGTGGAGCGGGTCAAGTTCTTGCGCTACGGCGAGGCCCGCGGCGACTACGACCAGGTCGTGGCCGCCCTCAACGCCGAGGACCCGCACGGCGACTGAACCAGGGGACTACCCGCGCAGGTAGGTGATGTAGGAGTCGGCGGCGGCGCGGGCCCGCTCGCGCAGTCCCTGCGGATCGGTCTTGGCCACCGCCTCGAACCCGTCGCAGGACTCCGAGAGCGTGGTCGCGCTCAGCGTCGCCGCCGCGATGTCGGGCAGCTCGGACTTGATGCACCGCACGGCCCGGCCCACCGCGTCCGGGCTGCAGAAGTCCTGCGGCGAGTAGCACTTCTCCACCAGGCCGTCGAGGACCGGCTTGGACCGCTCGAAGATCAGCTTCATGCCGGCGAGGTTGTTGATCGCCTGCGGGATCACGACCTCCCGCAGCTGTGTCACGTCCTGGCGCTCTGCTCCCGGTTGCAGCTGCGCCTGGCAGACGGGCTTGATGAACTCGTCGCGCACGATCGTGGCCATGGTCCCGACCGAGCTGGAGAGGTTGTCGTAGCAGGCGATCGCACTCGACGCGGTGGGCGCGAGCATGAGGGGAACCGTCGCGAACACTGCGGCCAAAGCGGTCTTGTTCATCATCGCCGTCCTTTGTGGAGTGTGCAGACGGCCGTCAGGTACCCGTTTCTCAGGAGGGGACGCCGGTTTCCGGCAACGGCGACCTCATCGGGTGATCCTCGGTCACTCCGCGTCGACGACGGCGCTGCCACAGCCCGGCGAGACAGGCCACGAAAGCGGCACCGGTGAACACGACGTGCAACGCGCCGCCGAACCTGGTGGCGATCGTCAGGGACGAGCGCAACGGCACGGTGTCCACCAGCAGGTCGTCGGTGAACATCCCGGTCGACCGCACGACGCTGCCGTCCGGGCGCACGACCGCGCTCACGCCGCTGATGGCCGCGACCACGACCGCACGGCCGTGCTCGACCGCCCGCAGCCGGGCCATGCCGAGCTGCTGGTAGGTCATCTCGCCGCGGCCGTACCAGGCGTTGTTCGTCGGCACGACCAGCAGCTGCGCGCCCTCGGCCGCGGACTCGCGCAGCACGTAGTCGTAGGCCACCTCGTAGCAGATGCCGACGCCCACGCGGGTGCCCGCGACGTCCAGCAGGCCGGGTTCGCTGCCCGCCTTCAGGTCCTGCTGGTCGGCGAACGGCGTGACCAGCCGGGCGAGCGGGCGCAGCGGGATGTGCTCCGCGAACGGCACCAGCTCCTGCTTCGCGTAGGACTCCCCCCGGCCGCTGCCGGGACGCCACGCGATCACCGAGTTCTCGCCGTTCTTCAACGCGCTCACGAGCACCGGCACGCCGAGGTCGTCGACCATCCGGTCGAGCACCGGGTCGCGGTCGCCGGTGCGGGTCGCGCTCTCCGGCCACACCACCAGGTCGGGCTTCGGTCCCGGTCGTGCGGCCAGCTCCGCGGTCTTGCGCAGGTGGTTGGCGCGCAGCTCGGCGCCGGCGTCGAGCAGGCCGAGGCCGATGTCGGGTGCGTTGCCCTGCACGACGGCGACGGTGCGGGTGCCGTTCTCGGCGGCGACGGGCACGGTGACCAGCAGCGCGGCCAGCACCGGCAGCAGCGCCCACGACCGGCGCCACTCACGCGGCCGGCGCAGCCATGCGCCCAGCCCGAACCCGGTCACCACCACGGCGAACGTCACCAGCGGCGCACCACCGAGGGACGCCAGCCGCCCGAACGGCCCGTCGACCTGGCCGAACGCGACCCGGCCCCACGGGAAGCCGTTGAACGGGATGAGCCCGCGCGCTGTCTCCTGGAGCACGAACAGCAGCGCCGCCCACACCGGTGCTCCCGGCAGCCGGGCGACCAGCGGGTACAGCGCGAACGCGGCCGAGACGAACAGCGCCATCAACGCCGAGAGCACGAGCCACGGCCACGGGCCGAACTCGGTGCCGAGGAAGTGCTGGATCCACCACAGGTGGGGCAGGAAGAACGCCAGCCCGAAGACGAAGCCCAGGCGGCCGGGACGCCCGTTCCGCAGGGTCAGCCACAGCACGAGGAACGCGGGCACCGCCAGCCACCACAGGGTGCGCGGCGGGAAGCTCGACGCCAGTGCGCCGCCGGCCAGTGCCGCGACGCCGTACCGGCCCAGGTCAGCCCCGCGCACCGGGCACCCGGCTCGCGACGAGGCGGTGCAGGACGAGGAACGCGCAGGCCACGAGCGCGAGGCCGGCGCCGTAGCCGACCACCAGCTCGCCCACCCGGCCGGTGAAGTCCCCGGCCAGCGGCGGCACGAGCAGGGCGAACATCGTCACGGCCGCGGTGAGGCCGGTCCGCCACAACCCCGCGGCCGCGAGCGGCACCACCGCCCACAGCAGGTACCACGGCTGCACCACCGGGCCCAGCACCACGATCACGCCCATCACCAGCCCCAGCGCCCTCACCTCGGAGATCCCGCCGCGCAGCTGGCGCGTCAGCACCACCGCGACGCCGCACAGGACCAGCACGAGCCCCGCGACCCGTCCCGCGGAGATCATCGCCTGACCACTCTCCGCACCGGACACCGCACCGGCCAGGAAGCCCGGCCAGTTGCTCGGCGCCATCCAGCTGGGCACCTTCGACGGCGTCCCGAGGGCCTGCACCCAGCCGAATCCGGCCCGACCGGCCAGTGAGGTCGCCACGGACACCAGGACGGCGGCGGCGACCATGGCGGCACCACTGAGCGTGAACCTCAGCAGCCCGCCGCCGAACCGGCGGGCCAGCGCCGTGCCGACGATCGCGAGCGCGGCCAGTGCCGGCAGCTTGACCTGCGCACCGAGCGCGATGAGCACGATCCCGGCCGTGACCGACCACCAGCGGGCGTCGTCGAGTGCGTCGAGCGCGACCACGGTGCCCGCGAGCATGAGACCGAGCATCAGGGCGTCGTTGTGCATGCCGCCGATGAGGTGCCACAGCACCAATGGGTTCAGCACGCCCAGCCACAACGCCGTGCGCTGCGACGCGCCCGCACGCGCGGCCAGCCGCGGCACCGCCCACACGACGAGCAGCAGGCCCAGCACCGCGGCGAGCCGGTGCAGGACGATGCCCGCGACCGGATCTCCGCCGGTGATCTCGGCGATGCCGCGCTCGACCGTGCCGAACAGCGGCCCGTACGGAGACGGCGTCTCCCGCCAGTGGCCGCTGACCCGTGCGACGGCCTCGGCGCTCGCACCGGCCGCGGGGCTGACGACGTTCGGGTCGAACCCGCGGGCGGCCACCTCCCCCTGCGCGAGGTAGCTGTACACATCAAGGCTGAACAGCGGCGGTGCCGGCACCAACGGGGCACACCACCACGCGAGCGTGCGGCGCAGCCACGTGGCCGGGCGCTTCGTGCGGCCGAGCAGCACCCACGCCAGCACGACCAGCCCCGCGCCCGCGATGGCGGCGGCCAGCCCGGCGGCGCCCGCTCCCGCCGTGACCGCCCACGCCCCGCCGGTCAGGAGCACCGCACCGCCGGTGCCGGTCCAGCGCAGCACCTCCGCCTCGGGAGCGGGTGCCAGTGAGCGGGGAAGGGCCGCCGTTGCCGTCTGCACGGAACAGACAGTGCTTTCCGGACAGATCGTCCCGCGTCACCCCGCGGTCGCTGCCGGGCGTACGACCTGAGGATGACGTTGATCATCCGGTGGTCGCGCAACCTCCTGCCGGGCCGCCGCCACCAGTGCCGACACCGGTTCACCCGGCGGCGCCTCGACGTCGACCCCGGAGATCAGTCAGCCCCCGCCGCTCAGGGGGCCGCCGAGCGGGTGATCTCGATCACCGACACCACCGTGGGCATCGCCGCGAGGGCCTGCCGTGCGCACACTGGAAGAGGTGCACCGCGGTTCCGTCGACGTGACCGCCGCACCTGGTCGAGGCACCACCGTGCGGCTGCCGGGTCACGTGGAACTCACCTGAGCCGTGCCGCGTTGAGCGGGTGCAGGCAGTCCGCCGGAGAGGAACGCGGTGATCGTCCCCATGCCCTCGAACGCACCCCGTCGCACGGGTGCGTTCGCACTGACCGAGGACGTCACGATCAGGGTGACCGGTCAGGCCCGCACGGCGGCCGCGATGCTGCGCGAGCACATCTTCCGCCACACCGGCCACACGCTGGCCGAGTCGCCCGACGGCAGGCTCATGGTGACGCTCGACCCGGCACTGCGCGGACTCGGCCCCGAGGGCTACGCGCTGCTGGTCAGCCCGAGCGCCGTGATGCTGCGGGCGCGGGCCCAGGCCGGTCTGCGGCACGGCGTGCAGTCGTTCCGCCAGCTGATGACCCCGGACGGCACCGTGCGCGCCGCCGACGTGCAGGACTCCCCCGCGTTCGCGTGGCGCGGCGTGACCAGCCCGCTGCTGCCGGCCGCCGAGATGCGCGCGACCATCGACCGGATGGCCGCCTACAAGCTCAACGTCCTGCACCTGCGCCCGGACGGCAACCAGCACGAGCTGCGCGAGCTCGTGGAGTACGCGCTGGCCAACGGCGTGACGATCGTGCCCGAGATCGGCAGGTCGCTCGCCGAGGTGCTCGACGTGTTCCCCAGCCGCTGGGTGCACATCGGCCGGGCCAAGCTGACCAGCGGTCTCGCTGGTCTGCTGCAGAGCCACGACCGGGTGCCGGTGCGCTGGCACGAGGGTGACGCGCCCGCCGACGTCCTCGGCCCGCACGGCCAGCTCAGCGAGGGCGACGCAGGGCTGCGCGCCGTCGCGGTGGCCGGCTGGGTGGGCGGCCACGGGGTGCTGCAGCGGTCCGCCGCACTGGCCTCACCCGCACTGGGCTGACCGAACCAGGTTTAACCGGCCTTCTCCGGGGTACAGACGCGTCCCCGGGAAAGGAAGTTCCGACCATGCCCTCGTCCAGGCCCCTGCGCCGGATGGCCGCGCTGCCACTGGTCCTGCTCGTGGTGGCGGCCTGCCTCGACCTGCTGCACGTCCTGAGCGGCAGCACCACCGCGGCCGCGCTCGCGTGGCACCTGATCACCGCCGGTCTGCTGCTCGGCATCGCCGTCGCCGCCGCCCAGTGGCTCGACCGGATCTTCGCCGAGCCGGCCGAGCACACGTCCGCGCGCGACGTCGGGATCGCCTTCGTGCTCCTGCTCTTCGGCACCAGCTGGGCGTTGCGGCTCGGCGAGGTCGGCTGGCAGCCGAGCTGGGGCGCGACCCTCGCGGCGTGGGCGGGCGCGCTCGGGGTGCTCGCCGTGACCTACCGCGGCCCGCTCCGGCGGAACGCGGCTGTCAGCACGTCCTGAACACCTGCGCGGCGTACTGGCGATGACGTAGGGTTCGGGCACCTCGTCGGTTCTGATCCGAAAAGAAGTCGCCTGGATGTCCCAGGACCTCGTTCCCGCCGTCGCGTGGGACCGGCTGCACCACCACTACGGCACCGCGGAGGACGTTCCCGCCCTGCTGCGCGCCGCCGCCACCGACGCCCGCGCGTTCGGCGAGCTGGACAACAGGATCTCCCACCAGGGCGGCTGCGTCCTGTCCGCCGCGCCCCCGGTGCTGCCGGCACTTCTGCGCTGTGCCGCCGATCCGGCGGTCGGGCACCGTGCCGCCGTGGTCGACCTCGTCGGCCGGTTGGCGGAGGCCGGGCGGACGGCGGAACCCCGGTACGTCACACCGACCTGGCCGGCGGCGTGGGCGGCGGCCGTCCCGCGGTTGCTCGACCTGGTCACCGACCCCGACCCGGTGGTCCGCCGGCGGGTCGCGTTCCCCCTCGCCCAGGCGCACGAGCACGCCTGCCTGGTGCTGCCCGCGCTGGTGAACGGCTGGCACCGCGACACCGACGAGGCCGCTCGGGTCGGGTTCGTGTGCGCGACAGCGGAGTTGTTGCGCGACATGGCCACCGAGTGGCCGGCGCCGGTCGTCGACTGGCTCTCGGACCTCCGCTCGCACCCCGACGCGGTGCACCGCTTCGCCGGTGCGATGGCCCACCGCAGGTCCGGTCTCGGCGGACGCGACCCACGGCACGTCGATGAGGCCATCGCCTACCTGCCGACGGCCGATCCCTTGCTGTGGCACCACGTTTGGGCCGCGCGCCGACCGATCGCCCGGCTGGTGCGGTGGACCGCCGACGTGCTCGACGACGACCGGGACGGCCGGACCCGTCTGGCCGCGGCACTGCTGCGCCTCGGCCACGAGCAGGCTTTGACCGCGGCCTGGGACGTGCTGAGCCGCTGGCGCTCCCCGGCCGCCACCCTGCTGCCGCTCGTCGCGGAACGGCTGTCCGATCCGGACCCGGCTCGACGCGAGCAGGCAGCCGAGGTGCTCGGCGCCACCGGCCGCGCCGCCGAACCGTGGCATCCAGACCTCGTCGCCGCGGCCCGGGACGAGGTGCCCGCGGTGCGCAAGGCGGCCGTGCTGGCGCTGGCCGGAGCGCCGGAATCCGTTGCCCTGGTGGCAGATCTGCTCGACCACGGCCCGGTGGACCACGACCTCCGCCGGTTGTTGCGCCCGCTGCGGCCCTTCGCCGCGACGCTGCTGCCGCTGCTGCGCCGCCGCCTTGCCGAGGCAGACGACTTCGCGGAACGGCGCGACTACCTCCTCGTGCTCGCACACTGGGGCCCCGACGCCGTGGAGGCGGCACCGGAGGTCACCGCCCAAATCGGCACGGACGTCGAGGAGTGGGCTCTCGACGCGCTGGTCTCGTTCGGGCTGAGCGACATCTGCGAACGGCCCGAACCAGACGCGCCGGTCAGGTCGGCCGTGCGGTACTGGCGCGCGACCGGCGACACCGAGCTCCTCCTCGACCGCCTCCGCGCCGACGACCCCACACTCGTCCGGCACCTCGACGTCCTGGCGGAGCTCGGCCCCGCGGCAGCCGATCTGGCCGCCGTGCTGCGCACCACCCGCACCTCCGGATGGGACGACGCACGCCGGCTGCGCACCCTGTGGCGCATCACCGGCGACCCGGCCGACGCCACCGGCGCGGCCATGGCGGTGTGGCGGGCGCTCACCACCGGCGGACCGTTCGGCCGGTACTTGATCGAGTGCATCGGCCGGCTGGCCGAACTCGGTCCGCTCGCGGAGCCCGCGGTGCCGGTGCTGCGCGAGCTGCTGGAGCAGGACACCCGGCCGGGACGGCCCGACCGGCGGTGCGGCATCCGCGACGACGACCTGCTGTGCGACGCGATCAGGGCCGTGCTGGCCGGTGCGGCCTGAAGAAGTACCGTGCGCGCGTGGAGATCACCGACAGAACGTTCCCGCCCGCCCTCGTCGCCCTGTCGGGAATCGAGTTCCCCTGGAGCCACGACGAGGAGCCGGCGCCGACGAACATCGACTACGAGCCCTACGACGAGTTCGACCCCGCCGACGAGACCACCGACTGGATCCGCGCCTGGACGGGCAACGACGAGCTCGACGGCGCCGCATTCCGGGTGTTCGCGCAGGACGGCACCGGCGGCCTGGTCACCAGCTGGCTCGTGCGACCCGGCCGACCGCTGACCGAGCAACCGGTGGCGTTCTTCGGTTCCGAGGGCGAGGTCGGCGTGGTCGCCACGGACCTGGGCTCGTTCCTGTGGCTGCTGGCCGGCGGCGTCGGACCGCAGGAGGCGGTCGAGTTCGGCACGGACACCGGCGTGCCGCACCCGGAGCTGCGCGCGGTGGCCGAACAGCACTCCGGCACCGCACCGCGCACGCCCGCCGAGGTGCTGGCGGCGGCGCGGGCGGAGTTCCCGGACTTCGCCGAAACCGTCCAGTCCTGGTGCCGCTGAGCCCCTCCCCGACCGCCCACCCAGCGTGGTGATGTGCTCACCACCTGCAAGGTTGTGGTGATCGTCAGAAATTGTCAGTGGTCGTCGCTAACGTCTCCCCTGTCGGGCCGGACCGGTCGGATCGGGCCCCGGGGTGAGGAGATGACGCGTTGTCAGGTTGGGAAAGTTCGAGCACGGCGCGGGTGCTGTGGCCCGCGCGGCCGCGCAAGCTGGCCAAGGTCCCGTTCGTCGAACTGGCGGACGGGCGGCTGCAGGGCGTGGTCTCCAGCGGCTCGGACGTCGAGCGGGTGTACGTGTCGTCGGTCGCGGCCGGCTCGTACGACTTCTCCTGCAGCACCAACAACAATCGGCCGTGTGGTGGGGCGCGGGGCGGGTTCTGCAACCACGTCCTCGGGCTGATCGGCGAGGCCGTGCTGCAGTACGGAGCCGAGCGGGTCGCGCGGTACCTGCGCGTCGAGGGCGAGGACGGCCACCAGATCGCCGCGAACATGCGGGCGGCCGGACCGTCCCAGGGGGACAGTGCCGCGGCGGCCCAGGTGTTCAGCCGGTTCCTGCGTCATCTGGCCTATTTGGAGCTGTCGCCGACGACGGCGCCGTTGCCGGAGATGCAGTGGTTCCCGCCGACCAGGGCGGTGGTGTGATGCGTGCCGACCTGTTGGCGGACGAGGTCGAGGGCCTCGACGAGGCGCTGGCGGCCGTGGCCGGTGCCGACCAGGCGCTGGCGGCGGGGTTGCTGCGCCCGCAGGCCGCCCAGGTGGCCGGGGTGACCGCGCTGGCCGAGGCCGTGGCGGGATCGCCGCTGGCGGAGCGGGTGGCGGAGGCGGCCGAGAAGGTCGCGGCCGGTGCGGCGGGCGAGGACCACTTCGTGTCCCTTGCCGCGGCACGGGTCGCGCTGCTCGGCTCGGTGCACGACGCGGTGGTGCACCGGCTCGACCAGGCGACCGGGCGGGCTCGTGCGGAGGAGTTGGTTCCCGCGGGCACCGCCGAGGTGCCGGTGAACCTGTTGCTGGCGGCGCGGTCCTGGCTGTCCGACCTCGCGCGGGCCGGGTGGCAGGGCATCGACCACGACCTCGTCGCCGGTGCCGCGCCGGTGGTGTCGGCGTTGCTGCCGGTGCCGGAGCTGCGCAGGCTGGCCGCGCTGCTGGACGGGTTCGCGGCGGAGCTGGCGGCGTCCTGCCCCGGCTCGGCGCTGGAGCGGGTTCCCGCGCGGCGCTGGGGAGACCTGTGGTCGCGGGCGATGCTGCTGACGTTGCCCGGCGCGCTGCGGACGGGGACGACGACGGTGAGCGGCCGCCTGCTGCCGCTCGGGGTGGACCTGCAGGAGCACGCCACGGCCGCGCAGGCGCAGGTGCACGCGGTGCTGGAGCCCGCGGACGGCGGAGTGCCGGTGCTGGTGCGGGCCAGCGTGTCCGCGCCGAAGCCGGACACCGTGGTGGGCGCGGGGATCTGGCAGCTGCTGCGGCCGCACCTGAGCCTGCTGACCGCGGTGAGCGAGGGCAGGGCGGTGGAGCTGACCGACATGCCGATGACCGGTGAGGGCGACCTGCTGTGGGTCGAGTCGTGCGCACGGCCGGCCGAGGCCGCAGACCCGTTCACGACCGCGCGGGTGGTCCTGCCGACCGCGGCCGCGCTGCCGACGGCGGCGCTGGACCGGCACCCGGCCCGCATCGCCGCGCCGGTGTTCCTGGAGGGGTACGGCGTGGAGCCCGACCCGTTGGCGTTCGTCGTGTCCGGGCAGCAGGTCGCGGTGGACGCCGACCGCATCCCGGCGGCCGGGCCGCTGACGCCGGAGGCGGTGGCCGCCTCCGCTGAGTGCATCGGCCTGGTGCGCTGGGACGACGGGGCGTTCCGCGTGCAGCCGCTGGCCGTGCTCACGGTGGCGCGCAAGAAGTCCGTGGCGCTGCACGCGGGTGCGTGGGCCGGTGGCGCGGGCACCGACAAGGCCGGGGTCAAGGCGGAGAAGGCCGCCACGGACGCCGTGGCCGTGTTGCGCGAGCGCGCTGGAAGGCTGCTGCGCAAATGACCGACGAGACCACGTCGGCGAACGACGAGAACCGCAGGCAGGTCCTGTACTGGCGGTTGCTGTCGCGCCTGTTCGACCACGAGGAGCAGTCCTCGCTGGAGGCCGCGAGCCTCGCCGTGCTGCAGGACGTCGGCCTGCCGCCCGCACTGCTGGACCCGCACACCGGTGTCGACAACGTGGTGCAGCGCCACCCCGGCCTGGAGGCGGAGTTCGACGGGCTGATGGCCCGCTCCCCCGACGAGGAAAGGGACTCCGCGGCCGAGGTGCGCCGCGCGGCCCTGGTGTCGAAGGTGCTGCTGAACGTCTTCGGCACCGGCTCCGGCACGGTCACGGCCGGGCAGCTGGCCCGCTGGCAGTCCGACGCCGGCTGGCTGGAACGCGCTCTGGGCTGCCGGCCTGGTGAGCTGCGCGGTGGCCGCAGCGGCCACGGCACCAGCGGCGGCGCGCCGACACCGGACCTGAGCACGCTGCTGCCCGGCATCGGGCCCGAGCTGGGTGCGCTCGAAGCGGACCTGGTGAAGCGCATGCACCTGCGCGAGGTGCTCGCCGACCCGGCGCTGGCCGCCCAGCTGACGCCGAGCATGTCGCTGATCGAGCAGCTGCTGCGGGACAAGAACAACCTGTCCGGGGTCGCGCTGGCCAACGCCAAGTCGCTGATCCGCCGGTACGTCGACGAGGTCGCCGAGGTGCTGCGCACCGAGGTCGAGAAGGCCTCGGTCGGCAGGATCGACCGGTCGGTGCCGCCCAAGCGGGTGTTCCGCAACCTCGACCTCGACCGCACCATCTGGAAGAACCTGACGAACTGGAGCCCGGAGGAGGAACGGCTCTACGTCGACCGCCTCTACTACCGGCAGACGGCGCGCAAGACCACGCCGCAGCGGTTGATCGCGGTGGTCGACCAGTCCGGTTCGATGGTCGACTCCATGGTCAACTGCGCGATCCTGGCGTCGATCTTCGCCGGGCTGCCCAAGGTGGACGTGCACCTCATCGCGTACGACACCCAGGCGCTGGACCTCACGCCGTGGGTGGGTGACCCGTTCGAGACGCTGCTGCGCACGAACCTGGGCGGCGGCAACGACGGCATGGTCGCCATGGCGCTGGCGCAGGCGAAGATCGCCGAGCCGGCGAACACCGTGGTGGTCTGGATCTCCGACTTCTACGAGACCCGCATCGAGCAGCTCTTCGACAACATGGCGGCCATCCACCGCTCCGGCGCGAAGTTCATCCCGGTCGGCTCCGTCACGAGCTCCGGGCGCGGCAGCGTGAACCCGTGGTTCCGCGAACGCTTCAAGGACCTCGGCACCCCGGTGATCTCGGGCCACGTCCGCAAGCTCGTCCACGAACTCAAGACCTTCCTGACCTTCTGAAAGGCACCACATCACCATGTCCGACCTGTTGCGCGCTCCCGCCGAGATCAAGTACGCCGAGGAGCTCGACTGGCTCGAGTCGATCGACGCGAACCCCAAGCCGTTCGCGTGGCGGTTGTCGCCCAAGATGATCCGGCTGTTCGTGCTCGGTGCCGAGCGGTCCGACGGCCTCGACCGCGAGGTGGCCCAGAAGTGGTTCGGCGACCGCAGCATCGTGGAGCGGGCCATCGTCACGCTCGCCTCCGACCGCGGTCTGCTGCTGATCGGCGACCCCGGCACCGGCAAGAGCTGGCTGGCCGAGCTGCTGGCCGCCGCGATCTCGCGCAACTCCACCCAGGTCGTGCAGGGCACGGCGGGCACGACCGAGGACCACATCAAGTACTCGTGGAACGTGTCGATGGTGATCGCGAAGGGGCAGTCGCGGCAGTCGATGATCCCGTCGCCGATCATGACGGCGATGGAGACCGGCACGATCGGCCGGTTCGAGGAGCTCACCCGCTCGACCAGCGACGTGCAGGACGCCCTCATCTCGATCCTGTCGGAGAAGTACATCTCGGTGCCGGAGCTCGACAGCGCCGGCGGCGAGAACATCGTGTTCGCCAAGCCCGGCTTCTCGATCATCGCCACCGCGAACAGCCGCGACCGGGGCGTCAACGACCTGTCGTCGGCGTTGAAGCGCCGGTTCAACTTCGTGCGCATCCCGGTGGTGACGAACAAGAAGAGCGAGACCGAGATCGTCCGCTTCCGCACCGAGGAGCTGCTGCGCCGCCACCAGATCGAGCTGGACGTGCCGCCCACGCTGCTCGACGTGCTGCTGCGCAGCTTCGCCGACCTGCGCGCCGCCTCCGCCTCGGCCGCCAGCGAGGACGAGAAGCTCGAGTCCGCCCTGTCCACCGCCGAGCAGATCGGTGTGCTGGAGGACGCGATCCTGCACAGCAACTTCTTCGGCGAGCGCGCGCTCACCGCGCACACGCTGGGGGCGTCGCTGGTCGGCTCGCTCTCCCGGCGGGCACCGGAGGACCTGGCGATCATGAACAAGTACCTGCACGGTGTCGTCGAGCCGCGCAGCAAGGACGAGGGCGGGCACTGGCCCGAGTTCCTGACCGGCGGCCGCGACACGATCGCCACGCTCTCGTGAGCGGCGCCCCCACGCCCGCGCCGGACACTCCGCCCGCGGGCCTTGCAACGGACAGCGCGCCCACTGGTTCCGCCACGGCCAGCGCTCTCCCCCGCCCCGCACCGGCGAGCGGCAGCCCGGACCACGCGCCCGTCAGCGCTACCGCGGAGCGCACGCTCACCAGCCCCACCGCGGATAACGCGCGGGCCACCGCCGGAGCGGCCCGCACGTCCGCCAGCCCCGCCGGGGACAACGCGCCAGCGACCGTCAGGGCGGCCCGCACGTCCTCCAGCCCCACCCCGGCCAACGCCCCGGCCACCGCCGGAGCGGCCCACACGTCCGCCAGCCCCACCGCACACAACGCGCCAGCGACCGTCAGGGCGGAGCGCACGCTCACCAGCCCAACTGCAGACAACGCCCCGACCACCGCCAGAGCGGCCCACACGTCCACCAGCCCCTCCACGACCAGCGCGCCCGCAAAGGGCACCACCGCCGGGGTCTTCGAGGCGCTGCGCACGCAGCTGCACGAGGCGGCGACGGAGTTCGCCGACGGGCCCGGCGCGCTGGAGGGCATCCTGCGCGGCATGGTCGACGACGTCGACCGCGCCGTGCGGGAGCCGCTGGAGATCTTCCCGGTGTGCCACCACTCCCCCGCCTCGGCCGTGGCGATGGCGCGGCGGCTGCGGGAGAAGCAGCCGAAGGTCGTGTACCTGGAGCTGTGCGAGGACATGGCGCCGTTGCTGACGGAGCTGCGCAACTGCCGCCTGCCCGTCGCGGTGCAGGCGTTCGCGAGCGAGGTCGAGGGCTTCCCGGCGGAGTGGGCACCGCTGTCGGTGGTCGCGCCGATCACCGAGGCGTCCGCGGAGTACCAGGCGATCTCGTACGCGCTCGACACCCCCGGCGTCGAGCTGGTGCTGGTCGACCGGTCGTCCGACCACGTGTTCCAGTGGCAGGCACCGGAAGCGGGGCCGGCTGACGAGGAGGCGCTGCACGGCGACGCCGTGGGCGTGGAGATCGGCGACCTGCGCCCGCGGTTCGCCGAGCTGGAGGAGCACCTGCTGCACCACGGCAAGGTGCGGCACTGGTCGGAGTGGTGGCACCAGTACGTCGAGCAGCCGCTGGGCGGCAGCGACCACGACACCTACCGCCAGGTGATGTTCCTGATCGGCAGCCTCTTCCGGCGACTCGCACCCGGCGACCCGCACCGGGTCACCGTGGACGAGGACCGCGAGCGCTACATGTGGACCCGGATGCGCGAGCACCTGGCCGCCAGCGGCGCGGACCCGGCGGACTGCCTGTACGTCTGCGGTGCCTTCCACGCGGCGAGCCACGTCGCGGAGTTCGGCGTCGAGGGCTCCGGCGACTTCGAGATCAGCCCGCGCAGCGCGAGCAGGTGGCAGTACGGCCTGATCCCGTCCAGCCACGCCGCGATCGAGGCGCAGTTCGGCCTCGCGTCGGGCTCGGTGTCGATCGCGGCCACCGAGTGGGCGAAGAACCTCAAGCGCACCAAGGTGAAGCCGTTCGCGCTGGAGGGTCAGGCCGGCGCGAAGAAGCCGAGGAAACCGCTGCCGGAGCCGGTGGCCGAGCTGGCGGCGGCCGACCAGCTCTCCGGCTTCCTGCAGCGCCCGCCGGTCCTCGACCGGCTGGACGAGGCCGAGCTGCTGGGCTGGTCGGTGGAGGTGGTCCGCGCGGCCCGCCGCAACGGCTACCTGTCCTCCACCGCCGACGCGATCGCCGTGTTCGAGACGTCGATCCTGCTGGCCGGGATGCGCGACCGGGCCCGGCCCACGCCGTACGACTTCCAGGACGCGGCGGTCACGTGCATCGAGAAGGACGTCGTGCCCGGCCGCCGCGACGTGCGCCGCATCGTCGAGATCATGATGGGCGGCGACCGGATCGGCCAGGTCGGCTACGACGCGCTGCCGCCGCTGGCCCGCGACGTGCACGACCGGCTCGCGCCGCTCGACCTCAAGCTGGGTCAGCGCGGCGTGCAGCGGGCCCTGCTCGACATCGCCGGCCGGCCGGAGCTCGAAGCGTGCTCCGATCTGCTGTGGATGCTGCGTTACCTGATGCCGCACGGCGCCGCCCGCCCGATCATGGGCGAGCGCAGCCTCGGTGAACGCCCGATCCAGGAGTCCTGGGACCTCGCCCTCGGCACCCACCAGCGCTCGCTGATCGAGCTCGGCTACGAGGGCGTGAGCGTCGAACAGGTGGTGGAGCAACGCCTGCGCCGCGCCGCCCACGACCCGCAGGCCACGACGGCCCGCGTCCTCGAAGCCGTCGAGGACGCCATCCGCTACCTGCACAGCCCGCGCCTGGCCGCCGAGCTGGGCACCCGCGCCCTGGAGGTCCTGGCCGGCGAGCGCACGGTCGACAGCGCCCCCGAGGTCCTGCGCCGCGCCCGCCGCCTGCTCGCCTACTACCGCACCAACGACCCGGCCCTGCCGCCGTGGATCGAGTCGTTCGTCCGCACCGGCTACGCCCACTACTGCACGCTGCTGCCGACCGCGTTCACCGAGGAGGACGCCACCGTCGACCAGGTCGCCGCCACCCTGGGCTTCCTGTTCAGCATGGAGTCGCTGGCGCTGTCGCTGGGCTGCGACCGCACCCAGCTGGAGCTGGCCGTCGCCCAGTCCCACCCGGAGGAACCCGCCAAGGTCGCACTGCTGTGGGCCGCCCAGGTCCAGCTGGGCCGCCTGACCCGCGCCGACCTCCGCACCCGGTGCCACGACCTGCTCACCAACCCGCTGACCCTGCCGAGCTACCCCCGCTACCTCAGCGGCTTCGTCCACGCCCTGGAACCGGCCCCGTCGCTGGTGGACTTCGTGGTGGAAACCATCTCCACCGCCTTCGCCCACCTCCCCGACCACCTGCTCCTGCCGTGGCTGCCCAGCCTCATCACCACCCTGCGCACCAAGGGCGCGCAGCACGTCCCGACCCTGATCCGCGAGGCCGCCCGCCTCTTCCCGGCCCGCCTCCCGGCCCTCGACGCCTGGACCCCGCCCTGGCTCGCCGAGCCGCCCTCCACCGCACCCCGGCGCACGTCCGCACCCCAGGGCGTGGCGCTGCTGGCCGCCCACCCGGCGACCTGCGACGCGGTGGCGGACCTGCTGGGCTGCACGGGCTCCTGGCAGGCGGCCGCCCCGTCCGGCGTGGCCCTGCTGGCCAAGCACCCGGACACGGCGTTGGCACTGGAGGCGCTGTTGGTGCCCTGAAACGAGCGTTGCCCGTCCCCACCGCTCAGGGCGGCCGGGACGGGCAACGGTTCAGCCGGTCAGGTGCTGATCGTGCCGCCCACCACGGGCAGCACGACCTTGCTGACACCGAGCGACACGGCGATCGAGATGCCGCTCGACCCGGTGTCCGTGCCGATGTAGCCGCTGTGGTTGGTCACGAGCACGATCCCGATCCGGTGCCCGGCCGGGATGACCGCGTCGCGGGCGTGCAGCTTCCACGTCACGTCGACGGCGGTGCCGGTCGGCAACGGGGTCGCGGTCTCCAGCGAGTTGCGGTTCTTCGTGTCGATGGCGCCCTTGGTGAGCATGGTCGCGGACACCATCTGGGTCGACACGGCCGGCGGCTGGGCGCAGCCGGTGCGGTTGCGCAGGTCGTCGCGGGAGCACTTCTCGGTCGACAGCTGCAGCGGGGTGCGTTCGGTGAGGACGGCCTGGGTGGCCGGGCCGTAGTCGACGAGCAGTGCCGTGAGCGGGGTGGAGGTGCGGTTGGCCGCGATGCGGGCGGTCACCTGGACCTCGCCGGAGAGCCGGGCCTCGCGGGTCAGGGGTGCGGTGACGTAGGCGAGGCGGCGGGTGTCGGCGACCTCGGGGTTGGCCATCATGGCGGACTCGCTGAGGTTGGTGTTGTCCGCGAGGCGCTGGGTCTGGCCGGTGCCGGTCGGCGACGCGGTCAGCGAGCCGGTGAAGCCGCCGGCCGCGGGGCCGAGGTGGAGGGTGGTGGTCGCCGTGCCGGGCTGAGGCCAGGACGCGTGCTGCTCCCAGGAGCCGTCGGGGCGCTGGATGTCGGCCATCGGCTCGCTCATGATGCCGTTGTCGATCCCCTTGAGCCAGTGGTCCATCCACAGGCCCATGACCCGCTGCCACTCGGCCTGGCGGAACGAGATCGGGTCGAGGTGGCCGCCGCGGTGCAGCCACAGCTTGCGGGGCACGCCCTGTGCGGCGAGCGCGTCCCACCAGCGGCCGAACTGGGAGGGCTTGACGTTCCAGTCTGCCTGGCCGTGCACGACGAACACGGACGCGCTCACGTTGCCGGCCGAGGGCCGGTAGTCGCGGGTGCGCCAGAACGAGGTGTAGTCGTAGGACTCGTCGCCGTCGTTGCGGGCCATGGCGTCGAGCACCGCGCGGCACTTCGACTTCTGCGCGGAGCTGATCACGTAGTTGGCGAGCACGGTCGGGTAGTCGCTGGTGTAACCGCGGTAGCCGATGCCCTGGTCACGCGCGTACTCGTACCAGCTGGAGATCGCGGCGATGGGCACGACCGTCTTGACTCCGGGGATGTTCGCGGCCGCGGCGGCGTTGGGCAGCGTGCCGTTGTAGGAGACGCCGAGCATGCCGACGTTGCCGGTGCTCCACGACGCGACGGCGGCACGGCCGTCGGCGTACCGCGCGGTGGCGCGGCCGTTCAGCCAGTCGACGACGGCGCGCACGCTGGCGGTGTCCTCCGGCCCGCCGGTGGTCGGGCAGCCGGTCGAGCGCGAGGTGCCTTGCATCTCCACCTCGACCACGGCGTAACCGCGCGGCACGAAGTACTCGTCGTACCACCGCCCGAAACCGCGCGGCACGCCGGCCGCGGCGGTCGCGCCGAGCCCGTAGTAGGGGCTGGCCTCCATGACCACCGGGACCTTGCCCGCCTGGCCGGGGCGCTTGACGTCGGCGGCGATGCGGTCGCGCACACCGTCGCCATCACTGTCCACTAACGACTCGACGTAGACGGTCTCGGTGATGTCGGCCGCGACAGGGGCGGCGGCAACGCTCACGGGTACGCCGGCCGACAGCAGTGCTGCCAGCACGGCGGGGACAAGGGTTCGCATGGGTTCCTCCGGTGCGAGCCCGGCCGAGCAGGGGTGACCGGGCACACCGGAATCTCACCGATGCGGGAACGTGCGGCGGTACCGTCGAAGGATCTTGACGGTTGCCGGAACTCGGCCCACCGGCCCAGCCCAGAACCGCGGGTCTTCGGGCGCCGACGGCTTCGCCACCGCCTCCACGGGGCTACCGGCGTGCACCCCGGTCGTGCCTGGCGGCGAGGCGGTGGCCCGGCGAACGTGAGCCCGGCGGCCCGGGACCTCAGCCGGCGAAGTCCTGGGTCATCCACACCGTCCCCTTGGCGTCGCGGGTGACCACGATGCCGACGCGGGTGAACGAGCGGCTCAGGATGTTCTTGCGGTGGCCGTCGTTCGGCGGCTTCTCGTCGATCATGCCCTGGTTGAGCTTGATGGCCATGGCCGCGATCGGGTCGGCGGCGTTCGCGACCGGGCCGCCCATGCCGACGTTCTCGCCGACCGAGCTCCACCGCGCGCCCGCCGCGGTGATGCGGTCGCCCAGGTCGGCCTCGCCGGAGCAGCGGTGTGAGAGCCCGCAGCCCGCGATCATCGCCTGGTTGTGCCGTTCGCCTGCCGTGACCAGCGCGGGGTCCATGGTCAACGGCGGCAGGCCCTCCTCCGCCCGTGCGGCGTTGAGGTGGGCGAGCACGCGTTCGGCCGGGGTTGCGGGAGGCGGGGGTGGTGGAGGTGGGGCGGCGGACGTCGTGGTCGGGGCGGCGGAGCTGGTCGGCATGGCGGAGCCGCTGGGAGCCGCAGAGGTGCTGGGAGCCGCTGAAGTGCCGAGAGGGACCTCGGACGTCGTCACCGCAGGCGTCAGCGCGGCCGGGGCCTGTGCCGCCGGTGGCGCGGGTGGGTTGCCGGGTGTGAAGACCCAGGCGCCCGTGACGCCGGCCGCGGCGCAGACCACCACGGCGGCCGCGACGGTGAGGGCGGGTTTGGCCGAGAGGAAACCACCGATCCGTTGCAGCACGGTCATCTCCAGCAGGTGCGCCGCGGGCTCGACGGCCGGTCGGCTGAGGTTGTCCAGCAGCAGCGGCAGATAGCCCGCCGGAACCACCAGCAGGGCCGCGCCCGTCAGGATCCGCTCGACCGGCATGGCGTCGGCAACTCCGCGCCGGCACCGGCCGCACTCGTCGACGTGCCGCAGCAACCTCTTGCGCCACAACGGGTTCGGCTGCCCGTTCCACTCCTCGGCCGCCCGCGCGAGGCCCGCGCAGCGCGGGTCGTGCTGCACCGCCCGCACCAGCAGCCGGATCGTCTCCAGCCGGCCCTTCAACCGGCTCACCCGCACCGTCACGGCGTGCGCGTTGAGGTCCAGCGCGTCGGCGACCTCGGCGCGGCTGAGCTGCCCCGACCGCTCCAGCGCCCACACCGCCAGCAGCTCGCGGTCGGCCGGGTCCAGCCACCGCGCCGCCTCGTCGACCTCCCGCCGCTGCTCCAGCAGGTGCAGCCGGGACAACGCCACCTCGACGAACTCCGCCTCCGGGTCCGCCCGGTCGTACTCCTCCAGCGGCGCGGGTGCCGTCTCCCGGCGCCGGTAGTGCTCGCGGAGCTGGTTGACCGTCACCGCCACCAGCCACGACCGCAGCCGCTCCGGCTCACGCAGGCCGCCGATGCCGCGGATGACCCGCACCATCGTCTCCTGCACCACGTCGTCGACGTCGGCGTCCGAGGACAGCGCGCGACCAGCGATGTTGTAGACCAGCGGCAGGTAGGCCTCGACCACCGCGTCCAGCGCCGCGCGGTCTCCCTCCCGCGCAGCCACCACCAGTTCCGGGGACACCTGCCCCAGCCACTCCCGCACCGTCACGACCAACACCCTCACTTCGCCGACGTCACCCGTTCGGAAACGGAGACCGGCGCATCTCACCCCAAGTCACACAAAGCACGAAACAAAGTGACCCATGTCATAACTGGTTCACCAGCCGTGGTGAGCGAACGCGGCCCACTTGACCGGGTCGGCGAGCGCGCGGTCACGGGCCCGCCCGCGCAGCAGGGTGTCGACCCCCTCCGGTGCCTCCCGGTCCTCGTCCAACGCCCAGAGCTGGGCCGACCTGAGCGCGTCCCGCGGGCGGGCACCCGATCGGAGGAAGTCGTAGAACACGCACATGAGCAGCGCGGACTCGATGTCGTCGACCTTCCACCTCGTACCGACCACGCCGGCCGCGCCGATCGCCACGTACGCGGCTGCCAGGGTCAGCGCCTCGTCGTGCAGGCCCGCGGTCAGGTCGCTCTCGCACGCCGCCAGCACCACCAGTCCGCCCGCGCGGTCGTCGTCACGGCCGGCCGCGTGCCGCAGCACGCGTTCGACCGACAGCTCGGCGCGGGCGAGCACGAGCGCGGACCGGGCGGGAGTCGTCCCTGCGCGGGCGTGGCAGCCCAGGTGCAGCAACGACACGCCGCCGTCCCAGGCCTTGAGCACCTCGTCGGGTGTGCCCGGACCGCTCACCGGCACGCCCGGTCCCGGCTGGCCGTAGAACCGGCCTCCGGGGTGCAGCCGGTGCAGGAACTGGGCCTCGTACTGGCCCGCGACCAGCGTGCCGTCCGGGTTGCTCACGACCACCGGGTCCGCGTCGAACGGCAGGCGCCGCCGTGCCGCCAGGTCGCACAGCTGCCGCGCCGAGGTGGCGTAGGTGAAGCCGGCCTCCCGGACCGCGGTCCGGCCTGATCCCGCTGCCGCGTGCCACGGGACGACGCCGAGCACGCCCGTCGGCACGAGCACGATCCAGGGCTGGTGCCGGCCGATCTCCCGCAGCAGCGGCTCGACGACCGCACGCCAGGCCCACGCGCACAACGACGGCAGTGCCGCCCGCCGCGCCTGGTCGTCCATCGCGAGATAACGTCCCACCTCGCCGTCCTCGTCGGCGCGCAGCAGCGGCAGCAGCACCTCCCGCACGATGCCCTCCGACGTCGTCACCAGGGCACGACCGTCGTGCTTGTCCAGTCCCGGCACGAGGTGCACGAGCACGTCGGCCTCCAGCGCCCGCAACGCCTTCGCGACATCGGCCACCGGTGGCGGCCGGAGCAGCTCCAGCTCGCCGCCCAGCGCCGCCACCGCCCGCCTGCGCAGGTCGCTGGGCTGCAGCTCCATCGACGCGATCGGCACCGGCGGCTGCGGCTTGGCGAGGTCCGCGGCGAGGTCGTCGTGCCCGAGCGCGCGCAGCCGGGGGCCGATGCCGGAGAACGCCGTCGTGCTGTGCAGCACCAGACCGCGACCCCACTCGACCGCTTCGACGGCCCGCTCCCAGTCGCCGGAGTCCGCACAGCGCAACGCGACCCGTCGGGCACGGGCGGCGGCGTCCGCGGCGCGTTCCACGGCGTGCCCGCTGTCGCTCTGCAGCAGGACGTCGCTCGCCCGCCGCCGCAGGGAGTCGAACCCGATCGCGATGGCGTCGTCCCCGTAGCCCAGCAGGGCGAGCTTCCAGCAGCTGTCCGCGAAACCGTCGAGCACCCCGGTGACGTCCCTGCCACCGATCGGGGCGAGCTCCACGTGCGCGTAACGGCGCAGCGCCTCGTCGAGGTCCGCGCTGGTCCTCGTCGTCAGGTGGCGGCCGTGCCAGAACATCGCCAGGCCGAACACGGCGGCGGCGCGGTGGACGTCGAGGACGTCCGCGTCGTCCCTGAGCGCCTCGAGCTCGGCGATGGCGGCGTCGAACAGGGCCCAGTCGCGGCGCAGCAGTGCCACCCCCATGCGCCCGTGCGCGGAGGTCAGGGCGAGCGGGGCGAACATGGCCGAGCTGCGGTCGATCCCCTCCACCGCGTCGACGAGCAACTGCAGGGCCTCGTCCAGCACGGCCTGGTCGATCTTCCCCGCGCCGAGGTTGAGCAGTCGCTGGGCGAGCACGGCTCTCTCCCCCGCCAGCGCCACCGCGTCCACGTGCTCGTCAGCTCGGGCGAGCCGGTCGAGCTGCGCCCGGATGGCGGCGAGGTCGTCGGTCCCGTCGGTTCCGCCGGTCAGGACGTTCATCCGGTCTCGCATGTCGTCGATCTCGGACACGCCGGCGCCCCTCGCGACGCGTGCGGCGCGCAGCGCCTCCAGGTGGCTCAGCCCGGCCTGCCGGTCGCGCAGGTCCCCGGTCTGCTGGAACCGGGTCAGCAGCACGGCGGCGAACGCCTGCCAGGCCAGGTCGTGCTCCTCGGTGCCCGGTTCGACCAGGTTCATGGCCTGCCGGCAGTGCCCGGCGGCGGACTCGTACAGGTCCACCCGCTCCTGCGTGCTCTGCAGGATCTCGGCCTGGGACAGCATCACCAGGAACCTGGCCCTGATGTCCGGGTCCTGGTCCTCGTCCGCCACGGCCGCGGTCAGGGCGGCGACGGCGTGACGGCTCGGTGTCGCCTCACAGCCGACCAGGTGGGCGTGCGACAGCGTCGTGCCGTACAGCCCGAGCGCGGTCGACCGCAGCGGGTGCGGCTCCCCCGCGACCGCGAAGAACTCGTCCAGGAGCCCGACCACGGCCTCCACCCGCCGCTGGTCGTTGGAGTCCAGGGCCAGGTTGCACGCCGCCACCGCCTGCTGGAACAGCAGCACCACCGCCACGTCGTCCGTGCGGTCCAGCTCCCGGCGCACGGCGTCCAGCGCGGTCAACGCCGTCAACTGCTCGCTCGACCCCTGTGCCAGCAGCCTCCGCAGCAACGCGATCGCGCACCGCTGGTCCACACCGCCCGTCCCGTGCTCGACGAGCCACGTCAGCAGCGTCGTCGCCGCGTCCTGGCCGAACCCGTCGGACATCCCGATGTCGGCGATGTCGCCCAGCACCGCACCGGGATTCACACGGACCACCTCGACCACCGCGAGGAGCCCGATGACCAGGTGCTTCGTCCAGCCGGAGACGGTGGGTTCGCCGGCAGCGGCCCTGAGCACGCGCTCGGCCTCCACCAGGTCGTCCCGCCCGCGCAGAGCCCTGGTCGCGAGGGCGAGCGCCCGGTACGGCAGCAGCAGCACGGGGTCCGGCGCGTCCTCACCGGCGGCGGCCAGCTGCTCGACGGCGCGGAGCATGCCGTCGACGTCGTCGTGCAGGTAGTAGGCCTCCAGCAGCTCGGAGGCCAGCTGTGCGTTCCCCGGTGCGGCGGCGACGGCCCCGGTCAGGTAGCCGATCAGCGCCGGCAGCTCGTCGCGCGCCTTCCTGGCCCGGTCGAGCAGGAGGTCCCCGCGCAGCGCCGCGACCTCCGCCGGGTCCTGCTCCAGCCGCGGGTCGCCTTCGATCCTGGTCAGCCAGCGCAGGGCGCCGTTGCGTTCCCGCAGGTCACCGGAGGCAGCGAACCGGGAGATCATCATCTCCGCGAGCTCGAACGCCGCGTTCGGGTCGTTGGGCGCCACCTGCTCGTAGAGCGGGATCGCCTCTTCCTCCTCGGCGGCGGCGTCCAGCACGTAGGGCGTGCCGCCCATGACCGACCGGAACGACCGCAGGCGGGCCAGTTCCAGCATCGTCTCGACGCGCAGGCCGTCGTCCATGCCGGGCAGGTCGAGGCTGTTGTCGAGGTAGCGCTGGGCCTCGTCGAGCAGTTCCGGCGGCGGTTCCTCGGCATCGGCGCGGGCCCGGCGGAACTGCTCCCGCAGGGACATCCCCATGACCGCCTCGGCCAGGGCGCGGTCCTCCTCGTCGAGCTCCATGGCGACCAGCAGGCGGAGCTCGTGGACGGAGGCTTCGAGCAGCTCCCGGTCACCGACGTCGGTCGAGGCGTACCGCAGCTGGATGAGGTCGACCAGCTCGATGCGGAAGCCGGGTGTGGCGTCGAGCCGGTCGACGACGATCCGCATCGCCTCGATCGCCTCGTCCAGCCGCGACGGGTCGGCGAGCGCCCTGCCCTGGCAGCGGAACCACGCTGCGCTCAGGTACTGCGCCCACACCCAGTCGAACGACGACCGGTCCGCGACCGCGAGCACCCAGTCGAGGTAGTAGCGGATGTCCTCGACCACGGCCACGTCGACCGGCGCCGCGTCGTCCAGGCCGGCCTCGAACTGGGCCAGCAGGACCTCGGCCGCCTCCAGGCGGTCGCGGAACTCACCCTCCATCAGGCGTCAACGAGACGGCGCATCGTGCGCAGGCACACCACGGCGAGCGGCACGTGCACGAGCAGGGCGGCCCAGAACGCGGCGGCGCCCCAGAGACCGGCTGCCCAGAGCAGCGGGTCCTGCAGGAACGGCAGCCACAGCGCCTTCGTCTGCGGCACGACCTGGGCGAAGCCGCCCGCCACGAGGACCGCGAGCATCCCGATCGTGACGACGCCGAAGGTGTTCGCCCGCCACATCGCCGCGATGGCCGCGACGACGCCGAGGAGCAGGAGGTAGCCGCTCAGCAGCGCGGCCGCCCGCAGGCCGAACTCCGGTGCCGTGACGAACAGGTCCTCGGAGTGGACCGTCAGCCGCAGCACCGTCGCGGCCCAGTACACGAGTCCCAGTGCGGCCCAGGCCAGGCCGAACACGGCGACGCGGCGCAGCGGGGTGGGCGGCAGTGCGCGCCGGGTGCTCCTCTGCGCGGTCTGCGGCAGCCAGGACCGCGCCCACAGGCACAGGCCGAGGCTGGCCAGTGCCGTGACGACGAGTCCGACGACCAGGCCGTCGGCCCACTTGCCCGCCAGCGAGAACACCAGGTCGGCGACGAGGTCCGGTGACGTCACCGCGGTGAAGAGCGGCAGGTCGGACGCGAAGAACGCCAGCACGACGGCGAGCAGCACGCCGCCGGCCACGGCGCCCTTGGTGCGCACCAGGAGCACCAGCTCGGTCGCGAGCAGGGCGAACGGGGGCAGCAGGCCCAGCTGCGCTGCGGCCGCCAGGGTGACCGCCGCACGCGCGCCGTCCGGTCCGCCCTCGAACGCCACCGCACCGTTCTGCAGCACCACCACGACCCACGCGACTCCGGTCATGGCGAGGGTCAACAGCACGATCGTGCCGGCGGTCGTGCCCACGGCCCGCAACGACACCGGTGCGCGCTTCGGCCGGCGTTCGCGGACCACCCGTTCCTGCAACACCCCCTGCGCCAGCAGGAGAACGCGGCCTTCGCGGGTGTCGACGTTCGCGAGCTGCTTGGCCAGCGGACGCCACCACGGCACGTCGGCGAGCCGCAGCCGGACCGGGGGTTGCAGGGCGCGCGCCGCCTGCCGCCGGTTGAGCACCAGCAGCAACGCCATGCCGTGCAGCCGTTGCCGTTCGCCCGCGGTCAACCCGCCGGAGCCGGTCGAGTGCACGAGCTGTTCGGCGTTCTGCACCAGCACCGGCAGCTCGGCCGCCGCTTGGTCGAGCACCCCGCACCGCGGCCCGCAGCCGCCGTGGCCGCAGCGGTAGCCGGCGGCGGTGCCGAGCAGGTCGCCCTGCACGACCTCGCCCGCGAACTCGAAGCCGTCCGGCTGGGCGAGCGCGGCGACGAGCCCGTCGGTGTCGACCGGGCGGCCGCGGTACCGGGGTGTCACGTCGGGCGCGAAGGCCTGGCCGAACGCGAGGACGGCGCTGTGCAGTCGTGCCGAGCTGCCGTGCAGGCCGGTCAGCCGCATCGTGTCGAACCGGTTGTGCAGCTTCTCCTTGCGGATCCACGTGCTCAGCGCGTCCGCGCCGGTGCCGGTCAGCCAGCGTTCGGCGGCGTGCGGGTCGTCGAGCATCGCCACGGCCAGCTCGGCGGGGTCGGTGAACGACCGGCCGTTGACGAACGTGATCGGCGAGTGCTCCGGCTGCGCCGCCTGCGCGGGAGCGTGCGCCGCCACGGGCGGGCTGCCGCCGCCGAGCCAGCTCTCGACCTGCGGCCACCCCCACCGGTCGCGCGGGTCCTTCGTGAGCAGGCCGCTGACCAGCAGCCGCCAGCGCTCGTCGGTGATCTCGGTCAGGTCCAGCTCGTCGAGCGTGCGCATCCGCCGGATCGCCTGGTCGGACAGCATCTCGCCGGTGCGCCGCTGGAACCGGCCGTGGCCGGTGACGAGCAGGTAGGCGATCTCACCGAGGCTCCACCACGGCCACGGCCAGCCCTTCTCCTCCCAGTGCTGCTCCGGCGGGGTGTAGGCGACGGCGGCCATGATCGTGCCGCCGATCTGCTTGCTCGCGGTGAGCCCGGTGACACCGCCGAAGTCCGCGATGACGAACTCGCCGTTGGCCCGGTACATCAGGTTGTCCGGCTTGAAGTCGATGGGGTTGCGGCCGACCACCTGCTGCCAGAAGTTCAACCCGCCTGCCAGCTCCCGCAGCACCTCCTCCGCCTTGCGCACGGAGGCCGGCCTGCGGGCGACGACCTGGTCGAGCGTGGCCTCCAGCAGCTCCATCGCCACCCAGCCGACCCGGCCGTGCGGGCCGATGAACGAGTCGTAGCCGAACAACCGCGGCACGTGCCGGTGGAAGCGCTCGTCGTCGAGGTGCCGCAACAGGTCCACGTCGATCGGGTGCCCCGCCCAGTGCACCTTGACCGCGACCTCGTCGCCCTCGGCCGTGCGGCGGCAGCACCACACGACGCCCTCGGTGCCGGTGCCCAGCACCCGCAGCGGCTCGAAGCGGTTCCGCAGCTGGTCGGGGAACACCGGCCCGCCGTCGTCCGCCGCCGGTGGTGGCGCCTCGCCCTGCTGCACGGTGGGGTTCGACCCCTGCTGCCTGGTCGGCACGGACTCGCGGCGGGCGCCCTGCTGCACCGTCGGCGCCGACTTGCGCGTGGCGCCCTGCTGCACCGTCGGGGTGTTCGGCCGTCGCACGGGTTCAGTCATCGTTCTCTCCCTCGCGCCACACGTCCACGACGCACAACGACACGTTGTCGGGCGCACCGGCCGCTATCGCCGCGGCGAGCAGGGCCTCGGCGGCGTCGTGCGCCGAGTCCAGCACCACGGCGTCCTTCAGCACGTCCTCGTCCACATAGGAGTGCAGGCCGTCGGTGCACAGCAGGAACCGTTGCCGCGCAGCCGGTTCGACCACCCGCACGTGCGGATCGACACGGCGGCCCTGCACCCCGCCGAGCACCTGGGTCAGCGCGCCCGCGGCGTCCTCGTCGACGTCGTCGACGGTCAGCGGCATGACCAGCCCTGGTTCGGCGTAGTAGGCGCGGCTGTCGCCCACGTGGCACAGGTAGCTCCGGTCGGGGCGCACGAGCAGCGCGGTCGCGGTCGTCGCGGTCCCCTCCAGCTCCGGGTTCCGCCGTCCGAGCTCCAGCAGCTCCTCGTGGGCGTCCACGAACGCATGGGCGAGCGACTCGCCGTCCGTCGGCTCGGGCAGCGCAGTCGTCAGCCGGGTGACGACGTGCCGGCTCGCGACCTCACCCGCCCGGTGCCCGCCGAGCCCGTCGGCCACCACGACCAGTGCGGCCGCGGGGTCCTTGCACGCCAGCACGACCGGTGCGGGCATCTCCACCGGCGCCAGCCAGCCGAGGACGCCCACCCTGTCCTCGTTGTGCTCGCGGACCAGCCCCCTGCACGTCACCGCCGCGACGTGGACCCGCGTCACAGCGGCAACCCGAACTCGTCGAACCCGGCCGCCTCCACCCGCAGCTCGACGTCCTGGCCCAGCCGCAGCACCTGGCCCGCCCGCAGGCGTTGCGGCGTCACCACCATCCGGCCGTCCACGTAGGTGTGGTTCGTCGAGTCGTCGTCCCGGACGTACAGGTGGCCGTTCAGCGGGTACAGCGTGGCGTGCTGCCGCGAGACCTGGGTCAGCTCGGCCATGCCCGGCAGGTCCGACAGCGGGCCGCACTCCCGGCCCAGCCGCATGCCCAGCGCGGGGATGGGCACGACCCGGTCGAGGAAGCGCAGGTGCAGCTGTTCCTGCGGGAGGGGCATCTCCACCGTCACCGACGGGCGCCCCGCCTCCGGCCGGTCGGCGGGCGCGTCCGCGAACGCCGTGGCGCGCACCGCTTCCAGCTCGGCCGCGGGGTGGACGGCGCAGAAACCGGGCGACGTGGTCCGCGGGCAGCCGTCCGGGTCGTCGGGGCACTGGTAGGTCACGGTCGCCATGCGGCCTCCTCGAAGACGATCCCCTGGTCGCGCAGGTTCCGCTCGACCTTGGGCAACGTGCCGGCCGGCGGTACCCCGACGACCCACAGCACCCCGTCGTCCACCCGCACCTGCACCGGTGCCCGCACGGGTGCGAGGTCGACGAAGTGCCGGTAGCGCTGCTCGCCGAGCGGGGTGAGCGGGACCAGCCGCTGGTTGGCCGAGCCACGCCAGATCAACCTGGTCGGCTCGCCAGCCGAGTACCGCCCGGTGACCACCGCGTCGACCCGGTGCAGGACGTCGGCCTGCTGCCCGTTCAGCTCGTCGAGCTCGTAGCCGGTGTAGAGCAGGACGTCGCGGTCCGCGACGGAGGCGGCGTCGAGGAACTCCGCCAGCACCGCGGCCTGCTGCAGGGGCTCCCCGCCGCTGATCGTCAGCCCTTCCGCACCCGCGCGCACCGCCCCGTGCCACGTGCGCAGCAGGTCGTCGACGGTGACCTCGGTGCCGCCGGCGGCGTCCCAGGTGTCCCGCGACATGCAGCCCCGGCAGGCCAGCGTGCAGCCCTGCAACCAGATCCCGAGCCGCCGGCCCGGTCCCAGCGCGGTGATCGGGTAGAGGACCCTGCTGGTCCTCAGCACCCCGTCCGTCCTCGGCCCGCGGTCGCTCAGCACCGGGTCACCTCGGCCCGCCAGCCGTCCGGTTCGGCGACGACCTGGTCGACCCGCCACGTCTCGCCCTGGCGCGGCGGGTCGCGCAGCAGCATCTCGGACAACGGGTTGATCAGCGCCGACTCCACGGCGTTGTTCACGCCGCGACCGCCGTGGTCGAGGTTCTCGACGGCCCGGTCGTACAACGTCCGGCGTGCGGCCTGCGCGACCTCCAGCCGGACCCGGTGCACCACGTCCATCCGGCGGGCCACCGACCGCAGCGCCTTGTCCAGCAGCTCCGGCACGACCTCCGGCTGGATGAAGTCCATGGCGATGAACGCGTCACCGAGCCGGTTGCGCAGCTCCGGCCGGCCGATCCGGTGGTCGAAGAAGTGCTCGAACGACTGCTGCAGCACCTTGCGCACCTCGGCGACGTCGGTGCGGTAGCTGAGCCGCGGTGCGGTGCCGGCGGGGGCGTCCGGGTCGACGACGCCGAGGTTCGAGGTGAAGATCAGCACGCACTCGGTGAAGTAGACGGTCGAGCCGCGGCCGTCGGTGAGCCGGCCGTCCTCCAGCACCTGCAGGAAGAAGTCGAACACCAGCCGGTGTGCCTTGTCGATCTCGTCGAACAGCAGCACGCTCATCGGGTTGGACCGCACCGCGTTGGTCAGCTCACCGCCGGCGTCGAAGCCGATGTAGCCCGGTGGCGCGCCGATGAGCCGTTCCCGCGCGTGCTCCTGGGCGAACTCGCTCATGTCGAACCGGATCGGCTCCGCGTCCCGCCCGAAGATCATCCGGGCGATGCCCTTGGCCAGCTCGGTCTTGCCCACGCCCGTCGGCCCTGCCAGGAACAGCACGCCCCGCGGGCGGTTCGGGGAGCTCGACGACTGCGCGCCGGTCAGCCCCGCGGCCGACCGCATGAAGATCTCGACCGCCTTGCGGACGGCGTGGTCCTGCCCGAACACCCCGATCGACGCCGGACCCGCCGACGCGATCGTGTCCCGCAGGGACGCGACCGCCCACGGGTTGTCGCGCACGCCGACGCGGTACAGCCGGGCCGCCTCGTCGAGGCGGTTCACCGGGATGGCGCGGTCGACCGCCACGCTGCCGACGGCGAGCACCTCGCCGTTGCTCATCCCGTGCGTGACCGAGACGAGGTTCTGCGCCGCGGCCTCGCGGGCGTTGTCGTCGACGGCGGTGTCGGGGCGTTTGCTGGTGACCACCCGCACGGCGTGGCGGGCGGCGGCGAGCCGCTGGTCGGCGGACGCGGGCGGCACGGTGATCACCTTGACCGTGCGCGGGGACATCGCGAACTCGACCGGCAGCTGCTCCTGCTTCTCCACCACCCAGAACACCGTGTTGAACGGCATCACCGGCGCCGTTCCGGGCACCGGGCGGGCCTCGTGGCCGAGCACCTCCGCCGTCGCCATCAGCAGCTTGCCCTCACCGGTGAGCTCCGAGCGCGGCGAGCCCAGCCGTGCCGCGAACGGGATCAGCAGGCCGATGGGGGCGCCGCGCGACATCACGATCTCCCGCAGCGCCCGGCGGGCCCTGCGCAGCACCAGGTCGTCGGGCGCGCTGCCGTCGTCGCGCTCCGGCCTCGACAACGCGTCGTCGGCGACGAACTCCCGCAACGCCTGCGGTATCGCCGAGCCGTCCTCGCTCAACGGCCACACCTCGAGGCGGTCGCGGGCGATGTCGAGCACCGCCAGCGCCCCGAACCCGCGGGCCCGGCACGCGCGTTCGACCACCTGCGGCAGTCCCAGCGGCACCAGCACGTCGCTCCCCGCGCCCGCGGGCAGGAAGTAGCGGTCGCGGACGTTGCCCACGAACAGCAGCTGCGGGTGGGTGACGAGGGAAAGGTCGAGCTCGCGGACCCACGCAGGCTCCTCAGCGCTCACGCTGCCTCACCCCCGGCACCTCGGTCGCCCGGCGGCGGACGGCGGGTCTGGTCTTGCGCCGCGACGGCGGCAACGGGGCCGGTGCCGCCGGCACCGGACGGCCCGGCTCAAGCCGCAGGAACGGTGCCGGGTCGAGCTCGACGCCGCGCTCGCGCAGCGCGGAGTCGAGCTGGGGCAACGTCTCGTCGCAGTAGTGCGACTGCACGGCCTTCGCGTGCTCGCCCTCCGCGTCCTGGTCTGCGGCGCGGACCACGGCGGTGAGCAGGGCGGTCCCGTCGCCCGGCAGGCGCACCAGCAGCCCGTACCCCCGCTGTGCGCCGTCGAAGGCGACCACGGCCTGCGTCTCCTCGACCAGCAGCGACTCGAACTCCTCCCCCACGACGCAGTCGAGCTCGCTCAGCGCCTCCGCCGCCGCGGCGGCGACCCGCCTGCGGTGCCGGGCGAGGTCGGCGCGTTCGACGGCGCGGTGCACGGCGTCCTCGGCCTCGTCCGGATCGGCCGCACCGGCCACGAGCGCCAGCAGCGCCGGCTGCTCCTCCTCCAGCACGTCGGCGAGCAGCTGGCGCAGCCTGGCGCGCTGTTCCTCCTGCGCCACCAGCCGCTTGCGGCGCTCGATCGACTCGCGGACGAGCACGGCGACCTCCAGCGAGTACGTCCTGGCCCGCTGCAGCGACGTCACCGCCTTCATCTCCTCGTACACGGCCTGCGCCGCCGCGAGGCCGTCCGCGTCGCAGCGGTGGCCGTTGCCCGCCAGCAGCGTCTCGGCGTCGGCCAGCGCGGCGGCCACCGCGTCGCCCTCCCGCCGGGCCGGCGTGTGCTGGGCCGGTACCCGGCGGGCAGCCAGCTCCTGGGCGGCCGACGCGGTGGTCGCGGCGGTCCCGCCGGTGGCCTTGCCGATGGTCGCGCGCCACCGCTGCGACCACCCCGCGTCGACCGCCTCGGTCGCGTCGGCCACCGCGGCGGAGGCCCGCGCCCGCAGCTCTTCGAGCTCGGTGAGGTCGGTGACGCCGTCCGCCCGGTGCTCGCCGGCGACGGCCGGGACCTTCACCCCGACCGCACGGGCGTGTGCGCGCATTTCCGCCAGCCGCGCCAGCGTGCCCGCGATGTCGGCGCGCAATTGGCGCCGGCGTTGGGCCTCCAAGTCAGCGGGCGAGAGGTAGTACCCGACGGAGGAGCTCATCAGACCTCACGGCTGTCTACTGTCATCGGACCGTGCAGGAAAAATACGTGCGCGACCGGCAATTCAGAGCGATGAACAGGAATTGACCTCTTTTTGTCCACTTCCGCAGCGACTTTTACGGCAAGAATTGTCGGCCTACGGATTCGGAGTGGTCGCGTGGCGGTGCAGCACCTCATCTACGCGCTCGTCGAGGACTGGGCTCGGGTCAACGACCTGCTCGGGCACGACGGGCGCACGCGGTTGCGCTCACTGGTCGACAAGATGCGCGGCGCGGTCACCCCGGTGGAACGGGCGGCGGCCGCGCACGAGGTGACGAAGCTGCTCGGCGACCTGCTGCCGCACGACGACCGGATCTTCGCCGACGCCGGCGTCCGGTACGCGAGCAGCGCCGAGCTGGCCGACCTCGACCTCGCGCTGGTCCACCTCTCCGACGACGTCAGGCTCGGCGGACGGCCGCGCAGCGCCAGGGAGCGAATTCTGACCAACGAGTGGGAGTCGGCGGCCGACCTGCGCGAACGCGGTCACAACCCGGACGTGGCGGGGGTGATCAAGCTGCACCGCGACGACGGCAGCGCCTCCGTGCCGACGTTCCAGTTCGACGCCGCGGGTGAACCGCTCGACGTGGTGCTGCGGATCAACCTGCTGCTGCAGGCCCAGCAGGACCCCTGGGGTGCCGCCGACTGGTGGTTCAGCGCGAACGCCTGGCTGCGCGACCGGCCGGTCCGGTTGCTCGGCCGCACCCCCGACGACCGGCTCGTGGCCGCCGCCGCGGCCGTGGTGGAGGGCTGAACCGTGATCCACCACGCGCCTCCCGCGACCCTCACCGGCACGCCGTCACGCGCGACCGTTCCCGCCGGCACGGTGCTGCACCGGGTGCACGCCGCTGCCCACGACCCGCTGCTGTTCGACCGGCCGCAGACCAGCCTGTTCGCCGGTGGCGGCCGGTTCGACGCGACCGCTGCCTGCGGCTACCGCACGCTGTGCCTGTCGGCCGCGCCGGAGACGACCGTCGCGGAGCGGTTCCTGCGCGAGTTCGCGCTGACGCCGGGCACCGAACGGGTGCTGCCGCGGGCCGCGCTGGCCGGTCAGGTGCTGACCGAGGTGCGCACCGCCCGAGACCTGGCCCTGGTCCGGCTGTACAGCGCCCACGACCTCGCCGAGGTGCACCAGGACAGCCGGCTCGTCACCGGTCCTCCGGAGCACTTCCCGTTCACCAGGGAGTGGGCGACGTGGCTGCACGACCAGGTCCCGTGGGCGGACGGCATCCTCTGGCAGTCCATCGCGGACATGCCCCGCGACACCCTGGTGCTCTTCGACGACCGCTGCGCCGCGCCCGTGCCGACCGGTGTCCGGCACGTCCTCGACGACGACGCCGAGCTCCCCTGGCTGCGCGACCTGCTGAGCCCCTACCGGGTGCAGGTGGAGGAGCCGGCGCCCTGGCCGCGGTTCTTCATCAACTACCGCACCGGCGACGGCCAGGAGGCGCCGGAGCTGCTGCACCGGGAGCTCAGCCGCCGGCTCGGTGAGAAGGCGGTCTTCCGGGACGTGCGCTCGATCCGGCCCGGCACACCGGACTTCGCCACCGCCCTGGAGGACAACGTGCGCCACTGCGAGACGGTCCTCGCGGTGATCGGGCGCCGCTGGGAGAACGAGGCCGACGAGAACGGCGTGCCGTTGCTGGAGAACCCCGCCGACTGGGTGCGCAGAGAGCTCGTCCTGGCGCACGAGAGCGGTGTACCGGTGGTTCCGGTGCTGCTCGGCGCCCGGTTGAAGCTCACAGCCGCGACACTTCCGCCCGAGCTGGAGCACCTCGCCGCGGCGCAGTACGTGCAACTCCCGCGCGGTTTCGGCGAACCCGACGTGAAGCTGCTGGTCGACCGGTTGCTGCACGATTAGCGGAATCATCCGGCTTCGCCGCGGCACCGCAATTTCCTCAGGTCAGGCGGTAACCGTGCGAAGGCCGGTTCGCCATTCCGTACCGCGGCTGCACCTCGGCCTTGCCGATGCTCACCAGGTGTTCCAGGTACCGCCGCGCGCTCACCCGCGACAACCCGGCCCGTTCGCCGACCTCCTGCGCCGACAGGTCGCTCTCGCAGTCGCGCAACGCGGCGATGACCAGCTTCAGGGTCAGTGCGGACAGGCCCTTCGGCACACCGGCCGAGCGCGGGCGGTGTTGCAGCAGCTGGTCGACCTCGTCCTGGTCGAGCCACTGGCCGAGGCGCTGCACCTCGGTGCGGCGCACCGCGTACTGCTGCATGCGGTCGAGGAACGCCGTGCGGGTGAACGGCTTCACGAGGTAGTGGTCGACGCCGCGGGACATCGCCTGGCGCACGGTCTCCAGCTCGCGGGCGGCCGTCACCGCGATGACGTCCACCGGCGGGCCGGAACGGGCGCGCAGGCGGGCCAGCACCTCCAGGCCGGAGATGTCGGGGAGGTGGATGTCGAGCAGCACCAGGTCCGGGCGCAGCACCTCGACCGCGCGCAGGGCCTCGCCGCCGCCGTGGGCCTCGCCGACCACCTCGAACTCGGGCAGGGCCGTGAGGAACTCGCGGTGGATGGCGGCGACGGCGAAGTCGTCGTCGACCACGAGCGTGCGGACGGTCATCTGTTCCCCGTTTCCGGTAGCCACACGTCGAACGACGCGCCGCCGAGCGAAGAGTCCGTGACGTCGACCCTGCCGTTGCGGCGGGTGACCACGCGGGAGACCAGTGCGAGGCCGATGCCCCTGCCGTGCGCGCCGGCCACCGCCTTGGAGCTGACACCGAGGTCGAAGACGCGGTTGCGGTCGGGTTCGGCGATGCCGGGGCCGTCGTCGTCGACCACGACCCGCACACCGGCGTCGGACGACCGGACCAGCACCCGGACGGTGCCGCCGGTGTCCACGGCGTCGACGGCGTTGTCGAGGAGGTTGCCGAGCACGGTCAGCGCGTCGTCGCCGGCCCGGACGTCGACCGACGAGGTGGCGTCCAGGCGCAGGGCCACGCCGCGTTCGTGGGCCGTGGAGGACTTCGCGAGCAGCAACGCCGCCAGCGCGGGGTCTGCGCCCGCGCCGGTGACGATGTCGGAGGTGAGCGAGCCGGCGCCGCCGACGCGTTCGATGTAGGCGACGGCGTCGTCGCGGCGGTCGAGCTCCACGAGTCCGCCGATGACGTGCAGGTGGTTGGAGAACTCGTGGGCCTGCGCGCGGAGCACCTCGGTGACGGTGCGCTGGCCGTCGAGCTGGCGCAGGGCGTCGTGCAGCTCGGTGCGGTCGCGCAGGGTGAGGACCACGCCGACGGCACGGCCCGCGGTCTTCGCGGTCATCCGGTTGGCGACCAGGACCCGTTCGCCCGCGAGCACGAGGCGGTCGGAGACGTCGTCGCCGCGGGCGAGGTCGAGGACGCCGGAGTCGAGCACCTCGTCGGCGGGGCGGCCGGTGGGGTCGGCGCCCAGGCCGAGCAGGCGCATGGCCTCGTCGTTGACCAGCGCGAGGCGGCCGTGTTCGTCGACGGCCACGACGCCCTCGCGTATGCCGTGCAGCATCGCGTCGCGGGTCTCCAGCAGCTGGGCGATCTCGGCGGGTTCGAGCCGGAACGTGCGGCGGCGCACCAGCTGGGTGACCAGGGCGGCGCCCAGCACGCCGACCAGGGCGGCCAGTGCGAGCCAGCCGATCAGCTCGGGCAGGTCCTCCGCGAGGTCGGCGGACAGCTGGCTCTCCAGGATGCCGACCGAGGCCATGCCGATGATCCTGCCGTCCTCGGAGCGGATCGGGACCTTCGCCCGCAGCGAGGTGCCCAGGGTGCCGGTCTCGGTGCCGACGAAGACGTTGCCCGACAGGGCCGTGGACGGGTCGGTGGAGACGCGTTCGCCGATGCGGCGCGGGTCGGGGTGCGCGTAGCGGACGCCCCTGTCGTTCGTGACCACCACGTACGTCACGCCGGAGGCGGTGCGGATCAGCTCGGCCAGCGGCTGGATGGTCGCCGCCGGATCGGGGCTGCCGAACGCGCCGACCACGGTCGGCAGCCGGGCGACGCTCTCGGCGACGGCCAGCATCCGGTCCTGGTAGGAGTCGCGGATGCGGTCGCTCTGCAGCTTGGCCGCGAGCAGGCCGGCGGCGCACGTGGTCACCAGGACGATGACCACCTGCAGTACCAGCAGGGAGACGCCCAGTGAGACGCGGCGACGGCTGCGCATGGCTGACGTTTCTAACGCAGAAGCTGTGGTCGGCGCCACAAACTAAACGACCAATACGAGTCTTACGACCGTTTGCTTACGTGTGAACGCACCCCTCCTTAGCGTTCCCGCCCAACGTCGCCGAGGGAACGGGTGTGTGGACGATGAGCAGGAAATGGGTCGCGGTGGTGGCCGCAGCGGGATTGTTGGTCACCGGGTGCGGCCAGAAGGGGCAGAGCGGCTCCGACGCGCTCGCCAAGCTGGAGATCATGGCGCCCGCCGACCCCGGCGGTGGCTGGGACCAGACGGCGCGCGCGATGCAGACGGCCATGAACGGCGCGAACCTGGTGAGATCGATCCAGGTCAGCAACGTCGGCGGCGCGGGCGGCACGGTCGGGCTGAAGAAGCTCGCGAATGAGCGCTCCGAGCAGTACCTGATGGTCACCGGTCTGGTGATGGTCGGCGCGGTGGAGACCAACAACGTCGACACCCGCTTGGAGGACACCACCCCGATCGCGCGGCTCACCGCGGAGGACGAGGTCGTCGTCGTGCCGGCCGACTCGCCGCACAAGACGATCGACGACCTGCTCAACGCCGTGAACGAGAAGGGCAAGGGCGTCTCGATCACCGGCGGTTCGGCGGGCGGCACCGACCACCTGCTCGCGGCCATGCTGCTGGCCGCCAAGGAGATCGAGCCGCTCAAGCTCAACTACATCCCGTACTCCGGCGGTGGTGAGTCGCTGGCCGCGCTGCTGGGCAAGAAGGTCGACGCGGGCATCTCCGGCATCGGCGAGTACCGCGAGCAGATCAAGGCGGGCAAGCTGCGCGCGCTCGGCACGTCCGGTCCGAAGGAGCACACGGACCTCGGCGGCAGCGTGCCCACGCTCAAGGGCGTCGGCAAGGGCGTCGAGCTGATCAACTGGCGCGGTGTGGTGGCGCCCGGCTCGATCTCGCCCGCGGCCAAGGAGCGGCTGATCACGCTGGTCACCGACATGCGCAACAGCCCGCAGTGGCAGGAGGAGCTCAAGAAGAAGGGCTGGACGGACACGTTCCTCACCGGTCACGAGTTCTCGACGTTCCTCACCAAGGAGATCGGCCGGATCAAGCCCGCGCTCGAGGAGATGGGCCTCGCGAAGTGAGTGCGGAGAAGGCCGAGGAGTACGGCTTCGGCGGGCTGGTCGTGGCGATCGGGGCGTTCGTCCTGGTCGACGCGACCACGATCGCCTCGCGCGGCACCGACACCTCCGTCGGGCCGCGTGCCTTCCCCTACGCCGTGGGTGCGTTGCTGGTCGTCACCGGCATCGCGGCGATCATCGCCACCGCACGCGGCAAGCTCGGCCAGGCCGAGGACGGTGAGGACGTCGACACCGGCGTCCGCACCGACTGGGCGACGGTGGCCAAGCTGGTGGTCGTGCTGGTGGCGCACCTGGCGCTGATCGACATCGCCGGGTGGCCGGTGGCCGCGACCGTGCTGTTCTTCGGCGCCGCCTGGGCGCTGGGTGCCGTGTGGTGGCGCGCGCTGATCGTCGCCGTGGTGCTGGCACTGGTGGTGCAGGTCGTGTTCGCGTCCGGGCTGGGCCTGTCGCTGCCCGCCGGGATCTTCGAGGGGGTGCCCCTCCTCGATGGGTGACATCACCGCGCTGATCGACGGTTTCGCGACCGCCGCGCAGCCCCTCTACCTGCTCTACGCGCTGCTGGGCGTCACGCTCGGCACCGCGGTCGGCGTGCTGCCGGGCATCGGGCCCGCGATGACGGTGGCGTTGCTGCTGCCGCTGACCTACACGCTCGAACCGACGGCCGCGCTGATCATCTTCGCGGGCATCTACTACGGCGGCATGTACGGCGGGTCGACCACGTCGATCCTGCTGAACACGCCCGGCGAGTCCGCGTCGATCGTGACCGCGCTGGAGGGCAACAAGATGGCCCGCGCGGGCAGGGGCGCGGCGGCACTCGCGACGGCGGCGATCGGGTCGTTCGTGGCGGGCACCATCGCCACCGTCCTGCTGACCGCGCTGGCCCCCACGATCGCGGACGTCGCGGTCACCCTCGGCCCTGCCGACTACTTCGCGCTGATGGTCGTGGCGTTCACGACGGTCGCCGCGCTGCTCGGGTCCTCCCCCGTGCGCGGTCTCGCGTCGCTGGCGCTCGGGTTGTTCATCGGCCTGATCGGCACGGACACGCTGTCCGGGCAGTCCCGGTTCACGCTGGGCATCCCGACGCTGGCCGACGGCGTCGACGTGGTCGTGGTGGCGGTCGGCGTGTTCGCGGTGGGCGAGGCGTTCTACGTCGCCTCCCGGCTGCGGCACGGCCCGATCGAGGTCATCCCGGTCGGCGGCAAGTGGTTCACCCGCGAGTTCTGGTCGCGGTCGTGGAAGCCGTGGCTGCGCGGCACGGTGATCGGCTTCCCGATCGGCACCGTGCCCGCCGGTGGCGCGGACGTGTCGACGTTCCTGTCGTACGCGGCGGAGAAGAAGCTCTCCACGCGGCCGGAGGAGTTCGGCAAGGGCGCGATCGAGGGCGTGGCGGGTCCGGAGGCGGCGAACAACGCGGCCGCGGCGGGCGTGCTGGTGCCGTTGCTGACGCTGGGCCTGCCGACGACGGCGACGGCCGCGGTGATCGTGGCGGCGTTCCAGAGCTACGGCATCCAGCCGGGACCGCTGCTGTTCACGAACAACAGCGAGATGGTGTGGGCGCTGATCGCGTCGCTGTACATCGGCAACGTGATGCTGCTCGTGCTGAACCTGCCGCTGGTCAGGATCTGGGTGAAGGTGCTGCAGATCCCCCGCCCGTACCTGTACGCGGGCATCCTGCTGTTCGCCGCGCTGGGCACCTACGCGGTGAACTTCGTGGTGGACGACCTGGTCGTGCTGCTGGTGATCGGTGTGATCGGCTTCTTCATGCGCCGCCACGGCTACCCGGTGGCACCGCTGGTGGTCGGCATGATCCTCGGTCCGCTGGCGGAGGAGCAGCTGCGCCGGACCCTCCAGATCAGCGAGGGCGACCTGACCGCGCTGGTGGCGAGCCCGTTCGCGGCCGTCTGCTACGCGGTGCTGGCCGTCCTGCTCGCGGTGGCGGTGGTGTTGCGGCTGCGGCGCCGCAGGACCGCGGAGCTCACCGCCGTCTGAGGACCGGCGGGTTCACCGGGGCGCTCCGGTGAACCCGCCGGTCGCGGTGCGCCGGCCGTACCGGTCGCGCACCGACGTCGGCGTCACCACCATCCCCTGGTGGTCGAACAACGGGGCCACGAGCCGGTACTCGAAGTCACCGGCCAGCCCCGCCCTCCTCCCCGCCTCGGCCATCGCGAGCGCCTGCAACGGCCCGTGCGTCAGCAGGCCCGGATACCCCTCCACGTCCCGCGCGTAGTCGCGGTCGTAGTGGATGCGGTGGGCGTTGTAGGTCAGCGCGGAGAACCGGAACAGCAGCGTCGGGGTCACGTCGACGGCCCACTCGTGCTCCGCGGCGGGCACCTCCGGTGTCTCCGGGAAGTCCGGGGTCGTTCCGGGTTCGCGGTAGACGAGGTCCTGCTCCTCCTCGACCACGACCTCCCCGCGTTGCCAGATCTGGTGCCGCACCACGACGAACGTCAACGGCCCCGACCGGCCCTGCTTGTCCTCGGTGGACAGCACGGTCGTCTCCCGCGTGGCCGTCTCGCCGCAGCGCAGCGGCCCCGAGCGGCGCACGCGGCCGCCCGCCCACATCCGGCGCCGTCCGGGTGGCGGGACCGGGACGGTGTTGCGGAACGGGTGCCCGTCCGGCCCGAGGTCGGCCTGCGCCGGGCGGTCGAGCAGGTAGAGCCAGTGCCACAGCAGCGGCAGGCCCTCCTCGGCGAGGTCGGGCACCGGCACGTCGAGCAGCGCGCCCAGTGCGTGCGCGGGGTCGGGGAGCAGCAGGTCGGTGGTCACTTCGCCCTCTTCACCAGCTGGCGGGCGATGACGGTCCGCTGGATCTCGTTGGTGCCCTCACCGACGATCATCAGCGGTGCGTCGCGGAAGTAGCGCTCGACGTCGAACTCCGTGGAGTAGCCGTAGCCGCCGTGGATGCGCACGGCGGTCAACGCCACCTCCATCGCGGTCTCCGAGGCGAACAGCTTCGCCATGCCGGCCTCCAGGTCCGCGCGTTCCCCCGAGTCGTACCGGCGGGCGGCGTGCAGGGTGAGCTGGCGGGCGGCTTCGAGCTTCGTGGCCATGTCCGCGAGGTAGTTGCCGATGGACTGGTGCTGCCAGATGGGTTTGCCGAAGCTCTCGCGCTCCTGGGCGTACCTGAGCGAGTCGTCCAGCGCCGCCTGCGCGACGCCGAGGGCCCGGCACGCGACCTGGATGCGCCCGATCTCAAGGCCGCGCATCATCTGCGCGAACCCCTGGCCCTCCACGCCGCCGAGGACCGCGGTCGCGGGCACGCGGAAGTCGTCGAAGGACAGCTCGCAGCTCTCCACGCCCTTGTAGCCGAGCTTGGGCAGGTCGCGCGACACCGTGAGCCCCGGCCCCTTCTCGACCAGCAGCACGGACACGCCCTTGTGCGGCGGCGACGCCGACGGGTCCGTCTTGCACAGCAACGCGATCAGCCCCGACCTGCGCGCGTTGGTGATCCACGTCTTGGAACCGTTGACCACGTAGTCCGCGCCGTCCCTGCGCGCCGTGGTGCGGATGGCCTGGAGGTCGGAGCCGCCGCCGGGTTCGGTCAGCGCCATCGTCGCCCGCAGCTCACCGGTGGCCATCCGCGGCAGGTAGGCGTCCTGCTGCTCGCGGGTGCCGAACGCCACCAGCAGCTTGGCGACGACCGTGTGCCCGCCCATCGCACCGGCCAGCGACATCCACCCGCGGGCCAGCTCCGAGGTCACCATCGCGTAGCACTCGGCCGACACCGCCACCGACCCCCACGGCTCCGGCACCGCCAGCCCGAAGACGCCCATCTCCTTCATCTGGTCGATGAGCGCCTCGGGGTAGGTGTCGGTGTGGTCGAGCTCCCGTGCCACCGGCCGCACCTCGCGGTCGACGAACTCGCCGGCCAGTGCGACGATCGCGGTCTCGTCCTCGGTGAGCGCCATGCCCTCCAACCTAGGCCGTCGTCGATCCGATCGCCTCGTCGAGGATGCTCAAGCCGAGGTCCAGCTCCTCCTCCGTCGTGGTCAACGCCGGTGCGATCCGGAACACCCCGCCCATCCCGGGCGTCTGCACGATGTTCATGTGCAGCCCCAGCTCCAGGCACCTCCGCGTGATCGGCGCGTGCAGCGACTCGTCCCCGATCTCCACCCCGACCAGCAACCCGCGTCCGCGCACGTCGGTCACCAGGTCGTGCCGCGCGGCGATGTCGTCCAGCCCGGTGCGCAGGTGCGCCCCGAGCTTCACCACCCGCTCGTCCAGCTGTTCCTCGACCAGCACGTCCAGCACCGTGTTGCCGACGGCGGCGACCAGCGGGTCGGAGACGTGGGTGGTGAAGAACAGGTAGCCGCGGGCGTGCGCCTCCTCCTCGATCTCGGCGGAGGTGATCACGGCGGCCAGCGGCAGGCCGGCGCCCAGGGTCTTGGACAGCGTCAGGATGTCGGGCACCACGCCGTCGCGTTCGAACGCGTACCAGGTGCCGGTGCGGCACAGGCCGGTCTGCGCCTCGTCGAAGATCAGCAGCATGCCGCGCTCGCGGCACTTGGCCTGCAAGGCCGCGAAGTAGCCCAGTGGCGGTTCGATGATGCCGCCGGAGCTCAGGACCGGCTCGACGATGCACGCGGCCAGCGAGCCCACCGACTGGGCGTCGATCAGGTCGAACGCCAGGTCGAGCTGCGCCTGCCAGTCGGCGGTCGGCACCGGGATCGCGAAGTTGCCGCCCACCGGCCCGTAGCCCTTGCGGCCCGCGCTGTAGGTGGCGGCCGCGGCACCGGCGGTCATGCCGTGCCAGGACCGGGCGAAGGCCACGACCTCGTGCTTGCCGGTGACCAGCTTGGCCATGCGCAGCGCGGCCTCGTTCGACTCGGCACCGGTGGTGAGCAGCTGCACCTTCCGCAACGGGTCCGGCAGCGTCCCGGCGAGCCGGCGGGCCAGGTCGACGACCGGGCGGCTGAGCATGCCGCTGAAGAGGTGGTCGAGGTTCGCGATCTGGCGCTGCACGGTCGCGACGATCCGCGGGTGCGAGTGGCCGAGGATCGCGCTCATCTGACCGGAGGTGAAGTCCAGGATGCGGCGGCCGTCCTCGGTGAACAGGAAGCTGCCCGCGGCGCTGTCGATGATCTCTCGCGTGAAGGTGCCGCCGTAGCGCACGAGGTGGCGGTCCACGTCCTCCCAGAAGGTCTCCATGGACCGGGACGCTACGAGCGCGCGAGCATCAGGTCCATCTCACAATCCCACGCTCGCTGTTCGGAAATACTGCACAGCATGACGTTGAACCCGTGGCGGCTGAAGCTGCTGAGCCAGCTGGACGCGCTGGGCACCGTGCGCGCGGTGGCGCAGGCCGCGAACATGAGTGCGTCGAGCGTGTCGCAGCAGCTGGCGGTGCTGGAGGCGGAGACGCGCACGCAGCTGCTGGAACGCACCGGGCGGCGGGTGCGGCTCACGTCGGCCGGGTTGATCCTGGCGCGGCGGGCGCGGGCGGTCCTCGACCACATGGACGCCGTCGAGGCCGAGCTGCGCGGGCTCAACGCCGAACCGTCCGGGCGGGTGCGGCTCGGGGCGTTCCAGAGCTCGATCCACACGCTGGCCGTGCCCGCGATCGGGCAGCTGGACCACCCGCACCTGGACGTGCAGCTGGTCGAGCTGGAACCGCACGCGAGCATGCCCGCGCTGCTGGCCGGCGAGGTCGACGTGATCATCACGACCACCGACTTCGTGGAGCTGCCGGTGCCGCCGGACGTCGACGTCGTGCCGCTCGGCGAGGACCCGGTGGTGCTGCTGACCCCGCCCGGTCACCCGGCGACGGACCTGAAGGCGTGCAAGGACGAGCGGTGGGTGTTCGACGTGCCCGGCTCGTACATGGCGAACCTGGCCACGCGGCTGTGCCGGCAGGCCGGGTTCGAGCCGCGGGTGGTGGCCCGCTTCAGCAACTACGTGCTGACGTTGCAGCACGTCGAGGCCGGGCTGGCGGTCGCGCTGCTGCCCGCGCTGGCCGTTCACCCGCGCTTCGACGTGGTGGCGCGCGAGCTGCCGGTGACCCGCCGGATCACGGCGGCCGTGCGGCGGGGTTCGCGCGCCCCGATCACGACCGTGCTCGACGCGCTGGCCTCCGCGGCGGGCTGAGGGGCGTGTGCCAGAGTCTGCGCATGCTGGAGATCACGGTGCAGGTGGAGAACGGTGAACGGCACGTCCGCGTGTCCGAGCAGGAGCTGGCCGGGCTGGTCCACCGGATCGGCGGCGCCGGTGACCGGTTCCTCGTCGTGCAGCGGGTGCCCGACCTGCCCGGGGTGTTCGCCCAGGTCTGGCACCAGAACGGCGGCGACTACTCCGTGGAGCACCGCGACGGCGCCGCGGACCGGCACTTCACGGCGACCGCCGGCGAGCCGGACGCCGTGGCCGCGACCCTCGTCGGCTGGGCCCGCCGGGAGAGCGGCTGGGACCGCGGCCTGGCCTGGTCGCCGCTGGACCTGCCGCCCGCGGCGCAGGTGCCGTCGCTCGACCTCACCGAGGAGGAGCGCACGTCGCTGGAGCAGCGCGTCCGCGAGGTGCTGGCCGGCGGCTACGCCTCCCGCGCGGACCTGGCCGAGCTCGCTGAGGACCACCTGGCCACGAAGGACCGCAGGCCCGTCTCACCCGAGCAGGCGCGGGCACTGGCCGACCGGCTGTGGCAGGAACGGGTCGAGGAACAGGCGACCTGGGAGGGCGAGACCGACCCGGAACGGCTCACCCGCGCGTTCGCCGCGCTCGACGAGGCGGGCATCACCGCCCGCGAGAACTTCACCTGCTGCCGCACCTGCGGCAACGCCGAGATCGGCGACGAGGCCGCTCCGGGCGCCCGCGGGTTCGTCTACTTCCACGCCCAGTCCACGGACGCCGCCGCGACCGGCCACGGGCTGGCGCTGTACTACGGCGGCTTCGACGGCACGGCCGAGACCACCGCCGCGGTCGGCGCCGAGATCGTCGCCGCGGTCGAGGCGGCCGGTCTGCGCACCGAGTGGAACGGCGACCCCGGCCGGGCCATCTCCGTCACCGCGCTGGACTGGCGCCGCCGCCTGGTCGGCTAGGACGGGCGGCACACTCGGTCGTCATGAAGCGCGCAACGATCAACGACGTCGCGAGCGCCGCGGGCGTGTCGCGGCAGACCGTGTCGCGCGCGCTCAACGACAAGGGCGAGATCGACAGCGCCACCAAACGGCGCGTCCTCGACGCGACGCCGCTGTCGACCACCTCGTCGCGGCCGGCACCGGCACATCGGCATGCTCGACCACGCCAACCGCGCCGACCCCGGTGACCGGCACGCGTGGTTCTGCGCGGCGATGGCCGCGCACGGGCTCGACTCGCGTGCCGTCACGGGCGCACACCAGTCCGTCGACGGCGGCGCCGAGGCCCTCACCGCGCTGCTGGACCGGTACCCCGGTGTCACCGCGGTGTTCGCGTTCAACGACACCATCGCGGTCGGCGCGCTGCGGTCCGCCCGCAGGCGCGGTCTGAAGGTGCCGGAGGACCTGGCCGTGGTCGGGTTCGACGGGTTGCAGCTCGGCACCGTCGTCGAGCAGGCCGCCCTGCTGCTGGCCGGCGGGCAACCGCTGTCGGGTGCCGAGCTGGTCGTGACGGCGGCGCTCATCCTTCGCACCAATCCGTGAACGCTCACGGGAGCGCTCACGGATATTCGTCACGACGTGGAACACCCGTCCTCCAGTGGCGGTCGTGCCGCTGGTGGTCATGTTCCTCGATCAGCGCACGTGATCTCATCCGCAACATCGCCGCAGGCGCTGTCGAGGGCTAAGGAACACATGTCTCAGCCGACCTACCTCGAAGACCCCCGTCCCGGCCACGGCGCGCTGCCCTCGCGCGCGCACTTCTCCTCCGACGCGGCCGCGCTGCCGCTCGACGGGGCGTGGCGGTTCCGCCTGTCCCCCACCGCCGTGCTGTCCGACGACGTGGCCGCGGAGGACTTCGACGACAGCTCCTGGGACACGATCACCGTTCCCGGCCACTGGCAGCTGCAGGGGCACGGGTCGCCCGCGTACACGAACGTCCGGTACCCGTTCCCCGTCGACCCGCCGCGCGTGCCGTCGGAGAACCCGACCGGCGACCACCGGCTCGTGTTCGACCTGCCGGTGTTCTGGCCGGACGAGCCGGCGGTGCTGCGGTTCGACGGCGTCGACTCGTGCGGGCGGGTGTGGCTCAACGGCGTCGAGCTGGGCGTGACGCGCGGCAGCCGGCTGCCGGCGGAGTTCGACGTGAGCGCGGTGCTCCGCCCGCACCGCAACGTCCTCGTCGTGCGGGTGCACCAGTGGTCCTCCGGCAGCTACCTGGAGGACCAGGACATGTGGTGGCTGTCCGGGATCTTCCGCGGCGTCGCGCTGCTGTCCCGTCCGCGCGGCGGCGTCGCGGACTACCGGCTCAACGCCTCCTACGACCACCTCACGGGACTGGGCACGCTGTCGGTGGAGGGTGACGGGCTGCTGGTCACCGTGCCGGAGCTGGACGTGCACGACCTGCCCGCCGGTGAGAGCGCGGCGGTCGCGGTGGAACCGTGGAGCGCCGAGCAGCCGCGGTTGTACGACGGTGTCGTGCACACCGCCGCGGAACGGGTGCCGGTGCGGATCGGGTTCCGCACGGTCGCGATCGTCGACGGGGTGCTGACGGTCAACGGGTCGCGGATCGAGTTCCGCGGCGTGAACCGGCACGAGCACCACCCGGCGCTGGGCCGTGCGGTGCCGCGTGCGTTCTCGGTGGCGGATGTCGAGCTGATGAAGCGCCACAACGTCAACGCCGTCCGCACGAGCCACTACCCGCCCGACCCGTTCTTCCTGTCGCTGTGCGACGAGTACGGGCTGTGGGTGGTCGACGAGTGCGACCTGGAGACGCACGGGTTCACCGAGCTCGGCTGGTCCGGGAACCCGAGCGCCGACCCGGTGTGGCTCGAGTCCTGCCTGGACCGGATGCGGCGGATGGTCGAGCGGGACAAGAACCACCCGTCGATCGTGCTGTGGTCGCTCGGCAACGAGTCGCACACGGGCCAGAACCTGGCGGCGATGGCGGCCTGGACCCGTGACCGCGACCCGTCCCGGCCGGTGCACTACGAGGGCGACCTCGACTGCGAGTACGTGGACGTCCACAGCCGCATGTACGCCTCGCACGCCGAGGTCGAGCAGATCGGGCGGCGCGAGGACGCGAACGAACGCCGCCGGGCGCTGCCGTTCGTGCTGTGCGAGTTCGCGCACGCCATGGGCAACGGGCCGGGCGGGATGCTGGAGTACCGGGAGCTGTTCGAGCGGTACCCGCACGTGCAGGGCGGGTTCGTCTGGGAGTGGATCGACCACGGGATCGCCGGTGACGGGCGGTTCTCCTACGGCGGCGACTTCGGCGAACCGCTGCACGACGGGAACTTCGTCATCGACGGGCTCGTGTTCCCCGACCGGGTGCCCTCGCCGGGGCTGGTGGAGTTCGCTGCGGTGTTCGCGCCGGTGCGGATCTCGGCCGGTGCCGGCGGCGGTGTGCGGGTGGTGAACCGCTACGACCTCGTGTCGCTGGAGCACCTGCGGTTCGAGTGGGTGTACGAGGACGACGGGGTCGCGGTGGCGTCCGGGGTGCTGGCGGTGCCGGCGACCGGGCCGGGGCAGGACGCCGAGGTGCTGCTGCCGGAGCTGCCGGACGTCGGCGGCGAGGGGTGGCTGACCGTGCGGGCCGTGCTGGCGGCGGGCACGCGGTGGGCGGTGGCCGGGCACGTGGTGGCGGTGGGGCAGGTCGCGGTCACCGGTGCGCGCGGTCGAGAGGTGGCCGGTGGCGCCGTGCCTGCCGCGGTCGTGCGGAGCGGTGGGGTCCTGCGGCTCGGTCCCGGCGTGTTCTCCCCGGTCACCGGCCTGCTGACCCGGCTCGGCCCGCTGCAGCTGGACGGCCCCCGCCTCGACCTGTGGCGGGCGCCGACCGACAACGACCGCGGCGGCGACCAGGCCTCCGACGAGCGGGCGTGGCGCGCGGCCGGGTTGCACCGGGTGCAGCACCGGGTGGCCGCCGTGGAGGTGGTGGAGCACTCGATCACCGTGCGGACGCGGGTGGCGCCGCCCGCGTGGGGGTTCGGGATGCGCGCCGACTACCGGTGGACCGCCGAGGGCGACCGGCTGCGGCTGCGGGTGGACGTGGAACCGGACGGCGAGTGGCCGTGCACGCTGCCCCGGCTCGGGCTGCGGCTGGCGCTGCCGGGGGCGCTGGACGCCGTGTCGTGGTTCGGCCGCGGGCCCGGCGAGGCCTACGCCGACAGCCGGCAGGCGGTGCGGGTCGGGCGGTTCGCGTCCACCGTGGACGGTCTGCAGACGCCGTACGTGTTCCCGCAGGAGAACGGCAACCGCGCCGACGCCCGGTGGCTGGAGCTGAGCGACGGCGTGCGCCGGGTGCGGGTGGAGGGCGAGCCGGTGTTCGACTTCGCCGCGCGCCGGTGGACGTCCGAGGACCTCGACGCGGCCACGCACACCACCGACCTGCGGGCACGGGACCGGGTGCACCTGAACCTCGACGTGGCGCAGCACGGCCTGGGAACGGCGTCGTGCGGGCCCGGCGTCCTCCCCCGGCACCGGCTGCACGCGGAGAAGACGAGCTTCACGCTGACGTTCACGGCCTCCTGACCCGGTCCTCGCGCCCGTGGTCAAGGCCACGGGCGCTCGTCCGGCGGCGTCCCGTTCGCGCGTGGTTCGATTGCGGCGAACGGGTGCGAGACGGGAGTGCCGGGTGTTGAGCGGGTGGCTGGCGGAGGGCGTGTCGGTCGTCCTGCTCGTGCTGGTGCTGGTGTGCGCGGTGGTGCGCCCCCGTGGACTGCCCGAGGCGGTGGTGGCGGTGCCCGCGGCGGCGGTCGCGGTGCTGACCGGGGCGATCGGGCTGCCGCACGCGTGGGACGAGGTGGTGCGGCTGGCGCCGGTCGTGTGGTTCCTGGCGGCGGTGCTGGTGCTGGCGCAGCTGTGCGCGGACGAGGGTCTGTTCCGGGCCTGCGGTGCCTGGCTGGGGCGGTGGGCGGCGGGACGGCCGCAGCGGTTGCTGGCCGGGGTGTTCGGGCTCGCGTCGGTGATCACGGCGGTGCTGAGTCTCGATGCGACGGTCGTGCTGCTGACCCCGGTGGTGTTCGCGACGGCGGCACGGGCCGGGGTGCGGCCCAAGGCGCCGGTCTACGCGTGCACGCACCTGTCGAACACGGCCTCGACGTTGCTGCCGGTGTCGAACCTGACGAACCTGCTGGCGTTCACGGCGAGCGGGCTGTCGTTCACGCGGTTCGCCGGGCTGATGGCGGGCCCGTGGGTGGTGGCGGTGCTGGCCGAGTACCTGGTGTTCCGGCGGTTCTTCGCGCACGAGCTCGCCACCAGCGCCGAACCGCGGCACGAGGAGGCGCCCGAGATGCCGGTGTTCGCGCTGGCGACGGTCGTGGCCACGCTCGCCGGTTTCGTGGTGACCTCGGCGGTCGGCGTGGACCCGGCCTGGGCGGCGACGGCGGGCGCCGCGGTGCTGGCGGTCCGGGCGCTGGCACGGCGGCGGACGACGGTCCGCAAGGTCGTGGCCTCGGTGTCGCTGCCGTTCCTGGCGTTCGTGCTGGCGCTCGGGATCATCGTGAAGGCGGTCGTGGACAACGGTTTCGGCGCCGCGCTGGCCCGCGTCATCCCCGACGGGAACGGCCTGGTGGCCCTGCTCGCGATCGCGGCGCTGGCGGCGGTGCTGGCAAACCTGATCAACAACCTGCCCGCGGTCCTGGTGCTGCTGCCGCTGGTGGCCGCCACCGGCCCCGGCGGTGTGCTGGCGGTGCTGCTCGGGGTGAACATCGGCCCGAACCTGACATACGCGGGCTCGCTGGCGACGCTGCTGTGGCGGCGGATCGTCCACCAGCACGACCACGACGTGGACCTCGGCGAGTTCACCAGGCTCGGCCTGCTGACCGTACCGGCGAGCCTGGTCGCCGCGGTGGTGGCACTGTGGGGTTCCCTGCTGCTGATCGGAGGCTGAGTGGCCGTCCTGGTCTGGGTCGTCGAGGGCACCTGGCCCGCGTGCGTCGACGCGGCGAAGGCCTACCCGAACGCCGACATCACCCTCCTGCACGTCAGCGGTCACGACGTGCCGCACGCGGCCCACGGCGCGTTCGCCGGCCTCCTCGGCCGCCGCGGCCTCGACCCCGGCACGACCCTGGAGTCGCTCGCATCGACCTCAGGCTCGGACCTGCTCGCCGCGGCTGCTTCGCGACTTGGTCGGCCGTGCACCCGGCTGGAGCGGTCGGGCCGGGTCGAGCGGGAGGTCGTCGCGGCGGCGGAGGGGGCGGAGCTGCTGGTCGTGGCGCGGGACGGGGACCACGGGCATCCGGGGCCGAAGAGCCTCGGGCCGGCGAGCCGGTACGTCGTGGACCACGCACCCTGCCCGGTGCTGCTGGTGTGGGCGGGGTGAGAGCGGGCACGGCGGCTGGGGTGAGCGGGGCGTGGCGACGGGTGCCGGGCGGGGGTGGACGCCACGGTTGCGAACGGGTCAGCGGCCCGACGCGGTGAGGCGAGCGGCGCGGCGGCGGACGCCGGGCCTGAGTGGACGTTGCGGCTGCGGACCGGGCAGCGGTCCGTCGGGCGCGTTGAGGTGCGGGCGGTCGTGTCGGCGGACAGCGGGCGGGGGTGGACGCCGCGGTTGCGAACGGGCCAGCGACCCGTCAGGACGCGGTGGGGTGCGAGTGGACGTGCCGACGGGCGCTGGGCCGGAGTGGACGCCGCGGTTGCGAACGGGCCATCGGCCCGGCCTGACTCGGTGAGGCGAGCGCGGCGGCTGGGGTGAGCGGGTCGTGGCGGCGGACGCCGGATGGGGGGAGGCTGCGGTTGCGGACCGGCCAGCAGCCCGTCAGGGCGCGATGGGGCACGAGCGGATGTGCCGGCAGACGCCGGGCTGGGAGGGACGCTGCGGTCGTGAACCGGCCGACGCCCACCAGGGCTCGGTGGGACGCGGGCGCGCGTGCCGGCGGACGCCAGGCCAGAGTGGACGCTTGGGCTGCGAACCGGCCGGCGGCCCGTCAGAGCGCGGGGCGCGAGCGGGCGTGGCGGCCGCGAATCGGCCGACGCCCCGCCGGGCGCAGTGGAGCGGGCGTGCCAGTTGCCGAGTTGCGCCGCGGCGTGGCTCGCATGGCCGGACGCGGCGTGGGCGGCCAGACTGACGATCATGCAGGAGCTGGCGTTGCTCGCCGTCGTCGCGGTGCTGATCATCGTCGTGGTGTCGTACGTCGCGCCGCGGGTCGGGGTGGCGGCGCCGGTGCTGCTCGTCGTGGTCGGGATGGTGTGCAGCCAGGTGCCCGGTGCGCCGCACGTGGTCGTGGAGCCCGAGTGGATCCTCGTGGTGGTGCTGCCGCCGATCCTCTACTCGGCGGCGGTGAACGTGCCGGTGATGGACTTCCGGCGCAACTTCCGCACGATCGGCGCGTTGTCGGTGTTGCTGGTCGTCGGGTCGGCGTTCGGCACCGGGTTGCTGATCTGGTGGTTGTTGCCCGAGATCGGGTTTCCGGCCGCGGTCGCGCTCGGTGCGGTGATCAGCCCGCCGGACGCGGTGGCGGCCACGTCGATCGGCAAGCGGCTGGGGTTGCCGCCGCGGCTCGTCACCATCCTGGAGGGTGAGGGGCTGGTCAACGACGCGACGGCGCTCGTGCTGTTGCGCACGGCCGTGGCGGCGATCGCGGGCACGGTCAGCTTCTGGGGAGCGCTCGGCGACTTCGGGCGAGCGGTCCTCATCGGCGTGGTCGTGGGTGCTGTGGTCGGGGTGGTGTCGGTCTGGGCCCGGTCGCGGATCCAGGGGCAGCCGGTGCTGACGACCGCGATCTCGTTCGTCGTACCGTTCCTCGCCTTCATCCCGGCAGAGGAGCTGCACGCGTCCGGCGTGATCGCCGTCGTGACGGCGGGGCTGATCACCGGTCATCAGAGCGCGAAGCGGTTCACCGCGCACGACCGGATCTCCGAGCGCACCAACTGGCGCACCATTCAGTTGTTGCTGGAGAACGGTGTCTTCCTCCTGATGGGGTTCGAGATCACGGCGGTCGTCAGCGACGTGCGGGCATCGGGTGAGAGCGTGTGGGCCGCGTTCACCCTCGGCCTGCTGGCGACGGCGCTGCTGATCGTCCTGCGGGTGGTGTTCGTGGTGCCGCTGATCGCGTTGCTGCGCCGCCAGCAGCGCCGTGCCGACCGGCTCACCGGGCGGATCGAGGCGGTGCTCGACCGGATCTCCGAGCACGGCCCGCAACCCGGCAGGCGCTACGAGCGCGCCACCAGGGCGTTGCAGCGCAAGCACGCGGACGCCACGTTCTTCGCCAGCGAAGGGCTCGGCTGGCGTGGCGGTGCGGTGCTCGCGTGGTCGGGCATGCGCGGCGTCGTCACGCTCGCCGCCGCCCAGTCGCTGCCCACCGACGTGCCCCACCGCGCGGAGCTCGTGCTGATCGCGTTCACCGTCGCGATCGTCACGCTGCTCCTGCAGGGCGGCACCCTGCCCGCGCTCATCCGGCTGCTCGGCATCCGCGGCAACGACGAGGAGCACGAGCGCCGCGAGTACGCCCGCCTCGCCGCCGAGTTGATGACCGCGACCCAGGCCGTGCTGGAGAACACCGCGCTCGAACGCCAGAACGGCACGCCGTTCGACGAGGCGGTGCTGGAGCAGGCTCGGGCACGAGGTCTCGCCCTGGCGGAGATCCTCGACAAGATGCTGACCGCGGACCGCGATCCGGACAGCCCCCTGCACCAGCAGGGGGAACTTCAACGCCTCCTCCTGGACGCCCAGCAGAACGCCCTGCTCGATGCCCGCGCAGGAGGGACGTACAGCTCGCACACCCTCGAACGCGCGCAGAACTTCATCGACGGCCAAGCCGCTCGCTTCACCGCCTGACGCCGCCCGGCAGCGGCGCGGACCGGATCAGCACCGGGGCCCGGCCGCGACGAGCACGACCGGGGCATCCACCCCCGACGACGAGGACACGACCAGCGCTCGGGGACTGACGCACCCCTCGTTCCGACCGTGCACCGACAACGGTAGCGACGAGGTCTGACAATTTCGGAAGCCCAGGTCAGCGGCCCAGGGCGTGCGTCGCCGTCGCTCCACCGTCCACCGCGAACTCCCCGCCGGTGCAGTACGCGCTCTCGTCGCTGGCCAGGAACAGCACGACGTTCGCCACGTCCTCCGGCTGCCCGATCCGCCGCAGCGCCAGCCGCCTGCCGATCGGCGACACGTCGATCTCCCGGCCCAGCGCCGTGCTGACCATGGGCGTGTCGATCGCGCCGGGGTGCACCGAGTTCACCCGGATCCCGTGCTCCCCCAGCTCCAGCGCCGCCACCTTCGTCATGCCGCGGATCGCGAACTTCGACGCCGTGTACGCGGTCAGCATCGGCATTCCGGCGAGCCCCTCGACCGACGACACGTTCACGATCGACCCGCCGCCTGCCCGCTTCATCGACGGCACGACGGCGCGCATCCCGAGGAACGTCCCGACCTGGTTGATCGAGACGACCCGCTGGTAGTCGGCCAGGGTGGTGTCCGCGAGCGGCGAGAAGTGCAGCACGCCCGCGTTGTTCACCAGCACGGAGATCTCCCCCAGCTCGCCCGCCGCCGACACCGCCGCCGCCCAGTCGTCCTCCGACGACACGTCCAGGTGGAAGTAGGGCGCGCCGAGCGACGCGGCCAGCTCCTTGCCCGGTTCGTCGAGCACGTCGGTCAGCAGCACCGACGCGCCCTCGGCGACGAACCGGCTGGCCGCTGCCGCACCCTGGCCGCGGGCCGCGCCGGTGATCAGGGCGACCTTGCCGGACAGCCGCATCACATCAGCTCGTCGGTCAGCGGCATCATCACGGTCTTGAGCTCGGTGTAGGCCTCGTAGGCGCTCTGCCCGCCCTCACGGCCGAGCCCGGACTGCTTGTACCCGCCGAACGGCACGTGCGGCTCCAGCTGGAACCCGTTGACGCCGATCATCCCGGCGCGCAACGACTTCGCGACCCGGAACGCCCGCTTCACGTCGTTGGTGTAGATGCCGGCACCGAGCCCGTAGTCGGTGTCGTTGGCCAGCCGGACCGCCTCGTCCTCGTCGTCGAACGGCACCACGGTCAGCACCGGCCCGAAGATCTCGTCGCGCGCCACCGCCATGTCGTTGGAGACGTCCGCGAAGATCGTCGGCGCCACGAAGTTGCCGGACGCGAACTCGCCGTCCAGCCGGGTGCCGCCGGTGACCAGCCGGGCGCCTTCCTCCTGGCCGCGGTCGATGTAGCCGAGCACGCGCTCCAGCTGCCGCTCGTTGATCAACGGGCTCGCCAGCACCGCCGGGTCGAACGGGTCGCCGAACGTCACGGCCCCGGCCATCATCGTGGCCATCGTGACGAACTCCTCCTGCACCTCGCGCGCGACCAGCGCACGGGTGTGGGCCACGCACGCCTGCCCCGACAACCCCATGGTGACCATGCCCATGCACGTCATCGCGGCGAGGCCCACGTTCGGCGCGTCGGCGAACACCAGTGCCGGGCTCTTGCCGCCCAGCTCCAGCGACACCCGCTTCATCGTCCCCGCCGACGCCTCGACGATCTTGCGGCCGACCGCCCGCGACCCGGTGAAGCTGATCTTGTCCACCAGCGGGTGCGCGATCAGCGCCTGCCCGGTCGGCTCGCCCGGTCCGGTGACCAGGTTGACCACTCCGTCGGGCAGCCCGGCCTCGGTCAGCAGCTCCACCATCCGGATCACGCAGAACGACGCGAACTCCGACGGCTTCACCACGACCGTGCAGCCGGCGGCCAGCGCGGGCGCGAGCTTCTGCGCGAAGAGCACGAACGGCGCGTTCCACGGCAGGATCGCCGCGACCACGCCGACCGGCTCGCGGAACGTCATCGCCAGGTGGTCACCGCCCTGGTACGGCGGCAGGGTCTGGCCGCCGGCCTTGTCGATCCAGCCCGCGTGGTGCTCGAAGATGTCCGCCGCGATCCCCACCGAGGTCGCGTAGATCTGCCCGAACGACAGCGGCACCCCGTTGTCCAGCGCCTGCAGTCCACGCAGCTCGTCGGCGTTCTCCCGCAACAGGTTCGCGTACCGCAGCAGCACCCGGACGCGTTCCTGCACCCGAGCGCGCGACCACACGCCGTCGTCGAACGCCTTGCGCGCGGCCAGCACCGCGTCGTCGACGTCCCCCGGCGTGGCGACGGCGAACCGGCCGATCTCCTCGCCGGTCGCGGGGTGGCGGTGCGTCCAGGTCTCCTCCGCGTCGCGGAACTGACCTCCCACGAAGAGCCGGCCGTCCTTCAACCCCAGCGTCTCGCGGTGCGGTTGCACGGTGAGCGTCACAGCTCCTCCTACAGGGCGAGCGTTTCGGTACAGGAGAAAGTCCTCTGCGGATCGCGCGCGGCGAAGTACCCCGCGACGTCCTCCAGCGCGTCGAAGCGCTGTTCCACGGCCGGGGGCGCCATCAGGGCGACCATCCCGCCGTGCACCACGAACACCTGCCCGCTGATCTCCGCGGCCACGGGCGAGGCCAGGTACGCCACGAACCGCGCGACGTGCACGGGGTCCAGCGGGTCGGCGCCGCTGGGCGCGTCACCGAAGACGTGCGCGGTCATGCCGGTGCGCGCACGGGGGCAGATCGCGTTGGCGCGCACGCCGTACCGGCCGGTGCCGCGGGCGGTCGCGACGGTCAGCGCGGTGATCCCCGCCTTGGCCGCCGCGTAGTTCGCCTGGCCCTCCGACCCGAGCAGGAACGCCTCGGAGGAGGTGTTGACGATCCGCGCGTACACCGGTCCGCCCGAAGCCTTCGACTGCTGCCGCCACAGTGCGACCGCGTTGCGCGACAACAGGAAGTGGCCGCGCAGGTGCACGCGGACCACGAGGTCCCAGTCCTCGTCGGACATGTTGACGAGCATCCGGTCGCGCAGCACGCCCGCGTTGTTCACCACGACGTGCAGCCCGCCGAGCTCCACCGCCGCGGCCACCAGGGCGTCGGCGGTGTCGCGCTCCCCCACGTCGCCCTCGACCACCGCGCACTTCGCGCCGCGCTCCTCGACCTCGGCCACGACCGCGTCGGCCACTCCCGGCAGGTCGTTCAGCACCACCGACGCGCCGGCCCCGGCCAACGCAAGCGCTTCTGCCCTGCCCAGCCCGGCACCGGCGCCCGTGACGACGGCGACCTTCCCCGCAAGGTCCACAAGAGACTCCTAGTCGAACAGCACTACCTGCCGGATCAGCGATCCGCCGCCGCGCAACGCCTGCAGGCCCTCGTTGAGGTCCTCGAACCGGATCCGCTTGCTGATCATGCCCTCCAGGTCGAGCCGCCCCTGCCGCCACAGCGCCAGCATGCGCGGCACGTCCCGCCGGAAGTTGGCCGTCCCGTAGAACGACCCGTGCAGCGTCTTGTCGTGCAGGAACAGCTCCTGCGCGCTGAACGACACCATCGCGTCGGCCTTGCCCGCGCCCACGACCACCGTGTGGCCGCCACGCCGGGTCAGGTCCCACGCCTGGCGGATCGTCGCCGGCAGCCCCACCACGTCGAAGACGTAGTCGAAGCCCATGCCCGTGTTCAGCTGGTTGTTCAGCTCGGCGATGCCGTCCGGTGTCGTCGCGTGCGTCGCACCGAAGTGTTGTGCCACCTCGTGCTTCTCCGTCACCGGGTCGACGGCGACGATCTTGGCGGCTGCGGCGAGCCGCGCGCCCTGGATCACCGCGATGCCGACGCCACCGCAGCCGATCACCGCGACGCTCGCGCCCGGTTCGACCCTCGCGGTGTTGAGCACCGCGCCGACGCCGGTCAGGATGCCGCACGACAGCAGCGCGGCGACGTCGAACGGGATGTCGTCGTCGATCTTCAGCGCCGCGTCCGCCGGCACCACCATCTCCTCGGCGAACGCACCGAGCCCCGCGTACCCGAACGCCGGGTTCCCACCCACCACGAACCGCGGTGACGTGAACGCGGAGAGCGTGTGGACGAGGCACAGATGTGGTTGGGAGCTCACGCATTGCGCGCACTTCCCGCACGGCGGCACGAACGTGATCACGACGTGGTCGCCCACCGCGAGCGACGTCACGGCGCTGCCGATCTCGACGACCTCCCCCGCGCCCTCGTGCCCGACCACCCCCGGCACGAGGGCCGGCAGCGTTCCGTCCATGGCGGACAGGTCGCTGTGGCACACCCCGCACGCCTTGATCCTGATGCGGACTTCCTGCGGCCCCGGCGCGGTGGTGGTCACGTCGTCGCGGAGCTCGAGCTTGTCGTCGCCGACCTGGTTGAGCACGGCAGCCTTCACCGGTATCACTCCTCGCTGAGCTCACGGCCGAGGTACCCGTCGCACACTAGAATCTGTTCCTGTTCGTGACAAGGTCCATCAGCGTGAGAGCCGGAGCGCACTCTTGGGGCACGACGCCACCGCCCGCTCGGCCACCGGCTCCTCCGCCGACGTCACGACACCGGGCCGGATCTGCAGAACTTCGTCATCGTCGAGATCGAATACCTCGGGCAGGATTGTCGTGCACACGCCGTGCGCCTCGCACAGCGACGGGTCGACGTCGACCTTCATCGCGGCCTCCTGACAGAAAATAGAACTTGTTCTAGAGTAGCGGGCATGCGCATCGGTTTCACGCCCGAGCAGGAGAGCCTGCGCGACGAGCTGCGGGCGTACTTCGCGGCGCTCATGACACCGGAGCGCAGGGCCGCGCTGAGCTCCGGCGGTGACTACGGCGACGCCGAGGTGTACAAGGACACCGTCCGCCAGATGGGGAAGGACGGCTGGCTCACCATCGGCTGGCCGCGGGAGTACGGCGGCCGCGACCGCCCCATGATCGAGCAGCTGGTCTTCCTCGACGAGGCCTCCGCGGCGGGCGCGCCGGTGCCGTTCCTGACGCTGAACTCCATCGGACCGACGATCATGGCGTACGGCACCGAGGAGCAGAAGGCGTTCTACCTGCCGAGGATCGCCGGCGGTGAGATCCACTTCGCGATCGGCTACAGCGAGCCGGAGGCGGGCACCGACCTGGCGGCACTGCGCACGCGGGCCGTCCGCGACGGCGACGACTACGTGGTCACCGGCCAGAAGATGTGGACCAGCCTCGTCCAGTACGCCGACTACGTGTGGCTCGCGTGCCGCACCGACCAGGGGTCCGAACGGCACCGGGGCCTGAGCATCATCATCGTGCCGACGGCGTCCGAGGGCTTCTCCTGGACACCGGTGCCCACGATGTCCGGCCCCACCACCAGCGCGACCTTCTACGACGACGTGCGCGTGCCCGCCGCGAACCTCATCGGCACCGAGCACCAGGGCTGGAAGCTCATCACCAACCAGCTCAACCACGAACGCGTCGCGCTCTGCTCGGCCGCTCCGTTGCAGACCGCGCTGCGCGAGGTCCGCCAGTGGGCGCGGGAAACCGGTGCCGACCGGCAGGAGTGGGTCCGGCTGCACCTCGCGCGCGTGCACGCCAAGACCGAGTACCTCAAGCTCATCAACTGGAAGCTCGCGTCCGGCGGCGATGAGGCGCCCTCACCCGCGGAGGCCTCCGCCACCAAGGTGTTCGGCACCGAGTTCGCGACCGAGGGCTACCGGTTGCTGATGGAGGTGCTGGGGGCCGGCGGCATCGTCCGTGCGGGCTCCCCCGGCGCCCTGCTGCACGGCCGGGTCGAGCGCATGCACCGCTCCGCGCTGATCCTGACGTTCGGCGGCGGCACCAACGAGATCCAGCGCGACATCATCGCGCGGGCCGGCCTCGGGCTGCCCGCCGTACCTCGGTAGGAGGAGACGTGGACTTCACGCTGACCGAGGCGCAACGGGAGCTGGCCGCGCTGACCCGCGAGATCGTCGAGTCCTCCGGCGCACCGTGGGCCGACCTCGTGAAGGCGGGCGTGGTGCCGGAGGACCCGGCCGAGCTCGGCGTGCTGGAGCACTGCGCGGTGCTGGTCGAGCTGGGGCGCGCGGTCGCCGCCGTCCCGTACCTGCCGACGACGCTGGCGCAGACCGCCCTGGCCCTGTCCGGCCGGCGCGTCGACCCCGCGACCGTGCTGTCGGTGGCGCTCGCCGAGGACCCCGCGGGCGCGAAGACCGCGGTGCCGTTCGCGACGTCGGCCGAGGCGTTCCTGGTGGCGTCGGGCGACGAGGTGTTCCTCGTGCAGGCCGCGGACCTCGACATCGCACCGCAGGTGCTCCTCGACGGGTCGGAGGCGGGCACGTTCGCGTTCACCGGCGGCGGCGAGCCGGTCGAGGGCGTCACCCCCGGCTGGCTCACCACCCGCTACGCGCTCGGGTTGTGCGCCTACCAGCTCGGCGTCACCGAACGCGCGCTGGAGCTCACCGCCGAGCACGCCCGCACGCGGGTGCAGTTCGGGCGGCCGATCGGGGCCTTCCAGGCGGTGGCCCAACGCCTGGCCGACGCCTACGTCGACGTCTCCGCGATCCGGCTGACGTTGTGGCAGGCTGCCTGGCGGCTGGCGGAGGGCTTGCCCGCCGAGGCCGAGGTGGCGACCGCCAAGTTCTGGGCCGCGGACGCCGGTCACCGGGTGGCGCACACCGCCGTGCACGTCCACGGCGGGACGGGCATCGACATGGGCCACGGGGTGCACCGGTACTTCACGGCGGCCAAGCGCGCCGAGTTCGAGCTGGGCGGGGCGACCGCCCAGCTCCTCAGGCTCAGCGCGGCCATGTGACCGGCAGGCCCCGACCCGCTCACCGCGCGAGCTCGCCCAGCCGCTTCACCGTGTCCTCGAACTCGGCGAGCAGGTCGGCGATCACCTCGGCGACCGGCCGCACCTCGTTCATCCGCCCCACGACCTGCCCGACCGGCATCGACACCACCGACGGGTCCGAGGACCGCGCGATCCGCTGGTGCGCCTCGCTGACCAGGATGTTCTGCAACGGCATGGGCAACGGGTCGGGTGCGTGGGCCGACGCCCACGCCTCGGTCCAGCGCGTCCTGAGCAGCCGCGCGGGTTTGCCGGTGTAGATCCGGGTCCGCACGGTGTCACCGGACCCGGCCGCCAGCAACGCCTCCTGCGTGGAGGAGTTGCCCAGCGCGTACTCGGCGGTCGTGAGCCAGCAGGAGCCCATCCACACGCCGGAAGCGCCCAGTGCCAGCGCGGCGGCGGCTTGCCGGCCGGAGCCGATGCCTCCCGCGGCCAGCACCGGGACGTCCACGCCGTCCACGACCTCCGGCACGAGCACCATCGTGGCGACCTCGCCGGTGTGCCCGCCGGCCTCGTAGCCTTGCGCCACCACGACGTCCACGCCGTTCTCGACGTGCCTGCGGGCGTGTTCGGCCTTGCCCGCGAGGGCGGCGACCGGGACACCGGCGGCGTGCACGCGTTCGATCACGTCCACCGGCGGGGAGCCCAGCGCGTTGGCGACGAGCCGGACGGGGTGCTCCAGCGCCACGTCCACGTGCGACCGGGCCACCGAGTGCAGCCAGCCGAGCACGCCCTCGCCGCCGGCGCCCTCGGGGAGCGGTGGCACGCCGAGGGAGAGCAGGGTGCGGTCCACGAAGTCCCGGTGGCCCTGCGGGATGAGCTTGTCCAGGTCGACCTGCGTGCCCTCGGTCGGCACCTTGGCGGGCATCACGATGTCGACGCCGTACGGTTTGCCGTCGGTGTTCTGGTCCATCCACGTCAGCGCGCGGTCGAGGTCCTCGGCGTCGTTGAACCGCACGCAGCCCAGCACGCCGAGACCACCGGCGCGGCTGATCGCGGCGGCCACGTGCTCGGACGGTGTGAAGCCGAAGACCGGGTGTTCGATGCCGAACGTGTCACACAGGTTGGTGCGCATGCTCCTCCACGTGGCGCCGGGCCCACTGGTAGTCGGGTTTGCCGCTGGGGGTGCGGCCGATCTCGTCGACCAGCCAGAGCGAGCGCGGCACCTTGTAGCCGGCCAGCGTCTCGCGGACGTGAGCGTCCAGTTCGGACAGTGTCGGGGTGGCGCCGTCACGCGGCTGGACCAGCGCGCCGACCCGTTGGCCGAGCAGGTCGTCGGGGATGCCGATCACGAGCGCGTCGAACACGCCGGGGTGCGACTTCAGCACCCCTTCGACCTCTTCGGGGAACACCTTCTCGCCGCCGGTGTTCACGCACGTGTTGCCGCGGCCCAGCAACGTGATGTCGCCGTCGGCCTCGAACCGGGCGAAGTCACCGGGAACCGTGTAGCGCTTGCCGTCGACCTCGATGAACATCTTCGCGGTCTTCTCGGGGTCCTTGTAGTAGCCCAGCGGGATGTGGCCGCCGCGGGCGAGCTTGCCGACGGCACCGGGTTCCGGTTCGAGCCTGGTGCCGTTCTCGTCGACGACGATGGTGTCCTCGTTCAGCTTCACCTTCGTGCCGTCGGTCTTCACCATCTCCTTGGGGACCGCGCCGATGCCGGTGGACCCGGTCTCGCTCGACCCGATCGACTCCAGCAGCGTCGTGTGCGGCAGCAGCTCGTGGTACTGCTTCTTCACGGTGTAGGAGAAGAGCGCGGCGCTGCTGTTGATGATGAACAACGACGACCCGTCGTACTCGCCGCGCTGGAACTCCTCGATCAGCGGCCGGCCCATGGCGTCGCCGGTGATCACGGCGACCTGCACCTTCTCCCTGCCGATCACCCGCCAGACCTCGGCCGGGTCGAACTTCGGCACAAGCACGACGGTGCTGCCGCCGAACAACGCGCCGAGCACGGCCCACTGCGCGGCACCGTGGATCAGCGGCGGCAGGCACAGCCGCACCAGCCCGTAGTCCTTGCCGGAGTTGGCCTGCTGCCACTCGTCGGTGACGCGCTCGCCGGTCACGAAGTCGATGCCGCCGCCGAGCGTGCGCCACACGTCCTCGTGCCGCCACATCACGCCCTTGGGCATGCCGGTCGTGCCGCCGGTGTAGAGGATGTAGAGGTCGTCGGCGCTGCGCGGGCCGAAGTCCCGGTCGCCGGACTGGGCGGCCAGCGCGGCCTCGTACTCGGTGCCGCCGAAGTCCTCAGAGGACTCGTCGTCGATCACGACCCTGAGCTCCGGCGCGTCGACCTCGGCCACGAGCGGTGAGTAGCGGCGCTCGTGCACCAGCGCGACCAGGTCCGCCTCACCGAACAGGTACTGCAACTCGTTCTTGGTGTAGCGGTAGTTCACGTTGATCGCGACGGCCCGCAGCTTGTAGACCGCGAGCATCGCCTCGACCAGCTCGATGGAGTTGCGCGCGTACAGGCCGACGTGCTGACCCGCTGTCACGCCGTTGCTTGCCAGGTGGTGCGCCAGCTTGTTGGCGCGCGCCTCGAGCTCGGCGTAGGTGACCCGCTTGGCACCGCAGATGAGCGCGGTGCGTTCGGGCACGGTGTCGGCGGCGTGTTCAACGAGGTCTGCGACGTTGAGGGCCATGTCCTGCAAAGTAGAACGTGTTACTGTTCTGAACAATCCCCCGTGCGGTCAGACTCGATCCAGGAGGCACCCCGGATGACGACCACTGCAGAGCCGCATTGCCTGGTGGAGCGCAACGGGCACGTCCTCGTGGTCACGATGAACCGGCCGGAGGCGCGCAACGCGTTGTCCGGCCCGATGATGGCCATCATGCGCGAGGCGTGGGACCGCGTGGACACCGATCCCGACGTGCGCGTGTGCGTCCTGACCGGCGCGGGCGGGGCGTTCTGCGCGGGCGCGGACCTCAAGGCGATGACGCAGAACCACCCCGGCGAGACCACGGGGTACGACTTCTCGGTGATCGAACCGCTGCTGAAGGGTCGCCGGTTGACGAAACCGCTCATCGCTGCTGTGGAAGGTCCGGCCATCGCGGGGGGAACGGAGATCCTCCAGGCGACGGACATCCGAGTGGCCGGAGAGAGCGCCCGCTTCGGCGTCTCCGAACCGCGCTGGGGCCTGTTCCCGCTGGGCGGTTCGGCGGTCCGGCTGCCCCGGCAGATCCCGTACACGGTCGCGGCCGACCTGCTGCTGACCGGGCGGCACATCACGGCGCCGGAGGCCAAGGAGATCGGCCTGATCGGTCACGTCGTGCCGGACGGCCAGGCGTTGACCAAGGCGATGGAGCTGGCCGACCTGATCTCGGCGAACGGTCCGGTGGCGATCAGGGCGATCCTGCGGACCATCCGCGAGACCGAGGGCATGCACGAAAACGACGCGTTCACAGTGGACGCCCGGCTGGGCATGGAGGTTTTCCGCAGCGAGGACGCCAAGGAGGGACCGCGGGCGTTCGCGGCGAAGCGGAAGCCGGACTTCCAAGGCCGCTGACGCTCACCTCCTCGCAAGCCCCCTTGCTGCTCTGGCATCTGCAAGTAGTACTTGCAGATGCCAGAACAGCAAGGAAGGTCGGGTTAGATGTCGTTCGCGGCGATGTAGGCGAACGTCATGGCCGGGCCGATCGTCGAACCCGCGCCGGCGTAGCTGCGGCCCATCACCGCGGAGCTCACGTTGCCCGCCGCGTACAGGCCAGGGATCACCGAGCCGTCCGGCCGCAGCACCCGAGCGCGCGCGTCGGTGACCATGCCGCCCTTGGTGCCGAGGTCGCCAGGAACGATCTTGAACGCGTAGAACGGCGGCGCCCACAACGGTGCCAGGCACGAGTTCGGGATGACCGCCGGGTCGGTGTAGTAGTGGTCGTAGGCGCTGTCGCCGCGGTGGAAGTCGGTGTCACGGCCGGAGAACGCCTGGTTGTTGAACCGGCTCACGGTCGCCTTCAACGCGGCCGCGGGCACCCCGATCGCCGATGCCAGGCCGTCCAGCGACCAGTTCCTCACCACCGCGCCGTTCTGGTACCAGCCGTCCGGCAACGGCAGCGCGGGCGCGACGTCGGCGAACAGGTAGCGGTTGCGGTAGTTCTGGTCGACCACCAGCCACGCCGGGATGCACGGCGCGGAGGGGTTCTTGTCGTACATGACATGCACGACGTCGCTGTAGGGCGCGGCCTCGTTGACGAACCGCTGCCCGAGCTGGTTGATCATCAACCCGCCCGGCAGCGTGCGCTCGGCGAGGCAGAAGTACGGCGAGCCGGGTACCGGGATCGCGGGGCCCCACCAGGCGTCGTCCATGAGGTCGAACGCGGCACCGAGGCGTTGGCCGGCGCGGTGGCCGTCGCCGGTGTTCTCCTTGGCGCCCACGGTCCACTGGGTGCCGATCGGCTGTTGCTGGTACTGCGCGCGCATGGCCGCGTTGTGCTCGAAACCGCCCGAACCCATGATCACGCCACGACGGGCGCGCACGAGTCCACGTGAGGTCACGACGCCACGCACGGCACCACCGACCACGTGCAGGTCGACCAACGGCGTGTTCAGCCACACCGGCACACCGGCCTGCATCAGCCCCAGCCGCAACGCACCGGCCAGCGACTGGCCCATGGTCAACGGCTTCTGCCCGGCCAGCGCGGCAGCGGTACCGCGGGCCAGCGCGGCGGCGGCCACCGCGGCGCCCTTCGCGTTCACCAGGGCCAGCGCCAGCCACTTGTAGTCGGCGCTGAAGATGACCATGCCCGGTGGCACGGCGAGGTACGGCGGGTTGAGGTTCGCGAGCTCGGCGCCGAGGAGGGTGCCGTCGAACACGTCCGGCTCGATGGAACGACCGCGCGCGATGCCGCCGGGGTACTCCGGGTAGTAGTCGCTGTAGCCGTCCATGTACCGGAACCGCAGCGGGCTGTTGCGCAGCACGAACGAGATCATCCGCGGACCGGCGCTCAGGTAGGCCTGCTGTCGTGCCGGCGGGATGTCGCCCACCACGGCCGACAGGTACTGCGCGGCCTTCGCCGGGGTGTCCTGGACGCCCGCAGCGAGGATCACCTCGTTGTTCGGGATCCAGATGCCCGCGCCGGAGCGTGCGGCGGAACCACCGAACGTCGGCGCCTTCTCCACCACCACGACGCTCAGCCCGCGTTTGGCGGCGGTCAGCGCGGCGGTCATGCCGGCGGCGCCCGACCCGACCACCACCACGTCGTACTCACCGAGGTCCGCCTCGGCGGTACCGGTGTGCACGAGGCCGGAGGCGAGCGCGAGGCCGGCTCCGGCGAGCACCTGACGGCGGTTCAGGGTCATGGGGTCACTCCCGACATCAGCTTCCGGTGGTCCCAGCTGGCCGTCCTGGTCGGACGGAAGATCACGGCCACGCGCCGCGCCATGGCCTTGCGCAGGGCGTCCCGCTCGGCGTCGGACGAGCCGACCTCGCCGAAGTTGCGCGCCACCACCGCGTCGACCACGCGGCCGAGGTCGGGTGTGAACTCGGTGACGCCCTCCATGTGCACGCCGCGCAGCTGGTCGTAGGTCTCCCCCGCCTCGGCGAGCACGCTGCACCGCGGGTCGCGGCGCAGGTTCACGACCTTCTGCGACTTGCGGTCGGTGCAGAACACGATCTCGCCGTCCAGCCACGCGAACCACATCGGCGCCAGGTGCGGGAGGCCGTCGCGCCCGATGGTCGCCACGACCAACGTCTTCTGCCCGGCGAGGAACGCGTCGACCTCGGCCGGGGTCATCCTGATGCGGTCACGCATCGCGCAGTTTCCGCTTGTACAGCTTGCCGTTCGGGTCGCGCGGCAGCTCGGCCAGGTACTCGATCGTGCGCGGCAGCTTGAACTTCGCGAGCCGGGTGCGGGCGAACTCCAGCAGCTCGTCGGTCAGCTCCTGGCCGGGTTCGACGCCGTCGACCGGCTGCACGACCGCCTTGACCTGCTCGCCCCAGTCCGGGTGCGGGATGCCGAAGACGGCCACGTCGGCGACCTTCGGGTGGCACACCAGCTCGCCCTCGACCTCGGCCGGGTAGATGTTGACCCCGCCGGAGATGATCATGTCGTTCTTCCGGTCGCACAGGAACAGGTAGCCGTCCTCGTCCAGGTACCCGACGTCCTGCAACGTGAACAGCTTGCCGACGCGGGCAGCGCGGGTCTTCTCGGCGTCCTTGTGGTACTCGAACGTCGCGTCGCCCATCCGCAGGTAGACCAAGCCGCGCTCACCGGCGCGCAGCTCGTTCCCGTCCTCGTCCAGAACCTTGATCTCCGACGTGGGCCACGGCAGCCCGACCGATCCGGGCTTGCGCAGCCACTCCTGCGCGCTGATCACCGTGCCGCCGCCCTCGGTCGCCGCGTAGTACTCGATCACGACCGGTCCCCACCAGTCGAGCATCCTGCGCTTGACCTCGACCGGGCACGGCGCGGCGCCGTGGATCATCGCGCGCAACGACGACAGGTCGTACCTGCCCTTCACCTCGTCGGGCAGCGCGAGCAGGCGGTGGAACTGGGTCGGCACCATGTGGCTGTGGGTGACCTTGTGCCGTTCGATCAGCCGCAGCATGTCCTCGGGGTCCCAGTGGTCCATCAGCACGGTGGTGTGCCCGAGCTGGATGGAGATGACCACGAAGTTGAGCACCGCCGTGTGGTAGAGCGGCGACCCGCACAGGTGCACGTGCCCGTCGAACGGCCGCAGGCCGAAGATGCCGAAGAACCACGGCGCCGAGCCGGGTACGACGTCCGGGTCGGCGCCGGTCAACGGCCTGCGCACGCCCTTGGGCCGCCCGGTGGTGCCGGAGGTGTAGAGCATCGGCGACCCGGTCGTGCGAACGTCGGGCCGGCCCTCTTCGCCCTCGCCGAGACTCCCCAACGGCCGGAAGCCGTCGATCTCGCCCACCGCGAACTTCGCTTCGGACGGCAGACCCGCCGCCGCTTCGACCGCTGCGGCGGCGAAGCGTTCATGACCTACGAACGCCTTGGCACCGCTGTCCTGCACGAGGTAGGCCACCTCGGCGCCGGTCAGGTGCCAGTTCGCCATCACGACGTAGAGACCGGTCTGGTAGGCGGCGAAGTACACCGCCACGAGCTCGGCGCTGTTGGGCAGCATCAGCACGATGCTGTCGCCGGGTGTCAGCCCCAGGGCCTGGAACCCCCGGCCGTACCGGTTCGCCTCCGCCGCCAGCTCCCGGTAGGTGGTCCCACGGCCGCCGGGGTCGACCAACGCGGTCAGGTCCGGCTGCTCCGACGCGGTGTTCCAGAGTCCTGCCACCTCCTCAAAGTAGAACGTGTTTCATCTACTGACAAGCCTCGGAGACGGCCTTGATCGAGTCGGTGTCGCGGCAGCCGACGAGCAACTGGGTGACCCCGGCGGCCTCCCACCGAGCGACCTCCGCGCGCACCTCCTCGGCGCTGCCGACGATGCTGATCTCCCGCACCAGCTCGTCTGGGACCACCTGCGCCGCCTCGTCCTTGCGTCCCGCCCGGTAGAGCTTGCCGATGTCCGCGACGGCCTCGCCGTATCCCATGCGGGTGAACACCTCGGCGTGGAAGTTCATCCCGGGCGCACCCATCCCGCCGATGTACAGGGAGACGAACGGCTTCAGGAACCCGCGCACGCCAACGGGATCGTCGGTCACGACCACCTGGCAGGTGGCGGCGACCTCGAAGTCCGCCCGCGTGCGCCCCGCTTTCGCCAGTCCCTCCTCCAGCCATTCGTCGTACATGCCGGCCAGGCGCGGCGCGTAGTAGATCGCGAGCCACCCGTCGGCGATCTCCGCTGCCAGCGCCACGTTCTTCGGCCCCTCGGCACCCAGCCAGATCGGCAGGTCGGCGCGCAGCGGGTGGGTGATCGGCTTGAGCGGCTTGCCCAGCCCCAGCGCACCCGGCCCCCGGTACGGCAACGGGTAGTGCGGACCGGCGTTGGTCACCGGCGCCTCGCGGGCCAGCACCTGCCGCAGCACCGACAGGTACTCCCTGGTCCTGGCCAGGGGTTTCGCGAACGGCTGCCCGTACCAGCCCTCCACCACCTGAGGGCCGGAGACGCCCAGCCCGAGGACGAACCGCCCGCCGGACAGGTGGTCCAGCGTCAACGCGTGCATCGCGCACGCGGCCGGTGTGCGCGCGGACATCTGCACGACCGACGTGCCGAGCCGGACCCGTCGGGTGGCGGATCCCCACCACGCCAACGGGGTGAAGGCGTCGGAGCCCCAGGCCTCCGCGGCGAACACCGCGTCGAACCCGCACTCCTCCGCCGCCGCCACGAGTTCGGGGGCGTTCGCGGGCGGCGCAGCGCCCCAGTAGCCGAGCTGCAGACCGAGCTTCATGCCGCCATCTTGCCACCATTTCGAGAACCTGTTTCACTTTGATCTGTGCCTAGGCCCCTGAGTGCTCCGCTGGACGTGGGCTTCGACTACACGCGCTCGACCGGACCCACGCTCGGCCGCTTCCTCTCCGACCTCCGCCGCAGGAAGGTCACCGGCATCCGCGGCGCGGACGGCCGTGTGCACGTGCCGCCGCTGGAGTACGACCCGGTGACCGCCGAGCGGCTGACGGAGTTCGTGGACGTGGCCTCGACCGGTGTCGTGCGCGGGTGGTCGTGGATTCCCGAGCCGCTGGAAGGCCAGCCGCTGGACCGCCCGTTCGCGTGGGCGCTGGTCCAGCTCGACGGCGCCGACACGTCGATGCTGCACGCCGTTGACGCGGGATCACCCGACCGGATCTCCACCGGCGCCCGCGTCCGGGTGCGCTGGCGCGACGACCGGGTCGGCGCGATCACCGACATCGAGTGCTTCGAGCTGTCCGGCGAACCGGGCGACGAGCCGGTCGAGGCCGACGACGTCACCATGGTCACGACCCCGGTGCACCTGCACTACACGCACACCGCGTCGCCGACCGAGGACCCGTTCCTGCGCGGGCTCATGGAGGGGCGGCTGGTCGCGCAACGCTGCCCCGCGTGCGAGAAGGTGTACTTCCCGCCGCGCCCGGCCTGCCCGACCGACGGTGTGCCCACGACCGATCCGGTCGAGCTGTCCGACCGCGGCACGATCACGACGTTCTGCGTGGTCAACGTGCCTTTCCTGGGCCAGCGCATCCCGCCGCCGTACGTCTCGGCGTACGTGCTGCTCGACGGCGCGGACATCCCGTTCCTGCACCTGCTCCTGGGCGTCGCGCCCGAGGACGTGCGGATGGGCATGCGCGTCGAGGCGGTGTGGAAGCCGCGCGAGGAGTGGGGCCCGACGATGCAGAACATCGACCACTTCACGCCCTCCGGTGAGCCGGACGCGCCGTTCGACTCCTACTCCCAGCACCTGTGAGGGGCCCGCATGCGTGACGTCGCTGTGGTCGGTTTCGCGCAGACGCCCTGCGTGCGCGAGACCGACGGCACCACCAACGGTGTCGAGATGCTGGTGCCGATCTTCCACGAGGTGCTCGGCGGGCTCGGCCTCACGAAGTCCGACATCGGGTTCTGGTGCTCGGGCTCGTCGGACTACCTGGCGGGGCGGGCGTTCTCGTTCGTGTCCGCCGTGGACGCCATCGGCGCGTTCCCGCCGATCATGGAGTCGCACGTCGAGATGGACGCGGCGTGGGCGTTGTACGAGGCGTGGGTGAAGCTGCGGTGCGGTGAGGTGGACACGGCCCTGGTGTACGGGTTCGGCAAGTCGTCGGCCGGACAGCTGCGGCGGGTCATGGCGATGCAGCTCGACCCGTACGTCGTGACGCCGCTGTGGCCGGACTCCCTGGGTCTGGCGGGCATCCAGGCGCGGATGGGCATCGAGAACGGCCTGTGGAGCGAACGCGCGATGGCCGAGGTGGCCGCGCGGTCGCGTGCGGCGGCGATGTCGAACCCGCTGGCGCAGCTGTCCGGACCGGTGTCACCGGAGGACCTGCTCGACGAGCCGTACGTGGCGGACCCGTTGCGGCGGCACGACTGCGCGCCGATCACCGACGGTGCCTCGACGATCGTGCTGGCCGCCGGTGACCGGGCACGCGAACTGTGCGAGCGACCGGCGTGGATCACCGGGTTCGAGCACCGGGTCGACTCGCCGTCGTTCGGCACGCGCGACCTCACGGCGTCCCCGTCTGCGGTGGCCGCGGGCAAGGCGGCCGGTGCGGACGGGGTCGAGGTCGCCGAGCTGCACGCGCCGTTCACGCACCAGGAGCTGCTGCTGAGCCAGGCGCTCGGGCTCGGCGACAGCACGGTCAACCCGTCCGGCGGGGTGCTCGCCGGCAACCCGATGTTCGCGGCGGGCCTGTCGCGGATCGGCGAGGCGGCCCGCCGGGTGCACGACGGCACGGCCGCGAAGGTGCTCGGGCACGCCACCAGCGGGCCGCTGCTGCAGCAGAACCTGGTCTGCGTGATGGAAGGGCGGGACTAGATGCGACCGGCAGCTGTGGTCGGCACCGGCCAGACGCACCACGCCGCGAAACGGCTCGACGTGTCGATGGCGGGCCTGTGCCGCGAGGCGGTCGACCGCGCGATGGCCGACGCCGGCGTGGACTGGCCGGACATCGACGCCGTGGTGCTCGGCAAGGCACCGGACCTGTTCGAGGGCGTGATGATGCCCGAGCTGTTCCTCGCGGACGCGCTGGGAGCGGTCGGGAAACCGCTGCTGCGCGTGCACACCGCGGGCTCGGTCGGCGGCAGCACGGCGAACGTGGCCGCGTCGCTGGTCCAGGCCGGGGTGCACGAGCGCGTGCTGGCCGTGGCGTTCGAGAAGCAGTCGGAGTCGAACGCGATGTGGGCGCTGTCGGTGCCGACGCCGTTCACGATGCCGGTGCACGCGGGCGCTGGCGGGTACTTCGCGCCGCACGTGCGCTCCTACATCCGCCGTTCCGGCGCACCCGAGCACGTCGGCGCGATGGTCGCCGCCAAGGACCGCCGCAACGGTGCCATGAACCCGTACGCGCACCTGAAGCAGCCCGGCATCACGGTCGAGTCGGTGCGGGCGTCGCAGATGCTGTGGGACCCGATCCGCTACGACGAGACGTGCCCGTCCTCGGACGGCGCCTGCGCGGTCGTGATCTCCGCCGAGCCGACGTCGTCGCGCGCGGCCTGGGTCCACGCCACCGCGATGCGCACCGAGCCCACGACGTTCGCCGGGCGCGACCAGGTCAACCCGCGGGCCGGTCAGGACGCGGCGCGGGCGTTGTGGCGGCAGGCAGGCATCACCGACCCGCTGTCCGAAGTGGACGCGGCCGAGATCTACGTGCCGTTCTCCTGGTTCGAGCCGATGTGGCTGGAGAACCTGGGCTTCACCGAGGCCGGGCAGGGCTGGAAGCTCACCGAGGCCGGCGAGACCGAGATCGGCGGGCGGCTGCCGGTGAACCCGAGCGGCGGCGTGCTGTCGTCGAACCCGATCGGCGCGTCCGGGCTGCTGCGGTTCGCCGAGGCCGCGATGCAAGTCATGGGCACGGCCGGCGACCACCAGGTCGACGGGGCGCGGCGTGCGCTGGGGCACGCGTACGGCGGTGGGTCGCAGTTCTTCGCCATGTGGGTCGTCGGATCGGAGAAGCCAGCATGAAGTTCACCGTCGGCATCGCGATGAGCCCGCTCGACCAGCTGACCGAGCTGGCCCGGTGCGCCGAGGAGTGCGGGTACGCCTCGATCGCGTTGCCGGACTCGCTGTTCTTCTCGGAGGAGGTGTCCGCGGACTACCCGTACACCCCGGACGGCTCGCGGATGTGGAACGCCGAGACGCCGTGGGTGGACCCGTTCGTGGCCGCGGCGGCGATGGGCGCGGTGACCTCGCGCATCCGCTTCTACACGCAGGTGCTGAAGCTCGGCTCGCGCAACCCGTTGCTGCTGGCCCGCCAGATCGGTTCGGTCGCGCACCTGACCGGCAACCGGTTCGGGCTCGGTCTCGGGCTCGGCTGGTCGCCGGAGGAGTTCGAGTGGTGCGGTGTGCCCTTCAAGAACCGGGGACCGCGGGTCGACGAGATGATCGACGTGCTCAAGCTGGTGCTGGGCGGTGGGATGGTCGAGTACCACGGCGACTACTTCGACTTCGGCCGGTTGCAGATGTCGCCGGCACCGACCGCGCCCGTGCCGTTCTACGTCGGCGGCCACTCCCCCGCGGCGTTGAAGCGCGCCGCACGCGTCGGCGACGGCTGGACCTCGGCGATGATCAGGTTCGAGGAGCTGAGGTCGGTGATCGCGCAGCTCGGGGACCTCGGGGCGTTCGAGCGGCCGTTCGAGGTCCAGGCGGTGTGCGTCGACCGGTTCGGGCTCGACGGGTACCGGCAGCTGGAGGAGATCGGCGTGACCGACGTGATCGTGCTGCCGTGGCTGTTCCACGGCGTCGGGTTCGACGGGTCGGTGGAGGCGAAGAAGGACGGGTTGCGGCGGTTCGCCGACGAGGTGCTGGAGGAGTTCTCATGACCGCGGTGAGCTGGAACGCCTCGAAGGCGGAGACCCCGGCGCGGGTGGCGTCGTGGAGGTCGATGGACGCCGTGACGCGCGGGGCGAAGGACGAGTGGCTCGCGCTGTTCGCCGAGGACGCGGTGGTCGAGGACCCGGTCGGCCCGTCGATGTTCGACGCGGAGGGCAAGGGCCACCACGGCAAGGAGGCCATCTCCGCGTTCTGGGACCTCGCCATCGCCAACGTCGAACGGTTCGAGTTCACGGTGCACGACTCGTTCGCGGCGGGATCGGAGTGCGCGAACGTCGGCGTGATCTCCGCGTTCCTGCCCGGTGGCGCGCGCGTCGACACCGAGGGTGTGTTCGTCTACAACGCCGGCGAGGACGGGTTGATCAGGTCGGTGCGCGCGTTCTGGGAGACCGAGCGCGCGATGGCCACGTTCACCCAGCCCGGAACGGCTTGAGCAGGGCGCGGACCTGGTCCGCGGCGCCCCAGCCGTGGTCGAACATGGCAATGAGGGCGAGGCTCTGGCGCAGCTGGACCACCGGCATCCGGCTGCGCCAGTCGTCGTCCAGGCCGGTCAGCTCCGCGTAGACGGCGAAGAACCGCTTCGCCTCCGGCGGGTGCGGGGAGCACCACAGGTGGGCCAGGTCGACCTCGGCCCAGGTGTACGACACCGCCGGGTCGATCACCGCGGGCCGGCCGTCCGCGGTGGCCAGGACGTTCTGGGCCCACAGGTCGCCGTGGGTCAGGCAGGCCGGGTTCGCCGGCAGCAGCTCGGGCAGCCGGTCGCAGAGCCGTTCCAGGGCGCGCCGGTCGCGTTCGTCGAGCGCCGCCCTGACCCGCCGCTCCGGCAGCCAGCGCAGCAGGCGGTGCCGCGCGAAGAACTCGTGCCCGTCGGCGGTCCAGGTGTTGACCTGCCGGTAGCGGCCGAGCCAGTTGTCGTGCTCCCAGCCGAACCGGTCGTGCACCGTCGAGGTGTGCAGCCGGGCGAGCGCGTGGGCGAGCTGCTCCCAGAACGCTTCCTCGGTCGGCCGTTCGCGCAGCACCGACAGCGCCAGCAGGTCGCGGGTCACGAGGACGACCTCGGGCGTGGTGAGCCCGCCGCGTTCCCGCAGCGCCCGCAGCCCGTCCGCCTCGGCCGCGAACAGGTCGTCCGCGGGCACGTCGGCGAACGACTTCACGAACAGCGGCGGGTCCGGGTCCCTGACGGCGATGCCCGCGACCGCCGCGAGGCCGCCCTCGACCGGTTCCACGGCCGTGACGTCGGTCAGTCCGGCGGTGTGGAGGCGGTCGAGCAGCAGGGCGGTCACCGCGACCCGGCAGCCGCGAGCACCGCGCTGATCGGTTCCAGCTCGGTGACCAGCTCGTCGAGCTCGTCCGGGGTGAGGGCCTCGTAGGGCGCCTCGGCGAGCTCGTCGGTGAGGGCCTCGATGCTCTGCTGCAGCGCGCGACCGGCGTCGGTGAACCGGCCGTCCTCGACGAGGCCCCGGTCGCGCAGGCCCGCCATGACCGCCGCCAGCCGTTCCTGCGGCAGGTGGTGGATGCGGCCGAACGACTCGGGCGGGTGGACGCCCATCGCGATGGCACTGATGACGTGCGCCTCCGTGCCGCCGACGCGGTGGGTGACGAGGGCCGCGACGTGCCCGTCGCCGCGGTGCTCGCGCAGCACGGTCGCGGAGTGCCACAGCCGGGTGAGCGGGTCGGCCGGGATCGGCAGCGCGCGCAGCCCGGCGTACATGACCCGGCCGTCGGTGGGCGCGCTCGTGGCGGCCTTCGTGGTGAGGTCGGCGGCCCGGTGCACGCCCTCCGCGCCGGCCAGGTCGCCCAGGATTCGGCGCAGGGAGGCCACGCTGCCGCGTTCCCGTGCGGCGAGGGACTCCTCAGCCGGGATCTTCTCCCACGCGCTCGGGATGTGCCGCGCGGCCTCGCCGGGACCGAAGTTGCAGAACGCCGCGTGCACGACCTCCGCCGGCACGCGCCCCAGCGGTGCGGCACGGCTGGCGAAGTAGCCGCTCCAGTAGTTGCGGTGGCCGAGAGCGGCGTACTCCTCGCCAACCTCGTCCTCCATGTACGTGACGAGGCAGATCGGTTCGAGGAGCTCGTGCATGCGACGGGCGGTTCGGGCCATGCGCTCCAATCTAGAGCCGTTCGATGATCGTCCCGGTCGCCAGCGCACCACCCGCGCACATCGTGACCAACGCCGTCGTGCCGTCCCTGCGCTCCAGCTCGTGCAACGCCGTGGTGATCAGCCGGGTGCCGGTGCTGCCGACGGGGTGCCCGAGCGCGATGGCGCCGCCGTTGACGTTGACCCGGTCGAGGGTGGGCCGGTGCACCGCCGCCCACGACAGCACGACGGACGCGAACGCCTCGTTGACCTCGAACAGGTCGATGTCGCCGATCTTCATGCCGCTGCGGTCGAGCAGCCGGTTCGTGGCGTCCACCGGCCCGTCCAGGTGGTAGTACGGGTTCGACCCGACCAGGCACTGCGTGACGATGCGGGCCCGCGGCCGCAGCCCGTGGGCCCGCGCCCAGGCCTCGTCGACGACCATCACCGCGCTGGCGCCGTCGGAGATCTGCGAGGACGTGCCCGCCGTGTGCACGCCGCCGGGGACCACCGGTTTCAACGCCGCCAGCTTCTCGAGGCTGGTCTCGCGCAGGCCCTGGTCGGTGTCGACGAGCTCCTGCCCGACCTTGACCGGCACCACCTCGGCGGCGAACCGCCCCTCTGCCCACGCCCGGCGGGCCTTGGTCTGCGAGGCGACGCCGAACCGGTCGACCTCCTCGCGCCCGATGCCGCGGCGGGCGGCCACCCGTTCGGCCGCCACGAACTGGTCGGGCAGGTCGATGCTCCACGACTCGGGCCGCGGCATCCCGGAGTCGCCGATGTTGGCCCGCAGCGGCACCCGGCTCATCGCCTCGACCCCGCAGGCGATGCCCACGTCGATCGCGCCGGTGGCGATCAGGCCGGCGACCAGGTGGGTGGACTGCTGCGCCGACCCGCACTGGCAGTCGACGGTGGTGCAGCCCGTCGTCCGCGGCAGTCCGGCGTGCAGCCAGGCCGTGCGCGTGATGTTGTTGGACTGTTCACCCGCCTGGGTGACCGTGCCGCCGATGACCTGTTCTACAGCGGACGGGTCGACTCCGGTCCGGTCGAGCAGACCCCGCTGTGCCGCACCGAGGAGCTCGGCGGCGTGCAGACCGGACAACCAGCCGTCACGCTTGCCGATGGGCGTGCGCACCGCTCCCACGATCACCGGACTCCCCACGCGGGCCTCCCCTCGCCAAAGAACTAGAACACGTTCCTTTTGCTGACCAGCTTGGCCGCATGGGGGCTTCACCACAAGCTACAACCGTGTTTGAATCGGTTAGAACGCGTTACAGCTAGGAGGTGCTCGTGAGCAAGCCGCGCATCCCGGAGGGCTTCGACTTCACCGACCCCGACATGTACGCGACCCGCCTGCCGTTCGAGGAGTTCGCCGAGCTCAGGCAGACCGCGCCGATCTGGTGGAACGCCCACCCGCACGGCCAGGGCGGGTTCGCCGACGACGGGTTCTGGGTCGTGTCGAAGCACGCCGACGTCAAGGAGGTGTCGCGCAACAGCGAGCTCTTCTCGAGCTGGGAGAACACCGCGATCATCCGGTTCGCCGACGACCTGCCGCGCGACCGCATCGAGATGCAGCGGCTCCTGCTGCTGAACATGGACCCGCCGGTGCACACCAAGCAGCGCGGCATCATCTCCCGCGGCTTCACGCCCAGGGCGATCAACGGTCTGCGCGCGGCCCTGAGCGCGAGGGCCGAGCAGATCGTGACCGAGGCGAAGGAGAAGGGCTCCGGCAACTTCGTCACCGACGTCGCGTGCGAACTGCCCCTGCAGGCGATCGCGGAGCTGATCGGCGTCCCGCAGGAGGACCGCCGCAAGATCTTCGACTGGTCGAACCAGATGATCTCCTACGACGACCCGGAGATCGACGACGACCCGCTGACCGCCGCGACCGAGCTGCTCGGCTACTCCTGGACCATGGCCGAGGACCGCCGTTCGTGCCCGCGCGAGGACATCGTCACGAAGCTCGTCCAGGCCGATGTGGACGGTGCGGGCCTCAAGTCGGAGGAGTTCGGCTTCTTCGTGCTGCTGCTGGCCGTCGCCGGCAACGAGACCACCCGCAACGCCATCACGCACGGCATGAAGGCGTTCTTCGACCACCCCGACCAGTGGGAGCTCTTCAAGGCCGAACGCCCGGCCACCGCCGCCGACGAGATCGTCCGCTACGCCACGCCGGTGGTCGTGTTCCAGCGCACCGCGACCCAGGACACCTCGCTCAGCGGCGTGGAGATCAAGAAGGGCCAGCGGGTCGGCCTGTTCTACTCGTCCGCGAACTTCGACGAGGAGGTCTTCGACCACCCGGAGCGGTTCGACATCACCCGCGACCCCAACCCGCACCTGGGGTTCGGCGGCAACGGCGCCCACTTCTGCATCGGGGCCAACCTGGCGCGGCTGGAGATCGACCTGATCTTCAACGCCATCGCGGACCACATGCCGGACATCCGGGAGGCCGGGGCACCGCGGCGACTGCGGTCGGGGTGGTTGAACGGGATCAAGGAGTTCCAGGTCGAGTACAGCTGAGGCCAGAGCCGCCGGTCAGGAGACCTGGGTCTCCTGCCACTCCACGCACGTCGGGCGCTCGCCGGTCTGGCGGAACTCCTCCAGGGCGGCGAGCAGGTGCGGGACGGGCAGGGCCGCGTCGGTCGGGAACGGCGTCTTGGTGTCGGTGTCGACGTAGAGCGTCGGGGCGCCGGGAACGGGCGCTTCGGCGCGGGTCGCGTACACACCGGTGGAGGTGTCGCCATCGACGGGTGGCACCCAGGACTCGGGCCCCAGGAACAGCAGGGCGCCCACCTGTTCCAGCGGTGCGACGGCCAGCTTGATCAGGGTGTCCGGCTCGTCGTGCGGGCCGACCACGGGGCGTTCACGGGCGACGATCTGCGCCGGGTGCGGCTGCGGGTGGTTCAGGACGTGGGTCAGCACGTCCTCCAGCTCAGCGCTGGAGGTGATCGTGACCGGGGTGTTCCCCGGACCGCTGCGGTCGTCCTCGCGGTAGTACCAGACGTCAAGCGTGTAGCTCACCGAGTGCCCCTCCCGTGGAACGTGTACGACCTTACCGGATCATGGACGACCAGCGTTTGACCTGGCAGCAGCACGTGCGGCAGCAGTTCGAAGCAGGACAGGCGGCCTTCGCACAGCCGGTTGTTGACGACCACTTCCGCAGCTTGCACACCAGACGCGCGCATGCGCCAGCCCACCTTCATCTCGACGTGCTGCGCCACAGCGAGGAACGTCCGGGGCCGGACTCGGCCGATCGCCACCAGGTGCCGTGCGATCTCCCGGTCCTCACCGTTGGTTCGCCTCCGCTCTGGACCAGATCGCTGTGGCCGTCCTCGTCGCGGTAGACACCGCTCGTGACATGGGCAGGCAGCTGGGTGCGCTGCCGACCGGCCCACGTGGCCGGCTGGGCTGACTCCGCCGTAGCGGGAGCGCGGCCGGAAAAGCTCCGATGGAGCCGGTCGACCGCCTGACAGGCAGCCGCGAGGACCTGGGCCAACTGCCCGGTGGCCGTGACGACCTCGGTCCAGCACCGCACGACCTGGTCGGCCTCTCCTTCGAGGTGTCGTGCTCCGCGCGTGGCTGCCGCGACCAGGTCCACGGCCTCCTGCGCCGCCTTGCCGGCCTCGCGCACAGCGGCGATCACCTTCCGCGCCACGTCAGCCACCTGTGCCAGCTCGGCGGCGACCTCCTCGAACGACGCCACGCACCATGGTGGCACCGATCAACGGCCCCCGCTGGTCGTCGACCTCACCGAGCGCCGTACACCGGCACCGGCCGGTGGCCGGCCACCAGGTCGCGCACCACCGGCCCGAGCTCCTCCGGCGCCCACCGCTCCCCCTTGTCGGCCTCCCGCCCCCGCTGCCACCCGTCGACCAGGCAGATCCGCCCGCCGTCGACCTCGAACATCTTCCCGGTGACGTCACCGGACTCCGCGCTGCCCAGCCACACCACCAGCGGTGACACGTTCTCCGGGGCCATCGCGTCGAAGCCGTGGTCCGGCGCCGCCATCGTGTCGAACACGTGCTCGGTCATGCGGGTGCGGGCGGCGGGGGCGATCGAGTTCACCGTGACCCCGTAGCGGGCCAGTTCCGCCGCCGCCACCAGGGTCAGCGCCGCGATGCCCGCCTTGGCGGCCGAGTAGTTCGCTTGGCCGACGCTGCCGAACAGGCCCGCGCCCGAAGACGTGTTGATCACCCGGCCGGACACCGTGCCGCCGTCCTTCGCCACGGCGCGCCAGTGCGCCGCCGCGTGGTGCAGGGGTGCGAAGTGGCCCTTGAGGTGCACGCGGACGACCTCGTCCCACTCGTCCTCGGCGCAGCTCACGATCATGCGGTCGCGCACGACGCCCGCGTTGTTCACGAGCACGTCCACGCCGCCGAACGCGTCCACAGCCGCCTCGACCACCCGGCGAGCGCCCGCCCAGGTGCCCACGTCGTCGGTGTTCACCACCGCCCGCGGACCGATCTGAGCCGCCACCTCGCCGGCCACCTCAGCCGACAGGTCGTTCACCACGACCCGCGCACCGGCTTCGGCGAACGCCAAGGCGTGCGCGCGGCCGATGCCGCGGCCCGCACCCGTGACGACCACGACCCGGTCCTCGCACAACGTCATGACGAACCCCCGTCGGTCTGGGCGGCGGCCAGGAAGGCGGGCACCTCTCCCCCGCCGTGCACCGGCAGGGTCGCGCCCGTGACGTAAGAAGCAAGCGGTGAAGCGAGGAACACGGCACACGCGCCGACCTCGTCCGGTGACGCGAGACGGCCCAACGGCACGGTGCGCGCGACCGCCGCGATACCGGCTTCATCGCCATAGTGCAGGTGGGACTGTTCGGTGCGTACGAGACCCACGGCCAGAGCGTTCACACGGACCCGTGGCGCCCATTCGACGGCAAGCGAGGCGGTCAGGTTCTCCAGACCGGCCTTGGCGGCACCGTAAGCCGCGGTGCCGGGAGAGGGACGGCGGCCGCTGATGCTGCTGACCATCACGATCGAGCCGCCACCCTCCTGGTCGCGCATCACGGCGTACGCGGCCTGCGAGACCAGCAGCGGCGCCAGGAGGTTCAGCTCGACGACCTTTTCGTGGAACCGCGGCGAGGCCTGGTCCGCGAGGGCGAACGGCGCACCGCCCGCGTTGTTCACCACCGCGTCCAGCCGGCCGTGCCGCGCGACGATCGAGGACACCAGCGCGGCGACCTGGTCTGCGTCCCGGACGTCGCACGGGACAAAAGACGCGCCCGGTACCTCGGCGGGACGGCGAGCGCAGGTCACCACCACGGCACCGGCCGCCAGGAACGCGCGGGTGATGCCGGCGCCGACACCCCGCACGCCGCCCGTCACCAGGACCACTGATCCGTCGAGGTCGAGTTCCACTCCGCACCTACCCCGGTCGCTCCGGCGCTGCTAAGTTACCAAGCAATCGCTTGGTTTGGAAGGCGGCGCGATGGGGATCTCCAGCAGCCACACCGAAAGCGGCGTCGTCGAAGTGACCATCGACTTCCCCCCGGTCAACGCACTGCCGGCGCGCGGGTGGTTCGAGCTGGCCGAGACGATCACGTCCGCGGGCGAGGACGAGGACGCGCGGGTGGTGGTCCTGCGGGCCGAGAACCGCGGGTTCTGCGCCGGGGTCGACCTCAAGGAGATGCAGCGGACGCCGGGGTACGACGCGCTGGTCGCGGCGAACCGGGGCTGCGCCAAGGCGTTCGGGGCGGTGTACGAGTGCGCGGTGCCGGTCATCGCGGCGGTGCACGGGTTCTGCCTCGGCGGCGGGGTCGGGCTGGTGGGCAACGCGGACGTCGTCATCGCCTCCGACGACGCCTACTTCGGCCTGCCCGAGGTCGACCGGGGTGCGCTCGGTGCGGCAACGCACCTGGCCCGGCTCGTGCCGCAGCACCTCATGCGCGCGCTCTACTACACGGCATCCACCGTCACCGCCGCCCAGCTGCACCACCACGGCAGCGTGTACCGGGTGGTACCCGGAGACGCACTCGGCGGCGCCGCTCGCGAGCTGGCGCGGGAGATCGCGCGGAAGGACACCGCGGTGATCCGCAGGGCCAAGGAGGCGATCAACGGCATCGACCCGCAACGGGTGCACACGAGCTACCGCTTCGAGCAGGGCTTCACCTTCGAGCTGAACCTCACCGGCGCGTCCGACCGCGCCCGGCAGGCCTTCGTGGACGGGAACCATGCGCGACAAGCGAATGACGGCTGACGAGGTCGTCGGCGAGATCGAGGACGGGATGACCGTCGGCATCGGCGGCTGGGGCTCGCGGCGCAAACCGATGGCCCTGGTCAAGGCGCTCCTCACAACACCGGCCAAGGACCTGACGATCGTGTCGTACGGCGGCCCGGACGTCGGTCTGCTGTGCGCGGCCGGCAAGGTCCGCAAGCTGGTCTACGGGTTCGTCTCGCTCGACACCATCGCCTACGACCCGTGGTTCAAACGGGCGCGCGAGACCGGTGCGATCGCGGTGCTGGAGCTGGACGAGGGCATGTTCCAGGTCGGGCTCAGGGCGGCAGCGCACCGGTTGCCGTTCCTGCCGATCCGCGCCGGGCTGGGGTCGGACGTGCTCAGGTACGCGCCCGAGATCCGCACGGTCCGCTCCCCCTACGACGACGGCGAGGAGCTCGTCGCCATGCCCGCCATCAAGCTGGACGTGGCGCTCGTGCACCTCAACCGCGCGGACCGGCACGGCAACGCCCAGTACCTCGGGCCGGACCCGTACTTCGACGACCTGTTCTGCCTGGCCGCCGACCGCCGGTACGTCTCGTGCGAGCGGATCGTCGAGCGGTTCGACGGAGCACCGCAGACCCTGCTGCTCAACCGGATGATGGTCGACGGCGTCGTCGAGGCACCGGGCGGCGCGGGGTTCACGAGCTGCGTGCCCGACTACCCCCGTGACGAGGCCGCGCAACGCGAGTACGCCGCCGCAGCGGCCAACCCCGAGCAGTGGCCGGGCTTCTACCGGAGGTTCCTGGGATGAGCGACGTCACGCGTGCCGAGGTCTGCGTCGTGGCCTGCGCCGACCTGTTCGCCGGTGCCGGGGAGGTGCTCGCCAGCCCGATGGGCCTCATCCCCTCGCTCGGTGCCCGCCTCGCGCGGCTCACCACCGAACCGGACCTGCTGCTGAGCGACGGGGAGGCGTTCCTGCTCACACCGAAGTCCACTGTGGAGGGATGGCTGCCGTACCGGAAGGTGTTCGACGTCGTCGCGCACGGCCGCCGGCACGTCGTGATGGGCGCGAACCAGGTCGACCGGTTCGGCAACCAGAACATCTCCGCGATCGGCGACCACGCCAGGCCCACGCGGCAGCTGCTCGGGTTCCGCGGCGCACCCGGCAACACGATCAACCACCGCACCAGCTACTGGGTGCCCAAGCACAGCACCCGGGTGTTCGTCGACAAGGTCGACGTGGTCTCCGGCGTGGGCTACGACCGCGCGGTCGGCCCGTTCCACGACGTCCACCGGGTGGTCACGAACCTCGCCGTGCTCGACTTCGCCACCCCGGACCACTCGATGCGGCTGGTCTCCGTGCACCCCGGCGCCTCCGTGGACGAGGTGCAGCAGCAGACGTCGTTCCCGCTCACCGCCGGCGACGTCACCGAGACCCGCCTGCCCACCGGCGAGGAGCTGGAGCTGATCCGCACCCGGCTCGACCCGGACGCCGAGCGGGAGAGGGAGGTCCGGTGAAGACCGCGCTGACCGAGCTCGTCGGTGTGCGACACCCGGTCGTGCAGACCGGGATGGGCTGGGTCGCCGGACCGCGGCTGGTGTCCGCCACGGCCGAAGCGGGCGGCCTCGGCATCCTCGCCTCGGCGACCATGACGTGCACCGAGCTCGAAGCCGCCATCAAGGAGACCCGCGCCCGCACCGCGCAACCGTTCGGCGTCAACCTCCGCGCCGACGCGCACGACGCGGGCGAACGCGTCGACCTGCTGATCCGCGAACGGGTGAGGGTCGCCTCCTTCGCGCTCGCCCCGAAACCCGACATGATCGCCAAGCTCGCCGACGCCGGCACGGTCGTCATCCCGTCGGTCGGCGCGGCCCGGCACGCCGAGAAGGTCGCGCGGTGGGGTGCGCACGCCGTGGTCGTGCAGGGCGGGGAGGGCGGCGGGCACACCGGCGGCGTCGCCACGACGTTGCTGCTGCCCAGCGTCCTGGACGCCGTCGACATCCCGGTGGTCGCCGCCGGTGGCTTCTTCGACGGCCGGGGCCTCGCCGCCGCCCTCGCGTACGGCGCGGCGGGCATCGCCATGGGCACCCGGTTCCTGCTCACGCGGGAAAGCACCGTGCCGGACGCCGTCAAGCAGGCCTACCTGCACCGGGACCTGGGCGGCACGGTCGTCACCACCCGCGTCGACGGCCTGCCCCACCGCGTCCTGCGCACCGACCTCGTCGACCACCTCGAACGGTCCGGCCGCGTCAGCAGCCTGGTCAGAGCGCTGACCAACGCGGCCAGGCTCCGCTCCCACACCGGCCTGTCCTGGCGCGCGATGCTCCGCGACGGCCTCGCGCTGAAGCACAGCAGGGACCTCACCTGGTCCCAGGTCGTCATGGCCGCGAACACGCCGATGCTGCTGCGCGCCGGTCTCGTCGAGGGCCGGACCGGCGCGGGCGTGCTCGCGGCCGGTCAGGTCGTCGGGCTGCTCGACGACCTGCCGACCTGCGACGAGCTGATCTCCGGCATCGTCACCGACGCCGAGGAGATCATCGGCAACCTCACCCGAGTCGTTCGATGATCGTCACGTTCGCCTGACCGCCGCCCTCGCACATCGTCTGCAACCCGAACCGGCCGCCGGTGCGCTCCAGCTCGTGCAGCAACGTCGTGAACAGCTTCGTGCCGGTCGCGCCGATCGGGTGGCCCAGCGCGAGCGCTCCCCCGTTGACGTTGACCTTCGCCAGGTCGACGCCCAGCTCCTTGGCCCATGCCAGCGGCACCGACGCGAACGCCTCGTTGACCTCGAACAGGTCGATGTCCGCAATGGACATTCCGGTCCGTTCCAGCGCGTACCTCGTCGCCCTGATCGGCGCGGTCAACATGTAGACCGGGTCGGACCCGCGCGCCGACAGGTGGTGCACGCGGGCCCGCGGGGTCAACCGGCGTTCGCGCACGGCCCGTTCCGACGCCACCAGCACCGCCGAGGCACCGTCGGAGATCTGGCTCGACAACGCCGCCGTCGTCCGCCCGTCGGGCCGCAGCGGTTTGAGCGCCGCCATCTTCTCCACGCTCGTGTCCGGTCGCGGGCACTCGTCGTGCACCACCCCGTCGACCGGTGCGATCTCCCGGTCGAACCGGCCCTCCTTGATCGCCGTCAACGCCCGCAGGTGGCTCCGCAGCGCGAACTCCTCCATCTCCCGGCGCGACAGGTCCCACCGCACCGCGATCAGGTCGGCCGAGCGGAACTGGTTGACCTCCTCGTCGCCGTAGCGGTGCTGCCAGCCCTGGCAGCCGGCGTGCGGGTTGACCGTCATGGCCGACCCGATCGGCACCTGCGACATGTTCTGCACGCCGCCCGCGACCACGAAGTCGGCCGTCCCGCTCATCACCGCCTGCGCCGCGAAGTGCACGGCCTGCTGGCTGGAACCGCACTGCCGGTCGACCGTCACCCCCGGCACCTGCTCGGGGAACCCGGCCGCGAGCCATGCCGTGCGCGCGATGTCCCCCGCCTGCGGCCCGACCGTGTCGACGCAGCCGAACACCACGTCGTCCACGTCGGTCGGGTCGACGTCGACCCGGTTGAGCAGCGCGGTGATCACGTGCGCGCCGAGATCGGCCGGGTGCACGTGGCTCAGCACGCCGCCGCGCCGTCCCGCCGGGGTCCGCACAGCTTCGATGATGTACGCCTCGGCCACGAGGGCCCTCCTCTACGTCTTCGCCCTCCGGCGCCCTGTTGCAATTCCGTCGAGCAAGATCGCCAGGTACTCCTCGGCGACGGTCTCCGCGGACAGCTCGCCGTCGGGCCGGTACCAGCGCACGGCCACCCACACCGTGTCGCGGATGAAGCGGTAGGCCAGGTCCACGTCGAGGTCGGCGCGGAACACCCCGGCCCGGATGCCGTCCTCCAGCAGCACGGTCCACAGCTTGCGGAACTCGACGCTGCGGTCGTCCACGTACGAGAACCGCTCCAGGCCGGCCAGGTGCTTCGACTCGTTCTGGTAGATCGCGACCTCGGCGTGCCGGGTGTCGATCGCCTCGAACGACGCCACGACCAGCGCCCTCAGCGTCTGCTTCGGCCCGAGTCCCGCGTCGACGACCTCGCGGTAGCGGGTGAACAGCTCGTCGAGGAACGACCGCAGGATCTCGTCCACCATCGACTCCTTCGAGTCGAAGTGGTGGTAGAGACTGCCGGACAGGATGCCCGCCGCGTCCGCGATGTCGCGCACCGTCGTCTGCCCGTACCCGCGTTCGGCGAACATCCTCGCCGCCAACGCGAGCAGCTCCTGGCGCCGCCCACTCATCGTTCGTTCCTCTCTCACGGGTGCTGACTGCTCACCGAGACGACCTCGCCCGTCAGGTAGGCCGAGTAGTCGCTCGCGAGGAACACGATCACATTCGCGACCTCCCACGGCTCGGCGGCGCGCCCGAACGCCTCCCTGGACGCGAGCTCCGTCAGCAACTCCTCACTGGTGACCTTGCTCAGGAACGGGTGCGCGGCCAAGCTCGGAGCGACCGCGTTCACCCGGATGCCGTGCTCGGCCACGTCCATCGCGGCGCACCGCGTCAACGCCATCACACCCGCTTTCGCTGCGGCGTAATGGGCTTGACCCCTCTGCGCCCGCCAGCCGATCACACTCGCGTTGTTGACGACGACACCGCTTCGTTGGGCGACCATTCGGCGCAACGCCGCCCTCGTGCAGCGGAAGGTGCCGTTCAGCGTCACGTCCAGCACGCGCGACCACTCGTCGTCGGTCATGTCCACGACCGACCTCTCGCCGCCAAGGCCGGCGTTGTTGACCATGACGTCGATCCGGCCGAACCGCTCGACGGTCTGGTCGACCAGCGCCCGCACCTGGTCCTCGTTCGTGACGTCGCACGGGACCGCGTGGTGGGCGCCGAGCGACTCGTGGGTTTCCCTGAGCCGGCGCTCGTGCCAGTCGCTGATCACGACGGTCGCGCCCTCTTCCAGGCACCGGCGCGCGGTGGCCGAGCCGATGCCCGTGCCCGCCGCCGCGGTGACCACGACGACCTTGCCCACGAGCAGGTCGTGGCCCTTCACCGGGGCAGTCCCAGCACGCGGTGGGCGATGATCTCGCGCTGGACCTCGTCGGAGCCGCCGTAGATCGTCTCCGCGCGGCTGAACAGGAACAGCGCCTGGTGCGGGTTGCCGTCGAGCATCGAGGCCGGGCCGAGGACGTCCATGGCGAGCTCTCCGAGCCTCCTGTGCCAGCCGGACCAGAACAGCTTCAGCACCGACGCCTCGGGGCCGGGCTCGTCGCCGAGGGTCCGCAGCGTGTGCGAGCGCATGACGTGCAGGTCGACCCACGCCCTGGTGAGCCGGTCCTGCAGCACCGGCTCACCGGGTGCCTGCGCGATCAGCTCGTCCAGCTCGCGCCGGAACGCGACCTGGTGGCCGAGCATGGCGACACCGCGTTCGAACCCGAGGGTCGCCATCGCGATCTTCCAGCCCTCACCGGGTTCACCGACGACGTTCTCCCCGGCGGTCACGGCGCCGTTGAAGAACACCTCGTTGAACTCCGAGGTGCCGGTGAGCTGGCGGATCGGGCGGACCTCTACGCCGGGCTGGTCCATCGGCACGAGCAGGTACGACAGGCCGTGGTGGCGCCGCGAGCCCGGTTCGGTCCGCGCGAGCACGAAGCACCAGTCGGCGACGTGCGCGAGCGAGGTCCAGACCTTCTGGCCGGTGACCACCCACCGGCCGTTCACGAGCTCGGCCCGCGTGCTGACCGACGCGAGGTCGGAGCCGGCGCCGGGTTCGGAGTAGCCCTGGCACCACAGCTCCTCCACCGCGCGGATCTTCGGCAGGAACCGCCGCTGCTGCTCCGGTGTGCCGAACGCGCACAGCGTCGGACCCAGCAGGCCCTCGCCGACGACGTTCACCCGCGCCGGCGCGTTCGCCCGCGCGTACTCCTCGTGGAACACGACCTGTTCGTCGATCGTGCGCTCGCCGGGCCAGCTGAGCGCCGTCCACCCGTGGGCCGCCAGGTGCCGGTCCCACCGCAACCGCTGCTCGAACGCCTCGTGCTCACGACCCGGCCCGCCCAGGCCGCGCAGGTCGGCGAACTCGCCGACGAGGTTGGCGGACAACCATTCCCGCACCTCGCGCCGGAAGTGCTCCATGCGCCATACTCTAACCTACCAAGCACTTGCTTTGGAGGCGCGATGGCGATCGATCCAAGCAGGCACACGGTTTCAGCGGTGCTCGACCGGGCGGCGGCACTGCACGGTGAAGCGGAAGCGTTGGTGGACGGGGAAGTCCGGCTCACCTTCACCGAGCTTCGTTCGGCGGTTGACGTCGCAGCGCGCTCGCTCGCGGGGATGGGTGTGCGGCCGGGCGACCGGGTGGCGTTGTGCGCGCCGAACAGCCACCGCTGGGTCGTGGCGGCGCTGGGGGCGTTGTGCGCGGGCGCGGCGCTGGTGCCGATCAACACCCGGTTCACCGTTGCCGAGACGCTGGACGTGCTGGTGCGCGGCAAGGTGCGCGCGTTCGTCGTCGAGGGGTCGTTCCTGGGGCGGGACCGGCTGGCCGAGTTGACGGGGTCGCCGCTGCCGGAGGTGGTGGTGCGGCTGCCGTTCGAGTGGCCGGGCGCTGCGGTGGAGCTGCCTGCGATCGAGCCCGACCAGGTCTGCGACATCATGTTCACCTCGGGCACGACCGGGCGCAGCAAGGGCGCGATGAGCGCGCACCGGCAGTCGCTCGGGGTCGCGCGGGCGTGGGCGGACTGCGGGTCGCTGTCGGCGGGTGACCGGTACCTGGTCGTCAACCCCTTCTTCCACACCTTCGGGTACAAGGCCGGAATCCTCGCCTGCCTGCTGACCGGCGCGACGATCGTGCCGCAACCGGTGTTCGACGTCGTCGAGACGATGCGGCTGGTCGAACGGGAGCGGATCACCGTGCTGCCGGGGGCTCCGACGATCTTCCAGTCGGTGCTCGACCACCCCGAGCGGTCGTCGTTCGACCTGTCGTCGCTGCGGCTCGCCGTGACCGGGGCCGCGGTGGTACCCGTGGTGCTGGTCGAACGGATGCGGGAGCTGTTCGAGACCGTGCTGACGGCCTACGGGCTGACCGAGGCCGTGGTGGCGACGATGTGCCGGCCGGACGACTCGCCGCAGACCGTGGCGACCACGTGCGGGGCGCCGGTGGCCGGGTTCGAACTGCGGCTGGGCGAGCGGGACGAGGTGCTGCTGCGCGGGCCGAACGTGATGCTCGGGTACCTGGACGACGAGGAGGCGACGGCGCTGGCGGTCGACGCCGGCGGCTGGCTGCACACCGGCGACGTGGGGCGCGTCGACTCGCGCGGGTACCTGTCGATCACGGACCGGCTGAAGGACATGTACATCTGCGGCGGGTTCAACGTCTACCCGGCCGAGGTCGAGCAGGCGCTGGCCCGGTTGCCGGGGGTGGCCGAGTCGGCGGTCGTGGGCATGCCCGACGGGCGGCTCGGCGAGGTCGGGAAGGCGTTCGTGGTGACCGCACCCGGCCGGTCGCTCACCGAGCCGGCGGTGGTCGAGCACTGCCGGTCGCTGCTCGCGAACTACAAGGTGCCGCGTGCGGTCGAGTTCGTGCCCGCACTCCCCCGCAACGCCGGCGGCAAGGTCCTGAAGAGCCTACTGCGCAAGGAGAACGCGTGACTGTCTCGTACGAGCGGCGGGGCGCGGTCGCCGTCGTGACCATGAACCGGCCGGAGTACCGCAACGCGCAGAACTCGGCGATGACCTACGCGTTGGACGAGGCCTTCACGCGCGCGGTGGACGACGCCGAGGTCAAGGTCATCGTGCTGGCCGGTGCCGGTGACCACTTCTCCGCGGGCCACGACATCGGCTCGCCCGGCCGGGACGTGGACCGGTCGTTCGAGCGACGCGCGGTGATGTGGTGGGACCACGTCGGCCGTCCCGGCGGTGACCTCAGGTACGCGCGGGAGATGGAGGTCTACCTGGGCATGTGCCGGCGGTGGCGGGAGATCCCGAAGCCGATGATCGCGATGGTGCAGGGGGCGTGCGTCGCGGGCGGGCTGATGCTGGCGTGGGTGTGCGACCTGGTCGTGGCCGCCGAGGACGCGTTCTTCGCCGACCCGGTGGTGCGGATGGGAATTCCCGGCGTCGAGTACTTCGCGCACCCGTGGGTGCTGGGGCCGCGGGCGGCGAAGGAGGTGCTGTTCACGGGTGACCGCTTCTCCGCCGCACGCGCCTACGAGTGGGGCATGGTGTCACGGGTCGTGCCGCGCGCGGAGCTGGAAGAAGCGGCTTTCGCGTTGGCCGGGCGGATCTCGGCGATGCCGCAGTTCGGCCTGGCGCTCGCGAAACGGGCGGTGAACCAGTCGGAGGACCTGATGGGGATGCGCGCCGGCATGGACTCGGTGTTCGGGCTGCACCACTTCGCGCACGCGCACAACGCCGAGGTCGGCGCGGACGCCCTGGCGGGGATGGACGCGCGGTCGATGAAGGAGGCGTCGGGCTGATGGACCTCGACCTGGACGACGCGACGACCGAGTTCCGCGACGAGGTGCGGTCGTGGTTGCGCTCGCACGTCCGGCCGTTGTCCTCCATGGACACCGCGGCCGGGTTCGAGGAGCACCGGGCGTGGGAACGGGAGCTGGCCGCCGAGCGGTTGTCGGTGGTGTCGTGGCCGGCGGAGTTCGGCGGCCGGGACGCGTCGCTGGTGCAGTGGCTGGTGTTCGAGGAGGAGTACCACGCCGCGGGCGCGCCGGGCCGGGTGTCGCAGAACGGGATCTTCCTGCTGGCGCCGACGCTGTTCGCGTTCGGCACCGACGAGCAGCGCGAGCGGCTGCTGCCCGCGATGGCCCGCGCGGACGAGGTGTGGGCGCAGGCGTGGTCGGAACCGGAGTCCGGCAGCGACCTGGCGTCGTTGCGCAGCACGGCGGTGCGTTGTGACGGCGGCTGGTCGGTGCGCGGGCAGAAGACGTGGAGCTCGCGGGCGGCGTTCGCGGACCGGGCGTTCGGCCTGTTCCGCACCGGTCCCGAGGGCCGTCATCGCGGGCTGACGTACCTGATGTTCTCGTTGCGCGCGCCCGGGGTCACCGTGCGGCCGATCCGGCAGCTCGGCGGTGAGCCGGGGTTCGCGGAGGTCTTCCTGGACGACGTGTTCGTGCCCGACGAGGACGTGATCGGCGAGCCCGGCGACGGGTGGCGGGTCGCGATGAACACGGCGAGCAGCGAACGCGGGCTGACGTTGCGCAGTCCGGGGCGGTTCGTCGCGGCGGCGGCGCGGTTGGTCCAGCTGTACCGGGAACGGCCGGACCCGGCGGTGCGCGACCGGGTGGTGGACGCGTGGATCGGGGCGCAGGCGTACCGGCTGCACACGTTCGGCGCGGTGGAGGCCCCGCCGTCGGGGCCGCAGGTGAGCGTGACGAAGGTGTTCTGGTCGGAGCTGGACGTCGCGATCCACGAGACGGCGCTGGACCTGCTCGGCGAGGTGGCGCCGGACTGGCGGGACGGGTGGGTGTTCTCGTTGTCGGGCCCGATCTACGCGGGCACCAACGAGGTCCAGCGCAACGTGGTCGCCGAGCGGATCTTGGGGCTGCCGCGATGAGGTTCGCGCTCTCGGCCGAGCAGGCCGACTTCGGGGCGGTGCTGCACGGGTTCCTGGCGCAGGGCCGGCGGGACCTCGCGGCTGTGGGGGTCGGGGACGTCTCGGACCCGGTGGACCTGGTGGTGGTGTTCGAGGAGCTGGGCCACCACGCGGTGGACGGGCCGGTGGTGGAGACGTACGCGGTGGGGCCGGTGCTCGGGGTCGGTGGTTCGGTGGCGTTCCCGCCGCACGTGCCGCACGCCGTCGAGGCGGAGCGGTACCACCTGGTCGAGGGCACCACCCTGCGCGAGGCCACGCCCGTGACCACCCATGCGTCCGTCGACCCGGCGCGGACGCTCGTCGAGGTGACGGGCGGCCCGGTGGTCGCCACCGACGTCCCCGCCGCCCGTGCGTTCGACCTCGGCGTCCTGGCGTGTTCGGCCCAGCTGCTGGGCCTGGGCCGTGCGATGCTCGAGCTCACGACCGCGCACGCCAAGACCCGCGTCCAGTTCGGCAGGCCGATCGGGTCGTTCCAGGCGGTCAAGCACCACCTCGCGGACGTCCTCATCGGACTGGAGCTGGCCCGGCCGCTGGTGTTCGGCGCGGCGGTCACGATGGCCCCGCGGGACGTGTCGGCCGCCAAGGTCGCCACCTCCGAGGCGGCCTGGCGGGCGGCACGGACCGCGTTGCAGGTGCACGGCGCGATCGGCTACACCGCCGAGTACGAGCTGAGCCGGTTCCTGATGCGGACCCGGGCCCTGCGCACCGCGTGGGGAAGCCTGTCGTTCCACCGGAACCGCGTGCTGGAGGCGTTGTGACACCGGAGCAGGTCGCGTTGCGGGACTCCGTGCGCGCGTTGCTGGCCAAGCACTCCGACGTGCGGGCGGCGATCGAGGAACCGGCCGGGTACGACACGGCGTTGTGGGCGAAGCTGTGCGGGGAGGTCGGCGTCGCGGGGCTCGCCGTGCCCGAGGAGTACGGCGGGGCCGGGGCGGGGCTCGCCGAGACGCACGTGGTGCTGGCGGAGCTCGGGCGCACGCTGACCCCGGCGCCGCTGCTGTCCTCGACGCTGGCGAGCCAGGCACTGCTGGCCACCGGCAACGCCAAGGCGTGCGCCCGGTTGCTGCCGCGCATCGCCGGCGGGGCGGTCGCGGCGCTCGTGTGGCCGTGGGAAGCGGAGATCCGCGACCTGACCGGGACGGCGAACCACGTCGTGGACGGTGACCTCGCCGAGGTGCTGCTGGTCGTCAACGGCACTTCGCTCTACGAGGTCGACCCGCACCAGCCGGGCGTGACCCGGCGGCACACCCCGGCGATGGACCCGACCCGGCGGCTCGCGGCCGTCCACCTCGCCGATGCCGAAGGCGCGCGGCTCGGGCCGTGGGACCCGCGTGTGCAGGACGTCGCGTACGCGGCGTTGGCCGCGGAGCAGGTCGGTGCGGCGCAACGGGCGCTGGAGCTCACCGTCGAGCACACCAGGACCCGCGTCCAGTTCGGCAAGCCGATCGGCTCGTTCCAGGCGCTCAAGCACCGGATGGCCGACCTGCACGTCCTCGTCGAGACCGCCCGGTCGGCGGCGGAGGCGGCGTCCGACGAGGTCTCGGCCGCGGTCGCGAAGGTCTACTGCTCGGAGGCGTTCCAGAAGGTCGCCGCCGAGATGATCCAGCTGCACGGCGGTATCGCGATCACCTGGGAGCACGACGCGCACCTGTACTTCAAGCGGGCGCACGGCAGCGCTCAGCTGTTCGGCAGCCCGCAGCAGCACCTCACGCGCCTGGGCCGGCTTCGCGCAGCATCCGCTGGAACGCGGGGCACTCCGCGTGGCTGGGAGCGGGGCAGGCGGCGGCGTGGCGGAGCCGGTCTCGCATCACCGTCATCCGGGTGATCATCGCGTCCAGCTCGTCGGCCTTGCCCGACAGCATCGCCCGGTCGAGGTTCGACACGTCGCGGGCGAGCATCCGGGCGATCTCGTCGAGCGAGAACCCGACGTTGCGGCACACGGCGATCAGCGCGAGCTGCCCGAGCACCGACGCCGGGAACACGCGGGTCAGGCCGCGACGGCCGGTCGAGGCGATCAGGCCGCGCTCCTCGTAGTAGCGCAGGGTGGAGGCGGGCACGCCGGAGCGGCGCACCACCTCGCCGATGGCGATCTCGTCCACGACACTTGACCTCAAGTCGGCTTGAAGTAGGACGGTAGGAGCATGGCAGAGGTCAACGCCGAGCAGGCGGCGCTGTGGAACACGTCGGGGCAGGGCTGGGCGCGGGTGCAGGACACCGTGGGCCAGATCCTGCGGCCGTTCGAGGAACTGCTGGTCGAGAAGGCGGCGGAGCGGCCGCGCAGGAGGGTGCTCGACGTCGGGTGCGGCACCGGCGGGGTGACGCGGGCGGTCGCCGCGGCCACCGGTGCGGAGTGCGTCGGGGTCGACATCGCCGAGTCGATGGTCGCGGCGGCGCGGGAGCACGGGCAGGCGGAGTTCCTGCTGGCCGACGCGCAGACGCACGTGTTCGAGCAGCGGTTCGACCTGGTCGTGTCGCGGTTCGGCGTGATGTTCTTCGCCGACCCCGGCGCGGCGTTCACGAACCTGCGCACGGCCGTCGAACCGGGTGGTGAGCTGTGCTTCATCACGTGGCGGGCGCAGGAGGAGAACCCGTTCATGCTCACCGGCGACCGCGTGGCGAGGGAGATCCTGCCCGGCATGCCCGCGCGTGACCTGGACGGGCCGGGGCCGTTCTCGCTCGCCGATCCGGCGCGGGTCCGCGAGGTCCTCGACGGCTGGGCGGACGTCGAGGTCACGCCGATCGACCGCACCACCCGGCTGCCCGAGGAGGTGCTGCTGCCGTACCTGACGAACATGGGCCCGGTCAGCCGCGCCCTGCGGGAGGCACCCGAGCGGGACCGCGACCGGATTCTCGACCGGGTGCGCGGCGCGTTCGACGAGTTCGTGCACGACGGCGAGGTCAGCTTCCCGACGGCGACCTGGCGGGTCACGGCGTCAGCTCCACTCTGACTGGCGCTGCCAGGTCAGGAGGGTGTCGAGCACCTCGCCGGACCGGCCGCGCGGGTCGAGGTCGGCCTGCGCGGCGTACCGGCCGCGGTAGAACAGCAACGGTCGTGCGTCGCGTTGCGGTCCGAGCTCGACGACCTCGCCGATCACGACGTAGTGGTCACCGGCCTCGTGCACGGTCGTGACCCGGCAGTCGACCCACGTGAGCGCCCCGCCGAGCACCGGAGCACCGGTGCCCGACGGGGACCACGCGACGCCGGCGAACTTGTCCGCCCCTGCCCGGCCGAACACCGCCGACAGCTCCCGCTGGTCCTCGGCGAGCACGTTCACGCAGAACGCCCCGGCCGGGGACATCGCCGCCCAGCTGCCCGACGTGCGCTGCGGGCAGAACAGCACGAGCGGCGGGTCCAGCGACAACGCCGCGAACGACTGGCAGGCGAACCCCACCGGGCCGGTCGCGGACATGCCCGTCACCACGGTCACGCCGGTGCAGAAGTGCCCCAGGACCGACCGGAAGCGCGCTACCCCCGGTGCCCCACGCTGAAGTCGTGACCCCACAGGCTCACCGCCGTGCTCTCTCGCGCGATCCAGTCCTCATCGGACACCTGCCGTCCCTCGCAGCCGAACTCGACGTCGAACCCGCCGGGTGTCTTCAGGTAGAACGACAGCATCAGGTCGTTGACGTGCCGGCCGAGCGTCGCCGACATCGGCACCTTGCGCCGCAACGCCCGGTCCAGCGTCAGCCCGACGTCGTCGGTGCTCTCCACCTCGATCATCAGGTGCACGATCCCGGACGGGGTGGGCATCGGCAGGAACGCGAGGCTGTGGTGGCGCGGGTTGCAGCCGAAGAACCGCAGCCACGCCGGTGGCCCGTCGGCGGGCCTGCCGACGAACTGCGGGGGCAGCCGCATCGAGTCGCGCAGCCGGAACCCGAGCACGTCGCGGTAGAAGTGCAGCGCGGCCTCGTCGTCCGAGGTGGACAGCACGACGTGGCCGAGGCCCTGGTCCTCGGTGACGAACCGGTGCCCGTACGGGGACACCACCCGCCGGTGCTCCAGGGCGGCGCCGTGGAACACCTCCAGCGTGTTGCCGGACGGGTCCTCGAACTTGACCATCCCGGTGACCCGGCGTTCGGCGAGCTCCTCGGCCGTGCCCTCGACGACCGCGACGCCCGCGGACGCCAGGCGTTTCGCGACCTCGTCCAACTCGGCCTCGGTCGCGACCTCCCAGCCGGAGGCGAGCAACCGGTCGGCCGCACCGGGCACGATCACCAGCCGGGCCGGGAAGTCGTCCATCCGGAAGTACAGCGCGCCCTCGGTCGAGCCCTTGCCCTCCACGAGCCCGAGCACCTTCAACCCGAACTCGCGCCACCGGCCGATGTCGGTGGCCTCGATCCGCAGGTAGCCCAGCGATCGGATGCCCATCACGTCTCCAAGAGGAAGTCTGCCGCGAGCCGGTTGAACTCGTCGAACTTCTCCAGCTGCGCCCAGTGCCCGCACCCGCCGAACACGTGCAGCTGTGCGCGTGGGATCAGCTTCAACGCGACAAGGGCGCCGTCGAGCGGGTTGACCCGGTCCTCGCGGCCCCACACGAGCAGCACCCGTTGGCGCAGCCTGTGGGCCTCGCGCCAGAGCATGCCCTGCTCGAAGTCCGGTCCGGAGAACGACTTCCCCATCGCGACCATGGCTTTCAGCGACTCCGGCCGGGACGCGGCGGCGAACCGTTCGTCGATCAGCTCGTCGGTGATCAGCGACTGGTCGAACACCATGATCCGCAGGAACTCCTCGATCCGCTCCCGCGTCGGGTCCTTGGCGAACGCGCTGAGCTTGCGCACGCCCTCGGTCGGGTCGGGTGCGAAGACGTTGAGCGACAGGCCACCCGGTCCCATCAGGACCAGCCGTCCGGCGCGTTTCGGGTGGTCCAGTGCGAACCGCACGGCCGTGCCGCCGCCGAGTGAGTTGCCGAGGAGGTGTGCCTTCTCCACCCCGAGGTCGTCGAGCAGCCCGCGCAGCGCCTCGGCGGCGTGGGCGAAGTACTGGCCGTGCTCGGTCGGCTTCTCCGACTCACCGAACCCCGGCTGGTCCACCGCCAGCACCCGGAACGACTTGGCGAGCACCGGGATGGTGCGGCCGAAGTTGCTCAGCGCCGACGCACCCGGCCCGCCGCCGTGCAGCAGCACCAGCGTCTCGGCGTGGTCGGCGCCGGCCTCGTGGTAGTGCAACCGAACCATGTCTCTCCTCTGCAGCTTCCCGTTGCGGTCAGAACAGGCCGTCGCGGACTGGGATGCCGAGCTCGTTCTTGCCGAACATCACCAGCGAGCGCTCCGGGTCGTTGGCCGCGTGCACCCGTGCGGCGTGGGCGTCACGCCAGAACCGGGGCAACGGCAGGTTCGCGTTGATCGCCTTGCCGCCCGCGCTCTCGAAGAGCCGGTCGATCGCGGAGAGGGCCCGCGCGCTGCCCAGCACCTGGTCCCTGCGCGCCCGCAGGCGCAGCTCGACCGGAATCCTCGTGCCGGCGACGGCGTGCTCCCACTCGTCGTCGACGTCCTTCTCGAGCTGCCACCACGCGGTGTCGATGTCGTTGGCCGCCGTGGCGATCCGGACCTGCGCGAACGGGTCGTCGACGGCCTTCTCGCCCAGGTAGGCGGCACGGACGCGCTCGCGCGTGGCGTTGACGTGCAGCTCGTACGCGCCGGCCGCCATGCCGATCATCGGCGCGGTGATCGCGTACGGGTGGATCGTCCCGTACGGCATGCGGAACAACGGTCCGGGGTTCACCTCCTGGCCGGGGCACTGGCACCGCGCGGTGTGCGCCATGCTCAGCGTGCGGTGCTCGGGCACGAACACGTCGGACACCACGATGTCGTTGCTGCCCGTGCCGCGCAGGCCGACCGTGTCCCACACGTCGTTGATCGTGTAGTCGGCGATCGGCAGCAGGAACGTGCGGAAGTCGACGGGCTTTCCCTCGTCGTTCATCACCAGTCCGCCGAGCAGCACCCACGTGGCGTGGTCGCAGCCCGAGGAGAAGCTCCACCTGCCGCTGAACCGGAACCCGCCCTCCACGGCGGTCGCCCTGCCGGTCGGTGCGTAGGAGGAGGAGATGCGGGTGTCCTGGTCCTCGCCGAACACCTCGTCCTGCGCCTTCACGTCGAACAGCCCGACGTGCCACGGGTGCACGCCCAGCACGGACGAGACCCAGCCCGTGGACCCGCAGGCGCTCGCGATCATCTTGACCGCGGTGTAGAACGCGACCGGGTGCGTCTCGAACCCGCCGCAGCGCACGGGTTGCAGCATCCGGAAGAACCCGGTCTCCTGCAACGCCTTCACCGACTCCGGCGGCACCCTGCGCAGCTGTTCGGTCTCCGCCGCGCGCTCGCGCAGCGCGGGCAGCAGCTCCCGCACCTTGCCGAGGATCTCCTCGCTCATCGAACCTCCTCCCTGCTCAGCTCCAGTGCGATGTCGATCAGCTGGTCCTCCTGGCCACCCACGAGCTCGCGCCGACCGGCGCGCACGAGCAGCTCCGCGCCGGACACGCCGTAGCGCTCCGCCTGGGTGTAGGCGTGCTTGAGGAAGCTGGAGTAGACGCCCGCGTACCCCATCATCAGCGCCATCCGGTCGAGCAGGCACTCCTCGGGCATCACCGGCCGCACGACGTCCTCGGCCGCGTCGACGATCTTGAAGAAGTCGACGCCGGTGGTGAACCCGAGCTTGTCGCAGACGCCGACGAACGCCTCCAGCGGCGTGTTGCCCGCTCCCGCGCCGAACCCGCGCACGCTGCCGTCGATCTGCTTCGCGCCCGCCCGTGCCGCGGCGACCGAGTTCGCCACGCTCAGCCCGAGGTTCTCGTGCCCGTGGAACCCGACCTGCGCGTCGTCCCCCAGCTCCGCCACCAGCGCGGCCACCCGGTCGGACACCTGTTCCAGCACCAGCGCGCCGGCCGAGTCGACCACGTAGACGCACTGGCACCCGGCGTCGGCCATGATCCTCGCTTGACGTGCCAACGCCTCCGGTGGCCGCGAGTGCGCCATCATCAGGAACCCGACGGTCTCCAGCCCGCGTTCGCGGGCGAGCTGGAAGTGCTGCACCGACACGTCGGCCTCGGTGCAGTGGGTGGCGATCCGCACGATCGACGCGCCGTTGTCCTGCGACACCAGGATGTCGTCCTTGACGCCGACGCCCGGCAGCATCAGCACGGCGATCCTGGCCTGCCGGGCCGTGGCCACCGCGGTCTTGATCAGCTCCTGCTCCGGTGTGCGGCTGAAGCCGTAGGTGAACGACGACCCGCCCAGCCCGTCGCCGTGGGTGACCTCGATGACCGGCACCCCGGCGTCGTCGAGCGCGCCGACGATCGAGCGCACGTCGTCGACGGTGAACCGGTGGCGCTTGTGGTGCGAGCCGTCACGCAGAGACGTGTCGGTCAGCCGCAACTGCATCGGCGATCTCCTCCCCCACCTTGGTCGCGGCGGCCGTCATGATGTCGAGGTTCCCGGCGTAGGGCGGCAGGAAGTCGCCCGCTCCCGCGACCTCGACGAAGATCGCGACGCGGCCGGGGTCGTACTGCGGCTCGCGCAGCAGCCGGAACCCCGGGACGTACGCGCGGAGGTCGGTCTCCATCCGGGTGATCGAGTCGGTGATCGGGTCCGGGTCGGCGTCCTCGGGGATCGCGCAGAAGACGGTGTCGCGCATGATCATCGGCGGGTCGGCCGGGTTGAGCACGATGATCGCCTTGCCGCGGCCGGCGCCGCCGATCGTCTCGATGCCGCGGCTGGTGGTGCGGGTGAACTCGTCGATGTTCGCGCGTGTGCCCGGTCCGGCCGACACCGACGCGACGCTGGCGACGATCTCCGCGTACTCGACCGGCACGACCCGCGACACGGCGTGCACCACCGGGATCGTGGCCTGGCCGCCGCAGGTGATCAGGTTGACGTTCGGTGCGCCGAGGTGTTCGCGCAGGTTGACCGGCGGCACCACGTACGGGCCGACCGCGGCGGGGGTCAGGTCGACGGCCCGGATGCCGGCCTCGGCGTAGCGCGGGGCGTTGGCCCGGTGCACCGCGGCCGAGGTCGCCTCGAACACGACGTCGGGCAGCTCGTCCTGGCGCAGCAACCAGTCCACGCCCTCGGCCGTGGCCTCCAGACCCGCCTCGCGCGCTCGCCGCAGGCCCTCGCTGGACGGGTCGACGCCCACCATCCAGCGGGGTTCCAGCGTCGGTGAGCGCAGGAGCTTGTAGAGCAGGTCGGTGCCGATGTTGCCGGACCCGACGATGGCCGCCTTCACCCGTTCACCTCACTCGAACTTCAGGTCGACAGAACCGAGTCCGGCGAACTCGGCGCGGAACTCGTCTCCCGGTTTCGCGTCGAACGCCCGCGTGCACGAGCCGGGCAGCACGATGTCGCCGGCCAGCAGCCGCACACCGAACGTGGCCACTTTCTGCGCGAGCCACGCCACCGCGATCGCCGGATCACCCAGCACCGCGTCACCACGGCCTTGGGCAACCGGCTCCCCGTTGCGCGCCAGGGTCGCCTCGACGCCGCGGATGTCCACATCGGACGGCCGCACGCGTTCGCCGCCCAGGACGAACGCCGCGGAGGAGGCGTTGTCGGCGATGGTGTCGGGGAGCGTGATCCGCCAGTCGGCGATGCGGCTGTCGATCAGCTCGATCGCGGGTGCCACGAACTCGGTGGCGGCGAGCACGTCCGCGACCGTGCAGCCCTCGCCGGGCAGGTCGTGGCCGAGCAGGAACGCGATCTCCACCTCGACCCGCGGGTACAGGTACGCCGAGGCGTCCGCGGTGCCGTGCAGCTGCATGTCGTCGAGCAGGTGCCCGTAGTCGGGTTCGTCCACGCCCATCATCTGCTGCATCGCCGGCGACGACAGGCCGACCTTGTGGCCGATGACGTCGCGGTTGCGGTGCCGCACGTTGAGCAGCTGGATCTCGTAGGCGTCGACCACGTCGATGTCCGGGTACAGCTCCACCAGCGGTGTGATCGGCACGCGCTCGCGTTCGGCGGTGCGCAGCAGCTGTGCGGCCGCCGCCCTCTTCTCCATCGTCAGCACCGGTCCTCCTTCGCCACGTGGTGGCCGGCGCGCCGGCCGGAGAAGACGCAGTCGGCGAGCGCGAGGCCGCTGACGTACGACTCCGAGCACACCCCGACCGCGGATCGGCCCGCCGCGTACAGGCCGCGCACCCCCTGCACCGCACCGGTCTGCTCGTCGACGACCAAGCCGCCGAGGGTGAGCATCGGGCAGGGGTAACCGAAGCCGCGCCGGAAGGAGTCGAACCGCACCGAGACGTCGATCAGCGAGTACGGTGGCCGCCCGAACGGTTCGACCTGCGGTGCCCTGATGCCCGCCTTCTCGGCGGCGGCCTCGATCGTCGGCGCGGTGACGAGGCCGCGGGAGAGCAGGTAGAGGGCCTGGAAGCGCTGGAAGCGCGCGGTCTGCGTGCCGACCTGGGCCTTGGCGACGCTCAGCGTGTCGTCGTCGACGAGCAGCCACGCCTTGCCGTCGCGCCGGATGATCTCGTCGCCGATCGCCGCGCCGTAGCGGGTGGCGTCGCCGAACGGCTGACCGTCGATGTCGACGAGGATGCCGCGTTGCAACGCGCTGGGCGGCGTGACGAACCGCCACACCGAGATCTTGTCCAGCCGGTCGGTCGTGCCACCGGCGGCGGTGCCGAGCCGGATGCCGCTGCCGTCGTCACCGGGGGTGCCCAGGGCGAGACCGCCGCGGTGGGCCGGTGCGTGGTCGCGCAGCATCGCCCGGTTCGCGATGAACCCGCCGGCGGCGATGACGACGCCGCGCCGGGCGTGCACCGTCAGCTCACGGCCGAACCGGCGTTCCACGGCCGCCGCGACCCGGTGCAGTGCGCGCCCGAGCGGTGGGAGGTAGAGCCACGGCTTGGCCGCGGCCCTCGACAACGCCCGGTGCAGCGCTCGGGGCGGGCCGGTCAGCGTCCGGCACCGCACGCCGGTCACCCGGTCGGCCACGACGAGCTCCACGGCCCGCGTCTGGGTCATGACCCGCACCCCCGCTCGCCGGGTGGCCTCGGCGAGCCGGGCGAAGAAGACGCTCCCGGACGTGCCCTTCGCCCTGGTCCGGTGCCCGCGCGGCACCGGGTCGGGCCAGGCGGTCTCGCTGCCGGAGAAGTAGAGGTGGTAGTCGTCGGTCGGGTAGGAGGTCTTGAACGGGCACAGCCGCGCGCCGAACGGCACGCCCTGGTCCTCCAGCCAGGCCAGCATCTTCGCGCTGTCCCGGCAGAACCGGCGCAGTGTCTCGTCCGACACCGCGTCGCGGACCTCGTGCCTGAGGTAGGCGTGCATCGACTCGGGCGTGTCGGCGACCCCGGCCTCGACCTGCTGGCGCGTGCCACCACCGGCGTAGACGACCCCGCCGGACAACGCCGTCGCGCCACCGCCGGCGAACCGGTCCAGCACCACCACGGACGCACCGGAGGCCGCGGCTTCGAGCGCGGCGCACGCACCGGCGGCGCCGAAGCCGGCGACGACCACGTCAGCGGTGACCTCCACGCAACCCTCCCGGAACACGTTCTTGGTGATCCGAACCGCCTGGAACTCCTACACCATAGCGCCAAACCGCCCCAGAACTATAACCTGTTCTAGTCTCTACTCCGGAGGTGCGGATGTACGACGTGATCGTCGTCGGCAGCGGCGCGGCGGGCATGACCACCGCCCTGTGCACGGCCCACCGGGGACTGCGCACCCTGGTCGTCGAGAAGGCGGCGCGCTTCGGCGGCTCGACCGCCCGGTCCGGCGGCGGCATCTGGGTGCCGAACAACCCCGTCCTCGCCGAGGCCGGTGTGCGGGACACGCCCGAGGACGCCTCCGCCTACCTCGCGCACATCGCCGGTGACGTGCCGGCCGAGCTGCGGGAGGCGTTCCTCGACGCCGGTCCCGCGATGCTCGGGTTCGTGTGCGCGCACACGCCGTTGCGGTTCCGCTGGGTGCGCGGCTATCCCGACTACTACCCGGAGGCACCCGGCGGCCGTCCGCGCGGGCGGTCGGTCGAGCCGGTGCCGATGAGGGCGGACGTCCTCGGCGCCGAGCTGGAGCACCTCGAACCGCCGTACGTGCCGACCCCGGCCGGAATCGTGATCACCCAGGTCGACTACCGGTGGCTCACCCTGGCCGCCCGCCACCCGCGCGGGGTGCTCACCGCGGCCAAACTGGTCGCGCAGCGGTTCACACCGGGCCGGAGGCTCGCGATGGGCCAGGCGCTGGCCGCCGGGCTGCGTGCGGGCCTGACGGCGTTGGACGTCGAGGTCAGGCTCAACACCGCGCTGACCGACCTGCACTTCGAGAACGGCCGGGTCGCCGGCATCCGCGTGGGCGACGAGCTGATTCAGGCTCCGCACGTCGTGCTCACCTCCGGTGGGTTCGAGCACAACGAGCAGCTGCGCAAGCAGCACCAGGACATCGGTACCGAGTGGACGGTCGGCGCGCGGGCCAACACCGGTGACGGCATCGAGGCCGGGCTGCGCGCGGGCGCGGCCGTGGGTCTGATGGACGACGCCTGGTGGGGGCCGGCGGTCCCGTTGCCGCGCGGGCCGTTCTTCCTGCTCGCCGAACGCGCGCTGCCGGGGTGTGTGCTGGTCGACGGGTCCGGCCGGCGCTTCGTCAACGAGGCGGCGCCCTACATCGACGTGGTCAAGGCGATGACCGGGACGACCTGGCTGGTGTTCGACCAGACCTACCGCAACCGCTACCCGTTCGCGGGCTTCCCGCCCCGCCGGCCGTTGCCCCGGCGGTGGGACGAGGTCGTGCTCAATGCCCCCAGCCTCGACGAGCTGGGTGCGAAAGCGGGACTCCCCGGCCTCGCCGACACGGTCACGCGGTTCAACACCTTCAACGGCACCGACCCCGACTTCGGCTGCGGTGACAGCGCCTACGACCGCTACTACGGCGACCCGCGCGTCCACCCGAACCCGTGCCTCGCGCCGCTGCTCACGCCGCCGTTCCACGCGGCCAGGATCGTCCCCGGCGACCTGGGCACCAAGGGCGGGCTGCGCACCGACGCGCACGCGCGGGTGCTGCGCGAGGACGGTTCGGTGATCGACGGCCTGTACGCGGCGGGCAACGCGAGCGCGTCGGTCATGGGTCACACCTACGCGGGCGCGGGCGCCACCCTCGGACCGGCGATGACCTTCGGGTACCTGGCCGGACTCGACATCTCCAGCCAAGACCACCGTGGAGGCATGTGATGACGCAGGACTCCGTGCGTTCGATCGACACCGGCGCGCCTCCCGCGCGGTTCGCGCGCGGCTGGCACTGCCTGGGCCTGGCCGACACCTTCCGCGACGGGCAGCCGCACGCCGTCGAGGCGTTCGGCACGAAGCTCGTGGTGTTCCAGGGCGAGGACGGCACGCTCAACGTGCTCGACGGGTACTGCCGGCACATGGGCGGTGACCTCACCCGGGGCACGGTGAAGGGCAGCACCATCGCGTGCCCGTTCCACGACTGGCGCTGGGCGGGCAACGGCCGGTGCGTCGAGATCCCCTACGCCAAGCGGGTTCCGCTGCGGGCCCGCACCCGGTCGTGGACCACGCTGGAGGAGAACAGGCAGCTGTTCGTGTGGAACGACCCGCAGGGCAACCCGCCGCCCGAGCACGTGACGATCCCGCGGATCGAGCAGGCGTTCAGCGGTGAGTGGAGCAACTGGACGTGGGACTCGGTCGTGATCGAGAACGCGAACTGCCGCGAGATCATCGACAACGTCGTCGACATGGCCCACTTCTTCTACATCCACTTCGCGTTCCCGACGTACTTCAAGAACGTGATGGAGGGCCACATCGCCTCGCAGTACCTGACCACGCGCGGGCGGCCGGACGTGGCGATGGCGTCGAACTACACCGGTGAGGTCGAGGTGCGCTCGGAGGCCTCGTACTACGGACCGTCGTACATGATCGACTACCTGTGGAACGACTACAGGGGCATCGAGATCGAGACGGTGCTGATCAACTGCCACTACCCGATCACGCCGAACTCGTTCCGGCTGCAGTGGGGCGCGATCGTGAAGAAGCTGCCGGGTGTGTCGGACGAGCACGCGGACAAGATCGCCCGCAAGTTCGCGCGCGGCATCGGCGCGGGGTTCCTGCAGGACGTGGAGATCTGGCAGAACAAGACGCGGGTCGACAACCCGCTGCTGTGCGAGGAGGACGGGCCGGTCTACCAGTTGCGGCGCTGGTACGAGCAGTTCTACGTGGACGTCGAGGACGTCACCGACGACATGGTGCGGCGGTTCGAGTTCGAGGTCGACACGAGCAGGGCGGTCGAGGTGTGGGAGAGGGAGGTCGCCGAGAACCTCGCCCGCCGGCAGCCGACGAGCTCATGAGCGAGCGCGACGAGTTCCTGTCCGGCGGCATGGTGCCGGTGACGTGCGACTGCGGGAACCGGGTGCTGGTGAAGAAGAACAGCCCCCGGCACACCAGCGTGCAGTGGCTCGCCGACACCAGCGCGTGCCCGGAGCTGGGACCGCGGGCGCCGTTGGTGCGTACGTGCCTGCGGTTGCGCGACGGCATCGAGAAGGCCGTGCGCGACGGGACGGTGGAGGTCGCCGATGGCTGAGGTGCACCGGTTGCGCGTCGAGTCGGTCATCGAGGAGACGCACGACGCGCGGTCGTTCGTGCTGTCGGGGGCGTCTTTCGAGCCCAGGCCGGGTCAGTTCCTGACCGTGCGGGCGGGTGAGGTGGCGCGGTGCTACTCGCTGTCGAGCGCACCCGGTGAACCGTTGAAGATCACGGTCAAGCGCACGCCGGACGGGTGCGGGTCGGTGTGGATGTGCTCCGAGCTGCGCACCGGGATGGAGCTGGACGTGCTGGCACCGGCCGGGGTGTTCACGCCGCGGTCGCTGGACTCCTCGGTGCTGGCGTTCGCGGCGGGCAGCGGGATCACGCCGGTGATGTCGATCATCCGGGCGGTGCTGTCCGGCGGGACCGGGTCGGTGTTCCTGTTCTACGCCAACCGGGACGCGGAGTCGGTGATCTTCGCCCGCGAGCTGGACCGGTTGTCGCGGGAGTTCCCGGAGCGGTTGGCGGTGGTGCACTGGCTGGAGTCGGTGCAGGGGCTGCCGCACGGGCTGCGGGCGTTCGTGCGTCCGTGCGACGAGGCGTTCGTGTGCGGGCCGGCACCGTTCATGGAGGCGGCCCGCACGGCGTTGCACGACGTTCCGGTGGTGCACGTCGAGAAGTTCGTGTCGCTGTCGGGTGATCCGTTCGCCGAGTCCGTGCCGGTGGTGGACGACCGGCCGGACGCGCAGGTCGAGGTGTCGCTGGACGGGGAGACCCACCGCTTCGCCTGGCCGGCCCGGATGAAGCTGCTGGACCTGTTGCTGGAGAAGGGGTTGGACGCGCCGTTCTCGTGCCGGGAGGGTGCGTGCGGCGCGTGCGCGTGCCGGTTGGTCTCCGGCGAGGTCAAGATGCTCGGCAACGACGTGCTCGACTCCGGCGACATCGCCGACGGGATCGTCCTGGCGTGCCAGTCGGTTCCGGTCACCGACGCGGTGACGATCACCTACGAGTGAAGGGCGTGCGATGCCGATCGATCCGGCTGTTGCGGTGGGGGCGGAACTGCCCGAGCTGAAGTTCTCCTGGACGTCGTCGGACGTGCTGCTCTACCACCTGGCGCTGGGTGCGACCGAGCTGCGGTACGTCTACGAGGAGGGGCTGGCGGTCCTGCCGACGTTCGGGGTGGTGGCGCCGCGGTTCCACGAGACCGCGCCGCCGGTGGTGTCGTTCCCCGGTGTGGACGTCGACCTGGCGCGCGTCTTGCACGGCACGCAGGAGATCACCGCGCACGGGCCGATCCCCGCCGAGGGCCAGGCGGTGCTGCGGACGCGGATCACCGACGTGTGGGACAAGGGCACGGCGGCGGTGATCGTGCAGGAGTCGACCGCCGTGGCACCGGACGGAACGGTGCTCTACACGACCCGGTCGAGCATCTTCGCCCGCGGCGAGGGCGGTTTCGGTGGTGAGCGCGGGCCGTCGAACCGGGTCGAGCTGCCCGGCCGCGAACCCGACGCGGTGATCGAGACGCCGACGTTGCCGCAGCAGGCCCACCTGTACCGGTTGTGCGGGGACCGCAACCCGTTGCACGCCGATCCCGGGTTCGCCCGTGCGGCCGGGTTCGACCGGCCGATCCTGCACGGCCTGTGCACCTACGGCGTGGTGTGCAAGGCGGTGGTCGACGCGTTCTTGGACGGGCCGGAGCAGGTGGTGTCGTTCGGGGCGAGGTTCGCGGGCGTGGTGTTCCCCGGTGAGACGTTGCGGACGTCGGTGTGGCGGGACGGCTCCCGCCTGGTGCTGACCACCTCTTCCGCGGACCGTCCCGTGCTCGCCGACGCGGTGCTGCTGAGCCGTTGACCCGGCTTCTGCAAGGGGGTCAGGGGCTCAGGAGCAGGCCGCTGGTGGGAACGCCGGTGCCGGCGGTGACCAGGACGTGGGCCGCTCTCGCGACCTGGTTCACGGCGGTGCCGCGGACCTGCCGGACGGCCTCGGCGATGCCGTTCATGCCGTGCAGGTAGGCCTCGCCGAGCTGGCCGCCGTGCGGGTTGAGCGGTAGCGAGCCGTCGAGCTCCAACGCGCCGGAGGCCACGAGGTCCTTCGCCTCGCCCTTGCCGCAGAACCCGAGCTCCTCCAGCTGGACGAGCACGAACGGGGTGAAGTGGTCGTAGAGCACGGCCACGTCCACATCGGACGGCCCGATGCCGGACCGCTGCCACAGCTGCCGCGCCACCACGCCCAGCTCCGGCAGGCCGGTCAGGTCGTCGCGGTAGTAGCTGGTCATCGTGAACTGGTCGGTGCCGCTGCCCTGGGCGGCGGCCTTGACCAGCACGGGCGTGTTCCTCAAGTCGCGAGCGCGCGCGGCGGAGGTGACGACGAGCGCCACTCCCCCGTCGCTTTCCTGGCAGCAGTCGAGCAGCCGCAGCGGTTCGGCGATCCAGCGCGAGGACTGGTGGTCGTCGAGGGTGATCGGGCGGTTGTGGAACCACGCGTGGGGGTTGGTGGCGGCGTGTTTGCGGTCCACGACGGCGACCCGGCCGAAGTCCTCGCTCGTGGCACCGTAGGAGTGCATGTACCGGCGGGCGAACATGGCGACCATCGCGGCCGGGGTGCCCAGGCCCATCGGGTAGGACCAGCTGTTGTCGACGTTCGCCGCCGCCGCGGCCTGGACCTGGCCGAACCGGTGGCCGGAGCGTTCGTTGAACGCCCGGTAGCACACGACGACCTGCGCCATCCCGGTCTCGATCGCCATGGCGGCCTGCTGGACGGTCGCGCAGGCCGCGCCGCCGCCGTAGTGGACGCGGCTGAAGAACGTCAGCTCCGGGATGCCGAGCTCGCGGGCGACGGCGATCTCGGCGTTGGTGTCCATGGTGAAGCTGACCAGGCCGTCCACATCGGACGGTTCGAGTCCGGCGTCGGCGAGTGCGGCCCTGGTGGCCTCGGCGGCGAGCTGCAGTTCGGTGCGGCCGGAGTCCTTGGAGAACTCGGTCGCGCCGATGCCGGCGATCGCGGCGTTCACGCGGGCACCTCGATCCTGACCGTGCCGGTGACGTGGTCGCCGTGGCCGGTGCGGCCGACGACCTCGACCACCACGTCGTTGTCGTGGCGTTCGACCACCTGGCCGAAGAACTTGAGCGTGTCGTAGGCGTAGCAGGGTGCGCCGAGCCGGATGTCGATCTGCCGGACCAGCGCCCCGGTGCCCGCCCAGTCGGTGACGTAGCGCTGCACCAGTCCGGTGGTGGTGAGGATGTTGATGAAGATGTCCTTCGAGCCGCGCCGGACGGCGAGGTCGCGGTCGTGGTGCACGTCCTGGAAGTCGCGGGTCGCGAGCGCGGTGCTGATCACGAACGTGGGCGTGGCCTCGACGTGCCACTCGGGCAGGGGGTCACCGGTCCGCACGAGGCCTCCAGCCGAACATCGTCAGGTCGTCGTCGACCTCGGTGAACACGACCTCGACGGGCAGCCCGACGCGCGGCTCGCCGTCGAGCTCGCCCAGCATCCGCACGCCCTCGTCCAGCTCGACCAGCGCGATCACGAACGGCGTCCGCTTGCCGGGCACCTGCGGGTGGTGGTGCACGACGTAGCTGTAGACCACGCCGCGACCGTCCGAGACCAGGTACCTCGGTGTGGTGGCACCGCATTCCGGGCACATCGGGCCCGGTGGGTGCCGCAGCAGCCCGCAGCGGCCGCAGCGCTGAATGCGCAGCTCACCCTGCTTGGTGCCGTTCCAGAAGTACTCGGTGTCGCGGTTGACCGAGGGCCGGATCGCCTGCGCCTTCGGGATCTGCGCCGGGGCAGCGGGTTTCTCGGCTGGGCGGAACTTCAGGACGCGGAACCGCATCTCGGCGACCGGCTCGTCACCGACGTACCAGGTGCTGCGGGTGGTGACGAACCAGCCCTCGCCGAGTGCGGTCCTCTTCGGGCCGGTCACGTCCTCCAGCAGGGTGGTGACCGCGAGCTGTTCGCCGACCCTGAGGTAGCGGTGGTAGGTCTGGTCGCTGTCGGTGGCGACGACCGAGGTGAACCCGGCCTCGTCGAGGACCCGCATCATCGCGCCGAGCGGGTCGTCCAGCGCGCGCTGGCCGTGCAGCCCGGCCATCGTCCACACCTGCACCATCGCCGGTGGCGCGACCTCGGTGTAGCCGGGGTGGGTGTCGCCGATGGCCTCCAGCCAGGTGCGGATCATCGGCAGGTTCACCGGGTCGCGGGCCAGGCGCGGTGCGGACTCGCCCCGGCCGGCGATCTCGGCCGCTGCCTTCTCGACGTCGGTCATCGCACCACCCTCGGCAGTCCGAGCCCGAGGGACGCGATCAGCTCTTTCTGCACCTCGTTGACGCCACCGCCGAAGGTGAGCACGAGGTTGCGCCGGGCCTGGACGTCCAGCCAGCGCACGAGCTGCGCGGTGCCCGGTTCGGTGGGATCGCCGTGGCGGCTCACGACCTCCTCCAGCAGGCGGCCGACGCGCTGGGTGCGGTCGGCGGCGAAGACCTTGGTGGCGGAGGCGTCGGCGACCTCCACCTCCCGGGCGGCGACCTGCCAGTTGAGCAGCTCGTTGACCCGGTGCACGGCCTTGACCTCGGCCAGCGCCCTGCGCACGTCCGGCAGGCCGAGCAGGTCGTGCTCGCGCGCCCACTCGTGCACGCGGTCGAACTGGGCGCCGATCCGGCCGGACGGGCCGAGCATGACGCGTTCGTGGTTGAGCTGGGTGGTGATCAGCCGCCAGCCCTTGTTCTCCTCGCCCACGCGCAGGCCGACGGGCACCGTGACGTCGCTGTAGTAGGTGGCGTTGACGTGGTGCGCGCCGTCGCAGGTGATGATCGGAGTCCACGAGTAGCCGGGGTCGGTCGTGTCGGCGATCAGGATGGTGATGCCCCGGTGGCGGTCCTCGGGTGCTCCGGTGCGGACCGCGAGCCACACGTGGTCGGCGTCGTGGCCGCCGGTGGTGAATACCTTCTGGCCGTTGACGACGTAGTGGTCGCCCTGCCGGACGGCCCTGGTCGTGAGCGCCGCGAGGTCCGTGCCGGCCTCGGGTTCGGTGTAGCCGATGGCGAAGTGCAGCTCGCCCTTGAGGATGCGCGGGAGGAAGAGGTCCTTCTGCTCCTGGGTTCCGTAGCGCTGCAGGGTCGGGCCGACGGTCTGCAGCGTCACGTACGGCAGCGGCACGTCGGCGCGTGCGGCCTCGTTGACGAAGATCTGCTGCTCGACCTGGCCGAAGCCGCGGCCGCCGTACTCGGTGGGCCAGCCGACGCCGAGCCACCCGTCGGCGCCGAGGCGGCGCACCAGGTCGCGGTAGGCGGTGCCGTGCCGTTCGGTGAGCACGGCTTCGCGTTGCTGCTCGGTCATGACGCCGGAGAAGTACTCGCGCAGCTCCTCGCGCAGCCTGCGCTGGTCGCTCGTGAGGTCAATGAACATCGATCTGCCCCAACCGGTGCTCCGCTCCGCCGACGAACCTCGTCAGCTCCTTGGCCAGGCCGTAGTACCTGTGCATCGGGTAGGTGATGTCGAGTCCCAGGCCGCCGTGCAGGTGGTGGCACGTGTGCACGGCCGGGAGCGCTTCCGCGGCGAGCCAGTGGGCGGCGATGGCGAGGTCGGCGTCGTCGAGGCTCCAGCAGGCGGCGAGGGTGGCGAGGTGCAGGGTGCGGGCGGCGATGTGGACGTCGGCGACCTGGCCCGCGACGGCCTGGAAGGTCGACAGCGGTGCGCCGAACTGGTGGCGGGTGCCGACGTGCGTGACGGTGAGGTCGAGGGCTCCGGCCAGCACACCGTCGCCGACCGCGCAGGCGCCGGCCAGCGCGTACTTCGTGAGGTCACCGTCGAGCGGGTCACCGTGGGCGTTGTCGAACCGGACGGTGCTGTCCGTTGTGGACACCCCGGGTTGGGCGGGGTCGACGACCAGGGTGCCCGGCCGGTCGCCCAGCAGGGCGCTGACGAGGATTCTGCCGGCCTCGGCGGCGCGCGGGACGTGGACCTTGAGGCCGGTCAGCCCGGTGCCGTCGGGGTTGGCCCTGGTGGACGGCGTGGCCGGCAGCGGGGTGGAGGGTTCGCTGAGTGCGGCGGTGAAGACGGCGTGCTGTTCGGTGACCAGGGGGAGCAGTTCGTCCTGCTGGTGCGGGGTGCCGTGCCGGGCGATCGGCAGGACGCCCAGGGCGAGGGTGGCGAACGCCGGCACGTCCGCGGCGCTGCGGCCGACCTCGGTGAGCAGCAGTGCCGTCTCCAGCACGCCGAGGCCGTGGCCACCGAGCCGTTGCGGAACGGCGAGGGCCAGCAACCCGGCCTCCCCCAGGGCTTTCCAGGGCGTCGTGCTCTCCCGGCCCAGCACGTCGGCGGCGAGGCGCACGATCTCCTGCTGGGTGTCGTCGAGGGTGAAGTCCATCAACTCTCCCTGGGTAGGCCGAGGATCCGTTCGCCCGCGAGGTTCATCAGGACCTGGGTGGTGCCGCCCGCGATGCTCAGGCAGCGGGTCAGCAGGAACTCGTGGACGGCGTCGCCGTGCACCAGCCCGCCGTCCAGCTCCACGGCGAACTCGGCGACGTCTTGCCGGTGCCGCACGCCGACGAGCTTGCGCACGCTGGACTCCGCGCCCGGTTCCTGTCCGTCAAGGCGGCGCAGTCCGGCGCGCAGGTCGAGCAGCGACACGGCGAGCCCCCGGGCGACCAGTTCGCCGAGCCGTTCCGACGGTGCGGGGCCGGTGGCCAGAACCTGTTCCAGTGCCTCGCCGAGTGACGAGCCGCGGCCCAGGGCGACGCGTTCGTCGGCCAGGGTGGTGCGGGCCAGGCGCCAGCCGTCGTTCACCGCGCCGACCACGCAGTCGTCGGGCACGAGGACGTCGTCGAGGAAGACCTCGTTGAACCGGGCCTCGCCGGTGATCTCCCGCAGTGGCCGCACGTCGATGCCCGCGGACCGCATGTCGACGAGGAAGTAGGTGATGCCCTTGTGCTTGGGGACGTCGCTGTCGGTGCGGGCCAGGCAGATCGCCCAGTCGGCCTGGTGGGCGAGCGACGTCCAGACCTTCTGGCCGGTCAGCCGCCACCCGCCCTCGACCCTGCGCGCCCTGGTGCGCAACGACGCCAGGTCCGAACCGGCCTCGGGTTCGCTGAACAGCTGGCACCAGGTCAGCTCGCCGCGCAGGGTCGGCCACACGAACCGCTCCTGCTGCTGCGGGGTGCCGTGGCGCAGGATCGCCGGCGCGGCCCAGGCCCCGATGACCAGGTCCGGTCTGCGCACCCCGGCCGTGGCGAGCGCGTCGTCGATCACGAGCTGCCGCGCGGGGCCGGCGTCCTGGCCGTAGGGCCGTGGCCAGTGCGGGACGAGGTATCCGCTGTCCGCCAGCCGTGCCCGCTGCTCGTCCGGTTCGAGGGCGGCGACCTCCGCGGCGAACCGGCGCACCTCCGGGTCGCCCTCGACCTCGACGGTGTGGTGCCGCCGCGCACCGCGCAGCGCGAGCTCGGCCGTCGTCCTGCGCCACCGCTCCCGGCCGCCCGCGAGCTGTTGCAGCGCCAGGGCACGCCGCAGGTAGCGGTGGGCGTCGTGCTCCCAGGTGAACCCGATGCCGCCGAGCACCTGGATGCAGTCCTTGGCGTTGCGCACCGCCGCGTCGAACGCCACGGCCGCCGCGACCGCCGCCGCGAACGGGTGTTCGGCGTGGCCGGCCGCCCGTGCCGCGTCCCACGCGACGCTCGCGGCCTGTTCCGCCCGGCACAGCATCTCCACGCACAGGTGCTTCACGGCCTGGAAGGACCCGATGGCCCGGCCGAACTGCTCGCGGCGGCGCGCGTGCTCGACCGCGGTCCGCAGGCACCACTGGGCGATGCCGCTCGCTTCGGCGGCCATGAGCGTGACGGCGAGGTCCGTCGGGTCGGCGATCGTCTCGCCCGGTGTGTGGACGGTGACCGCCCCGAGTGACCGGGTCAGGTCGACGGCGTCCAGCGCGGTGACGGTCGTGTGCCCGGCGGGGACGAACATCCAGTCCTGGTCCTTGACGAGCAGGTGGGTGGCCTCGGTGGCGCCCAGGACGTGCCCGGTGCCGAACCCGAACCCGGCGATCCCGTCGAAGTCCGGGACGAGGGCGCAGGCCAGTGCCGTGGGCAGCAGCGGGCCCGGTACGAGGTGCTCGGCGGCCTGCTCGAGCATCACCGCGAGGTCGAGGGTCGTGCCGCCGTCGCGCAGCACGTCGAAGAACCCGACGCGGACCAGGTCCTCCCACGTCCCGCGGGCCGCGCTGACGCTGTTCCTGAGTGCCCGGTGCTCGTCGGTCGTGGCGATCGGCATGCGGCCTCCTCCAATACATGAGGAACTTTATAGAACGTGTTCTAATTCCGGCAAGAGATCATGGCCGGGAAACCCACTCCGGTACGATGTGGAGGCTGCTGCAACACGTTCCAGGAGGACCATCTCCGTGTCACCTTCGAAGTCGCGCGCGGACGCCCTGATGGCGGGCGAGGAGCTGAGCTCGGCCGCCCAGCGCGAACGGCGCAAGAGGATCGTCGACGCGACCATCGCGCTGGCGTCCAAGGGCGGGTTCGACGCCGTCCAGATGCGGGCGGTGGCCGACCGGGCGGACGTCGCACTCGGCACCCTCTACCGCTACTTCCCCTCGAAGATCCACCTCCTCGTCTCCAGCCTCGCCGTCGAGCTCGAACGCGCGCAGGAGAAGATGGACCGCGCCGCCGTCCCCGGCGACACCGCCTACGACCGCGTGCTGTTCGTGCTCGGCCGCATCACCCGCGGCCTGCAGCGCAACCCGCACCTGACCGAGGCCATGACCCGCGCCTTCACCTTCGCCGACGCCTCGGCCGGTGCCGAGATCGACCGCGTCGCGCTGCTGATGGAGACGATGTTCACGCGCGCGATGACCGACGAGGAACCGACGGAGGAGCAGAAGGCCATCGCGCGGGTGATCAGCGACGTGTGGCTGTCGAACCTCGTCGCGTGGGTGACCCGGCGGGCCACGGCCACCGACGTGGCGAACCGGCTGGAGCTGACCGTGCGGCTGCTGCTGGCCTGACCCGTGCGGCCGGCCAAGAGCTCACAACCCCCGAACAGGGACCGGATGCGCACCTAAGATCAGCCGGTGACCACTAACCCCGCCGAAGTCGTCCTCACCAGCCGCGGTTCGGCCACCGCCCAGCGCGTGATCGCCGGCGCCTCGCTCGTCGGCATCGCGGCGATCGGCGTCGTGGTCGCCCTGTCCGACCTGCCGTGGTGGGGCATCGCGCTGACCGAGCTGGGCGTGGTGCTCATCGCCCTGATCATGATGGCGATCTGGTCGTCGGCGGCGGAGGACGCCAAGCAGACCACGGCGTTGCGCGCCACGGGCACGACGGTGCTCGCCGACGTCCTGGGCAGCGAGGCGCACGACGACGGGGAGAGCACCTCACACCTGCTGACGCTGTGGGTCCCGGTGCCCGGCGGCGGGTTCGAGGTCGGCCACTGGTGCCACCGCTACGACGGCGAGCAGCAGCTGCCAGTGCTCGTCGACCCGGTCACGCGCGTGTGGGGCGTCATGCACTAGCGGTCGACCCGCGCACCACCAACGAGGTCGCGAGCTCGATGTGCAACGCCTCGGGCCGGTGACCGTCGAGCATCCGCATGAGCTGCGTGACGGCGATGCTGCCCATCTCCTGCAACGGCTGCCGCACGGTCGTCAGCGGCGGATCGGTCGCCTCGCTCAGGTCGATGTCGTCGAAGCCCGCCACCGACAGGTCCTCGGGCACCCGCAGCCCGAGTGACCGCGCGGCCTGCATCGTGCCGACCGCGACCTTGTCGTTGAAGCACACGACGGCACTCGGCCGCGGGTCCGCCGCCAGCAGGTCCAGCGCCGCACGACGGCCCTCGGCGGTCGTGGGTTCGATGCACCGCACCCGGTCCGCGCTCAGCAGCACCCCCGCCTGGGCCAGCGCGGAGCGGTGCCCGGCCAGCCGCGCGTCACCGGCCAGCCACTCCGACGGGCCCGCGATCACCGCGATGTCGCGGTGCCCCAGCGCGATCAGGTGGTCCGCGACCGCGCGGGCACCGGCGGAGTGCGCGGCCGACACCGAGGCGATGTCCGGCGGCGGTGGCGTGCGCGGGTCGACGACGACGAACGGGAAACCGGCCTGCGCCAACGCCACCAGCTCGTCACCCTCCTCCGGCGGCAGGATGAGGATCGCGCCGTTGACGTCCTGCTGACCGGGCAGGCCGCGCACCGCCTCGCTGTGCTGCGCCGACTCCCCCGCGTCGAGCAGCAGGCGCACACCGTGCAGCTTCAGCGTCTCCGCGACCGACGAGACGATCAGGCCGAAGTAGTCCGTGAGGACGTACGGGCACCGCACGTACACCATCCGCTGCTCCGGCGGCTGGTCGCGCCGTTCGAGGGCCTGCAACACCAGGTCACGGGTGCGCGGGGCGACGTTGACGTGGTCGTTGAGCACCCGCGAGACGGTCGCGACCGAGACACCGGTCTCGGCGGCGATGACCCGGAGACTGGCCCGTTGTTTCATCGAACCGGAAGCACGTTCCACCTGGTCACTGTACCGGAACTGGGGCAGGCCATTGACCGTCGCCACGCCGGGGTGTTTCATCCTGGAAAGACTTTGTTTCACAGTGATGAACCTCTGTTACAAGGACGGCGATGAGAACTACCGCGATCGTGGCCCTGGTCCTCGGCCTCACCGCCGCACCCTCGGCGGAAGCATCCGGCACGCCGGAAGCACGCGTGTGGGTCACCACCCCGGACCGCGCCGAACTCCTGCACGAACGCCCCCGCGTCGCATTCGGCACCACGCCGTCGGACCACCCGACGATCGTGGTCGACCCCGGCCGCGACCACCAGGCGGTCGACGGCTTCGGCGCGTCCATCACCGACTCCAGCGCCGAAGTCCTCCACGGCCTCACCCCCGCCCTGCGCGCGGACACCATGCGCAAGCTCTTCGACCCCCACACCGGCATCGGCATCAGCTTCCTGCGCCAGCCCATCGGCTCCTCCGACTTCACCGCCGCCCCCGAGCACCACACCTACGACGACGTACCGCCCGGGCAGACCGACTTCCCCCTCCGGCACTTCACCATCCGCCACGACGAAGCGAAGATCCTCCCCTTGCTGCGCGAGGCGAAACGCCTCAACCCACAGCTCAAGGTCATGGCCACGCCCTGGAGCCCGCCCGCGTGGATGAAGACCGGCGACTCGCTCATCGGCGGCCGCCTCAAGGACGACCCGCGCATCCACGACGCCTACGCCCGCTACCTGGTCAAGTTCGTCCAGGCCTACACCCGCGCCGGCGTGCCGATCGACTTCCTCTCCGTGCAGAACGAACCGCAGAACCGCACACCGGACGCCTACCCCGGCACCGACATGCCCGTCGCCGACCAGCTCAAGGTCATCGAAGCCCTCGGACCACAACTGCGGGCCGCCAGCCCCCGCACGAAGATCCTCGCCTTCGACCACAACTGGGCCACCCACCCCAACGACGGCACCGCCGAAGCCGACTACCCCCACCAGGTCCTGCGCGCCAAAGCCGCCAGGTGGGTCGCCGGCACCGCCTACCACTGCTACTACGGCGACCCCAGCGCCCAGACCGCACTGCACAACGCCTTCCCGCACAAGGGCATCTGGTTCACCGAGTGCTCCGGCTCCAAGAACGCCACCGACCCACCCGCCAAGGTCTTCAGCGACACGCTGCGCTGGCACGCCCGCAACGTCGTCCTCGGCACCACCCGCAACTGGGCCCGCAGCGCCGTCACCTGGAACATCGCCCTCGACAGCACCGGCGGCCCCCACAACGGCGGCTGCACCACCTGCACCGCCCTGGTCACCGCACACCCCGACGGCACCGTGACCACCGACGCCGAGTACTACACGATCGGCCACCTCGCGAAGTTCGTCCGCCCCGGCGCCCGCCGCATCGCCAGCACCTCCTTCGGCACCACCGGCTGGAACGGCCAGATCATGGACACCGCCTTCCGCAACCCCGACGGCTCCACCGCACTGGTCGTGCACAACCAGAACGACGACCCCCGCACCTTCGCCGTCAACACCGGCGACCGCACCTTCGAGTACACCCTGCCCGGCGGCGCACTGGCCACGTTCACCTGGCCCGCACACCACCGACTCCGCGGCAACCACGACCCCGTCCCGCTCACCGGCGCCACCGCCACCTCCTCCACCGGCGAGAACGCCGCACTCGCCGTCGACGACGACGCCTCCACCCGCTGGACCACCGAAACCACCCAGGCACCCGGCCAGTACCTGCAGATCGACCTCGGCTGCAACCGCGACTTCCGCCGCGTCGCCGTCGACAGCGGCGCCAACCTCGGCGACCACGTCCGCACCTGGCAACTGGACGTGAGCCGCGACGGCACCACCTGGCACACCGTCGCAAAAGGACAGAGCACCGGCCAGCTGACGAACATCGACGTCCGCGGGAACGCCCGATTCCTGCGGATCACCTCCACCGGCACCGCGAACAACTGGTGGAGCATCGCCGACATCCGGCTCTACCGATAACACCCACCAGCGCCCGAACCCCTGCAAGGAGCGCTCATGTCCCGAGAAAAACACCGCTGGCACAGCGCCGCACTGATCTCCGCCGTCCTGGCCGTCACGGCAGGCACCCACCTCGCCACCCCGGCAACAGCAGCCACCACCGCCAACGTCTGGCTGACCACCGCCGACCGCTCCAACCTCCTGCGCCAGCAAGCAGGAGTCGCATTCGGCAACGGCGGCAGCGGACCGGTCATCACCGTCAACCCCAACTCCACCCACCAGTCCATGATCGGGTTCGGAGCCTCCTTCACCGACTCGGCCGCGTGGAACATCTGGAACTCACCACGCCGCGACGAGATCATGACCAACCTGTTCCACCCGAACACCGGCATCGGCCTGAGCTTCCTGCGCCAGCCGATCGGCGCCTCCGACTTCTCCCGCAGCTTCTACACCTACGACGACGGCGCACCCGACCCGACGCTGTCCCGGTTCTCCACCGCACGCGACAACGCCTACGTCCTCCCGCTCCTGCGCCAGGCCAAAGCACTCAACCCGCAGATCAGCACCATGGCCACACCGTGGAGCGCCCCCGCGTGGATGAAGAACAACAACAGCCTCATCCAGGGCTCCCTCAACGACAGCCAGATCAGCACCTACGCCGACTACCTCGTCAAGTTCACCCAGGCCTACCGGGCAGCAGGCGTACCGATCGACTACCTCAGCGTCCAGAACGAACCCAACTTCGAACCCCCCGGCTACCCCGGCATGCGCATGTCCGCCCAGCAACAGGTCACCGTCATCAACACCCTCGCCCCCAAACTGCGCGCAGCCGGCCAACAGACCCGCCTGCTCGGCTACGACCACAACTGGGACGACACCACCTACCCCCAAACCGTCAACAACGGCGCCGGCACCAACGTCATCGGCTCCGCCTGGCACTGCTACGGCGGCAACCCCGGCGGCCAGTCCGTCGTCAAGAACAACCAACCCGGCAAGGACATCTTCTTCACCGAGTGCTCCGGCACCCGCTCCGCCACCGACGCCGCCACCTTCCGCGACACCCTGCGCTGGCAAGGCACCAACCTCGCCATCGGCGCCACCCGCAACCACGCCCGCACCGTCGCCCTCTGGAACATGGCACTCGACCAGAACAACGGCCCCGTCATCGGCAGCTGCACCAACTGCACCGGCGTCGTGACCACCAACGGCTCCACCACCGCCTACAACGCCGAGTACTACGTCCTCGGCCACCTCGCCAAGTTCGTCAAACCCGGCGCCGTCCGCATCGACTCCACCGGCTACGGCGACGGCGGCATCCAGAACGTCGCCTTCCGCAACCCCGACGGCTCCATCGCCCTGGTCGCCCTCAACACCGGCGCCGACCAGAACTTCCAGGTCTCCTACGGCGGCCAGACCTTCGGCTACCGCCTCCCCGCCGGCGCCATGGCCACCTTCACCTGGCCCGGCACCCTCGACCCCGGCCAACCCGGCACCCGCACCGGCACCATCACCGGCCTGGGCGGCAAGTGCCTCGACGTCACCGACGGCTCCACCGCCAACGGCAACCAGCCCCAGCTGTGGACCTGCTCCCCCGGCCCCAACCAGACCTGGACCCTCGCCACCGACGGCACCGTCCGCGGCCTCGGCAAGTGCCTCGACGTCACCGGCAACTCCACCGCCGACGGCGCCCCCGTCCAGCTGTGGGACTGCTTCGGCGGACCCAACCAGCGGTGGACCGCCTCCGGCGGCACCCTCGTGAACGCCGGCAGCAACAAGTGCCTCGACGTCACCGGCAACAACACGGCCAACGGCGCGAAGCTGCAGATCTGGACCTGCACGGGAGGGGCCAACCAGCGCTGGACCGTTCCGGCCTAGGACGCTCCGACGGCCGTCATCCCCCGCCTGACACCGCGGGATGACGGCCGTTCAGCCCACCGAACGATGCCGCCGAACGCCGCACCCCATACCGTGGGAAGCCGTGAAGACGCTCGCAGTGGTCGCGGCCCTCGTCCTCGTCGGCGCGGGGTTCGTGGTCGCGATCCGCTACTTCGGCTGGTCGGAGATCACCGGCAAGGCCTGGTCCGTCACCTACGAGGTGACCGGGCCGGGGTCCGCGCCCGTCGCCCTCCGCTACACCGAGAACCCCGACACCCGCAAACGGGACGCACCGCGGACCGTCGACGCCACCGGGGTGGTTCCGTGGACGACGGACGTTGTGATCAACTCGGGGCAGAAGGCGGAGGTGACCGCCACGCCGTCCGGGAACGAGGCGTTGACGTGCCGCATCCTGCTCGACGGCGAACGGGTGTGGGCGAGCGCCACTGCTGCTCCCGGACAGGCGGTGACCTGCACGAAGGTGACCGATAGATGAGGCATTGGTTTTGGTCAACACTGAAGTAATAGAGCAGATCACGCAAGCCACCGTCCACCGCGTCGAGGCGCTCGGCGGCGGCACCTACAACCGGGTCTTCCTCGTCACGGCGGCCGAGGGCGAGCTCGTGGTCAAGATCAGTCCGGGTGAGCAGCCGGGGTTGACCTACGAGCGGGACCTGGTGCGCACCGAGGCGCTGTTCTGCGCGCTCGGGGCGCGGGTCGCGCCGGTGCCGCAGGTCGTGCGCACCGACTTCTCGCGCTCCCACGTCGACGGCGACGTGCTGGTGACGACGAAGCTCGAAGGGACTCCCCTGTTCGGACGGTCCGGTGTGGACCGCGATGCCGTCCAGGAACAGCTCGGTGCGGCCGCGCGGGCGTTGCACACGGTCGAGGGACCGGGGTTCGGCTACCCGCAGCTCGGGCTGCACGAGACGTGGTCGCAGGCGTTCACCGCCATGGTCGAGGCCGTGCAGGCCGACGCGGAGCGCTACGGCGTCGCGTTGCCCCGCATCCCGGTCGACCGGCGGCTGTTCGACGAGGTGCGGACACCGGTGCTGGTGCACTTCGACCTCTGGGACGGCAACGTGCTCGTCGACCGCGGGCTGACCGGGATCGTGGACGGCGAACGCGCGTTCTGGGGTGACCCGGTGGCCGACCTCGTGTCGCCGGCGCTGTTCGGGACCGTCGGCGAGAGCTTCCTGAAGGGGTACGGGCGGGCGCTGACCGACAGCGAGCACGTGCGCCTCGCGGCCTACCGGGCGTACCTCTACGCGATCATGCTCACCGAACGGGTCCCGCGCGGCAGCACCGACGACGGGTTCGAGCGCGTGATCGCCGAAGCGCTCGACGCGGCCGTCCGCGAGCTCGGGTAGCACCGGCAAGATCGGCCCGCCCCGGCGCGCGGAGCGGATCTGGGAAGCTTGACGTGTGCGCGTGGCGTTGCTGGGACCGCTCAGGGTCGAGGAGGACGACGGCACACCGGTCGACATCGGTGGTGCCAGGGTCAGGATGCTCCTCGCCCGGCTGGCGCTCGACCCCGGCCGGCCGGTCTCGCCGGCCACGCTCATCGACGACCTCTGGGGTGAGCAGCCGCCCGCGGACGCCACGAACGCGCTGCAGTCGCTGGTCTCGCGGCTGCGGAAGGTCTGCCCGGACGTGGCGCTGGAGCCCGGTGGGTACCGGCTCGCGGTCGCGGCGGAGGACGTGGACGTCGTCCGGTTCGAACGGCTGCGCGCGGCCGGGCGGCTCGACGAGGCGCTCGGGCTGTGGCGGGGCGAGGCGCTGGCGGACGTGCGGGAGGCGCCGTTCGCGCGGATCGCGGCGGCCGAGCTGGACGAGGCGCGGCTGAGCGCCGAGGAGGACCGGTTCGACCGCGGTGAGCTGGACGTCGCGAAGCTCGCCGCGCTGCACGAGCGGTACCCGTTGCGCGAGCGGCTCGCCGGGCTGCTGATCAGGGCGCTGTGCGCCGACCAGCGGCAGTCCGAGGCGTTGCAGGTCTACGAGGACGTGCGCCGCACGCTCGCCGACGAGCTCGGTGTCGACCCGTCGCGGGAGCTGCGGGACGTGCACCTCGCCGCGTTGCGGGGCGAGCTCGCGCCCAAGCCGGTCGCCGACCGGTTGCCGGTGCGGCTCACCAGCTTCGTGGGACGGGACGAGGAGCTGCGCCGCGTCGGCGACCAGCTCGACCGGGCGCGGCTCGTCACGCTGGTCGGGCCCGGCGGTGCGGGCAAGACGCGGCTCGCGACCGAGGCGGCGGTGCGGCACCGGCTGCACGCCAGGGGCCGGGTCTGGTTCCTGCCGCTGGCCGGCGTGCGGGCGGCCGACGACCTGGTCGGCGCGGTGCTCAGCGCGTTCGACCCGAACTTCACCACCGGCGACCCGTTGCGCAGGGGCAGCGACGGCATGGACCGCATCGCCGAGGCGCTCGCGGCGGGTGAGTCGCTGCTGGTGCTCGACAACTGCGAGCACCTGGTCGAGGCGGCCGCCGAGTTCACCGGCCGGCTGCTGCGGCTCGTGCCGTCCGTGCGGGTGCTCGCCACCAGCCGCGAACCGCTGGCCATCGAGGGCGAGTCGCTGTGCCCGGTGGGACCGCTCGCCGTGCCGGACGGCCGCGCCGACCTCTCCGGGTACGGCTCGGTGCGGCTCTTCCTGGACCGGGCGACCGCGGTGAAGCCCGGCTTCCGGCTCGACGAGTCCACCGCGGACGCCGTCGCGCAGATCTGCCGCCGCCTCGACGGCATGCCGCTCGCGCTGGAGCTGGCCGCCGCACGGCTGCGGTCGATGACCGTGCACCAGATCACCCAGCGGCTCGACGACCGGTTCCGGCTGCTCACCTCCGGCAGCCGCACCGCGCTCCCCCGCCAGCGGACGCTGCGCGCGGTCGTCGAGTGGAGCTGGGACCTGCTGACCGAGCAGGAACGGGAGCTGGCGCGGCGGCTGTCGGTGTTCCCCGCAGGCGCCGACCTCGCCGCGATCGAGCAGATCTGCCGGCACGACCTGTACGTGCTCACGTCGCTGGTCGAGAAGTCCATCGTGGACGTGCTCGACCACGACGAGCCGCGCTACCGGATGCTGGAGACGATCCGGGTGTACGCGGCCGAGCAGCTCGCCGCGTCCGGCGAGACCGCCGAGGTGGTCGCCCGGTTCCGCGACCACTACCGGAGGCTGACCGAGGACTGGGAGCCGCTCACCCGCACCGCCCGGCAGCTGGAGGTCATCGCCGGCTACGAGGCCGAGCACGACAACATCGTGGCCGCGTTGCGCGGGGCGGTCGAGGACCAGGACGCCGACGCGGCCGCGGGCCTGCTCACCGCGGTCTTCTGGTACTGGATGGTGAAGGGCGACAGCAAGCGGGCGGACACGGCGGTGGACGACGTGCTCGCGTTCGGCGACCGGCTGCCCGCCGACGTCCGGGCGGCGCTGACCGCGATGCGGCTGATGATGCGGGTGATGCCGGGAGTGCCGGACGCGGCGGAGACGGCGGCGGTCATCGAGGACTGCGTGCGCGCCGAGTCCATCGAGAGGTTCCCCGCGCTGGCGATCGCCCTGCCGATGCTCGCGTTCGTCAGCAAGAACAAGGACCTCGCGCACCGGGAGGTCCAGCGGGCGGCGGGCAGCTCCGACCCGTGGGCACGGGCGGGCGCGGAGTGGGCGCGCAGCTTCCTGCTGGTCGACGACGGCGACCTGCACGGCGCGGCGGCCGCCCGCGAGCGGGCCTACGAGCTGTTCAGCGCCACCGGCGACCGGTGGGGCACGGCGATGTCGCTCGGGATGAAGGCCGCGTTCGTCTCCCAGACCGGCGACAACCTCGGCGCGATCGCGTTGTACGAACGGGGTCTCGCACTGGCGCAGGAGCTGCGGTCCACGGAGGACGCCGTGCAGCAGCACTGGCGGCTCGCCGTCGAGTACGCGCGCCTGGGCGACCTCGGCGCGGCCCAGCGGCAGCTCGCCGAGGCCGAGCGGTTCGTGCAGGAGACTGGCAACGAGCAGATGTCCGCGATGATCCTCTACGCCAAGGCGGAGATCCGGTTGCGGTGCGGTGCCGTCACCGAGGCCCGCGAGCTGGCCGAGAGCTTCCGCGTGCGCGGCACCGCGGCGGCGCTCGGCGCGTTCGGCGAGGAGTGGTCGGCGATGCTGGAGGCCCGCATCGCGCTGGCCGAGCACCGCTTCGCCGACGCCGAGCAGGGCGTCGCGGTGGCGGTGGAGACGACGTCGGCGCGCAGCGACATGCCCGACCTCGCCGCGGTCACCGAGATCCTCGCCCAGGTGCGGCACGGCCAGGGCGCAGGCGACGTGGCGCTGCGGCTGCTCGCGCTCGTGAAGCTCCTCCGCGGCGGCCTCGACCTCGGCGACCCCGGCGTGCGGGGCCTGATCGCCGAGCTCGGGGAACCGGACGCGGCGCAGGTGCCGAAGGACGACGCGCTGCGGGAGATCCGCAAGGAGGCGGGCCTGCCCGGCTGAGCGGCCCGCCCCTCCTCCGCTCAGACCCGCCTGCGGTAGGCCCACATCGCCGCGGGGAAGAACACCGCCACCACGCCGACCATCCAGATCAGCGACCCGGTCAGCGGCCCCGCGATCGGCCCGCCGTTGAGCAGCCCGCGCAGCGCGTCGGCCATCAGCGTCACCGGGCTGATGTCGGCCCACGCCTTGAGCCAGCCCGGCATCGTGGCGGTGCCGACGAACACGTTGCTGCCGAACGTCAACGGCATGATCAGCACGAACATCATGCCCTGCACGGCCTGCGGCGTCTTGAGCAGCATGCCGACGAACACCGACGCCCAGCAGAAGCACAGGGCGAACAGGATGCCCAGCGCCACCGCGACCAGCAGCTCCACCGGGCCGGTCTGCACCCGGTAGCCCATGATCGTGGCGACCACCAGCAGCACCACGACGCACACGACGTACCGCACGACGTCGGCCAGCACCGCGCCGATCAGCGGCGCGGACCGCGCGATCGGCATGGCGCGGAACCGGTCGAACACGCCCTTGGACGCGTCGGTGTTGAGCTGCACGCCCGCGGTCATGCTGCCCTGCAACAGGTTCATCACCATGATGCCCGGCACGAGCACCTGCAGGTACGCGTCGGTGCTGCCGGCCAACGCCCCGCCGAACAGGTAGGTGAACATCAGCAGGAAGATGATGGGCGCGAGCGTCACGTCCATCAGCTGCTCCGGGTTCTTGCGGATCTTGAGAATCCCCCGCCACGCCAGGGAGAACCCGTGGCGCACGCCCTTGTCGAACGCGATCGTGCTCACACCAGGCTCCCTTCCGGCGCGGCGGTGCCGGCGGCGTCGGTCTTCTTGCCGGTCAGCGCCAGGAACACCTCGTCGAGCGACGGCAGCCGCAGCGCCAGCTCGTCCGCGGTGATGCCGGCCTCGTCGAGCTTGCGGACCAGCGTCGACAGCAGCACCGGGTCGTCGACCGGCGCGGTGAGCAGCCCGGTGTCGTCGTCGCGCGACGGCCGCGTGCCGGTCAGGTCGCCGAGGATTCGCTGCACCACGTCGAGGTCGTGCACCGACGTCGGCCGCACCTGCAGCGTCTGGCTGCCGACTCGGCGCTTCAGCTCGTCCGGACGTCCCTCCGCGACCACCCGGCCGTGGTCGAACACCGTGATCGTGTCCGCCAGCTGGTCGGCCTCCTCCAGGTACTGCGTCGTCAGCAGCACCGTCGTGCCGTTCGCGACGAGCCGCCGCACGACCGCCCACACCTCGTTGCGCGCGTGCGGGTCCAGGCCGGTGGTCGGCTCGTCGAGGTACAGCACCGCCGGGTCGCCGACCAGGCTCGCCGCCAGGTCGAGCCGCCGGCGCATGCCACCCGAGTACGTCTTGGCGGCCCGTCCCGCCGCGCCGGTGAGCTCGAACTGCTCCAGCAGCTCGGCCGCCCGCGCCCGTGCCCCCGCTCGGGAGTAGTCCATCAGCCTCGCCAGCAGGACCAGGTTCTCCGTGCCGGAGAGGTCCTCGTCCACCGACGCGTACTGCCCGGTCAGCCCGATCAGCCTGCGCACCGCCACCGGGTCCTTCAGCACGTCGTGCCCGCCGACCGTGGCGTGTCCCGCGTCCGGGCGCAGCAACGTGGCCAGCACCCGCACCGCCGTGGTCTTGCCCGCGCCGTTCGGCCCGAGCACGCCCACGACCTTCCCCTCCGGCACCTCCAGGTCCACCCCGTCGAGGGCTTTGGTCTCCCCGTAGTGCTTGACCAGGCCCTCTGCCCTGATCGCCAGTGACATCTCGCGTTCCTCCCTGTGTCGGGAGCAACTGTGCGCCCGCGCGCTGTCAGCGCGCTGGTAACGAGCTGTCAGCGACTGTCAGGGCTGGTCAGGGCCGGTGAGGGCCCACCAGTTGGTCATGCCGGGCACGGCGGTGCCGCCCCGGCCCGCCTGGAACAGGAACCCGGCGATCCCGGCCGCGCCCTGCATCCAGCCGACGCCGGGCGGCAGCAGCGGCTCCTGCGCGCGGTGCTCGGTGAACCGCCAGCAGACGCCGCCCCCGTCCGGCACCGCGCGGTCGACCAGCACGTCGGCGAGGTGCAGCGCGAAGTCCCGCTCCCCCGCGTCGAGCAGCAGCGCCCCCACGCCCGCCGTGCCGCAGCACCGCCCGTCGTTGTCCCAGAAGCCGGACCGCAGCCGTTCGGGCAACCCGCAGGTGCGCACGGTGCGCGTGCACCGCCGCCGCAGCTCCGCGGTCGTCCGACCGGCCACCTCGGACACCCCGGCGTGCTCCAGGGCGTTCCACAGCAACGCCGTCCCGGCCGGTCCGTGGCACCAGCCGTAGCTGTACTCCTCGAAGTCGTCGCCGAGCCGCGGGATCCGCAGCGGCACCCGGAACCCGCCGCCGGTGAGGTCGGCGAGCGCCACGAGGTGCCGGGCACCGTCGAGGGCGGCAGCGACCCACTCCGGCCGGCCGAGCTCGGCCCCGGCCAGTGCCAGCGCCGTCGCCACGCCCGCCAGCCCGTGGGAGAAGTTCGGCATCTGCCGTTCGACCGGGGAGAACCGCGGCGGCACCATGCGCCAGTTCAGCCCGGACGGCACCTCCTCGCGTTCGGCCAGCAGGATTCCGGCCGCGACCTCGGCCAGCTCGTCCGCCTCCGCGCCGTGCCGCCGCGCCCACACCGCGCCGAGCAGCACCCCGGCGGTGCCGAGCACGACGTCGCTGACCCGTGCGCCGTCGAGGTAGCGCGGCGGCCCGATGGCGGTCTGCGGCCAGCCGTCCGGCGTGACGAGCGCCAGCAGCCGCGCCACGGCGGCGTCCGGGGCCGGCTCGCCCAGTGCGGTCAGCGTGCCGATCGTGCTGACCAGGCCGTGGAACAGGCTGCAGTCCGCGCTCGTCGCGATGCCCGCGGTGACCTGGGCGCGAATCGCGTCGGCCAGCCGCTGCTCCTCCGCCGTCCACGCCCGCACGGCCCTGACCTCCGCCAGGGTCAGCGCCAGTCCGCCGACGCCGTCGTACATGCCGTCGCGGTGGTCCGGGTCGGCCTCGGCGCCCAGCGACGGCGGGACGGCCGCGGTGCCCTCGTCGTACCGGACCTGGTCCAGCACCCACCGCCAAGCGGCCTCGGCGGTGCCGAGGTAGGTCTCGCTCATCACACGATGATCACACCTCCGCCGCTCTCACACGGGCTTTGTCCCGATCACCACCGTGCAGTAGTAGTCGTCCGACGTCGTCACGCGCGCCACCAGCCCGTGCTCGGTCATCGCCGCGGCGGTGAGCGGTGCCTGGTGCTCGCTGGTCTCGATCAGCAGGTGACCACCGGGCGCCAGCCACCCCGGTGCGGCGGCGGCGACCCGCCGGTGCACGTCCACGCCGTCGGAACCGCCGTCCAGGGCGACCAGCGGCTCGTGGTCGCGGGCCTCGGGAGGCATCAGCGCGATCTCGTCGGTCGGCACGTACGGCGCGTTCACCACGAGGACGTCCACCGTGCCGCGCAAAGTCTCCGGCACCGGGTCGAACAGATCACCCTCGTAGACCCGGCCCCGCCCGGCGAGGTTGCGGCGGGCGCAGGCGACGGCCGCGGGCTCGATGTCGGCCGCGTGCAGCTGCGCGCCCTCGACCTCGGCGGCGACCGCCAGCCCCAGCGCCCCGGCGCCGCAGCACAGGTCGAGCACCACCGCTCCTGGCCCGGCCAGCGCCACGGCGTTCTCGACCAGGAACACCGACCGCTGCCGCGGTACGAACACCCCGGCGTCGACCAGCACCCGGTGGCCCCGGAACTCGGCCCAGCCGACGATCACCTCCAGTGGCTCTCCCGCCACCCGGCGGCGCACCAGCCCGTCCAGCTCGGCGGGCGTGGCGGCGGCGTCGAGCAGCAGGCGCGCCTCGTCCTCCGCGAACACGCACCCCGCCGCACGCAGCGTCGCGACCACATCGATCATGGCCGCATTTCTACCAAAGGGCCGCGCGGGACAACCCGCTCACACCTGTTCCACGCGGCCGCCCCTTGGCGCGGTCAGCCGCTCCACGACGTCCGTCCCACCTCATCGACGAGCGAGCAGCTCCAGCGTGTCGACCACGCGGTGGGAGAAGCCCCATTCGTTGTCGTACCAGGCGACCACCTTGACGTGACGGCCGTCGACGCGGGTCAGTTTCGAGTCGAAGATCGAGGAGGCCGGGTTGCCGGTGATGTCGGACGACACGAGGTCGTCCTCGGAGTATTCGAGGACTCCGGCGAGGTCGCCCTCGGCCGCGGCTCGGTAGGCGGCGAGCACGTCGTCCCGGGTGACGTCGCGGGTCACCGTGGTGTTCAGCTCCACGATCGAGCCCACCGGGACGGGAACGCGGATCGCGTCGCCGGACAGCTTGCCGTCCAGGTTCGGCAGGACCAGTCCGATCGCCTTGGCCGCGCCCGTGGTGGTCGGTGCGATGTTGACGGCCGCGGCGCGGGCACGGCGGGCGTCGCGGTGCGGGCCGTCCTGGAGGTTCTGCTCCTGGGTGTAGGCGTGCACGGTGGTCATGAAGCCGTGTTCGATGCCGGCGAGGTCGTCCAGGACGGCGGCGAGCGGTGCCAGGGCGTTGGTGGTGCACGAGGCGTTCGACACGATCACGTGCGACTCCGGGTCGTACAGGTCGCTGTTCACGCCGTAGGCGAGGGTGATGTCCGCGCCTTCCGAGGGCGCGCTGACCAGGACCTTGCGGGCACCGGCGTCGACGTGGGCGGTGGCGGCCTTCGCCGCGGTGAAGCGGCCGGTCGACTCCAGCGCGATGTCGACGGCCAGCTCCTTCCACGGCAGCTGTGCCGGGTCCCGTTCGGCGAGGACCTGGATCCGGCGGTCGCCGACGACGAGGGTGTCACCGTCGACCTCCACCGGCCGTCCGAGACGGCCGGAGGTGGTGTCGAACTTCAGCAGCCGCGCCAGGGCGGCGGGTTCAGTCAGGTCGTTGACGGCCACCACCTCGAGGACGCTGTCGCGTTCCAGCAAGGCGCGCAGCACGTTGCGCCCGATCCGGCCGAACCCGTTGATGGCGATGCGAGTCAAGCGACTGTCCCTTCGAGTTCACTGGTGCGGAGAAGAAATCAGGGGCGCGCGGTCGCCGGCGCCGTGGAGGTGCGGACGGACCGGCGCCGACCGGCGAGCAGTGCGAGCACCGCGCCGGTGAAGAACGCCACCGAGGCGATCAACGCCGAGGTGTGCAGGCCGTCGTACATGCTCGCCGAGGCGACGGTCAGCGTGCCGAACAGGGCGACACCGACGGCGTTGCCGATCTGGCGGGACACGTTGAAGACCGCCGAGGCGACACCGGCCTTCTCGCTCGGCGCGGACTCGATGATCGCGGCGGTGGCGGCGGGCACCGTGGACGGTGTGGCCAGACCGGTCGCCACCAAGGCGAACAGCAGCGCGACGTACGGGGTGTCGGGCCCGGCGACGAGCCAGCCGAGGAACCCCGCGGAGCCGAGCAGCATCGCGGCGGCCATGGGTTTGTAGGGCCCGTAGCGGGCGGTGAGCCTCCCCGAGACAGGACCGGCGACCAGCGCCATGCAGACCGTGGGCAGCAGCATGAGGCCGGTGGTCATGGCGTCGTAGCCCCGCTGCTGCTGGAAGTACAGCGTGGAGACGAACAACATGCCGTAGTAGCCGAGGTTCAGCAGCACCCCGATCGCTGCCGTAGCGGCGAAACCGCCGTCGGCGAACAACGACGGCGGCAGCAGCGGCGAGGCGTCGTTGCGGTCGAGACGCCATTCGGTGAGCACGAACGCCACGACGGCCGCGGCGCCGATGACGAAGGAGACCACGACGACGGTGGACGTCCAGCCGGACGTGCTCGCCTCGTTGAGGGCTCCGGCGATGCCCGTGAGGCCGATGACGGCGAGCACCTGGCCGAGGACGTCCATCCGCCGGGCGGTGCCGGAGGTCGCGGGGGACGGCACGTGCCGCAGGGTCAGCACGACCGCCAGCGCGGCCACCGGGACGTTGAGCCAGAACACCGCGCGCCAGCTCAGGCCCGACACGAGCAGGCCGCCCAGCACCGGTCCCGCGGCGAACGCCACCCCGGCGACACCGGCCCAGAAGCCGAGCGCGCGGGCCCGGACGGCGCGGTCGGGGTAGGCGGCGGCGAGCAGGGCGAGCGAGGTCGGCACGAGCAGCGCGGCACCCGCTCCCTGCAGGAGCCTTCCCGCGATCAGCGCGCCCGGTGACGCCGCGAGGGCGCAGACCACCGACGCCGCGGTGAACCCGGCGAGACCCACGAGGAAGATCCTCCGGTGGCCCAGCCGGTCCCCGAGGCCGCCACCGAGGAGCAGCAACGCGGCGAAGACGACGCTGTAGCCGTCGACCGCCCACTGCAACGCCGACGGGCCCGCCTGCAACGACCGCTGGAGGTCCGGCACCGCGACGGTGACCACGGTGACGTCCAGCATCACGAGGAAGTAGCCGAGGCTCAGCGCGATGAGTGGGGGCAGTGCCAGCGCGGGCGGCTCCGTGCGCTGCGGGACGCGGATGCTCATGCGGCCAGTCTGTGACGAAAACACTTCGTCGCCCGTCTAAGTATCGATGTCGTACCGTCGAGGTGTGCACTCCGAAGACACGAAGTCCGACCCTGACATCGCGCGAGCGGCGGCGCTCATCGCGGACGGTTCTCGTGCGCGGATCCTCAAGGCGCTGTGCGACGGCAGGGCGATCACCGCGACCGTGCTGGCCGACGAAGCGGGTGTCAGCGGCCCCACGGCGAGCGCCCACCTGGCGAAGCTCGTCGACGCGGGTGTGGTCACCTCCCACCGCGACGGCCGCAACCGCCGCTACCGGCTGGCCCGCGCCGAGGTCGCCGAGGCGTTGGAGGCACTCGCGGTGATCGCACCGCCGCTGCGGGTCAGGTCGCTCAAGCAGAGCGTCCGCGCGGACGCTCTGCGCAGGTCGCGCACCTGCTACGACCACCTCGCCGGCCAGCTCGGCGTCCACCTCATGGGCGTCCTGCTGGAGACGAAGGTCCTCGTCGGCGTGGACGGCGCGGACGGCACGCACCACCCGGCCACCGCGGCACACGACCGCGCGGCCTCCTACGGCCGCGACCACCGGTACGAGCTCACCGACGAGGGCGCGGACACGCTGCAGACACTGGGGATCGACGTGCGGGAACACGCTCGGCGGCGACCACTGGTCCGCTACTGCGTGGACTGGAGCGAGGAACGCCACCACCTGTCGGGGGCCCTCGGAGCGGCCATCGCACACAGGCTGTTCACCCTCGAATGGGTTCGGCACGGCGTGAGCCCGCGGGTCGTGCACCTCACCAAGGCGGGCGCCAGCGGTCTTTCCCGGACTTTCGGACGACCTTTCGAGATGGTGCCCGCAGAATTGCCCGACCAGCCCGAGCGCACTCTTGTGCGGTAGCTCACACTTCGGTTCCGGAGAGCACTCGAAGTGCTACCCGTGGTAACTTCAGAATCGATTCGGGCAGTGGTGGGGAAAACCTTCGCGGGGGGAATCGAGAAGTGTCTGAATTGTACACGAGAACCGACGTCTTATCCGATTCATCCACGTGCTCCGTGCTGCTGGCCGATCACGATCCCATCTCCCGGCACGTGCTCGCTGCCAGGCTCAGGACCTGCTGCAACCGGATGAAGCTGATCGGAAGCGTGGACAGCCTGGTTCCGGTGTCGCACTGGCCGCGATTGACCGAAAAGACCGTCGTCGTCATGTCGGTGTATTCGCGTGAGGACGTCGAGCGGACGGTCCTCGAACTCTCCTCACGTGGAATTCGGATTCTTCTCCTGGTCTCGAGGGTCGACCGGCAATCGGTCGAATGGGCGTTGTCGATCGGCGCCACCGGATGCGTCGTGAAAGACACGGAAATGGGGGGCCTCACCGACGCCGTGCACGCGGTGGCGGGTGGCTATCTGCTGTTCTCACCGGAGCTGGCCGCACACCGCGGGCCGATGGGTGTCGCGCCGCCCGTCCTGCTCCAGCAGCCCAACGCCGGCCTCACCGACCGGGAACACGAGGTCCTCAGCCTCCTGGCCGACGGGATGAGCACCGTCGAGGCGGCGCGGTCGCTGGGCGTCTCCCCGGCGACGATCAAGAGCCACGTCTCCCACGCGCTGCCCAAGCTGGGAGCGCGCAACCGGCTCGAAGCCGTTCTCCTGATCCGCAACAGCACGAGGCCGTACCACCCGGCGCGGAACTCGCGGACCGCGTGACCCGCCCGCTCCGCACCGGGTGCGGTCATCGGCGACCGTACCGGGCGACGGCGCTGGCCAGCGCCGAGAGCGCGGCGTGGTCAGCGTGTTCCGCGACGCCGGCACCCCAGTGCACCGAGTCGCCCAGCGACACCTCCAGGTAGACGGCCGTGCGTGCTCCCATCGCGTGCTCGACCCTGTCCAGCACGCGGCAGGGCCGGCCGCGTGCCGCGAGTGCGGCGAGCGCTTCGGCCTGACCGGTCACGTCCGGCACACCGAGGACGACGGCGGGATCGAGCCCCAGCCCGTACTCCCGGTCGAACAGCTCGCGGATCAGCTCGGGCGTGACCTCTCCGCCCACCGCGTCGGTCCTGGCCTGGACCACGGCCGAGAAGTCGATCTGCATCCGCCTGGGCAGGTCGAACCCGTGGTGCTCCTTCATCAGGAAGGCCACACCGCCCTTGCCCGACTGGCTGTTGACCCGGACCACCTCCTGGTAGGTGCGTCCGACGTCGTGCGGGTCGATCGGCAGGTAGGGCATCTCCCACGGGCCGTGCTCGGCCGGTACGCCCGTGAGCGCGGCGTTCGCGCGTTGCGCCTCGAAGCCCTTCTTGATCGCGTCCTGGTGCGACCCGGAGAACGACGTGAACACCAGGTCGCCCGCGTACGGGTGGCGTTCGGGCACCGTCATCTGGTTGCAGTAGGTGTAGACCCGCCTCACCTCGTCGATGTCCGAGAAGTCGATCATCGGGTCGACGCCCTGCGCGAACAGGTTCAGCCCCAGCGTCACCAGGTCGACGTTGCCCGTGCGCTCGCCCTGGCCGAACAGACAGCCCTCGACGCGGTCCGCGCCGGCCATGATCGCGAGCTCGGCGGCGGCGACCGCGGTGCCCCTGTCGTTGTGCGGGTGCGCGGACAGGCACACCGACTCGCGGCGTGACAGGTTGCGCGACATCCACTCGATCCGGTCCGCGTAGACGTTCGGCGTCGACCGCTCCACGGTGGCGGGCAGGTTGAGGATGATCTCCCGGTCGCGTTCCGGCTGCCAGACGTCCATCACCGCCTCGCAGACCTCGAGCGCGAAGTCGAGCTCGGTGTCGGTGAAGATCTCCGGCGAGTACTCGAACCCGAGCGCGATCCCGTCGTCGAGGATCTGGTCCGCGTGCTTGAGGACGGTCCTGGTACCGGAGACGGCGATGTCCTTGACCTGTTCGCGGTCCGCGCGGAACACGACCCGCCGGAACAGCGGGGCCGTGGCGTTGTACAGGTGCACCGTGGCCTTCGGCGCGCCCCGCAGCGACTGCAGGGTGCGTTCGATGAGGTCGTCCCTGGCCTGGGTCAGCACCGAGATCGTCACGTCGGCGGGGACCAGCCGGTCGGTGATGATCGACCGGACGAAGTCGAACTCGGCCTGCGACGCCGCCGGGAAGCCGACCTCGATCTCCTTGTAGCCCATGCTGACCAGCAGGTCGAACAACGCACGTTTGCGTCCGGGCGCCATCGGGTCGATCAGGGCCTGGTTGCCGTCCCTCAGGTCGGTGGACAGCCACCGGGGCGCGGCCGTGATGGTCCGGTTCGGCCAGGCCCTGCCGGGCAGGTCAACCCGCTGGGCGGGGACGTAGCGGCGGAAGGGCATTCCGGACGGGCGCTGCGGCGTGCGGTGTGCCGCGATCGGGGTCTCCCCGGACGCGGTGGCGGGGCGGGTCATCGGTCTGCCCCGAGCGCGGTGCCGATCCGGCCGACGGCGTCGGCCAGCACCTCGCGGGACGTGGCGAACGACAGCCGGACGTGGCCTTCGCCGCCCTCTCCGAACGCCGACCCCGGCGTCACCGCGACGCCCGCCTCGCGCAGGAGCCACTCGGTGAACCGCGCCGAGTCGCCGCGGCCGGTCCCGCGGATGTCGGGGAACACGTACAGCGCACCGTCCGGCACCGCGCACGTCACCCCGGGCAGACCGTTGAGGCCGGCCACGAGCAGGTCGCGCCGTGCGGCGTACTCGGTGGTCATCGCCGTGATCGGTTCCTGGGGCCCGGTCAGCGCCACGACCGCGCCGCGCTGGGCGAACGAGCTCGCGCAGCCGACGGTGTGCTGCTGCACCTTGAGCAGCTCGGCGATGATCTCGGTCGGACCGGCCACGTACCCCAGCCGCCAGCCGGTCATCGCGTACCCCTTGGAGAACCCGTTGACGGTGAGCGTCCGCTCGGCGCCACCGGGCAGCGCGGCCGGGCTCAGGTGCGGGCGGTCGGCGTAGGTGATCTTCTCGTAGATCTCGTCGGAGATGATGACGAGGTCGTGCTCCTGCGCGAACCGGACGAGGGTGGTCAGCTCGTCGGCGTCGAGCAGCCGGCCGGTCGGGTTGTTGGGGGTGTTGACCAGCACCGCCCTCGTCCTCCTGGACAGCGCCTGTTCCAGTGCGCCGGCGGTGAGCCGGAACCCGTCCCGCGCGCTCAACGGCGCCGGCACGGGACGGGCCCCTGCGAGGTGCGCCATCGCCGCGTAGCTGACCCAGCTCGGTGTCGGGACGATCAGCTCGTCACCGGGTCCCGCGACGGTCAGCACCGCACTGGACAGCGCGTGCTTGGCCGACGGTGTGACGACGACGTCCCGCATCGGGTCCACCAGCAGGTCGTTGTCCTTGGCGAGCTTCTCGGCGATGGCCTCCAGCAGCTCCGGTGTCCCCCGGCTGGGCGTGTAGTGCGTGAACCCCTCGCGCAGCGCGGACACGGCCGCGTCCGAGATGTGCTCCGGGGTGTCGAAGTCCGGCTCCCCTCCGCCGAGGTCGAGCACGTCGGCGCCCTGTGCGCGGAGCTCGCGCACGAGGTCGAGCACCGCGTAGGTCGCTGATTTCTGGATGTGGTCGAACCGCGTCGCCACCCTGGGCATGACTCTTCCTTCCACCGTGTCCGCGTTGCAGGGGTGACCAGACCTAGGGCCTGTGTCGGGGTCCCGTTCGATGAGAGTCGCGCCTGAGGTGGTTCCTGGCGGTGCGGGCGGACAGCCCGCATACCGGTGTTGTATGCGGGCTGTCCGCCCGTGCCCCCAGGAACCACCTCAGGCCCGGCTATCGCGAACATGGACCTCGACACAGGCCCTAGTCCGCGACCCGTCCTCGCACGCCGTCCAGCCACTTGTCGCCGTGGCGGTCCGCCGCGGCGTCGTCGCGGAACGCGTAGGTCTTGAGCAGCCACCGCTTGCGGGCCTGCGCCGGGTCGTTGATCTCGATCTTCTCGCGGCTGTGCAGACCGTCCTGGTTGGACAGGACGAAGAGGTCGCGCTCCAGGATGCGGTGCCGGACCTTGCTCGCCTTCGCCAGCGCGTTCTTCATGGCGATCAGCGCGTCCTTGGCCTCCACCGGGCTGCCCGGCGCGGTCGTGGTCGCGGTGTCGAGGTAGCGGAAGCTGTGGTCGTTCTCGAGGATCGGGTGCGCTCCGGAGTCGGTCAGGCTCGCGTTCTTGTCCTTGGAGAACACGTCGAACGGCGTGATGTAGAACGGTTCGCGGAGGAGTCGCTGCTCCTGCTCGCCGAGGTGGACGAGCATCTCCCGGCCGTCGATGAAACCGGTGTAGATCAGCTCGCCCTCCGGGCAGCGCATGCCGAGCAACGCGATGTAGTCGGCGCGGACCTCGTGCGCCGTGCGGTCGTTGTGGAAGTAGAGCTCGCTGTCGCTGTAGCCGGTGAGCTTTCCGCTGTACTTGTCGAACGCGACCACGTCGGTGAAGAAGTCGCCGCGGTTTCGGGCGTAGGCCAGCAGCGGGTTGCCCATGAGCTTGCCGAACAGCTCCAGCAGCGTCTCCCCGATGAACGTCTTCTTCTCGGCGTGCTTGACCGACACCGGGTCCTCGTTGCCGAGGTCCGGCAGTTCCGCGTCGATCGGGACGTTGCGCAGGACGTGCGCGTCGACGGTCCCGCTCTCCCGGTCCGCGCGGATCCGGGCGCAGACCTCGAGGAAGAACGCCGGCACGTCGCCCCTGTCCACCAGGTCGGCCACGGCCTGCGAGAACGCCTCGTAGTCGTCGTAGGGGTTCTTGTCGACGTCTCCGAGAGCGCGGTAGAGCTCCTCGTACTGCTCGTCGGTGAAGATGTGGATCGGCTTCATGGTTCCTTCCCTGCTCTGGCGGAGATCCTGAGAACAAGCTTCGCCACCGGGGACGGGCGAGTCATCGGCCGCCGGAGGAATCGGGATCCTCCGCGTCTTGCCTTAGGTGCAGGAGGTGGAGTCCGGTGGAAACGAGGTACACCGCCTAGTCCGCCGGTGGAGCCGGATTCCCCTTCGGTGCATTGTCTTGCTGCTCGCGAAGGTCGTGTGGTTGCCTCGACGTGAATCGACACACCGGATGCGCGGGGGAAATCGCATGGGTACGACGATGGCGCAGAAGATCTGGGCCGGACACGTGGTGCGCAGTGACTCGTCGGGCGAGGACCTGCTCTACATCGACCTCCACCTGCTGCACGAGGTGAACACACCGCAGGCGTTCGACGGGCTGAGGGCTGCGGGCCGCACGGTGCGCCGCCCCGACCTGACCGTGGGCACGGAGGACCACAACACGCCGACGACGTCCCTGACGCGCGGAATTCTCGACCCCGCCGCGCGCAGGCAGGCCGAACTCATGCGGGCCAACTGCGCCGAGTTCGGGATCCCGTTGCACCGCCTGGGAAGCGAACAGCAGGGCATCGTGCACGTGATCGGGCCGGAGCTGGGACTCTCCCGGCCGGGCATGACGATCGTGTGCTGCGACTCGCACACCACCACGCAGGGCGCGTTCGGCGCGCTGGCGTTCGGCATCGGGACGAGCCAGGTGGAACACGTGCTGGCCACGCAGACGCTGCCGATGTCACGGCCTCGGGACATGGCCGTCACCATCACCGGACAGCTGCCCTTCGGGTGCACGGCGAAGGACCTGGTGCTCGCGCTGATCGCCAGGATCGGCACGGCCGGGGCACAGGGCCACCTCGTGGAGTTCCGCGGCGAGGCCGTGCGGGCGCTGTCGATGGAGGGACGGATGACGTTGTGCAACATGGCGGTGGAGGCCGGTGCGCGCGCCGGAATGGTCGCGCCGGACCAGACGACGTTCGACTACCTGCGGCTCCGTCCCGGCATGCCGGCCGACTTCGACGCCGAGGTCGCCCACTGGCGCACGCTGTGCACCGACGCCGACGCGGTGTTCGACAAGGAGGTCGTGCTGGACGCGAGCTCGCTGCGCCCGCACGTCTCCTGGGGCACGAACCCCGGCCAGAGCGTGCCGATCGACGCGCACGTGCCGCATCCGCACGAGTTCGCCGGCGCGCAGGAGCAGGCAGCGGCCGAGCGGGCGCTGGAGTACATGGATCTCAAGCCGGGCACGGCGTTGCGGGACGTGGCGGTGGACGCGGTGTTCATCGGCTCGTGCACGAACAGCCGGATCGAGGACCTGCGCGCGGCCGCGGAGGTGCTGCGGGGACGGCGCGTCGCCGACTCCGTGGAGATGATCATCGTGCCCGGCTCGGCCGCGGTCCGCCGCCAGGCCTGCGAGGAGGGGCTGGACGAGGTGTTCGCCGCGGCCGGCGCGGACTTCCGTGCGGCAGCAGGGTGTTCGATGTGCGCGGCGCTGAACGAGGACCGCCTGCGACCGGGTCAGCGGGCGGCGTCCACCAACAACCGCAACTACGAGGGCAGGCAGGGCAAGGGGTCGCGCACTCACATCGTGTCGCCGCCCGTTGCCGCCGCCACGGCCGTGCGCGGCCGGATCACCGCCCCCGCCGACCTCTGACCGCCTTCCCACGCCTCCAGGAGCGCACCCGTGCAGCAGTTCACCGTCCACACCGGAACCGCGGTTCCGTTGCGGCGCAGCGACGTGGACACCGACCAGATCATCCCCGTCCGCTTCCTCACGCTCTCCGAGCGCACCGGTCACGCCGACTCGTTGTTCGCCGACTGGCGGGAGGATCCCGGGTTCGTGCTCAACCGGCCCGTCCACCGGGGATCGACGATCCTGGTCGCGGGCAACGACTTCGGCACGGGATCGTCACGTGAGTACGCCGTGTGGGCGTTGCTCGACTACGGCTTCCGTGCGGTGATCGCCCCGCGGTTCGGTGACATCTTCCGCGGCAACGCGCTGCTCAACGGCCTGCTCCCGGTCGTGCTGCCGGCCGCGGTGGTCGAGCGGCTGTGGCAGGCCGTGGAAACCGATCCCGCGGTGCCCGTCACCGTCGACCTGGAACGGCTCGAGGTGCGGTGCGGACCGCTGGCCGAGTCGTTCAGCGTCGACGCGCGTGCCAGGGAGCGGCTGCTCACCGGCACCGACTTGATCGGCGCCACGCTGACGCACGCCGGCGACATCGAGACCTACGAAGCGAACCGCCGCCCCACGCTGCCCGTCACCGGGGGCACGCGGTGAGGTTCACCCAGTGCGCTGCCTTCGTCGCGGTCGCCGACGAAGGCAGCTTCACCAAGGCCGCCAAGGCGTTGGGCGTCTCGCAGTCCGCCGTCAGCCACGCGATCGCGGGACTGGAGTCGGACCTCCGGTGCGAGCTGGTGCTGCGCGGTCGCGCGGGCGTGCGGCTGACCGATGCCGGACGCGACGTGGTCGTCCACGCCAGGGCCATCGTGACGCACGCCGAACAGATCCGGCTGACCGCCTCGGCGGTCGTCACGGGACTGCGCGGGACCGTGCGGTTCGCCACCAGCCAGACCTTCGCCGGCAGACTGCTGCCCGTGCTCCTGGAGGAGTTCCGCACCCGGTTCCCCTCAGGGGAGATCGTGCTGCGCGAGGGCACCGACCAGCAGATCGCGGCGTGGTTGCGGTCCGGTGCCGTGGACGTCGGCGTGGTGACGTTGCCGAAACCGGACCTGGTCACGACCCCGTTGTGGCGGGACGAGCTGTGCGCGGTGCTGCCCGCGGGGCACCGCCTCTGCGGGCAGACCGCGGTGCGGGCCGGCCAGCTGGCGGGCGAGCCCCTGGTGCTACCGGTCGGCGGGGTGGAACCCCTGCTGCGAGCGGTCCTGCTGGCGGAGGGCGCAGAACCCGCTGTGGCGTACCGCATCCGCGACCTGCACGCACTGCTCGCCATGGTCTCCGCCGGCGTCGGACCGACGGTGCTGCCGATGTCGTTGCTGCCCGGCGGGATGTCCGGGGTGGCGGTCGTCCCGCTGACGCCGGCGCTGACGAGGACGGTCGCGCTCGGCGTCCGGGAGACCGCGAGGAGCACTCCGGCGGTCTCGGCGTTCGTGCGGCTCGTCCGCGAGCTCGCCCGGCGAGCCGTGGACGAGCCGCTGAGCGCGTGAACCGGTCCGCACCGACCGGTTCACGCGTCCGGTCAGCCCAGCGGCCGGGTTGCAGCGGTGCGCACCCCGAGCACCGTGCAGCCGGCGACGCTGGTCACCTGGTGCACGCTGCCGGGCTCCTCGACGATCAGGTCACCGACTCCGTAGCGGTCGCCGTTGTCGTTGACGAGTTCGCCCTGCAGCACGAACATCAGCTCGTAGCCGAGGTGTTCGTGCAGGTCCCCGTGAGCGCCCGGCTCCATCCTCGTGAGAAAGGCCGTGGCGTTCTGGGGATCGCCGGTGGTGAACAGCGGGTGGATCTCCACCCCGGCGCGACCTGGTTGTTCCCAGCGGGTCCACTGCACGGCGTCGAGACCGGCGGACAGGACGTCCCGCAGGACGCGGACCGATCGGAGCTGGGTGTCGGTCATGGTGTTCCTCCTCGTCAGCCGGCCGGAACCGGTGATGTCATGGCGTGGACGGCGGTCAGCGCGTGCCGGGCGATCGCGTCCGCGTCCCTGGTGAACTCGTTCCACGGTCCGGGCCTGCCGCTGCCGACGAACGTGAACCAGCGGGTGTGCTCGGCCGGCACGCCCAGCACGTAGAGATCGGTGTCGGGCCTGCCGTGGCGGTCCAGCGGGTGGAACGGGCTGCGCGTGACCGCGACGCCACCGGTGTGGAACGCGTTGTCGCCCTTGCCGTTGGTGAAGCCGTTCCAGATTCCGCGGCGCACGAGTGCCCGCGTCAGCGGCGAGCTGTCCAGGTACACGTTGGGATTGGCGATGCGGGCGTCGATCAGCGTCCGCACCTCGACCCTCGATCCGGCGACGGCGGGCGAGGACAGCACGAACGCGTTCCGCCCGCGGTCCACCGAGAACTCCGCGTCGGGCCCGACCAACCTCAGGATTCCGGCCTTGCGCAGCGCTTCCGCCTGCCTGATCCGCACCAGCGGCGGGCCGGCCGCCAGCAGCGAGCTGCGCGGCGAGAACCAGGTGAGGAAGTCGCGGTGCGTGTCCGGCGTGAGCCCGCCGAAGTCAGTGATCTCGCGCACCACCCAGCGCGTGTCGCGCAGCACGTCCAGCGCGGCCTTCAGCGGCGAGGCGTAGTTGCCGCGCACGGCGTGCTCGATGTCGGCGCGGACGTGGTCGTCCAGCGCACGTTCGAACTCGGCCCGCGACGCGAAGGTCCGGCCCGCGAACGGACGGGCCAGGCCCTCGAAGTCGAACGGCGTCAGGTGCCCGAGACCCTGAGCGAGGGCGATCGGCCTGATGTCCGGCGGTCGCGCGCCGGTCGCCGCCACGACGGCCGCCGTGAACTCCGCGGCCGCCTCGGCTCCGAGGGTTTCGCGCACCTCGGTCAGGTAGTAGACGTACTCGATCTCGCCGAGGATCCACGGCAGCACGTGCGCACCGAAGTCGATCTCGCCGAACACCCGGCCGCGACAGACGTTCTCGGTGGTGAAGAGCGTCGGCCGGAACTTGAGCGTCGCGGGCTTCTGGTTGATGCCGCGCGCGGACAGGGCGATCCCGCTGCGCGAACCGCCGGCCAGCAGCGGTTCCCGGCCGCTGGCCAGGTACCGCAGACCGTCGCCTTCCTCGACGAACCGCCCACCCCTGCCGACCGTCAGGGCGAGCATGAGGTCGTAGAAGGTGAGCCCGAGCCCGAGCAGCCCCACCGCGGAGCCGTCGGGGATGGTGTCGAGCGGCATCGTGACCGCGGAGTCGGCGGCGAAGTAGCGCAGGTCCGGTCGTGTGGCGGCGAACTCCTCGAACTCGCGGAACATCCCCACCTGGTGGAGCCTCGGGTGCCCGGTCGTCAGCACGACCTTGTCGACCAGCAGGTGATCGCCGGTGGACAGGTCGAGGCGGTACCCGAGCGACGTGGGCTCCAGGTCCTCGACCGCCGCCGTCACCCGGTGCAAGCGCACCGTGGGCGGCAGCGAAGCCTCGATCACGTCCGTGACCCACCGCATGTACTTGCCGTGCAAGGCCCTCGGCGCATAGCCCGTACGTCCCTCGAACCCCGGGGCATGCGCACTCCACCACTCGGCGAGCGACGGCCCCGCACCCGGCCGCGCACGCCCCTCGTCCGGAGGCCCGGAGAACATGGTCACCTCACCGCAGGGGGTGTTCATGAGGAACCACTCGGGCTGTCCCGACTGCCAGATGCGGCCGCAGCCGACCTCGACCGCGTCCACCAGGTACACCGTGACCGGCACCGCCGGCGCCTGCTCGTTCATCCTGGCGACGAGCCGTTCCAGCACCGCGAGCCCGCGGGGCCCGCTGCCGACCACGGCGATCCGAAGCGGTCCGAACGCCTCCATGGACACACCTTCCCCGAGTCCTGCAACCGCCGAGAAAGCTATGACCGGCAGGCGGGCACCGGGAAGAAGAACTCGTTCATGCAGCCATCTGGTTCGCTCATGCAAGATGCGCCGACAGATTTCCCGCCGGTGTCCGGCACGCGAATAGGTTGGGCGGCATGACCAGTTCACCGGCACTTCTCGTGCTCGATCTGCTGAACGACATCGTGCACCCCGACGGCCAGTACGCCTCCCACGGCTACGAGCAGCAGGTCGCCAGCCGGGGCGTGCTCGAACGGGCCGCCACCGCGATAGCCCGCGCACGAGCGGAGAACATCCCGGTCATCTACGTGGTGGTGGGATTCTCCCCCGACTTCTCGGAATGGCCGTCGAACTCCCCGGTCTTCGCCGAAGCGAAGGACGCGGGAAAGCTGGTCATCGGTACCTGGGCGACCGAAGTGCACGACGCCGTGAAACCCGCCGAAGGCGACGCCGTGGTCGTCAAAAGGCGCATCAGCCCTTTCTTCGGCACGGAGCTGGACCTGGTGCTGCGCACGCGAGGCGTGAACACGTTGCTGCTCACCGGCGTCTCCACCGATCTGGTCGTGCTGGCCACAGCACGAGATGCCCACGACCGCGACTACGCCGTGCAGGTGCTGGCGGACGCCACCGCCTCCGCCACCTCCGACCTGCACGAGGCGGCGCTGCGACTGATCGCCCGAACCGGCACCGTGACCACGGTGGACGAGGCACTGCCGCCCAGGTGAACGGGTCGCAGACGGCGTGGGTGCCCCCGGTTCGCACACCCCGTGACCGACTTCGGGAGTGACCCACGCCGGTAGCCTTGCCGACCGCACCCTGCCCGGGCTCGGCGGCCGGATGTTCATCTGGCCGGAAGGCTCCGGTGAGGGCGGGGTCTGGCACCACCGATCCGGCGGCCGCTGTCGGTTCGCCGTGCACAAGTCCGCAGACGTCCCCGGTCCCCGCACGAGCGGTCTGCCAACCCCGCGCGACCGGCATCGTTCCAGGTGAACGGCTTGATCGAACCGGGGGCCGGTCGAAAATATATCGGTTTTATATGTGCCTGGCCGAGGATGTCCGGCATGTCGGATCGTCTTGGACGTCGTGGGTTCCTGGCCGTTCTGGGCGGGATCGCCGCAGGGGGTGTGCTGGTCCCCGGGGTGGCGGCCGCCGCGGGAACCGCGGACATGGAGCTCGTGGTCCTGGCCGCGCAGTGCGACCCCGTCAAGCCCGACACCGGGCTCACGCCGGGTGCCGGGGCGAGCGTGCGGCTCGTCGAGCAGGCGCTCGTCGCCGAGGGGCTGCTCGCCGCGCAGTACGTCGACGGGCACTTCGGCACGGTCACCCGCACCGCCTACGGGCGGTGGCAGGAGTCGCTCGGGTACGCGGGCGCCGCCGCCAACGGGTTTCCCGGCCGGGCATCGCTCACCGCGCTCGCCAACGGGCGGTTCACCCTCACCCGCACCCTCACGCCGGGCGCGCGCACCACGTTCCAGGGCTTCCCGTTCAACGCGCGCACGGTCGCGATGCTGCGGGAGGCGCAGCGGCTCTGCGGAGTTCCGCTCGTCGTGGAACAGGGCTCCTACTCCCCCGGCGAGGACCCCACCTCCGCCGGCACGCACGACGGAGGTGGCGCCGTCGACCTGGACGCCGAGGCGTTGACCTCGGCGCAGCGCACCGCGCTCGTGACGGCGTTGCGGCGGGTGGGGTTCGCGGCGTGGCTGCGGCGACCGAGCCAGGGCAACTGGCCGCTGCACGTCCACGGCATCGCGGTGAACGACACCGACCTGTCGACACCCGCGCAGAAACAGGTCGGCCAGTACTACCTCGGGCGCGACGGGCTGGCCGGCAACGGCCAGGACGACGGGCCCCAGGTGACGAAGGTGACGTGGGAGCAGTACCTCCGCGCCGCCTGACCGCTCGAGAATCCCCGCACCAGTGAGGAAGCACATGCCCAGACCACGGACATGGACACGAATGGCCCTCGCCGCGGCTGCCGCGGTGCTCGCCGCCGCGAGCCTCACCGCGTTGACGGTGACCCCGGCGGCCGCGGCGGCCAGGGACGGCGTCTGCGACAGCGGCGAGTTCTGCTACTTCTACAACAGCGACCACGCGGGCTCGGTCTCCGACTTCGCGGGGTCGATCTCCGACTACGGCTCCACCCAGCCCTCCTGCTACGACTTCAAGAGCGCGGGCGCCGGGCAGGGGCTGTGCGTCAAGAACAACGCCGCGTCGGTGTGGAACCGCACCGGCGGCACGGTCCGGGTGTACTTCAACTCCGGCTACGCCGGCGCCACCCAGGACTTCGCGTCCGGCGCGAAGACCAACCTGAACTCGACGCTGAAGAACAACAACGCCTCGCACCAGTTCAACCCCGGCACGACCGGCCGCTTCTGGCTGCCGTTCCCCTGCGGGGAGACCTGGGCGGCGAGCACCCGCTCCGGCCACAGCCCGGCCAACGCCGTCGACTTCAACCACTACCCCGAGGACAACGGCTACAAGGTCTACTCGTCCGCGCCGGGCACGGTGTCGAAGGTCGCGAACCTGGGCAGCACCTCCTACGGGCGCTACATCGTGATCGACCACGCGGGCGGCTGGCAGACCCTGTACGCGCACCTCAGCTCGCAGGACGTGTCCGTCGGCCAGTCGGTGTCCGAGAAGACGATGATCGGCCGGGTCGGCAACACCGGTGGTTCCACCGGCCCGCACCTGCACTACGAGCAGAAGCTCAACGGCTCCGTGCAGCGGGTGACGTTCCGGGACGGCAACCCGACCTACTGGGGCACGCGCGACCTCGCGCGCAGCACGAACTGCCCGTGACGAACGGATGACCGAGTGCCCCGGCCGCTGCGGCCGGGGCACTCGTCCGAGACCCCCGGGCACCGGTCAAGCGACCCAGTCGGCTTGGACGAAGACGGCGAGCATGTCGCTGTTGCGCACGCCGTTGGTCGAGAAGGAGCCCTCGACGCCCACCCAGCCGCGGAACGTGCCGCTGTCGTCGAGGATCTGCAACAACGGCTTCACGTGCGAATTACCGGTGTAGCACGGCTCGTCGCGTTCCATCGCCAGGCAAGTGCACCAGTGCCACAGCGCGTCGCGGCGGTCGCCTGAGTTCACCCGGCCGAGGTAGTACTGCAGGGAGCTGACGTTCGCCGGGGTGCCGCCGCCGTAATGCGGGCAGCCACCGGCCGCCTGGCACACCTTCGTCGACGAAGGCTGGAAATAGGTCAGGCACCAGGTCACCGTCGTGCAGGCGGTGAAGGAGCCGACCGCGAACGAACTGGTCACATCGCTCGCCGTACCAGCCGTCCAGCCCTTTCCGACATAACGGAGACCACCCTGGTGCGATTGCACGCTCGACATCGCACGACGGTCGGTCAGCGCCGCGTTGCTGCCGTAGCCATAACCGCTGTTGACCCGCGTGGAACTCACGAAGTTCAACCGCGCCAGCGCCTGCTGGGTGTCCACTGACCACTTGTCCGTCCAGGTCGGCGACCAGGTGATCGTGACGGTCTGCTTGCCATCTTGGGTGCCCAGCACGTAGGTGCCCTGCCGGACGTCGTCAGGAGCGCCGGTGAACCCACCCGCCGTCATGATCTCGCACGGGCGGACCTTGTCGGTCGCCTTCGGATCGGTGGACGAGCACGACGAGTCCGGTGTGACCCCGATACCGGTCCGCTGAGTGGGCTTCGTCTGCTCCCACACGTACATGCTCGCTGACACCTTCCCGGTGGCCGCGTCGAACGCGTAGGTGCCCAGCCGGAACCAGTTGGCGGTCGAGCCGGTGGTGAGGCTTCCGGTTGACACCACGAAGTTGGCCCGCCCACCGGGAAGCTCACCGGCCGCGGCGGCGGGGACCGCGGCGGGGGTCGCGGCGGCCAGCAGCGCGATCACGAGGAGGGAGAAAACCCGCTGGACGAACCGCGGCGAAGATTTCGCGGTCCCGCCCGTGATGCGCCACGTCCTGCGGAGCAGGCCTTTTCGTTGGTCCTTCTGCATGACGGCTGAACCATCCCATCTCTGGTGTTCGTGTCACCGCGGGCAACAGAATGAGACAACAGGAGAACGCATTGCCATTCCGTTTCCCGCAACCAGATACCGAAGGTCACTTCACTGATTTGCTCGCACAACGCTCATCAGCTTTCCGAGCAGGTCTACATTTTCCCTACACGACCGCCCATGCCCGTTGATGCGGTTTCAGCGGAGAGCGCGGGCGATCTCGGCGATGCCCGCCGGGCCGACGCGGCAGCAGCCGCCGATGAGGCGTGCGCCCCGTTCGGCCCACTCCGTCACCGCGAACGACTCCACGCCGCCGGACCACGCGCGTGCGGCGGAGTTCCACTGCTCGCCGGTGTTCGGGTAGACCACGACCGGCAGCCCGGTCACCGCGCGGGCGGTGGCGACGGCTCCGGCGACCTCCTCGGGCGCTGAGCAGTTGAGGCCCACGGCCACGACCTCGTCGATGCCCTTGACCAGGCCGAACGCTTCCTCCAGCGACTGGCCCGCGCACGTCTTCCCGTCGCGCACGCTGTAGGACAGCCACGCCGGCACGCCGCTGCCCGCGACCACCCGCAGGACCGCCTCCGCCTCCTGCGCGTCCGGGATCGTCTCGACCGCGAGCAGGTCGGGTCCGGCGTCGGCGAGCACCTCGATGCGGCGGCGGTGGAACCGTTCCAGCTCGTCGGTGGTCCTGCCGTAGCGGCCGCGGTACTCCGAGCCGTCGGCCAGCACCGCGCCGTACGGGCCCACCGACGCGGCGACCCAGCGGGGGCCGTCCACTTCGGACGCGGCGGATCGGGCGATCGACACGCTGGCCTTCATCAAGCCGACGGTCTGCTCATCGGTCAGACTGCGGCGGGCGAACCCCTCGAACGAGGCCTGGTAGCTGGAGGTGATCACGACGTCCGCGCCCGCGCGGAGGTAGCCGGCGTGCGCCGCCCTGACCGCGTCGGGGTCGGAGAGCAGCAGACGGGCCGTCCAGAGCTCGTCGGACAGGTCGTGACCGGCCTGCTCCAGCGCGGTCGACAGCCCGCCGTCGAGCACGACGACCCTGTTCGTGAGCACGTTCACCAAGTCCACCAGCCGAGGATACGCACGATCCGGTAACGTCCAATTCAGACAAATCGACCACCAGAGGAGAGGGCACCTGTGCTTGAGATCAGCGGACTGACGTGGGCGGTCACGATCGGGGTGATCGTCGTCCTGCTGGCGGTCGACCTCGTGCTCGCCGCCGCCCGCCCGCACAAGGTCGGGTTCCGCGAGGCCAGCCTGTGGTCGGTGTTCTACATCCTGGTCGCGGTCGGCTTCGGCGTCTGGTTCATGCTCACGCACGGCGGTGGCCCCGGCACGGAGTACTTCGCCGGCTACATCGTCGAGAAGAGCCTGTCGGTCGACAACCTCTTCGTGTTCGTGATCATCATGACCACGTTCCTGGTGCCCGAGGAGCACCAGCACAAGGTGCTGACGTTCGGCATCGTGCTGGCGTTGATCATGCGCGGCATCTTCATCGCGGTCGGCGCCACGCTGCTCTCGCTGTTCTCGTTCATGTTCCTGCTGTTCGGCCTGTTGTTGATCTACACGGCGATCCAGCTGTTCCGGCACCGCAACGAGGACCCCGACGTCGAGAACAACGTCGTCGTCACCACGGCCCGCAAGCTGCTGCCGGTCACCGACGACTACGTGGGCGGCAAGATCTTCACCCGCGTCGACGGCCGCAGGATGGCCACTCCCCTGTTCGTCGTGCTGGTCGCGATCGGTGGCGTGGACCTGCTGTTCGCGCTCGACTCGATCCCCGCGGTGTTCGGCGTGACCGAGGAGCCCTACATCGTCTTCACCGCCAACGCGTTCGCACTGCTCGGCCTGCGCGCGTTGTTCTTCCTCGTCAAGGGCCTGCTCGACCGCTTGGTGTACCTGTCGGCCGGTCTCGCGATCATCCTCGCGTTCATCGGCGTGAAGCTGATCCTGCACTGGGCGCACGTCGACATCGACCCGCGCGTGCCCGAGGTGCCCACTCCGCTCAGCCTGGGCGTGATCATCTCGATCCTGGTGGTCGTCACCGTGGCCAGCCTGGTCAAGACGCGCAACGACCCGTCGGTCAAGGCGCACCCCGGTTCGCTGCGCGGCAGCGGCAAGGAGCAGTCCGAGGAGAAGTGACCCCGTCCCCCGCGCCTAGCCGCACGGTTCTCGCCGGAGACCGCTCACCGGCGTCTGCAAGTACCACCAACTCAACGTCAACAAGCACTTTTCCACCACCAACTCGCCGTCCCGCACACGTGGTTCGACGGACGGCGAACAGGTTGGGTGTGGTCAGCGGCGGTTTGATCATGGGTTGGTGGTACTTGCAGATGCGGGGCGGTCAGTAGGTGGCTGCGACGTCCACGATCCAGGTGACGCCGAACCGGTCGGTCAGCATCCCGAACGCCGGCGCCCACTGCGCGGGCCCGAACTCCTCCACCACGGTGGCGCCGTCGGCCAGCGCGTCCCAGTGGCCGCGAACCTCCTCGACGGTCTCGCCGCGCACCGACAGGAAGAACGGCTCGGTGGTGATCGTGGTGCCGTTCTCACGGCGGGTCGTGCCCGCGCCGGACACCGGCTCGTCCGCACCGGGCACGTCGTAGGCCATGACGCGGAAGCCGTTGTCCGCGACCACCTGGCCGAACACCACCCTGTCCGCGCCGGGCAGGTCGGCGGGCATGCCGAAGTCGCCGTAGGTGGCGATGGTGGCCTTGCCGCCGAACACGGAGGCGTAGAACTCCAGGGCCTCCCGCGCCTGGCCGCGGAAGTTCAGGTGGGTGACTGCGTTGAGCGACATCGACGTCCCCTGTGCGAGTGGTTCCGTGCCGGAGGTCTCCGGCGTTGAGGACGACAATGCCGGTAGTAGCGGACAGGGAACGTCCGCTACTTGTGCGAGAGTGGATTCATGCCGACTTCCCCCTCGACGACGACGTCCGCGCGCCTGCTGTCGTTGCTGTCGCTGCTGCAGGTCCGCCGCGACTGGCCGGGCGGGTTGCTCGCCGGCCGGTTGGGCGTCAGCGAACGGACCGTGCGGCGTGACGTCGACCGGTTGAGGGAGCTGGGGTACCTCGTGCACGCGGTCAAGGGACCCGACGGCGGGTACCGGCTGGAGGCGGGCAGCGAGGTGCCGCCGTTGCTGTTCGACGAGGAGCAGGCGGTCGCGCTGGCCGTGGCGCTGCGGATCGCGGTCGGGACGGGTGCGGGCATCGAGGAGGCCGCGGCACGGGCGCTGGTCACGGTGCGGCAGGTGCTGCCGTCCCGGTTGCGGCGGCGGGTCGACGTGCTGGAGGTCGGGACGGCCGGAGCCGGACCGCAGGTGGACACCGGGGTGCTGCTCGCCGTGAGCAGTGCGATCAGGGCGCGGGAGGAGCTGCGGTTCGACTACCGCGCACCGGGCCGTCCGGACGCCGGCGGGCCGCCGCGGCGGGTGCAGCCGCACCACCTGGTGAGCCGGGCGGGGCGGTGGTACGTCGTCGGGTGGAGCGCGGAGCGGGAGGACTGGCGGACCTACCGGGCCGACCGGATGGTGCTGCGGGTGCCGAACGGGCCGCGGTTCACACCGCGGGAGGTGCCCGGCGGTGACGTCGGCGCGTTCCTGTCTGCGCGGTTCAAGGGGTCGGACGCGCCCGCCTGGCCGTGTCGCGGCGAGGTCGTGCTGGACCTGCCGGTCGCCGAGGTCGCGCCGTTCGCCGGGGACGACACCGCGGAGGAGCTCGGCGACGGGCGGACCCGGCTGGTCACCGGGTCCTGGTCGTGGGCCGCCCTCGCCGCGCGGCTGCTGCGGTTCGACATCGAGGTCGAGGTGGTCGGCCCGCCCGAGCTGCGCGACGCGTTCGCCGCGTTGTCGCGTCGCGCGGCCCGGGCGGCCGGGGTCACGCGGCAGTGCCGATGACCGCGCTGCCGGACTTCGTCACGTAGTAGGTCACCTTCGCGCCGCTCCAGTAGTGGAACGTCAGCGTGACGCGGCGGTTGTCGGTGACCTCGGCGAAGAACTCGGGCGTGAACGTGGTGGTGCCCGCGGTGTAGTCCGGCGCGAACGTCCGGTCGAACTCCTTGAAGGAGGTCCAGTTGTGCGGGCCCGCGTTCGAGCCGTCGTCGTACTTGGCCTCCATGGTGGCGAGCAGGTCGCCGCGGAACGCGGTCGGGACGGCGAACGCGGCGGTCGTGCCGGTCGCGTTCCGCAGCACCGGCGGGTCGTAGGTGACCAGGTTGATCCGCCACGGCACGCCCTGGGAGAAGTGCGCGGTGATCGTCGCGTTGGTGCCGTAGGCGCGGGAGCCGCTCAGCCGGGTCAGCGCGGACGCGGTCAGGGTGAGCTGGTCGCCGGAGACGGTGTAGTCGGTGCCGCGCACCAGCTCGGTGGTGCCCTGGCGCAGGCCGCTGAACGTGGTCCCGTTGAGGTTCAGCGTGATCGTCTTGGCGCTGATCGCACTCGACTTCGCGCTGAACACCTGGTCCGTCGACGCCGTGCCGGACCGCGTGGTCCAGCTCGACTTGATCTGCGCGACCAGCTCGGGGTCGCTCCACTGGAACGACGTGCGGCCGAGGTGCTGGCCGTTGTCCCAGAGCATGGTGGTGATCTTCTTGGCACGGGCGTAGTGGCCGAAGTACTCGAAGAACTTGAGCTTCTCGCCCTGTTCGATCGTGCCGATGTGGCGGTCGAAGCCGAGCAGGCCGTACTCGCCGAGGATCACCGGGATGCCGCGTGCGATGAACGTGCTGTGGACGCGGTCGAACGAGTCCGTCAGGTCTTTCTGGGCGGTGGCGTCGAAGTGCGTGCCGCCGGCGACGTTCACGCTGAACGGCCAGTAGCCGTAGTAGTGCACGGTCGCGGCGATGTTGGGGTCGTTGAAGGTCGTCAGCGACGCGGTCAGCTCGTCGAGCCGGGCCTGCTCGGACGAGGTGTGCAGGGTGGGCAGGACGAGCAGGCGGGCGGTGTTGCCGCCGCCGGAGCGCCGGACGATGTCGCGGAACGAGGCGTTCAGCTCGTGCAGCAGCTGGGCGTTCTGCGCGTCACCGGAGCTGCCGGTGAACTGCGGCTCGTTCACGCTCTCGAACACCAGCCGCGCCGGGGAGTCCCTGAACGCGGTCGCGAGCTGCGTCCAGATCGCGTTGTACTTCGCCAGCACCCCGGTGCGGTCCGCGGGCATGGTGTTGATCCACTGCCACGAGTCGTGGTGGATGTTGATCAGCACGTGGAAGCCGTCGGCCAGCGCCCAGCCGACGACCTCCTTGACGCGGGCCAGGTACGCGGCCTCGATGGTGTACCCCGGCGCGGCGCCCAGGTGCTGGCCCCACGTCACCGGGATGCGGATGCTCTTGAAGCCCTGCGCCTTCACGTTGTCCAGCAACGCCTCCGTGACCCGCGGGTTGCCCCACGACGTCTCGTCGGCGCCGGTCGAGTCGAGCGTGTTGCCGAGGTTCCAGCCCGGCTGCATCGCGGCCACCTGGGCCATCGCGTCGCCGGGCACGGGGTTCCCGGTGGTCGTCGTCGTGGTCGTGGTCGTCGTGGTGACGGGGGCACCGGTGCAGGTGACGCCGTTGAGCGCGAACGACGCGGGCGGGGTGTTCGCCCCGGACGAGCTGGCGTTGAACCCGAAGGACACCTTGGCGTTCGGCTCGATCACCGCGTTGTAGCCCGCGTTCACGGCCGTGACCTGGCTGCCCGTCGAGGTGACGGTCGCGTTCCAGGCCTGGCGCACCTGCTGCCCGGACGGCCACGTCCAGGTCAGCCGCCAGCCGTCGACCCGGTCGCCGACGTTCGTGATCGCCACGTTCGCGGTGAAGCCGCCGGACCACTGGCTGGGGACGGTGTAGTCGACCTCGCAGCCGGGTGCCGCCGCCGCGGGGGTGACCGCCGCCAGCCCCGCCGTGCCGGCCACCGCCACGAGTGCCGCCGCCAGCGCCGCACCTCCACGGCGGATCGCCTGCAGCCGATCGCGGAATCCGCTCATGGCACACCTCCCGGGCTCGGCGGCGCGGTCCAGGAGCACCCCCTCCGAACCGCACGCTCGGAGGGAGTGCTCGAAAGGGGCCGTCGCAGCCCGCCACGACGCCGCACCGTGGCGATCCGCGCCCTGTTCGACCCCTGGATCATGGACTGGGAGCGCTCCCAGTCGGTGGCCGGACTGTAACCACGCCAACCGCCGGTCGGGAAGACCTGTCGAACTGTGGTCGATACGAAAGCGAACCTCACATTGCACTTCGCGTGATCGGCGAAATGCCGTTCGTTCACGCGATGCGAGCAGCGGCAGAGCTGCGGCGACGAGCTCCGGTCACGCTTGGTCGCCGGTTTTCGTTGCCACTGAGCCATTTCAGGGACAGCCTCGGCAATCATGATCGAAATGAGCACGCGGGCGTTAAGCGAAAGTTGCGGCAAACGGCCGAATGTGTGAAGAAATCAGCACCGGAAGTCTGTCGGAGCGGTTTCGTGACCGTTACAGTCCCGGACCTGGGAGCGCTCCCAGAATCTCTCCCCCTGCCAACGGAGGCTCACATGCACGGTCGCATGTCGAGAGCTGCGACAGCCGCGCTCGTCGCCCTGCTCGTGGCGCTGACCGGTCCGCTGGTGCCGGGCGCGACGGCCGCCCCCGCGTTCAACTACGCCGAGGCGCTGCAGAAGTCGGTCTGGTTCTACGACGCCCAGCGGTCGGGCAAGCTGCCGCAGGACAACCGGGTGAGCTGGCGCGCGGACTCGGCGCTGCGCGACGGCTCCGACGTGGGCCTCGACCTGTCCGGTGGCTTCTACGACGCGGGCGACCACGTGAAGTTCGGGCTGCCGTTCGCGTTCAGCATGTCGATGCTCGCCTGGGGCGCCGTGGAGAACCGCGCCGCCTACGCGAGCTCCGGCCAGCTGCAGCACCTGATGTCGAACCTCCGCTGGGGCACCGACTGGATCATCAAGGCGCACCCGTCGCCCAACGTCGTCTACGGCCAGGTCGGCGCGGGCAACCCCGACCACGCGTGGTGGGGCTCGGCCGAGGTCATGACGATGGCACGGCCCTCCTACAAGGTCGACGCCTCCTGCCCCGGCTCCGACCTGGCCGGCGAGTACGCGGCGGCCACGGCGTCGGCGTCGATGGTCTTCAAGGACACCGACCCGGCCTACGCGGCGACCCTGCTGACGCACGCCAAGCAGCTGTACTCGTTCGCCGACACCTACCGCGGCAAGTACAGCTCCTGCATCACGGACGCGGCGAGCTTCTACAACTCGTGGAGCGGCTACCAGGACGAGCTGGTGTGGGGTGCGATCTGGCTGCACCGCGCGACCGGTGACGCGAGCTACCTGGCCAAGGCGAAGACCGAGTACCTGAAGCTCAGCACGGAGCAGCAGAGCACCGAGCGCTCCTACAAGTGGACGATCGCGTGGGACGACAAGTCCTACGGCGCGTACGTGCTGATGGCGAAGCTGACCGGCGAGCAGGTCTACGTCACCGACGCCAACCGGTGGCTGGACTTCTGGACCACCGGCTACAACGGCAACCGAGTGCGCTACTCCCCCGGCGGCCAGGCGGTGCTCGACAGCTGGGGTTCGCTGCGCTACGCCGCCAACACGGCGTTCGCCGCCCTGGTCTACTCGGACTGGCTGTCCACTCGCGACAGCACGCGCGCCAAGACCTACCACGACTTCGGCGTGCGGCAGGTGAACTACGCCTTGGGCGACAACCCGCGCAACGCGAGCTACGTCGTCGGCTTCGGCACCAATCCGCCGCGCAACCCGCACCACCGCACCGCGCACGGGTCGTGGGCCGACACCATCCAGGAGCCGGCCGTCAGCCGGCACGTGCTCTACGGCGCGCTGGTCGGCGGGCCCAGCACGAACAACGACGCCTACACCGACAGCCGCAGCGACTACGTGATGAACGAGGTCGCGCTCGACTACAACGCGGGCTTCACCGGGGCGCTGGCCCGGCTGTACCAGGAGTACGGCGGCACCCCGCTGGCGAACTTCCCGGTGACCGAGACGCCCGACGGTCCCGAGCTGACCGTGCAGGCGTCGGTGAACCAGGCCGCGACCCAGTTCACCGAGGTCAAGGCGTTCATCCTGAACAAGACCGCGTGGCCGGCCAGGACGTTCAACGGCTCGCTGCGCTACTACTTCACGCTCGACGGCGCCACGACGCCGAGCCAGATCAGCGTCACCACGAACTACAACCAGTGCGGTGCCGCGAGCCCGCCCGCGCAGTACCGGGGCGCGGTGTACTACGTGGAGATCGCGTGCACCGGTGTGGCACCGGCCGGGCAGTCCGCGTTCCGCAAGGAGGTCCAGTTCCGGATCACCAGCGCCGGCACGTGGGACCCGGCGAACGACTGGTCCCACGTCGGCCTCGGCAGCGGCAACACGGTCGCGCAGACCGACCGGCTCGTGCTGCGCCAGGACGGCCGGATCGTGTGGGGCCAGGAGCCCGGCGGCGGCGGTGTCGAGGACAGCGAGGCGCCGTCCGTCCCGGGTGGACTGACCGCGTCCGGTGCCGGCAGCTCCAGCGTGACGCTGGGCTGGACCGCCTCGACCGACAACGTCGGCGTCACCGGCTACGAGGTGCTCGACGGCACCACGGTCGTGGGGTCGAGCAGCACGACGAGCCTGCTGCTCACCGGCCTCACGCCGGACACGGCGTACTCGTTCGCGGTGCGGGCCAGGGACGCGGCGGGCAACGTCTCCGCGGCGAGCACGCCGGTGAGCACCAGGACGTTGCCCGGTGTTCGCAGCACGCTGACCGTGCAGCACAAGGGTTCGAGCGCCGCCCGTTCCAACCAGATCACCGCCGCGCTGCAGCTGACGAACCGCGGCACGACCGCCGTGGGCCTGGGCACGACGACCGCGCGGTACTGGTTCACGGGCGACTCGGCGGCGGCCGGCTACCAGGTGTGGTGCGACTGGGCGCAGATCGGGTGCGCCAACGTCACGCTGCGCGTGGTGAAGCTGGCGACGGCCCGGCCGGGTGCGGACGCCTACGTCGAGGTGTCGTTCGCGTCCGGGAGCCTCGCCGCCGGTGCGGGCACCGGTGAGATCCAGGTGCGGGTGGCGAAGTCCGACTGGTCCGGTTTCGACCAGAGCGACGACCACAGCTACCGGGTCAGCAGCGCGCTGTCGGACTTCGACCGGGTCACCGGCTACTCGGGCGGCGCGCTGTCGTGGGGTGCCGAACCCTGACCGAGCTTCGGTGCGGGGCGTTCTGCGCGCCCAGGCGTTCCGCGCCGATCCCAACCCCGGCCTCCGGCCGGCTCCCGCCGCGTCCCCGGCACAACGTCGTGCCGGGGACGCGCTCCCACGGGTGTTTCGCCCGTTTTCGAACTGGCACGTGCCCACTCCTACGATGAGCGCATGACGGAGATCGACCGGCAGCGCCGACCGGGCCCGCGCATCGAGGAGGTCGCGCGACTGGCAGGGGTGTCCAAGTCGACGGTCTCCCGCGTGATCAACGACGAGCCGTACGTGTCGGCGAAGTCCCGCGACGCCGTGCACGACGCGATCACCCGCCTGCGCTACAGCCCGAACCAGGCTGCGCGGACCCTCGCGGGCAACCGGGCCAACGCCATCGCGCTGATCGTCTCCGAACAGGGCAGCCGCGTGCTCGGCGACCCGTTCTTCGCGGGCGTCCTGCGGGGTGTGCACGCCGAGCTCGCCGGCCGCCACGTCCAGCTGTTGCTGATGCTGAGCCGCCCGCAGGACCACGACGACCTCGTCACCTACCTCGCGGGCGGCCACGTCGACGGCGCGCTGCTGGTGAGCCTGCACGGCGACGACCCGCTCCCCCACCGCCTGCACGAGCTGGGCCTGCCCGTGGTCGTCGGTGGCCGCCCCCTCGGCTCGGCGGGCGTCCCGTTCGTCGACTCGGACAACTTCACCGGCGGCCTGGAGGCCGCCCGCCACCTGGTGTCGCTCGGGCGCGGCCGCATCGCGACGGTCACCGGCCCCCGCGACATGGCGGCCGGCCAGGACCGCCTGAGCGGGTGGCGCCGCGGCCTGGGCGAGGCGCGGCTGCCCGCGGACCTGGTGGCGGAGGCGGACTTCACGCCGGAGAGCGGCGCGACCGCCATGGCCGACCTGCTCGACCGCGCACCGGACCTCGACGCGGTGTTCGTGGCGGCGGACATCATCGCGGTGGGCGCGTTGCGGGTGCTGCACGCGCGTGGCCGCCGGGTGCCGCAGGACGTGGCCGTGGTGGGGTTCGACGACTCGCTGCTGGCGTCCACGGCCACCCCGCCGCTCACGACGGTGCGGCAGGACGTGGAGCAGCTGGGACGGACGCTGACGTGGCGGTTGCTCGGGGAGCTGGCCGGGGAGGCGGGGTTGCCGCCGTCGCTGTTGCTGCCGACGTCGCTGGTGCGGCGGGCGAGCGCGTAGGCCGACGGGCCGCAGGGGCGGCTGAGGAGTCACGGCCGGCGCGAGCGCCTGACGCGAACAGCGGCGCGGCCTGAGCCGTGAGCGCCTGACGCGAGCGGCGGCGCGGCCTGAGCCGTGAGCGCGCACCGGACGTTCGCGGACCGGACGGCACGCCGCGCATTCGAGCGACCCCGTTCCACCCCGGCCCACGCCGCCTGCACCACCCGCCGCAACCCCTGCTGGGCCAACCGGTCGCGGGCCGGTTGAAGCGGTCCGTACCTGTACCCGCACGGAGCGTTAACCCAAACGACATCTTTCCGGGAACGCTCCCAGTTTTCCCGATTGTGACCTGCGCCCCGAACCCCGAGGTCATCCCCCTCCACAGGGCCGGAACTGCCTGATCCGGGCCGGAGTGTGTCTTGACACACTCTCGACACCAGTACGACACTCCTCGGCACCTGGGAGCGCTCCCAGAATCCGCCCGCCGAGACCAGAGGAGTTCTCCCGTGCGACACCGTTGGGTCAGCGTGCTGATCTGTGCCGCCGTGTCCGCCGCCGCCACAACCGCCTGCGGTTCCGGCGGCGCCACTCAGTCCGCAGACGGCAAGACCGAGCTGACGATCGCCACGTTCAACGAGTTCGGGTACGAGGAGCTGTTCAAGGAGTACGAAGCAGCCCACCCGGACGTCAAGATCACGCAGCGCAAGACCGGTCAGGGTCAGCCGCACCACCAGAACCTGTTCACCAAGCTGGGTGCCGGGTCTGGCCTCGCGGACATCGAGGGCGTCGAAGAGGGCTACCTGAGCCAGTTCATGTCGAAGGCCGGGCAGTTCAACGATCTCAAGGAGATCGGCCCGAAGATCGAGGACGACCGCTGGCTGAAGTGGAAGACCGAGGCGATCACCACCAAGGACGGCAAGCTCATGGGCTACGGGACCGACATCGGTCCGCTGGCCATGTGCTACCGCAAGGACCTGTTCGAGCAGGCCGGTCTGCCGTCCGACCCCGAGGGCGTCAAGGCGCTCTTCGCCACGTGGGACAGCTACTTCGCCGCCGGTGACACCTTCATCGCGAAGGTCCCGGGCGTCGCGTGGTTCGACAGCGCGGCCCAGGTCTACAACGCCATGCACAACCAGCTCGAGACCGGCTACTACGACAAGTCCGACAAGCTCGTCGTGGACACCAACGCCGACATCAAGAAGGACTGGACGACGGTGACCGCTGCCGTCGCGAAGGGGCAGTCGGCGCGGCTCGGGGCGTTCAGCCCCGAGTGGAACACCGGCTTCAAGCTCGGCAAGTTCGCCACCAAGACCTGCCCGTCGTGGATGCTCGGCGTCGTCGAGACCCAGGCCGGTCCGGAGAACAAGGGCAAGTGGGCGGTCACCGACGCGTTCCCGAACGGTGGCGGCAACTGGGGCGGTTCGTACCTGACCGTGCCGAAGCAGAGCAAGAACGCCAAGAAGGCCGCCGAGCTCGCCGCGTGGCTGACCGCGCCGGAGCAGCAGATCAAGGCGTTCAAGGCCAAGGGCACCTTCCCCAGCCAGGTCAAGGCGCTCGACGCGCCGGAGCTGCTGGAGCAGACCAACGCCTACTTCGGTGACGTGAAGGCCGGCGCGCTGTTCGCGACCCAGGCCAAGAAGATCAAGGCCGCGCAGTACAAGGGCCCGGCCGACGGTCAGATCCAGGAGACCGTGTTCAGCCCGGCGCTGCAGTCGGTCGAGCAGGGCAAGAACGCCGAGGAGGCCTGGAAGGCCGCCGTCGAAGGCGCTCAGAAGGCGGCCAAGTAGTGACCGCCACTCTCTCCAAGGTGGACCGCGGGCCAGCGCAGGAGGCTGGCCCGCGGCCTCCGCGGCGGTACCGGCTGTCCAACCTGGACGCCAAGGTCTCGCCCTACCTGTTCGTAGCACCGTTCTTCGTGCTCTTCGGCGCCATCGGGCTGTTCCCGCTGCTCTACACCGCCTACGTCTCCCTGTTCGACTGGGAGGTGGGCGCCGACGAGCCGCTGTTCATCGGCCTGGAGAACTACCGGACGCTGTTCGAGGACGACCAGTTCTGGAACGCGCTGTTCAACACGTTCAGCATCTTCCTGCTCTCGAGCGTCCCGCAGATCGTCGTCGCGGTGGTGATCGCCGCGCTGCTCAACGCCAACCTGCGCGCCCGCACCGGCTGGCGGATGGGCGTGCTGCTGCCCTACGTGGCGAGCCTCGTGGCGCTGACGATCATCTTCGGCAACCTGTTCGGCCCGCAGTACGGCCTGGTGAACGACGTGCTCGGCCTGCTGGGCATCAGCCCGATCGACTGGCAGGCCAGCACCTTCGGCAGCCACGTCGCGATCGCCTCGATGGTCAACTGGCGGTGGACCGGCTACAACGCGCTGATCATCCTCGCCGCGATGCAGGCGATCCCGCGCGACGTGTACGAGGCGGCACTGGTGGACGGCGCGAGCGCGTTGCGGCGGTTCTTCAGCATCACGCTCCCGATGCTGAAGCCCACGCTGATCTTCGTGATCGTCACCTCGACGATCGGTGGCCTGCAGATCTTCACCGAGCCGAAGCTGTTCGAGCCCTCCGGCGGCAGCGGCGGCGGTTCGGAGCACCAGTACCAGACCGTCGTGCTCTACCTCTACCAGTCGGCCTTCCAGGGGCTCGACCTCGGCTACGCCTCCGCCATCGCGTGGGTGCTGTTCCTGGTCGTGATCGGTGTCGCGGTCCTCAACTTCTTCCTCACCAGGAGGGCCGTCAAATGACGAAGCGACCGTCCTTCGCGATCTACGGCATCCTCGCCGCGTTCGTGCTCGGCTCCGCGTTCCCGTTCTACTGGTCGTTCCTCGTCGCGAGCCGCGACAACTCGGTGCTGACCGGTGACTTCACGCTGGTGCCCGGCGGGAACTTCTGGTCCAACGCCGTGCGGGTGTTCGACACGGTCCCGTTCTGGAAGGCGCTGGCCAACAGCTTCATCGTGTCCGGGACCGTGACGCTGTCGGTGGTGCTGCTGTCGACGCTCGCCGGTTTCGCGTTCGCCAAGCTGCGGTTCCGCGGCCGGGGCGTGCTGTTCCTGTTCGTGGTGGCAACGTTGGCAGTGCCGACCCAGCTCGGCATCATCCCGCTCTACATGGCGATGGCCGAGTTCGGCTGGGCCGGTGAGCTGGAGGCCGTGATCGTGCCGAACCTGGTCACCGCGTTCGGCGTGTTCTGGATGCGGCAGTTCCTCCTCGACGCCATCCCCGACGAGCTCGTCGAGGCGGCGCGGATGGACGGCTGCAGCCTGTGGCGCACGTTCTGGCACGTCGCACTGCCCGCGGCCCGGCCGGCCGCCGCGATGCTGGGCGTGTTCACGTTCATGCAGTCGTGGAACGACTTCCTCTGGCCGCTCGTCGTGCTCAACGCCGACAACCCGACGCTCCAGGTCGCTCTGGAGAAGCTGCAGAGCGGCTACTACGTCGACTACTCGCTCGTCCTCGCCGGGACCACGCTCGCGACGGTTCCGGTGCTCATCGTCTTCCTCGTGCTCGGGCGGCAGATCGTCGCCGGTGTGATGCAGGGCGCCGTCAAGGGGTGAAAATGGAGAACATTGTTTTCCCGCAGGGTTTTCTGTGGGGCGCTGCGACCGCGGCGTTCCAGGTGGAGGGTGCCACGGCCGTCGACGGCCGCACCGACTCCATCTGGGACACCTTCTGCCGGGTACCCGGCAAGGTCGTCGGCGGCGACTGCGGTGAACCCGCTGCCGATCACTACCGGCGGTTCGAGCAGGACGTGGCCATGATGGCCGAGCTCGGCCTGAAGGCCTACCGGTTCTCGATCGCCTGGCCGCGGGTGCGGCCGGACGGCGGCGACGTGAACCAGAAGGGCCTCGACTTCTACCAGCGGCTCGTGGACACGCTGCTCGCGCACGACATCACCCCGTGGCCGACGCTGTACCACTGGGACCTGCCGCAGACGCTGGAGGACGCGGGCGGCTGGACCAACCGCGACACCGCGTACCGGTTCGCCGACTACGCCGCCGCCACCGTGGAGGCGCTCGGTGACCGGGTCGGCACCTGGACGACGCTGAACGAGCCCTGGTGCTCGGCCTTCCTCGGGTACGCCTCGGGTGTCCACGCCCCCGGCATCACCGACCCGAAGGCCGCGGTCGCCGCGGTGCACCACCTGCTGCTCGGCCACGGGCTCGCGGCCGAGGCGATCCGCACCGCGGTGCCGGACGCCAAGGTGGGCATCACGCTCAACATGTACCCGATCATCCCCGTCGACCCGAGCGACCCGGCCGACCTCGACGTCGCGCGCCGGCTCGACGGGCTGCAGCAGCGGATCTTCCTGGACCCGTTGCTGCGCGGCGAGTACCCCGCCGACATCGTCGCGGACCTCGAACCGTTCGGGTTCAGCGACCACGTGCGCGACGGCGACCTCGCCGTGATCTCGGCACCGATGGCCATGCTCGGCGTGAACTACTACTCCGAGCACTACGTCAGCGCGTCGCCGAACGGCAGTGACAGCGCGCCGTCGCCGTGGGTCGGCGTGCAGCACGCGTCGTTCCCCCGCCGGGACGCCCCGCGCACCGACATGGACTGGGAGGTGCACCCGGACGGTCTCACCGCCGTCCTGCTGCGGCTGCACCACGACTACCCGCGCCTGCCGCTCTACATCACCGAGAACGGTGCGGCGTTCCGCGACGACTTCTCCGGCAACGGCGCCATCGACGACGTCGACCGCACCGGGTTCATCGCGTCGCACCTGCGCGCGGCGCACGCGGCCATCGAGGCGGGGGTCGACCTGCGCGGCTACTTCTGCTGGTCGCTGCTGGACAACTTCGAGTGGGCAGAGGGGTACGCGAAGCGGTTCGGCATCGTCCACGTCGACTACGCGACGCAGATCCGCACGCCGAAGATGAGTGCGAGGTGGTTCTCCCGAGTGGCCCGCGACAACGCGCTGGTCGCCGTCTCATGACCGAACGGACCCGTCGCCCCGGCCCGCGCATCGAGGAAGTGGCGCGCGTGGCCGGGGTGTCGAAGTCCACCGTCTCGCGGGTCATCAACGGCGAGAAGTACGTGAGCGAGCGATCGCGCCAGTCCGTGCACCGCGCGATCGCCCTGCTCGGTTACAGCCCCAACCACGCCGCGCGCACGCTGGCGGGCTCGAAGGCCAACGCGATCGCGCTGGTGATCTCCGAGCAGGGCAGCCGGGTCCTCGCGGACCCGTTCTTCGCCGGCGTGCTGCGCGGGGTGCACGCCGAGCTCGCGGGACGGCACGTCCAGCTGCTGCTGATGATGAACCAGCCGCTGGACGGCCAGGACCAGGTGGCCTACCTCACCGGTGGGCACGTGGACGGGGCGCTCGTCGTGAGCCTGCACGGCGAGGACCCGTTGCCGCGGACGTTGCACGAGGCGGGGCTGCCCATCGTGGTGGGCGGCCGCCCCCTCGCGGGCGGCACCGTCCCGTTCGTCGACTCGGACAACTTCAACGGCTCGCTGGAGGCCGTGCGGTTCCTCGTCTCGCTGGGCCGCGAGAAGATCGCCACGATCGCCGGCCCGCGCGACATGGCGGTCGGCATGGACCGGCTCAGCGGGTGGCGGTGCGGGCTCGCCGAACACGGCATGGCCGTCTCGCTGGTGGTGCACAGCGACTTCACGCCGGAGGCCGGTGCACTGGCGATGGAGGAGCTGCTGCGCAGGGCACCCGACCTCGACGCGGTGTTCGTGGCGGCGGACATCATGGCGCTGGGTGCCCTGCGCGTCCTCCAGGCCCGCGGCTACCGCATCCCCACCGACGTGGCGGTGGTCGGGTTCGACGACTCGGTGCTCGCCTCGACCGCGGTGCCGCCGCTCACCACCGTGCGCCAGGACCTGGAGCAGTTCGGCCGCACCATGACCTGGCGGCTGCTCGCCGAACTGGCGGGCGAGGAGAAGCTCCCCCTCTCGATGTTGCTGCCCACCTCGCTCGTGCGCAGGTCGAGCGCCTGATCCGCCTGGGTGGCGAACGGCTCGGGGGACGACTCCGCAGAGCTGCTCCGGGCACCGGTGGGCGACCACCTCGGCCACCACGTCACCGACGAGGGCCGGCGGTGAATCATGGCCTGGTAGCAGGAGAACTGGCCGGGCCGGGACGCGTCGGAACCGGAGCAGTGACGTGCGGTGAGCGGGATTCGCGACCTGGGACCGCTCGGGCCGCCTTCGAGTCGAATCGACCGTCGAATGTGGACTGAGCGGCGGTAGCCCTCCGGCGAAGACTCCGAACGCCGTCTTGTCCCCGGCCGTTCGGACAACGAACCTGGGAGCGCTCCCAGATCCGTCGCCGAGGACGTGATGCGCATGGCAAGACGCCGGCTCCTCCTGGTCTCCGCGCTCGTCGCGGCCTGCCTGCCCGCGGTGGCCACCGCGGCGCCACCGCCGACTGGCCCACCCGCGGACGCGACGGTCGTCGTGAACGCCAAGGCCGGTCTCGCCACCGTTCCCGAGACCGCGCTCGGCGTGAACCACGCCATCTGGGACAGCCAGCTCGGCACTCCCGAGGTGTCCGGCCTGCTCGGCGACGCGGGCGTGCGGATGATGCGCTATCCCGGCGGTTCCTACGGCGACATCTACCACTGGGAGAGCCACACGGCGCCCGGCGGGTACGTCGCGCCGAACACCGACTTCGACACGTTCATGGCCGGTGTCCGCCGCGCGGGGGCGCAGCCGATCGTCATCGCCAACTACGGCACCGGTTCTCCGCAGGAGGCCGCGGACTGGGTGCGCTACGCCAACGTCACCAAGGGCTACGGCGTGAAGTACTGGGAGATCGGCAACGAGCTCTACGGCAACGGGCACTACGGCTCCGCGTGGGAGGCCGACGACCACCCCGACAAGAGCCCGGCCGGGTACGCGCGGGAGACGGTCGCGTTCGCGCAGGCCATGAAGGCGGTCGACCCCACGGTCAAGGTCGGTGCCGTGCTGACCACGCCCGCGAACTGGCCGGACGGCATAGTCGGCACCGGGGACGCGGCGAGCTGGAACCAGACGGTGCTCTCGATCGCGGGACCGCACGTGGACTTCGTGGTCGTGCACTGGTACCCGAGCGGGTCGACGGCCGCGCAGACCCTCGCGAGCACCGACCAGATCGCCGACATGACCTACCTGCTGCGCCAGCAGATCACCAGGTACGCGGGACCGGACCCGGACCGGCTCGGCATCGCCATGACCGAGCTCAACACCACCTACGGCCGCAACACCCAGCCGGGCGCGCTGTTCGCCGCGGAGGCCTACACCTCGTTGCTGGAGAACGGTGTCTTCACCGTCGACTGGTGGAACACCCACAACGGGGCGGAGACGGCGTCCACTGTGGCCGGTCAACCCGACTTCCACGACTTCGGCCTGCTCTCCAGCGGCACCTGCCTGCCCGGTGGCGCCTGCGAACCACCGCTCAACACGCCGTTCGCGCCCTACCACGCGCTCAAGGTGCTCGGGTTGTTCGCACGGCCCGGCGACCAGCTCGTCCGCGCCGGCTCCGGTGACCCGTCGGTCCGGGCGCACGCGGTCCGCAGGCCCAACGGCGACCTCGCCGTGTTGCTGCTCAACGCCGACCCGGACAACGCGCGCACGGTCGCGATCGACTACGCCGGGTACACGCCGTCCGCGAGCACGCCCACCGTGCACACGTTCACCAACGGCGCCAACGGTGTCGTGACCACCGCCGACGGCACCGCGACCAGCCGGACGCTGCCGCCGTTCTCGCTCACGACCCTCGTCCTGAAGCCGGCGGCGGCGAGCGCGCTGCCGCCGGCACCGGGACAGCCGGTGGCGAGCGCGGTCACCGACCGGACCGCCACGATCAGCTGGCCCGCGGTGCCCGGTGGCGTGAAGTACGAGGTCCACCGCCAGCTCGGCACGACCAGCGAGCAGTGGGGCGAGACGACCGGGACCGAGCTGACCGTGCGGAACCTCGACCCCGGCAGCCGCTACGCGGTGAACGTGCTGGCGCGCGACGGGGCCGGGCGGTTGTCGTGGTCCTCTCCCCCGCTCACGATCACCACCGGCAGCCCGGCCACGAGCACCTGCTCGGTGCGGATGGGCAACGTGACGGACTGGAGCAGCGGGTTCGTCGGTTCCGTCGACATCACCAACGACGGCACGGCACCGGTGGCCGACTGGACGCTGACGTTCCGCTGGCCCACGGCGTTGCAGCAGGTGTCGTCGAGCTGGAACGCGACGTGGAACCAGACCGGGACCGCGGTCACGGTCACCGGCACCTCCCGGATCGAACCGGGAGCGACCGTCTCGACGGGCTTCGTGGGCGCCTACACCGGCCCGAACGTCCTGCCGACGGCCTTCACCCTCAACGGAACGCTCTGCCGCACCGCGGCATGAGCCACGCGCGGTTGCTCGGAGGAGAACGGATGAAGCGGCACAACAGGATCGCCGGCGCGGTGCTCGCCGCCGCGGTGGCCGTGAGCGGGGTGGTCGCCGCCGGCGCCGCCGGACAGGTCACGGCCGCGGCGGCGGGCGGCACGGGCACGGGTTACCTGCACACCAGCGGCAGCAAGATCCTCGACAGCACGGGTGCGACGGTCCGGCTGACCGGCATCAACTGGTTCGGGATGGAGACCGACAACAAGACCTTCCACGGCCTGTGGGCCAGCCGGACGTGGCGCCAGCAGCTCGACCAGATGGCGCAGCTGGGCTACAACACGCTGCGGATCCCGTTCTCCAACGACGCGCTGAAGGCCGACGCCAAGGCGACCGGCATCAACGACTACACCAACCCCGACCTCATCGGCCTGTCCCCGCTGCAGATCCTCGACAAGGTCATCGACCACGTGGGGCAGAAGGGGATGCGCGTCATCCTCGACCGGCACCGGCCGACGAGCGCGGGGCAGACCGCCCTCTGGTACACGGCGGGCGTCCCGGAGAGCACCTGGATCAACGACTGGAAGATGCTCGCCCAGCGCTACGCGGGCAACACCACGGTCATCGGCGCGGACCTGCACAACGAGCCGCACGCCGAGGGCACGAACCCGGCGGCGACCGGCGCGTGCTGGGGCTGTGGTGACACCGCCCGCGACTGGCGGCTGGCCGCGGAACGCGCGGGCAACGCGATCCTCGCCGTGCAGCCGAACTGGCTGATCTTCGTCGAGGGCGTGAGCTGCCCGAGCGGCGGGCTGTCGAACGTGTGGGACGGCGACCCGACCAACGACGAGGACTGCGGCTGGTGGGGCGGGAACCTGTCGAGGGCGGGCCAGTTCCCGGTGCGGCTGTCCGTTCCCGGCCGGCTCGTCTACTCCCCGCACGAGTACGCCACCTCGGTCTACGACCAGCCGTGGTTCAGCGCTCCGGACTACCCGGCGAACATGCCGGCGATCTGGGACAGGTACTGGGGTTACCTGTACAAGCAGGACATCGCGCCGATCATGATGGGCGAGTTCGGCACCACGCTCGCCAACCCGGTCGACAAGGTGTGGCTGGAGCACCTCATGGCCCACACCGGGACCGGCGTCACCGGCATGTCGTTCACGTACTGGTCGTGGAACCCGAACAGCGGTGACACGGGCGGCATCGTCGGCGACGACTGGACCACGGTCAACCAGGCGAAGCAGAGCATCCTGCAGCCGTACCTGGTCCCACCGGCCGGCGGGCCGGTCACGACCACCACGACGACCACCACCGGTGGCGGCACGGGCGGCTGCCGGAGCGCGTGGAAGCTCGACAACTCGTGGCAGGGCGGGTTCCAGGGCGCGTTGACCGTGACCAACACGGCTTCGAGCGCCGCGAACCCGTGGACGGTCACGTTCTCGTTGCCCGCGGGGGCCACGATCGTGAGCGGCTGGAACGGCACCTTCAGCCAGAGCGGCACCACGGTCACCGTGACGGCGCCGGCGCACAGCCCGTCGCTGGCGGCGGGAGCGGCCGTGTCGCTCGGTTTCACCGCCAACGGCACGGCGAGCGCGCCCGCGGCGGTCGCGCTCAACCGGTCCGCCTGCGCGTGACACGACTCGGCCGCGGTACCTCGTGAGGGGTACCGCGGCCGAGGTGGGTTCGTCAGACGGTGACGCCGGTGCGGGCGGCCAGACCCTCGATGACCGCGCCGAGCTTCTCGGTGACCTCGGGGTCGTCGACCGGGTGCAGCTCGGCGAAGCGGACCACGGAGCCCGGGATGGACAGCGTCAGGTCCTCGGCGACCTCGGCGCCGGCGATCCGGACGGCCTTGCGGGCCTCGTCCTGCGCCCACACGCCGCCGTACTGGCCGAACGCGGTGCCGACGACGGCGACCGGCTTGCCGGCCAGCGCGCCCGCGCCGTAGGGCCGGGACAGCCAGTCGATGGCGTTCTTCAGCACCGCGGGGATGGTGCCGTTGTACTCGGGCGAGACCAGCAGCAGGGCGTCGGCGTCCTGCGCGGCCTGGCGCAGCTTCGCGGCCTGCGCGGGCACGGTGCCCTCGACGTCGATGTCCTCGTTGTAGAACGGCACCGCGTCCAGCCCGTTGAACAGCTCGACCTCGACGTGCTCCGGCGCGATCTGCACGGCGGCCTCGGCGAGCCTGCGGTTGTGCGATCCGGCGCGGAGGCTGCCGACGAGGGTGAGGATGCGAACGGCCATCAAGAGCTCCTGGGGGTGCAGGTCGTACAGGGTCACCCGATTAAACGGGACGCGTCCCGGTTATCTTCCGGGTTAGGCTGCGGAGGTGATCGACAGCACACCCCTGCCCCTCGTCGGGGCGGGAAAACCCCTGCGTGCGGACGCGGTGCGCAACCAGGCGCGGCTGCTGGAGGCGGCGGCGCGGCTGGCGGCCGAACGCGGCGCGGCGGCGCTCACGATGGAGGCGGTCGCGGCGGCGGCCGGCGTCGGCAAGGGCACGGTGTCACGGCGCTTCGGCGACCGCGGTGGCCTGCTGCTGGCCCTGCTCGACCACGCGGAGCGGCAGTTCCAGGAGGAGTTCCTGACCGGCCGGCCACCACTGGGCTCCGGCGCGCCCGCAGCCGACCGGTTGCACGCGTTCGGCCCGGCCCTGCTCCGCCACGAACGCACCCACCTCGACCTCTACCTGGCCGCGGAACCCACCGCTGGCCGCCGGTACGCGGTTCCGGCCAAGCGGCTGCGGCACGCCCACGTCGTGGCGCTGGTGCGCACGTTGCTCCCGGAGGCCGACGCCGAACTGCTCGCCCACACGCTGCTGGCCTCCGTGGACCTGGTGCTGGTCGACCACCTGGTCCGCGTGCACGGCACGGCGGTGGAGCGGGTGGAGGCGGGCTGGCACGACCTGGTCGACCGGCTGCTCACTCGAGGTTGAGCACTCCCGACCGGAACTCCGCGACCTCGGCACCGTCGAACCCCGCGTCCTTCACCACCTCGGCCACCCCCACCCTGACCTGCGGCAGCTCGACCAGCGTCGGATCGAGCTCGACCCGCCCGACCCCACCGAGGTCGCGCACCCGCAGGTCCCGCGACGGCGTACCGGCACCGGCGAGCCAGGCGCGCACCGCCACCTCGGCCCGTTCCACCCTGGCCAGCCGCGCGGGCGTGATCGCGAGCCCGTACCGCACCCGGCTCGCCAGGCACGGCTGCGCCGGCTTGTCCCACGTGCCCAGCCCCCAGTGCAGGCTGACCGCGCGCACGTCGGCCTTGGTCATCCGCAGCTCCCGCAACGGGGTGTGCACGCCGATCTCGTCCCCCGCGCGGATGCCGGGCCGGAACCGGTCGCGCGCGTCGTCGGCGTTGGTGCCGGTCGCGACGGCGGTGAAGCCGTGCTCGCGGGCGACCTCGGTGATCGCGGTGAGGACCGTGGACTTGCAGAAGTAGCAGCGGTCGCGCCCGTTGGCGGCGTAGCCGGGGTGGTCGAGCTCGGTGGTGCCGGGGGTGAGGTGGCGGACGCCGAGGCTTTGGGCGAACGCGGCCGCTGCCGTTCGTTCGGCCGCGGCGAGGCTGGCGGAGTCGCCGGTGACCGCGAGCACCGCGTCCGGGCCACTCGCGCGCACGGCCGCGGCCAGGACCAGGGCGGAGTCCACACCGCCGGAGAAGGCGACGGCGACCGGGCCGAGGTCGGCGAGGTGCGTGACCAGGCGGGTGGCGGTGGTGGCGGGGTGCATCAGCACTCCTTCGGCTGGTGCGCGGGTGGGGTGGTGGCGACGCAGGTGGCGGCCATCAGCACTCCTTCGGCTGGTGCGCGGGTGGGGTGGTGGCGACGCAGGTGGCGGCCATCAGCGCTCCCTCGGCTGTTCCGCGGCCAGGGCGAGCACCGTGCGCAGCGGCAGTCCCGTCTGCCTGGCCACGGCGGCGGCGTCGTCGTACTCGGGTTTGCCGTGGTGCGGGCCGTGCTTGCGGCGCACCGGCATGCCGTGCACGTGGACCACGTCGGTGGTGCGGGCGGCGGCGGTGCGGCGGACCGCGGTGCGGCGGACGCCGAGGGTGCCGGTTTCGGCGAGCATCAGCCGTTCGAGCTCGTCGGCGGTGGCCGGGGTGGCTAGGGCGTGCAGCACGTGGGCGGGGCGGCCCTTCTTCATCACCGCGGGGGTGGTCCAGCTGTCGAGGGCGCCGCGGTCGATCAGGAGGCCGACGACGTGGCCGAGGACCTCGCCGGTGACGTCGTCGAGGTTCGTCTCCAGCACGACGAGGTCGGCGGAGCTCCCCACCGGCTCGCCGAGCCGCACGACGGCGACGTTCGGCCGGTCCGGCAACACCCGGGTTCCCGCCCCGTACCCCGTGGCCACCAACCGCATCGCGGGCGCGACCCCGTAGTCCGCCGCCATCGCCCGCAGCAGTGCCGCCGCGGTCGGCGTCACGGTCTCGCCGGTCAACGCCGTACCGGTCACCACCGCCCCCTCCAGCAACGCCGCGGTCGCCGGTGCCGGGCACGGCAGGACGCCGTGGGCCGTCCGGACCGAACCGGCACCGAGCGGCAACGGTTCACAGTGGACGGTGCTGACCCCCAGGGCGTGCAGGGCGGCGGCCACACCCACGACGTCCACGAGGGTGTCGTGGCCGCCCAGCTCGTGCAGGTGCACCTCGGCGGGGTCCTCGCCGTGCAGCCGCCCCTCGACCTCGGCGATGGCCTGCACCGCGGCGACCGCCAGTGCCGCGACCGGCGCCGGCGACACCCGGCGGGCCATGGCGATCAGCTCGCCGGCCTTGCGGCTCGCCGCACCGTCCGTCACCGACACCACGGCGCGGCGCACGGCCAGGCCGTGCGTGGACGCGGCGGGAACGGTCAGGTCCCACCCGGTCAGGCCCGTCTCGGCCACGGCGGCGCGGATGGCGTCGAGTGGTGCGCCCGCGTCGACGAGGGCGGCGAGCAGCATGTCGCCGGCCAGGCCGGTGAACGGCGTGATCACGCAGATGCGGTTCACGGCGTGCTCCTGCGCAGGACCGCGGACAGGCGGAAGGCGGCCATCGCGGCGCCGAAGCCGGAGTCGATGTTCACCACGGTGATGCCGGCCGCGCAGGAGGCGTGCATCGCCAGCAGCGCGGTGATGCCCTCCAGACCGGCGCCGTAGCCGGTGGAGGTGGGCACCGCGACCACCGGGCAGGCGACCAGGCCACCGATCGCGCTCGCCAGCGCGCCCTCCATGCCCGCAACGACGATCACGGTGTCGGCGGCGCGCAGCCGGTGCTGTTCGGCCAGCAGGCGGTGCAGGCCGGCCACGCCGACGTCGGTCACCGAGGTGACGTCCAAGCCGACGGCAGCGGCGATCGCGGCGGCCTCGCGGGCCACGGGCAGGTCGGCGGTGCCGGCGGCGGCGACCACGACGGTGAACGCGGTGGGCCGGGCCGGGCGCCACGTGAGCAGGCGGGCATCGCTGTCGTAGGTGCCGTCCGGAACGGCGTCCAGCACGACGCCGGCGGTGTCGGGGGTCACGCGGGTGACGAGCACGGGGCCGTCGTTGTGCCGCAGCAGGGTCCGGACGATCGCCACGACCTGGGCCGCGGTCTTGCCGGTGCCGTAGACGACCTCCGGCACCCCCTGGCGGGCCTCGCGGCCGACGTCGACCCTGGCGAAGCCGAGGTCCACGGCCTCGCTGTCGGTGGCGGAAAAGTGCTCGTTGATCTTGAGTTGGGGGTACTTGCAGACGCCGTCGGAGGGACTGGTCATGCGGCTCCTCCCCTGGCCACGACGGACGGCAGCTCGCGGCCGACCTGCGCCAGCAGCTCCGGTGCCCGCGCCATCGCCGTCGCGACGTCGCCCGCGCGGTCGAGCAACGACCACGCCGCGCTCACCCCGGCCGCGCGCAGCTGGTCCGCGGAGAGCCGGACGTCACCGGCGACCACGACGACCGGCACGCCGTGGCGCCTGGCCGCCTCCGCCACGCCGACGGGTGCCTTGCCGCGCAGGCTCTGCTCGTCGAACCGGCCCTCGCCGACCACGACGAGCGCCGCCGTGCGCAGCGCGTCCTCCAGGCCGATCTCGCCCAGCACGAAGTCCGCGCCGGAGCTGCGCCGCGCACCGAGGGCGGCCAGCGCGGCGAACCCCGTGCCACCCGCCGCGCCCGCGCCCGGCGCACCGCTCAGGTCGCGGCCGACCTCGCGTTCCACGACGGCCGCGAACCGCTCCAGGCCCCGCTCCAGCACCTCGACGTCACGCGGTGAGGCGCCCTTCTGCGGGCCGAACACCGCGGCGGCACCGGACGGGCCGGTCAGCGGGTTGTCCACATCGGACACCAGCGTCACGCGCGCCAGCCGCAGCCGGAAGTCCAGGCCGGACAGGTCCACGTGCGCGACCCCGGTCAACGCCGCACCGCCGGGACCGACCGGCACGCCGCGCGCGTCCGTGATGCGGGCACCGAGGGCGCGCAGCAGGCCCGCTCCCCCGTCGGTGGTGGCGCTGCCGCCGACCGCCAGCACGATGTCCAGGCAGCCGTGGTCGAGTGCCGCGCGGATGAGCTCGCCGGTGCCGTGGGTGTCGGCCACCAGCGGCGCCGCCACCCCGTCCGGCAGCACGCCCAGGCCGCTCGCGAGCGCCAGCTCGACCACCGCACGCGTGCCGCGCACCGCGAACGCCGCCCGCACCGGCCGTCCGGTGGGACCGGTGACGTCGGCGTGCACCTCGCGGTACCCGGCCCGCGCCAGTGCGGCGAGCGTGCCCTCGCCGCCGTCCGCCACCGGCATCGCCACCGCCGTGCCGCCCGCGCCGACGACGCCGGAGACGACGGCGGCGCAGGCCTGCTCGGCGGTCAGGCTGCCGCGGAACTTGTCGAGGCAGACCAGCACCGTGCCGCTCATCGCCCCTCTCCCGTCACGTACGGGATGGTCTGCGGACCCTCCGGCAGCACGCACAGGCGGGCACCGGGACCGGCGGACGCCAGCGCCTCCGCGACCGTCGCGGAAATGTCCGCGGTCTGCTCCAGGTGCGCGGTGGCCAGCTCCGCGTCGGTCAGGTGTGAGGTGTGCACGACGACCCGGCAGTCGGCCTGGATGCGGGCCTGGATCTGCACCTGCCACTGGTCGGGCACGGTGACCTCGCGCGCGGAGATCTCCGCGAACAGCTCTGCCGGCGAACCGGCCGAGGCCAGCACCTCGCGGTACGAGCCGTGGTCGGGGAACCCGTCGCGGCACTCGGCTGCGCACACGATCGTGCCGCCCGGCCGCACCACCTGGTAGGCCGCCGACATGCCCTTCACCGCCTGGTAGAGGTTCTGGTCGAGCGGGAAGCCGGAGTTCGTCGTCACCACCACGTCGAACGGCCGCGGCACCGGCCGCATCGCGACCTCGCGGGCGGTGCGCACGGCCGCCGCGTGCATCTCCGGCAGATCCCCGCCGAACGCGGCGACGACCTCCTTGTCCTGGTTCAGCACCACGTCGAACCCGAACGTCACCCCGGTCGCGGCCGCGATGGCGCGCACGTCGTCGTGCACCGGGTTGCCCTCGATGACGCCCCACGTCGCCCGCGGGTGGCCGATCCGGCGCGCGTCGTGCAGCACCAGCACCGTCTCCAGCGCGGCGAGACCGGGTGCGACGAGCTTGGGCCCGCCGGAGAACCCGGCGAAGAAGTGCGGTTCGACGAACCCGGTGGTGATCCGCACGTCCGCGGCCACCCACTCGCTGTTGAGCCACACCGGGACGTCCGCGGCGAGCTTCCCCAGCCACGTCAGGCCGGTCCGGTCGCGGGCGTCGTGGTTGACGATCCGCACCGAGTCGACCACCTCGTCGCCGAACATCGCCCGCAGCTCCGCGTCCGTGTTGCCGCGGTGGGTGCCGGTCGCGACCAGCACCACGACGTCGTCGAGGTCGACCAGCCCGTCGAGCTCCGCCAGCACCGCCGGGATCATCAGGTGCCGTGGCTGCGGGCGGGTGCCGTCGCAGGCGGAGATCGCCACGGTCTGGCCGCGCCGCACCCGCTCGCGCAACGGCGGCCCCGCGACCGGCGAGCGCAACGCCCGCCGCAGCACCTGCTCCGCCGGCTCCGGCACCGGGTGGTGCCGCGGGGTCACGACGGTGGTCACCGCCGGGTCGACGCGCAGGTCCAGTCCGGTCTCCCCGTAGGCCAGCCGCACGACGTCCATCACCGCTCCCCCAGCCGGTAGACGCGGGTGGCCGTGCCGGCGAGGACGTCGGCGCGCTCGGCGGCGGACAGCCCGCACAGCAGCGCGTCGGCGGCGGACAGCACCTCCCCGTACTCGGCGGCGAGCAGGCACACCGGCCAGTCGGAGCCGACCATCAGCCGGTCCGGCCCGAACACCTCCAGCACCAGGTCGACGCACGGCCGCAGGTCCTCGACCGTCCAGTCAGGACCGGCCTCCGTCACGAGCCCGGACACCTTGGCGGTCACGTTCGGCTCGGCCGCCAGCGCCGACAGGTGGGTCGCCCACGGCTGGTACGCCCGGCGCGCGATGTCCGGTTTGGACAGGTGGTCCACCACGAACACCATGTCCGGCACCGATCTCACGGCCACCAGCGCCGCGGGCAGCTGGTGCGGGCGGGTCAGCAGGTCGTAGGCCAGCCCGGCGTCGCGCACCGCCCGCAGCCCGGTCAGCACCTCCGGCCGCAGGAGCCAGTCCGGATCGGGTTCGGACTGCACGAGGTGCCGCACGCCCACCAGCCGGTCGCCACCCGGTCCCGACCGCAGCCGGTCGAGCTGCTCGGCGACGTCGGGCGCGGTGAGGTCGACCCAGCCGACGACACCGGCGACGAGCCCGGACTCCGCTGCCAGTGCGAGGAACTCGGCCGTCTCGCCGGTGTCGGCGAGCACCTGGACCAGCACGGTGGCGTCCACCCCGGCCGGTCCGGTCACCTCCGCGAGGTCCGCGAGCCCGAAGTCGCGGCGGATCCGCGCGACCTCCGGCGCGTCGAGCCAGCCCTGCGGGCGTGCGGAGAGGTCCCACAGGTGGTGGTGGGCGTCGATCCGGCGTGGTGCGGGCGTGCCCGCCCTTCCGGCCGGCAGCTCCGCCGTGCTCCCGTCGAAGTCACCCATGGCCCAGTCGCTCCGTTCGTCGAATGCCTGTGGGAGGAGCGGCGCACGGCGGTGGCGGAACCGGTGTGCGCCAGGAGGTGCGAGAAGATCAGCGGTCCAGGCGGCCCGGCTCGCCCACGTCCGTGCGGCGCACGAGCCAGGCCTCGGTGATGTGGGTGAACATGGCCTCGGCGGCGCCTTCCGGGTCGTGCGCCGCGATGCGCTCGCAGATGCGGCGGTGTCCCCGGTTCGAGGCCGCGCACAGCTCGCTGTCGGTCCTGCCCGTGTAGCGGGCGGTGTTGAACACCTGGCTCTCCAACGACCGCACGACGCCTCTGGCAATGCGGTTGCCGGACGCGCGCATGATCGTGTCGTGGAAGACGTGGTCCTGTTCGCGGTAGGCGGTGGGGTCGTCCACCAGCCGGTCCATCAGGTCCACCAGGTCGCGCAGTGCGGTCACGGTGGCGTCGTCCGCGACCCGCGCGGCGACCAGGGCCATGTCGGACTCCAGCAGCCTGCGGGTGACCACCAGGTCGTCGAGGACCCCCAGCGTCTCGTCCTCGGCGACGACGGCGCCCAGCACGAGCTCGTCGAGCATGTTCCACATCGACGGCGGCGTGACCAGCGTGCCCGCTCCCTGGCGCACCTGGACGAGACCCTTCTCCTGCAACACCTTCACGGCCTCGCGGACCACCGTGCGGCTCACCGAGAACGTCTCGCACAGCACCGGCTCCGGCGGCAGCGACGTGCCCGGCGGGTGGTCGCCGCGCACGATCCGCTCCACGAGCTCGGTCGTGATCGCCCTGGCCAGGTTCGCCGGTCCGCGCACCCAGCCCGGGGCGGGGTGCGCGCCCACGGCCGCGCCCGGCCGCTGGCCTGATGCCGTCATCCGTTCCTCCGGTCGCGTTCCGCCGATGCGCTGGAGCGCGCTGCGGAGCGTACCCCGAATGACCCGTTGACGTAATACGTCATACGACTTACGTTCAGGCAGACCTCGTCGGGCCGGTCTCCCCCGGCCAACCGTCTCGGGAAGTGAGCAGCGATGAAGCAGCGCACACTGTGGTCGGCCGCCCTGGTGGTGGGTCTCGCGTTGACAGCGGGCTGCGGGAGCGCCTCCGGGCCGGGCACGTCCTCCGGCGGTGCGAGCGACAAGCTCGTGGTGTGGGACTGGAAGTCCGGTGACGCCAAGGCGCGCGGCTACGTCGAGAAGGCCAAGGCCGACTTCGCGAAGAAGCACCCCGGCGTGCAGGTCGAGTTCGTGGCGCAGCCGTTCGACCAGTACTACACGCTGCTCGGCGCGGCCATCCAGGCGGGCAAGGGACCGGACGTGGTCCTGTTCAACGGCGGCGGCCAGATCCGCGACCGGTCCGACGCGCTCGCCCCGCTCGACTCCTTCGTCTCCGAGGACCGCGGTCGCTTAGCGGGCTGGGACGCGTTCACCGACGAGGGCAAGGTCTACGCCGCACCGGTGACCCTGCAGGGCCACCCGATCTACTACAACAGGGACCTCTACCAGAAGGCCGGGCTCAACCCCGACTCCCCCGCGAAGACCTGGGACGACTTCGTGCGCGACTGCGGCGTCATCACCCAGAAGACCGGCGCGAAGTGCTTCGCGCTGGGCAACAAGGAGGGCATCGGAATCCAGTTCTTCCTGTCCGCCATGGGATCGGCCGTCCTGACGCCGCAGGAGTACGACGCCTGGATCGCCGGCAAGCGCGACTGGTCCTCACCGGACGTCAAGAAGGTCTTCGAGCTGTGGAAGCAGACCGGCGACAGCGGGCTGAACACCGACGGCGCCAACTCGACCGCCATGTTCAACGACGCGTTCGCCGCCTTCAACGCCGCCAAGGCCGCCAACGTCATCGGCCTGATGTCGGACGTGGGGCACTGGAAGGACTTCGCCGAGTTCCTCACCCCGGAGAAGGTCGGCGTCCGGCCCGCACCCCTGGTCAACCCGGCCGCGAAGCCGAGCCTGGCCTACGACGGCGGCATCGGCTACGCCGTCGCGAAGTGGACGAAGGACCAGGGGGTCGCCGCCGACCTCGTCCGGTCGCTGACCTCCACCGAGGCGCTGAAGGCGTTCTACCTCGACGGCGGCGCGATCGCGGCCGACACGACGATCGACACCGCAGCCGGCGGCCCCGCGGTCAAGACCATCGTCGGCGAGGTGAAGTCGGGCAAGCCCGCCCTGCACGTGGCGTTGTCGTCCAAGACGGTCGACCTCATGGGCCGGCTCTCGCAGCAGCTGCTCAGCGGCTCGGCCACGGTGGACGAGGTGCTGCAGCAGCTCGCGGCCTCCGACAAGACGGGCTGACGGCGTGACGGCACCCTCCCTCTCGCCCGCGGGCCCGGCCACCACCGGGCCCGTCCGGCCCGCTGCCCCGCCCACCCGGCGACGCCGCGGTGGCCCGCGGTCCGAGCGCCTGGCTCCCCTGGTGCTGCTGGCCCCGGCCGTCCTGGTGATCGTCGGGCTGCGGCTGTGGCCGCTGGTGCTGGGGATCAACTTCTCCTTCACCGGCGACGGCGACCGCAACGGCCAGGCCGTCGGGTTCGCCAACTACCTGGCATTGCTCGACGACCCGCTGTTCCGCACGGCGCTGCGCAACGTGGGCCTGCTCGTGCTGCTGCTGCCGGTGGCCGTGGCGGTCCCCGGGCTGCTCGCGACGTTCATCTTCCTGAAGGTGCCCGGCCACCGCGTCTACCGCGGCGTGTACTTCTTCCCCGCCGTGCTGTCCCCGGTGATCGTCGGCGCGATCTTCACGCTGCTGCTGGCGTTCGACGGCCCGGTCAACGCGCTGCTCGGCCTCGCGGGCCTCGGGCCGGTGGACTGGCTGGGCGACCCCGGCGTGGCGATCTTCGCGGTCGTCGGTGTGCACGTGTGGGCGACGTTCGGCATGGGGCTGGTGGTGTTCCTGGCCGGGTTCGCGACCCTCGACCGCTCGCTGCTCGACGCCGCCGAGGTGGACGGCGCGTCGCTGGTGCAGCGGATCCGGCACGTGGTCGTGCCCGGCCTGTCCCGCACGATCCAGTTCGTCTTCGTCACGACGATGATCGGGCTGCTGACGTCGATGTTCGGCCTGGTGTACGTGATGACGAGCGGTGGCCCGGAGGGGTCGACCTACCTGCCCGAGTACTACGTGTGGATCCAGCAGGGGCAGCTGAACCAGCCCGCGCTCGCCTCCGCGGCCTCCACGGCGCTGTTCCTGATCATGCTCGTGGTGGGGCTGGCCCAGGTCGCGGTCCTGCGGCGCACCGGGAGGGACGACTGATGACCGGTTCCCGGCTGAGCAGGTGGGTGGTCGCGGTCCCGATGGCGCTGCTCGCGCTGGCCACGGTCTACCCGCTGGTGTTCACGGCCAACGTGGCGGTGAAGACGCGGCGCGAGTACGTGCTCGACCGGTTCTCCCCCGCCGGCTCCTTCAGCCTCGACAACGTCGTCAAGGCGTGGACCAGCGTCGGGATGTCGCGCTACTTCCTCAACTCGGTGGTCGTCGTGACCTGTTCGGTCGCGCTGCTGCTGTTGCTCGGGTCGATGGCGGGCTTCGCGTTGGCCCGGCTGCGGTTCCGCGGTTCCTCCGCGCTGTTCCTGGGCGTGCTGGCGGCGTTGTTCATCCCGTTCCAGGTGATCATGGTGCCGCTGGCGCGGATCATGGCCGACACCGGGCTCGTCGACACCTACCCGGGGCTGGTGCTGGCCTACGTGGCGCAGTTCCTGCCGTTCACGATCTTCCTGCTGACGAGCTACTACTCGACCGTGCCGGCGGAGATCGTGGACGCCGCGCGGATCGACGGGAACTCCGTCTACGGCGTCTACTGGCGGATCATGCTGCCGATCGGCGCGCCCGCGCTGCTGTCGGTCGGGGTGCTCAACGCGCTCTTCTGCTGGAACGACGTGCTCATCGCGCTGCTGGTGATGCCGTCGGCCGAGCACCGCACGCTGATGGTGGGCGTGACGTCGTTGCGCGGGCAGTACTCCGACGACATCCCCACGTTCGCCTCCGGCGTGCTCATCGCCGCGGTCCCCGTCCTGCTCGTCTACCTCTTCCTGCAACGACAGATCGCCGACGGGGTCACCGCCGGGTCGACGAAGGGCTGACATGCGCATCACTGGTCTGCGGACCCTCACCACGGTCCAGGACTGGGGCCGCCCGGTCGGGGACGCCAACGGCGTCCACCCCGACGGCCTGGTCCGGGTCCCCGTCGTCGTCGTGGAGACCGACACCGGCCTGACCGGGGTCGGGCTCGGCCCGCACGTGGAGGCCGACACCGTCTTCGCCGCCATCGAGGGCGAGGACCCGCGTTCGGTCACCGCCCTCTACGACCGGATGCTGCGCCGGGTGTTCAAGGCGGGCCACGCCGGCGCGGTCTTCGGCACGATCGGCGCGGTCGACACCGCGTTGTGGGACATCAAGGCGCAGGCGGCGGGCGAACCGCTGTGGCGGCTGCTCGGGGGCCGTGACCGCCGTGTGCCCGCCTACGCCTCCGGGCTGTGCGTCGCGCTGCCCGATGACGAGCTGGTCGCGGTGTACCAGGAGTACGCGGCGCACGGGCTGCGCGCGGCGAAGCTCAAGGGCGGCCTCGACGTGGACCGCGACCGGCACCGCCTCGCCCTGGTCCGCGACGTCCTCACCGAGGCGGGCGGCGGCGCCCGGCCCAGCCTGATGCTGGACGTCAACGAGACCTGGACGCGCAAGCAGGCGGTCCGCTACGTCAGCGAGCTGGAACGCACCTTCGACCTGACCTGGGTCGAGGAACCGGTGCGGCGCTGGGACGTCGAGGGCCACGCGGCGGTCGGGCGCGGCATCCGCGCGTCGGTCGCCACCGGCGAGAACCTCACCGGACTCGAACAGCACCGCCCGCTGATCGCCGCCGGTGCCGTCGACGTCGTGCAGACCGCCGCCGTCTGGGGGATCACGCACTTCCTGCGGGTCGCCGCGCTGGCCCACGCCCACGACCTGCCGGTGAGCCCGATCGGCACGAGCCCGGTGGGGCTGCTGCACGCCGCCGCGTCCGTGCCCAACCACCTGGTGAGCGAACTGCAGGACCTCCGCCCGCCGGTGGGCGTGGAGATCGACCTGACCGTGGCGGACGGGGCGTACGTCCTGGGCGAGACCCCCGGCCTCGGGCTGCGCGTCGACGAGGAGAGGATCGCCGCGGCCGGTGACCTGCTGCCCGCTGCCCTGTCCGGTGGCCCGCACATCCGGCCCGAACGCGCCGGGCACCGCCTGCACGCGGTGGAGGTCGGGCAGGACGTGGAAAGTCCCGTGCTCAACGCGTAGAACGAAGACCCCGCCGCCCGCGAAGGAGAGCTCCCCCGCATGGAACCACAGCGCTTCGGCATGCTGATCCGGCTGCGCCCGGAGAAGCGCGAGGAGTACCTGGAGCTGCACTCGGCCGTCTGGCCCGCGGTCGAGCAGACGCTGCTCGACGCGAACATGCGCAACTTCACGATCTTCCTGCACGGCGACCTGCTGTTCGGCTACTACGAGTACGTCGGCGACGACCACGACGCCGACCAGGCCCGCATCGCGGCGGACCCGGAGACGCAACGGTGGTGGACGTTCACCGACCCGTGCCAGGAGTCGCTGGCGGAGCCGGACTCCGGGCACTGGTGGGTGCCGATGCGGGAGGTGTGGCACCTCTCCGGCCCCGGCGGACAGGCAGCGCCGGCCGGCTGACAACAGCACGACAACCGCTCCACAACAGCTCGCCGGTACTCCTTCGGTAGCAGAGCACAACCGAGGAGGACATGGTGAGAACCAAGCTGGCCGCGATGGTGGTCGCACTTCTCTCGATCGTGGGGCTCGCCGTCGTGCCGACGGCGAACGCCACACCGGCCTACCGCGACGTCTACATCCGCGACAACGGCAGCGACATCGGCAACGAACCCAGCAGCGGCAGCATCTACCACAGCCCCGACATCCGGGTCTGCTACACGCCGACGCCGTGCGCGACCTCGCAGCAGCCGATCGTGGGCGCGACCAACTACGTGTTCGTCAACCTGCGCCGCAAGCCGAACGGACTCGGCAACGTGGACGGCGCCCTGCACCTGTACCGCAGCAACCTCGGCGGCGGCACGGCGTGGCCGGGCGGCTGGACCTACATCGGCGGCGTGGGCGCGAGCGTGCCGGTCAGCGGCTCGACCGTGATGATCACCTGGCCCGGCTGGAACGTGCCCGGTCCCGCGCACTTCTGCCTGCTCGCCCGCTGGGTGTCCAGCGCCGACCCGATGACGTTCGCCGAGGGGTCCAACACGCAGCTCAACGCCCAGCGCAACAACAACATCGCGTGGCGCAACGTCGACTCGGTGCGGGTCCTCCCCGGCCGGCCGATCACCCGGCCGTACACGATCGGCAACCCGGAGGCGTTCGACACCAGGCAGGCGCTGGTGCTGGAGCAGCCGGAGCGGCAGTTCACCGGCACGGTGACGGTCGACCTCGGCCCTGACCTCGCCGCCAGGTGGAAGGCGACCGGTCAGCGGGGCACCGGTGTGCGGCAGGTCGGTGAGACGCAGTTCCAGGTCGTCGAGCCGAAGCTCGCCCGCTTCGAAGGGCTCACGCTCAAGGCGGAGGAGCGGATTCAGATCGGCGTGACCTTCGCGACCGACGTGGAGGCCGCACCGGCGGTGCTGGAGGTGCACCAGATCGACGCGCAGGGCCTCGACCTCGGTGGTGCGCAGTACCGGATCAACGACAAGGAGTGAGTATCAGCCCCGGCGGGTCCGACTCCGTTGAACGGAGACGGACCCGCCGAAGGGGTGGTCAATGAAGACGATCATGGTGTTGTTGCTCCTGTTGCTGGGAGTCGTGCCCGCACACGGAGCACCGGACTGCAACCCGCCCGACTGCCCGGTGGTGGTGGACGCGCAGGACGGGCCGGTGCACGAGAAGACGGGTCCGTACGCGGCGACGCTGGCACTGCGCTACGGCGCCACGCAGGAGAACGTCGAGGTGTCGTACCGGTTCGTGGACGGCACCGCGAAGCAGGGCGAGGACTACCGGTCCGCGCAGGGCGGAACGGTCACGATCAAGGCCGGCCAGAGCTACGCCCAGGTGCCCTACACGGTGTTGCGGGTCGGTGCCCAGCAGAAGCAGTTCACCCTGCAGATCACCGCGGTGAGACCGGGTCAGGTCGGCAAGGCGGTCGCGGTGTTCACGATCGGCGGCACGAGGTGAACAGCCTGAGCGCCTGAGCCCAGTGGCGCAGGGCCTCGGTCCACCGCCCGCACCGGCCCTCCAGGTCGGCGCACGAGCGGTGGACCGAGGCCTCCTCGAAGGCGTCCGGCGCCTGGGCGCGGGCGGTCAGCGCGGCCACGAGGTGGTCGCGGGCGGCGGCGAGGTCGCCCAGGGCGAGCGCGGTCTCGCCGAGCTGGTGCAGCGCGTAGGCCTCGCGGTGGCGGTCGCCCAGTGCCCGGCAGATCGACAACGCACCGGTCAGGTGCTCCCTCGCCACCGCCGGATCGCCGAGTGCGAGCTGCGTGACGCCGAGGTGGGTGAGCGCGTCGGCCTCGAAGCGGTGGTCGGTGACCTCGCGGCTGATCCGCAGCGCGTCCCCGAAGTAGCGCAGCGCCGGTGCCCGGTCGGCGAGCTGGTGGAAGGCGTTGCCCAGCGACATCAGGGTCGCCGCCTCCAGCCGGGAGTTCCCCTCCGCGCGGAAGGTCTCCAGCGCCGCGAACAACGGCCCGACCGCGCGGTCCGCCCGGCCCATCCGCACGCAGGTGTAGCCGAGGTTGCGCCGCGCCAGCGCCACGCCCACCGCGTCACCCGCCGCGCCGTGCACCCGCATGGCGGCCTCGTAAGACTCCAGCGCCCGGTCGAACTCGCGCAGCTCGGAGTGCGCGTTGCCGATGTTGTTGTGCAGCCGGGCCTCCCCGCGCAGGTCGCCGGCCTCCTGGACGAGCGCGAGCGCCTGCCGCTGCACCACCATGGCCTCCGCGATGCGCGAGGTCATCTGCAACGCGATCCCCAGGCCGCGCAACATCTCCGCCTCCGCCCGCCGGTCACCGAGCGCGCGGGCGGCCGCGACGGCGTGCTCGCACTGCTCCACGCGCGCCGCCCAGTTGCCGCGCGCCTCGAAGTAGCTCGTCAGCAGGTACGCCAGCTGCCAGGTCTCCCGCCGCAGACCGGCGTTCGCGGCCAGCCGGATGACGTGCAGCAGGTTGTCGCGCTCGGCGTCGAGGTGGGCCAGCACCTCGACGCGGTCGGCCGCGAACGGCAGGTCGTCGCACGGCGGGCGGGTCACGAGGTCGTGGCGCGGGTTGAGCACCGCGTTGGCCGCGTGCGCGATCGTCAGGTACCGGTCGAGCAGGCGTTCCAGCCCGTCGCCGAGGTCACCGCTCTGCCGGGCGAACAGCCGGACCAGGTCGTGCAGCGCGTACCGGCCGGCGCCGACCTCGCTGACGAGGTGCGACGCGACCAGCTCGTCGAGCCCCGGTCCCAGCGCGTCGGCGAGGTCGGCGGGGAAGCTGGCCCCCGGGTGCTCGCCGAGCACGCGGAACAGGCGGGCCGCCTGCGGGCTGAGCGTGCGGTGCGCGCTCGCGAACACCGTGCGGACGGTGCGGTCGTCGCCCTCGACCGCCAGCACGTCGAGCGGGTCGTTGCGGGTCAGCTCCCGCACCAGGTCGGCGATCCGCCTGCCGGGTCGCACCGCGAGCCGCGCCGCCGCGATCCGCAGCGCGAGCGGCAACCGTCCGCAGTGGACGGCGAGGGCCGAGGTCGCGTCGGACTCCGCGTGCACCCGCTGCGCGCCGAGGATGTCGGCGAGCAGGTCGTGCGCCTCCGGTTCGCTCAGCAGGCCGAGGCGCACCGTGTGCACGGCGTGGTGCGTGCCGAGCGCGGAGAGCGTGTCGCGGCTCGTGACCAGCAGCAGGTTGCCCTGGTCGCCGGGCACGAGCGGCAGCACGTCCCGCGCGCGGCGGACGTCGTCGAGCACGATCAGCAGCCGTTTGCCGTGGGTGAGCGTCCGGTACAGCGCGGCCGGGTCGGCGGGTGTCCGGTCAGCGGGGACACCGAGCGCGTGCAGCACCTCGGCCAGCGCCTGGGCGGGCGTGAGCCGTTGCAGGTCCAGGAACACCTGCCCGTCGGGGAACCGGTCGGCGACCCGGTGCGCCCACTCGACCGCGAAGGTGGTCTTGCCGACGCCGGCGACACCGGAGACCACGACGATCGGCGGCAGACCGGCCAGTGCGGCGAGCTCGGCGGCCCGGCCGGTGAAGTGCCCGGCACGGGCGGGCAGCTGGGCCGGTCTCGCGGTGCGCGTGACGGGTTTCGCGCTGTGCAGGGAGGGGTCGCGCCGCAGAACGGCGGTGTGCAGGGCGCTCAGCTCGGGACCGGGGTCGGCGCCGAGCTCGTCGGCGAGCCGGGATCTGAGGCGCTGGAACGCTTCGAGCGCGTCCGCGTGCCTCCCGTCCAGGTGCAGCGCCCGCATCAGCAGGCCGACGAGCCGTTCCCTGGTCGGGTGGCTCACCACCAGCCGTTCCAGCTCGCTGATCGCGTCCTGGCGGTCGAGCCGCTGCGCCCAGTGCGCCTCCAGGGCGGTGAGCCGCTGCTCGCGCAACCGGCCGATCTCCGCGCGGCCCCACCCGAACAGCTCGGTGCCGCCCAGCGGTTCGCCCCGCCACAGCGCCAGGTCCCTGGTCCGCTCGAACCGGTCGGCGTCCACGGAGGCGTCCAGCCGGTAGCCGCCGGGACCGGTGACGAGCGCGCCGGGCATCCCGCAGTCCGCGAGCGCCTGCCGCACCCGTGCGACGTGGCTGTGCAACGACCGCACGGCCGTGCGCGGCGGATCGTCCCCCCACAGCACGTCCACCAGGCGGTCGACGGAAACCGGTGTGCCGGCGCGGAGGGCGAGCACCGCCACGACGCTGCGCTGGCGGACGCCGTTCAGCTCGGCCCGGCCGAGCGGGCCGCACACCTCCACCGGCCCGAGGATCCGGACCTCGCCACGTCCGCCCACGTGCCGCACGGTAGCGGGCCGGACACCCCCGGCGGCAGCGCTGAACCGGGCAAACCGCCCGCATTCACGAATCTGCCGGTCACGTCCGCGTATGGCTCGCCCGGCCGCCCCCGTCGAATTCGACTCGAAGATCGCGGGCCGGAAGTCCTTTGCTGGCACCGTTTGCGGCCGATCTCGTAGATTGCCGGGCATGCCTTTGCGGAAAGCGATGTCCGTGGTCCTGGCCCTCCCCCTCCTGCTGGCGGGCCTGCCGTCCGCGACCGCGCACACCCGCTCGTGCGCCCGCGCGGACCTGCTGTTCTGCGAGGACTTCCAGTCCGTGCCGCTGGGCGGCGCGACCAGCCTGCGGTGGGGCGTCGACACCCGGCACGGCACGCTGACCGTGGAGAAGGCGGCCCGCGGCCAGCGGGTGCTGCACGTGCACACCGAGGCCAACGGCCGCGCGTTCCTGCGGGTCGACGACTTCTCCGCACCGGGCAACAGCTTCTACGGCCGGATGCGGCTGAAGGTGGACGCCTTCCCGAAGAAGCCCGACTGGGCGCACTACACCCTCGTCGAGGCCACCGGCCAGGGCAGCGCGGAGGTCGTGCGACCGCTGGGCGGCCAGTACGTGCCCACGTCCGGCCGCGCGCTGTGGGGCGTCGGTGCCGACGGCGGCCCTACCGGTGACTGGACGAACTGGCGGGAGTCCGCGCCCTCGCGCGAGGACGTGTGGCAGTGCGTCGAGTGGCGGATGGACGCCCCCGACAACCGCGTCGAGCTGTGGTTCGACGGCAAGCCGCAACCCGACCTGACCGTCTCGACCCGCTCGCACGGCGGCAACCCGGTGGACTTCGTGTTCCCGGCGTTCGACACGGTGAAGATCGGGTGGCAGCTCTACCAGCCCAACGACGGCGCCTACGACCTGTGGGTCGACGACATCGCACTGGGGTCGCGCCGCGTGGGCTGCTGACCGACGGCACGGCGCTCCGCGAGCAGCAGGTAGGCGGCCGCGGTCCAGGTGTAGGCGCGGTCGCGCAGCCCCTCCCCCGTCAACGCGTCGAAGTTCTCGGCGAACCCCGACTTCTCGCACGTGGCCAGGAACCGGGCGCTCACCAGGTCGGCCAGCTCCGCCGCGCCGCCGCGGCGCAGGCCGTCCTCGACGAGCACGGTGGCGGGCGCCCACACCGGTCCGCGCCAGTAGCCGTCGGGTTCGTACCAGGGCGAGTCCGGCCGTTCGGTGGCCGGCCCGACGGACGTGAGGTGCGTGGCCACCCCGGCGCAGAGGTGCTCGAACACCTCGCGCGGCAGGTGTTCGCCCAGCACGACGGGCATCAGGTCGAGCAGGCTCGCGCTGCGCCGTTTCGTGCCGCTCGCGACGCCCTGGCTCACGAAGTGGTCGCCGTGCCACAGCTCGTCGAGCAGGGACGTCAGCAGCTCGTCGGCCTGCTCGGACCAACGGGCGGAGTTCTCGCCGGTCTCGGCGGCGAGGACGGCGAGCTCCCGGCACTGCAGCACCAGGAACGCGGCCAGGTCGGGTGAGCGGACCAGGCGTTCCTCGCGGAACACCGTCGAGTTGTCCCAGCCGCTGTCGTTGCCGTGCTCGTAGTGCGGCAGGCGGCTGCCGGGTGCGCGGCGGTGGTCGAGCCAGAACGAGGTCCACGCGGACAGCTGGCGGTAGGCGGTTCCCACGTCCGGCAGCCCGCCGGGGAGGCGGTGGCGCAGCAGGGAGAGCGCCCAGCCGTGGATCGGCGGCTTGACGAAGTTGCGCAGCACCTCGGAGTGCGTGACGGAGTCGGGCAGCGCGCCCTCGGCGTCCTGGTGGTCGAACACCACCTGGAACTGCTGCCACGCGAGCTCCGGCGCGCCACCGGCCAGCGCCAGCGCGGTGAAGCAGTGGTCCCAGCTCCACACCTTGTCCATCCAGTGCTTCGACATCAGCACGGCCGGGCGACGCACGAACCCGGCCGGGCGCACGGTGGCCGACCAGAGCACGTAGGCGGCCAGCTCGGCGGCCGGGACGTGGTCGTCGCGCCACGGTGCCACGGCGTCGGCGAACCGGGTGAACTCCTCGTGCACGGCCGTCACGTCCTCGGCGAAGGTCGTGGCGGGTGAGAACGGCGCGCGGGCCGTGCCGATCTCCTCGACCAGCAGCTCCCACGGTTCCTCCGCGCTCAGCACCACCGCCCGCCGCGCCGCGCCGAGCGCCTGGTCGCCCGCCTGGTCCCACCGTCCGGACAGGACGGTCAGGCGCAGCCGGTGGCCGGTCTCGTAGGAGGTGAAGACCAGTCCACCGGCCGGGTCGGCGAAGAGGTACGTGCCGGTGAACGGGGTCAGCGCCGGTTCGGCGGCGCTGAGCTCCAGTCCGGTGCCGGTGCCCGAGATCCGCAGGACGTCCGGTGCCGAGAACACCGCGGTGACCCGGCCCTGCCCGGTGCTCCAGGTGAGGGTCGCGGGATCGGCGGTCACCTCGGCCGGCGCCGGCACGGGAACCAGGCGCAGCAACGGGTGCATGCCGTTGCGGTGCGAGACGAGGTGCACGTCGTCGGCGTAGGTGGCCAGTCCCACCACCGGGGAGAGGCCGAACCAGGCGCCGGACCGGCTGAAGGGGATCTCGCGCACGGAGAACTCGGTTGCCACGGCGTTCCTCTCGGTCCTTCGAACTCAGTCCTTCACGGCGCCGGAGGTGACCCCGGCGGCCACGTAGCGCTGGGCCAGCACGAGCAGCACGGCGGCCGGCACCGACGCGACCACGGCGGTGGCCATGATCGCGTTCCACTCCTGGTTGTTGTTGCCGATGTAGCGGTAGATGCCGAGCGTCAACGGCTGCCAGGCGCCACCGGAGTCGAGGGTCGCGGCGAACACGAAGTCCGACCACGCCCACAGGAACGCGAACAGCGCCGCGGTCACCAGGCCGTTGCGGCTCGCGGGCAGCACCACCGAGACGAACGTGCGCCACGGTCCCGCGCCGTCGATGCGGGCGGCCTGCAGCAGCTCGTCCGGCACCACCGCGATGAACGACGTCAGGACCAGCACCGCGAACGGCACCGCCACCGTCGAGTCGGCGAAGACGAGGCCCCACACCGTGTTCGTGATGCCCAGCCGCACGTAGAGCCCGTAGAAGCCGAGCGCCATGATGATCCCGGGGATCATCTGCGCGACCAGCAGCACGAACCCGAGCACGCGCCGCCCGGCCGGCCACAGCTTCGCCAGCGCGTACGCGGCCGGCGCGGCCAGCAGCAGGGTGAGCACGACGGTGCCCAGCGCGACCAGCAGGCTGGTGCCGAAGTACGGCAGCTGTTCGTGCAGCACCCGCCGGTAGCCCTCCAGCGTGGGTGAGGCCGGGAACAGGCTCGGGGGCGACTTCCGCATCTCCCCCGCCGGGGTCAGGGAAACCGCGACCATCCAGTAGACCGGGAACAGCATCACCGCGGTCAGCCCCAGACCGGCCCACGTGCGCCACGACCGGGCCCTCATCCGCGCTCCTGCACCCGCGCGTAGCAGAGCCCGGCCACCAGCGAGACGAGGATCAGCACGGTCCCCACGGCGGCGCTGGGACCGAACCGCGGCAGCGCGCCACCGAAGCCGAGCTCGTAGGACCAGGTCGCGAGCGTCGTCGACGAGCCGCTCGGCCCGCCCCTGGTCATGACCCAGATCAGGTCGAACACCTTGAGCGTGTAGACCAGCCCGAGCAGCAGCGTGATCGCGGAGACCGGCCGCAGCATGGGGAACGTGACGTGCCGGAACGTCTGCCAGCCGCTCGCACCGTCCAAAGCGGACGCTTCGTGCACCTCGGGCGGGATCGTGCGCAGGCCGCTGTAGAGCACCACGAGGTTGAACGGCACGCCGATCCAGATGTTGGCGATGGTCACCGACACCAGCGACCACGACGGGGAGGTCAGCCAGTTGACCGGGTCGAGGCCGACCGCCGCCAGTGCCGCGTTGACCAGCCCCGACTCGCTGTTGAGCAGCCACGCCCAGGTCGACGCCGACACGATCAGCGGCAGCAGCCACGGCACGAGGAACAACGCGCGCAACGTCGTCGACAGCGGGAAGTCGCGGGCGAAGAACACCGCCAGCGCCAGGCCGATCGTGTACTGGAAACCCAGCGACACGACCGTGAACAGCACCGTGTTCAGCACCGCCGTGCGGAACGCCGGGTCGGCGAACACCGCCACGTAGTTGTCGAGCCCGACGAACGGCGCGCCACCGCGGACGAACGTCCGCACGGTGTAGCCGCGCAGGCTCAGCTCCACCGTGGTGTACAGGGGGTACGCGTAGGAGATCAGCAGGTACGCGCTGAGCGGGGCCGCGAACGCCCAGGCTGCGAGCCGTGCGCGCACGGCTACTTCGCGGCGGCCGCGGTGGCCTGGGCGTCCTTCAACGCGGCCTCCGGTGTCTTGGCGCCGGTGAGCGCGGCCTGCACCGCACCCCACAGCGGTTGCGAGATGCGCGGGTAGCGGGTGCCGAGGTTGTCGCCGGTGCGCCCCTTGGCGGCGTTCACCGCGGCCACCCACACCGCCAGCTCGGGCAGGGCGGCCACCTGCTGCTCCTGCACCGACCGCACGGCGGAGACGTAGGTCAGGGCGGTGTCGGCGGCGAGCACGCGTTCCGGGCTCGTGAGGCAGGCGGCGATCTGCCCGGCCTTGGTCTCGGTGGCCTTGTCGTCCTGCACGGGCACGGTCACGAACTCGCCTCCCGTCGGCGCGGGCGCGGTGCCGCCGGTGCGACCCGGGATCGCGATGACGCCGTACTCGAAGCCGGTCTTCTTCGCGTTCTGCAGCTGCCAGGTGCCGTTCTCGGCGAAGGCGTACTCGCCGGTGGCGAACTCCTGCCAGCTGGTGGTCTGGGTGTTGCCGATGACCGAGTTGGGCGCGAAACCCTGGTCCAGCCACGACTTCCACAGCGTCAGCGCGCTGACGGCCTGGGTGGAGCCGAGGTCGGTGAGCGCGGCGCCCGAACCCCAGAACCACGGCAGGAACTGGAAGGTGCCCTCCTCGGTGCCGATCGCGGAGAACGTGATGCCCTTCTTGCCCGCCGCCTTCACCTTGGCCAGCGCGGTGGTGAGGGCCGCCCAGTCCGTGATCGCCGCGGGGTCGACACCGGCGGCGGCGAGCACGGACCTGTTGTAGTAGAGCGCCAAAGTGTTGGCACCGATGGGAACGCCGTAGGTCTGCCCGTCGAGCGCACCGGCCGACACGAGGTTGGGCGCCGCCGCGGACGCGTCGAGGCCGACCTCGGAGTTGGGCCGCAGCACGCCGCCCTCGGCGAGCGTCGACACCACGGGGTTGTCGACGACCAGGACGTGCGGCGCCGTGCGCTGCTGTGCGGCGAGCAGCACCTTGCCGGTCAGGTCGGTGGTGTCGAAGGACTGCCGCCGCACCTCGACGCCGGCCTCGGAACCGCACCGGTCGACGGTGCGCGCCCACTCGGAGCCGGCGGTGAACTGCGGGTAGGGGTCCCAGACGGAGAACACGTCCGGCGCGCCCGCGCTCGGCGCCGAGGTGCACGCGGTCACGGCCAGGCCGGCCGCGAGGAGGGTCAGGGCTGCGCGTCGCATGAGGTGGTCCTCCCTGCCGGCCCCGTCGCCGGCAATCATCGAACCGGTTCGATTTTCGAGCAGCCGCGCCAACGTAGCCGTCTCGGCTGACCGCGTGCAAGAGGCGGTGGCCTACAGTGTCGACTGTCGAATCGGTTCCTTCGACGAGGGGAAGCGGCATGAACATCGGCGAGATCGCCCGGCGGGCCGGGGTCTCCCGCAGCACCGTGTCGTACGCGCTGAGCGGCAAGCGGCCGGTGTCCGCGGCGACCGTCCGGCGGATCAACGACGTCATCGCCGAACTCGGCTTCCGGCCCAACGCCAGCGCCCGCGCCCTCGCCGAGGGCCGCACCAGGACGCTCGGCCTGGTGATCCCGCCCGCGAGCACCCGGCTGACCGACGTGCAGCTGAGCTTCGTCGCGAGCGTCGTCGAGGCGGCCGCCGCGCACGACCACGACGTGCTGCTCTCCCCCAGCGGCGGCGACCACGACCGCTCGTTCGACCGCGTGGTGACCGGCCGCAGGGTCGACGGGGTGATCTTGATGGAGATCCTGCTGCACGACCCGCGCGTCGAGCGCCTGACCAGCACCGGCCTGCCGTTCGTGACGATCGGCCACGTCGCGGACCCGGCCGCCTCCTGGTGGGTCGACGTCGACTACGGCGGCCTGATCAGCCGCTGCGTGCGGCACCTCGCCGACCTCGGGCACCGCGACATCGTGCTGGTCAACCGCTCCGCCGAGCTGGTCGCGTCCGGCTACGGCCCGGCGGTGCGCGCGACGGCCGCGTTCCTGCGGACCGCCGCGGAGTGTGGCCTGACCGCCCACGACGTGTGCTGCTCCGACGACCCGGCCGCCGGCGTGGCGTGCTTCGAGCAGATCCGGGCGGACTGGCCGGAGGTGACGGCGGCCGTGACGATCAACGAGGCCGCACTGCCCGGCGTGCAGCGCGCGTTGCACGCGGCCCGCCTCGACGTGCCCCGCGACTTCTCGCTCACCGGCGTGATCGCCGACCGGCTCGCCGAGGACTTCCACCCGCCGCTGACCGCCGCCGACGTGCCCGCGGGGCAGATGGCACGGCTCGCGGTCGACCTGCTGCTGGAGCAGATCGCCGACCCGGCGGCCACGCCGCGGCACGCGCTGCTGGCGCCGTCGATCACGCTGCGGTCGAGCACCGGGGCGCGCCGGAGCGGCTGAGCCTCGACCTGCGGTCGGCGCGCGGAACGGGCGGTCCGGTCAGGGCGCCTCTGCGGGACGAACGGCGCGGCTCACCGCGCTGCGGCCGAACCGGTTCGACCCACGAGCCTCTTGCCCGGAACTCCGCTGTGCGCGTACTTTCACTCCTCGATCGAACCGGTTCGAGTCTCCGTCGCCCCTGACCCGTTACGGAGCCCACCCATGGTTCACCGACGAACCCGCACAGCCCTCTTGGCGGTACTCGTGTCAGCCTTCGCGTTCACCACCCCTGCCCAGGCTGCGAACGAGGCCATCAGCGTCGACTTCGCCACGACCACCGGCACCCCCGCCCAGCGCGCCTCCGGCTGGATCTACGGCATGACGGAGAACGCCGCGGGGCCCGCCGACCACTTCTTCCGCGACGTCAAGTTCCGGTACATGCGCGCAGGTGGTGCGCAGCTCGACAGCCCTGGCGGCTGGGTTTCGGGCAAGTACGAGCGCCGCTGGAACGCCACCAGGGCGCAGTTGTTGCGGACACGCGCACTGGGCGGTGAGTTCGTGCTGCTGCCCCACGACCTGTGGGGCGCGGACGGCTACCCGATCTCACGCTTCCCCGGCGACAACGGCAACTGGACCGACTACGACAACTTCCTCACCCGCGTGATCGACGACGTCCGGGCGACCGGCGTGCCGGTGCAGTGGGACCTGTGGAACGAAGCCAACATCACGACGTTCTGGAACCGGTCGCAGGCGCAGTACTTCGAGCTGTGGCGCCGCACGTACCAGCGCGTCCGGGCGGCGTTCCCCGCGCACCTGATCGTCGGGCCGAGCCACGCGGGCGTGCCGTCCACCGGCGGCTGGTGGGTGCAGTACCTGGACTTCGTGCGCGCCAACAACGTCGTGCCCGACGTCTTCAGCTGGCACGCGCTGCCCGGCGACCCGGTCGCCAACGTCGCCACGGCGAACGCGACGCTCGACGCGCGGGGCATCCCGCACCCGCGGCCGTACCAGATCAACGAGTACGGCGCGTCGAACGAGCAGAACCCCGGCGACGGGGCGTGGTACATCGCGCGGCTGGAACGCGCCGGTGCCGACGGGCTGCGCGCCAACTGGGCCAGTGCGGGCAACCTGCACAACGACCTCGGCAACCTGCTGGTGCGCAACGCGGCCGGGCAGCACCAGCCCAAGGGCGAGTGGTGGGTCTACCGGTTCTACGCCGGGCAGACCGGCCAGAGCACCGCCACCACGCCGAGCCAGTCCTACGACTCGTTCGCCACCAAGGCCAACGGTGTCGCGAAGGTCCTCATCGGCGGCGGCAGCACGACCGGCAACGTCGCGGTCACGTTGCAGCGCCTGGACACCACGACCGGGATCGTGCAGAACAACCAGGTCCGCGTTCTCGTGCAGCGCATCCCGCACAACAACGGCGGTGCGGTGCAAGGTCCGGTCACCGTGCAGAACTCCGTGGTGTCGTTGTCCGGCAACGCCGTCACGGTCACCGTGCCGCACAACGACGTCAACGAGACGTCCACGATCACGCTGCTGCCGCCCGGCTCGGCCGGGTTCCAGACCGTGGCCGCGGCGCAGCACTCCCAGCAGTGCCTGGACAACACGAACCTGAGCACCGCCGACGGCAACCAGCAGCAGCAGTTCCCCTGCGAGGGCGGTGACCAGCAGCTGTGGAACTTCACGCCGGTCGCGGGCGTGGCCGACACCTTCACCGTCGCCAACCAGCAGTCGGGCAAGTGCCTGGACGTCTCCTCGGCCGCGGACGGTGCCCCGGTCGTGCAGCAGACCTGCGCGCCGGGGTCGACCGCCCAGCAGTTCACGGTGCGCAGGGTCACCTACAGCGGCAACGACCCGCACGACCACCAGCTCGTGGCGCGTGCCAGCGGCAAGTGCGTGGACGTGAACGGCGTCTCGACCGCGGCGGGCGCCCGGACCATCCAGTGGACGTGCAAGGCCGTGAACCAGAACAGCCAGCTCAACCAGACCTGGCGGCTCTGGGGCCGGTGACGGTCCCCGCCGGTCTCCGATCCCCCACAACGCAGTGGAGCGGCTCATGACAACGACCCGAACCAGCCCGAGGCGCGTTCTGCACGCGGCACTGGGCCTGTCCCTCGCGCTGGCCGTCCTCCCGGTCGGCTCAGCGGCGTCAACTCCCGCGGCGGCACCGGCACCGGTGGCGGCAGCGGCCACCGGGACGTGCGACATCTACGCGTCCGGTGGCACGCCCTGCATCGCCGCGCACAGCACGGTGCGAGCGCTTTACGGCTCCTACGGCGGAAACCTCTACCAGGTCCGGCGTTCGTCGGACAGCACGACGCGCGACATCGCCGTGCTGACCGCGGGCGGCAACGCGAACGCGGCCACGCAGGACGCGTTCTGCGCGGGCACCACGTGCGTGGTCACGGTGGTCTACGACCAGTCCGGCCGCGGCAACGACCTGTGGTACCAGGGGTCCGGCGTCGTGCCCGGCTCGCCGCAGAGCAGGCCGGCCGTCGCGACGTCCGAGGCGCTGACCGTCGGCGGCGACAAGGCCTACTCGCTCTACATCAACCCCGGCAACAGCTACTGGCGCGATGGCCACCTGACCGGCGTCCCCACCGGCAGCGCGCCGGAGGGCATGTACATGGTCACCAGCGGCACGCACGTCAACGGCGGCTGCTGCTTCGACTACGGCAACAGCGAGACCACCCGCAAGGCCGACGCGGCCGGGGCGATGGACGCCATCAACTTCAGCACGCAGTGCTGGTTCGGCGGCTGCCAGGGCACCGGTCCGTGGGTGCAGGCCGACCTCGAGTGGGGCCTCTTCCCCGGCGGCAGCCAGTCGTGGAACCCGAACCAGCGGGCGTTCCCCACCAGGTTCGTCACCGCCATGCTCAAGAACAACGGCACCACGCGGTTCGCGCTCAAGGGCGGCAACGCGCAGAACGGCACCATGACGACGTTGTGGGACGGCTCGCTGCCACCGGGCTACAGCCCGATGAAGAAGCAGGGCGCCATCATCCTCGGCAGCGGTGGTGACTGCTGCAAGCCCGACGGCGGCGCGAACCTCAGCGCCGGCACGTTCTACGAGGGCGCCATGGTGGCCGGATACCCCTCCGACACGACCGAGAACGCCGTGCAGGCCAACATCATCGCGGCCGGGTACGGCACCGGCGGTGGCGGCGGTTCCACCGGACCGGTGCGCGCGCTGGCCGCCGGCCGGTGCCTCGACGTCAACGGTGCGAGCACCGCCGTCGGTGCGGCGGTGCAGATCTGGGACTGCCACGCGGGGGCGAACCAGACGTGGACGCGCACCGCGTCCGGCCAGCTCACCGTCTACAGCGGATCGACGCTCCGCTGCGCGGCACCGCAGAACAACCAGTCGGCGGCGGGCACGGCGGTGGTGACCGCGACCTGTGACGGCAGTGCGAACCAGCGCTGGACGGTCAACGCCAACGGCACGATCACCGGTGGTTCCGGACTCTGCCTGGACGTCAACGGCGCCGCGACCGCCAACGGCACCAGGGTCGTCCTGTGGACCTGCCACGGCGGCGCCAACCAGCAGTGGACGTTCGGCTGACGCAGCCCGGTTGCTGCAGGTGGAGCAGGAGCGGCCGTCCGGGTGACGCCGCCAGGTCAGGGCTGAACGGGGCTTGCCGATGACGACGGGACCACCCTACGGTCTCCTGGGAGCGCTCCCAGAAGCCCCGTCGACGAGGACGGAGAACCTCACGAGATGAGATCGCAACCCCCACGCCTGTTCGTTGCCGCCCTGCTCACGGCGCTCACCGCGACCGCGCTGCCGGCAGCGGGCACCGCCGAGGCTGCGGAGTACGAGCGCGTGCTCAACGGGAAGTTCGACAGCGGTTCCGCCGACCCGTGGTGGAGCAGCGCCGGTGTGACGAACCGGGTGACCGGCGGCGAGCTGTGCGCCGCGGTCACCGGTGGCACCACGAACCCCTGGGACGCGCTGGTCGGCCAGAACGGTGTGCCGTTCGAGGCCGACCAGCCGTACACCCTGTCGTTCGACGCGCACGCCACCACCGCGCAGACGGTGGCCGCGGCGGCCGGTGAGGCCGTGAGCCCGTACCGGGGCATCGCCCGGCAGGAGTTCGCGGTGACGCCGACGAAGCAGCGGTTCAGCTTCACGTTCACGTCCAGCCTGGACTTCCCGGACGCGGGCAACGGCCAGGTCGCCTTCCAACTGGGCGGCCAAGCGGCCGACAACACCGTCTGCGTCGACAACGTGTCGCTCGTCGGCGGCGTGAAGCCGCCCGGTGGCGTCAACCCCAACCCGACCAGGAAGGTGCAGGTCGACCAGGTCGGCTACGTGCCGGGCCTGCCGAAGCGGGCGACGCTCGTGTCCACCGCGACCACGCCGCAGACGTGGACGCTGAAGAACTCCGCGGGTGCGGCCGTGGCCACCGGCCAGACCGTGCCCAAGGGTGCGGACGTGACGTCCGGCGACTCGGTGCACCAGATCGACTTCTCGTCGTACGACACGGCGGGCACCGGGTACACGCTGGTGGTCGGGTCGGACGCCAGCTTCCCGTTCGACATCTCGGCCGACGCGGTGAAGCGGCTGCGCTACGACTCGCTGGCGTTCTTCTACCACCAGCGCAGCGGCACGCCGATCGACGCGCAGTACGTGGGCGAGCAGTACGCGCGCCCGGCCGGTCACGTGAACGTCGCGCCGAACCAGGGCGACAACAACGTGCCGTGCCGCGCGGACCTCGCCTGCGGCTACACGCTCGACGTGCGCGGCGGCTGGTACGACGCGGGCGACCACGGCAAGTACGTGGTCAACGGCGGCATCTCGGTCTGGCAGCTGCTCAACTCCTACGAGCGCGCGTCCCGCATCGGTGACGCCTCGGCGTTCCGCGACGGCACGCTCGCCATCCCGGAGAAGTCCAACGGCGTGCCCGACCTGCTCGACGAGGCCCGCTGGGAGGTCGACTTCCTGCTGAAGATGCAGGCACCGGACGGCATGGCGCACCACAAGGTCCACGACGCCAACTGGACGGCCCTGCCGACCCGCCCCGAGCTCGACGACCAGCCGCGCAGGCTGTCGGCGACCAGCACGGCGGCGACGCTGAACCTGGCGGCCGTGGCGGCGCAGGCGTCCCGCCTCTGGAAGTCGATCGACGCCACGTACTCGGCGAAGCTGCTCACCGCGGCCCGCAAGGCGTACACGGCGGCGAAGGCCAACCCGAACAAGATCGCGGACCCGAACGACGGCACCGGCGGCGGCGCCTACAGCGACAGCACCCTGACCGACGAGTTCTACTGGGCCGCTGCCGAGCTGTACGCGACGACCGGCGAGGCCGCCTACCGCACCGACGTGACCGGCTCCACGCACTACAAGGGCGCCAGCCTGACCAGGGCCGGCTTCTTCTGGGGCGGCACGGCGCCCCTGGGCGACATCACCCTCGCCCTGGTGCCCACCGGCCTGCCCGCCGCGGACGTCGCGGCGATCAAGTCGGCGTTCGCCACCGTGGCCGACCAGCACCTGGCCGCCATGGCCCAGATGGGCTACGCGACGCCGTACGACAACAGCGTCGACGGCTACGTCTGGGGCTCGAACTCCGCAGTGCTGAACAACGCCCAGGTGATCGCGCTGGCCCACGACTTCACCGGAGCGGACAAGTACCGCGACGGCGTCTTCGAGGCCCTGCACTACCTCCTCGGCCGCAACCCGCTGAGCACCTCGTACGTGGCGGGCTACGGCGACCAGGCCGTGCAGAACGTGCACCACCGCTTCTGGGCCAAGCAGAACGACCCGACCCTGCCGATCGCACCGCCGGGCTCCCTGTCCGGCGGCCCGAACAGCGGCTTGCAGGACCCGATCGTCCAGCGCCTGCTCACCGGGTGCCCGCAGCAGAAGTGCTGGGTCGACGACATCGGCGCCTACTCGGTCAACGAGGTCGCGGTGAACTGGAACTCGGCGCTGGCCTGGGTGTCCGGCTGGGCGGCCGAGAAGTCCGGCAAGCCGCCGGTCCCCGTCTCGGACTGCGAGGTCACCTACACCGCGAACAAGTGGCAGGGCGGCCTGTCCGCGCAGGTGGCGCTGAAGAACACCGGCACCACCGCGTGGACGGAGTGGAAGCTCGGGTTCGCGTTCCCCGGCGACCAGAAGGTCACCGCCGGCTGGTCGGCGAACTGGACCCAGACCGGCAAGGACGTGGCCGCGACGAACATGTCGTGGAACAACCGGGTCGAACCGGGCAAGTCGGTCTACATCGGGTTCAACGCCTCCGGCGGTGGAGCCGACCCGGCGGCCTTCACGATCAACGGCAAGGGCTGCAAGACCGGCTGACCCCCGAGGGGGCCGGCCCGGTCGACCGGCAGGACGAAGCGCGCCCGCTACCGCAACCGCGGTGGTGGGCGCGCTTTCGTGCCGGAGGGACGGCGTGGACCACCAATCGAGATACCCGGACAACCGTCCTGTGAGCGCTAACAGCCACTACCTGCGGTTATCAACCTGTCACTTGACTGGCCCATTGTTAGCGATAACACTCGCCGCCTACAGCACTGTTGCCTGTCGGTGACATCGAGGAGAACCAATGAGGCTTGTCCGGATCGCGGTCACCACCGCACTCGCCGTCTCCCTCGCGGCCTGCGGTTCAACGGAGAAGACAGTCGATCAGCAGACCGGCTCGGGGGAAGGCGCACTCGTCGGCATCACGATGCCCACCCGGTCGTCGGAGCGGTGGGTCCGCGACGGCGACAGCCTCAAGAAGTCGCTGGAGGCCAAGGGGTACAAGGTCGACCTGCAGTACGCCGAGGACAGCATCCCCACGCAGGCCAACCAGATCGAGAACCAGATCACCCAGAAGGCCAAGCTGCTGATCATCGCGTCGATCGACGGCAAGTCGCTCAGCTCGCAGCTGCAGCAGGCCGCCGACGCGAAGATCCCGGTCATCTCCTACGACCGGCTCCTGCTCAACACCCCGAACGTCGACTACTACGCGACGTTCGACAACTACAAGGTCGGCGTGCAGCAGGCGAACTCGCTGCTGGCCGGGCTGAAGACCAGGGGCGAGGGGCCGTTCAACATCGAGCTGTTCGCCGGGTCGTCCGACGACAACAACGCGACGTTCTTCTTCAACGGCGCGATGTCCGTCCTCCAGCCGCTGATCGACCAGGGCAAGCTCGTCGTGAAGTCGGGCCAGAAGGACTTCAACACCGTCGCGATCCTGCGCTGGGACGCGGCCACCGCGCAGCGGCGCATGGAGGACCTGCTCACCTCGACCTACGGCAGCGCCAAGGTCGACGGCGTGCTGTCGCCCTTCGACGGCATCTCGATCGGCATCATCTCCGCGCTCGGCAGCAACGGCTACGGCACCGGCGGCCAGGCGCTGCCGATCGTGACCGGGCAGGACGCCCAGGTCGCCTCGGTGAAGTCGATCATCAAGGGCGAGCAGTACTCCACGATCTTCAAGGACCTGCGCCAGCTCACCGACGTGGCCGCGAAGATGGCCGACTCGCTGCTCAAGGGCGGCAAGCCGGAGGTCAACAACACCACGGACTACAACAACGGCGTCAAGGTCGTGCCGGCGTTCCTGCTCCAGCCGGTCCCGGTGGACAAGGCGAACTACCAGAAGGAACTGGTCGAGTCCGGCTACTACACCGCCGACCAGCTCAAGTAGGTCCCGGTGAACGACGACGTCCTGGTGATGCGCGGCATCACCAAGAGGTTCGCGGGTGTCACCGCGCTGCACGAGGTCTCGCTGACCGTGCGGCGCGGTGAGATCCACGCGATCTGCGGGGAGAACGGCGCGGGCAAGTCCACGCTGATGAAGGTGCTGTCCGGGGTGCACCCGCACGGCACGTACGACGGGGAGATCCTCTTCGAGGGCGAGCCGTGCGCGTTCGACGGGGTGCGCGACAGCGAGCGCCGCGGCATCGTGATCATCCACCAGGAGCTGGCGCTGTGCGGTCAGCTCTCCGTTGCCGAGAACCTGTTCCTGGGCAACGAGAGGGCGCGGCGCGGGCTCATCGACTGGAACCGCACCAACCACGAGGCCCAGGTGCTGCTCGACCGGGTGGGGCTGCGGGAGAACCCGACCACCAGGGTCGACGACCTCGGTGTCGGCAAGCAGCAGCTCGTCGAGATCGCCAAGGCGCTGTCGAAGGAGGTCAAGCTCCTGATCCTGGACGAGCCGACCGCCGCGCTCAACGACGACGACTCGCAGCACCTGCTCGACCTGCTCGACGGCCTGCGGGACGAGGGCATCACCTCGGTGATCATCTCCCACAAGCTGGGCGAGGTCACCAGGGTCGCCGACACGGTCACCGTGCTGCGCGACGGGAAGACGATCGAGACGTTGCCGGCGAAGGGCCTCAGCGAGGACCGGATCATCGCGGGCATGGTCGGGCGCGACCTGGAGCACCGGTTCCCGCCGCGCACGCCGGACATCGGCGAGGAGGTGCTGCGCATCGAGGACTGGACGGTGCACAGCCCCGCCCAGCCGGACCGGGTGGTCGTCGACAGGGCCACCCTGTCGTTGCGGCGCGGGGAGATCGTCGGTCTCGCCGGCCTGATGGGCGCCGGTCGCACGGAGCTCGCCATGAGCGTGTTCGGCCGTTCCTACGGCGTGGGCATCTCCGGGCGCGTGGTCAAGGAAGGCCGGGAGATCGACACGCGCACCGTGCGCGCCGCGATCGACCACGGGCTCGCGTACGTGAGCGAGGACCGCAAGCGCTACGGGCTCAACCTGATCGACAACGTGCAGCGCAACGTCTCCGCCGCCGCGCTGGGCAAGCTCGCGCGCCGCGGCTGGGTGAACGAGAACGAGGAGAACTCGGTCGCCGAGCGGTTCCGGCGGTCGATGGGCATCCGGACCGCGTCGGTGTCGACGCCGACCGGCACGCTGTCGGGCGGCAACCAGCAGAAGGTCGTGCTGGCGAAGTGGATGTTCACCGACCCGGACGTGCTGATCCTGGACGAACCGACGCGCGGCATCGACGTCGGCGCCAAGTACGAGATCTACTCGATCATCAACGACCTGGCAGCGCAGGGCCGCGCGGTGCTGGTGATCTCCTCGGAGCTGCCGGAGCTGCTCGGCCTGTGCGACCGCGTGTACGCGCTGTCGGAGGGCCGCATCACCGGCGAGGTGAGCCGCGAAGAGGCCACGCAGGAACGCCTGATGCAATACATGACGCGAGGACAAGGTTCATGACCACGAAGACCGCGCCCGCTCCGGCCACCGCGCCCGCAGCACAGCCCCGGCGGTTCTCGATCAACCTGCGGCAGTCGGGCATCTACGTCGCGTTCGCGTTGATCGTCGTGCTGTTCACCGTGCTGACCGGCGGCGACCTGCTGCAGCCGCAGAACATCTCGAACATCATCGTGCAGAACTCCTACGTGCTGATCCTCGCGATCGGCATGATCCTGGTGATCATCGGTGGGCACATCGACCTCTCGGTCGGCTCCACGGTGGCGCTGACCGGAGCGATCTGCGCGGTGCTGACCGTCCAGTGGGGACTGCCGTGGCCGGTCGCGGTGCTGGTGACGCTGCTCGCCGGCGCGCTCATCGGTGCGGCGCAGGGCTACTGGATCGCCTACTTCGGCATCCCCGCGTTCATCGTGACGCTGGCGGGCATGCTCGTGTTCCGCGCGCTCACCATGTCCACGCTGGGCAACCAGGGCATCGGCCCGTTCCCCGACGAGATCCGGGCGCTGTCCAACGGGTTCACCGGCGGCTACCTCGGCAACATCGGCCTCGGCCCGCTGGGCGGCGCCGACCTCGTGAGCCTGCTCGCCGGGCTCGCCTGCGTGGCCGGGTTCGCGTTGTCGCAGTGGCGCAAGCGGTCCGCCCGCCTCGGGTACGGCCAGACCGTCGACCCGATGCCGGTGTTCGTGCTGAAGATCGTGGGCGTGGGCGTCGTCGTGATGGCCGTCGTCGTGCAGCTCGCCCGGTTCCGCAACCTGCCGTGGGTGCTGGTGCTGCTCGCGGCGCTCACGCTCGGCTACTCGCTGATGGCCGGCAACTCGGTGTTCGGACGGCACATCTACTCGATCGGCGGCAACCTGCAGGCCGCCACGCTGTCCGGTGTGAAGGTCAAAGCCGTCACGTTCTGGGTGTTCGTCAACATGGGCGCGCTGGCCGCGCTCGCCGGTGTGATCTTCGCGGGCCGGCTCAACCAGGCGGGCCCGACCGCGGGCGCGTCCTTCGAGCTCGACGCCATCGCGGCGGCGTTCATCGGCGGCGCGGCGGTGCAGGGCGGTGTCGGCAAGGTGGTCGGCGCCATCACCGGCGGCCTGATCATGGGCGTGATCAACAACGGCATGTCGCTGATCGGCTCGCCCAGCGAGCGCGTGATGCTCGTGAAGGGCCTGGTCCTGCTCCTGGCGGTCGCCTACGACGTGTGGACCAAGCGCCGCGGCCGCGCCTGACCCTCCTCGGGGCCAAGGGCACCGGGCGCTCCCCGGCGGGGACGGCGTGCGCCGGGAGGCGACGACCGACAAGATGACCTTCGACGGGGTCGGCACGACCAAGCCGGTCGTGCCGACCCCGGAGAGCGTCGCACCACAGCGGATCCGGCAGCAGCACTGCCGGGCCCTGTTCAACTGATCCAGAGGAGTTCGATGTCGCAGCGGGAGCCCGGGCTCGGCCGTGAGCTGTTCGGCCGGCTCGGTGACGCCGACGTGCACCGGTACGTCCTGGCCTGGCCGGGTGGCCTGACCGTGCGGGTGCTCGACCTCGGTGGCGTGGTCCAGTCGGTGGAGGCACCGGACCGGCGGGGTGTCCCCGGCAACGTCGTGCTCGGGTTCTCCTCGCTCGACGAGTACGCCGCGAACAACCGGCCGGGCGCGTCCAGGGTGTTCCTGGGCGCGCTGGTCGGCCGGTACGCGAACCGGATCGCGGGCGGGAGGTTCACGCTCGACGGCACGACCTACCACCTGCCCGTCAACAACGGCCCGAACACGCTGCACGGCGGTCCGGCGGGCTTCGACACCAGGGTGTGGTCCGCGACCGAGCTGCACGAACCGGACAGCGTGGGACTGCGGCTCGAGCTGGTGAGCCCGGCGGGCGACCAGGGCTTCCCGGCGACGGTGTCCGCCGAGGTCACGTACCGGCTGAGCCGCGACAACCGGCTCTCCATCACCTACGGGGCCACCGCGAACGCGCCCACCGTGCTGAACCTGACCAACCACACCTACTGGAACCTGGCCGGTGAGGGCAACGGCGACGTGTACGGGCACGCGCTGCGGCTCAACGCGAGCCGGTTCTGCCCGGTCGACGACACGCTGATCCCGCAGGGCGACCCGGTGCCGGTCGAGGGGACGCCGTTCGACTTCCGCGAGGCGACGCCGATCGGTGCCCGCGTCGACGGCCCCGACCCGCAGCTCGTCCTCGGCGGGGGCTACGACCACAACTGGGTGCTCGACGACTGGGCGCCGGGCAACCCGCCGGCCCTGGCCGCGCAGGCCGACGACCCGGTGTCCGGGCGGCGGCTGACCATGTGGACCACCGAGCCGGGCGTGCAGTTCTACTCGGGCAACTTCCTCACCGCGGAGCTGGTCGGCACCGGCGGCCGGCCCTACCACCGCGGCGCCGGGTTCGCGCTGGAGGCCCAGCACTTCCCCGACTCGCCGAACCGGCCGGACTTCCCCAGCACCGTGCTGCGGCCGGGCGAGGTGTACCACCAGGAGACGGTCTACCGGCTGTCCACGGTGGACTGAGCGAGCGGACCGCGCAGGCGTCGTCGCACGCGCGGTCCCCGGACGACTTCCCCGCGGAGCTCGACCGGATCAGCCGCCGCCCGTGCTGACGCGGCGCAGCCTCGTCGGTGCCGCACCGAGCTCACGGCGGCACACCTTGTTGAACGCCTGGAGGTCCGGGATGCCGACCGCCGCGGCGACGGCGGTGACCGACAGGGTCGACTCGGTGAGCAGGTGCCGGGCCCGTTCCGCACGCCGCCGGCGCACGTAGGCAACGACGGTCTGGCCGGTGCGGGCGCGGAACAAGCGCGTGAGGTGGTTGTGCGACACCCCGGCCACCCGCGCGATCCCGGCCACGGACAACGTCCCCGCGAGGTGGGCCTCCACGTGCGCCACGGCCACCGCGAACGGGTCGGGGCGCTCCGGCGGGGCGGCGTCGGTCAGCTGCCACAGCACGGTCCACAGGTGCGCGGTGGCCCGTGCCGGGGCCGCCGCCAGCGCACCGCGCAGCAGGCGGGTGATCGGTGTCCTGTTCGGACCGGGGTCCTGCATCACCGGCGCGGTGCGGCGTTCGGGGCTGTCCGGCAGGCGCAGGTGGGCGTAGAGGTGCTCGGACCGGCCGCGGTAGTGGAAGCGCACCTCGGTGTCCGGCGGGACGAGGCTCGCGTGGCCGGGTGCGATGCGGTGCCGCGTGCCACCGACCTCGAGCACGCCCTCGTAGCCGTACAGGTGCAGCTGCCACAGGTCCGGCAGCCGGAAGACGTCGGTTGGCGCCATGACGCCGTGCACGCCCACCCCGGCGTCGGCCATCACCGGCGCCTCACCCAGGGGCAGCACGACCTGACGCACGAGGTGAAAACCTACCAGCAGTGGGTGATTTCAACCCACGCCTCATGCTCCGGGGGCGGCCTAGGTTCCGTTGCATGCCAACACCTCCACTGCTCACCTCGGTGCAGCTGGCCCGGTTCGCCGCCCAGGGCTACCTGCGGCTGGACGCGGTCGTGCCGCCGGAGCTGAACCGGCTCGCGCTGGACCGGCTCCCGTCCGGTGTGCCCCCGGTCCCCCACGGCACCCCGCTCGCCGACGCCTACACCGGATCGTGGCCGCGGCAGCTCGTGGACCTGCCCGTCGTCGCGGGTGCGCTGCGCTCGCTCGTCGGGCCGTCGCCGACCGTCGACCACCACGCGGTGCACGTCCGCGAGCCGCACGAGGGGCACGCCCAGGCGCTGCACGGTGACGCGATCATCGACGTCCGCCCGGACGCGTTCGACGTGCAGCTCATGTACTACCCGCAGGAGGTGACGCCGGACATGGGCGGCACGCTCGTCGTGCCCGGCAGCCACCTGCGCCGCACCAACGAGAGCGACACCGGCCGCTACCAGAACCTGCGCGGCCAGACCCGCCTGACCTGCCCCGCCGGCACCGTGCTACTGCTGCACCACGGCATCTGGCACGGCGGCCGCCGCAACGACAGCGCCGTGCGCCGGTACATGTTCAAGATCCGGTTCAACCCGACCGTGCCGCAGGTCCGGCTGTGGGACACCGCCGACCTGGACGACCCCGCTGTCGGCGAGGAGCTGGGGCGGTACTTCCCCTGGTACGAGATGGCCACCGCCCGCCTGGAGGTCTACCAGCGGGTGCGGTTGTGGCGTGCGCTGACCGGCGACCCGGAGTTCGACGTCGAGCACTGGGTCACCCGCGTCACGAACCGCCCGGCGCAGCGGGGGCGGGCATGAGCGCGCGGCAGCAGGTGCTGGTGCTGTACCTGGCGTCGTCCGCGCTCGACTCGCACGTCGTCGGGTGGTCGCGCTACGACGGCACCGGTGCGACGCAGCCGACGACCGGCGACTCGGACGAGCCGCCGTACCCGGACGGGGTGGCCGCGTTGCGCGACGGCTGGCGGTTGTTCCAGGCCGCGCAGCTGCTGCCGCCCCATCCAGGCGGCGAGTACGACGTCTCTTTCCTCAAACACGAGTTCTTCTTCGAAAAACTCCCCTGACTCCCCTGCCTTTCCCGCATCTGCAAGTACCACCAACTCATGATCGAACCGCCTCTGACCACACCCAACTCGGTCGCCACCCACGAGGCTCCGCGCCACGCCGTGAACCCGGCACGACCGTGTTGGTAGTAGAAAAGTACTGGTTGATGTTGAGTTGGTAGTACTTGCAGACGCCGGGGAAGCAGAGGGTCAGGGGGTCGTGAGTTCGAAGCGGGACACGGCCACTGAGCCGCCCAGTGCCTGGGTCGCGTGGTTGAAGATGCCGAACCGGTAGCCCATGAAGAACTGCCACTCGTTCTTCAACGTGAACCCGCTGCCCAGCGAGGTGAAGTTCACCCCGTCGGTGCTGTAGGAGAACCGGGCCTGCCTGCCGCTGCCGGGTCTGATGTCGGCGTTGGCGCGCAACCAGATCCGGGTCCCGGACAACGCCGCGCTTGCGACCTCCGTGCCGGTGCCGGTGGTGTTCCAGTTGCTGTCCATGGTCAGGCCGTTGACCATCACCACCCGGTTGCGGCCGCCGTCGCGCTTGACGCCGATCCACGCCGAGGAGTCGCGCAGCATCGCCAGGCCGCTGCGGTCGCCGTCGCGCATCGCGCTCACGTCCAACGCCACGGTGGCCGTGGAGGTCGGGCCCTGCACGCGGTGGGTGAGGGTGTTGCGGGCGCTGTACAGGTCGTTGGTGACGGTCGCGGTGGACAGCCGCAGGCCGTTGTCGACGCTGTACTTCGTGGTGTCGGGGTTGTGGTTCCACTCCCACTGCGGGCCGAGCTTCGTGCCCTGGAACGTGTCCACGCCGATCATCGGTTTCACCTGGCGCGGTGGTGCCGGCAGGTTCGGCATCGGGTAGTTCACGCCCCAGCCGCCGTTGACGGTGGTGATGCGCGGCCAGCCGTCGGAGGTCCAGGTGATCGGGGCGAGCACCGGCACCCGGCCGCCGGGGTAGGCGTCCACGAAGGCCATGTAGTACCAGTCACCGTTCTGCGTCTGCACCATGCCGCCCTGGTGCGGCACGCCGCCGCCCTGGATCGGGGTCGGCATGTTCAGCAGCACCTGCTGGACGGTGTAGGGGCCCCACGGGTTGGAGGCCTTGAGCACGTACTGGCCGTTCGCGGGCCTGGTCAGCCAGATGTAGTAGTTGCCGCCGCGCTTGTAGAAGCGGGCGCCCTCCAGCGTGCCGATGTTCGACGGCGTCTGGAACACCTGCTGCGAGCGGACCTCGGACTTCCCGTCCGCCGAGAGCTGCGCGACGCTGATCGTGGTGTTGCCGTAGGCGACGTACATCGTGTCGTTGTCGTCCACGAGCATGCCCGCGTCGTAGTAGCACTTCGGAATGGTGGCGTGCTTGGTCCACTGCCCGTCGACCGCGGTGGCCGTGTAGATGTGGGTCTGGGCGAAGTCGATGCACCCGCCCCAGTAGAACGTCTTGTTGCTCTTGCGGTGCTGCAGGAACGACGCCCAGATGCCCCGCACGTAGCCGCGGCCGCCGTTCATGTCGTACTTGTTGCCGAAGTCCAGCCTGGGCACGGAGTGGCCGGCGAACTCCCAGTTCACCAGGTCGTAGGAGCGCAGCACGGGCGCGCCCGGCGAGTAGTGCATCGTGGAGGCCGAGTAGTAGTACGCGTCGTCCACGCGGATGATGTCGATGTCCGCGAAGTCCTGCCACAGCACCGGGTTGGTGAACGACGACGGCCGGGGCGTGGTCGTCGTGGTCGTCGTGGTGGTCGTCGTGGTGGTCGTGGTCGTGCCGGTGTCGTTGCACGTCGTGCCGTTGAGGCGGAACGACACCGGGTCCTGGTTGGCCGAGCTCGTCGTCGCGTTGAAGCCGAAGTCCACCTTGCCGCCGGTGGGGACGGAGCCGTTGTACGACGCGTTGCGGGCACTCACCTGGTCGCCGCTCTGCGTGATCACGGCGTTCCAGTGCTGCCCGACCTGCTGACCGGAGGCGTAGGTCCATTCGAGGGTCCAGCCGTTGATCGCGTCACCGGTGTTGGTGATCGCCACGGACGCGCCGAAGCCGCCCTGCCACTCGGAGGTCTTGGTGTAGGTCACCGAACAGCCGGGTGCGGCCTGGGCCGCGGTGCTCGCGGCGAGCCCGCCCGCCACCAGGGTGACCGCGGCGAGTGCGGCCGCGTACGGTGCGCGCCTCATGACCGGCTCCACTTCTGGTTCGACTGGCCGTTGCAGGTCCACAGCACGAGCCGGGAGCCGTTCGCGGTCGCCGCCCGTTCGACGTCCAGGCACAGACCGGCCTGGGTGTTGCGCAGCGACCCGTCGGCCTCCGCGGTCCAGCGCTGGTTGGCCTGGCCGTTGCACTGCCAGATGATGACCCGCGTGCCGTTGGCGGTGCCCTGGTTGTAGGCGTCGAGGCACTTGTCGCCGAACACCCGCACCTCACCGCCCGCCCAGCTGGTCCACTGCTGGCTGGCGGCGGTGGCGCAGTCCTGGATCGTGGCGTTCGCGCCCGCCGCGGTCGAGCTGTTCTCCACGTCGAGGCACCGGTTCGAGCCCGCACCGCGCAGTCGTGCGGTGGTCGACTGCACCGGGCTGCCGCCGCTCACCCGGAACGCGGCCACGCCGTGCGCCGGGACGGACGCGGAGATCGCGCCGGAGGTCGACGACGTGCCACCGGTCCACAGGTCGGTCAGCGTGAAGCTGCTGCCGGACAAGCCGATCTGGGCGGCCGTGGTGGACACCGTCGCGGTGCCGCCGCCCCGGTTGAACAGGCCCACGGCGACCGAGCCGTCCGACAGCGGCTTGGCGAACACCTCGGTGTTGCCGTCGTCGCGCACCCGTCGGCCACCGGCGCCCAGCGCGTCCTGGTTGACCGCGATCAGCCTGGTGTTGCGCAGCACCGCGCTCACGTCCGCGGACATGGTGCGGATGTCGTTGCCCGCCATCAGCGGAGCGGCCATCAACGCCCACAGCGCGAAGTGCGCGCGGGACTCGGTCAGCGTGAGACCCGGCCGGCCGACGACCAGCATGTCGGGGTCGTTCCAGTGGCCGGGACCGGCCTGCGCTGCCAGCGGGGCGGTGACGTCGAGGACGTTGCCCACTCCCATGGGGTAGCTGTTGACGTTGCCGTTCTGCCAGATGTCCAGCAGGTCCTCGGTCGTGCGCCAGAGGTCGGCGATCTCGCCCCAGTTGTACTTGTCACCGGTGGGGGCGTGGAAGCTGTTGGAGTTGATGCTGTAGACGATCGGGCGGCCGGTGGCGCGCAGCGCGTCGCGCATGATCGTGAAGCGGGCGATCTGCTCGTCGCGGGTGCCGCTGCCCGAGCACCAGTCGTACTTCAGGTAGTCCACGCCCCAGGACGCGAACGAGCGGGCGTCCTGGGCCTCGTGGCCCTTGCTGCCGGTCGAACCGGGGTGCGTGCCGACGCCCTGCGCGCACGTCTTCTCGTTCGGCGCCTGGTAGATGCCGAACTTCAGGCCGCGCGAGTGGATGTAGTCGCCCAGCGCCTTCATCCCGCTGGGGAACTTCGACGGGTGCGCCCGCAGGTTGCCCGCGGAGTCGCGTTGCGGGTCGAACCAGCAGTCGTCCACGACCACGTACTGGTAGCCGGCGTCGCGCATGCCGGAGGACACCATCGCGTCCGCGGCCTGGCGGACCTGGCCCTCGGTGATGCCGCAGCCGAAGCTGTTCCAGCTGTTCCAGCCCAGCGGCGGGGTGAGCGCCGGGCTGCCGGGCGCGGCGACGACGGGGGACGCGGTGACCTGGCTCGCCGTGACGGCGGCGACCGCGGTCAGCAGGGCGGCGGCGAGGTGCGCCAGTCTTCTCGACCGGGTGGGCATCGTTGCCTTCTCTCGGACAGGGAGGGTGTGGGGCGGTTCTGCGGCAGTGGGAGGACGCCGCCGGGGCGGGTGTCCGGCGGCGTCCGGCTGGGGGGCGGTCAGCAGGTCGAGTTGGTCTGCGTCAGCAGGCCGAGCTTCCAGGGCAGCTGGTTGTAGTCACCACCCGCGTTGGGGTCCATGCCCTGGTAGAGGAACTTCAGCTGGCACGGGCTGATCTCCATCGTCTGGTCCACACCGGAGCGGATCATCTCGCCGTGGCTGATGTCACGCGTCCACTGCCCACCGGGGAACGTCACGTTGTTCGCGCGGGCGAACGGGTTCGACTCCTCCGCGGCCAGCGGGGTCCACGGGCCGGTGATCGCCGGTGCGGTCCAGGTGCGGAACCAGCGCCGGCCGTCCGAGCCGATCGCCTCGTGCACCAGCAGGTACTGGTTCTTGCCCGCGATCTTGTAGACGTTGGACGCCTCGAACAACCGGTTGCGGTTGGAGTCCTGCATCGCGATCACGGTGTTGGTGAACCCGTTGGGGTACTGGGCGAGCGTCGTCTCCGAGCGGTACAGGTGGCCGTTGTCGTCGGAGGAGAACAGGTAGCACTTGGCGGTGTCGCAGACGACCCAGAAGTCGACCCAGTAGCCGTTGCCGATGTTGTCGCGGATGATCTGCGGCATGCCGCCCGCGTAGAAGTTCTTCGGCGCCGACCACGAGGACGGGTTCGAGATGTCCGTGGTCGTGGAGTACGACGCGTTCGAGCCCGTCTGGTACACGAGGTACCACAGGCGCTGGGGCGCGAAGTAGAACACGTGCGGCGCGGCCTTGTACCCGGTGCCCACAGCCGTGCGGTCCAGGTAGTAGTGCGGTGCCGAGGACGCCTGCGAGAAGTCCGCGAAGCTCGTGTACATGATGTTGTAGCCGGTCGTGTAGACCGACGCGAACACGTGGTACTTGCCGTTGTGGTAGACGATGCTCGGGTCCTTGACCGAGTACACCCTCGGGTGCGCGGAGTCCGGCTTCGGCGAGATCAGCGCACCGCCGGAGGACCAGCGGAAGCTCGACGGCAGGTTCCCGACCGGCGGGTTGTCCGACGTGGTGGTCGTCGTCGTCGTGGTGGTCGTGGGGCCGACGTCACCGGTGCACAGCGTGCCGTTGAGGGTGAACGCGGTGGGGTTCGGGGAGTTCGTGCCGGACGCGGTCCCGTTGAACCCGAACTCGACCTTGCCGCCGGTGCCGATCTGCGCGTTGTAGGCGACGTTGCGCGCGGTGACGTCGGCGCCGGACTGGGTCACCTGGGCGTTCCAGGCCTGCGACACCTTCTGCCCCGCGTCGTAGCTCCAGGTCAGCGTCCAGCCGTCGACCGCGTCACCGAGGTTGGTGACGCTGACGTTCGCGGTGAACCCGCCGTCCCACTGCGACGGTGCGGAGTAGGTGACCGAGCAGCCGGGGGCGGCCGAGGCGGGCGGCAGCGCGACCGCGGTCAGCGCGGTCACCGCCAGCAGCGGCACCGCGGTGAGCGCGGTGAGCCGGGCTCTGCGGGAGGAGAACAGTCGTCGTACGAGGAACATGATCACCCTTCGACGTCGGAGGGAGGGACCGGCCGGGTCACGCGCAGGTGGCGGTGCCGACCGAGGGCGCACCGGACCCGGAGGCGAGGAAGCCGAACGTGGTGGTGGCGCCGGGGGCGAGCGCGCCGTTGTAGGGGGCGTTGGTGACGTTCACCACGCCGCTGGCGGTACCGCCCCAGAGCTGGGAGATGGTGTGGCCGCCGGGGAGCGTGAACCGGACGGTCCACCCGGTCAGCGCGGTGGCGGTGGGGTTGGCGACGGTCACCTCGGCCTGGAAGCCGCCGTTCCAGGTGCCGGTGACCTGGGCGGTGGCCGTGCACGATCCGCCGGGCTGCGGTTGCTGCGGGTCGCCGACGCTGCCCGGCACCGAGCGCAGCGCGGTGAACCAGGTGGCCGCCATCTTGGCGTAGCCGGCGGCGTTCGGGTGGATGCCGTCGGGCAGGTCCGAGATCGGGACCGACGGGTACATGTCCACGACGTGCACCCGCTTGCCCGCCGCCGCCTTCGCGCGCAGCAACGGCACGATCGCCGCGTTGTAGCCGCGCACGGTGGCGTCGGCGAACCGGATCGGGATGATCGTCGAGACGAACACCTCCGCGTTCGGCGCCTGCGCGATGATCTTGTCGACCAGCGCGGACAGCCGCCGCGGCGCACCGCCCGGATCGCTGCCGTACATGTCGTTGGTGCCGATGTGCAGCAGAACCGTGCGCGGTGTGTAGGTGCGCAGCCAGTTCACGACGTTCGCGTCGACCTGCGCGATGGTCCAGCCGGGGTGGCCCTCGTGGTTGCGGTCGGGCATCGAGGACGGGCCGTCGGCCAGTGACCCGACGAAGTCGACGGACCGCCCGTCGGCCCGCAGCTTCGCCCCCAGGTCGAGCCGGTAGCCGCCGATCGAACCGCCCTGGGTGATGGAGTCACCGAGCGGCATGACCCGCACCGGGTCCGCCGCGACGTCCACAGTGGACTGACCGGGCGACGTGGACTCCTCGACTGCCGCAGGCGGTGCCGCCAGCAGGACGGCGAGCGCGGCTGCGCACAGGGCGGTGAGCGGGCTCGGCATGGGTGGGCCTTCCCGGGAGACCGGGGTGGCAGGCCCGTGGTCTCCCTGCGTCGTCGCTGACGAGCGGTCCGCGGCAGGGGTCCGACTCCGGCCAATGTAACCAGGCCGTCACAGCCGGTCAAAGCTAAAGTTGTGAGCGTTAACCTTTAGCTTCACCCACGAGAAGCCGTCGAATTTCATTCGATCGAGCCAAGCACTGTTAACGCACACATCGACCGTCGAGTCCTCCGTCAACGACGCGGAGCGGCCACCGATCCCCCCTCGCGCACCGGCATCGGCACCCGGTGGACCATCGGCGCGCGGGCGTCGCGACCCCGCCGTTCCACCACGTCCACCAGCACCGCGACCGCCTTCGCGCCGAGCTCGTGGTGCGGCAGCGCGACCGTGGTCAGCCGGGGCCGCATCCACGAGGCGACCGGGTGGTCGTCGAAGCCGATCACCGAGACGTCGCCGGGCACCGAGAGCCCGGCCTCGGCGAGCGCCTGGTAGGCGCCGAACGCCAGCCGGTCGTTGAAGCACACCAGCGCCTTCGGGCAGTGCCTGCGCAGCAGGGCGCGGGTGGCCTCGTAGCCGTACTCCGGTGTCCACTTCGGACAGCGGTGGGCGCCGGCCACCTCGACCCCGGCCGCGGTGAACACGTCGCGCAACCCGAGGAGCCGTTCCACCGCCGCGATGCTGTTCGGCGGCACGTCGTAGGCACCGGGTCCGGCGCCGATCAGGTGCACGCCCCGGTCGTGCCCGGCCTCGACCAGCACCAGCGCGGCCGAGCGACCGGCCTGCAGCTCGTCGGGCACCACCGACGGCGCCCGCGTCCTGGTCCACGCCGTGGCGTTGAGCAGCACGGCGGGGCCGTCGTGCACGCTGTCGGGCACCACGATGGCCCTGGTGTGCATGGCGGCGAAGATGACGCCGTCCGCACGCCGGTCTCGCATCGCCTCGACCAGCGACCGCTCCACCACCGGGTCACCGCCGGACTCGCCGACGAAGAGCATGAAACCGTTCTGATAAGCCGCGTCCGCGGCACCGCGCACCATGTCGCCCGCGAGGCCGGAGGAGGCCACCGCGTCGGACACGAAGCCGATCGTCTGCGACCGGCCGGTGCGCTGGCCCGCCGCGAGGGTGCTGCCGCGCCGGTAGCCCAGCTCCTGCGCCGTGGAGCGCACCCTGCGCTCGGCGGCCTCGGAGATGCGCAGCTCCCGTGCTCTGCCGGTCAGGACGAGCGAGGCGGTGGTGACCGACACCCCGCTCGCCGCCGCCACGTCGGCCAGTGTCACGCGCGTTCGTCCCACTCCGGATCCGCCTCCCGTCGCAGTACGGGCCCCGACCGCGTTGGCCCGGTCGGGAGGTTGCACGAAATGCTCGTGGTCACACGTCTTCACACCGGGCGTTCGCCGACCGGTCCTGGCGGAGGGACCGGCGGCGGGCACCCGCCTAGCGCTTCAGCCGGCCGGGATCGCCGGCGGCACCGCGGCGCACCAGCCACGCCTCGGTGATGTGGGTGAACATCGCCGCCGCGGCGCCGGGTGCGTCGTGGGCGGCGATGCGCTCGTAGATGCGGCGGTGGCCGCGGTTGGAGGCCTTGCACATGTCCCGGCCGCTCTTGCCCTGGTAGCCGGACGAGTTGATGACCTGCCCCTCCAGCGAACGCACGACACCGCGGGCGATGCGGTTGCCGGAGGCCTGCATGATCGTGTCGTGGAACTGCCGGTCGTGCTGCTCGTAGGTCGCGGTGTCGTCGACCAGCTCGTCCATCCGGTCGACCAGCTCCCGCAACCGGTCCAGCACGTCCTGCCCGGCCGTGAGCGCGGCGACCTGGGCCATGTCGGACTCCAGCAGCCGCCGGGTCACGACGACGTCGTCGAGGATCGCGAGCGTCTCGTCCTCGGCGATGGTGGCGGCGAGGACCAGCTCGTCGAGCATGTTCCACTGCGCCTGCTGGGTGACCGTGGTGCCCGCGCCCTGGCGGACCCGGACCAGCCCCTTCTCCTGGAGGATCTTGACCGCCTCGCGGATCACCGTCCTGCTCACCGAGAACGTCTCGCACAGCACCGGTTCCGGGGGCAGCGTCGTCCCCGGCGGGTAGCTGCCGCGCACGACCCGCTGCACCAGCTCGGCGGTCACCGCCGCGGCCAGGTTCGCCGGTCGCCGCGTCCAGCCGGGAGGCGCGGTGGTGACCGGCTCCGGCTGCGAACGTGTCGCTGACATCTGGCCTCCGTTGCGCTCCACGACGTCGTTGACGGCGATCCGACAGTATACGTAACACCATTGACGTCACACGTCATACGAGTTACGTTCCGATCTGTTTCCGGACGCGGGTGTTGACACCACGTCCGTGGCCCCTGGTGCGCCAGCCGGGGCCGCGGCCACCCGCCGGGTCGTTCCACGTCTCAGCCACGTCTCCGTCCACACCGGACATCACTCCGCCCGTCGCCGCAACGGGAGGGTGACCAGGCCACGCCCCTGCACGAGGAGGTCCCTTGTCCACGTCCCCCACAGCGCGCCGGCGGAGCGCGGTCGCGCTCACGGCGGCAGTGGTCGCCGCGCTCGTCACCGCTCCCCCTGCCACCGCGGCGACCACCACGCTCCACGCCTCCCCCACGGGCACCGGCACCAGCTGCACCGCGACCGAGCCGTGCGCGCTGCCGGCGGCCCAGGCGGCGGTGCGGTCCCGCACCGGCTCGATGACCGGCGACATCGTCGTGGAGCTCGCCGACGGCACGTACCGGCTCTCCCAGCCGTTGCGCTTCACCGCGGCCGACTCCGGCACGAACGGCTACCGGGTGCTGTGGCAGGCCGCGGCGTCCGCGCGACCGGTGATCAGCGGGTCGAGGGCCGTGACCGGCTGGACCGTCGCCGACTCCGGAAAGAACATCTGGCGGGCCGACGTCGGCACGGGCCTCGACGCCCGCCAGCTCTACGTCAACGGCGCGATCGCCACCCGCGCGCGCACGCAGCTCAACCGCGCGGACTTCACGTTCACCGACACGGGCATGCGCTTCTCCAACAGCGCGCTGAACTACCTCAACACCCTCGCGAACCAGAGCCGGGTCGAAGTGGAGAGCGTCAACTCGTTCACCGACCGGTACTCGCCGGTGCAGAGCATCAGCGGCAACTTCCTGACGATGCAGCAGCCCGCGTGGAACAACAACACCTTCGGCTACGACACGCTCAGCAAGCCGCACCGGGCCGGCCCGCTGTACCTGGCCAACGCCTACGAGCTCCTCGACTCGCCGGGCGAGTGGTACCTCAACACCGGCACCGGCACGCTCTACTACATCCCGCTGTCCGGCCAGAGCATGAGCAGCACCAGCGTCGAACTGCCGGCCCTGCAGTCGCTGGTCAACGTCGGTGGCACCTACGACGCGCCCGCGCGGAACATCACGTTCGCCGGCATCACGTTCACCGGCACGTCGTGGCTCGGCCCGAGCAGCAACCAGGGCTTCGCCGACCAGCAGACCGGCGCGTTCATGACGGGCAACCAGAACTGGCCCGCCGACCGGATCAACTCCTGCCAGCAGGGTTGCGCGCAGTTCGAGGCGGCGCGGCCGAACTGGGCGCAGATGCCCGCGGCGGTGCAGGTGTCGGCGGCCAGCGGCATCACGTTCACCGACTCGAGGTTCTTCAACCTCGGCCAGACCGCGATCGGCATCGGCAACGACGCCAACGCCCACGCGAGCGGCGTCGGCCTGGGCGCGTCCGGCATCACCGTGACCCGTTCGGAGATCGCCAGGACCTCGGCGGGCGGCGTGGTCGTCGGCGGCGTGCGAGCCGATGCCCACCACCCCGGTGACCAGCGGATGGTCAACCGGGACATCACGGTGAGCCACAACCGCATCCACGACATCGCCGTCGAGTACCGCGGCAACGTGTCGGTGCTCAACACCTACGTCAACGGCGCGACCGTGGCGAACAACGAGATCTACAACCTGCCGTACTCGGGCCTGTCCCTGGGCTACGGCTGGGGCGCCAACGACGCGGGCGGCAGCAACCACTACGCCAACCGCGGCCTGTACAACTACCAGCCGCGCTACTCGACGCCCACCACCGCGGCGAACAACCGGCTGCTCAACAACTACGTGCACGACGTGATGCAGCAGATGACCGACGGCGGGTGCATCTACACGCTCGGGTGGAACCCGAACGCGGAGATCAGCGGCAACCACTGCCTGCGCACCAACGGCTGGTTCGGCCTGTACTTCGACGAGGGCTCGAAGTACTACCGCGCCACCGGCAACGTCTTCTCCAACACCGGCACGTGGGCCACCGCCAACTACTGGGGCGGCGAGAACATGGGCAACTGGACCGTGAGCAACAACTGGTCCACCAACAACAGCACGAACATCACCAACGGCGACCGCGGCAACACCGTCTCCGGCAACGTGGTCGTCTCGAACGGCAACTGGCCGGCCGGTGCTCAGGCGGTGATCGCGAACGCCGGTCCGACCGGCACCGGTGGCGGCGGCCGGCAGAACGTGACGGTCGTCGGCACCCAGTCGGGCCGCTGCCTGGACGTCGCCGCGGTCAGCAACAACACCAGGGCCCGGCTCTGGGACTGCACCGGCAGCACGAACCAGCGCTGGAACCACACCACGGGCCGGCAGCTCACGCTCGGCGGCAAGTGCCTCGACGCCTCCGGCCAGGGCACGGTGAACGGCACCGCGGTGATCCTGTGGGACTGCACCGGCGGCCTGAACCAGCAGTGGAACGTCAACGCCGACGGCAGCATCGCCGGTGCGCAGTCCGGGCTGTGCCTGGACGCCAGCGCCAACGGCACGGCGAACGGGACGCTGGTGCAGCTCTGGACGTGTCACGGCGGCACGAACCAGAAGTGGACGCTGCGCGACTGAGGGGCCGCGCGGTGGGTGCGGGGGCCGGCGCCGTCCGGTCCCCGCATCAAGCCGGGAGAGGAAGATCGTGCGTGACGCCCAGTCCTGCCCAGCTGGCGTGCTCGCGCGGGAGACGGCAGTCCCCGCCACGGCCGGGGTGTGGGCCGTGACGGGGAACCGGTTCCCTGCCGGAGGAACGTCAGGAGGAGCAGGCAGCTCCGTTCAGCGCCGGCGCCTGGAACGGCGGCGTGGACCCGGTGTGGTTCGCGTTGTACCCGATGACGGCCTGGCCGCCGGACGGGATGGAGCCGTTCCACGACGCGTTGGTCACGGTGACCACGTCGCCGCCGTCGCTCCACTGGCCGCTCCAGCCCTGCGTCACGGTGACGCCGGGTGCGGAGAAGGTGAAGGTCCAGCCGTTGACCGCGGCACCGCGGTTCTCGACCACGACCTCGGCGCTGTAGCCGCCCTGCCACGAGCTGAGCAGGCGGTGGGTGGCACGGCAGCCGCCGCCGGGGTTGCCGCCGGTGGTCGTCGTCGTGGTCGTGGTCGTCGTGGTGGTCGTGGTGATCGGGCCCGCCGCCATCGCCAGGTCGTAGGCGCGCTGCGGCACGAACTGGCCGGCCGGGGCGATGCAGCCGTCGGACTCGCCGGGCAGCTTGATCCACAGGAACGCGTCGATCTTGCCGTCGCCGGTGGCGGCCGTGCTGGGGGTGCCGATGGCGCGCCCGGCGGGGTCGCACCACTCGCTGCCCGCGGGGCCGTTGCCGTTGCGGCTGGTGTCGATGACGGCCTTCAACCTGCTGTCGCCCACCGCGTTCAGCACGTTCTTGGCGAAGTTCACCTCGTCGGAGGTGGAGCGGTAGTTGGACACGTTGGTCGAGATGCCGTCGGCGCTGTTGGAGATGTCCGCGGCGCGCAGGCGGTTCGCGGCCTCCGACGGGTTCAGCCACGCGCTGTGGCCGATGTCGAAGTACACCTTGGCCTGGGAGGAACCGGACTTCAGCTTCTTGCCCGCGTAGGCCATGGAGGCCTTGGTCTGGTTCTGCTGGTCGGCGCTCTGGCAGCTCGTCATGATCGGCAGGACGTCGGGTTCCAGCACGATCGCGGCCGGGCGTCCGCCCAGGCCTGCCGCCACCTCGTCCACCCACGCCCGGTACGCCTGGTGCGAGGGCGCCCCGCCGCCACTGGCGCCGCCGCAGTCGCGGTTGGGGATGTTGTAGACCACCAGGATCGGGATCTTGCCGGCCGCGGCGGCCGCGCCCACGAAGGAGCTGACCTCCGACCGGACCGTCGAGGTGTTCGTGGTGGTGTACCAGCGCGCCTGGGGCACGGAGGCGATCCGGTCGCGGATCACCGCCGCCTTCGAGTCACCGGGGTTCGCCGCCACCCAGCGGGCGCTGGAGCTCGACGGGTCGACGTAGTACGCCGACTCCGCGGCGCTGACGGACGCGCCGCCGCTCACCGCCAGTGCGACGGTGACGGCCACGAGTGCGCTCGCGGCCGCGCAGGCGCCCGCCGCGCGCCTCCGCGTGCCGGACGAGCGGGACTGGTCACGGGCCGGCGTGCCGGCGCGCGCGGGATCTGTTGCTCTCATTCAGGGGTCCTCGCAGCGTCGTTGCTGTTGCGATATGGGGCCGAACAATTGTGAGAGCGCTCTCACAAACCACCGAAGGGTGATTTCCGCTCGGCAGGTGCGTCCGAACTCGAACCACCGTAGGCACGCCGACGAGGGCCGGTCAAACGCTAAAAATGTGAGCGTTAACTTTAGCGCTTTGCGTTCGACAGCCCTTCAACAATTCGTGTTCGACAGATTCGATGAGCAGACTGGGAGCGCTCCCTGCATTTTGTAGCCCGTTCAGCTCAATCTCGCCGGGAAACTGCGGCCGTCTTCTTGTGAGCGTGAACATGCAACTGCCACACTCCTTGACAGCAAAGGCAACACCACCGACGCACGCAGCACCGAGCCCGGCACTGGCGCACCGGAGCTCCGCCCGTGCGAACTGTCTGCCCTGCCCATCACGCCCGGCATTCGGGCAAGTTTCGAAAGTGTGGACGATGAAACTGACATCGAGGTCAGTGTCACTTGTGCCAATCGTTTCGACAGTCGCCGCGGCGGCACTCGGCGCGACACTGATCGTCACCGCCACCGCGAACGCGGCCACCACTCTCGGTGCCGCCGCCGCTCAGAGCGGGCGTTATTTCGGCACCGCCGTCGCGGCGCAGAAGCTCGGCGACTCGACCTACGTGAACATCCTGAACACCGAGTTCAACATGGTCACCGCCGAGAACGAGATGAAGTGGGACGCGACCGAGCCCAACCGCGGTCAGTTCAACTACTCCGGCGGCGACCGCATCCTCAACCACGCCATCAGCAACGGCAAACGGGTCCGCGGCCACGCGCTGCTGTGGCACCAGCAGCAGCCGCGCTGGGCCCAGAACCTCAGCGGTTCGGACCTGCGCCAGGCGGCCATCAACCACGTCACCCAGGTCGCCACCCACTACAAGGGCAAGATCTACGCCTGGGACGTCGTGAACGAGGCGTTCGCCGACGGCGGCAGCGGTGGCCGGCGCGACTCCAACCTGCAGCGCACCGGCAACGACTGGATCGAGGCGGCGTTCCGCGCGGCCCGTGCGGCCGACCCGGCCGCGAAGCTCTGCTACAACGACTACAACACCGACGGCATCAACGCGAAGTCCACGGGCATCTACAACATGGTCCGCGACTTCAAGGCCCGCGGTGTGCCGATCGACTGCGTCGGCCTCCAGTCGCACCTGACGAACAACGCGCCGTCGGACTACCAGGCCAACATCAAGCGCTTCGCGGACCTGGGTGTCGACGTCCAGATCACCGAGCTGGACATCGCGGGCTCCAACCAGGCCAACGCCTACGGTGCCGTGACCAGGGCCTGCATGGCCGTCGCGCGCTGCACCGGCATCACGGTGTGGGGCATCCGCGACACCGACTCGTGGCGCGGTGGCGAGAACCCGTTGCTGTTCACCGGCTCGGGTGCGAAGAAGCCCGCGTACAACTCGGTGCTGGACGCGCTGAACTCGGGTGGCCCCGGCGTGACGACCACGACCACCACCACGACGACGACCACCAGCAACGGCCCCGATCCCGTCGGTGACTGCACCGCCTCGGTGGAGCTCAACCAGTGGGACGGCGGGTTCGTCGCCAACGTGAAGGTCACCGCGGGCTCCTCGGCCCTCAACGGCTGGCGTGTCACGACGACGCTCAACGGTGCCACGATCACCGGTTCGTGGAGCGCCAACCGCAGCGGCACCAGCGGAACCGTCAACTGGACCAACGTCGACTACAACGGCAGCATCGCGGCCGGCCAGTCGACCACGTTCGGTTTCCAGGGCACCGGCAGCGCTTCGGGTCTGAACCCGGCCTGCGCCGCGAGCTGACACCGCACCACGCAGCAGCCGAGGACGGTTCCGCGGACCGGAAGCGCAGTCCGGTCCGCGGGACCTCCCCTGCCCTCGGGAGACGAGAATGGTCACGACACGCAGGTTCTGGACGCACCTCGCCCTGGTGGCGGGCATGCTCCTGGCGGTGTCCGCCCCCGCGAGGGCGGACAACCCGATCGTGCAGCACATCTACACGGCCGACCCGGCCCCGCTCGTCCACAACGGACGGGTCTACCTCTACACCGGACACGACGAGGACGGCTCGACCTGGTTCACCATGAAGGAGTGGCGGGTCTTCTCGTCGGCCGACATGGTCAACTGGACCGACCACGGCTCGCCCATGAACCTCGGCACGTTCAGCTGGGCCAAGCAGGACGCGTGGGCCGGCCAGGCCGTGGAGCGCAACGGCAAGTTCTACTGGTACGTCCCCGTGGTCAACCGCGCCACCAACCGGATGGCGATCGGCGTCGGCGTCTCCGACAGCCCCACCGGCCCGTTCCGCGACGCGCTCGGCCGCCCGCTGGTCGAGAACGGCGAGATCGACCCGTCGGTCATGATCGACAGCAGCGGCCAGGCCTACCTGTACTGGGGCAACCCCAACCTCTGGTACGTCCGGCTGAACGCCGACATGACCTCCTACTCCGGCGGCGTCAGCCAGATCCCGCTCACCACCGCCGGGTTCGGCACCCGCACCGGTGACCCCAAGCGGCCGACCCTCTACGAGGAAGCGCCCTGGGTGTACCAGCGCAACGGCCAGTACTACAACGTCTTCGCGGCGAAGTGCTGCTCGGAGTTCATCGGGTACTCGACCGCGCCGGGCCCCACCGGTCCGTGGACGTACCGCGGCACCCTGATGCCCACGCAGGGCAGCGCGTTCACCAACCACCCCGGCATCGTGGACTTCAAGGGCGGCTCGTACTTCTTCTACCACAACGGCGCGCTGCCGGGCGGCGGCGGTTTCACCCGGTCCGTGGCCGTGGAGAAGTTCAGCTACAACGCCGACGGCACCATCCCGCAGCTCTCCATGAGCACCACCGGGCCACCGGCCGCGGACACGCTGAACCCGTACGTGCGCCAGGAGGGCGAGACGGTCGCGTGGGGCAGCGGTGTCGAGACCGAGGTCACCACGGAGGGCGGGCTGAACCTCAGCCACACCAACAACGGCGACTACGTGAAGCTGAAGAACGTGGCGTTCGGCAACGGCGCCGCCACCTTCACCGCACGGGTGGCCTCCACCGTGGCGGGCAGCTCGATCGAGGTCCGCTCCGGCAGCGCCACGGGCGCCCTGGCCGGCCGGTGCTCGGTGCCCAACACGGGCGGCTGGCAGGCGTGGACCACCGTCACCTGCCCGGTGAGCGGCCTGACCGGCACCCGCGACCTGTACCTGAGGTTCAGCGGCGGCAGCGGCTACCTGCTCAACCTCAACTGGTGGCAGTTCGGTCCCGCCGGCACGAGCTCCGCCGTCCGAGAACCGATCACGGAGGACACCATGTGCTCGACGATCCAGACCGTCGCCGCCACCAGGGCGAGTGACCTGACGTGCGGTGCGTCATGACCGCTCGCGCGCACTCGAGGAGGTACGGGCTCATCGCGCTCGTGCCCGTGCTGCTGCTGCTGCTGATGCTGGCCGCTCTCGCGGTCTCCCTGGTGCCCCAGCCCGCGCAGGCCGCCTCACTGGTCCGCGTCACGAACTTCGGCGCCAACCCGACCGGCCTGAACATGTACGTGTACGTCCCGGACCGGGTCGCCCCCAAACCCGCGCTGCTCGTGATGGTGCACTTCTGCACCGGTTCGGCCAGCGCCGTGCACAACGGCAACGGGCGCGACTTCGTCACCGCGGCGGACCGGCTCGGGTACGTCATCGTCTACCCGGAGGCCACCCGGGAGGGCCGCTGCTTCGACGTGGCGACCGCCGGTGCGTTGCGCCGCAACGGGGGCAGCGACTCCACCGGCATCATGTCGATGGTCGCGCACGCGCGGCAGGCCTACAACGTCGACCCGGCGCGCATCGTCGTCGCCGGCTTCTCCTCCGGCGCGATGATGACCAACGTGCTGGCCGCCGAGTACCCGGACGTGTTCAGCGCGGGGTCGGCGTTCTCCGGCGTGCCGGCCGGCTGCTTCGCCACGACCAACGGGTCGCTGTGGAACAGCCAGTGCTCCGGCGGCACCCTGCTGAAGACCCCGCAGCAGTGGGGTGACCAGGCCAGGGCGATGTACCCCGGCTACACCGGGCGCTACCCGCGGATGCAGCTGTGGCACGGCACGAACGACACCACGCTGGCGTACCCGAACTTCGGCGAGGAGCTCGACCAGTGGACCAACCTCCACGGGCTGAGCCGCACCCCGGCGTTCACCGACCAGCCGCGGCAGAACTGGACCCGCACCCGGTACGGCGCGACCGGCACCGCCGCGACCGTCGAGGGCGTGAGCATCCAGGGCGTCGGGCACGACCTGCCGCAGTCGGGGATGCTCGCGTACGCGATCTCGTTCCTCGGTCTGGACGCGCCACCGACGACGACCACGACCACTACAACCACGACGACGACCACCACCACCACGACCACGACCACGCCCGTTCCCACGGACGGATGCGCGGTCACGGTCTCGGTCAACGCCTGGAACAACGGCCTGACCGAGACGATCACCATCACCAACACGTCGGCCACCGCCATCAACGGCTGGCAGCTCGGCTTCACGCTGCCCGGCGGGCAGACCATCACCGGCGGCTGGAGCGCGAGCTACGCGCCGGCCAGCGGCGCCGTGACGGCGAGCAACGTCGGCTACAACGGCCAGATCCCGCCGAACGGCTCGATCTCGATCGGCCTGCAGGCCACGCACACCGGTGACAGCGCGGCCGCGTCCGGCTTCACCCTCAACGGCGCGCGGTGCTCCACGGCCTGAGCCCACCGCTGTCCCCAGGCGCCGGCGGGCACCACCGCGTGCCCGCCGGCGGCCCGCACCCCCACCACCCCGCTCCTCGTGGCGAGCCACCAAGGGGAGTTCCGCGATCGCGCACACCCTTTGGAGGACTGGCATGTCCGACCTGAACCGGCGGCAGCTCATGGTGCTCGGCGCGGGAGCTGTGCTGACGCAGGCGGGGTGGACGGCGACCGCGGCCGCCGACCCACCTCGGGCGCGGGCGGCCGGTGACCTCTCGCTCTGGTACGACCGGGCAGCCGGGTCCGACTGGCTGCGCGCGCTGCCGGTGGGCAACGGCAGGCTCGGCGCGATGGTGTTCGGCAACACCGACACCGAACGCCTGCAGCTCAACGAGGACACCGTCTGGGCCGGCGGGCCGCACGACTACAGCAACCCGCGCGGTGCGGGCGCGCTCGCGCAGATCCGCCAGCTCGTCTTCTCGAACCAGTGGTCGCAGGCGCAGACCCTGATCGACCAGACCATGCTGGGCAGCCCGGCCGGTCAGCTCGCCTACCAGCCGGTCGGCGACCTCCGGCTGACCTTCCCGTCGGCCACCGCCACGAACTACCAGCGGTCGCTCGACCTCACCACGGCGACCACCGAGGTCACCTACACGGCGAACAACGTGCGCCACCGGCGTGAGGTGTTCGCGAGCGCGCCGGACCAGGTGATCGTCATCAGGCTGACCGCGGAGACGGCGAACTCGGTCACGTTCACCGCGGCCTTCACCTCGCCGCAGCGTGTCACGGCCTCCAGCCCGGACGCGACGACGATCGCGCTCGACGGCATCTCCGGCACCCAGCGCAACATCGCGGGCACGGTGCGGTTCCTCGCACTGGCCAGGGTCGTGGCCGAGGGCGGTTCGGTCAGCAGCTCCGGCGGCACGCTGCGGGTCACCGGCGCCAACGCGGTCACGGTCCTGGTCTCCATCGGCACCAGCTACGTCGACCACCGAACCGTCAACGGCGACTACCAGGGCCGTGCCAGGACCCACCTGAACGCGGCCCAGGGCACCGCCTACGCCACACTGCGGTCCCGGCACGTCTCCGACTACCAGGCGCTGTTCAACCGCGTCACGCTCGACCTGGGCCGCACGTCCGCCGCCGACCAGCCGACCGACGTCCGCATCTCCCGGCACGGCAGCACCAGCGACCCGCAGTTCTCCACCCTGCTGTTCCAGTACGGCCGGTACCTGCTGATCTCCTCGTCACGCCCCGGCACGCAGCCGGCGAACCTCCAGGGCATCTGGAACGACCAGCTCGCCCCGGCGTGGGACTCGAAGTACACGATCAACGCGAACCTGCCGATGAACTACTGGCCGGCCGACACCACGAACCTCGCCGAGTGCTTCGAACCGGTGTTCCGGATGATCAACGACCTGACCACCACCGGCGCCCGCACCGCCCAGGTGCAGTACGGCGCCCGCGGCTGGGTCACCCACCACAACACCGACGCGTGGCGCGGCTCCTCGGTCGTCGACTTCGCCGCGGCCGGCATGTGGCAGACCGGCGGCGCGTGGCTGTCGACGCTGATCTGGGAGCACTACCGGTTCACCGGCGACGTGGCGTTCCTGCGCACGTACTACCCGGCGCTCAAGGGGTGCGCGCAGTTCTTCCTCGACACCCTCGTCACCGAGCCGAGCCTGGGCCACCTCGTCACGAACCCGTCGAACTCGCCGGAGCTCAACCACCACTCCGGCGTCAGCGTCTGCGCGGGTCCGACGATGGACATGCAGATCCTGCGCGACCTGTTCGACGGCTGCGCCGCCGCGTCCGAGGTGCTGGGTGTCGACACCGACTTCCGCACCCAGGTGCGGGCGGCCCGGCAACGGCTCGCGCCCACCAGGGTCGGTTCGCGCGGCAACGTCATGGAGTGGCAGTACGACTGGGTCGAGACCGAGCCGAACCACCGGCACGTCTCGCACCTGTACGGGCTGCACCCGAGCAACCAGATCACCAAGCGCGGCACGCCGCAGCTGCACGCCGCGGCCCGCAGGACGCTGGAGCTGCGCGGGGACGCCGGCACCGGGTGGTCGCTCGCGTGGAAGATCAACTTCTGGGCCCGGCTGGAGGAGGGGTCGCGGGCACACGACCTGCTGCGCTCGCTGGTGACCACGGACCGCTTGGCGCCCAACATGTTCGACCTGCACCCGCCGTTCCAGATCGACGGCAACTTCGGCGCCACGTCCGGTGTCGCGGAGATGCTGCTGCACAGCCACAACGGCGAGCTGCACGTGCTGCCCGCCCTGCCACCGGCCTGGCCCGCGGGCAGCGTCACCGGCCTGCGCGGGCGCGGCGGGTACACCGTCGGCGCGACCTGGGCCGCCGACGGCACCGTGACGCTGACCGTCACCCCCGACCGCGACGGCACCGTCCGCGTGCGCAACCGGATCTTCGGCGGCACCTTCGAGCTGCGCGACACCACGACCGGCGCGGTGGTCCAGCCGGCCCAGCCCGAGAGCGGCGTCGCCGAGTTCCCCGGACAGGCCGGGCACGTCTACCGCGCGACCGGCCAGGGCTCGGCTCCGGCGGTGGTGCGGCCGGGCGTCAACTACCGCCTCGTCGCCCGGCACAGCGGGAAGTACCTCGACATCAGCGGTGTCTCGACGGCGGCGGGTGCGCTGCTGCAGCAGTGGTCGCCGACGAGCGGGCTCAACCAGCAGTTCGACTTCCTCGACTCCGGCGGCGGGTACTACCGGCTGCGCGCCCGGCACAGCGGCCTGGTCATGCAGGTCGCGGGCTCGGGCACCGGCGCCGACATCACCCAGCAGCCCGACACCGGTGCGGCCACCCAGCAGTGGCGGGTCGTCGACCAGGGCGGCGGCGTGATCAGCCTGGTCAACCGGCAGAGCGGTCTCGCCATGGACGTCTGGAACGCGGCGACCACCGACGGCACCCGCGTGTCCCAGTGGAACCAGAGCGCGGCCGACAACCAGCGGTTCCAACTCCAGCAAGTCTGACAACCGAAGGGACGACGATGTTCCACCAACACGAGGAGCGCTGCCGTGGCAGGGCCTAGGACGGTGCTGGCGATGGCCGTCGCGAGTGCCGTGGTGCTGCTGGGCGCGGCGGGCATCGCGCTCGGCGGCACGACCACGACCACCGGCGGCGTGGGCGCGGCGGCGGCGACGGCGGGGTGCGGCAAGGCCCCCTCGCTGTCGAGCGGACGGCAGACCATCAGCAGCGGCGGCCAGAACCGCCAGTACATCCTGCGGCTGCCCGCCAACTACGACCCCAACCGGCAGTACCGGTTGTTCGTCGGGTTCCACTGGCTCAACGGCACCGCGAACGACGTCGACACCGGCGGGTCCGACGGCTACAACTGGTCCTACTACGGGCTGCGCAAGCTCGCCGACGCCGAGAACAACGGCACGATCTTCGTCGCGCCGCAGGGCAACAACAACGGCTGGGCCAACCCCGGTGGCCAGGACCTGACGTTCGTCGACGACATGCTGCGGCAGCTCGAGAACGCGCTGTGCGTCGACACGACCCAGCGCTACGCGGGCGGGTTCAGCTACGGCGGCGCGATGTCGTATGCCGTCGCGTGCGCCCGTGCCACCGTGTTCCGCGCTGTCGTCGTCTACGCGGGCGCTCAGCTCAGCGGCTGCAACGGCGGCACGCAGCCCATCGCGTACCTGGGCTTCCACGGTGTCAGCGACAACGTCCTGAACATCTCGCAGGGCCGCGCGCTGCGCGACAAGTTCGTGCGCAACAACGGCTGCACGGCGCAGAACCCGCGCGAGCCCGCCGCGGGCAGCCGCACCCACATCATCACCGCCTACAGCGGCTGCCGCGCCGGGTACCCGGTGGTGTGGGCGGCGTTCGACGGCGGGCACACCCCCGGCCCGATCGACTCCGGCGGTGACGGCTGGCGCACCTGGACCTCCGGCGAGGCGTGGAAGTTCATCACCCAGTTCGCGGGTCCGCCGGTCACCACGACGACGACCACCACGACCACCAGCGACGGACCCACGTCCACGACTCCGCTGCCCCAGGGCGAGTGCAGGGTCGGCGCGGAGGTCAACGCCTGGAACAACGGGCTGACCTCGACCATCACCATCACGAACACCGGCACGGCCGCGATCAGCGGCTGGTTGCTGGGCTTCACGCTGGGCAGCGGGCAGACCATCACCGGCGGGTGGAACGCCACCTACGACTCGCCGACCGGACGGGTGGGCGCGACCAACGTCTCCTACAACGGCGACCTCGCACCGGGCACGTCGACCAGCATCGGCTTCCAGGCCACGCACACCGGCAACACCGCGGCACCGGCGCAGTTCACCCTCAACGGCAAGACGTGCACCTCCGCATGACCGCCACGACAGAGAGCGCGAACACCCTGATGCGTACCAGGCACCTCCTCCGCCGGACGGGGTGGCTGCTCGCGGCCGCCGCGCTGGCGTTCTCCGGCAGCAGCGTCGCCCAGGCGCAGGCACCGGCCGAGCCCGCCCCGCTCGCGGCCACCCCCGGCTGCGGCAAGGCACCGACGCTGCGCAGCGGCAACCAGACGATCCAGAGCAGCGGCAAGACCCGGTCGTTCATCCTGAGCATCCCGGACAACTACGACAACACCCGCCAGTACAAGCTCGTCTTCGGGCTGCACTGGCTGGGCGGCACCGCGCAGCAGGTGGCGGGCGGCGGCAGCGACGGCGACGTCTACGCCTACTACGGCCTGCGCAGGCTGGCGAACAACTCGACGATCTTCGTCGCACCGCAGGGCCTCAACAACGGCTGGGGCAACAGCGGCGGCGAGGACGTCCGGTTCGTCGACGACATGATGAGCCGCATCGAGAACGACCTCTGCGTCGACACCACGCAGCGGTTCTCGCTCGGCTTCAGCTACGGCGGCGCGATGAGCATCTCCCTCGCGTGCTCGCGCCCGACCGTGTTCCGCGCCATCGCCGCCATCGCCTCCCCCGGCGAGATCAGCGGCTGCGCCGGTGGCACCGCACCGGTGGCGTACATGGGCATCCACGGCGTCAGCGACAACATCGGCTCCGGCCGCGGCCAGCGGGACCGGTGGGTGCGCAACAACGGCTGCACGCCGCAGAACGCGCCGGAACCGGCCGCGGGCAGCCGCACGCACATCATCACGCAGTACGCGAACTGCCGCGCCGGCTACCCGGTGGTGTGGGCGCCGTTCGACGGCGGCCACCAGCAGGGACCGGTCGACGGGTGCGCGGGCTGCGAGAGCGGTGCCCGCAGCTGGGTGAAGGAGGAGGTCTGGAAGTTCTTCACCGGCGAGACGCCGCCGGCGCCGACCACGTTCCGGCTGCGCGGTGAGGCGGCCGGCCGCTGCCTCGACGTCAACGGCGCGAGCACGGCCAACGGCGCGCAGATGATCACCTGGGACTGCCACACCAACGCGAACCAGCAGTTCACCCAGAACGGCCAGGCGCTGCAGGTGACCGGCAAGTGCCTGGACGCCCCCAACAACGCCGCTTCCGGCGCACGGGTGCAGATCTGGGACTGCCACGGCGGTGCGAACCAGGCCTGGCAGCTCACCGGCAGCGGCACGGTGACCAGCGTCCAGACCGGGCTCTGCCTCACCTCCGCCGGCACGGGCAACGGCGCGGCCGTGACGGTCGCGACCTGCCAGGGCGGTGCCAACCAGCGCTGGGTCAAGGCCTGACGTCCCGCCAAAACCGGAAAAAGAGGAGTGCGCGACTCTCTCCGCCGAGCGCCGCGCACTCCTCCAGGACGGTGTCCGAGTGGTGGAGGTCCACCCGTGCGGGCCGCATTCCGCACGCGCGGCACCACCACCCGACCGCCCGGTCCGCGTTCCCGGCCGCGAGGCCGGGTCCGGTCGCCGGATCAGCCCGACGACCCCGTTCTGCGGTGCTGGTGCGGCACCGCCGGGTCCGGGGTGCTCGCCCGCCGCGAGAGCCGCGGTGGCAGCAGCATCAACGGCGGTGGCTGCTTGCCGTCGAGCTTGGCCGCGAGCAGGTCGACCGCGTGCCGGCCGAGCTCCTCCGCCGGCAGCCGCACCGAGGTGAGCGGCGGCGACAGCTGCTCGGCGAGCTCGTCGGGGCAGATCGCGACCACGGCGACGTCACCGGGCACCTGCCGCCCGGCCGCCCGCAGGCACGACGTGATCCAGCCCAGCGCCGCCTCGTTGTGCACCACCAGCGCCGTCATCGACGGGTGCGCGCGGACCAGCGCCTTGGTGGCCCTGAGCACCGAGTCGTGGTCGTCCTCGACCGCGAGCGCGGTCGCCGCCACTCCCCTGCGCATCGCCGCGGCGCTGAAGCCGTTCATCGTGCGGTGCGCGGACCCGGTGCTGCGCCGGTAGACCGCGCTCGGTGCGCCGAGGAAGCCGATGGACCGGTGCCCGAGGTCGGCCAGGTGGTCGACGCACTTGGCCCCGGCCGCCTCGAAGTCGAGGTCGACGCAGGTGAGCCCGCGCGCGGTGGCCGGGTGTCCGATGAGGACGGACGGCTTGGACAGCTGCCGCAGCAACGGCACCCGGTCGTCGTCCATCTCCACGTCCATCACGAGGAAGCCGTCGACCTGGGCGCTGTTGGCCGCTCTGCGCAGCCCGGAGGCGCCGTCGTCCGCCGTCATCAGCAGCAGGTCCATGTCGTACCGGCGCGCGGTGGTCACCGCGGCGGTGACGAACCGCATCATGCCCGGCAGGTGCATCCCCGCGCGCAGCGGCAGCACCAGCCCGATCACGTTGGTCCGGCTCGAGGACAGGCCCCTGTCGGTCACGTGCGGCTGGTACCCCAGCGCCCTGATGCTCTCCCTGACCCGCGACTTCGTGTCGGCGGAGATCGACCGCTTGCCCGTCAGCACGTAGGAGACGGTGCTCGGCGCGACTCCTGCGTGCCGAGCGACGTCCGCGATGGTGACCACACCGCCTCCTTCCCGCGTTCACCCGCTGTAGCGTTCCGACACCATAGAGATCCGGTTCAGTCCGTTACAAGAGTGATGTTCGCGTTAACATTGGCCATTTCTAGTGGTCCAGACGAATTCCGTACCGTATGGAAAGTTTCCGATTGGGCACGCTCACAAACCCGGTCAAGGATCGGCGTAGAGGGCGGCGACCTCGCCGGGTGCCAGTGCGCGGCCGTAGACCCGCAGGTCCTCGACGGCCGCGTCGAGGTGGGCGTCGCCCGCGTGCTGCGACCGCCCGAGCCAGTTCTGGGTGGTGCTGCCGAGCACCGCCGGGCTCACCGGGAACTCCGCGTCGCGTGCGACCTCCGCGCCGTTCACGTACAGCACGGCGAGTCCACCGGCCTGCGTGACGACGAGGTGCGTCCACTCGTCCACCGCGACCGTTCCCCCGTCGAGGTGCCGTTCGGCACCCGCGCCACCGGTCGTGATCGCGTACCGCACCCCGCCCCGGGGTCCGTGCGGCGTGAGGAACAGGTAGGAGTTCACGCCGCTGCCGAAGTCGGCGAGCCGCGCTCCCGCGACCGCCGACCGCGGCCGCACCCACACGGCCAGGCTGAACTCCTGCGCTCCGGCGAGCAGGCCCGGTGGCAGCACCACGTGCGCGCCCGCACCGTCGAGCGACAGCGCGGCCCCGGTGCGCCCGGTGCTCCAGCCCGCGCCACCCGCCAGCGTCGCCCGCTCGCCACCGGTGGCGTCCGCGGCGGTCGAGCCGCGGCCCTCGCCGAACCGGAAGTGCGCGATGAACGGCGGTGGCGCCGGGGTGTCGCCCACCCGCCAGTAGACGGTGTAGCGCTGACCGTGCAGCCGGAAGAACGGCAGCAGCGTGACCGGGCCCGTGCTGGCCATCGCGGTGTAGCGCAACGGGTTCGCGGTGGGCCGCAGGGTCGCGGTGCGCAGCGTGGGCAGGTGGGCGAGGTCGTTCGTGCCGTACGCGCCCGCGAGCACGATCGGCCCCACCTCGACCGTCCGCACCCGCTTGTCGTCCGGTGCCCGCCGCAGGCGCAGGTGCATCGGCAGGGTCACCTCGACCACGTCCCCGCTGCGCCAGTCGCGGTCCACCCGCGCGTAGGTGCCGGGCGTGACGGGCTCCGCGTCGACGCCGTTGACGTGCAGCAGCGCGCCCCGCGCCCAGGACGGGATGCGCACGCGCAGCTCGAACCGGCCGGTACCGGTGACGGTGAGCCGGGTCGCTCCCTCGTCCGGGAAGGACGTCTCCTGCCGCACCACCACGCCCCTGGCCGCCCAGGTGAGCACGGACGGGATGAACAGGGTGACGTACAGCGTGCGGCCTGCGTGGAAGTAGATGCTGCCGCCGTGCCCGGTGTCGGTCTCCAGGCCGGTGCCGTGGCAGCAGGTGAAGTCGTCGTAGTCGCTGCTGTAGGTGCGGATGCCGCCCGCGCGCAACGGCGTGAAGGTGCTGTGGTGGCCGTGCCGGGAGGTGGGGTCCTGCGCGCCGAGCAGGTGGTTGTGGAGCGCCTTCTCGTAGAAGTCGAAGTACCCCGGCTGACCGGGGTCGGTGCGGAAGAGCTGCCGGGTCAGCTTGAGCATCGTGTGGGTGGTGCAGCTCTCGCAGGTGTGGTCGGACAGCTCGGTGGCGATCCGGTGCGGTGGCTTGAAGTGCCCGTCGTTGGACGTGCCGCCGATGGCGTAGGTGTGCGCGCCGGTCACGATACGCCAGAAGTTGACGGCGATGTCGCGGTAGCGGGTGGTGCCGGTGGCGTGGTAGGCCCTGATCGCCCCGAGCACCTTGGGGACCTGGGTGCCGGCGTGCAGGCCGTTGAGCTCGTCGGTGCCCAGTGCGAGCGGGTCGAACACCGCGGAGTGCTCGAAGAACCGCGCGGCGGCCAGGTGCGCCGGGTCGCCGGTGACCTGGTAGAGGTTCACCAGGACCTCGTTCATGCCGCCGAACTCGGTGCGCAGCACCTCCTGGCGGTGCGCCTCGGTCAGCCGGCCGGCCCGCCACCTCACCCAGGCCGCCATCCCGGTCAGCACCCGCAGCGCCCGTGCGCTGCCCATCAGCACGTGCACGTCGAGCAGTCCCGCCATGATCTTGTGCAGGGTGTAGTAGGGCGCCTGGACCGGCTCCCCCGCCTCGACCCTGCCGAAGAAGCCCTCCGGGAACGCCGCGAGGTACCCGGTGCTGTAACCGGCGGTCCTGGCCCGGTCCTGGCACAGCGCCAGCTGCTCGACCAGGTGGTCGGCCCCGGCGGTGAACGCGGGGTCGCTGGTGCTCGCGAACGCCTGCGCGAGAGCGGACAGCACGTGGCCGGTCGAGTGGCCGCGCAGCCCGCTGTCCTGCGCCTCCCAGCCGCGGCACGGGATGACGCCCGAGGGCAGCCCGACGTTGCGGCGGAACGTGTGCAGCAACCGGTCGGGGTCGAGGAACCTCAGGTAGGCGTGGGTGCGGGAGGTGTTGTCCAGGAACGGTCCCGGCAGCAGCGCCACCGCGCCGAGGGGGAACGCCTCCGCGGCCACGCCGAAGTCCTGGCGGGCCTGGCCGGTGCGCGGGTGCGTGACCGGCGTGCCGGCGGACAGCACGCCGTGGCGCGGGAGTTCTGGCATCGCGCATGACCTTTCGCAGGGGCCGGGCCATCCGCAGCGTGGTGCCGACCCGGGCCGGACACGAGGTCGGCCCGGGATCGGCTGCTGCCTTCGAACCACGTCGAACGCACGGGGTGCCGCCGCGCGCCGCCGCCGCGGGTGCGGGTGCGGCGGCGGCGGGGCTCCTGCGCGAGCGGAAGTCGCGCAGGAGCCGTTTCACAGCGGTACCGCGGTGGTGCCGGTGGTGCTGTGGTGCGGTGCTCCGGTCACAGCGCCGGGTAGGCGTTGCGCATGAGCTCCTGGAACTGCGCGGAGAACCACTTGCCCGACAGCGGGGCGTCCGGCAGCGCACCCGACAGGTTGTTGCCGTTGCGGATGTTGCCGGTGTAGGTCGGGTCGCACATCTTGTCCGCGCCCTTGCCCTCGTTGTTCGGGATCTCCTTGCTCGCACCGTCGGACTCACCCGGCGGCTTCACCCACACGTAGGCGTCGATGCCCGGCTCCGGCGCCGCCTTCGGGCGCTCACCGAGGCCGGCACCGGACTGGTTGCACCAGTTGCCGAGGTGGATGCGGCGGTCCAGCTTGCCGCCGTTGACGTAGGCGTCCACGGTCGTCTGCGGGCCGGGGCCCGTCGGACGGGCGCTGCCGCCCCAGCCGTTGCGGCTGGTGTCGATCAGCATGCCGACGTTCGCGTCGAAGCCCGCCTGCACGGCCCGGTTGCGGAACGCCTGCGCGTAGGACAGCTCGTCGACGTAGCGGTTCCAGTCCACCCACTTCGACTGGCGGACCGAGGTGCCGTTCACCGAGTCCTCGATCTTGAAGTACGGCTCCTTCAACGCACCGTAGTTCGCGGTGTTGGCGATGAAGCCCTGCACGTTCGCCTTCGTGCTGCCGGACGCGTTCGCCGCCTGGAACAGCAGCTCGGCCGTCGCGCCGAAGTTGTCGTCCCAGCCGATCCAGCCGTGGTGGCCGATGTCCAGGTAGTTGTAGACGTTCGGCACGGCACCCAGCTTCGCGAGCGCGTAGCCGACACCGGTGATGTAGTTTCCGTTGGCCTTCATCACGTCGCAGTTCGCCACCGCGGTGGGCCGCGGCGTCACGTTCGTGATCAGGTTCGGCAGCGAGTCGATCTCGACCGTGGTGACGATCCGCAGGTCCTTGTACGCGGGCCGGGCGAGGATCGCCGCGATCGGGTCGATGTACTCGGTCTTGTAGCGACCGATCTCGTCGGGCTTGAGCTCACCGTTCGACGCGAGCGCCGAGCAGTCGCGACCGGGCAGGTTGTAGATCACCAGCTGGATGACGAGTGGTGAGCCCGCCGCCTGGCGCACCGCCTCGTCCAGGTGTCCGACCAGTCCGCGCGAGTCCACGGTGCCGGTGATCGCCGCGATGCGGTCGAGCCACACGGCGGTGGGCTGGTTCGCGATCCGGCTGCCGCCCGGCTCCGCCGAGGCCTTGGCCGCCCAGTCCGGGTTGACGTACTGCTTCGCACCGACGTACGGGTTGTCGACCTTGCCGTTGCCCGGGTCGGGACCGGGGCCGTTCGACGTCGTCGTGGTCGTCGTCGTGGTGGTGGGCCCGACCTCACCGGTGCACTGCGTGCCGTTCAGCGTGAACGTCGCCGGGCTGGCGTCGTTGGCGCCCGCACCGCTGCCGTTGAAGCCGAGCTCGGTGGACGCGCCGGTGCCGAGGTTGCCGTTCCACGACAGGCTCGTCGCGGTCACGTCGGCACCCGACTGCGCCCAGGTCGCGTTCCACCCCTGTGCCACGCGCTGGTTGCCGGGGAGGGTGAACTTGAGCGTCCAGCCGCCCGACACGGCGTCACCGAGGTTGGTGATCTTCACCGAGGCGCCGAACCCACCGCCGCCCCAGCTGTTCGCCTTGTAGTCCACCCGGCAACCGGGTGCGGCGCCCGCGGGTGCGCTGAGCGCCACCCCGAACGTCGCCACGGCGGTGGCGACCACGACACCCGCCGCGGCCCACCGCCTTTGTCCGTTGAGCGTCATTGCTCCGGATCTCCTGTCTCTCTCAGTGGTGTTTGATCGGGACGAGCGAACACGCGGTGGGCGTGCACTCGAGTCTGTTGAGTCCCAGGTACTCCATGCCCTCCGAGCCGGTCAGCGCGAAGCCGTCGCCGAAGGCGAGGTCCGGGTCGCCCCGGACCTCGCCGTTCGCGAGCGCCGCTCGCCAGGCCTCTTCCAGCCCTGGCCGCAGGACCAGCAGCCCGAGCCGTTCGTACGGCTCCTTGCTGCAGGTCCCCCACTCCGCGATGAACGGCGCGTAGACCTTGGCGCGCACCGGACCCGCGAACTCCGCGAAGTCCGCCTCGCGCCGGACGGTCGTGCACTCGTCGGTCAGCCGGTTGAGCCAGGCGGCGATGCCGTCGACCCCCTTGCTGAGGTCAGGGGTGGGTTCGGCGCGCCCGACGAGGAGGGCGAACGCGACCGAACCCACCACCAGGAGGGCGAGCAGTGCCCTCGTCAGCGGACGGCGCACGCCGACCCGTTGAGGGTGAACGCCGTCGGGTCGACCGGCGTGGACGTCGTCGTCGCGTTGAAGCCGAACGACGCCGTTCCACCGGGTGCGATGTCCGCGTTGTAGTTCGCGCCCTTCGCCGTCGCCTTCCCGTTCGCGACCGTGACGGTGGCCGACCACGCCTGCTGCAGCTGCTGGCCGGACGGCACGTCCCACACCAGCTGCCAGGCGCTGATCGCGCTGGTGCCGCTGTTGGTCACCGTCACGTTCGCGGTGAAGCCGCCGTTCCAGGAGCTCGGCCGCGCGTACGCGACCGTGCAGGAGCCGGTGGGTCCGCCGCCACCCGTGGACGTCCTGACCGTGACGCTCGGCGACGCCGGCGAGGCGTTGCCCGCCGAGTCGGTCGCGACCACCGTGAACGAGTACTGCGTGTCCGCGCTCAGCCCGGTCACCGTCGCCGAGGTCGTCGACGTGGTGGCGACCACCTGGTCACCGCGGTAGACCCGGTAGCCGGTCACGCCGACGTCGTCCGTCGCCGCGCTCCAGTCCAGCTTCACCGAGCTGCTGGTGACACCCGACGCGACCGGCGTGCCGGGCGTCGACGGGGCGGTGGTGTCCGGCGTGCCGGTGCCACCGCCGAACTGGACGTCCGAGCAGCTGTAGAACGCCTCCGGGCTGTCCGAGCGCTGCCACAGCGAGTAGATGATGTGCCGGCCGGTCTTGTTGGGGAGCCGGGCCTGCCACGCGTACTCGCCGTTCGCGAGCGGCGGGTTCGTCACCTTGTCGAACGGCACGGACTCGAGGTCCGACCACTTGAGCGGCTTCGTCACGTCGAAGCCGTCCTTGGTGACGTACTGCTCCCAGGTGCCGGGGTGCGGTGCCCACGCGTTGTACCGGAACGTGACCGAGGCGTTCGCCTGCACCTGCGTCACCGGCCAGTCGGCGCGGGCGAGGTTGTAGGCGGCGAACTTCGTGGTGGGACCGCACAGGCTGCCGTCGGGCACGATCTCCCGGTGGCGGCCGCCCGCGTTGCTGATCAGGTTGCCGAACCAGTCCCACAGCGGCTGCTTGCCGCCCTGGGCCACCGCGGCCTGGCAGGCCGGGTTGGTGGGCTGCAGGTCACCGCCACCGCCGCCGGTACGGCCGTCCTCGTAGCAGAGGTAGGTGCGGCTGCCGGGCCAGACCATCGAGCCGTGCGCGACCGCGGTGCCGCCGGTCTGCACGAGCAGGGCACCGGTCGTGGCAGCAACGAGCGCAAGCGCCGTTGCCATGCGTTTTCTCATCTCGCTACTCCTCTCACCCGTAGAGCTCTGCGTGCAGCGAGAACGCCGTGGCGATCTCGGTCTGCGCCCAGAAGCGGTGGTAGGTGAACGTGGGTGCCGGGCCACCGTCCAGGTAGGCCTGGACCTTCGGCCACTGCGGGTCGTTGCGGAACATCGACCGCATCGACAGGAACGACGAACCCTGCTTGATGTCGTCGCCGTTCGGCATCTTCCCGGTCCAGCCCGGCGGCACGTACGGGCCCTCGAGCGTGCTGGTGTTGTAGACGTCGTCGAACCGGTTGTAGTCGGACCGGGTCTCCGGCGTCGCGATGCCGAGGCTGTCCTGGTGCGAGAGCAGCCCGGTCAGCAGTGCCTCACCCGTGGTCTTGGCCGCGGCGTCGCCCGACCTCGACGCGTAGTTCAGCAGCACCTTCGCGTACGACGCGGCCACGCCGACGTCCTGGTTGTGGTTCAGCACCCGCACCCGCAGGTTCGCGTTCGCACCGGGGTTGGTGGCGTTCCACGTGTCGGGCGCTCCCGACCACTCCAGGTCCGCGGGGATCTGGAAGTTCGTGCCGGTGGTCGTGTTCGCGATGGCCCACGGCACCCACTTGTCGAGGATCTTCTTGGCGCGCGCGTCACCGGTCAGCCGGTACAGCGCGGCCGTGCGCTCGATGCCCCACACCTGGAAGCCGAACCACCGGTTGCTCGGCGGGTCGCGCCACACCGGGTGGGCGTCGTAGTACATGCCGTAGAAGGTCGGCGTGCCCGCCGGGGGCGAGGCGTACTGGCCCTCCCAGCTGTTCGTCACACCGCCGGCAAGACCGCCGTCGGCCGACTGGAGCCACTGCAGCATCTCGAGCTGCCGGTCGAGCGAGGTCGCCCAGTCCTGCTGCCCGGTCGCGGACAGCGGCTTGAGCGCGGGCACGTTCGACAGCGCGTACGCGGCCAGCGGGTTCTGGTAGCCCTGGTGCGAGGCACCGTCACCGATGCGCCACGCCCAGCCGGCGGACGTGTCGGTCGCGCCACCCCACGCGTAGTACCAGGACATCAGGTAGTGCGCGCTGTTCTTGCCGGTCGCTCCGGGGCACGTCGTCGGGCTGGTGCAGTTGCCGATGCGCTTGAAGTACTTGTCGAACATGGCGTACCGCAGGTAGTCGCCCATCTTGGCCGACTTGCCGATCTCGCTCGCGATGTCACCGGCCTTGCCCTGCGCCGTGGCCCACTGCTGGGCGAGCAGCGCCACCTGCACCACGCGGGCGTCCGCGTCCGGTGCGTTGGTGTACTTCCACTGCTTGGCGTAGGAGGAGTCCTTGGTGAACAGGTCGAGGAACCCGTTGGGGCCACCGTGCTTGAACGTGTCGCACGAGGGCTGCGGGATCGTCTCCCACACCGACTCCGACGAGCCGCGCTGGTAGGTGTTGATGTACGCGGGCGCCGTCGTGCCGTCACCGCAGCGGCCGAAGCCGTAGGTGTTGTCGACGTCGATCAGCCAGTGCATGCCGTAGACGTCCGAGCTGCCGTACGCGGACTTCAGCTCGTTCGCGATCGGGTCGGTGCCCACCGGCGCGGTGCTGCTGAGCACCGACGGGTACTGGTCCATCCGCGGGTGCTCGGGCGCGTAGGTCGCCGGCTTCGACGGGTCGTACTTGTCGTTGGTCGGCTGGTCGGCCTTCGCGGGGATGATGTACTTCTCCATCGACGCGAACGCGGACTTGAACGGCGCCCAGTCACCGGTGACGCGGCCGTAGCTCGCCTCCAGCCACAGGTAGTAGCTGTAGGCCTCCGACGTCGTCTGGTGGCCGTGGTCGGGTGCCTCGACCATCAGCGTCTCGACCGAGTGGTACGGCACGAGCAGGTCGCCGAACTTGCGGAAGTAGCCGCTCGCCGGGTCCTTGATCTTGTTGTACTGGTCGAGGAACGCCTTGTTGAAGTCCGACGTGCTCGGGTCGAGCTCCTTGACCGTCACCGTCGCCGGGGTGTGCCCGCTCGCCGACGCGGTGAACGTCGCGGTCGCGAGGTCACCGCCGTTGGCCGCCGACGTCACCGTCACCTTCTGCTTCGCGGTGCCGGACAACGTGAACGTCGTCGGCGTGGCGGTCAGGTCCGCGCTGCCGCTGCGGGCGAGCGTGACCGTGACCGGTGAGGTGGGTGCCGTGGCGAGGGAGACGTCGAACGTGGCCGTCTGCCCCTGCTTCACCGAGACCGCGCTCGGTGAGGCCACCACCGCGGGTCCGGCCAGCACCTTGACGGCCACCGGCGTGGACGTCGTGGTGGCGCCGCGGTTGTCGGTCGCCCGCGCGGCGATGCTGTGGTCACCGGCCGCGACCCCGGACCAGGTGCCGGTGAACGGCGCGCTGGTGTCGGTCGCGATCAGCTGGTCGCCCGCGTAGAAGTCGACCTTGGCGACCGTGCCGTCGGAGTCCGCCGCGGTGGCCGCGAGCGGGATCGACGCGGGCACGGTGTAGCTGCTGCCGTTGGCCGGGGACGTCAGCGCCACGGACGGCGCCTGGTTCGGGCCGGTGCAGGACACCCCGTTCACCGCGAAGTCCGTCGGTGGCTGGTTGGTCGAGCCCTTGCTGCCGTTGAACCCGACCGAGGCGCTGCCGCCGGACGGGATCGTGCGGGCCCAGTCCGGGTTGGTCACGGTGACGACCGCGCCGCTCTGGGCGAAGGTCCCGTTCCAGCCCTGCTGGACGCGTTGCCCGTCGGGGAACGTCCAGGTGAGCTTCCAGCCGTTCAGCGCCTCACCGTCGTTGCGGATCGCCACGCTGGCGCCGAAGCCGTTGTTCCATTCATTGGTTACCGAATACGTCACGGTGCAAGCAACCGCGAGCGGTGCCGCCACGGCGGGTACCCCGCCCATGACCACCACCGCCGCAACTGTCAACGCCGTTGTTCGCCGAGTCATGCCGCCGCCCTCTCGACAACTGGGAGCGCTCCCAGAGTTCACGGCACTGTAACGCGGGCCACATCGACCAACTGGCCGCCGGTGCAGCGGCTGTTGAACCGGAAAGCCGTTGTCGTTGCGCCACTTGACACAGCACCGGTTCGTCCACCGGTTACTCTTACTGCTCTCTTCGAGTGGAATTCTGGGAGCGGTCCCAGATGAGAGCGGGGATGCCTGCTTCGCGGCAGGGACCCCTCTGGGCCCGTCAGCCACGCCCGGTTCTCGCACCGGCCGTGACCACGCTCTTGCCGCTGCTCGCGCCGTCGAGCGGGTACGAGCAGGGCAGCGTCTTCACCGAACCGCCCCGGTCGCCCGTTCCCGAAGTGGTCGTCGCGCGCGACCAGCGGGCTGCCCTCGCCGCGGTGGAACGGGTCCTGGATGTTCTCGAAGCAGTTGCCTGCGACGAGCACACCGGCCTCCGTGGTGGACGCGACGCCGTAGCCGGTCACACCGCCGCAACAGTTGTCGTGGACGTGCACCGGACCGGCTGCCGTGCAGCCGATGTTCCACCCTGCGGCACACGCCGTTGTCGCCTGAGGAGGAGCCGACCTACGGTTCGCCCGGAGTAGAGACTGTGCGAGCCCGACGCTCCTGCCGCGAGAGGCACACCATGTCCACCCCCAGTTGTCCTGCCCACTCCTCCAGCACCTCGGTCACGCCGGCGGAAACCTCGTTCCGGCCCCTCGACTCGGAGGACTACCGGCGCGCGGCAGCCCCTGCCGTCTTCGCCGAGCTGGCCGCGCGAGGTCCCATCCACCACGTCGTGCTCCCCGGTGAGGCTCCTGCCTGGCTCGTGACACGGCGGGCAGAGGCCGAGGCAGCGCTGCGCGACCCGAGGCTGACGAAGGACCCGCTGGAGGTCGCGCGCTACGGACAGGCCGTCGGCCGCCGACGCGTGCCGGAGGACTTCACCGCGGTGAGCGGACGGCAGTTGATGAACCTCGACGGAGCAGACCACGCGCGGATCCGGCGGGTGATCACCAGGTACCTCGTCGACAGCGCCGTCGCCCGCAAGCAGACCGTGCTGACCGAGACGGTCCGGCACCACGTCGACGCCCTCGCCGCCGAGGAGACCGCTGACCTCGTCGCGGACTTCGCCGTACCTCTCGTCAACGACGTCATCGGCCGGATCATCGGTGTCCCACCGGAACTGAACGAGATCATCATGACCGGAGGGGCGTTGTTGTTCGGCCCGGACGACCCGACCGCACCGGCGATGATCGACGCGTACCGGCAGGTCACCGCTGCCGCAGGCCGCGCTGTTGCGGAGGGTTCCACCGCGGAGGGCGCGGACGACCTCCTGGGAGGGCTCGCGTGCGCGGTGCGCGACGGGCTCGTGAGCAGGCGGGAGGCGGCGTCCAACCTGGCCATGGTGATGATCGCGGCGACCGGCGGTCCGGTGAAGATGCTGGCTCATTCCGCGGTCGCGCTGCACGACGACCCGCTCCTGCGCGACGCGATGCTCAGCGGCGACCCGATGGCGGTCGTCGAGGACCTGCTCTACCAGCAGCCTCCCATTCCGTTCACGAGCTGGCGGTTCGCCACGGAGACGATGGAGATCGCCGGGCAACAGGTGCGCGCGGGCGACGCCGTGATGGTCCTCATCGCCACGGCGAACAGCGAGCCCGCTCCACCGGCCTGCCCTTCCGGCGCTCCCGCGGCTCCAGGTGAACGTGCTCCGGCGGAGCGGCGGCCCGAGAGGAACCTCGCGTTCGGCGGCGGCCGGCACCGCTGCCCCGGCCAGTCGCTCGCACGACGGTTGGCCGCGACGGCACTGCCCGCCCTCTTCCGCGCGTTCCCCTCCGTCCAGTTGCAGGTCCCCGGCACCGAGCTGATCTGGCGAGGTGGTTTCGGGCCCCGGGGGCCAGGACGCGTCCCCGTCCGGTTGCGCAGCTGAACAGAACGCCGGGCGATGTCACCACCCGGACCACCACCCTTCGAACATCGCGCAGATCAGGAACCCCGCATGCCCAATGACGGCCGTGCCGCCGCGACCACCCTCGCCGAACTGATCGACCACCTCGACGACGAACACGGTGGCGTGCTCGTCCGGTTTCCCGTCACCGGTGAACAGCAGTGCCATGCGGACGTGCCCGCGCTGGCATGGGGCGTGGCCGATGAGCTCCTGCGGGCCGGTGTCGAGGAGGGCTCCGTCGTCGGAGTCCTGTCCGGCACCGAGCCGGGTTTTCTGCCTGCCGTGTTCGGTGTCTGGGCCGCCGGCGGAGCGATCACCGTGCTGCCGGTGCCACCGATGCCGACGCCTCCCGAGTCCGTCGCCGCCGCGCTCGGTCCCGTGGCGGGCCTGCTGACCCACGTCGTCGTCACGGACAGCCAGATCGGTGTGGCCGAACAACTCGCCGCGCGCCATCCGGAGTTGCGCGTGGTGCGGGTCAGCGACTGCGCGCCGAAGCCGAGGATCGCGTCTCCGGCGCGACCGGAGTCCGCCGCCGTCGTCCAGTTCACGTCGGGCAGCACCTCCCGGCCGAAGGGCGTCGTGCTGTCCCATTCGGCCGTGCTCGCCTGCTTCGCGTCGACGGCGTCCGCGAGCGGCGTCGCCGCGGGGGACATCTTCGTGTCGTGGGTACCTGTGTTCCACGACTTCGGTCTCATCACGATCCTCTTCGGACTGTGGTCGGGCTACGAGCTGCACCTGTTCTCGCCGTGGCACTTCATCCGCAGGCCGCGCAAGGTCATCGAACACATGAGTGCCGCTGGTGCCACTGCGTTCGGTGGTCCCAACTTCGCCTACGACCGCATCGCCACGGCCTACGACGACGGTCTGCTCGACGGGCTCGACCTGAGCAGGTGGCGACTGGCGCTCAACGGTGGCGAACCCGTGAAACCCGGCACGGTCGAGCGCTTCTCGGCCGCGCTGGGCCCCGCCGGGCTCGCCCCCGGCGTGTTGTTCCCCGTGTACGGCATGGCGGAGGCGACGTTGTCGGTGGCCTGCCCGGAGCCGGGTGCACCCGCTCGGGCGTTGTGGCTCGACCGCGCGTCGCTCGGAGATCGACGGGTCGCCGTTCGCGTGCCGGACGGTTCCTCGGACGGGATCGGACTCGTGTCGGTCGGCCGGCCCGTGCCCGGCATGGAGCTGAAGCTGCTCGCCGACGACGGAACGGAGGTCGCGGACGGCTCCGTGGGCGAGATCGTGCTGCGCGGGCCCTCGGTGATGACCGGGTACTGGGACGACCCCGTCGCGACCGCGACGGCGTTCCGCGACGGCTGGTTGCAGACCGGTGACCTGGGCGTGCGGATCGCCGGTGAGCTCTACGTGACCGGCAGGCGCAAGGACATGATCATCGTTGCGGGCCGCAACTTCTACGCCGAGGACGTCGAAGACGTCGCGCGCACACTGCTGCCACCGGAACTCGGTCGCTGTGTCGCGTTCGCCGACACCGACGAAGAACGCGTCGTCGTGGTGCTCGAGACGTCCGATCCGGCAGCCGGCGCCGAACTGGGCGACAAGGTTCGAGGACTTGTGTCAGCACGTCTGGACCTCGGCTCGGTCGACGTGTACGCGGTGCCGCGCAACACGTTGCCGCGCACGACCAGTGGCAAGTGGCAACGCAGGCTCACCTCGCGGTTGTTCCGCCAGCTGACCGGATCCTGACGGTCCGCTCAAGGCGGAACCAGTCTTTCCTGCGAAGGAGTTCAACCATGGCCGACACGGCTCGCACTGAAACCGACTACCTGGAGCTCGTCCGCAGCGCGTTGACGCACGCGCTGGAAGTCGAACGCGAGGACACCGACCTCGGTGAGGACGTCGAGCTCGTCGGGATGCCGAACATGAGCTCTCTCGCGATGCTGCGCGGTCTGATCCACGTCGAAGGTGTGCTGGGCTTCGAGCTGGCGGACGACCGACTGGTCACCGTGCGCACCATCGGCGAACTGGCAGCCGCGATCGCGGAGCAGGACGAGGAGTCCGCCCGATGACAGCGCGAGCTGTGCGTTGTCCGCTGCACACGAGCGACTACACCACCTCTCCTCATCCCGCGGTCTTCGACGAGCTCGCCGACAGCGGCCCCGTGCACCGCATCTCGCTCCCCGGCGAGGTGCCGGCGTGGTTGATCACCGAACGCGACCTCGCCGAACGGACCCTGCGCGACCCGCGGCTGGTGAAGGACCCGATGCGGGTGGCGCGGTACGGCCAGCCCGTCGGCTCCCGCCGCGTGCCGGACGACTTCGCCTCCGTGGGTGGTCGCACGATCATGAACCTCGACGGCGACGACCACGTGCGCATCCGGCGCGTCATCGGCAGGCGGCTGTCCGGTGCCGCGCTGACCACCGCACGGCCGATGGTCGAGACGCTGGTGCACCACCGGCTCGACACCATCGCCGGAGCCGGCACGGCGGAACTGGTCGAGGACTTCGCGGTCCCCCTGGTCACGGACGTGATCGGACAGCTCTTCGGGGTGCGCGAGGACTTCACCCGAGCCATCGTCACCCACGGCAGCAAGCTGTTCGGGCCGCAACACCCGGCAGATCCGGACATGCTGGCGGCTTATCCCCTGCTCGTCCAGGCGTTGAACGGGGCACTGGCCGAGGGCATGTCGAAAGAAGGCCGCGACGACCTGCTGGGAGATCTGCTCGCCGCCCAGCGGGATGGCAGGCTGCGCAAGCGGGAGACCATGTCGAACCTCGCGCTGCTGATGATCGCCGCCGCCGACCCGGTGATCGCGCTCATCTCCCGCGGCGTCGCACTGGTCCAGGCCGACAGCCACGCGCGTGCCGAACTGCTGCACGGCGACGCTGACGCCGTGGTCGAGTCACTGCTCCGCGAACAACCGCCCATCCCCTTCACCGGCTGGCGGTTCGCCACCGAGCCGATGGACCTCGACGGCCACTCCGTCGCACCAGGCGATGCGGTCCTGGTGCTGATCCCAGCCGCGAACCGCGCGGTGGACGCCGGGAACCGGCAGGGGCACCTCTCCTTCGGCGGCGGAGTGCACCGCTGTCCCGGCGGTCACCTCGCGCGCATCGAGGCGGTCGCGGCTCTGCGCGGGTTGTTCAGCCGGTTCCCCGATCTGCGGCTCGAGCTGCCGTTCGAGGAGTGGGTGTGGGTCGGTGGTATCGGTCCGCGGGTCCCTGAGCGCGTACCCGTCCTGCTGAACGGCGCAGCGCGGTGAGGGTCGCGGGAGCGATCACGATCGCGGGAACCGCCCTGTGGCTTCCCGACGAGGTCTACTCGGCGTCCGAAGCGCAGACGGCGGGCTCGGTGACGGCGGCGGATTCCGAAGGCGAGCTCATCGGCCGGCTCCCGGTGGCGGACATCGCACCACCCCGGATGGCCCGGCTCGCCGCACAACGCGCACTGGAGCACGCGGGGGTGACGGCAGCGGAAGTAGGGCTGCTGGTGCACGCCTGGGTGTTCGACCAGGGCCCGCAGACGTGGACTCCCCCGCATCGTGTCGCACGGGAGCTGGGCGCGCGGCGCTGCGCCGCGATCGGCATACGACAGATGTCCAACGGTGGTGCGGCCGCGATGCAGACCGCCATCGCCCATCTCCTCGCGGAGCCTCGCGCAGCCTCCGCACTCGTGACCACAGCGGACAACTTCAGCAGCCTGCCCTACGACAGGTGGCTTTCGGTGCCACCGCTCGGCGACGGTGCCACCGCCGTCGTGCTGACCAGAGGCCCCGGCCCGCAGGTGGTCGAATCCATCACGACAGCGGGCGATGCCGGGATGGAACTGCACTTCCCCACCTCCGATCCCTTCGAACCGGGTGCCGCCCGCACGGCCGGCTCACCCAGCAGGCAGGCGCTGCACGCGTTCGCCGCCCACGTGCGCGACGCCGCCGAGCAGGCGCTGGAGGACGCCGGGCTGGACTGGAACGACATCAGCTCCGTGCTGCTCCCCCGGCTCGGCAAGACGTTGGTGAGCCACCTGGCCCGCACCGGACTGCCCGCTGGTGTGGCCGATCGAGTCGTCCGGACGGGATACGCGACCGGGCACCTCGGTTCAGGCGACATGCTGGCCAACCTGGCCGAGCACCCGGGTCCGCAGAAGGACGAGCACCACCTGCACGTCAGCACCGGGGCAGGACTCACCACCACCTGCTTGATCACCCGTGGTCGCTGAGCATGGACGGACGGCACACGCCAGGTGTGGTGGGCAGGCCGGTGTGTCACCGGTTCCTCTTCTGAGCGCGGTCAGCGAGACGTTGCCGGCGGGGTCAGATCGCGAGTCCTGTGCGCTCGTCCCGCGCGTGTTGCAGTTTGCCGGCCATCTCGGTCCACGTCGCGTCCGCGATGAAGGTCTGATCGTGCGCGGTCGACTGGTTTCGCCCCACGATCGTTCCCACACCGAGGTAGTTGACCACTTTTCCCTTGTGCACTCCCAGGAAGCCGGAGTCGCCCGCGAAGGCGGAGACGGCGTCGTTGAACGCTTCCACGGCCGTGGTGTGCCGTGCCGGCGCTACCTCCGCCAGGCCTGCCACGTACCCGCGCAGGCCGAGGTCGCGGACCAGGTCGAAGAACGACCGGTGTTTCCGCGGCAGTTGGCTGCCGCGCAGCTCCTGGGCGAACACACCGAGCGCCGAGTCGTACTGCGTGCGGCCGATCAACGCGTCGAACAGGTGCACCAGGGGTGTGGCGGAGCCGCTCGGTCCGGTGGGGTAGCCGGGCGGCGGAACCGTCCAGGTGACGAGGGTCTTGGCCCAGTCGACCGGGTCGCAGAAGGTCGTGCTGTCACTGCGCGGACTGACCCGGCGGAAGGACTTCGTCGCCCGCCGGGCGCACTCGGCCGCGACCAGCAGGACCCGGCAGACCTCGTCGTGCGCGTCCGGGCCGCGCTCGCGCATCACCTGCTCCAAGCGGCACAGTTCCCCCACCATCGGCGTCGCCGCGGCGTTGATCTCGAAGAAGGCCGAGGTGAACACCTGCTCGGCGCGATTGTCGTACACCGGGATCGAGGGACGCAGGTTCTCGATGACCGCGTCCTCGATCCGGTACTCACCCGAGGGGCCCACCAGGCCGGGATCGCTGAAGGTGATGTTGTTGAACACCCAGTCTTCCAGGGTGAGCCCTGCACCGTCCCGACCGAGCCGGCGGCACACCTGCTGCCACGGCTGTGTGATCGCCGGGGGCAGCTGATCCGGGATGTCGCGGTTGCGGGACACGTACATGCGCTCGACGCCGAACCGCCAGTAGGAGTGAGCCACCAGGCCCAGCACGGTCGCCGCCCGCTTGACCTGCTCGTCAGGAAGGTCGTCCGGACCTGCGGCCAGCAGCGGGAGGTCCGCGATGATCGCTTGGGCGTTCTGGGCGAAGGCGAGCTCCGGCAGCCGCGCGGCCACCTGTTCCCAAGCCGCATGCGGACCGGTCAACGGCGAACTGGCCACCGTCCGGGGCATGAACCCGTGGTCGACGGTGATGTCGCCGTCCAGGTTCCGGGCCGAACCCGCGGAACAGGTGGCGATGTGCTGGGCGAGCGAATCCGGTTCAGGCATCATCGAGTTCCGCCTCATCATTGTTGTGGACCCAATCCTCGATCACCGACATGACTTCCCCGACGCGGTCCGCTGATTCGGCACAAGACGTGCGGAGCGCACGCACAGCCATGGAAGTGCGAACAACCAAATCGTCCAACAGGACGACGCAGTGTTGCTGAATCCATTGCGCCAACGACGCGGTGGCGGTTGTGTCGGCCTTCGCCAACGATTCCTCCACACGGGCTTGGGCGTCGGCTGAGAGCTCATCCAGTCGCCGCAGCATCGCGGGCTCCGCAGTCCGCCCGAGCAGCGCGGAGAATCCTTCGGCGAAGGTGCGGAGGTGGTCGTCCAGGAGGTGGCGGTAGGACTGACCGAGGTAGATCAGGTCGTGAACAGGGTTCCTCCCCGCGCTGTGCTGGACGGCGAAGGAGTTGCGCACCAGCCTGATGTGGTCGAGCAGCTCACCGAGGGGCGCCCACGCGGTGGGCAACGGAACATCGTCGACCTCGGCGACGGCGAGCTGCCGCACCTTGTGCCGAACGCCGGGACGTGCGTGCGCCGACACGTGGTGAAAATCCACGGACGCGTCTCGTCCCAGATTCGCGAGCAACACCGCTTCGCCACCTGGATGCCAGCGCAGAAATTCGCTCACGTCGAGAACTTGAGTGTCCACCACGATCAGTGGACACGATGTTCCCGACCTTTCGAGGACGTCTTCCATAGACATGACACTTCGATCCACGCTGATGCTCCAAGCACGGGGAATTTGAACTCGACACCTGTCCGCAGCACGATAAGCTCCATCTAACGAAGCATCCGTCATCTGCACAAGATCGGGTTCCACAGCGTGGAACGCCGCACAGTCGAGCCATTCGCCCCGATGATCTTCGATACGACAATCGATCGTCGCACTTCGGCAACGTTGACAACTGTCCTATGATCCTCACGGGCTGCGCGGGACTCCCGCGTCGTACCCGGTCCGGTCAACCTCTTCGACGTTGTTCGAATCGAACGTTCGAATGCGGTTGACAGAAAACAGCACCGCTCTACGATATAAAATACCGCCGCGCATCCACTTCAAGCGGAGCGCACATGAAGAAACTGGCAACAATGGTGTTGGCCGCGGCACTGGCCGCGTTCCTCGCACCTCAGGCACAGGCAGCGGGCAGCACTTTCCCCACCCCGGTGGGCCAGAAGGCCGTGGGTGCCACGATCAAGGTCTCGTCCAGCGGCTACGACGGTGGCATGCAGCGGTTCTACGGCACCGGGAACCTCGGTTCCGGTGGCCAGGGCGAGGGTCAGGACCCGATCTTCCAGCTGGCCGACGGCGCGACCCTGCGCAACGTCGTGCTCGGCGCGCCGGCGGCGGACGGGGTCCACTGCCTGGGTACCTGCACGCTCTCCAACGTGTGGTGGGAGGACGTCGGCGAGGACGCTGCCACGTTCAAGGGCACGTCGTCGGGGCAGACCATGACCATCACCGGCGGCGGCGCGCGCAAGGCGTCGGACAAGGTGTTCCAGCACAACGGACCGGGCACGATGATCATCCGCAACTTCCAGGTGGACGACTTCGGCAAGCTCTACCGGTCCTGCGGCAACTGCAAGACGCAGCACAAGCGGAACGTGGTGCTGGAGAACATCACCGCGTTCTCGCCCGGCAAGGCCCTCGTCGGCATCAACACCAACTACGGTGACACGGCCCGGTTCTCCCGGATCACGATCGTCGGCGACAGCAGCCGCAAGATCGCGATCTGCGACAAGTACCAGGGCGTGACGAGCGGTGAGCCGAAGAAGATCGGTACGGGCGCGGACGGGAAGAACTGCTTCTTCTCCGCATCCGACCTGACCTACCGCTAACGGATCGGGGCCCCGGCGAAATGCCGGGGCACCGATTTCTCACCACACTTCAAGGGTGTGAACTCCGATGTACTCCGAATTCCAGTCGTCACCGATTCCCGGTAACGCGGACAACGCGACCGTGCCGTCCTCGTCGAGTGGGTCGGGAATGGAGTTGCGGTGCGGTGGCACCCGGTCGAAGTCCACGTGCGGGTGCAGCAGGCCGCGTTCGTACCACCGGCCCGCGTCGGTGGCACCGAGCACGGTCAGGCTCGCGCTGCCGTTGCCGTGCACCTCGCAGTCCATGTTGAACGCCTCTGCCAGGTGCACGGTCTTGAGCACCGGCGTGATGCCACCGGACCCGGCCGGGCCCGCGCGCAGCACGTCGCACGCGCCGGCCGTGATCCACTCGGCGCGGGTGAGGTGCTTGCCCCAGGCGACCTCCGGGCCGATCACCGGGATCGCCAGCTGCTCTGAGAGCCAGCGGTAGGAGCTGATCGAGGCCTCCTCCATCGGTTCCTCGAACCAGTAGAAGTCCAGCTCCTCCAACGCCCTGCCGAGCTTGAGCGCCTCGGTGCGCGAGTACCAGTGGCTCGCGTCGAGCATCAGCTCGACGTCCGGTCCCACGGCCTCCCGCACCGCCCGGCACGCCTCGACGTCCCGCGCGACGCTCGGCGCACCCGGTACCGGCGGCATCCACGTGTGCAGCTTGATCGCCCGGTACCCGGTCGCCACGAGCTGCTTCGCGAAGTCGGCGTAGTCGCCCGGCGTCGCGAGGCCGCCGGTGTCACCGCACATCGTGCTGGCGTAGGCGGGCACCCGGTCGCGGGCGCCACCGGCCAGCCGCCACGCCGGCAGCTCCGCCCGCCGTGCCACCAGGTCCCACAGCGCCTGGTCGACGAACCCGAGCGCCCGGTCGGTGAACCCGCCGTGCGCGCCGCGTTGCCGCCGGGCCAGCAACCGCCACAGCTTCTCGCGGTCCCACGGGTCCTGCCCGAGCAGCACCGGCCGCACGTGCTTGTCCAGCACGGCCGGGCGCAGCTGGTCCGGCTGCACCTGGCAGTACCCGGTCACGCCGTCGGTGTCGGTGATCTCCAGCAGCGCCTCGGTCACCTCGTGCTCGGGCGCCGGGTGCCGGTGCCCCTCCGCGTCGACGGACGTGCACGCGGTCGTCGTGAACGTCCGCACCGCGACCCGGTCGATCATTTGCGCTTCTCCCAGTCCTGCTGGGCGGTCGTCAGCTTGGCGGCGAGCTGGTCGAGGAACTCCTGCGCGGGCATCTGGCCGAGCAGCACCTTCTGGTACAGCGGCTCGGTGTCGGTCTTGGTGATCGAGGAGTACTCCGGCAGGTGCACCGGTGCCGGCACGAGGACGGTCGCCGGGTCCTCCAGCACGCCGAGCGCCATCTTCACGGCCGGGTTCTTCTGAATCCACTCGGCGCCGCGCACGTCGGTGTTCGCCGGGATCTGCCCGACCTTCTCGTTCCAGTAACCGTTGCTCTCCGCGGACACCAGGAACTCGACGAACCGCCACGCGGCGTCGGTGTTCTTGCCGCCCTTGAACACCGCGAACCCGTCGGTCGGGTTCGGCACCACCGTCCGCTTGCCCGACGGCCCCTTCGGCAGCGGCATCGCGGCGACCCGCTCCGGCCCGAGCGTCTTCATGACGTCCGCGGTCGACCCGAGGTTGTGGTGCATCATCGCGACCGTGCCACCGGTGAACTGGGCGACCATCTGCGTGTAGTTGTTGTTGACGTCGGCCTCGGGCGTCGCCTTCTTGTAGAGGTCGGCGACCTTGCGCACGAGCTCGGCGTTGCGCGGGTCGGCCACCGTGCTCTTCCCGCCGTCGTAGAACTTCTCGACACCGGAGTAGGAGTAGGCCTCGGACAGCAGCTGGAAGACGGACCCGGCACCGCCGCGGATGGTGAACCCGTACTGGTTGGCCGCCGGGTCGGTGAGCTTGATGGCGGCCTGCACGAGCTCGTCCCAGGTGACCGGCTCGGTGATCCCCTTCTCCTCGAACCGGTCCGACCGGTACCAGACGACGTCCATGTTGCCCGACGCGGGAACGGCGTAGAGCTTGCCGTCCGACGACGTCTGCCGCACGGTCTCCAGCAGCCCCGGGATCAGCTTGCCCTTGAGCGAGCTGCCCTCCAGCCGCTCGTCGACCGGCTCCAGTGCGTCCTGCCCCGCGAGGTGCGCGAGGTAGGACGTGGTGACACCGCCGACGTCCGGTGTGGAGCCGCCGGCGATGGCCGTGTCGTACTTCTGCTGCACCGACGAGCTGGGGATGCCGACGTACTCGACCTCGACGTCCGGGTTCGCGGCCTCGAAGCGCTTGATCAGCTCCTGGTAGATGGGCGTGCGGCCGGGACCGCCGTTGTTGTCCCAGAAGGTGATCGTCGTCTTGTCGTCCTGGGCTCCGGCACACGCGCCGAGCAGGAGTGCCAGCGCGACCAGCAGTGCTCTCATCTCTCTCCTCTATCCCTTCACTGCGCCGGCACTCAGCCCCTGCACCAGGAACCGCTGCACCACGGCGAAGACCAGAACGACCGGCACCGCGGCGACGACGCCACCCGCCGCGAGCGCACCGAAGTCGGTGTTGAACTCGCCGAGCGCGTAGCTCAACCCGACCGGCAGCGTGAACTTGTCCTGCTTGCTCGCGAACATCAGCGCGAACAGGAAGTTGTTCCAGGCACCGATGAACGCGAACGACCCGACGGCCACGAGTGCGGGGCGCAGCTGCGGCAGGGTCACCGCGAAGAACGCACGCAGCCGGGTGCAGCCGTCGACCATCGCGGCCTCTTCGAGCTCCACCGGCACGTTGCGCACGAAACCGCTCATCAGGATCAGGGCGAGCGGCAGCTGGAACGCCGTGTCGGCGATGACCAGACCGGTGAGGCTGTTGAGCAGGCCGGCGCCCTTGAAGATCACGAACAGCGGGATCAGCAGCATCGCGCCGGGGATGAACTGCGTGCACAGCAGTGCCAGGAGGAACACCCGCTGGCCGCGGAACCTGAACCGCGCCAGCGCGTAGCCGCCCATGAGCGCGAACACCGTGACGACGACCAGGGTGCCGACGGCGATGATCAGGCTGTTCTGGAAGAACAACCCGAACCCGATGCCGTTCCACACCGTGTCGAAGTGCTCGAACGTGATCGGCCACGGCACCAGTGCGGTCTCCCCCGCGGGCCGGAACGCGAAGACGAGCATCCAGTAGAACGGGATCAGCGTGAACAGCAGGTAGAGCACCAGCGGGAGGTGCAGCCGGAAGTAGCGGCTCGGGTCGCGCTGCCTGCGGCGCCTGGGCGGTGGTGGCGGCGGGTCGAGGGCCACCTCCGGGCGGACGAGGGTCTGGGTCATGCCCGGCTCCCGAACTTGGACAGCCTCAGGTAGAGGATGGAGAAGAACAGCAGGATCACGAAGCCAGCCATCGTGAGCGCGGAGCCGTAGCCGAAGTCGTGCGAGTCGACGGCCTTGCGCGCCACGTACAGCGGCAGCGTGGTGGTCTGGTTCGCCGGGCCACCACCGGTGAGCGTGTAGATCAGGTCGACGTTGTTGAACTCCCACACCGCGCGCAGCAGCGTCGAGAGCACGATCGCGTCGCGCAGGTGCGGCAGGGTGACGCTCACGAACCGCCGCCACCGCCCGGCACCGTCGACCGAGGCGGCCTCGTAGAGGTCGTTCGGGATGGTCTGCAGGTCGGCGAGCAGCAGGATCGCGAAGAACGGCACCCCGCGCCACAGCTCGGTGACGACGGTCGCGGGGAACACGGTCGCCGGGTCGCCGAGCACGGACGTGCCGGGATCGCCGATGCCCCACTGGGCGAGCTGCTGGAAGATGCCCGTCGAGGGGTTGTAGAGCAGGATCCAGATGCCGGTGGTGAGCACACCGGACACCGCCCACGGCGAGAACACCAGCGAGCGGGCCAGCGCACGGCCGACGAACGTCTCGTTCACGATCAGCGCGAGGACCAGCCCCAGCACCAGCTGCAGGCCGACCTCGACGAACACCCACTTCGCGCTGAAGGCGAGGCTCTGCCAGAACAGCTGGTCCTCGAACAGCATGCGGCGGAAGTTCTCGAAGCCGATGAAGCCGTTCTTCCACGGCTGGGTGACGGTGTGCTGGCGCAGGCTGAACCACCCGACGCTCGCGATCGGGTAGACCAGGAACACGAGCATCAGCACGAGCGTCGGGGCGATCAGGGCGTAGGGCGCCCAGGTGCGGGACCTCACGCGGGGTTCCACCCGCCCAGGTAGGCGCTCTTCGTGTACTGCCGCGCCTGGTCGTCGGTGAGCTGCGGCCGGTCGGCACCGGTGCCCGCGCCGGGGCCGGTGTTGCGGTACTCGGCGAACCGCGCGCCGCGCCACGGGAAGCCGGACATGTCCGTCCACGGCGTGCGCTTGATCGCGGCGGGCAGCTCGGTGTTGCGGATGACGACCTGGGCGATCGCGTCCGGGTCGCCGCTGGGGTGCCACGGGCGGCCGAGGTAGTAGGTGCCGGCCGGGGCGTCGCTGCGGATCTTCGAGTCGACCACGAGGAAGCCGTACGGGTTGTCGCGGCGGGTGCTGGCGGCGGTGACGTAGCCGTTCGGGTCCCCGCCGCGGTTCAGCGCGGTGATGGTGGCGCGTTCGAAGACCGCGGTGGCGCGGCCGAACAGGAAGTCGACGTCGCCGGTGATCGCGCAGTCCCGGTAGTACTGCCGCGCCTTCGTGCCCACGGCGGCGGTGTCGGCGTAGAGCGTGTCCTGGTGGCCCAGGAAGTGGACGCGGTCGAACAGCATCCGGTCGCCGGTGGCCTTGACCGCCACGGCCTGGGTGGCCGTGATCTCCGGGTGCTTCGCGCGGTCGAAGGAGTTGCTGAAGGTGAGGTCGCGCGCGGTGAAGTCGTCGGCGGCGATGGTGGCGGTGGCGCTGCCGGTCGTGCCGTAGGTGGTGCCGTCGGGTTTCTTGGTGCCGCTGGCGTTGTCGAAGTCGACCACCACGTCCTGGGCACGTCCGGTGGCGCCGCGCAGGGTCAGGCCGCGCTTGGTGGCGGGAACCTTGACGACCTCGCGGTAGACGCCCTGGGGCAGGGTGACCACACCGCCCGCCGGTGCCGCGTCGATCGCGGCCTGCACGGTCGCGAAGCCCTGGCCGACGACGAGGTGGTGCCCCGCCGGCTGGGCGCCGGCCCTGAGGTGCCGGACCCGGTGCGCGGGTTCGAGGCCGCGGTTCAGCGCCGGGGTCCAGCCGGCGTCGGTGCCGAGCTGCTTGTCCGGGAACGCGGCGTTGTGCGCGGCCACCAGGCTGACGGGCCGGCCGTCGACCAGGTTGCCGGTGTCGGTGAGCGCGGTGCCGCCCCAGTTGTGAACGACCTCCTCCGGCGCGATGCCGCGGATGAAGTTGTTCTGCGCGTACAGCTGTGACCGCACGCCCACGCCCCAGCTGTAGACCTGCTCGCCCTCGTAGAGGTTGTTGTAGACGTGCACCTGCCCGAACCGGACGCGGGGCGCGCGTTCCTGGACGTTGCGGAACACGTTGTGGTGCACCGAGACGCGCAGCTTGCCGGGATCGGTGGTGGAGGTGTTCGACGAGCCGATCAGCATCGTCTTGCCGTGGTCGGCGAACACGTTGCGGGACACCGTGACCAGGTCGCTGCCGGTGGTGATGTCGAGCTGCCCGTCGTGCACCTGGTAGGGCCGTCCGAAGTGGAGCGGAGCGGCGCTGTCGAGGTTCGGCTCGTCGGTGAACGTGTTGTGGTCCACCCACACGTGCTCGGACCGCTGCAGCGACACCGAGTCGTAGAGCGAGTTCCAGTTGCCGGGGGACGCGCCGGGGCTGGTGTCGGTCGGGTCCCACTGCGGGAAGCAGTCGTGGGTGTCGCGGAAGGTCAGGTTGCGCACGACCACGTTGCGCACCCCGTGGATCCGCAGGCTGCCACCGGTGATCCCGGCGCCGCGCCCGACGCCGATGATCGTGGTGTCGGAGCCGACGTCGAGCGCGATGGCCGCCTCCTGCCGCTTGGCCGACGCGACCCGCGCGTCCTCCAGCGGTCCCTCCGGCTCGCGCTCCCAGCCCCACACCGCCGGGTCGTAGGCGGCGAGGTACCCGGCCCGCGTGTAGCCGCCGGTCTCGTAGTCGGTGCAGCGCAACGGTTTCCCGTCCGCACCGGTGTTCGCGTCGATCACGCCCCTGACCTTGACGATCCGCGGCGCGGGTGCCGCGAGCGCCGCGACGAGCTCCGCCCGCGTGCGCACCTCGTGCACGTGACCGACGGGTGCCGCGGCACCACCGGTCGTGCCGGGCCCGCTGGACGCCCAGCCGTCACCGGCGGGCAACACCTGCCGGGCCGGGTCGTGGCCGGCCTGCGCGGGCACGCCCACCACCCCGGTACCCAGGCACGCCACAACCACCGCACCAACGAAAAGCCGCATCGGGGAATGCCCTCTCGATCGACTGATTCACATTCTTGAACGACGTACACAAGCGTGAAGCGAGTATTGCGCTCGTTTCCGGCGCACGTCAACGAAGTGAATTCATTCGACGAAGAGGTGGGGCGTTCGACGTTCCTTCGAATCGAATGTCGTCGAACCGCATTTGCCCCGGAGGAATGTGCCGCACAGCAAGGAGCCCGTCCCACCGGTGCCAGGCAGCGGCGGGACGGGCTCTGCGCGGTTGCTCGTCCAAGCAGGTTGCCAGCTGTTGTGCCTTCAGCGCCCCGCATTCCCGACCTTGCTCCACTGGCGTCTGCAAGGAGGGGAAGGGGGCGGGCGAGACTTCTGGCCAGGGTTTAGCGGCTGACCTCCTCCGGGACTGACTGCGGCAGCGGTCGCAGCGCGGGCACGAAAGCCAGCGCGGGCAGCAGCAACAGCGGCACGACCAGCAACCCGCGCAGCACCCCGACGTGGTCGCCGAGGAACCCGACGAGCGGCGGACCCGCGAGGAACGCCGTGTAGCCGATCACCGCGACCACGCTGACCCTGGCCGCCGCGTGCGCCGGGTCGTCGGCCGCGGCGCTCATGCCGACCGGGAACCCGAGCGCGGTGCCCAGCCCCCACACCGCGACACCGGCGATGGCCAACCCGGGTGAGCCGGCGAACACCGCCAGGGTCACGCCGGCCGCGGCGAGCAGCATCGTCACGACGAGCACCGGCACGCGGCCCCACCGGTCGAGCGCGACGGTGCCGGCGATCCGGCCCGCGGTCATGGTCGTCACGAACACGCCGAACACCAGCGCGCCGGTGCCGGGGTCGAAGTCGTAGCCGTCGACGAACGCCACCGCGACCCAGTCGTTGGCCGTGCCCTCGGTGAACGCGAGCACCAGCACCAGTGCGCCGACCAGCAGCGTGCGGGGTTCGCGCCACGCGGCCAGGACGCCGCTGCCGGTGCCGTGCTCTGGCTCGCCCGCGAAGCGGTAGGTCCGCGCTGCCAGCAGGGTGCCGGCCGCGACGACCGCCGCCACCACGAGCAGGTGCGCGGTCACCGGCAGCAGCAGCCACGCCACCAGGGACGCGAGACCGGCCGCGGCCACGGTGCCAAGGCTCCACATCGCGTGGAACCGGGGCATCACCGTCTTGCCCAGCGCGCGTTCCACCTCGGCGGCCTCGACGTTCATCGCGACGTCGCAGGTGCCCGAGCCGTAGCCGAGCACGAAGATCCCGATCGCCGTCAGCGCGACCGACGGGACCGCCCCGATTCCCGCACCCGCCACCGCGAGGCCGGTGCTCACCACGGCCGCCGACAGCACCACGGTCCGCCGCGGGCCGAGCCGGTGGGTCACCTCCCCCGCCGTGAGCATCGCGAGGAACGCGCCCGCCGACATCGACAACAGCAGCAGTCCGAGCGCACCCGCGGTCAGCCCGAGCGCCTCGCGGGCGACGGGCACGCGGGCGAACCAGGTCGCCACGGCCACGCCGTTGAGCCCGAACGTCACCGCGACCCCCGCTGCGGCCGCGCGGACCTGCCCGCGTGTCACCGTGAGCGTCATCCGGTTCTCCTTTCTCGATCCACAAAGCCACACCCCACACGTGGAAGCGCTTCCACCGCAATACTGCGGAGATGACGGGACAACACACCCCGACACTGGACGACGTGGCCCGCGCCGCCGGCGTGTCCAGGGCCACCGCCTCCCGCGTGGTCACCGGGCAGGGCGCCGCCTCCCGGCAGGCGCGCGACCGGGTGGCCGCCGCCGTGGCGATGCTGGGCTACGTGCCCGACGCCGCCGCCCGCGCACTGGCCAGCCGCAGCGGGACCCGGCTCGCCATCGCGGTCATCGGCCACACCGCCGCCGTGCTCGACGACCCGTACGTCGGCCGGGTCCTCACCACCGCCGCGCACACCGCCGCCGAACGCGAGGTCGGCGTGTCCCTGCACTGGCTGCCCCTGCACGATCCGGCGTCGCTCGCGCGGCTCGCCGAGACCCGCGGGCTGGGCGGGCTGCTCGTGGTGAACCCGACGCAGTCCGCGCTCGACGCGGTGCCGCGGTCCCTGCGCGGCCGGGTCGCCGCGATCGGGGTCGGCACGCGGCACGTGCCGTCGTTCGACGTCGACAACCGCACCGGCACCGAGGGCGTCGTGCGGCACCTGGCGAACACCGGCCGGCAGCGGATCGCGATGGTCACCGGTCCGTCGTGGCTGCCGTGCGGGGACCGGGCCGTGGCGGCCTACCGGCGGGTGGTGGACGCCTGCGGCGGCGAACCCAGGGTCGTCCCCGGCGACTTCACCGCCGCCCGCGGTGCCGAGGCGGCCGTCGAGATCATGGCGCGCTGGCCGGACACCGACGCGGTGTTCGCGCTCAGCGACCTCACCGCGCTGGGTGTCCTCGACGGACTGCACGCGCTCGGCGTCCGGGTGCCGGGCGACGTGGCGGTCGCCGGGTTCGACGACATCGCCTTCGCGTGCCTGAGCCGCCCGGCGCTCACCACCTCGACGCACCCGGTGGAGCAGATCGCGGCGGCAGCGGCACAGGCCGTGCTCGACCGCCACGACACGGGCACCGCCACTTTCTACCCCTCCACCCTGGTGGTGCGCGAGAGCGCCTGACGACCTACTCCGCGGTGCAGCTCTCGCCGTTCAGCGTGAAAGCGCCGGGAACGGGGGTACCGCCGCGGGTGGAGCCGATGAAGCCGATGACGACCGTGCCGCCGGCCGGGAGCTGCGCGTTGTAGCTCGCGTTGGCGGCGTGCACGGTGGAACCGGACTGGCGCGCGGTCGCGTTCCACATGCCCGTCACCGACTCCCCGCCGCCGAAGGTCCACCGCAGCGTCCAGCCGTTGACCGGCCGGGTGCCGGTGTTGCGCACGGTCACGCCGGCCTGGAACCCGCCGGGCCACTGGCCGGTGACCCGGTAGGCGACGGCACAGACCCTGGCAGGTGGTCGCGGCGGGACCGTCGTCGTCGGTGCCGGGGCCGGACGCGGCGGCACGACCGCGGTGGGTGCCGGTGCCGTGGCGCCCACCGCGGGCGGAGGGGGCGGTACCGGTCCGGGGCTGGGGACGAGGTCGAGCCCGTTGCACGGCTCGCCCCACAGGCCGAGGTCTGCGGCTGCGGCCTGGGACTCGGCGGCCAGCAGCGGGCCGCCGTCCACGTCCTGGGCCCGCAGCACACCCTGCCGCACCGCGAGCTGCGCGTAGTCGGCGCCGTCCGCCAGCACGATCTTGACGCCGCCGCTGAGGAAGTCGACCCGCACCGCGCCCGGCCAGCAGCGTCGTCCGCGCGAACGCGAGCGCCGCCTCCGCCCAGCAGTCCGCCGGTGGCGCCAGCTGGGCCACGCGCACCGTCGTGCCGTCGGCCAGCTCGACCGTCCTGGGGTCGAGCACGTCCCGCACGTGGTGCAGCACGCCCCGGGAGATCGTCTCCTCGTTGACGAGCGAGGGCGGTGGTGCTGTGGGCAGTTCCGCCGTGCACGCTCCGGTGAGCAGTGCCAAGACCACGAGCAAACTCCTGCGCGTCACCACAACCCCTGTTGTCGTTCAACCATCGACAACCCCAGGGGTTCGCCCCGCCGGTTCAATCGACCGTTCGGAGTGGACTACCTGCGCGGAACGGGTGCGGTAGCAGCACCGGCCACAGTGGACAGACTGACCGCGGACGCGGCCAGCAGAGCGAGCGTTCTGGTCATCGGTTCTGCGTTGAACGCGCGATGTTCACGCTAACAACCACCGAGGCCGCTCACGGGACGTCAAGGTCCTGTCGAACGGGACCGCACCCGTTCGACAGGACCCCCGGAGACGCACACCCCCGAGGAGAGGTGTCACCTGAGCGAACAGGTGGCGAAGCGCTCCAGGCCCTCCGGCTTCACGGCCACGCGGCCGATCGCCGTCTCGATCCGGTTGAGAGCCGCGACCCGCTTGTCCGCCAACGGACCCAGGATCGCGTTCTGCACGAAGTTAGGACCGCCCTGGCCCACCGAGGTGCGCAACCGCTCGTTCGCCTCGGCGATCTGCCTGTCGAGGTTCGCGAGCTCGCGGTCCACTTCGGCCCGTGCCGCGGCAGGTACGTCGGGCACGGCCGGTGCCGGGCACGCGATCGCACCGGCGACCGCGTTGTTCCCGCCGCCGTTGTTGTTGCCGCCGTTGTTGTTGCCGCCGTTGTTGTTGCCGTTGCCCGCGTTCGCCCGCGTGGTCGTGACGGGCGCCGGGCCGACCGCGGGTGCCTGGCCGAGTCCGCAGCTCGCGAACCGCTCCAGGCCCTCCGGTTTGTCGGCGACGCGGCCGATCGCCGTCTCGATCCGGTTGAGCGCGGCGACGCGCTTGCTCGCCAAGGGGCCGAGGATCGCGTTCTGCACGAAGTTCGGGCCGCCCTGGCCCGCGGAGGTGCGGAGTCGTTCGTTCGCCTCGGCGATCTGCTTGTCCAGGTTGACCAGCTCGCGCTGCACCTCGGCCTGCGCCTGTGCGGGGACCGCCGGGACGACCGGCTGCGGGCAGGCGATCGACTGGCTGCCGTCACCGGACCCGGTGGCCGCGAAGGCGACGGCGGCCGTGACCGCCGTCAGCGTGCCCGCCACCGCGATGCCCGCGATCAGCCGGCGCTTGCCCCGTTCCGGTCGTGCATGTGCTCTCGACATATTCGAACCTCACGACTGTGGTGGACTGCTCTTCTGCCGGCACAGCGGAATACGGATCACCGTCGTGAAGGGTTCAACCACTTGTGAGCGTTCACAGTGCAATGGCATGCTCACTGCTCGTTGCGCAGACCGCACCTGCGACGATCGGGGAACCGCCATGCCGCCGGCAGACAACGTCGTGCACGAACAGCTCCCGCTGCGCGTTCGCGGGGTGGACCTGGCGGTGGCGTCCGTGCGCCGCGAAGGGGTTGACGCGCCGATCGTCTTCCTGCACGGCTTCGGCACGAGCAAGGAGGACTACCTCGACATCACCCAGCGGCACGACTTCGCCGGGCGCGCGTTCCTCGCCTACGACGCACCGGGCAGCGGCGCCACCGAGTGCGCCGACCTCACCGCCGTCGACATCCCGTTCCTGGTGGACGCCGCGCACGCGGTGCTCGACCACGTGGGCATCGACCGGTTCCACCTGGTGGGGCACTCCACCGGTGGGCTCACCGGGTTGCTGCTCGCGCACCGGCTACCGCGGCGGGTGCTGAGCTTCGTGAACATCAAGGGCGTGCTCGCACCGGAGGACTGCCTGCTGAGCCGACAGGCGCTGATGGCACCGGACCCGGCCGAGCACTTCTTCCGGTTCGCCGAACGCACCCGCAACGCGCCGCACTACGGCAGCGGCCTGTACGCCGCGGGTCTGCCGCACAAGATCCGCCGCGGTGCCGTGGCCGGGGTGTTCCGCTCGATGGTCGAGCTCGCCGACCACGGCGACCTGATCGCGAAGTTCCTGGCCCTGCCCTGCCCGCGGATGTACCTGTACGGCGAGCAGTGCGCAGGCCTGTCCTACCTGCAGAGGCTGGACGCGAACGGGGTGGAGCTCGCCGAGGTCCCGCACAGCGGGCACCTGCCGATGTACTCCAACCCCGTCGCGATGTGGCGTCAGCTGGCGGAGTTCCTCGCCCGTCAGCTCATTCCCATGGCCAGGCGGTGGTAGGCCTGGTTCCAGCGCAGCCGGTCGACGAACGAGGCGGGCGTGGTGTCCGCGTCGATCAGCACCAGCTCGGTGGCCGCCATCTGGGCGAAGTCCCGCAGCACCTCCGCTCCGACCGCCTGGGTCATCACGGTGTGGTGCGGCCCGCCGGCGGTGAGCCAGCACTCCGCCGACGTCGACAGCGACGGCGCCGGCTGCCACACCGCGCGCGCCACCGGCAGCTTCGGCAGCGGCTCGTCCGGCTCCACGACGGTGACCTCGTTGGCCACCAGGCGGAAGCGGTCGCCGAGGTCGGCCAGGCCGACCACGACAGCGGGCCCGGTCGCCGCGTCGAACACCAGCCGCACCGGGTCCTCCCGGTCGCCGATGCCCAGCGGGTGGATCTCGCACGACGGCTGCGCGGTGGCGATCGTCGGGCAGACCTCCAGCATGTGCGCGCCGAGGATCTTCGGCGTACCCGGCCCGAAGTGGTAGGTGTAGTCCTCCATGAACGACGTGCCGCGCCCGGTGCCGGTGCCCATCGCCTTCACGGCGGCGAGCAGGGCCGAGGTCTTCCAGTCGCCCTCGCCGCCGAAGCCGTAGCCGTCGGCCATCAGCCGCTGCACCGCGAGCCCCGGCAGCTGCCGCAGCCCGCCCAGGTCCTGGAAGTTCGTGGTGAACGCGCCGAACCCGCCGTCGTCGAGGAAGGACCGCAGGCCGATCTCGATGCGGGCGGCGTAGCGCAGCGAGTCGTGCCGCTCTCCCCCGCGCGCCAGCTCCGGTGCCAGCCGGTACGCCTCGGCGTAGTCGGTGACGAGCAGGTCGACGTCGGCGTCGGCCACCGCGTCGACCACGGCGACGAGGTCGTTGACGCCGTAGGTGTTGACCGAGACGCCGAACCGCAGCTCCGCCTCGACCTTGTCGCCCTCGGTCACGGCGACGTCGCGCATGTTGTCGCCGAACCGCGCCAGCCGCAGGTTGCGCATGTGCGCGCTACCGGCCGCCGCCCGTGCCCAGCCGTCGATCCGCTGTGCGACAACGGGATCGCTCGCGTGCCCGGCCACGGTCTTGCGGGCCACCCCGATCCTGGTCTGCACGTAGGCGAACTCGCGGTCGCCGTGCGCTGCCTGGTTGAGGTTCATGAAGTCCATGTCGATGGTGGACCACGGCAACGCCTCGTTGAGCTGCGTGTGCAGGTGCAGCAACGGCTTGCGCAGCAGGTCCAGGCCGGTGATCCACATCTTCGCCGGCGAGAAGGTGTGCATCCAGGCGATGATCCCGACGCACGACGGGTCGTTGTTCGCCTCCTGCATGACCGCGCGGATCGCACCGGAGTCGGTGAGCACCGGCTTCCACACGATCTCCGCGCTGATCTTGCCGGAGTCGCTCAGCATCCGCTGGATCTGCTGCGACTGCGCGGCCACCTGGTCGAGCGTCTCGGGGCCGTAGAGGTGCTGGCTGCCGGTGAGGAACCAGATCTGGGGCTTGTCCGGCATGTGCTCTCCTTCTGGGCTCACTGGCCGTAGACGTTCTGGTAGCGCTCGTAGAGCCGGTCGACGTGCTCCTGCTCGATCACGTCGGGCTTGCCGAGCTGGAGTGCGAAGTGGACGGTGCGGGCGACGTCCTCCAGCAGCACGGCGGCCTTCACCGCGGCGCGTGCCGTCTCGCCGATCGTGAACGGGCCGTGGTTGCGCATCAGCACGGCCTTCGACCGGCTGGCGCTCAGGGTCTCCACGATGCCCTGGCCGATGGAGTCGTCGCCGATCAGCGCGAACGGCCCGACCGGGATGTCGCCGCCGAACTCGTCGGCGATCATCGTGAGCACGCACGGGATGGGCTCCCCGCGCGCCGCCCACGCCGTCGCGTAAGGGGAATGCGTGTGCACGACACCGCCGACGTGCGGCATGTGCCGGTACACGTAGGCGTGCGCGGCGGTGTCGGAGGACGGTGCGAGCTCGCCCTGGACGAGGGTGCCGTGCAGGTCGGTCACGACCATCGCGTGCGGGCCCAGGTCGTCGTAGGACACCCCGGACGGCTTGATGACCATCAGGTCCTGGTCGGGCACGCGGGCCGAGATGTTTCCGGCCGTCCAGCTCACCAGCCCGTAGCGGGTCAGCTCGCGGTGCAGCTCGGCGACCGTGCGGCGCAGCTCTGCCGTGGCGGACATCAGCTCTTCCCCTCCAGTGCGTCGCGGCGGTACTGGCGCAGCCGGTGCATGACATCGTTGGCACCGCGGCCGAAGTAGTCGTGCAGCTCCAGGTAGTCGAGGAAGAGCCGTTCGTACGCCTCGACGTTCTCCGGTACGGGCGTGAAGACGTTGCGCCGCACGGAACCCATCGCGGCGGCGGCCTTGCGGATGTCCGGGTGGGCGCCCGCGGCGACGGCGGCGTGCATCGCGGAGCCGAGCGCGGGGCCCTGTGCCGAGCCGATCACCGACAGCGGCAGGTTCACGACGTCGGCGTAGATCTGCATCAGCAGCTCGTTCTTGACCAGTCCGCCCGCGATCACGAGCTCGGTCACCGGCACACCGGAGTCGGTGAAGGCGTCGATGATGACCCGCGTGCCGAACGCGGTCGCCTCCAGCAGCGCGCGGTAGACGTCCTCGGCCCTGGTGGCGAGGGTCTGGCCGATGATCACGCCGGACAGCTCGTGGTCGACGAGCACGGACCGGTTGCCGCTGTGCCAGTCGAGCGCGACGAGCCCGTGCTCCCCCACCGCCTGGCCGGCGGCCAGCTCGGTCAGCAGCTCGTGCACGGTGATGCCGCGTTCGGCGGCCTGCTCGTGGTAGGCCGGCGGGACGCTGCTGCGCAGGAACCACGCGAAGATGTCGCCGACACCGCTCTGGCCGGCCTCGTAGCCCCACAGCCCCGGAATGATGCCGCCGTCGACCACACCGCACATGCCCGGCACGTCGCGCAGCACGGCGCCGCTCATGACGTGGCAGGTGGAGGTGCCCATGATCGCGACCATCTGGCCGGGCTCGACGGCCTGGGCGGCCGGTGCGGTGACGTGCGCGTCGACGTTGCCGACCGCGACGGCGATGCCCTCGGGCAGCCCGGTCCACTCCGCGGCCCTGGCGCTGAGCCCGCCCGCGCGGTCACCGAGCGCCGAGAGCGGGTGGTCGAGCTTGTCGGCGACGAACCCGGCGAAGTCGGGGTTGAGCTCGGCGAGGAAGTCCTCACCGGGGTAGGCGCCGTCCTGGAGGATGCCCTTGTACCCGGCGGTGCAGGCGTTGCGCGTGTAGGTGCCGCAGAGCTGCCAGGTGATCCAGTCGGCGGCCTCGACCCAGTGCTCCATCGCCGCGTAGACCTCGGGTGCCTCCTCCAGCACCTGCAGGCCCTTGGCGAACTCCCACTCCGAGGAGATCAGGCCGCCGTAGCGCGGCAGCCACGCCTCGCCGCGGGTGCGGGCCAGCTCGTTGATCCGGTCGGCCTGGCCCTGGGCGGCGTGGTGGCGCCACAGCTTCACGTAGGCGTGCGGGTTCCCGGCGAACTCCGGCAGGTCGCACAGCGGTGTGCCGTCCGCGGTGACCGGCACCATCGTGCAGGCCGTGAAGTCGGTGCCGATCCCGACCACCTGGGACGGCGAGATCCCGGCCGCCTCGACCGCCTGTGGGACGGCGGTGCGCAGCACGTCGAGGTAGTCGGCCGGGACCTGCAGGGCCCACTCCGGCGGCAGCGGACGGCCGGTCGCGGGCAGGACCTGGTCCACGACCCCGTGGCGGTACTCGTGGACGGCGGTGCCGAGCTCGGCGCCGTCATGGACGCGCACGACCACGGCGCGGCCGGACAGCGTGCCGAAGTCGACACCCACCACGCACGCGTCGCGGTCGATCGTCATGTCAGTCACGGCCTGAGTGTTATCGCTAACAATCACGCCGTCAAGATGCGCCGCGAACATCGTGATTTCCCAGCAAGAACACCGATGTCCACCGCCGTGAGCGCACGACAAAACGCCCACCGGTGTGCCACCGGCGGGCGGTCCTCACATCTCGTCACACGCGCTGTCCACCGCACGCGGGGAGCTTTCGTACTCTCCTGGTGAACGAAAGGTCCCCGCGTGCGGGAAGCAGCGGGGGTCAGGCGGGTGGGGACACGCTGTCCCTGGTCACCAAGTAAGGGGCCACCGTGCGGCGCGGGCGGGCGGTCTCGCCGTCGCTCACCTGCTCCAGCAGCAGACCGAGGGTTTCCCGTGCCACCGCGGCGAAGTCCGGGCGGACGGTCGTGAGCGGCGGGATGAAGTAGGCCGCTTCCGGCACGTCGTCGAACCCGACCACGCTCACGTCGTGCGGCACCCGCCGGCCCCGTTCGCTCAGCGCCCGCAGCAGGCCGAGGGCCAAGTGGTCGTTGGAGCAGAACACCGCCGTCACCTCGGGCATCCGCGCGAGCATCTGACCCGCGCGGTACCCCGACGCCGCGCTCCAGTCGGCCGTCACCACCGGCGGCACCTCGGCGTCCACCGACTCCAGCGCACGCCGCCAGCCCTGCACGCGACCGGCCGCGTCGAACCAGTCGGCGGGACCGGACACGTGCCACACCGTGCTGTGGCCCGCCTGCAGCAGGTGGGTGGTGGCCTCGAACGCACCGGCCGCCTGGTCGACCGTGACCAGCGGCGTCGCGCGGTCGGGGTCGCCGTCCACCGTCACCAGCGGCACGCCGGCGGGCACGTCCGCCAGCGCGTCGGCGGCACCGGAGTTCGGCGCGATCACCACGATGCCGGCCACGCGCTGGTCGCGGTGGCGTTCGACGGCCGCGGAGATGGACTCGCGGTCGAGCACCTTGACCCGGCCGACGCTCACCGCGAACCCGGCCTGGCCCGCCGCCTCCTCGAAGGCGGACAGCAGCGAGGCCGGGCCGTACAGCGTCGAGTTCTGCGCCACCACGCCGATGAGCTGCGTCTTGCCGGTGACCAGCGCGCGGGCCGCGCGGTTGGGCCGGTAGTCGAGCTCCTTGATCGCGGCCTGCACCCGCAGCCGGGTCTGCTCGCGGACGTTGGGGTGGTTGTTGAGAACGCGCGAGACCGTCTGGTGGGACACCCCGGCGAGTCGTGCGACGTCGGTCATCGCGGGGTCGCGCGAAATCTTCTGGTCCACGAACGGTCTCCGATCCTTGGTCTAGACCGATGATGTTAGCGATAACACCGGTCAGTCCTGGTACAGCTCACCCATTGTGACCGCTATTCGAGCCGAAACGTCGCACGTCGGCGCGCGTCGCGGTCGTTTCCGGGTTTGCCGGTCACCAGTCTCCCCCGGTCGTGGATGAGATAAGAATCTGCTCCAACATTCAACGAAATCGCCGTGCTGTCAGCGAGTCCGGCAACCCGGACGAAGCTCGCCGCACGGCCGTAGGCGTCCGTGTCCTCGTACGGGTCGATCCGCACCACGTCACCGTCGACGCGCACGTACCGGTCCGGGAAGTTCACCGACTGCAGCGCGACCGTCCCGGAGCCCGAGAAGCCCGGCACGAACCGGAACTGCGAGTCGGCCAGCTCGCGGACGTTGCCGTCGACCCGCAGCCGGTACTCGTAGTGCCGCACGGTCAGCGCAGGGGAGTCCAACGGCGACAGCCGCGTGATCGGCCCGCCCTCCCCCACCGGGACGCCGAACGACGGGGTGCCGTCGGCGTTCCAGTGCAGCCGCTGCACACGGGTGTGCCGGTTCGGGTCGAACAGCGGGTCGCCGCTGATGTCGCGGTAGTCGCGGGAGTGGTAGATGAGCACGTCCACGTCGCCGACCGTGGTGAACGAGTTGTGCCCCGGCCCGTACTGCGAGGTCGGCACGTGCGTGGCGAACACCGGGTTCGGCGACTTCGTCCACGACCGCGCGTCGAGCAGGTTCGCGTTCTCGTCGGCGGTCAGCAGGCCCATGCAGTACCGGGCGTCGGTGGCGCTCGCGGAGAACGTCACGAACACGCGGCCGTTGCGGATGAGCACCGCCGGCCCCTCGTTCACCCGGAACCCCTGCACCTCCCACGACGCCGTCGGCGTGGCGATCCGCACCGGCGCCGTCCGCAACGCGAGCGGGGAGGCCATCTCGGCGATGTAGAGGTTGGTGCCGGAGCCGACGGCGGGCTCGTTCTGCGCCCACAGGAAGTAGCGCTTGCCGCGGTGCGCGAACGTCGTCGCGTCGAGCGTGAACGTGTCCAGGTGTGTCGTGATCTGGCCGCGCAGCACCCAGCCGTCCAGCCGCGGGTCGGCGTTCGGGGACTCCAGCACATAGGTGCGGATGCGGAACGGGTCGTCCTTGTCACCGGCAGCGAAGTAGACGTACCACCTGCCGTCGATGCGGTGCAGCTCCGGCGCCCAGATGTAGCCGCCCATCTTCCCGGTGGCCGGACGGCGCCAGATGGTGCGCTCGCGGGCGGCGGTCAGGCCGTCCAGGGTGGACGCTCCGCGCACGACGATCCGGTCGTACTCGGGCACGGACCCGGTGAGGTAGTACATGCCGTCGGTGGGCGGTGTGACGAACGGGTCGGCGCGCTGTTCGACGAGCGGGTTGCGGGTGGGCAGCCCGGCCGCGGGTTCGGCGGCGACGGCGGTGGCCGCGGGTGCGGCGGAGGCGAGCGCCCCGGTCGCGGCGAGCACGCCGCCCGTGCGCAGCAGGGATCGGCGGTCGATCACGAGCGGCTCCTGATCCTGAGGAAGGTGACGGAGTTCGGCGGGAACGTGTGCGTGAAGCTGCTCGCCACCCGCACCTGCTCGGAGCGGGGCTTGATCGGCTGGGCGAACTCGGTGTTCACGTCGTCGGGACGGCCCTGCAGCACGGTCGCGCGCGCCGTGGACGACACCGGGACACCGAGGTCGACGCGGGTGCGGGCGGCGTTGTCCTGGGCGTTGACGACCTTGACGACCAGCTCGCCGGTGGCGCGGTCGCGGGTGACGACCTGGCGGAACGGTTCGGCGACCTGGTCGGTGAACTCGCCCCACTTCCGCCCGTCGAGGAACAGCGCGACCTTCCGGCCGCGGACCTCGACCCGCACGTCGTAGGTGCGGCCGGTCTCGATGCGGGTGCCGTCGGTCAGCAGGGTGCTCTTGCCGCCGCCGGCGGCCTTCTCCACAGCGGACTGGGTGTTGTTCCAGCCGCCGAGGTTCCACCAGTAGTAGTTGCCGGTGTCCTTGACGCCGAACGCGACGAGGAAGCCCTCACGGCCGGACTGCTTGGTGGCCTTGAGGTTCAGCGTGTAGTCGTGCCAGCTCCTGTCGCCGGCGGTGACGAGCGTGTCCTCAGCAGCCGCGTCGGACTGGACGTAGGCGCCGTTGACGACGTTCCACGCGCCGCGGCCGGTCTTCGTCCACTGCGCGTCGGTGCCGGAGAAGTCGTCGCCGAACAACGCCTCACCGGACGCGCCGGTGACCCGCACGTCGTCGTAGCTCGCGGCGGTGGCCCAGGTGGACAGGCCGATGGCGCCGGTGATCGGGGTCTGGGTGGCCGGGGTGGCGGTCGCGGTGCTGGGCACGACGTGGTCGCCCACGTTGGTCATGAACAGCTTCTGCACCTCGTAGCTCGCCGAGCCCCACGACGCGTGGTTGTTGAACCAGATCATGTCCGGCTTCCACTGCACGTAGTCCTCGTTGGCCAGCAGCGGCGCGTACGACGCGAGCTTCACGACGTCGGCGTTGCGTTCCAGGCCGGTCATGAACGCGGCCTCGCTCAGCGCGTTGAAGAACTTGTTGTCCTGGGAGGCGTACTCGCCGAGGAACACCTTGGGACCGTTGCGGTCGTAGGAGTCGTAGCGGGCGTTGTTCTCCAGGAACCAGCTCGGGCTGTTGTAGTAGTGCTCGTCGACCATCTTCACGCCGGCCTGCCGGTTGAGCTGCCAGAGGCGGTCGAACACGCCACCGGTGTCGTCGGGGCCGGAGTTGCTGACGACCGTGATGTCCGGGTACCTCGCGTTGATCGCGGTGCGGAACTCGGTGAAGCGGGCGAAGAACTCGTCGGGCAGGTTCTCCTCGTTGCCGACGCCGAGGTGCGTGAGCCCGAACGGCTTCGGGTGGCCCATCTCGGCGCGCTTGCGGCCCCAGGTGGAGTCGGCGGGGCCGTTGGCGAACTCGATCAGGTCCAGCGTGTCCTGGACGTGCCGGCGCAGCAGCGCGGGGTCGTCCGTGGCGCGGTTCTGGCCGCAGCCGGTGACCAGGGCGGGCACGACGGGCAGCGGCATGGCGCCGATGTCCTCGGCGAACTGGAAGTACTCGTAGTAGCCCAGGCCGTAGGACTGGTTGTAGCCCCAGAAGTTCCAGTTCGTGGCGCGCTGCTCGACCGGGCCGATGGTGTCCTTCCACTGGTACGAACGGCGGCGCTCGTAGCCCGGCGCGTCGTAGCCCTGGTGGCTGCCGGTGTTGACCAGGCAGCCGCCGGGGAAGCGCACGAAGCCGGGCTTCAGCGCGGCGACCTTCTCGGCCAGGTCGCGACGCAGGCCGTGGCCCTTGAAGGTGTCCTGCGGCAGCAGCGAGACCATGTCGAGTCGCAGCGTCCCGGTGCCCTCGCCGGTGACGAGCAGCCGGCCGGTCGTCGTGGACCTGCGGGCGCGGACGGTGCCGGTGTACTTCGCCCAGCCGTCACCGCGGACCTCGACCCGCACCGGGTCGCCGAGCGGGGCACCGGCTGGATCGGTCACGGTGGCGGTCAGCGCGGTCCTGGCCTGGTCGGTGCGGGCCCAGACGGAGAAGTCGTAGCGCTGGCCCTCCCGCACGGCGATGCCGGAGTTGTAACCGGAGTTGATCACACCGGCGGGCAGGCCGAGCTTCAGGTAGCGGCGGTTGCGCTCGTTGAGGCGCCCGGCGTCGTCGGCCACGTCCAGGGTGCCGCTGTGCGGTGCCCACGCGGTGAGCCCGGTGTAGCCCGCGTTGTCGGCGGGGTCGTACTCGAACGAGCGGTTCTGCACGAGCTCGGCGTACAGGCCGCCGTCGGCGGCGCGGTTGATGTCCTCGAAGAACACGCCGTACATCGAGTCGTCGATGGACGGGCCCTTCGCCGTGGCGTCGACCTTGAGCGCGTAGTCGGTCTCCGCGGCGGCGCCCGAACCCGGCACGCCGACCAGCAGACCGGCGGCGAGAGCGGCGGACAACAACACGTGCTTGCGGGGCACGGACTTGCGGGGCACGGATTTGCCTCCCCTGCTCGGAAGTGAGCGTTAACATAGGGCTGCGAACTCGTTACGGGCAAGGACTTGACGCGACAGATGTGAACGTTCACTGTTGTCCACCTGACAACCGCGGACACGCGGTCGAGCTCCGCGACACCGTCGTCACCCCGGAGGAATCCCAGTGCTGAAGAAGATCACGACAGCCGCCAGCGTGGTCGCGCTGTTCGCGTTGACAGCGTGCGGCGGCTCGAGCGGCGGCGGCGATGCCGCCTCCGGCCAGTCCGGCGACAAGATCACCATGGGCTTCGCCCAGGTGGGCGCCGAGAGCGGCTGGCGCACCGCCAACACGAAGTCGATCCAGGACGAGGCCAAGACCGCCGGCATCGACCTGAAGTTCTCCGACGCGCAGCAGAAGCAGGAGAACCAGATCAAGGCGATCCGGTCCTACATCCAGCAGAAGGTGTCGGTGATCGCGTTCAGCCCGGTCGTCGAGACCGGCTGGGACACCGTGCTGCTGGAGGCCAAGCGCGCCAACATCCCGGTCATCCTCACCGACCGCTCGATCGACTCCGACGACACCTCGCTCTACAAGACGTTCCTCGGGTCGGACTTCGTCGAGGAGGGCCGCAAGGCCGGTGACTGGCTGGTGGCCAACGCCTCCGGGCCCACCAACGTGGTCGAGCTGCAGGGCACCACCGGTGCCGCGCCCGCGATCGACCGCAAGAAGGGCTTCGAGGAGAAGATCGCCGGCAAGTCCGACATCAAGGTCGTCGCCTCGCAGACCGGTGACTTCACCCGCTCCGGCGGCAAGCAGGTCATGGAGGCCTTCCTCAAGTCCCAGCCCAAGATCGACGTGGTCTACGCCCACAACGACGACATGGGCCTGGGCGCGATCGAGGCCATCAAGGCCGCCGGCAAGGTGCCCGGCAAGGACATCAAGATCATCACCGTGGACGCGGTGAAGGACGGCATGACCGCGCTGGCCAACGGCGAGATCAACTTCATCGTCGAGTGCAACCCGTTGCTGGGCAAGCAGTTGATGGACCTGGCGAAGAAGGTCGTCAAGGGCGAGGAGGTGCCGGCCAGGGTCGTGACCGAGGAGGGCACGTTCACCCAGGAGCAGGCCAAGACCGCGCTGCCGCAGCGCCAGTACTGACCCCGGTCCCCGCCGCAGGACAGCACACGCGGTGGGTGGTCGCGCGGTCGTGACCACCCACCGCCCCACCAGACCGCGGGACCCGTCGCTCCGCCCAAGTGGCGACGGGTCCCGCACCTCAGCGACGAAGGCCTGAGCCATGACCGAGTCACCGCCGCCAGTCGTCGAGATGCGGGGCATCACCCTCGCGTTCCCCGGCGTGAAGGCGTTGCAGGACGTCGACTTCCGGTTGTTCCCCGGCGAGGTGCACGCCCTCATGGGCGAGAACGGCGCCGGGAAGTCCACCCTGATCAAGACCCTGACCGGCGTGCACCGCCCCGACAGCGGCCAGGTCGTGCTGGCCGGCGCCGACGTGGCGTTCTCCTCCCCCGGCGAGGCGCAGCACGCCGGCATCAGCACGGTCTACCAGGAGGTCAACCTCTGCGCGAACCTCACGGTCGCGGAGAACATCCTGCTGGGCCGCGAACCCCGCAAGCGCGGCGGCATCGACTTCCCGGCCATGCGCAAGCGCTCCGCCGAGGTCCTCTCCCGCATCGGCGTGCACATCGACCCGGCCTCCAGCCTCGGCGAGCACCCGATCGCGGTGCAGCAGCTCGTGGCCATCGCGCGCGCGATCGCGGTCGACTGCCGGGTGCTCGTGCTCGACGAGCCGACGTCCAGCCTGGACGCCGGTGAGGTCGCCGAGCTGTTCCGCATCATGCGGGTGCTGCGCGACGAGGGCGTCGCGATCCTGTTCGTGTCGCACTTCCTCGACCAGGTCTACGAGATCTCCGACCGGATGACGGTGCTGCGCAACGGGACCCTCGTCGGTGAGCACCTCACCGCCGAGGTCGACCGGCGGGCGCTGATCGCCCAGATGATCGGCCGCGACCTCGGCGCGCTGGAGGCCATCGAGGACGCCGCCGAGCAGCGCCACCCGGAGGGACCGGTGCTGGTGCACGCGGAGGGCCTCGGCCGCCGCGGCGCCATCGAACCGTTCGACCTGGAGATCCGCGCGGGCGAGGTGGTCGGCCTGGCCGGTCTGCTCGGCTCCGGCCGCACCGAGCTCGCCCGGCTGCTGTTCGGCGCGGACAAGGCCGACTCCGGCCGGGTGCTCGTCGACGGCAAGCCCGTGCGGCTGCGCGGACCGCGGTCGGCCATCGCCGCCGGCATCGCGTTCAGCTCCGAGGACCGCAAGGGCGAGGGCGTGGTCGCGGACCTGTCCATCCGGGACAACCTGGTGCTCGCCATGCAGGCCGCACGCGGGTGGACCCGGCCGCTGTCGCGCAGGACCAAGGACCAGCTCGTCGAGAAGTACCTGACGGCGCTGGACATCCGCCCGGCCAACCCGGACGCGCTGGTGCGCACCCTGTCCGGCGGCAACCAGCAGAAGGTCCTGCTCGCGCGCTGGCTCGTCACCGAGCCGCGGCTGCTGATCCTGGACGAGCCGACCAGGGGCATCGACATCGGCGCGAAGGCCCAGATCCAGCAGCTCGTCACGACCCTGGCCGCGGAGGGCACCGCGGTGCTGTTCATCTCCGCCGAGCTGGAGGAGGTCGTGCGCATCGCCGACCGGATCGTGGTGCTGCGCGACCGGCGCAAGATCGCCGAGCTGGACGGGTCGGTCACCGGCGTGGACGAGGTGGTCGAGCTCATCGCGGGCGGAGCCGCACCGGAGAAGGTGGTGTCGTGAAGAACCGTTTGCTGTGGCCGTTGCTCGCGCTGGCCGCGCTGCTGCTGCTCAACCTCGTCGTCACGCCGTCGTTCTTCTCGTTGCGCGTCCAGGACGGCCACCTCTACGGCGGCCTGGTCGACGTGCTCAAGAACGGCGCGCCGACCCTGCTGATCGCACTGGGCATGACCCTGGTGATCGCCACCCGCGGCATCGACCTCTCCGTTGGCGCGGTGGCAGCGATCGCGGGCGCGGTCACGTGCGTCCACATCGGAACCTCCGACTCGGCGGGCACCGCGTTCGCCGGCATGGCGATCGCGCTCGTGCTGTGCGCGGTGCTCGGGCTGTGGAACGGGTTCCTCGTGGCGGGGCTGGGCATCCAGCCGATCATCGCGACCCTCGTGCTGATGACGGCGGGCCGCGGTGTGGCCATGCTCGTCACCGAGGGGCAGATCGTCACGGTCAACAACGACGCCTACCGCCAGGTCGGCGCCGGGTTCGTCGTGCTGCCGATCTCGATCCTGATCAGCCTGCTGGTGCTGGGGCTGGTGGCGTTCGCGACCCGGCGCACCGCGCTGGGCATGCTGATCGAGTCGGTCGGCGTGAACCCGGAGGCCTCGCGGCTGGCCGGCGTGCGGTCGCGCACGATCATCTGGACCGTCTACGTGTTCGCCGCCGTGTGCGCGGGCATCGCCGGTCTGATGATCAGCTCGAACGTGAGCGCGGCCGACGCCAACAACGCCGGTCTGTGGATCGAGATGGACGCGATCCTCGCCGTCGTCATCGGCGGCACGTCGCTCGCGGGCGGGCGCTACTCGCTCACCGGCACGCTGCTCGGTGCCCTGATCATCCAGACCCTCACCACCACCGTCTACACGATCGGCGTCGCCCCGGAGGTCACGCTGCTCTTCAAGGCGGTCGTCGTCATCGCCGTGTGCCTGGTGCAGGCCCCGAAGGCCCGTGCGGCGCTCAGCTTCCGGAAGGTGGCCGTCTCATGACCACGCTCGTCGGCGGGGTGCGCGGGGTGCCGTCGCGGTTCCTGCCCGTCCTCGCGACCGTCGTGCTGTTCGTCCTCTCCTTCGGGATCGGCTCGGTGCGCTACGACGGCTTCGCGTCCGGCCAGGTGATCGCGAACCTGTTCATCGACAACGCGTTCCTGATCGTGCTCGCGGCGGGGATGACGTTCGTGATCCTCAGCGGCGGCATCGACCTGTCGGTCGGGTCGGTGGTGGCGCTGTCCACGATGGTCACCGCGGCGGGGCTGCGCGCGGGCTGGCCGGTGCCGCTGGTCGTGCTGGCGGTGCTGGTGATCGGCTCGACGCTGGGCCTGCTGATGGGGCTGGTGATCCACAAGTTCGACATCCAGCCGTTCATCGTGACGCTGGCCGGCATGTTCCTGGCCCGCGGCCTGTGCTTCCTGATCAGCGTCGAGTCGGTGTCCATCAAGGACCGCACGCTGCGCGACATCGCGACCGCCGCCATCCCGCTGCCCGGTGGCGTGACGATCACCTACAACGTCGTGATCGCGCTGCTGGTCGTGCTCGCCGCCATGTACGTGCTGCACCGCACCCGGTTCGGCCGCACGGTGTACGCGGTGGGCGGCAACGAGTCGTCCGCGCTGCTGATGGGCCTGCCGACCGCGCGGGTGAAGGTCGGCGTGTACGTGATCAGCGGGTTCTGCTCGGCGCTGGCCGGGCTGCTGTTCAGCCTGTACATGCTGTCGGGCTACGGCCTGCACGCCGTCGGCATGGAGCTGGAGGCGATCGCGGCCGTGGTCATCGGCGGGACGTTGCTCGCCGGTGGTGTCGGCTACGTGCTGGGCGGGCTGGCCGGGGTGCTGGTGCTCGGCACGATCCAGACGCTGATCTCGTTCCAGGGCACGCTCAGCTCGTGGTGGACGAAGATCGTGATCGGTGTGCTGCTGCTGGTGTTCATCGCGGTGCAGCGGACCATGGTGCGGCGGTGAGGCGTACCGCCCCGTACGCGTTGGCGGTGCTCGTGGTGCTGGTCGCGGTCGTGGTCGTGGTCCGCGACCCCGCCCGGCATCGCGGGCACCCCGGCCGCCGCGGCCGCGCGTGCTCGTACGACAGGAGCCCCGACCCGCTGACCGTCGCGATGAGCTGGGCCGACTACGGGAATTCAGCGGCCTGTGGTACGTACGTGCTGGTCAAGGCCGCGAACGGGAAGAGCGTCACGGTCCGGGTCACCGACCTGTGCCCCGGCCGGTGGCGGCAGCTGCCGAGGGCCGGGTACGACTGCTTCCTCGCCGAGAACGGCTGCGGCGGGCCGGTCGCGGTCACCGACCCCTACGGCGAACGGTTCGTGCTGCCCGCGCTACCGGTCCGGCCTGACGTGGTCCAGCCGACGGAAGAGCAGTTCAGCGCCCACTGACCCGATCGTGGGGAACATTCGCGGCCCGTACGATGTTGATCATTGCAGGGCAGACGACACCGTGGCGCTCAGCCCAGACGACTGGGTGCAGAACCAGACCAAGCAGATCCCGGAGACCGGGACCACCGAGGGCGTCCTGATCTTCGACCGGCCCATCGTCCTCCTGACCGTGCGTGGTGCCAAGAGCGGCCAGCTGCGCTGCATGCCCGTCATGCGCGTGGAGCACGACGGCAGCTACGCGGTGGTGGCGTCGAAGGGCGGCGCGCCCGAGCACCCCGCGTGGTTCCGCCAGCACACGCGCGCCGACTGCTGAGTGCGCAGGCCACCGGCGAGGCCGACCCGCTGTGCCATGGCTGCGGCCATCAGCCTGTACCAGCCCGGCAGTGGACAACGACTGAAGTCGAACCGGTACTCACGCCCACCCTCGCCGCGGAAGAACCCCGCGCAACCGTCCTCGGTGCCGTCCTGCACACCCGGCGGTGCCGAGCAGGGGCCGACGGGCCACGGCCGGGGTGCCGCGTCTGCTGCTGCCGCGCCCGCTCACCGCGCACCGACTGCGAGCGCGGAGTCTTCGGCGGGGTTCTCCCGCAGCTCGGTCAGCGGGATCAGATGCGGGTCCTCCCAGGTGTCGGGCACCAAAGCCATCCGGGTGTGCATCTCCAACTCACCCAGCGCGATGGCACAGCCGGATATTGCAACTGTCCGAATAACAATGTGTCCATCGGTGGCTCACTTCAGCTTCGGTCAGGCCCGGCGGTAGCGCTCCCAGGACGGGGTCGGACGGCAAGGCGTCGGATTGGCGATCAGGGCAACGACGCCGGTCCGCGAGCGGCGAGATGACCAGTCGTATCAGTGCGGCGACGTCGACCAGGCGCTGGAACCTCTTGACGCGTCAGTGAAACCAGTTCTGGTGGCGGCCCGGTTATTCCATGCCAAAATGGAACAATGGGATCTACGCCGTTCGGGCGTTTGGGTTCAGCTTTGCCGCGTGCGGCAAGACCATCGTGCCACACCAGCGTTCGCTGATCGGAATCCAACCACGTTGTTATCGACCCGCACTCGCCCAGCCGGGTTCGGGTAGGCCCACTTCTTCGCGACCAACCGTCGATGCCACCGCAGCGCGGTGCCCGGACATCAACCGGTGCTCTCGCAGCCACACCGGTAACTGGCGGACCAACGCGGCCAGCACGGCACGATCAGCCCAATCCAACCGAGGACGGCGCTGACTGCGAGGTCCCCGTCCTCACTGCGTGCCGCGATCAAGCCGACCCAGAAGTCCGCCGGTTCGCAGATGCCACCAGCCAACCGCAGGCCCAGAACAACGACGGCGATGTCGTTGTCAGGGCTGCCAGAAGTCGAACGCGTCATCGGTCCGCACAAATCTTGGACAGGCCCGTCCACATGGCACGGGAGCAAGCTTCAGTGATCAGTTCAGCTGAGCCGGCACGCCGTGCTAGCGGCGCTCGCAGAGCGCGTTCTTGACCAGGTCGAAGGACGGGTCCTCGAGCGGCGTCGGCGGGGTGGACGACTCCACCGGGATCACCGAGTCGGTGTTCATCGAGACGATGACGCTGCGCTTGCCGTCGGGCGTGATCCCGTTGCGGGTCTGGAAGCCCTGGATGTCACCTGCGTGCGACCAGAATCCGCCGCACGCGGTGGGAATCCAGGCGATGCCCAGTCCGTACCGGGCTTCCGGCCACACCGACTGCAGGCTCGGCGCCGGCACCGTCTTCTGCATCTCGGCCAGCTCCGCGGGAGCGAGGAGTTCGCCCGAGATCAGGGCTCGCAGGAATACGAGCGCGTCGTTGGTGGTGCTGACCAGCTCTCCCGCCGCTTCGGCATAGGACGGGTTGAGCTCGGTGACGTCGACGGGCTTTCCGAAGCGCAACGGATCCGCTGTGACGTTTTCCGGGAAGCGCTCGTACGCGGTCGCGTGGGGGTGCGGCAGCGCAGTCGAGTGACCGGGGGCCGACGTGTTCCGCAATCCCAGGCGCTGGACGATCCGCTCGTCGACGGCGGTGCGCCAGTCCTGGCCGGTCACCTTGCCGATGATCATTCCGGCCAGCACGTAGTTGGTGTTGGAGTAGCTCCAGCCGGCGCCGGGCGCGAAGGTCGGTGTCTGACGCATCGCGAGGGCCACGAGGTCCGCCGGGGAGTGCTTGTCGAACCGGTGCTGCCGGAAGTCGTCATCGGTGAACACGGGCACGCTGGCGATGTACTCGGGAATGCCGCTGGTGTGCTGGAGCAGCTGACGAACGGTGATCCTGCTGCCGTCGTTCCCACTGCCGGTCACGACTCCGGGCAGCCACTTCTCGACGGTGTCGTCGAGTGACAGGCGGCGTTCGCCGACGAGCTGGAGCAGCGTGGTCGCCACGAAGGTCTTGCTGAAGCTCGCGATGCGGAAGTGGGAGTCCCACGGCACCGGTGTCTTCGCGTCGGTGTCGCCTGCTCCGCTGCGGACCTTCACCGCACCGCCGGGCGTGCGCAGTTCGGTCAGAACGCCGGGGGCACCTTTCGCCACCAGTGCGTCGGCGTCTTTCTGCAAAGAGGCCTGAACCGCGTCGTCCGTGTCGTGCTCGGCACCGGCCGGTGAACATCCGGCCACAAACGATATTGCAAGCAGCGCCACCAAGGCGCTCGTTTTCGTACTCATGACATCACCGTAAGAACGCATTCACGCGATGTCGTCATCCTTTTTGGTCGTCCGTCCTACCCCTCTGGTGGTAGAGCGGATCTCTTGTGTTTCCGAACAAGAATCCCGTGGTAGCGTCCCGCCGGTGCGCAAGCTTCTCCGACCGGCGTGGGCAGACCTTCTTCTCGCCCTGGTTGCCACGGTCCTCACCCTGGCCAATCAAGTGGAACATTTCGGCGCCGATCTCACACCTGCGGATTTGTCGCTCGCCGCGCTCACAGTGGCGCCGATGGTGATCCGTCACATCGCGCCGGTGACGTCGTTGTGCATGATTCTCGGTTCGACGGTCGCCTACACGTTCTTCGGTCATGGCGTCCTGGGCAACATGGGGCTGGGTGTGCTCGTCGGCGTGTTCACCGTCGCCAACGTGCGCAGCTCACGGACCGCCGCGGTCATGGCAGTGACCTCGGCACTATGCCTGCTGGTGCCCGAATACGTCGGGGAGGCGACGCTGAAATGGTCGGAAGCCGTGCAGACCGTCCTGGTCTTGTTCGTTGCCTGGATACTCGGCGAGAGTTCCAAGAAATGGGCCAGGCGTGCCGAGGAAGCAGCTGAGCGAGCAGGTCGCGCGGCCGCCGACGAGCGAGTGCGGATCGCACGGGAGTTGCACGACATCGTCGCGCACCACATGTCTGTGATCTCCTTGCAGACCGGGGTGGCCGAGTACACCATCGCGTCCGATCCCGCCACCGCGCGTACCGCGATCTCAACCGTCTCCGAGTCCTGCCGGCAGGGCTTGACCGAGATGCGCAGGTTGCTCGACGTGCTGCGGGTGGAGAACGAAACAGAATTTCCCGACGTGCAACTGGCGAGTCCTGGCCTCGACACTCTCCCCGGTTTGGTGAACCGCACGCGCGACGCCGGTCTCGCCGTCGAACTCGTGGTCCGGGGAACACCGCGCGCCTTGCCTTCCGGGCAGGACCTCTGTGCCTACCGCGTCGCGCAGGAATCCTTGACCAACGTCCTCAAGCACGCGGGTCCTGCAGCTGTGGAGGTGGTGCTCGACTACCGTGCGCACGAACTGTTGTTGACCATCACCGATGACGGCGCGCCGAGACCTTCCGGCGCCAAGGCGAAATCGCACGGCATCCGGGGGATGCGTGAGCGCGCCGAACTCTACGGTGGCATCCTGGACGCCGGACACCGCTCTCCCCGAGGGTTCCAGGTCGTGTTGCGCCTGCCGATTCCTGACGAGGCCTGATTTCGACCGCCGACCGAATGCACGTGCTGGAGAGATGTCATGGCAATCCGCGTCCTGGTGGTCGACGACCAGTACCTCGTTCGCCACGCTCTCATGGCGTTGCTCAACGCCGCACCCGGCATCGAACCCGTCGGCGAGGCGTCAGACGGTGAGCGCGCCGTGGCGTTGGTCGCCGATCTGACGCCCGACGTGGTGCTCATGGACATCAAGATGCCGGTCATGGACGGACTCAGCGCCACCCGGCGCATCCTCGCGATGCGCCCGGAGACCCAGGTCGTCGTGTTGACCACCTTCGACATCCCCGAGTACGTCTACACGGCGCTGACCGACGGAGCCGCCGGGTTCATCATGAAGGACACACCTCCCGATCGGATCATCGCGGCGGTGCGCACGGTCGCGGTAGGAGAGATGCTGATCTCGCCGGCCATCACCCTGCGGCTGATCCAGACCTACGCACAACGTCACCGCGTCGAACTCCAGGCGAACACCCGGCTGCTGGAACTGACGCCACGAGAGACCGAGATCCTGCGGCTGCTCGGGACCGGATCGACCAACGAGGAGATCGCGGACCAGCTCGCCATCAGCGAAGCGACGGTGAAGACGCACGTGAAGCACACGATGCGGAAGTTGAACCTGACCACCCGCGCTCAGGCTGTGGTCGTGGCCTACGAGAGCGGCCTGGTCGTTCCTGGCTCTGCGGCTCCCAGCGGCTGAGGTGTGAGAACGCTTCCGCACCGCACGCGTGCGACGCTTCGGTCCACGAGGCGGAGCTCCACAGCGGACAGTGGTCCCGTGGGGTCACTTCTGGAGGTTCTCGCGGCGCTCCTGCTGGCGATGACCGAATGCGGCGTTGCGCACCGCCTCGTCGCTCTCCAGGCGAGCACCGAGCGCCCCTGCCACCGTCGCGGCGAGCCACGCCAGGCCCAGGTAGTCGCGCACGGCCGGAGAGTGAGCGATCTGCTGCGCCAGCACGGACGGTTCGAGCACCAACACCACCGCGCCGAGCACCACCAGGAACAACGCCACGTACAACCTGGAGATCCCCCAGCACCAGCATGACCACCGTCGTGAGGTTGTACAGCCGCGCCCGCGCCTTCTCCTTCGTGTCGGACGGCCGCTCCCACAGGTCGTGCGTGACAACCAGCCACGTCACCATGGCGGTGATCGACAGCAGCATCGCCGCCACCAGCCTCACCACGCTCGACTGCGCGCCGAGCATCCACACGGTTGGGCCGATCAACGTGTAGGCCCCGTGCCGAAGGCGGCCACGAGCATGCTGGACATGCCCATCGCGAGCCGCCACGGCCGGTTCGCCCTGACCACGCCCGCGGACATCCGCAACCGGCCGCGTAGACCAGGTGCCACAACCGCACACCGATGTCGTCGGTCGGCGAGTCCACCCGCCGCGCACGCCGCTTCATCAGACCTCATGATCCCTGAGCTCGGCAACGACGGCACTGACGACATCACCGGTCTTGCGGCGCAGGCCCAGCTGCCCAGTGCTGGGAGCGACGCCACAGCGAGGCCGTCGTCGGCACTGGCATCCGCGACCACCGGATCGGTGCCGTCCCTGCGCGGCAGGTCCGTCAGGCACACCCACAGGTCGCAACGCTCGTCCACGACCTGGTCCCGCACCGCCTGCGCGACGTGCCGCACCGAGCCGTGCTCGTCGGCGGCGAACTGGTCGCACACAGGCACCACCCGTCACTCGACGCCACCGTCCACGTCGCAGCTCAACCGCCGCGGCAGATGCCCGGCCAGGGCTTCCACGATGTCAGTCGCCAGTCCGGGATCGGCGAGCAGACCGAGCACAACGGTTGCCTGCATGTGCCGTCAAGTACCCCTCGCCACCCAGTCTCGGCTCGGCCCAGCGATAGATGCCCAGCCTGCTGGGTGAGTTCGTCGACCTTCCTGGCTCAACGTCGCGGCGGTACGGCACGTGCAACCGGTCTTCGCCTCGGCCACCAGCGGCGCAGACCATCCGAGTCACCCGTCGTGTTCCACAACCGGTCGCCAGAGGCCTGCCATCACTATGCCGAGCACCTCGTCCCGTTCGGCGGGCGTGACACTCGACGACTCCTTCGTGGGCATCGCCACCGGTTCGGCCTGCGTGGGCACCAGCACCAGCGGAGGACAGCGCACACAGCGCTGTCCTCCCCCAGTTCTTCTCGCTGCTCGTCATCCCCCTTCGTTCGCGCCGCGTCATGACCAGCTCTGCGACTCGGACGCGGTACACCGGAGGGCCGTCAGCCCCCCGGAGTTGTCGATGCAGCGACCGACTGCTGGTTCTTGAACTCATGGGTTCCGCCGGCCAAATTCGCCAGTACCAGCTCTGGTACTTCGACTGGTTGCACGGGTAGCCACGCAGTCCATACTCGATGCTGTCGTCGATGCAACGGCCGGTGGCGTGGCTCTTCAGCTGCCAGGTGTTGTCGGACCACTCTTGGGATCCCATTTCTGGCAGACGCCACCGTTGAAGGGAAACGCGCGCAGGCCGTCCTGGAAGTTGTCGTCCACGTACAAGCCGGTCTTCTGGTTGCGGAAGAACTGCGACGTCTGCGCCTGCGCCGGGACAGCCGTCAGGCCGGTGATGATCAATGCCGCTGCGGTGACGAACCACAGGCTTGTTCTCATGTTCTGCCTCTCCCCCAGTCGACCGGTCGGTCAGAAGCAGAGCTGGCCGCCCCAGATGTTGTCGCCGGCGGGTGGCACGTGGATGCCCGCGGTGATGCAGGAGTGCATGAACTCGGTGTGGAACTCCTGCGAGTAGTACGAACCCACGTACCAGGTGGCCGTGCTACCGGCTCGCTGCCAGCCGTAGCGGTCCCACAGCACGAGCTCGCCGGTGTACGGCGCACCCGCGGTCTTGTGGTAGCTCACCCTGGCGATCGAGTAGAACGCGACCACCTCGACGCACAGGTCACCGTTGCCGATGTTGCGACACGCCCTGCTCGCCTCGGCGCTCGCGGGGACGGTGAGCAGGCCGACGGACATCGCGGTCGCCGCGATCACGGCGCCGATCTTCTTGGTTGAAAACACTTTTCCTCCAGTCAGATACCGAACTCGCGCAGTGTGCGGGTGACGATCTGCGCGTAGAGCGCCGCGCCTTCGATCGTGGGGTGGAGCCCCTGCGCGGACACGATTCCCTTGCCCGGCCAGTACTCGAACTCCGGGTTGTCACCGGGTGTGAGGTCGGTGACGACGCCGTGGATGTTCTCCGGCGCGCCGCACAGCCCCTTGCCCATGAAGTCCTGCTGGGGATTGCTGAATCTCACGTTGACACCTCGGCTCGCCGAGTTGCGCACCGCGGCCTCCAACTGCTCGTTCAGCTTTCGGCCCATGTCGTTGAGCCAGAGCGACTCCTCGTTGCCGATACCGACGATGCATACGTCGGTCTTGGAGAACAGCAACGGATAGCCGGTAAGCACGATCTTCGCGTGGGGCGCCTTCAGCTTGATCTGCTCCAGCACGGTCTCGACCGACCGGCGCATGGGGTCCGCCATCACCTTGGGCTGGAAGGCGCCCAGCGGCTCCGGATCACCGCTCATCGTGGTGTGCTGGCAGTCCTGCGCGCCCGAGCCGTACATGCAGTGCTTGAGCACGTCCGCGAACCGCGCGTCGTTGCCGCCGACGGACAGCGTCACCAGCGTGGTGTCCTCGTCCACCCAGCCGGAGTCCAGCTGCGCGACCTCGTGGTAGGACGTCTCACCCCGCTTGTTCCAGGCATCGGTGGGACCCTCGGCGGACAACAGGTTCTTGGTGCGCGCGCCGGAGCACGCGACCATGCGGTGGTCCACCGCCGGATCCAGGTTGTCGGCCCGCACGCCGACCGGTGTTGCGGAGTCGGCGAGCGTCATCGTGCGCGACCACGACTTCGTGGAACGGTGGCAGGCCGCTCGCCACTCGCCGCCCTTGCCGTCGAGGTCGGTCTCCCGGTAGTAGTCCACGCCGTGTGGTGCCGAGGCACCCTCGCCGGAGGCGTAGGAGTCACCGAGTGAGGCGATGATCTGCTTGGGCTTGCCGGGCAACGGCACCACCGCGATCGCGTCCCAGGCCACGTCCTCCACGCCGGCCCCGTCCGAGGTCTGGTTGCTCAGCCGCACCTTCGGCGTGCCCGCGAACGGGAACGAACCCAGCGACACCCATTTGTGCGCGAGCAACCGCGTCGGCACCGTGCGGAACCGCGTTCCGCCGTTGCCGAGGTCGATCTCGTACCGCGCCTGCCGGGTGTGCGCCGCGTGGTCCGGGATGTGCACGAGCACCCGTGCCCAGCCGTTGATGGCCCGGTCGAGCGTCCACGTGCCGGTGACGTTCAGCCGGGTGGCCAGCGCCGTTTTGGTCTTGTTGGTGTGCGAGAACCAGAAGTGCGCGCCGAACCCGCCACCGAGCTGGTGCAGGTCGATCCGCGCGGAGTCAGAGCCGAAGCCGAGGTCGAACGATCCCGCGTTCGCCGGACGCGCGCATGGTCCGCGCACCGCGGGTACGTCGCCACCGACGTCGTCGATGACCAGCGCCCCGGCGGGCAGTCCGGCGGTTGCGCAGTTCGGCGGGAAGCTGGCTCCGTTGTCCGGCTCCGCGGCGTACTGCGGGTAGTCGTAGCGGATGAACTCGTTACCGCAGTCGCGCGCGCAGTTCTCCCTCCAGGTCACCGAATCGTGCCACCAGCATTTCAGGTCGTAGTACGGGCCGTTCTTGTGCGCGCACGGCCCGGCGGGCTCACCGACGACGTTGCCGTTGCCGGTACCGGGATCGCCTGGGTAGTCCGGCACGTGTGAGTTGTTGCCGAACCAGCATTCGTTGGCGGTGACGGTGCAGAACGTGTTCGTCTTCGGCCGCGCCGCGGTACGGGCCTCGTCGGAGTTCCACCACGCGGGCCGGAAGAACGGCACCTCGACACCGGGCGCTTCGAATCCGGACGGCGGGAACGACGCGAACCCGAGCACCTTCTCCGGGTACGGCCAGCGCTGCGGCGTGGCGAAGTCGGTCGGGTACTTGCCGAAGTTCTCCCGCCACGGGTTGTACTTCGGGTTCGCCGGGTTGTTCTGCCAGCCGAGCCCGTGGGCGCCTGCCGAGCCCGGTTCACCGGGCTGGTGGTAGCCGGAGTTGTACGCCCACGTCGCGAGGAACCAGTTCTCGATCCGGGCCGGGTCGTTGTTGTTGACCTTGATGCCCGCGTCCTGCAGCTCGTTCCACTTCTTCTGCAGCACCTGCAGGCCGGCGGCCAGGTTTGCCGCGTAGTCGGTCGCGATCGCCTTCTGCTGGTGCCACGGCAACGACGTCTCGCCGGGCTTCTCGTGGCCCGCGAGGCGCATGCCGTCAGTCATCTGGGAGACGCCGTAGCCGCAGTCCGCCTTGTTCCACCGGATGTCCCAGTCGTCCGAGGTGTCCGGCTGGCCGTTGGGCAGCTTGTTGTAGATGTCGGTGCCGTAGTAGTTGCCGACCAACGGATTCCCGGTTTCACCGGGGTAGGCGAGCCTCGTCGCCTGCCACAGGTTGGACTCCTGGCCGAGGACGCCGAGCAGGACCTGCGCGGGCACCTGGCCGTTGGTGGTGTTCTTCAACGGGATCGACGGGAACATGCCCTGCGGCGTGTAGGCGCCGAGGCCGTTGCTTCGCCAGTTCGCCGGTCGCTGCACCGTCAGGTGTCCCTTGACCGCCATGTTCGCCGCCCACTCCACCTGCTTGGGTTTCGGCTGGTACACCTGGGTGTTCGGGTCGTTACGCGGCACCGCGCAGTACCGGCCGGCGTCGTCGGGACTGTCTTGGGCCGACATCTCACCGGTGGTGGCGGAGGCGGCACCTTCCGGGCTCGCCGGGATGACGTCGAACGTCAGCGCCTTGCCGGTCTTGATGCTCTTGCCCTCGATCCGCACGGGCTGCGCCTCGGCCGGGTCAACCGCCCGCAGCCGGGGATCCGCCTTGCCGGCCGGTGCCACCGCGGTCACCGCGGCCTCGCCCGTGGTGGACGGCTGGGCGTGCAACGGCACGTCCGGTTTCACCACTGACGGCGGCAGCGTCTTCGTCTCCACCGCCGTGCCGGTGATGACGACCTTGCGATCCGCGCTGGCCGCGACACCGAGCTCGCCGGGTTTGCCCCTGGCGAGCATCGCGACGGCGGGTTTGGTCCCCGGCTTGCCGACCGCCGCGGCCCGGCGCACCCGCACCTCGTTCGCGGTCCGGTCCATGAACACCAGGCCGCCCGCGCGGTCGGTCATGAGCCCGAACGGCACGCCGGCGCTGTCCGCGAGCACTGTTCGCACGCCGTCGCGCGCAACCCGGACGACGGCGTCGCGGTCGGCGCCGACGATCCCCTCGCTCGTCGGCACCGCCGAGGTGAGCTGGCCGGGCACCTCGATGCGCTTGGTCAGAGCGCCGGTCGCGGCGTCGAGGGTGATCAACCCTGTTTTGCCCAGGTCGTCATCGCCTCCCTGGGTCAGCACGGCGGACTCGCCGTGTCCGCAGCCGGGGTTGAAGTAGGCGAGCGAGGTCCGCACAGCGAGGTGCCGCGTCTGGCCCGTGGTGAGGTCGACGACCGAGGTGAAGCCACCTCGGTCGAAGAGGTCTCCCTTGTTGGTGAATGACCGCGGCGCGTACACCACGACGAGGTTGCGCCCGGAGACGGTCACGCACGCGTTGCCGATCCACTGGTCGGCTTCGACGCCTGGCCTGGTCAGCGTGGCGGCGGTGCGCCACGTGTACCCGGTGCTGGCCTCGGCAACGAGGACGTGAAACCCTGTCGCGTCGCCGGTGGTCGTCCATAGGCGGTCACGCGACCCCTGCCACCCCTGGCCGAGCAGTTCGTCAGGTGAGCTCTGTGCCGGCGCGGCCGGGCTTCGGACTCCCGCGGCCGCCAGCGGTGGAAGCAGTGTCGCGAGCAGCAAGGCGAGCACGACCTGAACGGCCGCCCGCAGCATCGGTCTTTTCATCGTTTCCCCCGGTAGTCCCTGATCGGCCAGTCCGAGATCTTGGACGGGGTGCCCAGCAGCCGACTGGTACCGCACCGCTGGACCACCCGTACTGATCGATTGCCGAGACGCCGTCGCCGGTTTACTTCCGAGGCACCTCGCGGTCCCGCGTCGGCGACGGCGGGTCGTTCGCGAAAGGCCACCAGCCAACGGCGCGCGCCAACGACACATCTTCTTTCGGTGTGCATCTCATCCCCAGGCCCACTGGGTGTCCCCCTCAGACGCCCATAGCTGCCAGGGAAGACAGTGCCCATCAGACCTTGCACGGACCTGGCACGAGTCTGTAGACACGTCGGCAGGGGAGGCACAACATCGTGAGAGCACGATTTCAGCTGCTCGGGGAAGTAGGCGTGACAGTGGCCGGTCAGCCGGTCCTGCTCAGGCACGCACGGGTGCGCACCGTGCTCGCCGTACTGCTGCTCGACGTGAACCGGGTGGTGTCGGCCGACACGCTCGCCGAGCGGATATGGGGCGAGGAGCTGCCGCGCAGGCCCAAGGACGCGATGTACAGCTACCTCTCTCGACTACGGGCGGCGCTCGCCGGCGCGGAGAACGCCCGCATCGCTCGGCGCTCGGGCGGGTACGTGCTGGAGGCCGACCAGGACAGCGTCGATCTGCACCGCTTTCGCGACCTCGTCGCGCGGTCCACCACGCTCACGGACGACAACAAGCGTGGCGAGGTACTGGGTGAGGCCCTCGGGTTGTGGACAAATGACGCGCTGGTGGGCGTGGAATCACCGTGGGCGGACGAGGTGCGCGAGACGCTGGCAGACGAGCGCCTGGCCGCGCGGCTGGACGAACACGACGTCCGGTTTCGGCTCGACCGGCACGCCGAGCTAGTGGCCCCGTTGACCGTGCTCGCCGCCGAACGCCCGTTCGACGAACGCGTCGCGCACCAGCTGATCGACGCACTGGCGCGCAGCGGGCAGCAGGCTCAGGCGCTCACGCGCTACGAGACGGTGCGGCGGCATCTGGCCGACGAGCTCGGCATCGACCCCAGCAGTCAGCTGCGGAAGCTGCACCAGCGGTTGCTCTCCCCCGGCGAGCTGCCCACGCGGGCCATCCCGCGGCAGCTTCCATTGGCGCCAAGGCACTTCGTCGGCCGGGCGCGCGAACTGGACGCGTTGACCGATGCGGGCGAGCACACCGTCTTGATCTCCGCGATCCGCGGCGCGGGCGGCATCGGCAAGACGTGGCTCGCGCTGCACTGGGCACACCGACACGCGGAGTCCTATCCGGACGGTCAGCTTTACGTCAACCTGCGCGGCTTCGACCCCACGACCGAGCCGGTCGATCCGGCGATGGTACTGCGCCGTTTCCTCACGTCACTGGGCATGCCGCCGGACAGCTTGCCCGGCGACGTGGACGCGCTCGCCGGCCTCTACCGCACCGCGGTCGCAGGCAGGAAGATGCTGGTGGTGCTGGACAATGCGGCGAACACCGAGCAGGTCGTGCCGCTGGTGCCGGGCGCTGAGACGTGCCGCACGCTGATCACCAGCCGACACCCGCTGACCGGCTTGATCGCGGCACACAGCGCGGTGTCGATGCCACTGGACGTGCTGCCAGACGACGAGGCCCGCGACCTGTTGACCGCACGGCTGGGCGCTCACGAACCCGAATCGATAACGGACATCGTGCGGCACTGCGGCGGCCTCCCGCTGGCGCTCGGCATCGTCGCCGCCCGCGCTGCAGTCCGCACGAACCTCAGCCTCGCGTCGATCGCCACCGAGTTGCGCGAAACTCGCCTCGACGCGCTCGACGCCGGTGACCTGAGCCTGCGGACCACGCTGTCCTGGTCCTACCGGGCACTCAGCGGACCCGCCGCCACCCTGTTCGGCCTGTTGGGGACAGCGCCCTCGATGGACCTGGGTGTCGCCGCAATCGACGCGCTGCTGGCGGAGAAGGCCGCTCTGGCACTCGCCGAGCTCGAGGCGGCGCACCTCGTCACCCGCACCGGCCCGGACCGCTACCGCATGCACGACCTCGTCCACCTTTACGCGAGCGAGCAACCCATGCCCGGCCGGGACGCCGCGCTGCAGCGGCTAATCAACTTCTACCTGCACAGCGCGATCGCCGCCGACCGGTGGCTCTACCCGCACCGCTCGCCGCTCGCCACGGGACCCGCACCTGCCGGATGCGCATCGCACGACGGCATCACGGCGGCCATGTCCTGGTACGAAGACGAGTACGCATGTCTTCTTGCCATACAGCGCCTTCCGGGGCCGTCGAGCTGGCAGCTGGCCCGTCTGCTCAGTGTGTATCAGTGGCGTACGGGCAAGCACCACGACACCGTCGACGTGTGGCGGGTCGCACTCGCCGAGATCCACAGTCTCGACGACGACACCGCAAAGGTGCTCGCGCACCGGTCGTTCGGCGACGCCTGCGCCAGCGTCACCGACCTCGTCACCGCGGCGGAACATCTGGAGCAGGCAGTGGAGCTGGCAGCCTGGCAAGGCGACCTCACGGAAGAAGCTCACGCGCACAACTCGTTGGCGTGGCTGCAGGATCGGCACGGCCACCACGAACAGGCGCTACTGCACGCCACCTGCGCGCTGGCGCACTACCGCAGACTCGACAAGCCTGAGTGGGAAGCCGACATGCTCAACTGCATCGGCTGGACCCACGCACACCTGGGCAACCACGAGCTCGCACAAGCGCACTGCGAGGCCGCACTTGAGCTGTGCCGACGCCACGATCACCTCGACGGCGCCCTGCACACGTTGAAGAGCCTCGGCTTTCTCGCCCACCACACGGGCGCGTACGCGGATGCGGTGCGGTACTGCACGGAGGCGCTGGCACTGTGCCGCCGACTCAGCCACAACTACATCGAGGCGAGCGTGCTGACCCAGCTCGGCGAGTCCGAGCGGGCCCGGGGTCGTGTCCGTGAGGCGGAACAGGCCTGGCTCCGGGCAGTCGATCTCTACCGGACGCAGCGTCGCACGACCGCCGTGCGCAAGGTGGAGAACCTGCTCGCCGCAGCCTCCACAGAAATCAGCAGAGTGTCCTTAGCTTGAGTGTGCTCACGGGCACGCCGAAGGGTGAGTCTTCGCGGTGGTGTACTAGCTGCCGGGTGACGTCAGCGGAGACGCCGAACCACTGGGTCTGCTGCACGGATTGGTGACATCTTGACCTGCCCCACCGGAAGGGTTCCAGTCGTTGTGGCTAACTGGCCGCGATGATGTCGCCGTGGGCACTCACCAGGAGACCAACGTGCGGTTGCCGCCATGCGCGTTCGACGGCTTGACGTGCATTGCCGCGCGCCGCAAGGTCTTCCGGAACGAGGCGGTGCGACAGGTGCTCTCCGTGCACTTGGCCGAGCAGGAGGCGCGCGAGCTCGAGGACCGGATCACGCACTTCTCGACTGTGGACCAGCGTGAATGACCACCCGACCACTACCCCGGACTCGCGAAAGCGCCACACCATCACGGCGTGACGCTTTCCGAGGTAGCAGGGCGCGGACGTCGTAGTCGGCGCACGGCGGCGGCTTGGTCACGTCGTCGTCGGTGATGTTCTCGATGACGGACAGTGCGTGGTCACGGCTCGGTCGAACGGGAACGTTGAGCTGCATGGTCACCATGCCATTTCCGGGCACTTCTCGGCGTTCTTGAAGGGATGCGTCAACCCGCCGCTTCGCTCACGGGCGTGGGTCGAGCGGGGTGAACACACCGAGGCGGCTCTCGACCGCCTCGGCCGCGGCCAGGCACAGGTCCTCCCGGAACGCGCGCCCGATGAGCTGCACGCCGGACGGCAGCCCGTCGCTGACGCCGGTCGGCACGGCGACGGCGGGAACACCGACGAAGCTGGTCACCGCGCACAGGCGCAGGGCGCGGGCGACCCGTTCGCGTCCCGCTTCGTCGCGCGACTCCAGGCCCGGCTCGACGGGCGGCTCGGTGAACACGGGTCCGAGCAGCAGCGGGTGCTCGTCGAGGAACTCCGCCCAGGAGCGGCGGATGCCGAGCCATGTTCCCATCAGCTTCGCAAGCTCCGCGGCGTCCACCGGCGGGGTCTTGTCCATGGCCATCTGGATGTAGCGGTCCCCGCCCTCGCCGAGCAGCGTTCGCACCACCGGCCAGGTCGGCGCGAACTCGGTCACGGTCATCCGGCCGTACGCCTCCAGCGCGTGGGCCAGCCGCGGCACGTCCGCCACCTCCCGCACGTCGTACCCGGCGTCGCGCAGGGCGTCGGCCGCCGCGGCGATGGCGCGAACGACGTCCGGATGGACGCCCTGTCCTCCGGGATCGGTGACGACGGCGACCTTGACCGGTCCGCGCAGCGGCTCGCCGTACAGGGGAACCGGCACGGCACGGGGGTCGCGCGGGTCGGTCCCGGCCAGTGCCTCGCAGGCCAGCCGCAGGTCGGCGACCGTGCGCGCCAGCGGACCGTCGGTGACGAACAGCTGCGAGGCCGGTCCCGGGTCGTCCGCGCCGAGGATGCGGTGGTCGGAGGGGAACCGTCCGGTGGTCGGCTTCAGCGCTGCCACCCCGCAGAACGCGGCCGGGATGCGGACCGAACCGCCGGAGTCGTTGCCGAGACCGAGCGCCGCCATGCCGGTGGCGACGGCGACCCCGTCTCCGCCGCTGGTGCCACCGGGGGTGCGGCCGGGGTCCCACGGGTTGACGGTGTCGCCGAACAGCTCGCTGCGGGTGTGCATGCCGGCCAGTACCAGGGTTGGCATGTTGCTGTGGCCGATCGGGATCGCGCCGGCCGCGCGAAGCCGGGCGACAGGGGGCGCGTCGGCCGCCGCCACCAGGTCGCGGAACCGCGGCAACCCGAGCGTGGTCGGCACCCCTTCCACGGCGGTGGACTCCTTGACCGTGAACGGCACTCCGGCGAGCGGCCCGAGCGTCTCCCCCGCCGCTCGCTGCCGGTCCGTGAGCTCCGCGGCCTCGCGCGCACGCTCGGCCATCAGCTGCGTAACGGCGTTGACCCGTGGGTTGACCTCGGCGATGCGGTCGAGGTGGCTCTCGACGAGCTCGGCGGCGGAGATTTCGCCGCTCCGGACCGATTCCGCCTGGGCCGCGGCCGTCTTCGCCCACAAGGCGTCCTGCCTGATCATCACGTTCTCCATCCGATAAGATCGATACAACCGTATCGGAAAAGAGGAGAGCATGCCCAAGCAGGTGGACTACGACAGCCGGCGCCGCCAGATCGCCGAAGCCGTCTGCCTCCTCGCCGACGAACACGGGCCCGAGGGGGTGAGCATGCGTGACGTCGCCGCTCGCGCCGAGGTCTCACTCGGTGCCGTTCAGCGCTGTTTCCGCACCAAGGAGGAGATGCTGCTGTTCGCCGTCGAGCACGTCGGCGAGCGCGTGCGAGCACGTCTGACCGCGGACTCCTCCCTGGGGCAGGCGATCGACGAGATCGCGCTGCTGCGCGACGAACACCGGGCCCAGGCGCGAATCTGGTTGGCGTTCGTCGCCCAGGCCTCCATCAAGGAGCCACTCGCCCGTCCCCTCAGGAACAGCTACGCGGCACTGCACGACCTGCTCGTCCGCCTGGCCACCGGCAGCGGCCTGGCCGATCCGCCGGCCGCGGCTCGCGCGCTGCTGGCCATCGCGGACGGCCTCACCACCCACGTGGTCATCGGCCACCTCACCGCACAGGACGCGGCGGAGGTCCTGAACACGCATGTGGCCGCACTGTGGAAATAGGACCTGTGATGTGCCGCGGCCGCACCGGGAAAGCGGGGATCGTGGACGCGCGAACTGCTCGCCCGCGTGCGGTTCCACCGCTGCATGCCGAAGCCATCCGGCCGCTCGCCGTCGACACCGACCTGTGGACGACGCGACCTGGATTGCAGACTCGGCCCCGGTCAAATGCGGCCGCTCCTGCGAGACCACCAGACCTTCCGAACCGGCCAGCTGGGCCGGCCACTGCTCGTCGCATCCACGGTTCTCCTGGGGCCTGCGTCTGCGCCTGGCCTGCACCCCGGCCGGCCCGCCGATCATCTGGCCTGTCCTGCGGACCTTCACCTGAGGTGGAGGACGATGCAGGCGAGGATGATCTCGGCGCGGTGGTAGGCGGCTCGTTTCGCGAACCTGGTGGCCAGGCCGCAGAACTGCTTGAGCCGGTTGAAGCAGCGCTCGACCACGTTGCGCATCTTGTAGAGATCGGGGTCGAAGGCCGGTGGCCTGCCACCGGCCGAGCCCTTGGCCTTGTGGTAAGCGATCTGGTCGACGCGTTCCGGGATAGTGGCCTTGATCCGCCGTTGCCGTAACGCGGTTCGGGTGCTCGGGTGCGCGTAGGCCTTGTCGGCGATCACTCGCCCGACCCGCACCCGCTGCCCGTCGACATCGATGTCGCAGATGTCGTCGAGCAGTGGCAGCAGCTGCGGGTTGTCTCCGGTCTGACCGGGCGTGAGGATCACCGCCAGCGGCAACCCGGCCGAGTCGACTGCCAGGTGGAGCTTGGTGGTCAGTCCGCCTCGGGAGTGTCCGAGGCATTCGCCGTCGACGGCGAGGTCGTCGATCCAGTCCGCGCAGCCCCCTTTTTCCGGGCACCCGCCGCGTGCCGGTGCGCCCGGACACTCGTGGAGTCGATGCTGACCACGAACGCGACATGGTCTTCGAGTGTCCCGAGTGAGTCGTCTTTGACGATCACGTGCTCGAGAATCCGGTCCCACGTGCCGTCCGCGGTCCACTTCCGAAGCCGTTCGTGCGCGGTCTTCCACGGCCCATGGCGTTCGGGCAAGTCACGCCAGGGAGCGCCGGTGCGTTCCTTCCACAGGATCGCGTTGATCACCTGCCGGTGGCTGCGCCACCGGCCACCGCGCTGCCCGCTCTGCGCGGGCAGCAACGGCGCAATCCGCGCCCAGGCCTTGTCCGTCAGCTCACCACGTCCGACCACACACCATCATCTGCACACGATCATGAGAAAGATCCGCAGGACACGCCCTAGTACTGCAACGGCACTTGTGTGTTCCGCAATGGATCATGTTATGCGTGGTGGTCGATGTCGCTGTGGCGGAGCTGGGCCGGTTGCATGATCGGATCGGTGGCCGGTTCGTCAGGTCGGAGCCGCGCGATCGGGTGCGGGAGTATGTGCTGGGTCTGACCGCGGGGTTGAAGCGCAGGAACGGCTGGACGTTGGACGAGCGGGCCGGTGAAGTCTCGCTGGATGGGATGCAGCGGTCGTTGCGGCGGATGGACTGGGACGTCGATGGTGTCCGTGACGATCTGCGGGACTACGTCGCGCAGAATCTGGGCGCCCCGGACGGAGTGCTGATCGTTGACGACACCGGATTCCTGAAGAAGGGCGATCGCTCGGCGGGGGTGCAGCGGCAGTACTCGGGCACCGCCGGCCGGACGGAGAACTGCCAGGTGGGCGTGTTCCTGGCCTACGCCTCGGCGCGGGGGCACGCGTTGATCGATCGAGAGCTCTACCTGCCGGAATCCTGGACCGCCGATCCGGACCGGTGCCGGGCGGCCGGCGTCCCCGGCGAGGTGGAGTTCGCCACCAAGCCGCGGCAGGCGATGGCGATAAGCGAGCGCACGCTCGATGCCGAGGTGCCTTTCGGCTGGGTGACCGCCGACGAGGCCTACGGGCAGGTCAAGTACCTGCGGTTCTGGCTTGAACAGCGCGACGTGGCGCACGTGCTGGCCACCAAAGTCAACGACGTGTTGTCCACCACCGACTTCCGCCAGGCCCGCGCCGACGAACTGATCGCGCAGCTGCCGGTGCAGGCCTGGCGCAGGTTGTCGGTGAGCACCGGGGCACACGGGCCGCGCGAGTACGACTGGGCTCGGGTGCCCATCCGCGTGTTGTGGGAACCGGGCCGCGGGCAGTGGTTACTGGCCCGCCGCAGCATCACCGATCCCGGCGAGATCGCCTACTACGTCTGCTACGGCCCGCGCCGCTGCACGCTGCTGGACCTGGCCTGGATCGCCGGAACCCGCTGGCGCATCGAGGAATGCTTGAAGCAGGCCAAGAGCAAGGTGTTTTGAAAATCTGACACGGCCGAACTGCGCGATGCGCAAAGGGACGGGCAGGCCTTCCTTCGGAGTGGGAACCGCCGCGCTCAACGCGAAGGAGCGGTGTTCGACCCGTACTCGCCTGGTGTGCCCAGCCATCATCGTCTCCAGCTCCAGGTGGAACCGGCAGTAACAGCTGTGAGTACCGACCGCGATATGGAACTTCACGGCGCCACCCGCGTCGAGCTCGTGATTGTCGCCCGCGAAGAGGACTGCCCTCCGTATCACCGGTCAGGCTGCAGATCGGCATCTGGGTGATCTTCGGGGCGCTGTCCGGGTGACGTGAGCAGCTCTGCCCCTGCGGCAGGCCTGTGTGCGGAATCTTGCCCGTCGGAGACTCCGAACAACCGGAGGATCCATGAGGGGAGTGCTCACATGAGCAAGGGAAGATGGTTCGCGGCTGTGGCGCTTGCAGTGAGCGCGGTGGGGGTGGTGGGCTCGCACGCCTCGGCCAGCCCGGCCGACCAGGCGGCGCCCGCCGCGTCGACGATCCAGGTCGAGCGGTTCACCAGTTCGACACCGGTCATGGTGTCGGACCTGGCCCGCCTTGGGCACGTGGGCACCACTGCGACCCTGTACTGCGCGGTCCGGGACAACACCTTCGGGTGTCAGCAGGGCACACCGGGCGACGGGCTGGTGGTGGCTCGCCTGTACTACGGCACGGGCGCCAGTGGCTCGCAGGTCGTGGTCTTCAACCCGGCCTACCAGGTCGGCTGCACCAGCGGTACCACCAACAACGAGGGCGGGGCCAACCTCGGCGCCTCGGCCAACCAGATCAGCTCGGTGCAGACCTACAACTCCTGCGACGTCAAGCTCTTCGACGGCAACGACCTCACCGGCGACTCCAGCGCCTGGCTCGACAACGGCGATGTCGGAGCGTTGAACAACCGCGCCAACTCGTTCAGGATCTCCTGATCGAGCACCTGGGTGGGGCACTCCCCACCCAGGCGGCGTGAGTTGCGCCAAGCCAAACCCTGCCGAATCCACGCATCGGCTACGTCGTCGCCGTGGCCTGCAACCTGACCATTCCCGCGGTCGGCGGAACGTCCCGCGCCGATGTCTTGGCGGCGCAAGCACCAGATGACGTCTGGAAACGCCGCAATTGCGACGACGGAGCCAGGGGGCCACGATTGTTCGACTGGGCGGTGGCCTCGCTGCCCATCTACGAGCATTCCATCCCGCCGCGGTGGCGCCGCTGGCTACTGGCCCGCCGCTCACTCACGCGCAACACCAAGGGCGAGCACGAACTGGCCTACTACTTATGTTGCGCGCCAGACGAAACCACAGATGACGATCTCATCGGTGTGGCCGGCGCCCGCTGGGCGGGCGAGGACTGCTTCCAGGCTGCCAAGACCGAGGCCGGGCTCGACCACCACCAGGTTCGCCGCTACGACGCCTGGTACCGGCACATCACCCTCGCAATGCTCGCCCGCACCTACCTCGCTGTCACAGCCACGATCGTCCCAAAGCCCCGGCAGCGGCCTCATCCCGCTCACCCGGAGAGGTCAAGCGTCTCCTGGCACACCTGATCACCACCGTCTACGACAGCACCCGCGAGTGGGCCTGGTCCCACTGGCGTAGACGTCACGAGCGCCGCGCGAAAGCCTTCCACCGCCAGCGCAGACAGGCCAAGGACCACGAAGTGCGGCTGGAGTACTGGCGTGGTTCGAACCGCGGACCGGAACAAGTTCCGGTTGGAACCTCGACGAACCAACGCTGATGTGGTTACGGTACGGAGTTGAACAATCACGCACTGCTATCTCATTGGGGTGGAATCCTTCATGGAGGAAACCGGCCTGCGCCGGCACTTGACCGTGCCCGCCGGGACCGCACTCGCCGTCGGCGCGGTGCTCGGACCGAGCGTGCTGGTGCTGCCGGCGTTGACCGCACGGACCGCAGGACCGGCCGCGCTCGTCGCGTGGGGGGTCATGTCGTTGTTCGGGCTGGTGTTAGCAGTGGCGCTGGGCCGGGCCGGGGCACGCATCCCGGACGCCGGAGGCATCATCGCCTACGTCTCGCACGCCTTCGGGCCTCGGTCCGCCCGTGTTTGCGGCTGGTGGTTCCTCGCCTCGGTGCCGCTGTCCGTGCCGGTGATCGCGCTGGTCGGCGCGCATTACGTGACGTCGTACTTCGGCCTGCCCGACGCTGCCGCCTCGGTGTTGGCCCTGGTGCTGTTGTTCGTGTCGCTGTGGCTCAACTCGCGAGGGCTGAAGGCGTCCGCGGCGGTGCAAACCGGGGCTGTGGCCGCCGTGGGTGCGGTGATCGCGGCGATCTCCGTCGCCGGACTGCCCGATGTGCGGTCCGGGTTTCTGACGCCGTTTGTGCCGAACGGGTGGATGGCGGTCGGAGCGGCCGCACTGCTGATCTTCTGGTCCTACATCGGGTTCGAGATGGTCGTGCACCTCGCGGAGGACTTCCGCCGCCCCGGACGCGATCTGCCGCTCAGCATGGGGATCGCGTCGGTCGTGCTCTCGGTGCTGTACTGCGCGGCGGCGTTCGTGACCATCGGTACCGGCGCGTACCTGCAGGGCAACGGGCTGGCGCCGATGAGCGTGGCCGCCGCGTCCGCGTTCGGCCGGGCGGCAGGGGTGGCGACAGCGGTGTTCGCGCTGGCGTGCGCGTTCGTGGCCGTGCACACGAACATCGCAGGCCTCTCCCGCCTTCTGTACGCCCAGGCGCGCGTGGGCGAGCTGCCGAAAGCGTTGGCGCGGCTGCACTCCCGGCACCGCACGCCGTGGGTCGCGTTGGCGTGCCTGGGAGTTTTCTTCGCGGTGGTGCTGCTCGCGGACGCACTGCTGCGACCTGATCTCGGGGAGTTGCTGGGGTGGCCGAGCGCCACGTTCCTCGTGCTGTACCTGGCGGGCACCGCGGCCGCTGTGAAGGTGCTGCCACCCGACGACATCGGCCGTGTCTGCGCCGTGGTCGCGTTTCTGGGGTGCCTGCTGGTGCTGCCGTTCGGCGGGTGGGCGTTGCTGTACCCGCTCGCCGTGGTGCTGCTCGCAACCACACTGAGAAGGGGAATCAGTTGAGTCTGGTCGAGTTCGACGGTGAGCACCTCGACATCGCGGGTGTCCGTGGCGTCGCGGAGCTGGGGCAGGAGTGCGCGGTCGCACCGGCCGCGCTCGCGAAGGCGGCCAAGAGCCGCGCGATGTTCGAGGACATCGCCAGGCAGAACATCCCGATCTACGGCGTGACCACCGGCTACGGCGAAATGATCTACATGCGCGTCGACGTGGCGAAGGAGGTGGAACTGCAGACGAACCTGGTGCGCAGCCACAGCGCGGGCGTCGGCCCGCTGTTCGCCGTCGACGAGGCACGCGCGATCGTGGCGGCGCGGCTGAACGCACTGGCAAAGGGGTATTCGGCGGTGCGGCCGGAAGTGCTGCAGCGCTTGGCGTTGTACCTCAACTCGGACATCACGCCCGCCATTCCGGAGATCGGTTCGCTCGGCGCGAGCGGTGACCTCGCGCCGCTCGCCCACGTGGCGAGCACGGTCATCGGTGAGGGTTACGTGCTGCGCGACGGCAAGCCCGTGCCGACCGGGGAGGTGTTGCGGGCCAAGGGCATCGAGCCGCTGGAGCTGCGCTTCAAGGAGGGTCTGGCACTGATCAACGGCACGTCCGCGATGACCGGCCTCGGCTCGCTGGTCGTGGCGCGGGCACTGGAACAGGTGCGGCAGGCGGAGATCGTGACCGCGCTGATGATCGAGGCGTTGCGCGGCTCCACCAGCCCGTTCCTGGCCGAGGGTCACGACATCGCCCGCCCGCACCCCGGCCAGATCGCCTCGGCCGCGAACCTGCGGGCGTTGCTCGCGGGCAGCTTGTTGACCGTCGAGCACGCCGACCTGCGGCGCGAGCTGGAGGAGGGGCACGACGGCAAGGACGTGCAGCGCACGGAGATCTATCTGCAGAAGGCGTACACCATGCGCGCCGTCCCGCAGGTGGCCGGCGCGGTGCGGGACACGTTGCACGACGCCGTGCGCAAGCTGGAGATCGAGCTCAACTCGTCGAACGACAACCCGTTGTTCTTCGAGGGCAGGGAGATCTTCCACGGCGCCAACTTCCACGGCCAGCCGATCGCGTTTGCCATGGACTACGTGACGATCGCGTTGACGCAGCTGGGTGTGCTGTCCGAACGGCAGACGAACCGGCTGCTGAACAGGCACCTCAACTACGGCCTGCCGGAGTTCCTCGTCGCCGGCGATCCTGGTCTGAACAGCGGGTTCGCCGGGGCGCAGTACCCGGCCACGGCGCTGGTCGCGGAGAACAGGACGATCGGCCCCGCGTCCACGCAAAGTGTGCCGTCCAACGGGGACAACCAGGACATCGTCAGCATGGGCCTGATCTCGGCACGCAACGCCCGCCGCGTGCTGTCCAACAACACCCGGATTCTCGCCGTGCAGTACCTGGCGGCCGCGCAGGCCGTGGACGTGGCAGGGCGGCGGTCCGGGCTGAGCCCGCAGTCTGCGGCCACGTACTCGAAGGTCCGGTCGTTGGTGCCCACTTTGGCCGAGGACCGGTTCATGGCGGACGACATCGAGGTCGTCGCCGCCGCTGTCGCAGCGGGTGAGTTCGTGTCCGCTGTCGGGGTGGAACTCAACTGATCGGATTCACACGCCGGGGACGATCAGCACGTGATGGTGGTGGACCACGTGCTGGTCGTCGACGTCGAGGCGACCTGTTGAGCAGGAACGCCGCCGCCGGGCGAGTCGACGCAGATCATCGAGATCGGGATGTGCCCGGTCGAGGTGTCGTCCGGTGAACGTGGTTCGCGGCGCAGCCGGTGCTGACGACCTCACCGCGCATCGGCAAACCGCGCAACTCACTGCCTTCGACCTGCAAGGCGATCCCGGGCGGCGGCAGCAGCCCATTCATGAGGGCCACCCCGGAATCACCAGTGCCCGGTCAAGGGCAGTCGGGACTCTGCCGGTACCACTTCCCTTTCCCCGCCGACGACCTGACCGTCCTACTCGGACTGGAAGGGTGGAGTACAACGAGGTCGAGAAGGCCCGGCGAACGTCCCGATCAGTCGGGGAGGCCGACCTGGGTGTTGGACAGGTCGAGACCGATCGCGAAGTCCGCGCTGTAGCCGGTCCCGGTGCTGGTGGGGTTCAGCACCATCTGGGCACCACCCCTCAGGTAAATGGAGTCCCTGTTGTTGGTGGTGTCCGCAGGGCCTTTACGCGCGTACGGCTGGGTCTGGAGGTAGGCCGCGCCGAACGCGGTCGTGAAGTACAGCTGTGACGTGAACTCGTACGGACGGCCGTTGGTGCCAGTCGTCCGGATCTTGATGTGGATGTGGAGCGTCCTGCCGGTGTACCAGCCGGGCAGGATGGTGATGAATTGTGCCTTCCCATCCGTGTTGGTTTTCTGATAGCCGCGCAGGAAACGGCGACCAGAACTCCCCTGCGACGGGATGTCCGAGTAAAGCCCAAGCGCGTCGCACTGCCAGATGTCCACTGTGGCGTCAGGCAGGGGGGTGCACTGTCCCGGGCGGACCGACTGGACGGTGAAGTTGAGCGTCAGCGCCGTTCCTGGCGACGGCCGACCGGTGGCCGGGTCGGTTCGGATGTCGGACCGGTTGAGCATCCTGTCGACGAAATAGGGACCTTCCATCTGCTCCGGCTTGACCACGCAGTTCAGCGCCGGTGCGCAGACCTCGGGGCCGCCGGTTGTCTGGGTGGCGCCGGCCACGGGAGATCCCGCGACCGTGAGCGTCGCGCCTGCGGCGCCGAGCAGGATCAGCGCCTGCCGTCGGCCGAGTACACGGCCTACCGGCTCATCGTCGTCGTGCATGGAGTTTTTCCTTCCGGGCATACCGTTCGCTGTGCGTGGTGGGAACGGAATGCATGTGGTGAGTGGTTGCAGGAAACCGCGCACGATGGAACTGTCCAAGACCGCCAGAATCGCTGTCGAGAGGATTCACCCGTCTGCCGCCATCACGAAATACCGTTCGTGGGACTGATAGCCCGATCATCGGAATCCGCAGTCATTGCACATGGGGCAATTCACGTGGTCCGGGCCGTTCCCGGTTATATCTTCGTCACGCTGTTACCGCCGGACGGCGGCACGGCGACTGTCGCGGCGCCTCGACGTGGTCACGGACACCCAAGGGGTTGCGCACGCAGATCGGCGTCTCCGGATCGGCATTCGGACCCCGACCGCGCACCCACGCCACCGACCCTGGAGGACGGTGACAGTGCCCTTCCGGTGGGGGTGGATGAGCACGACCCCGCGCACCTCACAATGGGGTAGCAGTCACCGTCAAGCCGGACGGCTGGGGCGACCTCAACGGCTTGATTCCCCGAAGCGATCGCGTCATGCCCTATCGACTGCAGCGTCACGAGCAGCGACTCGCCCTACCGCCTGCTCAGCGACAACCCTCAAGGGGCCGTGCGCGCGATGTCGGACATCGTGCCGGGAACCGCAGGCACGATCATGGCGCACCAGAGCCGATGGACCATCATCTTCACGCAGATGGGCACACTCGGTTACCCCCACCTTGACCTACACAACGGAGAACTCGCCACGCACATCGCTGACACTCAACGCGCCGGCCTTCCGGGTTCCCCCGCAAGCGGGAGCCCACTGACACGGCAAACCGACCGAATCCTGATGGACAAGAACCGCAGCACGTCCTGTCCTTCAAGCCTCCCCCGGCCGGACGGGAAGCAGTGCGACGAGTATCCCTTCGCCTCGACCAACCAGGGCGCGTTCCTCGGCGGCGGCCTCTACAGCGCCAGGATGATCAAAGAAGAAGACAATGAAAAGGGTGGCAGGGAGCTGTCCGCGTTCTATCGTGACCAGCGGATCATCAACTTCGATCCCTTCTACGTCCAGATCGTCTGATCAGGAGGCATGAATGTGACACGGCAGCCGATCCGCCTGTCCGGCGAGGTACGAGTGTCCTACCACCAGTTCTTCATGCTGGACGAAGGCGTCTACCCCGAGGACGGTGGTCGGCTGTCGTGGCACAGCAACGGACTGGCAACCACAGCGTCAGGACTGCTCGGCATCAACGCCGGCATCCACACCGGGCCCGTCGAACTCGTAGTAGAGCGCCACACGGACCCGCCGGAGCCGGATCTGGACGCCTGGGAAGACGTCGTCGAGGTCTCCCTCGACGCACCCGCAGGCGCACTTCGCGTCAGCGCGCTGATGGACGACATCCCCGGACAACTCCGCACACCCGCGACCGAGACCGCCGGTCGCTACAGGGCTCGCGTTCACGCCACCGGACGCGACTCCGCCGTCGATGAATCCAGCCTCGACATTCTCGAGCACTACCTCATCCAACTGTGGCCAGACACCGGCGACCGCGCCGCGGAACTCCTCAAAGGGGCAAGCCGATACGGAACACAACGCCGCAAGGCATGTGGAATGGTTCTGCCCGGCCGATCGATGTCGGCGACAATCAACGAGGCGGCACCAAACTGGCAGGATTCTACGGCCAGAACCGCATCCTGGACAACGATGCGTTCTACGTGAACGTCACGTCCGGCTAAAGTGATCGGCACAACCTGGGCTTGCCCGCACACGCGGCAAGAGCTGCGGGCAAGCCCAGGCCACCTGATCGAACAACAGCGACAAGAGGGTGTGCCGTGCCGGGGCTACTGGGTCACCACGAGCTGATCACCGTGCCCGCCCACCGGTTGCTCACCGTGCGCGACCAGGACAACGACGCCGGCACAGGTCTCGACGAGGCCATCACACACGCCCAGGCGACCATCGTGGCGTCGACCGGCTATGAGCTGGTGATCAACTGTGCGCAGGACCTGCTGCCGGTGTCCGCACGCCTCGAGACGTGGTCCGCACCACCTGAGGGAGCCGACGAAGGCGGCTGGTCGAAACCCCAGCTGTTCGAACTCGGGTGCCCGAGTGGCCTGCTCGTCCTCAGCTCCCCCACCGGCGACGCACTCGACGCGCAATTGCCGGCGGGACCAGGTATCTACGCGCTCGAGGTCACCTATCAGGCACGCGAACAAGCCCTCGCAGCACGGCAGGAGATCCTCGAACACGAGGACATCGCTGCCCACAGGGAAGCCCTCGTCACCGCACAGCCAGGCGGCTTCGAGCGGTACCGGATCCGAATGTGGCTCTCCGCGGCCTTGCCCGACGACGAGGAGGAGTAGAGCACGGCGCAACACCAGCTTCGCTGCTTCGGCACCGAACCGGGAATCGATGAGCCTTACCTGCGCTGACGCCGCACGAAACGGCTCATCACCGCTCCCACCATCAGTGCTGTGCCGGCAACGACCGTGATCGCTGCCTGCCCCAGAGGATCTCGGCGGCGTTGTACGGTGTCGGCGACAGAACATTAGCGGCGGGGACGCGATCGCGGACGGCAGCAGAGACCGACAAGGCCACACTGGCCACAGCCGCAGCCACCATGAGATCGGGCCACCGACGCCGCAGCGCCCACAACGCCATCACGGCCACCCCTGCGAACCCGACGATCACCGACTTGATCGGATCACCTGGGTACGCAGCGGGCCACTGCCCCCATCCGCCGGCAAGAAACCGGGTGGGACCCAGCCACGTGCTCGGCGATTCCCATCGGACGAAGCCCGTCGTAGAAGCTGAGCATGTCGATCCACCCAGCTACCCACGCGATCGCTCCCGCGCTGAGAGGAACCAGCGGATCGAAGCCGGCAGCATGCCGTCAGTCGGAACAACCCGGGACCGCGTAACAAGTACCGGAGCGGCAGCTGCCACCAGTACGACAGACACGCACCACAACGCGGCAGCTCGCCAAGAAGGATACGACGTCAGCGAAACGTCGAAACCAGTGTTCGCTGACGGTGTGAAAACAGCCATCCCGAGGCCCCACAACGCCACAACCGACAGGCCGAAGACCAAACCAGGGAAGGCCCGTTTCAGATCCGCTGACACAACGGCACAGTACAACGCCCTGCTGGTCCATCGACCCATCCGCCGACAGGTATCCGACGACTTGCTCGCTCAGTCCTCGCGGTGCCGGTCGGCCCCGCCTGGCTGGTCGTGCCGATCTTCTTCGCCGTCGCGTCGCTCGGGTTCGTCCTCGGTCCGGCCACGGCGCTCGCGCTCGACGCCGTGCCGCAGGCCGCGGGCACCGGGTCGGCGGTGCTGGGCGCGTCGCAGTTCGAGCTCGCCGCTGTCGTGTCACCGCTGGTGAGCCCGAGGGAGGGGCACTCGGCGGTGCCGATGGCGGTCACGATCGCCGTGCTCGCCACCATCGCGGCGGGCTTCTGCGCCTTGCTGGGACGTGCGGCCCGCCGCGCCGACGTGCCCGAGGCGGAGCTCCAGCCCGCGCGGACCTGAGCCGCGCCGGGGAGCGGGCGGGCATCCGTGCCCGCCCGCTCCCGTTGTCATGTCGGCATGGGAACACCGGCCTTCCTCGCCGTGCGCAGTGCACGCGCCCACCACGTCAGCTCGGCGAGCATCGTGTCCGCCGCGGCGTCAGCGATCTCCTCCTCCTTGGGCAGGCCGTCGGCTGTGAAGCACTTCTTGGCGCCGTGGAAGGACACCGTCTCCCGGACCGTCGTCGCGTACAGCTCGGCGAACACCAGCCGCAGGGACTCGACGGCGCGCAGGCCACCGGAAAGACCGCCGTAGCAGACGAACGAGACGGCCTTGCGGTACCACTCCTGGTTGACGCTGTCGATCGCGTGCTTCAGCAGGCCGGGCGCGCTGTGGTTGTACTCGGGGGTCACCACCACGAACGCGTCGGACGCCGCCACGGCGTCGACCCACACCGGGTTGCGCCCCGGCTGCTCCCAGTGCTCGGGGGTGAGCACGTCCTGGAGGTCGAGGTGGGTGACGTGCAGGTCGGGCCGCCGCAGGGCGCGGGAGTGCACCCACGAGCTCACGACCGGGGCGAACCTCCCCTGCCGCAGGCTCCCGTTGACGATGGTGACGCGGATGGGGCTGTCGTCGTCTTCCATGGGCAACATCGCTCCCTCAGCTCAGCACGCTGATGGTCAACTGGTCGCTGTCGAGGTCGTCCTCCAGCACCCGCGCGGGAGTGCGGACGACACCCGCGTCGGAGAGGATGCGCCGGTCGGTGGAGTGCAGCCGGACGTGGTCGGGACCCGCCTGGACCACACCCCCTCCGTTGTCACCGACGAAGCCCGCCGGCAGGCGGTAGCTCCCCTCGGCCAGGTGGGCCGACAGCAGGACGTGGTAGCGCGGAGTGCCCGGCCAGTCGGCGATGATCTCGTAGGTGCCGATGCCGGTGACGCACGAGACCGGGACCTCGATGCCGGTCTCCTCCGCGCACTCGCGCACCGCCGCGGCTTTGGCCGCCTCGCCCAGCTCGATGACGCCGCCGGGGAGCATCCAGCGGCCGGCGAACGGTCCGCCCTTCTGGCGGACGAGGGTCGGCCTGCCGTCCTCACCGAGGACGACGAGCACCGCCACCGGGATGATCCCGGTGTAGCGCGCGGACGTCCGCCAGTCCGCCGGGCTGGTCAGATGAGTGGTCACTGTTCTCTCGCTCTCGGAAGTCCCGTGATCGACCTCCTGCCGGCCGGGCACGGTGTCGGACGGACGGAGGAGCGGCGGGACGAACGGGCATCAGAACTCGCGCAGGCGCTGCTTGAGCGTCTGGCCGGGCGTGTACGCGCTGCGCGCCAGGCCGCGGCGTTGCAGGGCGGGGACCAGGCCGTCGGTCAGGTCGGCGATGAAGCGGCGGTTGAGGCGCAGCAACGGGGTGGTGAGCATGAACCCGTCGCCGCCGACCTCCTCCATGACCTCGCCCATCCGCGCCGCCACCGAGTCCGGCGTGCCGATCAGCTCCACAGAGGACACGAGGCCGCCCGCGTTCTCCGTGACCAGCTGCCGCAGCGTCTTCCCGCTGCCCCACTGCTGGAACTGGTCGAGGGTGCCCTTCTCCCCGTTGGTCTCCAGCTTGTGCGGCAACGGCTCGTCCAGCGCGAACTGCGCGAAGTCGATCTGGGTCAGAGCGGAGACCTGCACCAGCACGTCGGCGATGAAGTCGTCGTTGTCGACCATGCGCTGGTGCTTCTCGCGCGCGTCCTGCTCGGTCTCGCCGACGGTCGGCGTGACGCAGAACAGGACCTTGATCTCGTCGGGGTCCCTGCCCGCGGCCTCCGCGTGCTTGCGGATGTCGTCGCGGAAGGCCTTCATCTCCGCCGGGCCGTTGGCGATGGCGATGACCGAGTCGGCGTTTCGGGCGGCGAAGGCCCGTCCCCTCGGCGACGCGCCCGCCTGCACGAACGCGGGCCGGTGCTGCGGCGACGGCACGGTGTTGAGGGGGCCGCGGCTGGAGAAGTACTTGCCGCGGAAGTGGATTGGGCGCACCTTGTCCGGGTCCGCGTAGACGCCCTTCTCCCGGTCGCGCACGACCGCGTCGTGGTCCCAGGACGCCAGCAGCTGCTTGACCAGGTCGACGTACTCGTCGGCCATCTCGTAGCGCTGCTCGCGGCTGGGCAGCGCGTCCAGGCCGAAGTTCTGCGCGGCCAGGTCCTCCGCGCTGGTGACGATGTTCCAGCCGAACCGGCCGCCGAGCAGGCTGTCCATCGTGGACGCCAGGCGCGCGGTCATGAACGGCGGGTAGGCCAGTGTGGACAGTGTCGCGACGATGCCCAGCTCCGTGGTCGACTTTCCCATCACGGCGGCCAGCGGCACCGGGTCGTGCTTGGGCGCGATCGCGGCCTGGCGCAACGCCGCCGCGGCGCTGCCGCCGTAGGTCTCCGGGACCATCAGCTTGTCCTCGATGATCACGTAGTCCAGGCAGGCGCGCTCAAGCGCCTTGGCGATCTCCATGTAGAACTCGCCGTCCCAGGTGTCACCGCCGGAGCCGAACTGGCCGCGCCAGTCGTCGGTGGTGAAGTTGAGGATGAAGGCGAGGTGGAACGGGGAGGCCATGCTCACTCCTTGTCGAACGGTGGTTGCCGGCGGACGAGCCCGAAGCCCTCTGCCACCGACTTCGCGGCACGCGCGCTCACGTGCTCGAAGAGGAGGGCACCGGACTCCGCGCTGGCACCGGAGGTGCGGCTGAGCACACCGCGGGTGCTCGCCCTGGAGACCTCCAGCGGGTGGACGTAGATCCCCGCGGGCGGCGGGGTGTCGTGGTCGGGCCGCACCTCGCGCACCAGGTCGGGCCGCAGGTGCAGCATCAGGCTGGTCTCGGTGTGCCCGGCGTGCTCGGCGTGCCAGCCGGGGAAGCCCTCGACGTGCTCGCGCGCCCACGCGTCGTCGACCAGGCTCCACCAGCTGAAGACCTGCACCTCGCGGTCGGACAGCGCACCACCGGGACGCGTGGCGTCGTCGACGGCGTCGAGCAGCAGCGCCTCGTTCTCGAAGTGCCCGTTGAGCACCACCAGCCGCGCCAGCGGCAGCTCCGCGATCGAGCGCAGCACCTCGCGAACGTAGGAGATCAGCTCGGCGCCGGAGGCGTAGAGCGTGCCGGGGAAGGCCAGTCCGCCACCGCTCTGCGGCAGCGAGCGCGCCGCGATGTCCAGCGTGGGCAGCAGCAGGCCGTCGACCCGTTCGGCCAGCTCGGCAGCGAACGCCTCGGCCAGCACGGAGTCGACCGACAGGGGCAGGTGGGGACCGTGCTGCTCGGTGGAGCCGATGGGCCAGATGACCGTCGCGCCCGCCAGCGCCTCGTGCACCTCGGCGCTGCTGAGGTCCGCGAAGTAGCGGCTCACACCACCACTCCGTCCGGCTCGTGCTCGACGACGCCCGCGACGATGGCGGCGAGCGTGGAGTACATGTCGGTGTGCAGCGCTGTGTAGACCTGGGTGACCGTCGCCCCGACCGCCAGGTACTCGCGCACGTCGTCGGCCGTGGCGATGCCGCCGATGCCCAGGATCTCCGCGCCGACACCAGCCCTGCGCAGGGAGTGGATCGCGGCCAGCACGAGCGGCTTGATGCCGGGACCCGAGTAGCCGAACACACCGCCCAGCTCCAGCTCGCCCGCGACGGACACGGCCGCGGCCGGGATGGTGTCGCTGATGCTCAGCGCGTCCGCACCGGCGTCGAGCGCGGCCTTGGACCGGTCGCGCAAGCTTTCGCCGATGGCCAGCTTCACCGCGAACGGCAACGACGTCGCCGCGCGCACGGCGCTGGTGTAGGCCGCCACCCGCTCCGGTGTGTCCTCCAGCCCGTCCTCCTCGTTCAGGCAGGAGATGCCCAGCTCCAGCGCGCGGCACCCGGTCTGCTCGACCTGTGCGGCCAGCTCCGCTAGCTCGGCCGGGCTGTCGGCGTGCAGGGAGGCGATCACGGGCAGGTCGTCCTCGGTGAAGCCGCGCAGGTGTCCCAGCCACTCCCCGACGGAGCGCTTGGAGTAGGTGGTGCTGTTGATCATTCCGGTGGGCAGCCTGAGGATGCGCTCGTCGAGGTCGCGCGGCGGGCTGGGGTGGATGGTCTTGGTGACCACCGCGCCCGCGCCGGTGGCGATGAGCCGCCGGATGTTGCGGGCCTGGTCCGTCAGCAGACCCGAGCCCACGACGACCGGGTTCGCCAGGTCCATGCCGAGCACGCGCGCGGTGGAGCCGCTGCGGGGGCTCACCGGCCCGCCACCGGGGTCTTCACCGCGACGGCGGAGGACCGCACGGCCTCGCGCTGGCGCGTCGTGGCCCGCAGCACGGCCTCGACCAGCAGGAACGGCGCGCGGGTGAACCGGTCGAGGTCGAGCACCTGCACGTTGCCGATGCGGTGCAGCCCCTTGAGCAGGTGGCTGGCCGACTCGACGATGGGCTGCCGGGTGACCAGCACGATCGGCCGCCCGAGGGCGGTGGCCCAGCCTAGCTCGATGTGGGTGCCGTCGGTGCGCATCAGCTCCTCGTCGGAGGTGGGCAGCACGGGGATGAAGACGTCGCACTTGGACATCCAGCGCAGATCCCGCGCCGACACCTGCTCGGGGCTGAACGCGGCGGTCCGCGCCCCGAACTCCTCGACGGTGTGCGCGGAGAAGATCGTGCCGCCCTGTCCGCGCAGCGTCTCGATCGCCAGGGAGATCGCGCTGCGCAGGTGCCCGGTGAACCCGTCGGGGCGGATGGCGTGCTGGATGGGACCGCCGACAAATAGGTCTAGACCAGTGAGCGCGGAATGTGGTGGGTGCTGCTCGGTCAGCATTTGTTCGCCCTTCGAGGTTGCGATGTCGAGAAGAATGGGAATGATCTGTCGACAAAGTTCGCGGCGACGGCTTTCAGCAATCAGTATCCGGCGCGAATAATCCGCGCCGGCACCTCCGATCGGGTGACTGTTCAGAGCCTAAACAAAATGCCTCGAAAAAGAATCGTGCGCGCGCCGAAAAACCGCGCGACAACGCGCGGGTGTTGTCCGGGCGACCGGTCGGACCTCAGTCGGGCGGGTCCTCCCCGGCGGACGGCGGCCGCAGCAGCACCGCCACGGCGGCGGCGATCACGAGCAGCACCGCCGCGGCACCGCCGACGGCCACGCGCACGCCGGTGTCGAACGCGGACTCGGCGGCGGTCGTCAGCGCACCGGCATCGGCCTGCGACAAGGTCGCCGCGACCTCCTGGGCCCCATTGACGGAACTGCGCGCGACGTCGCCCTCGCCCTCGGAGAGGAACGGCGGTGTGGTCAGGCTGAACCGGTAGACGACCGCCAGCACGCTGCCGAGCAGCGCCACGCCCATTCCCGCGGACAGCTCGAAGGACGTCTCCTGGATGGCGGCGGCCTCACCCGCGCGCTCGGGTGCGACGACGGCGGTGATGGAGTCGGCGCCGGAGGTCATGATGATGCCCGCGCCGAAGCCGGAGACCACCAGCACGCCGACCAGCGCGGGGTACCAGGTGGTCAGCGGGCTGGCCGCGAAGAAGGCGAGCGCGGCGGCGAACGCCGTGAGCGCGCCCGTCATCGACCAGCGGCTGCCGAACCGGTCGGCGATCCGCGGTGCGAGCGTGGCCCCGAGCGCGTTGGCCACGGCCAGCGGCACGATCGCCGCCCCGGCCTGCAACGGCGTGAACTCGCGCGCCTGCTGGAACCACTGCATGAGCAGGAAGAGCATCGCCACGTAGGAACCGAACGCACCGAACACGGCGATGATCGCGACGCTGAAGCGGCGGTTGCGGAACAGTTCGAGGTCCAGCAGCGGCTGGTGCAGCCGGCGTTGCCGCAGCACGAACCACACCAGCACCGCGATGCCGGCGACGCCGCCGGCGAGGGTGAACGGCGTCAGCCCGCCGGGGGCGGTGGCCTCCTTGAGCCCGTAGGCGAAGCCCGCGAGCCCGACCACCGACAGGACGACGCTCAGCGGGTCCCACGGCCTGGGCTCGGGGTTGGAGGACTCGGGGATGACCAGGGCGCCGACGACGAGCACGACGACCACGACGGGGACGTTGACCAGGAAGACCGAGCCCCACGGGAAGTGCTCGACGAGCGCGCCGCCGATCAGCGGCCCCAGGGTGGTGCCCACGCTGTGCGCGGCGGTCCACAGGCCGATCGCGAAGGCGCGCTCGCGGTCGTCGGGGAAGACGTTGCGGATGATGGCCACGGTGGCGGCCATGATCAGTGCGGTGCCGAGCCCGAGCACGGCGCGCGCGGCGATCAGCAGGCCGGTCGACGGCGCGAACGCCGCGGCCAGCGAGGCCAGGCCGAACAGGGCGAAGCCGGTCAGCGCCACCCGGCGCCGCCCGATCTTGTCGGCCAGGGTGCCGCACACGATCAGGAAGGCGGCGACGGTCAGCGAGTAGACGTCGACGATCCACAGCAGTCCCGGCCCGCTGGGGTCGAGGTCGCGGGCGAGCGCGGGCACGGCGACGTGCAGGACCGTGAGGTCCAGGCCGGCCAGCAGCAGGCTCGTGCACAGCACGGCCAGGACCAGCCACCGCCGGTGGTGCTCGCTTTTGGCTTGGGAACGTGTGGAGGGCTTGAGACTCACTGACCCTTTGTCTACTTATCGTAACGCAGAGTCAAGCAGTGAACACGCTGTGTCATAGTGACAAGCTGTATACCTTTGCGGGCAGCGGCGATCCACGTTGCAATATGATCTCCGTCATATTTCTGCGGACTCCGTCACCGCCGCCGGTCGCGCGCTGTCCCGGTACTGCGCACCCCAGCTGTCGAGCTTGTCGACAAGCTCCCGCAGCGACTCGCCCAGTTCGCTGACGGAGTACTCCGTCCTCGGCGGCACCTCCGCGTACACGGCCCGCGTGACCAGTCCGTCGGTTTCCAGCTCCTTCAGCTGCCGGCTCAGCATCCGCGGTGTCACCGACGGCAGCATCTTCCGCAGCTCGCCGAATCGGAGCGTTCCGTCCAGCAGGTACTTCAGGATCAGCATTTTCCATTTTCCGCCGATCACCACGAGCGCCACTTCGACGTTGCACAGCTCGGGCATCTCGTCGATGTTCTCCCGAATTCTCACCTGTCTCACGGAGTGGAATTCTACGGCACCGCCGAGAATCGGGCAAATGAGACGAGCTTGATTTCGCGGCGGTTTACCTGGTGACAATCGACCCGAAACATTCGTGGTGACCCCGCCGGGTCAGTCCGCGTCGAGGTGCCGGCGGCGCGCGGCGGCACGGCCCGCGTAGCGGACCCCGCGGTTGGCGGCCTTCACCCAGCCCTGCCACTCCTTGTGCGCGGAGCGCTCCTGGGTCCGTGCGCAGCAACGCCACGGGGAGGCGATCCCGGTGACCACCGCCCAGCGGCACCGGGTACCCGTGTGCTCCCGCGGGGGGAGCGGGGGGAGGTCGCACGACCCGTGCCGGTGGTCGTGCAGGGGCAGGCCACCGTGCTCGCGGTGCCGCACCCACGCCGGTTTGGTCTTGTCCGTGCGGGACATCTCGTTCCTCCGGAACCAGCCACCCGTGCTCCCGGACCCTCCGGGCGGGCGGCTAAGGCATCCGCCGCACCACGACCACCTTCTTCTTCTGCGCTGTGGCGGAACGACCCGTGCCGCCCGCTCCTCGCACGGTACCGAACCGGCGAACTCGCCGAGGTCGGCCGCGCGGGCGATCTCGTGAACGGCGTGACGCCCCTGGCCTGCCGGCAGCCGCCGGAAGCGGAGACCTGACCGTCTCGTGGCTGAAGACCGGCGTCAGCGTTGCCGCGGTGCCGTGCGGCGCAGCAGCCGGTGGACGCGGCGCACCGACGCCAGCCGTTCCTCGCCGTCGAGCGCGAGCGCCCGCACCACCGGGTCGTCCGGGCCGCGTCGCCTGCGGATCTCCGCGAGCCGGAGCGCGCGAACCTGCCCGACACGGTCGAGGTCGTGCAGGGCGACCTCGCCGACCGCGAGGCCGTCGCCGCCGTGCTGAAGGGCGTCGACTCGGCGTTCTACGTCTCGCCGCACGAGGCCAACGAGATCGAGATCGCCACGATCTTCGGCGAGGAGGCCCAGCGCGCGGGCGCCCGTCTCGCGTTCGGCGGCTTCCACGTCGAGGACCCGGAGGCGCGCGCGGGAGCGGCCCAGGCGATGCCGGACTACACGGGGAAGCTGCGGCTCGCGGCGTTCCTGGCGGGCACCGACCCGCGGCCGGCCATGTTCAGCCTCACCAACTTCGACCAGAACGACGAGGTCTTCCGCGCCGACATCGAGGCGGGTGTCCACCCGACGCAGCTGCACGCCAGGGGCGTCAACCGGATCGACCTGCGCGACGCCGCCGAGGTGATCACCCGCGCGCTCGTCGACCCCGGCTTCGCGGCCGGCAGCTACCAGTTGCTGGGACCGGAGTCGTTGAACGGCGAGCAGAGTGCCCAGATCTGGGCCGAGGCGCTCGGCCGCGAAGTCGTCTACACCGGGAACGACCCCGAGTGGCGCAAGGCGTTCGGGCGCAGGCTCTCCGGCCAGAAGCTCATCGGCTGGATCCACAGCTTCGAGCTGCTCAGCGCGGGACCGATCCTGACCGACCCGGCCCAGGTCGCGACCATGACCGAGCTGCTCGGCCACGCGCCGCGCTCCCTGCGCGACTACGTGCGCGACTCGGTGAACCGCTGATGCCCGCACCGACGGCGGCAGGAGCGTCGTGAAGATCGGCTCCACGCTGCCGCAGGCGGGCACGGCCGCCCGGCAGGTGCAGCGGGCGGGCCGCTACGCGAGCGAGGGCGAACGGCTCGGAGCGGACAGCCTGTGGGTGATCGACCGGCTGCTCGCGCCGGTCGCCCCCACGGCGGGCCACAACGGCGCCGACACGTTCCCGGACGAGTTCCGCGCGGTGCTCGACCCGTTCGTGCTGCTGAGCATCGCCGCGATGGCCACCGAACGGGTGCTCATCGGCAGCAACGTCCTCAACGCGCCGTGGTACCCGCCGGTGGTGCTCGGCCGCGCGCTCACGTGCCTGGACGTGCTCAGCGACGGGCGCCTCGTGCCGGACCTCGGCATCGGCTGGTCACCGGACGAGTTCACCGCGGTGAACGTCGCGATGTCCGAACGCGGCAGCCGCCTGGACGAGACCCTGGACGTGCTGGACCAGCTCTGGACCCCCGGCCCTGCCGAGTACCGGGGCAGGCGTCGACGCCTCGGTACGGGTTGAACCCTGAGCGGGATCGGGACGATCGATTCGCGGGGGGCTGGAACGGTGGCCCTCCTCCGCCGCCGCAGCCCTACGCCTACGGATCTCGGCGCGTTCGCCGACGTCGAGGATGCGGATCGACCTCGCGTGGTTGACCTTGCCGTCCACCCGTGGTGAGAGCGTGCGGCGCACGTCGTAGACCGCCCAGGGCACCGCGGCCAGCAGCGTCTCGAACTGGTCGAGCACCTCGGCGGTGCAGTTGATCTGCAGCAGTCGTAGTTGTGTCGCACAGCGCTGGTGCGCGGGTCAAGGCGATGCCCGCTTCAGCGCCTCCGCTGAGCTCCGCGGGTCATCGCCTCCCGCGCCGTCGTGAGAGACCGGTCATCAGCCCGAGGATGTCCGTTTCTCGACCGGTCAGCTCGAAGCCTGAGCTGGCTCGATCTCCCACCGGAGCTCGTGTGCCCAGCCGGCACCAAGGCGGCAGGGGAACTGAGTGCCATCGTCAGTGATGGCCATCCATCCGAAGCTCCGACCGGTCGAGCTGAGGCACTGAAACCGTGACGCTTCCAGCCCGTTGTGTAAACGCAGCGGGCCGTTCAGCTTGATCGTCGTACCGACCACGACGTCCTTCAGACGCTGGCGCACTTCCGATCGTCTGGTGAGCCGGTTGCGGCACTTCGCACGCCACTCCAACGCGTACTCGTTGGTCGTGGGGCTGAGTGCGTCGAGGACCTTGGCCGGGGCGCTAGCTACTGCCCTCCCGGTCCGGCAGGACGCCGCGCAGTCCACGAACGTACAGTTCTCCGCTCGCTGGCCTGCGAGGGAACAGAAGTTGCCGCAGAATCGTTGATCGTGGACATGGCAGACGTGAAGCTCAGCCCCACTGAGTGGGTGCGGGACCAGACGGCGAAGATCCTGGAGACGGGTACCACCGAGGGCATCAAGGTCGCCGGCAGGCCGATCGTGCTGCTGACGGTGCGCGGCGCCAAGAGCGGCCAGCTGCGCTACACCCCGGTTATGCGCGTGGAGCACGACGGCAGCTACGCGGTCGTGGCCTCGAAGGGCGGCGCGCCCGAGCACCCGGCGTGGTTTCACAGCATCAAGGCGTACCCCGAGATCAAGCTGCAGGACGGGACCGTGACGAAGGACTTCGTCGCACGCGAGGTCGACGGCGACGAACGCGCCCAGTGGTGGGAGCGGGCCGTCGCGGCCTACCCGCCCTACGCCGAGTACCAGACCAAGACCGACCGGCAGATCCCGGTGTTCGTGCTCGAAGCGAAGTGACGTGCGGGCGGTCCCGGTGTCGCGGGACCGCCCACCCCTGTCACCAGGTGATGCCCAGCCCGGCGAGGAAGTCGCCGAGCTTCGTGGCGATCAACCGGTGGTCGCGGGCGGAGAAGTGCCAGTCGCAGCCCAGCCGGTCGATGGCGGGGTCGGCGAAGTTCCAGTGGCGGACCCGGCTGTCGCCCTGGGCCGTGCGCTCCTGCACGACCTGGCGTGCGGCGTCGGCGAACACCCCGGACGCCTCCGGGACGCCCACGACGATCTCCGTGCCGGCGCCGTAGCGGGTCCGCAGCTTCGCGAGGAACCCGAGGTAGGCGCTCTTGTAGGCGGTGACCAGGCTCTCCTGCGTCGGCCACTGCTCACCGGGGTTGAGCGCGGTGGAGAAGTCGTTGGTGCCCAGGCCCACCACGACGACCTTCGGCTGCCAGCTCGCGGGCTTGACCCACACGTCGCCCTCGACGTGCAGCAGCGCCCGGTCGTAGTAGGTGCGGTAGCTGGTGCCCGGCTGGCCGCCCGCGTAGTTGCGCACCATGCCGCGCCCGGAGAACGCGTTGATCTGGTAGTCCGCGTTCAGCGCGCGAGCCGTGAGCGCACCGAAGCTGATGTCGGAGTTCGTGTTGCGGTCGACGCCGCCGTTGGTGGAGCAGTCCCGCGTGGTCGAGAGGTTGCCGTAGCCGGCGGTCAGCGAGTCGCCGATGAACTCGATCTGCCTGCTGCGCGCCGCCGGCCGGTCGAGCACCACGCCACCGTTGGCCGCGACGAACCCGCCGAACTGCCCCGCGGCGTACGTGCTCTCCGTGCGCTTGACGAGCCGCACGCGGTGCTCGGCGTTGCTGAGCCCGCCGACCTGGTGCGTGACCCTGCCGGGCTTGACCAGCGTGGCCACCGTCGTGCCGTCGACCTGCACGTCGTAGTCGTTGACGGCGTCGTTGAGCACCACACCCACGCCGGTGCCGCGGAACCGGCCCTCGAAGTAGACACCGGGCCAGGTGTACTGGCCGGTGGCGGTGACCCGGCCGGCGGTGTGCGCCTGCGTCAGCGGGTCCGGCGCGGGCGTGTCCCCCGTGCAGGCGGTGCCGTTGAGCGCGAACCCGCTGGGGGCGGGCGTGGTGGCGCCGGTGGCGACGAAGCCGACCCCGGCGGTGGCACCGGTGCCGATGCGGGCGTTGTAGCCGGTGTTGGTGACGGTCACCTGGGCACCGGACTGCCGCACGGTCCCGTTCCACAGCTGCGTGACGGTCTGCCCACCGCCGAACGACCACGTCAGCTGCCAGCCGTCGACGGCGTCACCGAGGTTCGTGACCTCCGCCGAGGCGATGAACCCGCCCTGCCACTCGTTGGTCACCTGGTAGACCACCCGGCACCCGGCGGCGGCACCGGCCGCCGGCGCACCGGCGGAGAGGACGGCCGCTGTCATCGCGGCGGTGAGGACGGCGGCTGCCGTCGGCTTCAACCGGTGCACTTGCTCTCCTCGTTCGGCCGTCCACTGCGGACTGTGCGGGAACGCTCCCGGAACCTCGACCGTAGCGTCGAACGAGATCGAAAACGAGCCTGGCGGTGTTCGACGACGATCGGTCGAACCGGGTCGAAGCCGGACCTGCCGGCCGGTCGGACGACGCGTCGATCACCCGACGCGCGTGCAGACCACGCCCAGCGCGTCGACCTCGCTGCCCGCGCGGCCGTGGAAGCCCGCGATCTGGAACCCGGCCGGTGCGGTGTAGGTGACGGCGTTCGGTGTCTCGGTGCCGCCGGACAGCGTGCGGCCGGTGTTCGTGGTGAAGCGGGCGAAGAAGATCCGGGTGCGCCCGTCGTGTTGTCCGGAGTGGAGGGTCACCGACGTGAGGTGCTCCCCCGGTGCGAGGGTCAGCTGCTGAGCCGTGCCGCCGTTGCCGCCGTGGGTGAACGTCGTGCCGTCGGCGAGTGCCAGGCCCACCTGGTCGACCCGTGAGCCCGTGCGCAGGGTCAGCTGGGTCACCCGTTGCGCCGGCGGGACGGTGGCCACGTCGGTGAACGGAGTGCCGTGCGGGCCGCCCCACTGGTCGCTGAGCGACAGGGCCGGGTCGAGGGTCCACCGGAAGTCCGCCGCGATCGGGTAGTGGTCGGACAGCATCTTGTCGTCCGCGGTGCGGAAGGCGGCGTTCTCGTTGGCGTAGCGGGTGAGGCTGAGGGTGATGTACCGGTTGCCGCGGAACAGGACCTTGTCGACGACCTCGCACGCGTCGGTGACGTTCGCGTCGTCGCAGACCAGCGCCGGGCTGCCGGCCTCCGGCGGCACGCCACCCCGTTCCTCCTGCACCCACGCGTCGGTGAGGCCGTTGGCGGTGACCAGCTCGCGGATGTTGTCGCCGGCGCGGGTGTAGCGGGTGTTGGTGTCCCCGGCGACCACGACGGCGTTGCCTGCGGAGTTCGCGGCGATGAACCGGGAGAGCTCGCTGATGTTGGCGCGGCGGGCGGCCAGGTCCGCGTCGGTCGAACCCGCGTTGGAGTGCACGTTGTAGAAGTCGACCAGCACGCCCTCGGCCAGCCTGGTGCGGGAGAACGTGAAGCCCTTGGGCGTCAGGCAGTCCGTGCCGTTGCAGCGGTCCCACTTGTCGCGAACGAGGTCGGAGTACGGGTAGTTCGCGAGGGTGTTGAGGCCGTCGCCGAACGGGACGCCGCCGCTGGTGGGCGTGCGGAACGGGTGGGTGTTGTTGGCGTACAACGACGCGTGGTAGTTGAAGTCCTCCTGGACGTGCACGACGTCGTACGGCCGGATGCGCTGGCCGATGATCGGCGTGTTCACCCTCGGGTTGCCGCTGGACAGGCCTTCCGGCAGCCCGGCGACGTTGTAGCTGAGCACCGAGAACGTCCCACCGGTCGGCGCCGCCACGGCTGTGGCCGGGAGCAGCGCCGCCGCGACCAAGCCGGCGACGACGACAGTTCTGGTCAACACCTGCACGGCACCACTCCCGCCTCGCGATCGAGCACGACGCCGCGAGGCTAGAGCAACGCGAAGAAACTTCACATACCGTGGAGGTGACAACACCGCAACGAAGAACGGGAAACCGTCGAACGCGTCGAACGGCATTCGACGGTTTCCGTCCTAAGTGGACCTCAGAGGACGAAGTCCGGCGTCCGCTCCCGGCTCGCGCCGGCCAGGGCCTTGGTGACCCCGTCGACGCCCTCGCGCAGGCCGTAGACGGGGGTTCCGGGCTGCTGGCGCCAGGACTCGTCGATGCCGCCCGCGTCGACCGTGTCGAACCCGAGCTCGTCGATCAGCGCGCGCACCTTCGCCTTCGCCGCCTCGTCGTCGCCGGCCACCGGCAGCGCCATCCGGTCGGGGGCACCGGCCGGGCGGGCCCGGTCGAGGATGTCGGCGGCGTAGGTGCCGTTGAAGGCCTTGACGACGGGGTGGCCGAGGTGGCGCTCGGTCCAGCGGCTCTCCGTGACCCCCTCGTCGAGGATCTCGGCGATCCGCCCGTCCCGCTGCTGCGGGTAGTAGTTGCCGGTGTCGATCACCGCGAAGCCCTCCGCCGCGTCGGCGAACAGGCCGGACGGCAGGTCGGGGATCGCCTTCAGCGGGATCGTGACGACGACGACCTCCGCGCCGCGGGCCGCCTCCTCGACCGCGACGGGCGTCGCTCCGGTCTCTTCGGCCAGTGCGGTGAGCGTCTGCGGGCCGCGGGAGTTGGCGACCGAGACGTCGTGCCCGAGCGCGGTCAGCCGCCTGGTGAGGTTGCCGCCGATGTTGCCGGCGCCGATGATGCCGATCTTCATGACAGGCCCTTCCAAGATCGATGGACCTGCACGTCAACACCCTGCCCCTCTCTCCTATTCCGCTCCCCGCCGAACCTCCCCGCCGAACTTCCCCACTCACACCACCGCCTCGTTCACCCCACTCCCGCTTCGTTCACCCCCACCCCCGGCCCGTTCACCTCTACCCCCGGCTCGTTCACCCACACGCCCCTCACGCGCCTCATTTCACCGCACGCGGGGAGCCTTCGTACTCCAGGACCGCACGAAAGGCCCCCGCGTGCGAACAGGGCAAGGGAGGGTGGGTGCGGAGGGTAAGGGTTAGGCGGGGGAGCCGGAGGCGGTGTCACCTGTCCTGGTGACGTGGTAGGTGACCTTGGCGCCGCTCCAGTAGTGGAACGTCAGCGTCACCCGCGCGCCGTCCCGCACGGCCGCGAAGAACTCCGCGGTCAGGCGGGTACGGGACTCCGAGTAGCCGGGGGTGAAAGCGCGGTCGTACTCCTTGAACGACGTCCAGTCGTGCGGGCCGGCGAAGGTGCCGTCGTCGTACTTCGCCTCCATGGTGGCGAGCTGGTCGCCGCGGAACGCGGTCGGGACGTCGAACGCCGCGGTCGAGCCGGTCGCGGCCGACAGCACCGGCGTGTCGTGCGTGATCACGTAGAACCGCCACGGCACGCCCTGCGAGAACCGGGCGGTCAGCACCGCGTTCGTGCCGTACCCGCGCGACCCGCCCAGCCTGGTCAGCGCGGCGGCCGTGAGGGTGAGCTGGTCGCCGGAGACCGTGTAGTCCCGGCCGCGGACCAGGGCGGTGTTCCCGTTGTGCAGGCCGGTGAACGCGGTGCCGTTCAGGTTGAGGGCGATCGTCCTCGCGGTGACGGGACTGGACTTCGCGAGGAACACCTGGTCGGTGAACGCCGTGCCGGAGCGCGTGGTCCAGCTCGACCTGATCTGCGCGTACAGCTCGGGATCGCTCCACTGGAACGACGTGCGGCCCAGGTGCTGGCCGTTGTCCCAGAGCATCGTGGTGATGTTCTTGGCCTTGGCGTAGTGGCCGAGCTGTTCGAAGAACTTGAGCTTCTCGCCCTGCTCGATGGTGCCGGTGTGCCGGTCGAAGCCCAGCAGGCCGTACTCGCCCAGCACCACCGGGATGCCGCGCGCGACCAGCGTGTCGTGCACGCGGTCGAACGAGTCGGTGAGGTCCTTCTGGGCGGTGGCGTCGAACCGGGTGCCACCGGCGACGTTCACGCTGAACGGCCAGTAGCCGTAGTAGTGCACGGTCGCGATCAGGTTGGGGTCGGCCAGGCCGCGGATCTGCTCCGCCAGCGGGTCGAGGTACTGCTGTTCGGACGAGGTGTGCAGGGACGGCAGGACGAGCAGGCGGGTGGCGTTGTTGCCACCGGAGCGGCGGACGACGCCGTGGAACGCCGCGTTCAGCTCGGCGTTGAGCGCGATCTCCTGCGGCTTGCCGGTGCTGCCGGTGAACTGCGGCTCGTTCCAGCTCTCGAACGCGAGCTTCGGCCCGTACGCGGCGAAGGCGCCCACCAGCTGCGTCCAGATCCGGGTGAACCGGTCGAGCACCTGGTCGTGCTCGGCGGGCATCCTCGACATCCACTGCCACGAGTCGTGATGGACGTTGAGCATCACGTACAGGTCGCGGGCCAAGGCCCAGCGCACGACCTCCTCGACACGGGCCAGGTACGCCGCCTCGACCGTGCCGTCCGGCCCGAGGTGCGCGCTCCACGTGACGGGGACGCGGATGCTCTTGAAGGCCTGCGCCTTCACGTTGTCCAGCAACGCCTCCGTGACCCGCGGGTTGCCCCACGACGTCTCGTCGGCGCCGGTCGAGTCGAGCGTGTTGCCGAGGTTCCAGCCCGGCTGCATCGCCGCGGTGTGCTGCGCGGCGCTGAGCTGCCTGCCGCCGTGCACGCACGTGACGCCGTTGAGCGAGAACGCCAGCGGCGCGGTGTTGGCGTGGTCCCAGCTGCCGGAGAAGCCGAACCGCGCGGTCGCCTGCGGTGCCAGCTCCGCGTTGTGCCCGGCGTTCGTGGCGGTGACCACCTCGTCGGGTGACTCGGTGACCGTCGCGTTCCAGGCGTGGCCCACCTGCTGGCCGGTCGGCCACTCCCAGCTCAGCCGCCACCCGTCGAGGGCGGGACCGAGGTTGGTGACGGCGACGTCGGCCGTGAAACCGCCGGGCCACTGGCCGGAGACCTCGTAGGTGACCCGGCAGCCCGGTGGTGCGGCGGCGGTCGCCGTTCCCGCGGTGAGTCCCGCGGACACCACGACGGCCACCACCGCACCGGCCAGCCTTCTCACACCGGTCGAGTTGAACATCAAGCGCCCCGCAATCGTCGTTGATCAGTCGAGCGGCTCGTAGTCGATCCAGTCGAGGTGGACGGTGCCGGTGGCGGCGTAGGCGCCGATGACCCGTCCGGTGAAACCGCCGGCCACCTCGGTCGAGAGGTACCGGCCGTCGAGCTCGGCGAGCGTGGTCGGGGTGCCGTCGGCCGCCTCGACGGCGAAGGAGACGGTGTCCGGGCCGGACCGCGCGTCGCGCAGCTCGCGCGCCTCGTCCACCCGCACCACGAGCACCACCGGCCCGGCCGGCACCGGCTGCACGGCCACGACCGTCCGGAGTGGACCGATGCGGACGTGCACGCGCACCTCGCCGGAGCCGGCCTCGACCTCGTAGTGGTGCTCCTCGTCGAGCCGCACCGCCAGCCCGCCGCTGCCCCGCTCCACGTCGACCAGTGCGCGGACCCGGCACGACCGGTGCTGCTGGCGGCGGCCGACGAAGACGACGGACGGGTCGTCCAGACCGGCGCCGCGGGCGTGCAGGGTCAGCCAGCCGGGGCGTTCCTCGGTCGTGCAGTGCTCCTCGGAGCGGTCGCGCACGGAGATCCACGACGGCCGCAGCGCGCTGTCGTCGAAGTCGTCCCGGTCCGGCTCCACCGGTCCCGGTCGCAGCGGCCACGGCGGCGTGGCGGTCAGCGGGCCGGCCACCGGCCAGTCGTCGACCCAGCGCACCGGCGCCAGGAACGTCTCCCGGCCCAGCACGTGCCAGCCGGGGGTGCCACCGCCGGGCCGCACGCCCAGCAGCACCATCCACCACGACCCGTCCGGGCCCTGCACCAGGTCGGCGTGACCGGTGTTCTGGACCGGCTCGCCGGTGCCGCGGTGGGTCAGGACCGGGTTGGCGGGGCAGGGTTCGAACGGGCCGTCCGGGGCGGGACCGCGGGCGATCGAGACCGCGTGACCGCGTTCCGTGCCGCCCTCGGCGATGAGCAGGTACCAGAAGCGGCCGATCCGGTACAGGTGCGGTGCCTCCGGTGCCTTGGCCCGGTCGGTGCCGGACCAGAGCGGCTCCGGGCCGCCGAGGACGGTGCCGGTGGCGAGGTCGACGCGGTACTGGTGGACGCCCGCCATCGTGCACCAGCAGGTGCCGTCGTCGTCCCACACCAGGTCCGGGTCGATGCCGTGCACGTCCGGCAGCGGGATCGGGTCCGACCACGGCCCCGCGGGGTCGGTGGCGGTGAACACCACCGTCCCGCCGCCGTGGCTCACGCTCGTGACGATCAGGTGGAACTTGCCGTCGTGGTGGCGCAGCGTCGGCGCGTAGATCCCGGCCGACGACGGCGTGTCCGCGGTCAGCAGCAGCTGGCTCGGCCGGTCCAGCGCGTTGCCGAGCTGCGTCCAGTGCACCAGGTCCCGGCTGTGGAACACCGGGACTCCCGGGAAGTACTCGAAGCTGGAGCACACCAGGTAGTAGTCCTCGCCGACCCGGCAGACGCTCGGGTCGGGGTACATGCCCGCGAGAACGGGGGTGGCGGCGCCGGTCACCGGTCACGCTCCCCGTGGGGTGAGGCGGTGGAGGACCGCGGAGGGGGCGGCGGGCAGCGTCAGGGAGAGCTCACCGGGCGACCACCGCACCTCCGCGGCGCTGTCAGCGGGGTAGAGCCTCTCCACGTCCACATCGGACAGTTCGGGGAACGGCAGCGTCACGGTGTCCGCGCCGCCGCGCCGCCAGACGGCCAGGTAGGTGGCGGACGGTGTGCTCAGCGCGAGCGCGAGCCACGGGTCCTCCCAGCCGGGCAGGCCGAGCGGCCAGGACGGCACCGCCCGCGGCAGGTCGGCGCGGATCGCCTTGTACACGGCCAGTGCTTCGTGGACGAGCGCTCGTGCCGGCGGGGCGAGGTCGGCGAGCTTGCCCGAGAGGTGGATGCGGCCGAGCAGTGCGCTCGTCAGGCCGAAGGCGACCTCGTCGAGCGAGTCCTCCGGTTGCGGGTAGGCCCAGACGGCGCTCTGCTCCGGGGTGATCGCGGTCGGCGCGGAGGCCGCGATCGGTGCGTAGCGGTCGTGGTTCTGCTGGTCGCTCGTGGACTGCAGCTGAAGCCGCGACAGCAGCGCGTGGTCGATCCGCATGCCGCCGGAGGCGCAGTTCTCCAGCACCAGGTGCGGGTGGCGGTCGAGGACGCCGTCGAGCCAGTCGAGGTGCGCCCGGTTGTGGCCGAGCAGGCCGTCCGCGGGACTCTCCTCCTCCTCCGCGCTCGTGCCGGAGCCGGGGTCGACGTTGTGGTCCAGCTTGAGGTAGCCGACGCCCCACTCGCCGACCAGCCGGTCCACCACCTCGTCGAGGTGGGCGCGGGCGGCCGGGTGGCGCAGGTCGAGGTGGTGGCGCCCGCAGTCGCCGACCCGCGTGCCCGAGCGGCGGAAGAACGCCTCGTCCGGCAACGACCGCGCGAGCGGGCTGCGCACCCCGATGACCTCCGGTTCCAGCCACAGCCCCGGCACCATGCCGCGGTCGCGGATCCGGTCGAGCACCTCGCCCAGCCCGCCGGGGAACCGGGTGCGGGACGGCTGCCACGCACCGACGCCGTCCCACCAGCTCTCGCCGATCTCGGCGTACCAGCCCGCGTCGATGACGAAGTACTCCGCACCGGCGTCGGCGGCGGCGTCGACCAGCGGCAGCAGCTTCGCCGTGGTCGGGTCGCCCATCAGGCAGTTCATGTAGTCGTTGAAGATGATCGGCAGGTCGTCGTGGTCGGTGTGCGGCCGCCGGGTGACGCGGCGGTAGCGGGTCAGCGCGGCGAACGCGTCGTCCGGCCCACCGCCGGCGCTGAACGCGAGCGCGACGGGCACGGTGCGGAACTCCTCCCCCGGTGCCAGCACCCGGTTCCAGCCGTGGTCGAGGTCGGCGGGCCCGGACAGCGCGACGTAGCCGCTGCCGTCCTGCTCACCGAGCTCCCACCGCCACCCTCCGCCGTTGTGCTCGACCTGCCACACCCACGAGCGGCCCGTCGCCCGGTCGGTGACGCCGCCCATCGGCAGGTGGCCGCAGCTGGACCAGACACCCCGCCCGGCGACGACCTCCGCTCCCTTGTGGCGGTAGTCGGGATGCCTGCCGTTGCGGTCGGGCACCGTCAGGCGGGCGGGCTGCCGGCGCCACCGGCACTCCGCGAGCCAGTCGTTCTCCGCCCGCAGCACGTCGGCGGTGGCCAGCGGGCCGAGACCGCCCAGCACGAGGGAGGTGACGGACTCCAGCCGCAGCGGGGCGGTCCCGTCGTTGCGCACGAGGACTTCCCCGCGCACCACGGGAATGCCCTCGGGGGAACGGAGGGACACCTCCGCGGTCACGCCGCTCACCTCGTCGTGCAGCTCGACGACGACGCCCTGCCAGTCCTCTTCGGACAGTGCGCGGTGGCCGCGGTACCGCAGCCGTGCCCCGATGGCGGTGTCGACCAGGCGGCTGCTCGACCAGGTCCGGCCGTGGTCCGCCGTCGTGATCTCCACCAGCGGTGACGTGCTGCCGACGTGGTGCACCCCGTCCTCGGTGACGTGCAGCTCGTGCTCGATTGCGGTGTGGCCCCAGCGGATCGTGGTCACGGCCGTCCTCCCCTCAGCACGGCGCACGCTCCGGGCGCCAGCGCGGTCAGCGGTCCACCGGTCAGCAGGTCGTGCGCGGTCTCCGGCAGCGGCACGCGTTCGGTGGTGTGGTTGAGCACCACGTGCCACCGCTCGTGCTCGCCCTGGCGGGTCACGGCCTCCACGCCGGGCGGCAGGCCGGGCAGCACGGGGCCGACGCCGGTGGCGTCCAGCAGCCGGGCGATCAGTGCTTGATAAGCGGTGTCGTCGAGGCGGGTGGACAGGTACCAGCCCTCTCCCCCGCCGTAGCCGTAGCGGGTGAGCGCCGGGGAACCCGCGAGCGCGCCGTGGGCGTACTCGACGACCGCCTCGGCGCCCCGCGTGCGCAGCGACTCGCTCCACACCGTGCCGTGCGAGCCGTCGGAGAGGGTGATGCGCTCGTCCTGCCGCAGCGGCCGGTACTCCTCGACCCGGATGCCGAGGGCCGCGCGCAGCGGTGCGGCCGGGTAGCCGCCGAGCCGGGCGTGCGCCCGGTCGTCGACGACGCCGCTGAAGTGCTGCACCAGCAGCGTGCCGCCGCGGGCGACGTAGCGCCGCAGGTTCTCCGCTCCCGCGTCGGACAGCAGGTACAGCGCCGGGGCCAGCACGAGCCGGTAGCGACCCAGGTCAGCGGTCGGGTGCGCGAAGTCGGCGACCACCCCGGCGTCCCAGACCGCGCGGTGGGCGGCCCGCAGCGCCGGGTGGTAGCCGAGGTCGGACGAGGGCAGGCCGTCGGCGTTCAGGGCCCACCAGGCGTCGGAGTCGTGCAGCACCGCCACCTGCGCGGTGACGGTCGAGCCCGCGAGCGGGGCCAGTCGCGCGACGGCCCTGCCCGTCTCGGCCACCTCGGTGAACACGCGGCTGTCCGGCCCGGCGTGCGGGACCATCGCCGAGTGCCACTGCTCGGCACCGGCCTTCGACTGGCGCCACTGGAAGAACAGCGCACCCTCGGAACCGCGCGCGATGTGCCCGAGCGAGTGCCGCAGGACCTCACCGGGCTCCTTGGCGAGCACCCGGCCGCGGTCGTAGACGGTGCTGGTGCCCTGTTCCATCAGCAGCCACGGCCCGCCGCCGGCGAACGACCGGGCGCGGTCCGCGGCGAACGCCACGTCGGCGGCCGCGTCGAGACCCGGCCGGTCCGGGTAGTGGTCGACCGCCACCACGTCGACCTCGCGGCCCAGCGCCCACAGGTCGACGTTCTGGTAGGCGGGCATCATCAGGTTCGTCGTCACCGGCCGGTCGCTGTGCGCGCGGATAGCGTCCCGCTGCTCGGTGTAGGCCGCGACCACCTCGTCGGAGAAGAACCGGCTGAAGTCGAGCGTGTGGCCGGGGTTGCGGTGCCACTGGGTGGCGCGCGGCGGCAGGACCTGCTCCCAGCTGCCGTAGCGCTGGCTCCAGAACGCCGTCCCCCACGCCTCGTTCACCGCCTCCAGCGAGCCGTGGCGGGCCCGCAGCCACACCCGGAACGCGGCGGCGGTGTGCTCGCACCAGCACAACGTCATGTACTCGTTGTGCACGTGCCACAGCGCCAGCGCCGGGTGGTCGCCGTAGCGCTCGGCGAGCGCGGCGGCGATCCGGCGGGCCGCGGACCGGTAGGCGGGCGCGGTGAGGCAGTAGGTGTCCCGGCTGCCGTGCACGAGCCGGGTGCCGTCCTGGGTGACCGGCAGTGCGTCCGGGTGCGCGAGCGTGAACCACGGCGGCGGCGAGGCGGTCGGCGTGGCCAGGTCGACCGCCACACCGCCTGCGTGCAGGCGGTCCAGGTGCGCGTCCAGCCAGCCGAAGTCGTAGCGGCCCTCCTCCGGCTCCAGCAGCGCCCAGGAGAACACGCCGACCGTGGCCAGGTTGACCCCGGCCTGCCGCATCAGCTCGTCGTCCTCCTTCCACACCTGCTCGTCCCACTGCTCGGGGTTGTAGTCGCCGCCGAACGCGAGCCCGCCGAGCCGGTAGGTCAGCCGGCGTGCCGTCATGCGCCCTCCTCGCGCACCGGCAGCACCGCGCCGTCGCGCAGGAACAGCGGGATGCGCTCGATCGGCGCCACGACGGTGACCGTGCGGCCGCCCTCGTGCTCCTCGCCGGTCCACGCGTCGGTCCACCGCGCGCCCGCGGGCAGGTGCACGTCGCGTTCCCGCACACCCGCCTCGGTGACCGGGGCCACCAGCAGGTCGGGGCCGAGCAGGAACGCGTCCTCCACCCGCCACGCCGCCGGGTCGTCCGGGAACTCCAGGAACACCGGCCGCATCGGCGGGACACCGGTCCGCGCCGCCGTGCGCATCTGCTCCAGCACGTAGGGCCGCAGGCGTTCCCGCAGCCGCAGGTGCGCGGCGAGGACCTCGTAGGCCTCTTCGCCGTAGGACCAGACCTCGTTGGCCAGACCGGTCATCGCGGGTTCCAGCACCTGTTCGGAGCCGCGGAAGCCGTGCAGCCGGAACAACGGGCAGAAGGTGCCGTACTGGAACCACCTGACGAGCACCTCGCGGTAGGCGGGGTCGTCCGGGTCGCCGCCGTGGAACCCGCCGATGTCCGTGGTCCACCACGGGATGCCGGACAGCATCACGTTCAGCCCGGCTTTGATCTGGGCGCGCAGCGTGGCGAAGTCCGTGCCGATGTCACCGGACCACAGCGCGGCGCCGTAGCGTTGCGCGCCCGCCCACGACGACCGGTTGAGCGAGATGACCTCGGTCTCCCCGGCCGCTGTGAGTCCGTCGTGGACGGTGCGGGCGTTCTCGCGCGGGTAGAGGTTGCCGACCTCCAGGCCGGGACCGGCGTGGTAGCGCAGGTTGTACTGGTGGCCGGGCTTGAGCTCGGGTTCGCCGGCGTCCAGCCAGAACACCTTGATCCCGAGGTCGTGGTAGCCCTGCCGGATGCGGTCCCACACGTACTCGCGCGCCCGCGGGTTGGTGGCGTCGTAGAACGCGACCTGCGCGGAGTAGGCCCCGAGCCCCTTGTCCGGCCAGTCGGCGTGCGCCATCGGCCCGAACTCCGTGCCGATGAACAACCCCTGATCCAGCATCGGGTGGTAGGTCTCGCTCGCCGGGCTCACCGACGGCCACACCGACACCATGAGCTGGACGCCCATCTCACCGAGCTCGCGCACCATCCCGGCCGGGTCGGGCCACTCTGCGGGGTCGAACCGCCACTCGCCGAGGTGCGTCCAGTGGAAGAAGTCGCAGACGATCACCGACAGCGGCAGCCCGCGCCGCTTGTACTCGCGTGCCACGGCCATCAGCTCGTCCTGGTCGCGGTAGCGCAGCTTGCACTGCCAGAACCCGGCCGCCCACTCGGGCAACTCGGGCGCGTGCCCGGTGGCGTCGGCGTAGGCGCGCAACACGTCGGCGGGCTGCCCCGCGGTGACCCAGTAGTCGATCTGGCGGGCGCTGTCGGCCACCCAGCGGGTGCCGGTCTCGGCCAGCTCCACGCGGCCGATCGCGGGCGAGTTCCACAGCAGGCCGTAGCCGCGGTCGGAGACCAGCAGCGGGATGGTGACCTCGGCGTTGCGCTGCACCAGGTCGATGACGGCGCCCTTCTGGTCCAGCAGCCCGTGGGTGTGCTGCCCGAGCCCGTAGAGGCGTTCGCCGGGGTAGGCGCGGAACCGCTGTTCGAGCCGGTGGTAGCCGTTGCCCGTCGCGGTCGCGAGCCGCGGTCCCGGCCACCAGAAGTGGGCGGGCTGTTCGGCGAGCAGCTCGCTGCCGTCCTCGGTGCGCAGGAACGTGAGCGAGCCGGCCGACGCACCCAGCTCGGGGGTGAGCTGGCCCTCGGTGTGCGCGTCCATCCTGACCGTGATCCGGCCGTTGACGAGGGTGGCCCGGTGCTCGGTGATCTCGACCTCGGCCGCGCCGCCCTCCGGTGGCGCGTCCAGCAGCGCACCCGGCAGGCCGTCCAGCAGCGGGCCGCCCGGGGTGGCCCTGACCCGGACGGCGTCCGGGCCCCAGGCCTCGACGCGCACGGTCTCGCCCTTGGCCCGCCATTCCAGTGCGGTGCCGAGGTCTCGGAAGTGGTGGGGCATGCGGGAGCTCCCTCGCGTTCGTGAGTGAGGCGGAGAAGGTCGGGCGTGCGGTCGTCGGCGCGTCAGGCCGGGCGCGGTGCGGGTCCCGTGCTCTCGCGGACCGTCAGGGCAGGCGTCAGCAGCACCATGTCGTCGACCGGCCGGCCGCCGTCGTTCACCGCGGTCAGCCGGCGCATCACCTGCTCGACGGCGACCCGGCCGAGCTCCTGCGCCGACCCGGTCACCGCGGTGAGCCGCGGCGCGAACTGCTCGGCGAGCTGGTCCTGGCACAGCGCGATCACCGAGGCGTCCTCGGGCACGGTGCGGCCGCTGGTGCGCAGCAACGTGAGCAGCGGGCCGATCGCGCCTTCGTTCTGCACGACGAACCCGGTGGTCGCCGGGCGGTCGGCGAGGATGCGGGCCAGCGTCCCGGCCGTGGACTCGTAGGTGCCCTCGCAGGAGCGGTGCAGGAACCGCAGCCCGCGCTGCTCGGCCCGGTCGCGGAACCCGGCGAGCGTGCGTTCGGCGTAGGCGGCGTGGCGGTGGTAGACACCGGAGCCGTAGCCGATGAACGCGACCTCGCGGTGACCGAGGTCCGCGAGGTGGTCGGCGCACTGCGCGCCCGCGGCCACGAAGTCGTGGTCCACGCAGGACAGCCCGCGGGTGTCGGACGGCAGGCCCATCAGCGTGGCCTGGGTGCCCTGGCCGCGCAGCACGGGGATGCGCTCGTCGTCCATCTCGACGTCCATCACGATCACGCCGTCGGCCAGTCCGCTGGCACCGATGCGGCGCACCCCGTCCGGGCCCTCGTCGTTGGTGATCAGCAGGACGTCGTAGCCGTGCTGGCGGGCCGCCACGGTCACGGCGATCGCGATCTCCATCATCACCGGCACGTACACGTCGGTGCGCAGCGGCACCATCAGCGCGATGATGTGCGACCGCCGCGCGGCCAGCGCCCGCGCACCGGCGTGCGGGTGGTAGCCGAGCTGCTGCACGGCGCTGCGCACCCGGTTGCGGGTCTCCTCGGAGATGGCGCGCTTGCCGCTCAGCACGTAGCTCACCGTGCTGGACGACACGCCCGCGTGCCTGGCCACGTCGGCAATGGTCACCATGAGTTCTCAGCCCTTGATAGCACCGGTCAGGACACCCGTGCGGAAGTGCTTCTGCACGAACGGGTAGACGACGAGCAACGGCACGAGCGTCAGCACGACCACGGCCATCTGCAGCGACAGCGGCGCGGTCTGCGACAGCGCGTCACCGAAGCCGTTGTTGACCGAGCCGGGCATCCCGTTACCGCGGCTGACGTAGGTGTAGAGCACGTACTGCAACGGCCACTTCTCGCTGTCCGTCGGCATGTACAGCATCACGTTGAAGAACGAGTTCCAGTAGCCGACGCCGTAGAACAACGCCATCACCGCGGTCACCGCCCGCGAGGTCGGCAGCACGATGGACCACAGGATCCGCCACTCCCCCGCGCCGTCGATGCGCGCGGCCTCGATCAGGTCGGCCGAGGTGCTGGAGTAGAACGCCCGCAGGATCAGGATGTTGAACACCGACACCGCGCTCGGCAGGACCAGCGACCACAGCTGCCCGTACCCGCCGAGGCCGGTGACGACGAGGAACGTCGGGATCAGGCCGCCGTTGACGAACATCGTGACGATCAGCAGCGACAGCAGGAACCGGTGCCCGAACGACCGCGACCGGGACAGCCCGTAGGCGCACAGCACCGACACCACCATCGACACCGCCGTGCCGACCAGCGTGATGCCGAGGCTGACCACCAGTGCGTTGCGCACCGTCACGTCGCTGAGCATCACCCGGTAGGTCTCCAGGGTCAGGCCGTCCGGCCAGATCACCAGGCCACCGGCCCGGTTCACCGCGCCCTGGGTGGACAGGCTGGTGAGCACGACGATCCACAGCGGGACCAGCATGACCAGCAGCACCCCGCCCAGCGTGATGCCCTTGGCCGTCTCGCCCGCGACGGTCGGCGGCTCCTCCCAGACCGGGCGCTCGTTCCTGCGCCGCTTGCGGACCGGTTGCGGTGCGAGGGGTTCCGCGGCCGTGTCGCCGCCGGTGCGTTCGATCGCGAGTGTCATCTCCGGTACAACCCGTCTTCGCCGAAGGCGTGCGCCAGCTTGTTCGCACCCCAGATGAGCAGCAGCGAGATCACGCTCTTGAACAACCCCGCCGCCGCGCCGTAGCTGTAGTCGTTGGTGGCGATGCCGAAGTAGAACGAGAAGGTGTCCAGCACGTCGGCCGTGTCGTGGCCGACCGCGTACCGCTGGATCAGGAACTGCTCGAACCCGACGGTCAGCGCGTTGCCCAGGCGCAGCACCAGCATCAGCACGATCACGCCGCGCAGGCCGGGCAGCGTGATGTGCCACAGCCGCCGCCACCGCCCGGCACCGTCGGCGGCGGCCGCCTCGTAGAGGTCGGTGTTGATCGCGGCGAGGGCGGCCAGGAACACGATGATGCCCCAGCCCGCCTCCTTCCAGACCACCTGCGCGGTGACCAGCAACGCGAAGGTGTCCGGGTTCGTCATCACGTCCCAGGTCGCCAGGTCGTTGCCGCGCAGGAACTGGTTGAGCACGCCGGCGCCGCCGAGCATCTGCTGGAAGATCGTGATCGCCAGCACCCACGAGAAGAAGTGCGGCAGGTAGACCACGGACTGGATGAAGTTGCGGACCCGTTCGCTCAGCACGGAGTTCAGCAGCAGCGCCAGCGCGATCGGCACCGGGAAGAACAGGACCAGCTGCACGAAGCTGAGGTAGAGCGTGTTGCGCACCGCGCCCCAGAACAACGGGTCGGCGAAGAGCCGTTCGAACTGGTAGAAGCCCACCCACGGGCTGCCGGAGACACCGGAGAGCGGGTCGTACTCCTGGAACGCGGTGACGACGCCGAACAGCGGCACGTAGTTGAACACCAGCAACAGCAGGACCGCGGGCAGCGTCATCAGGACCAGCGAACGGTCCCGCAGCAACCTGGCCCGCCAGCCCAGCCGTGCCGGCCGGCCGCGCCGGCGCGCCCCGAGCGTGGTCACTGCCCCGTGCCGTGCTTCTGCAGGACGTTCTCGTCCATCCACGCGATCAGCCGGTCACCGCCACCGCTGGTCTTCCAGGTCGCGACGGCGTCCCTGACGTCCTGCACCTTCTTCTTGCCGCGGTAGCAGTCCTTGACGGTGTCCTCGACGGCCTGCGCGGCCTCCGCGGTGGCCTGCGCCTGCGGCATGCTGACGTTCATGCTCCAGAACACCGGCTTGGCGAGCGTCTGCACGTTCGCGTTCTGCCAGGCGGTGTGGTCCCTGGTGACGCTGTCGCCGGTGGGGTTGCTGACCACGGCCGGCGACGAGGCCAGGAACGGGTAGGTCAGCGCCTGGACCTCCTTCTTGCCCGCCTCCGTGGGCGTCGGCACGCCGTCGACCGTCGTGAAGTGGGTCCCCTCGACGCCGAAGTTGACCATCGTGTACTCGGCGGAGCCGAACGGTGCGGCCAGGTAGTTCGCGACGGCCAGCAGCTCCTCGACCTGCTCCGGCTTCAGTGAGGCGTTGAGGTAGCTGAGGATGCTGGTGGACGGGCCCATGTCGACGCGCGGCTTGCTCGTGCCGTCGGCGGCGATGACGTTGAACGCGCCGCGCCGGTAGTTCGGGTTCGCGGCCCGGCCGGACTGGTGGTCGGCGAGGTTCCACGCGCCCATGCCGTCGCCGGTGATCAGCGCCTTGCCCGCGTAGAACCGGGTGGTGCCCGCGGAGTCGCCGGCCAGCGAGTCCGGGTGCACGTAACCCGCGGTCGCGAGGCGGTGGTGCCAGTCGAGGGCGGCGAAGAACTCCTCGGTCTCGTACTTGTGGACGAGCTTGCCGCCGTCCACCTTCCACTTCAGCGGTGCGCCGAAGGTGGTGAAGAGGTAGGTCCAGACGTCGCCGAACGCCCAGACACCGCCTTTCGCGTCGGTCAGCTCCTTGCCGAGGTTCATCAGGTCGTCGGCGGACTTGACCTGGTCCGCGGTGATGCCCTTGGCCTCCAGCACATCACGCCGGTAGTACGTGGTGCCCGCGATCTCGAACCCCGAGGACACGCACGGAATGCCGTAGAGCTTGTCGCCCCACGCGCCGGCCCGCCAGGCCGCGGTGGGGATGGCGGCCAGGTTCGGGTACTTCTTCACCTTGTCGCCGGCCAGGTACGGGGTGAGGTCGGCGAGCTGGCTGCCGGCCAGGCCGCCGGTGTTGAAGTTCGCGTTCCACCACGCGGGCAGCTGGATCCAGTCCGGCAGCTTCTTCGCCGCGGTCATCGTGGAGACGATGGTGTTGTAGGTGTTGCCGTCGGCGGGCTTCATCTGCAGCTCGACGCCCAGTGCCTTGTTCATGGCCTGGTAGAAGGAGTTGTCCGCGGGCGGGATGGTGCCCCACAGCGGTGTCACCGCCGCGTACCGGCCACCCGCGCCGGGCACACCGGGCACGGTCGCGACCCGGTCGGCCGGGTAGCCGAGGAACCCGGGCTTCGTGAGCACGTCGGGACCGCCCGCCACGGACGGGATGTCCGGCTTGATCGCCGTGTTCGGCACGTGGGCGGGCAACGCGGCCTGGAGCCCGGCGCCGGAGTTCACCCCCGCGCGCTGCGCCGCGCTGCCCCCGCAGGCCGACAGCAGCGGCCCCACCGCGACGAGACCGGCCGCGGAGACGGCGGCGCTCAGGAAGTTCCTGCGGTTCAACTCGATGCCCATGACGGATCCGATCCTTCGTCGTCGAAGTGTCGAAGCGCTTAAACAGATGCCCGGCACAGTAGTGACGCAGATCGCACGAGACAAGACCGTTGACAGCAGAAACCTAAGCGTGCCACCGTCGAAACGCTTCACTGCACGCGCCAACCCGGAGGGGTCACCACGTGGTTTCCGAGGCTGTGTCCGCCGTCGATCGGCTGCCTTTCCGCGACCCGTCGCTCCCGACGCGCAAGCGCATCGACGACCTGCTCGGGCGCCTCATGCCCGACGAGCGGCTCGCGATGCTGCACCAGTACTCGCCGGCCGTACCCCGGCTCGGCCTGGCCGCGTTCCGCACCGGGACGGAGGCGTTGCACGGCGTCGCCTGGCTGGGGCAGGCCACGGTGTTCCCGCAGGCCGTGGGGCTGGGTGCGACGTGGGACGAGGAGCTGGTGCACCGCGTCGCCGAGGCCACCGCGGTGGAGCTGCGTGCGTTCCACTACCACCGCCCGACCGCGGTCGGCACCGGCACGAACAGCCTCCAGGCGTGGGCGCCGGTGCTGAACCTGCTGCGCGACCCGCGCTGGGGCCGCAACGAGGAGGGCTACTCCGAGGACCCGCTGCACACCGCGCGGCTCGGGACGGCGTTCTGCCGCGGTCTCGCGGGCGACCACCACCGGTTCCTGCGCACGGCCCCCGTGCTCAAGCACTTCCTGGCCTACAACAACGAGGACGACCGCTGCACCACCTCGTCCGGCCTGCGCCCGCGGGTGCTGCAGGAGTACGACCTGGCGGCGTTCCGGCCGGTGGTCGCCTCCGGTGCCGCCACCGGCGCGATGGCCGGCTACAACCTGGTCAACGGCCGCCCGTGCCACGTCAGCCCGCTGCTGGGCACCGAGCTGCGCCGCTGGGCGGAGCCGACCGGCCGTGAGCTGTTCGTGGTGAGCGACGCCGAGGCACCGTCCAACCTGGTCGACCCCGAGCACTACTTCGACGACCACGCCGAGTCCCACGCCGCCGCGCTGAAGGCGGGCATCGACAGCTTCACCGACCACGGGCAGGACAGCGCGGTCCCGGTCGGCCGGTTGCGCGAGGCGCTGCGGCGCGGGCTGATCGACCAGTCCGATGTGGACCGGGCGGTGCGCAGGCAGCTGGAGCTCCGCTTCCGCCTGGGCGAGTTCGACCCGGAGCTCGACCCGTACTCCGCGATCGGGCCCGAGGTGGTCGACTGCCCCGAGCACCGCGCGCTGGCGCTGCGGTCGGCGACGGAGTCGGTGGTGTTGTTGCGCAACACCGGGTTGCTGCCCATCGACGCGGCCGCCTCACCGCGGGTCGCCGTCATCGGGCCGTTCGCCGACACGCTGTGCGAGGACTGGTACAGCGGCACGTTCCCGTACCAGGTCACGGTGGCGGACGGGTTCTCGGCGGTGCTGGGGACCTACGGCGGCGAGGTGGTCGTCGCGAACGGCGCCGACCGGGTCGCGCTGCGCTCGCGCACCACCGGCGACCTGCTCGGCAAGACCGCGTTCGACATCCTCGACTGGGGCGACGGCGTGCTGACCCTGCGGTCCGCGGAGACCCGGCGCTACCTGAGCCTCCGGCGCGAGGACGGGACGCTGGCCGCGGACCAGGAGCAGATCAAGAGCTGGGACGTCAGCGAGACGTTCCGCCTCGTGCCCGCCGATGGTCCGGTGCTGCTGCAGAGCGTGCTCACGGGCCGATACGCCGTCGTCGACCCGGTCGACGGCCACGTCGCCGTCACCGCGGAGTCTGCGGAGACCGCCGAGCGCTGGGAACGCGAGGTGCTGCGCGACGGCACCGCGGACGCGGTCGCGGCGGCGTTGTCGGCGGACGTCGCCGTGGTGGTGCTGGGCAACCAGCCGCTGATCGGTGGCCGCGAAACCCAGGACCGCGCGGGCATCGCGCTGCCGGAGTCGCAGGAAGCGCTGCTTCGCCGCGTCGCCGGGGTCCGCAGGGACACCGCGCTGGTCGTGATGAGCAGCTACCCCTACGCCCTCGACTGGGCCGACGAGCACCTGCCCGCCGTGGTGTGGACGTCCCACGGCGGGCAGGAGACAGGCCGCGCGGTCGCCGCCGTGCTGCTGGGCGAGGCCGAGCCCGCCGGGCGCTTGCCGCAGACCTGGTACCGCGGCGAAGACGAGCTGCCGCACCCGCTCGACTACGACGTCGTCAAGGCGGGCTGGACCTACCAGTACCACCGGGCAGCGCCGCTGTACCCGTTCGGCCACGGCCTGTCCTACACCCGGTTCGAGCACCGCGACCTGTTCCTGTCCGCGGACACGCTGACCGCGGACAGCGCGGTCGACGTCTCGGTCACCCTTGCCAACACCGGCGACCGCACCGGCAGCGAGGTCGTGCAGCTCTACGTCCGCGCGCTCGACGCGCGCTACGAGGCACCGCGGCTGCGGCTCGCCGACTTCCGCAAGGTCGTGCTGGCGCCGGGGGAAAGCCGCGTGCTGGCGTTCCGGCTGTCCACCGACCGGCTGGCCCACTGGGACGTCACGACCGGTGCGTTCACCACCGACCCCGGCCGCTACGAGCTGCTCGTCGCCCGGTCGGCCGAGGACGTCGTGCTCACCGCCCCGCTCGCGGTGGCCGGCCCGGCTCCCGCACCGCGTGCCGGTGTCGACCGGCGGGTGCTCGCCGTGGACTTCGACGACTACGACAGCGCCACCCTCGTGGACGCCACCCGTGTGGACGGTGACGCGGTCACGCCCGCGGCCGGTGCGGCGACGCTGTGGTTCCGCTCCACCGACCTCTCCGGCGCTGTCCGCGTCGAGGCGGAGGTCGCGGCGGAGAACGACGAACCGGACGCCCGCGTCGCGTTCTGGACCGGCGAGGACCTGCTCGCGGAGCTCCCCGTGCCCTCCACCGGTGACCGCTACCGGTGGACGACGGTGTCGGCGGCGTTGTCCGCACCCGTGACCGGAGTCCAGGATCTGCGGGTGACGCTGCGCGGTTCGTTCCGGCTGACCGCGTTCCGCTTCGGATCCGCCTGAGACCGGTGGCCCGCCGAACCGGCGAAGGCGGGCCACCACCTTTCTCCAGGCCGTGCGGCCTGGCCGGGACCGGTGGCCCGTCGCTCGGCGGGGACGGGCCACCACCTTCCTGTGAGGAGCTGCGATGCCGCTGACGGACCTCTCGCTCGACGAGCTCACCGCGTACCACCCGGACCTGCCGGCGCCACCGGACTTCGACGCGTTCTGGGAGCGCACGCTGACCGAGGCGCGTTCGCACGACGGCGCGGTGACCGCGGAGCGCGTGACCGACCGGTACCGGCTGCGCACCGTCGAGGCCTACGACGTCCGCTTCCCCGGCTGGAACGGCGACCCGGTCGCGGCCTGGCTGCTGCTGCCGCGCGGCGCCGACGGCCCGCTGCCCGTCGTCGTCACCTACCTCGGCTACAGCTGCGGGCGCGGCGTGCCCACCGACCACCTGCTGTTCTCCGCCGCCGGCTGCGCCCAGCTCGTCGTGGACAGCCGCGGCCAGGGCCACGACACCCCTGACCGCCACGCGAGCGGCGGAACTCAGTGGGTCAAGGGTTTCCTGACCCGCGGCATCGACTCCCCCGACGACCACTACTACCGGCGGCTGATGACCGACTGCGCCCGCGCCGTGGACGCGCTGCCGCACCTGCCGGGGGTGGACCCCGGCCGGGTGGTCGTCGCGGGCGGCAGCCAGGGCGGTGGGCTGACGATCGCGGTGGCCGGGCTGCTGGGCGACCGGGTGGCGGCGGCGCTGCCGGACGTGCCGTTCCTGTGCCACTTCCGGCGCGCGGTGGACATCACCGCCGACGGCCCGTACCCGGAGGTGGCCGAGTACCTGCGCCTGCACAGCCGGCACCGCGTCGACCCGGCGTTCGCGACGCTGTCCTACTTCGACGGTGCCCACTTCGCCCGGCGCGCCACCGCGCCCGCGTTGTTCAGCGTCGCGCTGATGGACCCGGTCTGCCCACCGTCCACCGTGTACGCGGCGTTCAACCGCTACGCCGGTGCGGACAAGACGATGACGGTGTGGCAGTTCGCCGACCACGGCGGCGGGTACGGCTCCAACGCCGCGGTCCAGCTGGAGTGGCTGCACGAGCGCGGGCTGGTGCCCGACGCCGGGTGAGCCCGTTCTCCGCACGAACTCCGCGTGGCCCACCGGGAACACCGGTGGGCCACGCGTTTCCGGGCGGTCAGCCCACGGACACCGAGTAGCTGTTGGTGGCGAAGTTGAGGCCACCGCTGGACGAGGTGATCTCGTAGCCGAACTGCACGGCACCCACCGTCACGTCACCGAACCAGCCGCGGCCGCGGATCCAGTCCATGACCGCCTTGACGTCCACGGTCCCGGCACCGGTGTTGGACGTGCGGACGAACGAGAACACCTCGTTGTGGCCGTTGGAACCGCGGTAGACGTTCCAGCTGTGACCGCCCACGGTGGCCGAGGCCTGCCACGAGCCGATCGGGCCGACGTTGCCGACCTTGTTCATCCACAGCATGATCTCGTAGGCGTTGTTGTTCGCCCAGATGTCGTACGCGGTGGTGTACGAGCCGGCGTTCGGGTAGCTGACGTTGAAGCTGCTGCGCAGGCTGCCCAGCGAGCTGAGCCTGCGGTTCACCATCTTCTCCGAGTGCGGGTACGACTTCACGCCACCGGTGTTGGGCTGGTTCGACCACACGCCCCAGTTGCTGTAGGAGTTGGCCCAGACGGTCTGCGGGCCGTACCCGTTGCCCCACACGTTGTTGCGGACCGTGTACCCGCCGTTCGACCAGGTGCCCCACCGGTCGGTCGAGCTCCAGGTCGCGGCGAGTGCGGTGCCGGCGCCCAGCGACACCGTCAGAGCGGCGACGACCGCGAGAACCAGATAACGCGCTTTCCCGTACATGTCCGATTCCTTCCGTGCTGCGTTGAACGGAATCCGCACCGCCGGCGTCGAAGCGGTTCACCACGAAGCTAACATCGAACAGCTCGAATACAACCGCGCGAAATCGTTCGACGCATTTGCGGCGAAACCATCTGCGAATCAGCTCGGGCGCTGCGGGCCGGTGCGCACGGACAGGTTCGGCGGCAGCAGCGTCAGCGGCGGCGCCTGCTGGCCGTTCAGCTTGGTGACCAGCAGCTCGACGGCCCGCCGCCCCAGCGCCTCGGCCGGCAGCTGGACCGAGGTGAGCCGCAGCCGTTCGGCGAGCTCGTCGGGGCAGATCGCCACCACGGCCACGTCGTCGGGCACCCGCCTGCCCTCGGCGCGCAGGCACTCCAGCACCCAGCCGAGCACGGCCTCGTTGTGCACGACCAGCGCCGTCATCCGCGGCAGCTCCCGCAGCAGCGTGCCCACGACGGCGTGCACCGAGTCGTACCGCGGTTCGGCGGGCAACGCGGTCGACGCGACACCGCGCCGCATCGCCGCGGAGCTGAACCCCGCCAGCGTTCGCTGGGCGAAGCCGTTGTTGCGCGCGTAGACCACGCTCGGCGCGCCGAGGAACCCGATGCTGCGATGACCAAGCTCGGCGAGGTGGTCGACGCACCGCGCGCCCGCCGCCTCGAAGTCCAGGTCGACGCAGGTCAAGCCCTTGACCGCGGCCGGGTGCCCGAGCAGGACGGCCGGGCGGCCCAGCTCGCGCAGCACCGGGAGGCGCTCGTCGTCCAGGCCGACGTCCATCACCACGCACCCGTCGACCCTGGCGCCGTTCGCCAGCCGCCGCAGTCCCGCGGCGCCCTGGTCGGCGGTCACCAGCAGCACGTCCATGTCGTGCTGGCGGGCGGCGGTGACGACGGAGGTGACGAAGCGCATGACCACCGGCAGCTGCACGCCCTCGCGCAGCGGCAGGACCAGGCCGATCACGTTCGAGCGGCTGCTCGCCAACGCCCGTGCGCCCGCGTGCGGGTGGTAGCCCAGCAGCTGGATGCTCTCCCGCACCCGGACCCTCGTGTCGGCCGAGACCGGGCGGTTGCCGGTGAGCACGTAGGAAACGGTGCTGGGCGCGACTCCCGCGTGCCTCGCCACGTCAACAATGGTGACCACGTCGACACCTCCGCAAATCGAAGCGCTTCGAACGTGGTTCAGTACCGTGACACAGTCGAAACGCGGGCGTCAAGAGAACGACTTCCGTTCGACGATTTCGACGAATGCCCACCGCTGTTCGACCGCCGGGTGGTGCCGCGAGGGCCGCGCCGGAGCCGCCGGACGTCTGCGCGACGCCGTTCCGCGCGCACTACGATGATCGCCACCACTCGTGGCGAACCCGAAGGGCGGGCATGATCACCATCAAAGAGGTCGCCCGCCACGCCGGCGTCTCGATGAGCACGGTGTCGTACGTGCTCAGCGGGAAGCGGAGCATCTCGGAGGAGACCAAGCGCCGCGTCGAGCAGAGCATCGTGGCGCTGGGCTACCACCCGAACGCCGGTGCGCGCGCACTCGCGTCGAACCGCTCGCAGGTGCTCGGCCTGGTCGTCCCGCTGCGGTCGGACCAGAACATGCCGGTGATCATGCAGTTCGTGTCGTCGATCGTGGCGTCCGCCCGCGGCCACGACTACGACGTGCTGCTGCTGACCAAGGAGGCGGGTCCCGGCGAGGCCCACCGGGTCACGGCGCGGTCCATGGCGGACGCGATCATCATGATGGACGTCGAGAGCGCGGACCCGCGGGTGCCCGAGCTGCGCGCGGTCGACGCCCCGGTGGTGCTGATCGGCATGCCCGACGACCACAGCGGCCTGAGCTGCGTCGACCTCGACTTCACCAGCGCGGGCAGGCAGATGGCGGCGCACCTGGCCGACCGCGGCCACCGGTCGATCGCGTTGATCGGCTCGCACCCGTCGGTCTACGAGCGCGGCACCAGCTACGCCGCCCGGCTGCTGGCCGGGTTCCAGAGCGAGACCACCAGGCGTGCCCTGCCCGCGTCGGTGCACTCCTGCGCTCCCGGCTACGACTCGGTCGCGGCCTGCCTGGACGAGGTGCTGCACCCCGACCGCGGCACCACCGGCCTGGTCGTGCACAACGAGGCGGTCCTCGGCCAGCTGCTGCTCGAGCTGCGGCGCCGCTCGCTGGACGTGCCCGGCGACCTGTCGGTGATCACGCTGTGCCCTGACGACCTCGCGCAGGACCTGCCCGTGCCGCTCACGTCGATCTCCGTGCCCGCGCAGGAGCTGGGCGCCATCGCGGTCGAGATGGTGATGACCCGCCTCGCGCACGACCACGCGCCGGAGGTGCGGCTGCTGCAACCCCGGCTCACCGACCGCGGCAGCACCGCCGTTCTCTGACAACGATTTCCCGTCCGCGTTCGACGCGATTCGACTCGAATGCGTCGAACGACAACGCGCATTCCAATTACGTGAAAGTTCTTCCGCGCCTTGGACGTGCGACGTAGCCTGCCGTGACGAGATCAGCCGTTCGGCCGAACCGGTTGTGGTACGAGCGCCGACGGCTCCTTGCCGCAGAGGGACGATGAGAAAACTACTGGGCGCCGTCAGGACAAGACCCGTCGCATCGCTGTTGGTCGTGGCCGTCCTGGTCGCCGGCGCGGCGAGCGCCTGCGGCGACGACGAGCCGCCGGCACCACCGGCCCAGCCGGTGCAGGCCGAGGTCCCCACCATCGAGCCGCCGCGCAAGGAGGCGCTGACCACGACCGTGCAACGGGTCCTGGACGTGCGGACCGTGCAGCTCTCCGACGGCGAGCAGGTCGAGGTCGAGGGCCTGGCCGAGCCCGACGCGTGCTGGTCGGACGCCGCCACGGCGTTCGCGCGGACGGTGCTGCTGGAGAAGCCGGTCGAGTCGACGTCGACCGGGTCGCTGCGGCTGGCCGACGGCACGGACTACGCGGTGCTGGCCGTCGAGCTCGGCATGGTGCGCAGCGAGGCGGGCGACGACCGCGTGCTGCGCGAGGCCGAGGCGTCCGCGTCGGCGAAGGGCCTCGGCCGGTGGGGGCCGCCGTGCGTCCGGCCGAGCACCCCGGTCCCGCCGCCGGCCCCAGACCCGGTCGTCCCGACGCCGGCCACGACCACGCCGGCCGCGCCGCAGCCGGTGACCGGCTGCTCGGTCGAGTACCGCGTCACGAACTCGTGGCCCGGCGGGTTCCGCACCGACGTCACCATCCGCAACACCGGCACGACCGACGTCACCGGCTGGACGTTGCGGTGGAAGTTCGCCAACGGCCAGACGGTGACGGAGATGTGGAACGCGACGCACCGGCAGACGGGCGCCGACGTGTCCGCGACCGCCGTGTCCTACAACCAGGCGATCCCGCGCGGCGGGACGGTGCCGGCCGGGTTCACCGCCAGCGGTGGCAGCACCAACACCGCGCCGCGTGCGTTCAGCCTCAACGGGTTCGCCTGCACGGTGGTGTGATCAGGTCACGTCCAGGTGGAAGAGGCGGTCGCGGTACCGCACCGCGACCGTCCGCGCCCCACCACCGCGCACGACCACGCCGGTCAGCTCCCCGTCGTCCCAGGCGATGTCGACGGTGAGCCCGCCGCGGGCCCGCAGCCCGCGCACCGAGCCGCGCCGCCAGGCCGGTGGCAGTGCGGGCAGCACGCGCAGCTCGCCGGTGTGGCTCTGCAGCAGCATCTCGGCGATCGCGGCCGTGATGCCGAGGTTGCCGTCGATCTGGAACGGCGGGTGGGCGCAGAACAGGTTGCGGTAGACACCACCGCCGTGCGCGCCCTCCGCGGTGACGTCGGTGAGGAAGAGCGCCAGCAGCTCCCCGGCGCGGTCACCGTCGCCGAGCCGGGCCCACAGCGCCGTCTTCCAGGCGAGCGACCACCCCGTGCCCGCGTCACCGCGTTCCAGCAACGCCTCTCGTGCCGCCGCCGCGAGCTCCGGTGTGCGGTGCGGGTCGATCCGGTTGCCGGGGTACAGGCCGACGAGGTGCGACACGTGCCGGTGACCCGGTTCGGCGTCCGGCAGCTCGGTGGCCCACTCCAGCAGCTGCCCGCGGCTGCCGATCGGCGGGGAAGGCAGCCGTGGCAGGAGCTCCCTCGACCGTCGCACGATCTCGTCCTCGACTCCGAGCACCTCGGCGGCCTCGACGAGACGGGCGAGGAGCTCACCGGTGAGCGTGAGGTCCATTGTGGACCCGACACCCACCGCGACCGGACGGCCGGCGCTGTCGAGGTAGTGGTTCTCCGGCGACGTCGACGGCGCGGTGGTGAGCCCGCCGTCGTGCTCGACGAGCCAGCCGGCGCAGAACTCGGCGGCCCCGCGCACCACCGGCCACGCCCGCTCGCGCAACCAACCCTTGTCCCCGCCGAACTCGTAGTGCTCACACAGGTGCAGCGCGAGCCACGCCCCGGCCAACGGCCAGTTCGCCCACGCCGGGTCCCCCGCGCCCGCACCGACCGGCGTGGCGGGGCACCACGGATCGCTGTTGTGGTGCGCCGTCCAGCCGGGCAGGCCGTACAGCTCACGTGCGACCTGTTCGCCCCGGGCGGCAAGCCTTTCGACGAACTCCAGCAACGGCTCGTGGCACTCGGGCAGACCGGTGACCTCGGCGGGCCAGTAGTTCATCTGCAGGTTGATGTTGAGCGTGTAGTTGCCGCGCCACGGCGGGTCGACGTGCGGGTTCCAGACGCCCTGGAGGTTGGCGGGCAGCGTGCCCGGCCGTGAGCTCGTGATCAGCAGGTACCGGCCGAACCGGAACAGCAGCGCGGCCAGCGCGGGGTCGGGCGCCGCGATCCGTTCGTCGGTGGGCAGGTCCGGCGCAGGCCCGAGGTCGAGATCGGCCCGGTCGAACAGCTCCCGGTGCGCGGCAACGGCTTCCTCGCGCAACCGGGACCAGCCGAGCGCACGGGCCCGCCGCACGCGGTCGGTGGCGAGCCGGGCGCACACGGCGGGGTCGCGTTCGGGGTCGGCGGCGGGGCCGCGGTGGCCGGCTTCGGTGGCCACGTAGACGGTGACGATGTGCGGGCCGTCGTGGTCGGTCCGGTCAGCGCGGTCGGTCCGGTCAGCGTGGTCGGTCCGGTCGACGAGGACTGCGGCGGCGTAGGCCATGCCCACCGCACCGGCGAGCCCCACCACGTCCCCGTCCGCGAACTCCTCCGCGGCCAGCGCGCTGTCGAGCCGCACCCCGACCTCGACCGGCCGGTCCACCCGCACCCGCCACGCCAGCACGTGCAACCCGGGGTGGCACACCGCCTCCCGCACCACCCCGGCGCCACCGGCCCGGCAGCGCACCGAGTAGACCCCGGTCGCGAGGTCCAGCCGCCGCTCGTACCCCTCCGCCGCCGCGTCCTCCACGGCAGCGTCCCCGACCCGCAGCTCCAACCGCAGGTTCGCGAGCGGCAGGTACCGGGCCGTGTCCGGGCCCTGCACCGCCTTGAGCAGTTCCTCCGCCCCGGCGGCATCCCCCGCCAGCGCGAGCCGCCGGGCCCGTTCCACCACCGCCGGATCACCCGCCACCGCGGCGACCGGCCCACCGGTCCACAACCGGTCGTCGTTCAGCTGGAACAGCTCCGTGCGCACACCGCCGAACGCCATAGCGCCCAGCCGGCCCGTGCCCAGCGGCAGGGCTTCCTCCCACACCGCTGCCGGCGTGCGAAACCACAGCGCCGAATCCGAAATCGAAGCGCTTCGATACACGTGGGAAAGGTGACCACGCCACCTTCCCCACCGTCAAGGAATCGGCCCGAGGCGAATTCCGCGGCGACCGGCTCAGCCCGCCGGGAGGATCCGCCACTGCTGGTTCGTGCTGTTGCTGTCGCTCCACTGGCCGAGGTTCGCCGCCGTCGCCGTGCGTCCCATGCCGTCGAGGTAGAGCCCCGTGGCGCGGTTGCGGATGCGGACGTCGTTGCCCCTGGCCTTGCCGGTCACCACGGCCCACTGCTGGCTCGTGGCGGTGCTGCTCGCGCGCTGGCCGGTGTCGGAACCGTTGCCGGTGCGGCCGGCGCCGTCGAGGTACAGGCCGGTCACGGTGTTGCGGAAGCGCACGAACGAACCGGTGTTCTCGACCACCCAGCGCTGGCTGGCGCTGGTGCCGCCGGTGCCCTGACCGGCCGCGGCGTCGGTGCTGCGGCCGAGGCCGTCGACGTACCAGCCGGTCGCGACGTTGCGGATCTCGACGGTGGTGGAGCCGTTGTCGCCGAGGCCCCAGGAGTGCCGCAGCTGCTGGAGGCCGGACGGGTTCGTCAGCGTCAGCGCGGTGTTCTGGCCGGTGCCGCTGCGGGTGGTCATGCTGTACCAGTCGCCGTCGCGCAGACCGGGCCAGTAGACGCTGCCCATGCCGAGGCTGCGCAGCTTCGCGGCGACACCGCGGACGTAGTCGGCCATGTAGGAACCGCTGGGGACGCTGTAGTCAACCGCGTCGAAGTACACGCCGTTCTTGGTGCCGGGGCCCATCGCGGCGCCCCACTCGGTGGCGATGGTGCGGCTCGCGTAGGCGCCGATGTAGCTGCCGATGTGGTCGGCCCACTCGGTCTCGCTCTCGAAGCCGGCGAAGAACGAGTAGTCGTGCACGGCGAGCAGGGTGCCGTTGAGCCGGCTGTCGCCGCCGACCGCGGGGACGTTCTGGGCGAGGCCGGCGCCGTCGAGGACGACCCGGCCGCGCGGGACGGACGAGTACCTGTTCAGCCAGTCGTTGTACATGTTGTTGAGGTCGCCCGTGCTGTACCCGTGCGGTTCGTTGATGACCTCGAAGTAGGCGTTGGGGTGCGAGCCGTACTTGGCGACCACCCGGTCCCACATCTGCTGGAACGCCGCCTGGTTCTGCGGCCGGCCACCGGTGTGCGCCCAGTACGCGAGGATCACGTTGCCCTTGGTGAGCGCCGTGTCGATCGCACCGGTGTAGGTGCCCCAGTAGGTCGACACCGTCGGCTCGTTCACCGGCAACCGCACGGTGTTCGCGCCGGTGACGGCGTAGAGCCCGCCGACGACGCGGTCGGCGACGGTGGCGGCCGAGGAGTAGGTGTCCGAGGCGCTGAGCCCCGAGGGGTAGAGCACGCCGTTGACGAAGTTGTCGCGCTGGTCGGCCCAGTTGACGCCCCGGAACCCGGCGGTGGACGCCTGCGCGGCGGTCGTGCCCGCGGTCAGCAGCCCGGCCACGAGGAGGACGGAGGTCAACAGGCGTAATGTGGTAAGCGCTTTCCAAGGTCTCATCGGCCCATGAGAGCAGCGGTTTCGGACGAGCGTCAAGACGGCGGCAGGGGGATGACAGAACACCGCCACACCCCGTTCGGCAGCTAAAGTCCACACAGGACGTTTAGCACCGCTCCCGCAGAACGTTTGGGTTCAGACGACGATCTGGGCCGTCCTGGGCGCGGTCCTCATAGGAGCACGGACCGTCCACACGTTGCTCCAAACGGCCATGGCCCGGCGACCCGGTGCGACGTAAGGTGATCCACCACGCGGCCCACGGGAGATGTCGCCGCGTGTGACCGTTCGCGCACGAGGGGAAATCGCCGGGATGAACATCGATACCGCGCTGAAAGAAGCCATGACCATCACCGGCGCGGTGGGGGCCGCGCTCGTCGACTACGACAGCGGGATGTCGCTGGGGTCGATCGGCGGTGGCGACTGGCTCGACCTGGAGGTGGCGGCGGCCGGGAACACCGAGGTCGTGCGGTCCAAGCAGCGGGTCATCTCGGCGCTCAAGCTGAACGACGAGATCGAGGACATCCTGATCACCCTGCAGCGCCAGTACCACCTGATCCGGCTGCTCTCCCCGGGCAAGCGGGGCTCGTCGATGCTCTTCCTGTACCTCGTGCTGGACCGGGAGCGGGCCAACCTGGCCCTCGCCAGGCACAGCCTGAGGGCCATCGAAGCCGACCTCACGGTGTGAACGAGATGTTCATCCACCCGTCGTCGTCCCCGGAAGCCCTGCCGACGCGCCGGCGCGGAGCGACGACACCGAGCCACGGCCCGGTCACCACTCCCCTGCCGGGCACCGACGCGAAGGTCATGACCGAGGCGCTGGCGGAGGTCCACGGGTCGATCGACTCCGTCGCGATCAACGGTGTGCTGGTCGCCACCAGGGACGGCCTGGTGCTGTGCGCCGTCACCCGCGGCGTCCAGGACGACGGCGTGGCGGCGATGGCCGCGGCGGCGGCGGGTCTCGCGAACCAGTTCACCGCGCAGGCCGGTGTCGGCAGCCCGCGGGCGGTGTTCTTCGAGGGCGACTCCGGTCAGGCCGGGGTGTTCGGCGTCGACGCCGACACGTTGCTGGTCGTGCTCGGCACGCGTGACACGACGATGGGCATGTTCAACGTGGTGGCGAAGCAGGCCCTGGCGTTGCTGCAGGAGGCGGTGGCCAACCGCCGCTGACCCCCTCGCTCCGCACCTCTCCGGCATCTGCGTGGCGAGCAGGAGGGAGGCCCGCCTGCCGCTGCCGCGTCCCACAGCGGCCGGCGGGCCCGTTCTCACTCGCCCACGGCCTGCCGAGGCGGGGACACCACGAGCCACTCCAGCTCCGCGGCGAGCACGCCGAGCTGGAACCGGGACTGCACGCCGAGCAACGACTGCAGCCGCGCGATCCGCCGGTGCAGGGTGCGCAGGCTGACGTCGAGCTCGCGGGCGATCGCCCGGTCGGTGGCGCCGGTGCCCATGAGCCGCAGCAGGCGGCGGGTGGCGGCCGTGGGTTCCTTGCCGACGGCCACGGTGTGGTCCTGGCGCACCGCGGGGACCGCCGCCAGGTGGCTTTCCCGCCGGGTGGGGCGTGACGTGAGCGGTCTGGTCATCGGCTGAACTCCTCTGCGGGCATGCCCTGCAGCGCTAGCAACAGGTTCCGTACTTCGGTCGCGGCGACGCGCCCGGTGCGCTCGACCGACGGCGGCACCGCCGGGTCCGAGCAGAGCAGCACCGGGCCGTCGGCCGCGCGGTCGGGCGATCTGCCGTGCGTGCCGCGCACGCACGACGGGTCCAGCGGCACGACGTTCATCGCGTACCGCAGGCCGAGCTTCTTGCGGGCCAGGTTGAGCCCCGCCCTGGCCTTCGCGAGCGGGTCGGCCGGGTCGAAGAAGAGTTCCGCCGGGTCGTAGCCGGGCTTGCGGTGGATGTCCACGCCACGGGCGAAGTCCGGCGCACGGTTGTCGTCGGTCCAGTAGTAGTAGGTGAACCACGCGTCCGGCTCGGCGACCGCGACCAGCTCACCGGACCGTTCGTGGTCCAGTCCGACGGCCGCCTGCCCCTCGCGGTCGTACAGCACGTCGACGCCGGGCAGTTCGGCGAGCACCGCCCTGGTGCGCGGCACGTCGGCCGGGTCGGCGACGTACACGTGCGCGACCTGGTGGTCGGCCACCGCGAACGCCCGGGACGTCCACGGGTCCAGGTACTCCATCCCGGCCTGCGTGTGGACCTCCAGCAGACCGGCGGCGCGCAGTGCGCGGTTGACGTCCACCGGCCGGCGCGCGTCCGTGATGCCGTACTCCGACAACGCGACCACGGTGGCGTCCGCGACATCGGCCAGCAACGGCGCCAGCGCGCGGTCCACGTCCGCCGCCGCCTTCACCGCCTGCGGGGACGACGGGCCGAACCGCTGGAGGTCGTAGTCCAGGTGCGGCACGTAGACCAGCAGCAGGTCGGGCCGCTGCTCGGTGAACACCTTCCTGGCAGCGCCGATGATCCACTCGCTGGACGCCAGCGCCGCCGTGGGACCCCAGTACTGGAACAGCGGGAACTCCCCCAGTGCACCCACCAGCTCGTCGTGCAGGCCGGGTGGGCGGACGTAGCAGTCCGGCGACTTGCGGCCGTCCGCGTGGTAGATCGGCCGGGGCGTGACGGTGATGTCGGTGGACGCGCCCATCGCGTACCACCAGCAGATGTTGGCGGCGGTGTAACCGGGGTGGGCGCGGCGGGCGGTCTCCCACAGCTTCTCGCCGCCGACGAGCCGGTTGTGCTGGCGCCACAGGTGGACCTCGCCGAGGTCGCGGAAGTACCAGCCGTTGCCGACGATCCCGTGCCGTGCCGGGGTGAGGCCGGTGAGCAGCGTGGCCTGCGCGCTGCACGTCACGGCCGGCAGCACCGTGCCCAGCTCCGCCTGCCAGCCCAGCCGCGCCAGGTTCGGCATGTGGGCCAGCAGCGCCGGGGTCATGCCGACGACGTTCAGCACCACCAGTGGTTTCACGCCGCCACCCCCGCCGCCAGGTGCTGGTGCGCCCACCGCAGCTCCGCCGCGATGCCGTCGGCCAGGTCGCCCGCCCCCGGCAGCACCGTCCAGGTGTAGGTCTCGACCTCGACGTGGGTACCGGGGTCCACCGCGGCGACCGCGGCCACGAGCACGTCGGTGGTGGACGTGAGCGGTGCGGGTGGCACGGCGTGCAGCGGCACGTGGAAGTGCACCCGCCACGGGTGCTCGGCGGGCAGGGTGTGAAACGCCTCCGGCAGGTCGTCCGCGGCCAGCACGCCGCCCGGCGCGTTCTCCCGGACCTGGTGCAGGTACCGGGGTTCGCCGTAGGCCGCGACCGCCAGCCTGCCCTCCTCGGTGCCGGGTTCCGCGACTTCGAGCGCCGCCGACGCCTGCACCTTGACGATCGACAGCCCCGCCCGCCGGATCGACTCGACCGCCGCCACCGGGTCGGCGAACGACACCGCGAGGTGGCAGGTGTCCAGGCACAGCCCGACGAGCTCGGGGTCGGCCCGGCCGGCGAGCCAGCCGACCGCGTCGGCGACGGTGTCGAGCACGCAGCCCGGTTCCGGTTCGACGGCGAGCTTGACCGGCCGGCCGGGCAGTTCGCGCAGGAACCGGGTGAGCTCGGCGAGCGCGGCCGTCGCGGCGCCGTCGTCCATCAACGTCCACGGCTCCCGCCACGCCAGCGGCAGGGTGGAGATGCTGCCGTACGAGGCGGAGTCGGGCAGCAGGTCGGCCAGTACGGTCGCGCAGTCCTTCGTGTACTCGAGCCGTCGCGGATCGGTCCACGTAGGGAAGTACACCTTGTGCTTGACGACCTCCTCGTGGAAGTCGCCGTACGGGAACGCGTTCAGCGTCGACACCGTCAGGCCGCGCGCCGCCAGCTCCGCCCCGAACGCCCGCCGCGCGGACACGTCCTCGGCGAGGCCGTGGGCGACCGGTGCGGGCAGCCACAGCCCCAGCGGGAGCGTGTCCGCGCCCAGCGCCTCCCGCACGCGCACGGCGTGCCGGTCGAGCTGGGCGAGGACGCCGGGCAGGTCGGGTGCCGGGTGGACGTTGGTGCAGTAGGCGATCACCGCTCACCCCGCAGCACCGAGCTGCCGGTGGCCGCGTCGACCGCACCCGCCGTCACCGGGTCGAGCGCGAGCCGACCGCTCTGGCCGTAGAACTCGACCGGGTTGTGCCACAACACCTTCTCGACGTCGTCGGCGGAGAACCCGGCGTCCAGCATGGCCTGCCCGGTCTTGTACGTCTTCAACGGGTCGGAGCGGCCCCAGTCGGCGGCGGAGTTGACCAGCATCCGGTCCGTGCCGTGCTCGGTGAGCAGCGCGACCGTCCGCTTCTCGTCCATCTTGGTGTCCGGGTAGACGGAGAACCCCATCCAGCAGCCCGCGTCCGCGACCATCCGCACGGTGGTCTCGTTGAGGTGGTCGACCAGCACCCGTTCCGGTGCCAGCCCGGACTCGCGGACGACGTCGAGCGTGCGCCGGGTACCGGCCTGCTTGTCGCGGTGCGGGGTGTGCACGAGGACCGGGAGGTCGTGCCGCTGCGCCAGTTCCAGCTGGCGGGCGAACGCGTCGTCCTCCTCGGGCGTCATCGAGTCGTAGCCGACCTCGCCGACCGCGACCACGCCGTCCTTGGCGAGGTAGCGCGGCAGCACGTCGAGCACCTCGGCGCAGCGCGGGTCGTTGGCCTCCTTGGGGTTCAGCGCGAGCGCGCAGTGGTGGGCGATGCCGAACTGGGCGGCGCGGAAGCGTTCCCACCCGAGCAGGGCGTCGAAGTAGTCGACGAACGACCCGACGCTCGTGCGCGGCTGCCCGAGCCAGAACGCGGGCTCGACGAGCGCCTCCACCCCGGCGTCGCGCATGGCCTCGTAGTCGTCGGTCGTGCGGGACGTCATGTGGATGTGCGGGTCGAAGATGCGCATCACGAAGCCTTTCCGAGCAGGGCGAGGGCGTCGGCGGGCACGGGACGGCCGGCGGCACGGCGTTCCTCCGCGAACGCGGCCACCATGCGCAGCAGCTCCGGGTCCGAGTGCCGGTCCAGGCCGTCGACCGCGGTCAGCGGGATGCCCATGAACAGGCACTTGAGCACGCCGTGGCGCCACGCGTGCCGGCTCAGGTGCCGGGTGGCGAACGGGCCGAGCGCCGCCGCCACGAGGCCGGTCTCGTTGCTGCGCAACGCGTCCTCGACCAGCGCGACACCGGCGGCGGGAGCCCGGTCGCCCAGCTCGGCGAGGCCGCGCAGGACGCCGCGCCGTTCCGCGGAGGTGCCGTACCGGTAGAGCCGGGTGAGGCCGTCGACCGGGTCGCCGGTCGCGTCGGCGAACGCGGTGAGCAGCCGGACCCTGGCGGCGTCCTCACCCGTTCCGACCGCTCTGCCCACGGCCGGGAACAGGGTGTCGATCGCGTTCGGGTCGGTCCGCACCGCCCGTTCGGCGTCGGCCAGCCACCGGGCCGCGCGCAACGCCCGCAGCGCCCGTGCCGCCACGTCCGGTGCCGCGTGGCTGTGCCGGGGCAGCTCGACCGCGGCGACACCGGTGTACCCGATGTCGGTCAGCGCGGCGAGGGTGGCGGGCAGGTCCAGGTGCCCGTCACCGAACTCCAGGTGCTCGTGCACGCCCGGCAGCATGTCGTCGAGCTGCACGTTGACCAGCAGCTCACCGGCCTGCCGGATGCACGCGGCCGCGTCCTGCGGCTCGACGGCGACGCAGTGCCCGACGTCGAGGGTGATCCGCAGCTGTTCGGGGTCGCCGAGCTCGGTGCGCAGCCGCAGCGCCTGCTCCAGCCACTGCACGACCATGCCCGGTTCAGGTTCGAGTCCGATGGGGACGGACGGGCCGTTCTCCAGCACGGCGGCCACCCCCGAGCGCAGGTGGTCCCAGTCGTCCGGCGAGCCGATGCCCGACCAGAACGACACGCAGTCCGCGCCGAGGTCGGCCGCGATCCGCTTGGCGCGCACCAGGAAGTCGACCCGGCGGTCCTGGTCGGAGCTGACCAGGGTCGGGTGGTGCTTGCGACGCGGGTCGAGCAGGTACCGCGCGCCGGTCTCCACCACGGCCCGCAGGCCCAGCTCGTGCAGGCGGGCGGCGAGCCGGTCGGTCTGCCGGGCGACGTCGTCGGCGAACGGGTCGAGGTGGTGGTGGTCGAGGGTCAGCGCCACGGCGGTGTAGCCGAGGTCGGCGATCACGGCGAGCGCGTCGCCGAGGCGGTGGTTGCTGAAACCGTTGGTGCCGTAGCCCAGGTGGAACGTCATGTCGGGCTCACCTTCCTGCTCAGCGCCTGCGCCAGCGGCAGCACGACCGGCAGTGCGGCACCGTGCTCGGCGAGCGCGGACTGCAGCAGCACCATGCCGTGGATGCCTTCCTTCGTGGCGGTGCGGACGTTCCGCGCGCTCGGGTCCTGGACCACGTTCCACTGCGCGCGCCCGACCGTGACCGCGTAGCCCAGCGCCCCCGCGATCCCGGAGATGCGCCGGGACGACACGGCCGCGGCGACGGCGGTGAGGACCGTGCCCGCCAGCACCGCCTTCGCCGTGGCGGGCGACGTGCCGTGCACCTCGCCACGCGACAACGCCGTGACGCCCAGGGTGTGCGCGGCCATCAGGCCCGCGGGCAGCACGGCCCGGCCGCCCAGCAGGACGTCCAGCGCACGGCACGCGGCCATCGCGAACGGCCCGACGGGCGTGGCCTTCAACGCGGTGTCGTAGGCCCACACGGCGGCGGCGAGCGGCAGTGCGTTGCGCCCGGCGGCCGCGGCGAGCCCGACGCCGAGCGCGGTCAGGCCCGCCGCCGTGGCCAGTGCCGCGTCCGGTGCGACCCGGCCGGACGGGATCGGGCGCTCCGGCCGTTCGGCCGCGTCCAGGTCCCGGTCGGCCCAGTCGTTGAGCGCCATGCCCGCCCAGTACAGCGACACCGATGCCAGCGGCAGCAGCAGTCCCCTGCCCCGCAACGGTTTCCGCGCGCCGACCAGGGTGTCCCCCAGCACGGTGAGCGCCGCCGGTGCGCGCACCAGCTCCACGTACGCCTTCATCACCGGGTCACTTCCACGGCGCGGGGTAGCCGGGCATCTGCTCGCAGCCGCACATCGCGTAGTGCAGCGGCGGCATGTCCTGCTTGATGAAGTCCTTCAGCGTGTCCTGGGTGACCTTGGGCTGCGGCAGCACCCACTCGCGCGGCACCTGCTTGCCGCCGAGCACGCGCAACGCGGCGATCACCGGCGTGCGCCACTGGTAGGTCGGGTAGGTGGGGGCGACCGCGGTCATCTTCTCGTCGGCCCAGATGCGCAGGAAGTCCTGCTGGTCCTCGCCCACGAACGGCGGGATGGCCACCCCGGCGTCCTGGAACGCCTCGACCGCGGCCACTGCGGTGGCACCGGCGTCCATCCAGACGCCGTCGATCTTGCCCTCGCGCTGGATGTACTCGTTGACGATGCTCTTGGTCTTGGCGGCGTCGCCGTCGGTGAACTCGACACCCACGACCTTCACCTGACTGCCCGCGAACACCTCGTCGGCCGCGGCCCAGCGCTGCTCCAGCACGTCGACACCGGGCAGGATGCGCAGGGCGAGGACCTTGCCTCCGGGCGCCACCTTCTCCTTGAGGAACTCGGCGCCGTCGGCACCGAAGGCGAACCCGCCGATCGGGTGGATGAACGTGACCGGGCAGCTCGTCTTCACGCCGCGGTCGAACACGATCACCGGGACGCCGGTCGCGCACGCGGCCTCGACCGCCGGGGTGAGCGTGGCGGTGGTGTTGGGCGAGACGACCAGCGCGCTGCACCCCTGGGAGGCGAGCGACTGGATGTCGCTGATCTGCTTGTCGTCCTTGGCCTCGGCGTCCAGGACGGTGAACTTGGTGATCTCCGGGTGCAGCTTCACCTCCTGCTGCATGGTCTTGAACCCGACCTGCCGCCACGGGTTGTCCACCGAGGCGTTGGAGAAGCAGAGGTGGTAGCCGCCACCGGGCTTGGCGTACTTGGCCGTGTCGGTCAGCTCCGGATCGAGCGCCTGCTCCCAGGGCCCCGCCGTGCCGTCCTGGCCGTCGAGCCCGGTCGCCTTCGCGGTGCGGAACCGCAGCTGGCGCGCGAGCTCCGCCTGGTCGTAGAACTCCGACTTCGCGGTGGCCTTCGCCGGTCCGGAGGTGCCGTCGGCGCCCGAGGTGGCGGGCAGGTCGCTGGAGCACCCGGCCACCACCAGCGCGCCGGCCAGGGCCACGACGGACCAATTCCTGTGCATGTGCTTGCTCCTCGGCTTCTTCGGCGGGGGCTCAGGCGGTGTGGTCAGGAGAGGTGGTGCGGCGGTGCGGTCACGTGCTGTCCACAGTGGTCTTGCGGTGCGGCAGCAGGCGGCGCAGCGCGGTGCCGCGGGCGGCGTAGGCCACGGCGGCGATGATGATCACGCCCTGCACGGCGGACTCCAGCGCACCGGAGACGCCGAGCAGGTTCAGCAGGGAGAAGAGCGCTTCGAGCGTCACGGCACCGGCGGCGGCGGCGACCACCGAACCCCGGCCGCCGCCGAGCAGGACCCCGCCGAGCACCACCGCGGTGATGGCGCGGAACTCCAGGCCCTGGCCGACCTGGGCGGAGACCCCGGCGAACCCGGCGAGCAGGATCGCGGCGACCGTGGCGAGCAGCGCCGACAGCACGAACGCGAGCAGCCGCAACCGGTCCACCCGGCCACCGGCGAGGTGGACCGCCTTCTCGTTGTCGCCCACCGCGACCAGCAGGCGTCCGGTCGGGCCGCGCATGAACCACACCGCCGCGCCGACCACGACCAGCAGGACGACCACCGACCACGGCACCTGCCCGAGCAGCGGCACGTCCGCACCGCCCCGGCCGGCCACGCGGAACGACGGCGACAGCGCACCGCGCGGTGCGCCACCGGTCCACAGGAACACCGCGCCGTCGAGGACCAGCAGCATCCCCAGCGTCACGATGAACGACGGCACCAGCAGCTTCGTCGTGACCAGCCCGTTGACCAGGCCGACCAGCAGCCCGAAGCCGAGCAGCAGCGCGACGACCCACGCGGTGTCGGCGTCGTCGCCGTCCACCAGCCGGGCCGCGATCACCACCTCGGCGGTCACCAGCGAGCCGACCGAGAGGTCGAACCCGCCGGACACGACCACGAAGTACTGCCCCACCGCGAGCACCACGAGCGGCGCCGCCCGCTTGAGCAGCGCGAGGTAGCCGCTGGGTTCGGAGTAGGCGGGACCGGCGAACGCCAGTGCCACCAGCAGGACCACGAGCACGACCAGCACGGGTGCCGTGCCGTCGGCGAGCCGCAGCCGGGTCACGACGACCTCCCCGTGTGCCGGCGGCGCGCGTACAGCGCCACAGCCACGACGAGCACGACACCGCGGACGACGTCCTTGAAGAACGAGTTCACGCCGAGGTCGTCGAAGATCGTGTCCAGGGTGGCCAGGATCAGCACCCCGCCGATGGTCCCGGCCACTCCGCCGCGACCACCCGCCAGCGCCGTACCGCCCAGCACGACCGCCGCGATGGACTCCAGGTCGTACCCGGCGTCGGTGCCGACGTACGGTGCGCCGGACCCCAGCCGCGAGGCCAGGAACACCCCGGCGAGCCCCGCCATGACGGCGCACACGACGTGCGCGGTGACGATCGTCCGCCCGGTGCGCACGCCGGACAGCCGCGCCACGTCGACGTCACCGCCGACGGCGTACATGTGGTAGCCGGTTCGGGTGCGGCGCAGGTACCACCACGCCGCCGCGGCGAGCGCCAGCATCAGCAGCGCGGACACCGGCACCGGGCCGATGCGGTCGTAGCCGAGGTGCTGGAACGCGCGCGGCACGCTGCCGGCCGGTCCGGTGTAGCTGTGCTCCAGGTAGCCGCGCAGGACGAGCGCGACGCCCAGCGTGGCGATGAACGCGTTGGCCTTCAGCACGGTGATCACCAGGCCGTTGACCAGCCCGACGACCGCGGCGACGGCCAGCGCTGCCAGCACGCCCGGCACGACCATGGCGGTGCTGCCCGCCATGGTCTCGGCGGCGATCAGCGAGCACAGCCCGGCGAGGTAGGCCACGGACAGGTCGAGCGAGCCGGTGACGATCACCAGCGTCTGCCCGATCGCGACGAGGCCGAGCACCGTGCTGCGGGTCAGGATGTTGAGGACGCCGCCGTGGTCGAGGAGCACGCCGCCGTCGAGCGCCACCAGCACGCTGCCGACGACGAGCAACGCCGCCAGTGCCAGGTAGACGACCACGACCGGGGTGAACGCGACCGCGCGGTGCCGCGCGGGCAGCCGGCCGGCCGCCACGCCCACGGCGCTCACGCGGGTTCTCCGACCAGGTGTCCGGTGGCCAGGCCCATCACGGTCTCCTCGTCGGCACCGGCGGGCAGCTCGCCCGCGAGGGTGCCCTCGCGCAGCACGAGGACCCGGTCGCTCAGCCCGATCAGCTCCGGCAGCTCGGAGGAGACCAGCAGGATCGCGAGGCCGTCGGCCGCCAGGTCGCGCAGCAGCCGGTACAGCGCCTGCTTGGCGCCGACGTCGACACCGCGGGTCGGTTCGTCCACGAGCAGCACGCGCGGCCGCACGGCGAGCCACCTGGCCAGCACCACCTTCTGCTGGTTGCCGCCGGAGAGGTAGCGCACCTCCTGGTGCGGGCCGCGTGCGACGACGGCGACCGAGGCCAGCAGCTCCCGCAGGTCGGTCTCGCGGCGGGCGCGCGCACCGCGCGAGGTCGCCCGGCGGACGAGCAGGGTGTTGTCGCGCACCGACTGCCGCAACGCGAGCCCTTCGCCCTTGCGGTCCTCGGTGACGTACCCGATGCCCTTGCGCACCGCCGTGCGCGGACCGGTGACGCGGGCCGGGGTCCCGTCGAGCTCCAGCGTCCCGGTGGTGAACGGCTCGACGCCCCAGATCGCCCGCAGGAGCGCGGACCGGCCGGAGCCCTGCAGCCCTGCGACGCCGACGACCTCGCCCGACCGCACCTCGAACGTCAGGTCCCGCACCCGGTCGTTCCCCGCGCCGCGCAGCGCCAGCCGCACCTCGCCGGGCGCGGTGGCGCGCTCGGGGTAGAGCGTGTCGAGTGGACGGCCGACCATGTGCCGCACGACCTGGTCGGTGGTCAGCTCGGCGGTGGGCGCGGAGGTGACGAACGCGCCGTCCTTGAGCACCGTGATGCGGGTGCTGAGGTCGAACACCTCGCGCATCCGGTGCGACACGTAGAGGATCGCGATCCCGCGGTCGCGCAGCCTGCGCACCAGCCGGTACAGCAGCTCGACCTCGCCGTCGGCGAGCGCGGCGGTCGGCTCGTCCATCGCGAGGACGGTCGCGTCGGCCGACAGCGCCTTGACGATCTCCACGACCTGCTTGCGCGCCACGGAGAGCCGCGCCACCTCGGTGCCGGGGTCGATCCCGTCCTCGCCGAGCGAGTCGAGCAGCCGCCGGGTCTCCGCCTCCATCGCCCGCCGGTCGACCTGGCCGCGGCGCACGGGTTCGCGGCCCAGGAAGACGTTCTCGGCCACCGTGCGGTGCTCCAGCAGCGTGAGCTCCTGGTGGATGATCGCGATGCCCGCCGCCTGCGCGTCCCGCGGCGCGGCGAACGAGACCTCCTCGCCGCGCACGACGACCCGGCCCGTGTCCGGCCGGTGCACGCCCGCCAGCACCTTGAGCAGGGTGGACTTGCCCGCGCCGTTCTCGCCCACCAGCGCGTGGACCTCGCCGCCCCGCAGTGCGAGGTCGACGCCGCGCAGCACCGGCACGCCCAGGAAGGCCTTGCCGATCCCCTCCAACCGGACGACGTCCGTCACGCCGCCACCCCCGGTGTTACGCGGGTCACAGTCATGAGGCGAACGTAGAGTGGACTATTGGCGACTGTCAATCAAAAGTTGGCGCTTCTCTGCCAAAGGACACATGTCTTCGGGATGAATATCGCCATTACTCGGTCTATTTGGTTCACTGATCCGGTGCCGGACGTACCTTGGGCCCCCGCAGCATCGCCTGGACAGCTGCTGCGGCTGCTGCTCGACGGAGTGCCACGCACCCGCGCCGAGCTGGCCACCCAGACGGGCCTGACCCGCGCCGCGGTCCGGACCCGGCTCGACGCCCTGCAGGGAGCGGGATTCCTCACCGACCGCGTGATCACGGTGGCGACCGGCGGCCGTCCGGCCGGGCGGTTCGCGTTCAACGCGGGCGCGCGCACGGTGCTGGCCGCCGACGTCGGTGCCAGCCACGCCACGATCGCCGTCACCGACCTCGTGGGCGGGCTGCTGGCCTCCCGGCGCCTCGCCCTGGACGTCGCGACCGGCCCGGAGCGCGTCCTGGCGGCGCTGGCCGGGACGTGGCGGGAGATGGTGCGCGACGCGGGGCTGTCCGCGGTGTCGCTGGCCGGTGTCGGCATCGGCCTGCCCGGCCCGGTCGAGCACTCGTCCGGCCGCCCGAACCACCCGCCGATCATGCCGGCCTGGAACGGCTTCGACGTGCCCGGCCACCTGCGCGCCGAGTTCGGCGTGCCGGTGCTGGTGGACAACGAGGTCAACCTGATGGCGCTGGGCGAGCACGCGCACTCGTTCCCCGGCACCGACCACATGATCGTCGTTAAGGTCGCGACCGGCATCGGCTCCGGCTTCATCAGCAACGGCGTCCTGCACCGCGGCGCGGCCGGCGCGGCGGGGGACCTCGGCCACATCCGGGTGCCCGACGGCGACGGCGCCGACTGCGGCTGCGGCAACTCCGGCTGCCTGGAGGCCGTCGCGAGCGGCTCCGCGGTCGCGGCCCGGCTGCGCTCCAGGGGCGTCGAGGCGCACACGAGCGCCGACGTGGTCGCACTGGTCCGCGCGGGCAACGTCGAGGCGGGCCAGGCGATCCGGCAGGCCGGCCGCACCATCGGCGAGGTGCTCGCCGCGTGCGTCAGCATGGTCAACCCCTCGCTCATCGTGGTCGGCGGAGACCTCGCCGCGGCCGGTGAGATGCTGCTGGCCGGGGTGCGGGAGGCGGTCTACCGGCGCTCGCTGCCGCTGGCCACGGAGAACCTGCGGATCGTGCCGTCACGGGCCGGCGAGGTGGCCGGTGTGCTCGGTGCGGCGGCCATGGTCATCCACCACGTCCTGTCCCCCGCCGTCGTGGACCAGCAGCTGGGCTGACGCTTGCGGCGGGTGGCCTCACCGGTCCCTGGCCACGACGAGCCCCGCCAACGCGCGCAGCTCCGCCGCGCCGGCGGAGGTCGGGCAGGCCTGCCGCAGGCAGTCGAACGCGAGCCGCACCCGCCGGTCCGCCTCGGCCTCGGTCCAGGCCCGGCCACCCGCCTCGGCGACGAGGTGCGCGATCTCCTCGGGATCGGCCGGCTGCCCGGCGTAGCACCGCGCCAGCCGGCGGGCGGCGGGCGACTCCTCGGCGAGCGCCGCCACCACGGGCAGGGACCGGCGGCGTGCGCGGAGGTCGGCGTGGGCCGGTTTGCCGGTCTTGGCGGGGTCGCCCCAGATGCCGAGCAGGTCGTCGACGGCCTGGAACGCGACACCCAGGTGCACGCCGAACCCGCGGTAGTGCTCGGCCGTGGTCTCGTCGGCACCGGCCGCCACCGCACCGAGCCGGCAGGCAGCGCCGAGCAACGCACCCGTCTTGCGTTCCGCCGTGACGAGGCACTCCGCCGGCGACACCGGCTCCGCCGCCACGTCCGCCGACTGCCCCTCGCACAGCTCGACCAGCACGTCGGCCAGCACCGGGGCCAGCGCGGGCGGCACCTGGCGCACCGCGAGCCCGATCAACGCGTCACCGGCGAGGATCGCGGCCGTGGTCCCGAACGCCATCCACGCCGACGGCCGGTGCCGCCGGGTCTCGTCGCCGTCCATCACGTCGTCGTGCAGCAGCGAGAAGTCGTGCAGCAGCTCGACCGCCGTGGCCACCGCGACCACCCCGGACGAGACCTCACCGCCGGCCGCACGAGCGCTCGCCAGTGCCAGCGCCGGACGCAGCGCCTTCCCCGTGGCCCGCGCGGGTCGGCCGTCCGCGTCCCACCACCCGATGTGGTAGCCGGCGACCCGTCGCAACGCGGGTCCCAGCCCGTCGACCGCCGCCCGCCGCACCGGCTCGACCGCCGCCCGTGCCTCGTCCAGCAGCCGCACCGGGTCAGCCGTCACCGCCCCTCCGGCGCACCGTCGACCGTGAGCCCGCCGGTGTCCCCGTCGCCGGACAGCTGCACGTGCACGTGCCCGCGCCCGGCCTCGATGTTGATGACGTCGAGCTGCACCGCCGCCACCGACCACGTGCGGACCGCCAGCATCCGCTGCTCCTGCGCCAGCGCCAGCAGCGCGGGCCGGTCCGCCTCGGCCCCGCCGAACGCCAGCTCGTAGGTCTTCACCGCCGCGGCCAGCTGCTGCACCGCCGTGCGCATGCCGGTGCGCGCGATGTTGATCCCGTTGCCCGCCGACGGCGACTGCTCGTACGTCCCGGCCACCTCCGCCACGACGTCCCGCCAGCCGCTCACCGCCTCCGCGGTGGGGGCCTCGGCCATCGCCGCGAGCACCGGGGCCAGCCGGTCGCGGGTCTGCCGGGCCTGGTCGGACAGCGGGCCGAGCTGGGCGGCGTCGCGGTCGGCCTCCTCGCGTTCGAGCTCCGCGATCCGCTGCTCGGTCGCGTCCGGGCCGGTCCACGACCCCACCAGGAACGCCACCGCCAGGCCGAGCAGGAACGCGGTCACGAGCCCCGCCCAGAACGGCCGTGCGGCGGGAACGGGCCGCGCGGCCGGTTTGACCGCACGGCTCCGCACGGTTTTGACCATCGAGTCCTCCTCCGGGAACAAGGGCGGCCGGCGGCGAGCCGCCGGCCGCCCTCCCGCTAGCGGAAGGTCCACCTCTGGTTGGTCCCGCCGTGACAGGTCCAGATGATCAGCTGGGTCCCGTCCGCCGAGCCGGCCCCGTTGGCGTCCAGGCACTTCGAGCCGTTGCGGATCGTGCCGTCGGACTGCGCGGTCCAGTTCTGGCCCGACCCGCCGTTGCACGACCACAGCCGCACAGCGGTGCCGTCGGTCTGGCTGTTGCCGGTGACCTCCAGGCACTTGTCCAGCGCGCGCAACGTGGTGCCGTTCTGCGTCCACTTCTGGTTGGCGCCGCCGTTGCACGTCCACAGCTGCACCTTGGCACCGTCGGCCGAGCTGGCGCCGTTCACGTCGACGCACTTGCCGGAGGCGCCGACGATCTCCTTCGCGCCACCGCCACCGCCGCCCGTTCCGACACCCGGCCCGACGTAGGTGATCGAGTCGAGGTCGAAGCTGGTCGACGAGGACGTGCGGAACACCGCGAACAGCTCAACGGAACCGGACGGCGCGGTCACGTTCACCGCGGGCAGGTTCACGTAGTTGTCCCAGCCGCCGGTGCTGGCCACCGCCGCCGACGCGACCAGGGCGCCCGTCGGGGAACCCGAGCGCAGCTCGATGGTCCCGCCACCGCCGGAGGGCGCGGACACCCGGAACGACACCTGGTTGATGCCGGTGAAGTTGACCGGGTTGAAGGAGATCCAGTCGCCGTTGCCGATGTCACCGATCCGCGCACCGGACTCGGCACCGGACTGCGACACCACCCGCACGCCGGACGAGCCGGTGAAGAACTCGGCCTGCTTCTGCTTGGGCTGCAACACGACCTGGGCGCCGCCGGTCAGCGCCGGCACCCCGCTCGCGCCGCCGTCGGTGTACTCGGCGGACCCGATGACGTGCACGTTGAGGCCCTGGTGCCCGGAGTCGATGCCCGTCTGCAGCGTTCCCGTGCAGCCGGTCGCCGGTGAGCCGATCGGGTGCTTGTGCGTGTCGTGGCCCATGTTCGACTGCACGGTCACCCTGGAGCAGTCGATCGTGCCGTCCTCCGCGTCGGTCACCGACACGGTGTACGGGACGGTGTCACCGAAGTTGACCATGCCGCCGTCGGCTGGGCCGGTGAAGCGCACGACCGGTTCGGTGTTGCCCGCCGTCACGGTCACGTTCGCGGTGCCCGTCTTGCCCTTCGCGTTGGTCACGGTGAGCTGGGCGGTGAACCGGCCGCGGCCGGTGTAGGTGTGCGTCGGGTTCGCCTCGGTGGAGGTGCTGCCGTCGCCGAACACCCAGCGGTAGGTCAGCGCGGAACCACCGGGGTCGGCCGATCCGGCGCTGGAGAAGCGCACCGTCAGCGGCGAGCCGCCCGACAGCGGGGTGCCGGAGGCCTGGGCGACCGGGCTCTGTTCACCGGAGGCGGTGTAGTCGATGCGCCACAGACCCGCGCCCGGCAGCGGTTTGTTGTCGTCCCAGCCGGTGCCCCAGGTCAGCAGGTACATCGACCCGTCCGGCCCGAACTTCGCGTCCATCGGCGAGGCGAAGGACATGTTCGACAGGAAGTTGTTGATTTTCAACAGGTTTCCGGACGAGTCGAGCCGGAACTCCCACATCCGGTTGCGCGACCACTCGCCGAAGAACGGCGTCTGGTCGAAGTAGGCCGGGAACTTCGTGGTGGACGGGTTGTTCGCGTTGTACTGGTAGGCGGGGAACGCCATCGGCGCCTCGCCGCCGGTACCCATCTCCGGCCACACGTTGCCGTTGGCCCCGTTGCCGTACCACATGTCCGCGGCACGGGCGGCGGGCAGCGTGGTGAGACCGGTGTTGTTGGGCGAGTTGTTCACCGGTGCGGCGCAGTTGAACTTCGCGCCGGAGGTGTTGTTGGCGAAGTTCCAGTCGTTGTAGGCGATGTTGTTCGCCACGCAGTACGGCCAGCCGTAGTTGCCGGGCGACTTGATGACGTTCCACTCCACCAGGCCTGCCGGTCCGCGGTTGGGGTTGTCCGAGCCCGCGTCCGGGCCGTAGTCGGCCGCGTAGACCACGCCCGTGGTGGGGTGCACGCTGAAGCGGAACGCGTTGCGGAAGCCCATCGCGTAGATCTCGGGCCGGGTCTTGGCCGTGCCGGGCGCGAACATGTTGCCCGCCGGGACGGTGTAGGTGCCGTCGGCCTCCGGGTGGATGCGCAGGATCTTGCCGCGCAGGTCGTTGGTGTTGGCTGCGGTGCCCTGCGCGTCGTAGAGCGAACGGCCGGAGCGCTCGTCGATCGGCGCGTAGCCGGCCGAGTCGCCGTTGGGGTTCGTGTCGTCGCCGACGCTGATGTAGAGGTTGCCGTTCGGCCCGAACGCGAGCTGGCCGCCGGTGTGGCCCGGTTCCTCCCGCCGCGACGCGGGCAGGGTGAGCAGGACCTTCTCGGTCGAGGTGTCGAGCCGGTCGCCGTTCATCGTGAACCGGGAGATCCGCGCGATCTCCTGCGACCCGGTCGGCGAGTAGTTCAGGTACACCCACCGGTTCGTGGCGAACGCCGGGTCGAGCGCGAGGCCGACGAGACCGTCCTCCGAGGTCTGCCCGCCGCCGTAGACGCTGAGCGTGCCCGCGACGACCGTGGTCCTGGTGTCCGGCTTGTAGATCTTGAGGTTGCCGTTGTACTCGGTGAAGAACACCCGGCCGTCCGGTGCGACGTCGAGGGTGCTCGGCGCGATCGTGGAGCTGTCGAGCTGCACCTTCTGGAAGCTGCTCCACACCGTGGCCCCGCAGTCGGCCGAGACGACGCCGCCCGCGGACTCCACGCCGCCGGTGATGTGCTGGCGGAACAGGGGTTCGGAGTAGCTCGACGCCTGGTGGCCCATGCCGGTGGCCCACAGCCGGCCGCCCTCGTAGTTGCGGCACCAGGAGATCGGGTGGTCGACGCCCATCTTCGACGAGCCCGCGTCGTAGGTCGACTCGTCGGCGGTGACCAGCACGTGCACGTCACCGCGCGCGGAGCGGTTGAAGTTGTACCACTCCTCGGTGCGCGTCCAGCGGTCCGGCAGACCCGCGCCGGACGGGTGCTTGCGGTCGGCGACCTTCGCGGTGCCGGACACGACCGCCGAGTGCTGCGTCATCGTCATGCCGAGCATCTGGTCCCACCACGGGAACTGCGCCTCGATGTTCATGTCGGTGGCGTTGTGGATCGCGACCACACCACCGCCCCTGCGCATGTAGTTCTGCATCGCGGTGCGCTGTGCCGCGGTGTCCCACACCATGCCCGAGGTCTGCAGCATGACGACGACGTTGAACGTGGCGAGCGTGGTGTCGTTGAAGACCGACGCGTCCTCGCTCTTGGTGAGCTCCCAGCCGCGTTCGGCGGCCAGCTGCTCGAACATCGTGATGCCCGCGGGGATGGAGTCGTGCCGGTAGGCGCCCGAGGCGGTCTTGGAGAACAGCAGGACGTGCAGGCCGTGCGCCTGGGCGGGGGTGACCGGAACGACGAGCCCCATCACCACCAGGACACCGGCCAGCACTGACAGTAATCGCGTGAGTCTGCGTTGCATTGCCACTCCTCCGTGGTGGTGAGGCGGTCGGCGGTCAGGTCAGAGCGGCGGCGGCGGAACGCAGGAAGGCGAGCCCCTCGGCGGCGAGGGCGTCGGGCGAGTCGGCGAGCGGCCGCCAGATCGAGGCGGCGGTCGCGATGGCGGCGTTGTCCGGGGTGAACGACTCGATGCACAGCGGTCCCCGGTAGCCGGCCCCGGAGAGGGCGCCCAGCAGGGCCGGCCAGTCCTGGTGGTCGCGGCCCGGTGTGCCGCGGTCGTTGGCGCACACCTGGACGTGCGCGATCCGCGACCCGGCGGCGTGGACCGCCTTCACCGGTGCCGCTTCCTCGATGTTGAGGTGGTAGGTGTCGAGCGCCAGTCCGCAGCCCTCGTCCGGGAGCCCGGCCAGCGCCTCCAGCGCCTGGTCCACGGTGTTGAGCAGGCTGGTCTCGTAGCGGTTCAGCGGTTCCACGGCGACGCGGACGCCACGTGCGGCGGCGTGCTCGACGACCGGGGCCAGGTTCGCGCGCAGCTCCGCGTACACCCGCGGCCGGTCGTCGATCCGCCAGGTGCGGCCGACGGAGCTGTAGGCGGGACCGGCGATGACCGGGCTGCCCACGACCGCCGCGACGTCGACCACGTGCCGCAGGTAGTCCTGCGTCTCCCGCACGGTGTCCGCGGCGACCAGCTCGCGGCCCGGTGGCATGACCAGGCAGACGGTGGCGCGCAGGCCGAGCGCGGCGAGCAGGTCGGCCGCGCGGTGCGGGTCCCAGTCACCCGGCTGCTCGACCGGCAGCTCGATGACGTCGAAGCCCTGCTCGCGGACCTGCGGTGCGAGGGCGGCCAACCCGTCGTCGGTGAGCGGCGACGTCCAAACCCATGTGCTGACGCCAATGTCCCACATGAGCCTGAACGTAGGCCCGGACATATGACCGGGTCAATGCAGAAGAGCGTCGCTTCTGGCGTAACTTATGACGACTATCCGCCAAAAGTGCCGTGGACCTCCGCGGTGGCCACCCCGGCGACCCCCGCCGCGACGGCACCCAGCCGCGCGTCCAGCACCTCCGGCGACAGCACGTGCCGCACGACCATCGCCGCCGCGCCCAGCGCACCCGCGGTCACCCCGGCACCCGACGCGACGATCCGCAGGTTCTCCGTGGCCAGCGGCAGCGAACGCCGGTAGATCGACTCGCGCACCCCGGCCAGCAGCATCTCCCCCGCCTCGGCGAGCAGCCCGCCGATCACCACGAGCGCGGGGTTGAACATGCTCACGCACCCGGCGAGCACCTCGCCGATGTCGCGGCCGGCCTGCCGCACGACCCGGCCGGCCTCGAGGTTGCCCGACCGCACCAGGTGCACCACGTCGGCGGTGGAGTGCGCGGGCAGGCCCAGTCCCCGCAGCTTCGCCGCCAGCGCGGGCCCACCGGCGACCGCCTCCAGGCACTCGGTGTTGCCGCACCGGCACAGCACCTCGCCGCCCTGCGGCACCCGGATGTGCCCGAGGTCCCCCGCCGCGCCCGCCGCACCCCGGTGCAGCACGCCGTTGCTGATCAGCCCGGCACCGATGCCGGTCGCCGCCTTCACCACGATCATGTGCTGCACGTCCGGGTGGGACGCCGCGTGCTCGCCCAGCGCCATCAGGTTGACCTCGTTGTCGACGAGCACCGGGGCACCGAACTCCGCCTCGATCGCCGCGGGCACGTCGTAGCCGTCCCAGCCGGGCATGATCGGCGGGTTGTTCGGGCGCCCGGTGGAGTGCTCGACCGGTCCGGGCAGCCCGATGCCGACACCGGCGATCTCGGCGGGGTCCACCGTCCGCAGGAGCTCCCGCCAGGTCGCCACGAGCAGCGGCAGGATCACCGCGGGCCCGTCGGCGACGTCGAGGCCCACCTGCTCGACGGCCAGCAGCCGGCACGCCAGGTCCGCCACGGCCACGGTGGCGTGCGTGGCCCCCACCTCCGCCGCCAGCACGAGGTGCGCACCGGGGTTGAACCCGAACCGGCTCGCCGGGCGCCCGCCGGTGGACTCACCCGTGCCGTTGCCGGTCACCAGTCCCGCGGCCACGAGCAGGTCCAGCCGCGCCCGCACCGTGGAACGGGCCAGGCCGGTCGCCGCCACGATCTCCGCTCGGGTGCGCGGCCTGCCGTCCATCAGCATGCGCAGCACAGCGGCCGGCGAACCCGCCTCGATGCCCTGGGTGCTCTCCATCAGCCAATTGTCACATCGCCACCGAAAGTACGGGTGCAGCTGTCACGGCCGCGTGTCACCGCCGCCCGAACCGGTGGCGTCGCGGTGGCGCGCGAACAACGCCGTGTAGTCCGCGTCCAGTCCGGCCAGCGCCGTGCGCAGCGCCTGGGTCACCCACGCCGTCGGCGACGCGTACCGGTCGAGCTTGGTGAGCAGCAGCAGCCGGGTCGCGCCGATGACGACCAGCGTGGTGCCGCTGGCGGAGATCGTGCCGTCGAACGCGACCACGCGCGTGACGCCCTCGCAGCCGGGGACGCCGTCGCAGACCGGGGCCGAGCCGCGCAGGTTGAGGTAGCCGGAGCCGCCGCTGACCGTGGCCCTGGTGGTGAAGCTCAGGCCACCGGGAAGGCCGTCGAGCGCGGTGTCGACGCTCAGCGTGGTGTCGACCGTGCGGCCGGGCGCGGGCAGCAGCTCGTGCACGATCACCCGGTCCACCCTGGACGCGAACGCCCGGCGGGCCCAGATGCCGTACCTGTCGATCCACGTCGAGATGACCTCGCCGGTGCGGTAGTCGGTGATCCGGCCGTAGCCGTCGACGGCGGTCATGCCGGGGCTGGAGATGCGGAACTCGTAGGCCGGGTCGCAGCCGGGGTGGTCGAAGACGACCTTCTCCATCGCGGGCATCCCGTACAGCAGGGCGCCGCACTCGTCGTTGTCGGTGCGGAAGCCGTCGGTCCTGGACACGGCCGGGCTCGTGTCGTGCCGGCCGCGCTCGCGGTCCACGGAGGTGCGCATCACACGACTCCTTCGTCAGTGATGGGTGGTCATGGCTGTGCGCGGCGTGTGGAACGGTGCCAGTCGTACCACGGAAGGCACGACTGGCACCGCGTTGTTCGACAGTTCGACTGTCAACCGGAACTGTCACTGGAACTGCGCGAAGAACCTCCAGATCTCGGCCTTCGTCCACGTCCGTGCACCGTCGTCACAGCCGCAGCCCTCCACCGGCGCGGGCGCGTGGCCCCCGTCGTAGGCGGCCCACTGCACCGGGTACCCGGCCCGGCACGAGTAGGTGGTCGTGACGTGCGTCCGGCTGCCCACCGCCGGTTCCCGCGGGCTTTGCGCGGCACAGCCGTTGTTGCGCACGAACCGGTCGCGCAACGACCGGCCCTGGCCGATGCCCAGCACGTTGTCGCTGACGCCGTGCAGACCGAAGTACGCGACGGGCTGCGTGCCGCCGCTGCACCCGCTGATCTCGCCACCGGAGATCACGGCGACCGCGCGGATCGCGGTCGGCCGCGCGCAGGCCAGCGCGTAGCTCATGCCACCGCCCCAGCTGAATCCGAGGGCGAACCGCTGCGCCGGGTTGACGCACAGGTCGCCCTCGACGCGTTTGACGAGGTCGTCGATGAACGTGACGTCCTCACCGCCGGAGTTCGCCCACCCGTTGCCCTGGCCCTGCGGTGCGACGAGGACGGCGGTGTTGTTCGACTGCTCCTGCTGGCCGTAGTAGGCCCAGGCGGCACCGCTGCTGCCACCGGACGCGACGTCGTTGGCCGTGCCGCCGCGCCAGTGCAGACCGATGATCAGCTTGTAGCGGTTGGTGTTGTTGTAGTTGTCGGGGATGCGGAGGATGAAGCTGCGGGTCTTGCCGCCGCTCTGGATCGTGTGCGTGCCGTTGCGCAGGGTCGGTGCCTTGCCGCAGCCGCCACCGGTTCCCGGGTCGCCGCCACCGGACAGCTTGACGAGCTGCCACTGCTGGCTCGCGGCACCGGTGTCGGTGTTCTGCACGACGTCGGCGTTGTCGGCGGTCGACCCGCCGCGCACGTCCACCGCCTTGGCGCTGTGCCTGGCGATCAGCCGCACGTGGCCGCCGTCCGAGTCCGCGGCCCGGAACTGCTGGTTGGACCCGTTGTTGTCGGACCACTGCACGACCGCGGCACCGTCGGCCGCCGACGCGCCGGACACGTCGAGGACCTTGCCCGAGCTGCGGGACCTGATCCGGTAGTAGCCGCCGCCGGAGTCGACGAACTGCCACTGCTGGTTCGCCGCGTCCGTGCGGCTCCACTGGATGATCCGCGTGCCGTCGGCGGCCGAGGCGCCGGACACGTCCAGCGCCTTGCCGCTGTTGCGGTCGACGAGGACGTACCAGGCGGTGGTGTCGATGGTCGCAGCCGACGCCGGTGGACCGGCCGCGACCACCGTCCCCGCCACGACGAGTGCCGCCACCGCGGCGCTCACCCGCCTCACGGCAGGGTCCAGCGCTGGTTGGTCCCGCCGTGGCAGGTCCAGACGATCAGCGACGTGCCGTCGGCCGAGCCGCCGCCGTTGGCGTCCAGGCAGCGGCCGGACTGCTGGTGCACCAGCGACCCGTTCGCGCCCGGCGCCCAGTTCTGCGTGCCGCTGCCGTTGCACGTCTGCAGCTGCACCTGCGCGCCGTTGCCGCCGGCGGTGGTCATGCACTTGTTGAACGCGCGCAACGTGTTCCCGTTGACCGTCCACTGCTGGGCGGCGTTGGAGTTGCAGGTGTAGAGCTGGATGCGGGTGCCGTCGGCGCTGCTGCCGCCCGCCACGTCCACGCACTTGCCGGAACCACCGGTGATCCGGCCGGTGCGCGGCGTCGTCCCGCCGAGCTCCTTGATCCGGACGTTGCGGAACGACACGTCGTCGCCCGTACCGTGGTTCTGCAGGCCGATGTGGCCCGACGTGAGCGAGCGGGCCGGGTCGGCGTTGGTGAAGTCGTTGATCTTCACGCCGTTCAGGAACACCTGCAGCCGTTCGCCCTCGACGAGCAGCTCGTAGGTGTTCCACTCGCCCGGCGGGTTCAGCGCCGCGTCCCTGGCCGCGATGTCCGCGCCCTTGACCCCGTAGATCGCGCCCGTGGTCTTGTCCGCGGTGTCGGTGGCGTCGATCTGGACTTCGTAACCGCTGGTCAGCGCCGAGTCCGGGGTGCTGCCGGCCGGGAACCCGAGCACGACACCGGAGTTGTCGTCACCGGGCACCTGCCAGTCCAGCTTCAGCGAGTAGGACCGCAGCTCCTTCGCGCTGTACCAGAGCATGCCCATGCCGTCGTACGACGTGAGCGTGCCGTTGGTGTTGGTGAAACCGCCGGGGCCCGCCTGCGTCCACCCGCTCGTCGAGCCGTTGTAGAGGGTGGTGTACCCGGTCTCGGGCCGGCAGTCGGCCTTCGTCCGGTTCGCCGCGTAGCGGATGCCGCCGAGGACCATCGAGCGGAACGCCGGGTCGGCGTAGCTCTCCCTGGTGTGACCGGTGCCGGTGTAGAACGACCGGCCGCCGCTCAGGGTCTTGCACCAGGTGATCGGGTGGTCGCCGCCCATCGACCCGCCGGAGTAGGTCGACTCGTCCAAAGTGGACAGCACGCGGGCCGTGGAGCGCGGGTTGCTGCGGTAGTTGTACCACTCGTCGGTGCGCGACCAGGCCGGGCTCAGGTGCGCGGTGGCCGCGTGCGCCCGGTTCTCCGTGCGGACCGTGGCCTGCTGGATCGCCGGGTGCGAGGAGAAGTACGCGCCCACCAGCTCGCCGTAGAACGGCCAGTCGTACTCGGTGTCGGCCGCGGAGTGGACGCCGACGTAGCCGCCCCCGCCGCGGACGTAGGACTCGAACGCGGTCTGCTGGGTCGCGTTGAGCACGTCCCCGGTGGTGTTGAGGAAGACCACGGCCTCGTACTGCGCGAGGTTCGAGGTCGTGAACACCGCGGAGTCCTCGGTGGCGGTCACGGTGAAGTTGTTGCCGGCGCCCAGGTCGCGGACCAGCTGGATGCCGGTGGGGATGGCGTCGTGCCGGAAGCCCGCGGTCTTGGAGAACACCAGCACGTCGTACGGTGCGTCGGCAGCCGCCGCCGGTGGCGCGGTGACGACCGCCCCGGCGACCAGTGCCGCGGCGGTCGCGCTGAGCGCCCGCCGGAGTGCCTGGTACCTCATCTCATCCTCCTTGATGGTGAAGCAGGCGGCGGAGTCGTCACGGCAGGGTCCAGCGCTGGTTCGTGCCGCCGTGGCAGTTCCAGATGATCAGCGCGGTGCCGTCGGCCGTGCTCGCCCCGTTGGCGTCCAGGCACTTGCCCGACTTCGTGTTCACCACGGAACCGTTGGCGCCGGCGGACCAGTTCTGGCTCGTGGCACCGTTGCAGGTCGTCAGCTGCACGGTCGTGCCGTCGGCGGTCGCGCCGCCGGCGGTGTCCATGCACTTCGACAACGCCCGCAGCGTCGTGCCCTGGACGGTCCACCGCTGGTTCGTGCCGTTGTTGCAGGTGTAGAGCTGGATGCGGGTGCCGTCGGCGGTGCTGCCGCCGGTCACGTCGGCGCACTTGCTCGCGGGGCCGGTGATCGGCCCGGTGCGGCCACCGCCGCCGGTGGAGGTGTCGAACGTGAAGGCGTCCAGGTCGAACAGGTAGCCCGTGCCGCTGCCGGTGAAGGTCAGGTACAGCCTGCCGGTGGTCGCGGGCACCGAGCTGAGAGCGGTCGAGACCTCGGTGAAGGTCTCCCAGCCGCCCGTCACCGGCGCCGTCAGCGTGGCGATGGCCGTGCCGGTCGGGGAACCGGCGCGCACCGTGATCGTGCCACCCGCGCCGGCCGAGGACACCCGTGCGGTGAACCGGTTGGCGCCGGTGAGGTTGTAGTTGTCGAACGCGATCCAGTCGCCGTTGTGGACGTCGCCGACGGTCCGGCCGCCCTCGGCCGGGGTCTTGTCGTACAGGGCGACACCCGACTGCGCCGCGTAGTGCTCGGCCTGGCGGTGGCGCGGCTGCAGCACGTGCTGGGTGTGCGTGGTCGCCGCCGGGACGCCGTTCGCGCCGTTGTCGGTGTACTCGGCGTCGAAGACCGCGTAGATGTTCGCCGCCGTGTCGTGCTCACCGTCGACCGGGATCGTCAGGGTGCCCGAACAGCCGGTGTTCGACGTGATCGGGTGGCCGTGGCTGTCGTGGCCGAGGATGTAGGACAGCTTGACCCGCGTGCAGTCGATCGTGCCGTCCTCGGCGTCGGTGACCGTGATCGTGTACGGGATGGTGTCGCCGTAGCTGAACAGGCTGCCGTTCAGCGGTGCGTTCAGAGTGACGACCGGTGCGGTGTTGCCCACTGTGACCACCACGCTGGTGTTGGCCGTCGCCCCGGCGGGGTCCGTCACCGTCAGCGTGACCGTGTACTGGCCGTTGGCGGTGAAGGTGTAGCTCGGGTTGGCCGCCGTGGAGGTGGCGCCGTTGCCGAAGTTCCACGAGTAGGTCAGCGCGCCGTTCTCCGGGTCGGAGGAGCCCGCGGACGAGAAGTTCACGGTCAGCGGAGCGGCACCGGACGAGCGGTCCGCGCTCGCCTTCGCGACCGGCGCCCGGTTGCCCGACGGCACGTACTCGATGCGGTAGAGCGCGGAGCTCGCGTCACCGCTGCCCCAGCCCGTGCCGTAGTCGAGCACGTAGAGCGCGCCGTCCGGGCCGAACGCGGCGTCCATGACCTGCGTGCCGCGCCACGGGAAGTCGCCGACCGTGCCGGGCGTGCCGTCGGAGTTGACGTCGATCGTCTTGATCCAGCGGCGGCCGAACTCGGTGGCGAACACGTGCCCGTCCAGGGAGGCCGGGAACTTGACCGTCGACGGGTTCGTCGAGTCGTAGCGGTACACCGGCGCCGCCATCGGCGACTCCGAGCCGCAGCCGAACGCGGCGAACGAGCAGTTGTCGTACTTGATCCACGCCGCGCGCGCGGGCGGCAGGTTCGTCAGTCCGGTGTTGTTCGGCGAGTTGTTCACCGGGGCCGCGCAGTTGAACCGGCTGCCCGACGGACCCGACGGGAACGTGTAGTCCACATAGGTCTCGTTGGTGGTGTTGCCGCCGGTGCAGTACGGCCAGCCGTAGTTGCCCGCCGAGGTGATCCGGTTGAACTCGACCTGACCGGCGGGACCGCGGGTGGACGTCGTCGACCCGGCGTCCGGGCCGTAGTCGCCGAGGTAGATCGTGCCGGTGGCCTTGTCCACGTTGAAGCGGAACGGGTTGCGCAGGCCCATCGCGTAGATCTCCGGGCGGGTGCGGGCCGTTCCCGGCGCGAACAGGTTGCCGGCCGGGATCGAGTACGACCCGTCGGCGTTCACCTTGATCCGCAGGACCTTGCCGCGCAGGTCGTTGGTGTTGCCGGCGCTGCGCTGCGCGTCGTAGACGGGGTTGCGGCCGGAGCGCTCGTCGATCGGGGTGTAGCCGCCCGAGTCGAACGGGTTGGTGTCGTCACCGGTGGACAGGTACAGGTTGCCGGCCGCGTCGAAGTCCATGTCACCGCCGACGTGGCAGCACATGCCCCGGCTGGTCGGCACGTCGAGCACGGTCACCTGGCTCGACATGTTGACCGTGAAGTCGGTGTTGAGGGTGAAGCGGGACAGCCGGTTCACGCCGTTCCACGCCGAGAAGTTCGTGCCGGTGGCCGGAGCGTCACCGGACGGTGTCGACAGCGGTGGCGCGTAGAAGAGGAAGATCTGCCGGTTGGTGGCGAAGTTCGGGTCCGCCGCGACGCCCTGCAACCCCTCCTCGTCGTGGGTGTAGACGGGGATGTTCGCGATCACGCTCGTGGTGCCGGTCGCCGTGGTGCGGCGCAGCGTGCCGTTGCGGGAGGTGTGCAGGACGGAGCGGTCCGGCAGCACGGCCATCGACATCGGCTCGCCCATCTCGGCGACGCCCTTGGCGAGTTCCACCTGCTGGAAGTCCGCCGGGTTGACGACGTGCGCGGCGGCCGGTGGGGCGGTGGCGACCGAGGCGGCCGTGACGGCCACCGCTCCGGCCACGGTCAGCAGTGCGGCGGAGAACGCCGCGGAGAATCGTTTTCTCATGACAGGTGACAACCTTCGATCTCGTTCGCGCGCGGGCAGCGCGCGGTCCGCTGTGGACGGTCAGGGCGTCGGCGCGTCGAGTCGGTCGGTGTGCGGGCGCGTTCGCCAGGGGAAGCCCTCTTCTGGGAGCGCTCCCAGAAGAGGGCGGCCGGAACGGCCCTGTTCACCGCCGGGGGAACGCGGGCCGGGAGGGGTTACGCGCGGGCCGAGGAGGTGCCGGAGAGCGGGACGACTCCTCGGGGGCGGACGCGCCGCCATGACGTTCTGTTCACGCTTGGCTCCTTCGCAGGGAAAGGGTCGCGCAGCGGAAGCGAACCGGAACGGTCGGTGGGTCAGTCGGTCTGGCGCGAGCGCGGGTCATCCAGTCCCCGCGCCCACTCGTGCAGTTCGTGGGCCTGTTCGGCGAGCCGGTGCTCGTCGCTGCCCAGCGGGTCCTTGAAGAAGAACGCGAGCGCGCCCTGCGCACCGCTGCGGCCGGCCGCGTGGGCGGCGGCGAGCAGGCGGGCGAGGTCGAGCACGAGCGGGGCGGCCAGGGACGAGTCCAGGCCGCTCCAGGTGAGCTGCAACGACATCCGCGCGCCCAGGAACCCCTCGAAGGACACGTGGTCCCACGCGGTCTTGCGTTCACCGAGGTCGGGCACGTGGTCGATGTGCAACGGCGCGGTGACCTCCGCGCCGAGCAGGGCGGCCAGTCCCCTGGCCTTGGACGCGAGCTTGCTGTCGGCGTGCGCCGGGTCCTCCAGCGTCGCACCGTCACCGCCGCCGAGCAGGTTGGTGCCGGTCCAGGACAGGACCTTCAGCGCCCGCGAGGTGAACATCGGCGCGATCGCCGCGCGCAGCAACGTCTCCCCCGTCTTGCCGTCACGGCCGGCGTAGGGCAGCGACCGCGCCCGCGCCAGCTCGTCCAGCGCGGGCAGCGCCACACCGGTGGACGGGGTGAAGTCCACGAAGGCGCACCCGGCCTGGAACGCCGCGTAGGCGACGAGGGAGCTCGGCGGCAGCACGGCGTTCCCCGGCACGGCGAGCGCTTCCTCCAGCTCCGCCAGCGACTCGTGCGGGACGTGCACGGGCGGTTCGGTCGACGCCACGTTCACCACGACGACGCGGGCGAGCCCGTGCCGTTCGCGGAAGCCGGTGATGTCGGCCGCCAGCCGCCGGGCGGCCTCGGCCTGGCTGCCGGCGAACGCGGCGGGGTCGTGGCCGGGCCGGATCTCCGCGTCCACGGCGTCCAGCCCGTCCGCCACCCACCCCGCCAGGTCGTGCGGCAGCACCCCGTCGCGCACGAGGCCCTCCACCCGCTTGACCAGCGGGGTGTCCACGACGTCGTGCCCGCCGACCACGAACGCCTCCCACGGCGGCAGGTCGGCGTCCAGCAGTTCCGAGGCGCAGCCCGTGGGCGGCACGAGCCCCTCGCGCAGGGCGAGCAGCCCGCTGACCGCTGTCGTCGCCACCGACCCCCTGGCACCGTTCAGCCACAGGCCGATTCGTTCGGTCACGACCGTCTCCTCTCGTCAGCGGGCCCTCGCCCGCGCGTCACCCGCCCGAGCTGAACGCGGCGTCGAAGGAAGCCGACGGCGGGTCGAAGGCGTTGCGGCGGATGAACTCCAGCGCCTCGGGCGCGCCGACGAGGCGATCCATGCCGGCGTCCTCCCACTCGACGCTGATCGGACCGGAGTACCCGATGGTGTTGAGCATCCGGAACGACTGCTCCCACGGCACGTCGCCGCGTCCGGTCGAGACGAAGTCCCAGCCGCGCCGCGGGTCCGCCCACGCCAGGTGCGAGCCCATCCGGCCGTTGCGGCCGTTGCCGACCTGGCGCCGGGCGTCCTTGCAGTCGACGTGGTAGATCCGGTCGCGGAAGTCCCACAGGAACCCGACCGGGTCGAGGTCCTGCCACACGAAGTGCGACGGGTCCCAGTTGAGGCCGAACGCGGGCCGGTGCCCGATCGCCTCCAGCGCCCGCACGGTCGTCCAGTAGTCGTAGGCGATCTCGGACGGGTGGACCTCGTGCGCGAACCGGACGCCGACCTCGTCGAACACGTCGAGGATTGGGTTCCAGCGGTCGGCGAAGTCCTGGTACCCGGCGTCGATCATCGACTGCGGTGCCGGCGGGAACATCGCGACGGTCTTCCAGATCGACGAGCCGGTGAAGCCCACGACGGTGTCGACGCCGAGCTTCGCCGCGGCCCGCGCGGTCATCTTCATCTCCTCGGCCGCGCGCTGCCGCACGCCCTCGGGGTCGCCGTCGCCCCAGTTGCGGGCGGACAGGATGCCCTGGTGCCGCTCGTCGATCGGGTCGTCGCAGACGGCCTGGCCGGTGAGGTGGTTGGAGATCGTCCACACCTTCAGGTCGTGCTTGGCGAGGACCTCCAGCCGGTCGGCGACGTAGTCGTCGTCCTCCGCGGCTCGCCACGGGTCGAGGTGGTCGCCCCAGCAGGCGATCTCCAGGCCGTCGTAGCCCCAGCCGGAGGCCAGCCGGCAGACCTCCTCGAACGGCAGGTCGGCCCACTGGCCGGTGAACAACGTGATCGGGCGTGCCATCTGTTCTGCCTCCTCAGACCTGTTGCCACGTGCGGGACTCAGCACTCGTCTCGACCGCCGCGAGCACCCGCTGCACCTGGAGGCCGTCGGCGAACGACGGCGCCGGGTCGGTGCCCGCGGCCACGGCTCGCACGAAGTCCACGGCCTGGTGGGTGAACGCGTGCTCGTAGCCGAGGCCGTGCCCGGCAGGCCACCACGCGGACACGTACGGGTGCTCCGGCTCGGTGACCACGATCCGGCGGAACCCGGCGACGGACGCGTCCTCGGTGCCGTCGAAGAACTGCAGGACGTTCATGTCCTCGAAGTCGAACGCCAGGCTGCCCGCCGAGCCGTTGACCTCGATGCGCAGCGCGTTCTTGCGGCCGTTGGCGAAGCGGGTCGCCTCGAACGAGGCGAGCGCGCCGCCGGTGAAGCGGGCCAGGAACAGCGCGGCGTCGTCCACGGTGACCGGGCCGGTCTCGCTGCCCGCGGCGGTGCCCGACAGCCCGGAGTGGGCGGCCGCGACGGGCCGCTCCGGCACGAACGTCTCCATGGTCCCGGTCACCTCGGCGACGGTGTCGCCGAGGATGAACTGGGTGGCGTCCACGATGTGCGCGCCGATGTCGCCGAGCGCGCCGGAACCGGCCTTCTCCTTGTCCAGCCGCCACGACAGCGGTGCGGCCGGGTCGACGATCCAGTCCTGCAGGTACTGGGCGCGCACGTGGTGGACGCGGCCGAGCCTGCCCTGCGCGACGAGGTCGCGGGCCAGGGCGAGCGCGGGCACCCGCCGGTAGCTGAAGCCCACCATCGCCCGCACCCCGCGTTCGGCGGCGCGTGCGGCCGCTTCCGCCATGGCGACCGCCTCGGCGACGCTGTTGGCCAGCGGCTTCTCGCACAGCACGTGCTTGCCCGCCTCCAGGGCGGCGACCGCGATCTCGGCGTGCGTGTCACCCGGTGTGCAGATGTCCACCACGTGCACGTCGTCGCGGTCCAGCACGGACTTCCAGTCGGTCGCGGCGTCGGCCCAGCCGAGCCGGTCGGCGGCGGCGCGCGTGCGGCCGGGGTCCCGGCCGCACAGCACCGCCATCACCGGCCGCACCGGCAGGTCGAAGAAGCGGGGGGCGACCCGCCACGCCTGGGAGTGAGCGGCTCCCATGAACGCGTGGCCGACCATTGCGATGCCCAGCGTCGTCACAGTGCGTTCCCTCTCAGGACTCGAAGGCGGTCGGCAGGTAGCGGTCGACGTTGTCCTTCGTCACGACCGGCGCGTACAGCTGGACCTCGCGGGGGACCTCCACCTCGACCAGGTCGCCGAGGCTCTTGCCCTGCACCGCGAGCCGGGCCAGCCGGATGCCGTCCGCACCCTGGGTCGACGGGTAGACGACCGTCGCCTTGTGCGGCCCGTTGTCGGCCTTGATCTCGCGCATCACGTTCGCCGAGCCCGCGCCGCCGACCATGAAGAACTCGCCGCGGCCGGAGTTCTTGACCGCGGCCGCGACGCCGACGCCCTGGTCGTCGTCGTGGTTCCAGATGGCGTCGATCTTGCGCGCGGCCTGCAGCAGGTTCGCCGCCGCTCGCTCACCGCTCTCGACGGTGAACTCGGCGGCCACCCGGTTGGTCACCTTCAGGCCGCAGCCCGCGAGCGCCTCGGCGAAGCCCTTGCTGCGGTCCTGGGTCAGCGGCAGCGAGTCGATGCCGGCGATCTCCGCGACCACGGCGTCGCCCTTGCCCTTGAGCTTCTCGCAGACGTAGGTGCCCGCGGACACGCCCATGCCGTAGTTGTCGCCCAGCACCGTGGACCGCGCCGCGAACGGGCTGTCGAACCGGCGGTCGACGTTGATCACGGTGATGCCGGCCTTCATGGCCTTGAGCGCGACCGGGGTGAGCGCGGCGCCGTCGAACGGCAGCAGGACGATCGCGTCGACCTTGTCGTTGATGAACGTCTCGACCTGGCTGATCTGGAGGTTGGGGTCGTTGGTGCCCTCGACGACGCGCAGCTCGACGTCGGAGTACTTGCCGGCCTCCTTCTTCGCGGCGTCGGTGATCGCGGCCATCCAGCCGTGGTCGGCGGCCGGTGCCGAGAAGCCGATGACGACCTTCTTGCCCGGCTCGTCGTTGGCGACCCGCACCCCGCCCTGGTTGCCGCCACCTCCGGTGTCCTGCGGCGTGTTGCCGGTGCACGCGGTCAGCGCGGCTCCGAGCGCGAGTGTCGCCGCCGCTGCGGCGATGCGGGTGGTTCTCTTGTGCGGCATGACTTTCTTGTCTCCTCGGGTGGCAGCGGTCTGGAGGGGCGGCGTCAAGCGCCGCTGCGTCGGGCGAGCCGCTGCTGCAGGAGGACGGCGACCACGATGATCGCGCCCTTCGCGACGGCCTGGGCGGAGATGGAGAGGTTGTTGAGGGTGAAGACGTTCGACAGCGTCGTGAAGATCAGGACGCCGAAGACGGTGCCCGCGATCGTGCCGCGGCCGCCGGAGAGCAGCGTGCCGCCGATGACGACCGCGGCGATGGCGTCGAGCTCGTACAGGCCGCCGTGGGTGGCGCTGCCGGTGGTGGTGCGGGCGATGAGCATGACCGCGGCCAGCCCGCAGCACAGGCCCAGCAGCGAGTACAGCATCACGGTGTGCCGCCGCACGTCGATGCCGGCGAGCCGGGCCGCCTCCGGGTTGCCGCCGACGGCGAACGTCCTGCGCCCGAACGTCGTGCGGTTGAGCAGCACCCACCCGCCGACCGCGACCAGCGCGAAGATCACCACCAGCACCGGGACGCCCAGCACCGACGCGTCGAAGAACGCGGCGAAGCCCGGCACGTTCACGATCTGCGTCTTGCGGTTGGAGATGATCTCGGCCAGGCCGCGTGCGGCGGCCAGGCTCGCCAGGGTCGCGATGAACGCCACGACCCGGCCGTACGCGATCAGCACCCCGTTGACCAGCCCGCAGGCCCCGCCCACCAGCAGGGCCGTGAACACCATGACGATCCAGTGGGTGTCGCCGGCCAGGCCCTGCGTGGCCAGCGTGGTCGCCCACACCGAGGACAGCGCGACGATCGCGCCCACGGACAGGTCGATGCCGCCGCCGGTGATCACGAACGTCATGCCGATGCTCACCACGCCGATCACGGCCGCGAGCCGCAGGATCGTGAGCACGTTGTCGATGTCGGCGAACCGGTCCCCGGCGGTGACCACACCGCCCGCGCACAGCAGGACCAGTGCGACCACGAGTCCGGTGTTGCGCCCGGCGGCGGAGCCCAGCAGGCCCGCGATGCCGGTCTCCTTGGCTGCGGGCGCTCTGCCCTGTGTTCGCGCGGGCACGGCGGTGTCCTCGCTCATGCGGCGTGTCCTTCCATGACCAGGTCGAGGACCCGGGACTCGTCGATCTCGCCGGCCGGCCCGTCGTGGACCACCCGGCCCTCGCGCACGACCAGCACCCGGTCGGCCAGCCCGAGGACCTCCTCCACGTCGCTCGACACGACGACGACGGCCACCCCCCTGGCCGCCAGGTCGCGGATCAGCTCGTAGATCTCGTTGCGCGCGCCCACGTCGACCCCGCGCGTGGGTTCGTCGAGCAGCAGCACCCGGCACTCCCGCAGCAGCCACCGCGCGAGCACCACCTTCTGCTGGTTGCCGCCGGACAGGCCGCGCACCACGCGGTCGACCCCGGCTGGGCGCACGTCCAGCGCCTCGGTCAGCGCGGTCGAGCGGGCGCGTTCGGCGCGGTCGTCGAGGAACCCGAACCGGGCGAAGGCCGACATCGACGACACGGTGATGTTGCGGTAGACGGCCTGGTCCAGCAGCAGCCCCTGGCTCTTGCGCTCCTCCGGGCACAGCCCCATGCCCGCGCGCACCGCCGCCCCGACACCACCGCGCCGCAACGGCCTGCCGTCCACCTCGACCGTGCCACCGGCCCGTTTGCGGGCGCCGTAGACGGTCTCCAGGATCTCCGAGCGGCCCGACCCGACCAGACCGGCGAGCCCGACCACCTCACCGGCGCGGACGGTCAGGTCCACGTCGCGGAAGCGGTCGCCGTCGGTCAGCCCGCGCACCACCAGCACCTCCGGCGCGGCCGGGTCGAGCGGCGGCCGGTCGGGGTAGACGTTGTCGAGGTCGCGCCCGGTCATCAACGCGATCAGGTCCGCGGTCCGCACCTCGCGCGCGGACAGGCCCGTCGCGACGGTGCGGCCGTCCTTGAGCACGGTCACCCGGTCGCCGATCTCCCTGATCTCGGCCAGCCGGTGCGAGATGTAGATGACGGCCACGCCCTGGGCGGTCAGCTCGCGGATGACGTCGAACAGCACCCGCACCTCGTCCGGGTCCAGCACGGCCGACGGCTCGTCCATGATGAGCAGCTGTCCGTCCAGCGACAGCGCCCGCGCCATGCTGACGACCTGCTGGTGGGCCACGGACAACCGGCCGACATCCCGGTCCGGCGCGATGTCGGGGTGGCCCAGCCGGTCGAGCAGCGCACGGGTCCTGCGGTGCGCCTCCGCGCGCCGGCTGAAGCCCGCAGTGGACAGTTCGTGCCCGAGGAAGACGTTGTCGGCCACCGAGAGGCCCGCGACGAGGTCCAGCTCCTGGTAGATGGCGGCCACCCCGCTGCGCATCGCGGCGGTGGGGTGGCCGAACGACACGACCTCGCCGCGCCAGCGGATCTCGCCCTCGTCGGGGCGGTGCGCACCGGACAGCACCTTGATCAGCGTCGACTTGCCGGCCCCGTTCTGCCCGAGCAGGCAGTGCACCTCCCCCGCGCGGACGTCGAAGTCCACCCCGCCCAGGGCCGTCACGCCGGGGAACCGCTTGACCAGGCCCCTGACCGACAGCAGTGCCGCCGCCGGGACCGTCATCCGGTCACTCCCGTCCACAGCCGACCAGGCGCGCGACCGCGCACGGGTGAGCCCACCATCGAAGTCCTCCGAGCCCCGGCAACCGCTGTGCCAGCAGGGAAATCCGGCCTTGTGAACCGTCAACCTAGGTTCGGCCGAGCCCGGGGACAAGGTGGTGGAGGTGGCACATATCGGCCAATTTTTCCCTTGACCAGGGGCCGTTCGGGAGCGATGGCGACGCGGGCCGGGAGTCGTCCCGGCCCGCGTCGGACGTGCGGTCTTCCACTGTGGAGGATCAGCTGCCGTTCGTCTTCGCCAGCACCCGCAGGAACGCGCGCGACCACTCCGGCAGGTCCGGCCAGCCGCGGCAGGAGACCATCACGCCGTCCACCACGTCCGGTCCGTCGGCGAACGTCCCGCCGGCCTGCTCCACGTCGGCGCGCAGCGGCGGGTAGGCCGCCGTGGTCCGGCCGCGCAGCAGCCCGAGCGCCGCCGGGACCTGCGGTCCGTGGCAGATCGTCCCGACCGGGCGGTCGTGGGTGAAGAAGTGCTCGACGATGCGCGCCACGTCCGGGTCGACGCGGATGTACTCCGGTGCCCGGCCGCCCGGGATCACCAGCGCGTCGAACTCCTCCGGCCGCACGTCGGCGAACGCCAGGTCCACCGGCAGCCGCCGGCCGGGTTTCTCCGTGTAGGCGTCGCAGCCCGGCTCGAAGTCGTGCACCACCAGCTGCACCGGGCGGGTGGTCGGTGCGGCGACCACCACCTCGTGGTCGTCCTCCCGCAGGCGGAACAGCGGGTACATCGAGTCGAGCTCCTCCGCGGCGTCACCCACCAGCATCAGCACTCGTGCCATGCGCACTCCTCGTCGTCAGCGACTGCGGACACGGCGGTTCCACGGCGAGGGCGCCGGTGGCACCCGGAGAGTTGTGTCCACAAAGGACTACATCGGTCTTCGGCAGAACAGCTCCCACGGTAGGACCGCCGACACCCGCGGTCAACCGGCCGAGGTGGCAGGTGCAGGCCATTCCCGCGGCGTGCGCAGGGCAGCGCGAGGCACACCTCCGGCCCCCGCCCGGCGCACAGGTGTTCTGCCGATTTCCCTTGTGTCACTTCATTGACGGCGTTGCCGCGGCCCTCCTAGGTTCGATCACGGACGCCTTCCTCCCGAAGGGTTGGGACAATGCGCAGACGCTCCTTCCTCGGCGCCGCGGCCGCCACGGTCGTCGCCGGATCCACCACCACCGCGGTGGCCGCCACGCCACCGCGGGGCCGGGAACGCTGGGTCGGCACGTGGGCGTCGATGCCCCAGCTGACCGAGCCGCACAACATGCCGCCGGCGCCGTTCACCCAGGACGGGCTCGTGCTGGCCGACTCGACCCTGCGGCAGACCGTCCGGGTCACGATCGGCGGGCGGCGGCTGCGGTTGCGGTTCTCGAACGCGTTCGGTGGCGCGACGCTGCCGATCACCGCGGTCACCGTCGCACTCCCCGCGGGCGGCCGGGCCGGTGTGAGCGCCGTCGAACCCGGCAGCACGCGCCGGGTGACGTTCAACGGCTCGCCGTCGGCGGACCTCACGCCCGGCATGCTCGTGGTGTCCGACCCGCTGGACTTCCCGCTGGCCGCGGGCTCGATCCTCACCGTCACCACGTACCTCGCCACCGGACAGGCGTCGAACGACATCACCTCGCACCCCGGTTCGCGCACCACGTCCCACCTCCTGGCGGGCAACCACGTCGAGGCGGCCGACCTGCCCGGCGCGACCCCCACCGACCACTGGTACTTCCTCAGCGGTGTCGAGGTGGTCGCGGGTGCGGGCACGTCGGCCCTCGTCGTGATCGGCGACTCGCTGACCGACGGCCGCGGTTCGACCACCAACGGCAACGACCGCTGGCCCGACCGGCTCGCCGACCGGTTGCGCGCGGACCGACGCACCGCCGGGGTGGCGGTGCTGAACCAGGCCGCGGGCGGCAACCGGGTGCTGGACAACGGCCTGGGCCCGAGCGTGCTGGCGCGGCTCGACCGCGACCTGCTGGCGCAGAGCCGGGTCGAGTGGCTGCTGCTGTTCGAGGGGATCAACGACATCGGCACGGCCGCCGCGGACCAGGCGTCGCAGCAACGCGTCGCCGAGCGCCTCATCGCCGGCTACCAGCAGGTCCTCGACCGGGCCCATGCGCACGACCTGGCCGTGTACGGCGCGACGCTGCTGCCGTTCGGCGGCAGCTTCTACGACGACGCGGGCGGGTTCCGCGAGACGGCGCGGCAGGCGGTGAACCGGTGGATCCGCACCAGCCGCCGTTTCGACGCCGTGGTCGACCTCGACGCCGCCGTGCGCGACCCGGCCGCACCGCGGCAGCTGCTGACCGCGTTCGACGTGGGAGACCACCTGCACCTGAACCCGGCCGGGTACCGGGCTCTGGCGGAGGCGGTCCCCCTGCGCCTGTTCCACTGATCAGCTCCTCCGGACAGCCGGTGCCGCGAGGGCACCGGCTACTCCAGGCCGCGGTAGGTGAAGCTGTCGAAGTCGGCCCACGACTCGCTCGGCACGCCCTCGGAGGACGCGTACAGTCCGATGTGGACCCCGGTGAACCCGCCGGCGACCGGGGTGCTCAGCACCCGCCCGTCGAACGGGTCGCCGAGCAGCTGCCAGCCCTCGGTGCCCGCGGCGACCAGCGCCTGCACGTCCTGGCCGACCGCCTCCAGGCACAGCCGCACCGCGCCCTCGCCGACCGCCGTCCGCGCGAGCTCCTCGTCCTTGCCGCCGAAGCGGCGCACGAGGACGACCTCCCGGTCGGCGCCGAGCAGCAGCCGCACGTGGTGCTCGTCGTTCTGCAGCAGCACCAGCCCCGCCACCTCTGACGGTCCCGCCGGGGCGAAGTCGAGCACGCAGGACGCGTGGAAGCTGGCGTGCTGCTGGCGCCGCAGCACGATGCTCGGCGTGACCGCCTCGGTGACCGACTCCGGCCGGACCCGCAGCCGCAGGTGCCCCGGCCGGTCAGCCAGCGACCAGAACGGCTCCTCCGGCGTGCGCAGGAACATCCACACCGGGTCGAGCCCCGGCCCGTCGAAGTCGTCGGTCCTGTCCGGTTCCGGCCACGGGTGCGGCGGCAGGTCGGGCACGTCGTAGGACGCCTCGACCCTGCCGGTGCCGGGGCTGAACACCGGGCCACCCGCCTCCCACCTCACCGGCACGAGGAACGTCTCGCGGCCGAGGTTGTAGTAGTAGCCGCCGTACGGCCTGGTCGCGAGCAGCACGGCGTACCACTGGCCGTTCTGCGTGCACACCAGGTCCGCGTGCCCGGCCGCCGCGATCGGGTGGTCGCGGCCGAGGTGGCGGTGGGTCAGCACCGGGTTGAGCAGCGACCCGCGGTACGGGCCGGTGACGTGGTCCGCCGTCGCCACGACGACCGAGTGCTCGAAGTCCGTGCCGCCCTCCGCGGTCAGCAGCACGTACCGGCCGTCCACCTTGTACACGTGCGGTGCTTCCGGCCAGACCGCGTCCCTCATCGCGCCGCGCCACACCACGTGCTCGTCCCCGACCAGGTCGAGGGTGGCCGGGTCGAACTCGCGCAGCCAGACCTCGGTCTCACCGGGCGGGCGCACCAGCCGGGTCGCGGTCCACCACGCCCGGCCGTCGTCGTCGAAGAACAGCGACGGGTCGAAGCCGTCGGCCTCCGGCAGCCACTTCGGTTCCGACCACGGACCGGCCGGGTCGGTCGCGGTCACGACGAAGTTGCCGGACTCGCTCTTGCCGTGCACCAGCGTGCAGACCACGTAGAACACGCCGTCGTGGTGCCGGATCGTCGGCGCGTACAGGCCACCGGAGGCCGGCACGCCCTGCAGCGGCAGCTGCGACGGCCGGTCGAGCACGTGGCCGAGCAGCCGCCAGTGCACGAGGTCCAGGCTGTGGTAGACCGGCAGGCCGGGGAAGTACTCGAAGGTCGAGGTCACCAGGTAGTGGTCCGGTCCCACCCGGCACACCGACGGGTCGGGGTGCGAGCCGGGCAGGACCGGGTTCGAGAACTGTGCCAAGTGGGGGCTCCCGCTAGGGGTTGATGCGCTGGTAGGCGGGCTTGGGCCGCAGGTCGTCGTCGAACAGGCACGCGTCGTCCTCGCCGGGGAACACGCCGGGCACCCACGAGTGCCGGTCGGTGAAGCCCCACGTCGTGAACTCCACGCACCGCTTGACGGCGTGGCAGGCGTCCCAGGCCTGCTCGAAGAAGTCGGCCTGGGCCTCCAGCTTCGCCGCGTCGGTCGGCTGCGGGATGCGCACGTCGGCCTCGGTGATGGCGACGTCGACGCCGAGCTTCGCGAACCGCTCGATGTTCTGCTTCATCGTGGTCGGGAAGCCGTACTGCAGCGCGAGGTGCGTCTGGATGCCGACGCCCTCGATCGGCACGCCCTGCCTCTTCAGCTTGCGCACCAGCTCGTGCACCGCGTCGCTCTTGGGGTTGAGGCCCTCGATGTTGTAGTCGTTGATGTACAGCTTGGCCTTCGGGTCCGCGGCGTGCGCGTGCCGGAACGCCTCGGCGATGTAGCCGTCGCCGAGCTTCTCCTGGAACACCGTCGGCCGGCGGGTGCCGTCCTCGTTGAACGCCTCGTTCACGACGTCCCACGCGCGGATCTTGCCCTTGAACCGCCCTGCGGTGGTCTTGATGTGCTCCTTGACCACCTTGCGCAGCTCGGGTGCCTCCAGCCCGGCGACCCAGTCGGGCAGCTGGCTGTGCCACACCAGGGTGTGCCCGCGCACGGACTTGCCGGTCCGCTTGGCATAGCTCACGATCGCGTCGGCGCCGGACCAGTCGTACTGGCCGCGGGTCGCCTCGACGACGCCCCACTTCATCTCGTTCTCCGGGGTGACGCTGTCGAACTCGCGGGTCAGCACCGCGCGGTAGTCAGCCTCATCGGCCAGCGGACCGGCGGCCACGGCACTGCCGACCCACCTGTTCGTGCTGTTCTTCAGCGGTCCCGCCGCCGACGCGGGCACCGCCTGGCTCGCCACCAGCACAGCCGCCGCCGCGGTGATCACGAGGACCCGGGGTAAGCGCAACATCATCGTCGCTCTCTCCTTGACGTGGTTCTGGGTGCGGTCCGCCGGTCCTGCCCGGCACCGCTCGGGTGCCGGGCAGGACGTGGCCGACGGGGGGTCGGTCGTTACGGGTTGATCCGGGTGTAGGCGGGTTTCGGCCTCAGGTTCGAGTCGAAGAGGCAGGCAGCACCCTCACCGGGGAACGTCCCCGGCACCCACGAGTGGCGGTCCGTGTACCCCCACGTCGTGAACTCCACGCACCGCGAGACGGCGTGGCAGGCGTCCCAGATCTGCTTGTAGTAGTTGGCCTGCTGGTTCAGCTTGTTCGAGTCGACCGGCAGCTGGACGCGGACGTCGGCCTCGGTGATCGCGATGTCGACGCCGAGCGCGGCCAGCCGTTCGATGTTCTGCCGGAAGCTCGACGGGAAGCCGTACCGGGTGGCGAGGTGCGTTTGGATGCCGACGCCGTCGATCGGCACGCCCTGCTGCTTCAGCGTGCGGACCAGGTTGTAGACGGCGTCGCTCTTGGCGTTGATCCCCTCGGTGTTGTAGTCGTTGATGTAGAGCTTGGCCGACGGGTCGGCGGCACGCGCCCAGCGGAACGCGTCGGCGACGAACCCGTCACCCATGCGCGTCTGGAAGATCGACTGCCTGCGCGAGCCGTTCTCCTCGAAGATCTCGTTGACGACGTCCCACGCGCGGATCTTGCCGCGGTACCGGCCCATCTCGGTGTTGATGTGCTGCTGGGTCACGCTGCGCAGCTCGGAGCCACCGAGGTTGTTGAGCCAGCCGGGGTACTGGCTGTGCCACACCAGGGTGTGCCCGCGCACGGTCTTGCCGTTCTGCTGCGCGTAGTTGACGATCGCGTCCGCACCGGACCAGTTGAACTGGCCGCGGTTGGGCTCGACCACCGCCCACTTCATCTCGTTCTCGGGCGTCACGCTGTCGAACTCGCGGGTCAGCACCGAGCGGTAGTCGGCCTGACTGCCCAGCGGCCCCGCCGCCACAGCGCTGCCGACCCACCTGTTCGTGATGTCCTTCAACGGCCCCGCGGCCGATGCCGGGACCACCTGGCCCGCCGCGATCGCGGCCGCCGCCGCCGTGATCGCGAGTAACCGCGTGGTCCTGGTTGAGTGCAACTTCATCGTCGCTCCCTTGGATTGACTACATGCGCTTGCTCTCCGGCGGTCCGAGGTAGCTCGCGCGCAGGCCGCCGGTGTCCACGACCAGCTTCTGCACCACGAGCGTGGGGTCGACCATCCAGAACCGGAGCACGTGCGGGCCGGGCCTGGTGATCGTGTGCCTGGTGGCGGTGCGGTTGACGTTGTCGGAGGTCATGCGCTCCCACGGCCGGTTCATCAGCGAGTGGTCCGCGCCGTGCACCTTGATCGCGTCGACGACCTGGGGCACCTCGTCGTCGAACGACACCGCGTAGCGCAGGCCCGGTGTGGGCAGCACCCCGGCGCGGGGCGAGAGGTGCGCCCACACCGTGACCTCACCGGGGGCGAGGAGCGTGAGCCGGTACTCCAGCCGCGGTCCGCGACCGGGTTCCTGGCTCAGTGCGGTGACCGGGAACGGCTTCATGCCCGCACCCGTGCGGCCGAGACCGGGGATGCGCCGCCACCGCACGCCACCGGCGGCGACGTTCGCGCTGTGGTGCTCGGCCTCGATCGACACGCACCCGCCGGCCTCCACGAACCCCTCGCGCCACGAGTGCGGCAGCGCCGGGTTGCCGATCGGGGCCCGCACGGTCACCGTGCGCCCCGCACCGGACACCACGACCGGCACGCTGGTCGTGCCCTTCGGTGCCCGTGACCAGTCCACGGAGAGGGTGGCGCGCAGCTGCTTGTCCACCCGGCCCGACGCCGGCCGCACGACCAGCCACGGCGCACCGGAGGTGATGGTGCAGTCGAACGGCTCGGTGCCGCGGTTGAAGACGTCGACGAACGGCGCGGGCGCGCTCTGGAACGGGCTGAGCTCCGGCAGCACCGGCGGCTCCTGCGAGGACGGCCACCACTGCTCGGACCCGTCGATCGCGACACCCATCTCGGCCGGACCGGCCGGGGTGATCCGGCGGACCGGCGGGAAGACCTCGTCGGGCAGCGCCACGTTGTCCTTCTCCGGCTGCTGCCACGGCGCGTTCGGCCCGTAGCGTTCGACGTCGCCGTACCCGATGTGCGGCTGCGTCTGGAAACCACGCCACTTGCCGCCCGCGACGACGTTGTTGAACCGGTCCGCGAGCGCCAGGTCGTCGGCGAACCGCGCCTCGGTGGTCGCGGCGAGGTCGTTGGCCAGCGCCCGGCCCTGTGCGGCGTAGAAGAGGTTCGTGAACTCCGCGTGCCGCAGCTCGTAGAGGTTCGCGGTGGCCTTCACCTGGTACAGCACCAGTTCGAAGTAGGCGTCGCGGTAGGCGGCGGGCAGTCGCGCGCCGACCTGCTCGGCCTTCTGGCCCAGCCGCTTCCACTCCTCGGTGACGCGGTCGAGCTCGCGGTAGTTCACCAGGCTGAACGGGGTCGCCCTGTCGTCGTTGACGATCGTGGTGCCCTCGACGGTGATGCGGCGGTTGAGCAGCTCGGGCTTGCGCCGCGCCTGCAGCCGGCCGTACTCGTTCAGCACCTCGGCGATGGCCGCGGCCTCGCGCCTGCCGAAGTTCTGCTCGGCGTACTCGCGCTCCCAGGTGGACAGCCGTTCCAGCGGCAGCGCCTGCGGGTTCCAGGCGTAGTCGAGGAAGAACTGCGTGGGCAGCTCGTTGCCCTTGAAGTCGCCGACGTTCGCGACCCACAGCCGGGAGATGCCGTACTCGGCCGCCTGGTGCAGCTGCTCCCACAGGTTCGCGATCGCGCAGGTGTCGACCCACTTGTAGTTGCGCCCCACGCCGACGTAGTCGAAGTGGTAGTAGAGGCCGTACCCGCCGGCGCGCTCCGGCAGCGAGCGGTCCGGCAGCTTGCACAGGTTGCCCCAGTTGTCGTCGGGGAAGACGACGGTGACGTGGTCGGGCGGGCGCAGGCCCTTGTCCCAGTACCGCAGGACCTCCTTGTAGAGGGTCCACACCTGTGGGATCTGCGCCGGGTCGCGCCCGGTGACCTGGGCGAGGACCTCCTGCTCGGCCGCGATGATCGACTGCATGAGCTCGATGCTGTCGCCGTCGGGCAGCTGGGTGTCGCCGTTGCCGCGCATGCCGACGGTGACGACGCCCTCGATGTCCTCGTCCACCATGCGGCGGATGCCGTCAGTCCAGTACGCCTTGATCGCGTCGGCGTTGCGGCGGAAGCTCCACTCCCCCGTGCCGCCGTACGGGTCGTGACCCGGCTTGGTGATGACGCCGTTCGCGTCGCGCACCGCGGGCACGGCGTGGCGGTTCCACTCCTCGATGCCGCGCATCATCGGCGCCTCGTGCGAGGTGCCCATGACGATGCCGTAGCGCGTGGCGGTGGCGTGGTTGAGCGGGTCGTCCTCGGCGAACGCCCGTCCCCACACCGCGGGCCAGACGTAGTTGCCCTTCAGCCGCAGGAGGGTCTCGAAGACCTTCTCCCAGAACAGGTGGTTGAAGCCGCCGGGGTGACCGGGTGCGTGACCGGGGCCGAAGTAGCGCGGCGCCCAGGTGCCCAGCGCCGGGTTCTCGTCGTTGATGAAGATGCCGCGGTACTTCACGAACGGCGGGCCGGGGCTGTGCCGCTCGGAGCGCACGTGCAGCTCGTCGCGGTGCTCGACGGGCACGTCGTCCCACCAGTACCAGGGCGAGACGCCGATGGCGCGGGAGAGGTCGTAGGTGCCGTAGACGGTGCCGCGCTGGTCGCTGCCGGTGATCACCAGCACGCGCCGCCCGCCGGTGCGGACCTCCTGCGTCAGCGAGGTCTCCCACCTGCCGGCGATGCCGGTGACGTCGAGCGCGCCCGCCGCCACGAGCCGGTCGACGAGCGGGCTGCCGACCGTGCCGATGAGCACGACGTCGCCCTTGTCGGGCAGGGAGTGCACGAGCGCCGGCTTGACGCCGGTGACCCGTTCCACGTCGGCCTGCAGGTCACCGGCGACCCGGACGACGCCGGGGTGGTCGGCGGTGCTGACGACCAGCACCGCCGACCTCCCCCTGGACACGAGCGGGAACCGGCCGGACCCGCCCTGCGCCGAGACGAGCTCGGCGGCAGCAGCGGTTCCGGTCGCGCTCGCGGTCGCCGTGAGCGCGGCAAACAGTTGCAGGAAGTGACGCCGGGCGAAGGACGAGTTCATCGTCGAGCTCCTCCGAGGTGTCAGCCCTTCACCGAACCGGTCAGGCCACCGACCATCCGTCGTTCGGCGAGCACGAAGAACGTGAGCGCCGGGATCATGGACAACGCGGTGAAGGCGAGCACCTTCGCGGTGTCCTGGGTGTGCTCCGACTGGAACATGGCAACGCCCAGCGGCAGGGTGAAGTTGCTGGAGTCGTTGAACACGAGCAACGGCAGCAGGAAGAAGTTCCAGCTGCTGACGAACGCGAGCACGGACACGGTCGACAGCGCGGGCCCCGACAGCGGCAGCAGGATCCGCCAGAAGAACCCGAGCTTGGCCGCGCCGTCGAGCAGCGCGGCGTCCTCCAGCTCGGCCGGGATGGCGTGCATGAACGGCCGCAGGATCACGATCGTGATCGGCAGCGAGAACGCCGCCTCCGGGATCGCGACACCGAGCGGGTTCTCCAGCAGACCGAGCTGGCGCAGCCACAGGTACAGCGGCAGGGTCGCCACTCCCAGCGGGAACAGCAGGCCGAGCGTGAACAGCGTGTAGAACGCCTCCCTGCCGCGGAAGGCATAGCGGGACAACGCGAACGCCGCCATCGCCCCCAGCACGACCGCCAGGGTCGTCGCGATCACGGCGATCAGCGCGCTGTTGCCCAGCAACCGCCAGAACACCGGTGAGGTCGCGACCTCGGCGTAGTTCTCCCACACCCACGGGCCGGGGAGGCCCGCCGGTGCGGAGTTGATCTGCGCCGTGGTGCGGAACCCGCCCAGCAGCACGAAGAGCAGCGGCACCACCGTGATGCCCACGACGGCGAACGCGGCGAGGTAGCCCGCGGTGTTGCGACGTGACAACTCAGCCCACCGCCCTGGTCAAGGCGCCCTCGGTGTCCCTGCGCAGCGCGAACCGCTGGTAGAACAACGCGAACGTGAAGCAGATGATGAAGAGGATCACCGCGACGGCGCTGCCGAAGCCGAACTCGTAGCGCTTGAAGCCGTGGTCGATCAGGTAGGTCGCCATGGTCGAGGACGCGTTGGCGGGACCGCCGAGCGTCATGATCCACACGAGGTCGAACAGCTGCAGCGAGCCGATCACCGACAGGAAGATCCACACGCGGATCGTGGGTCCCAGCAACGGGAGCACGACGTGCCGGGTGGTCTGCCACGCGGTCGCCCCGTCGAGGGCGGCGGCCTCCCGCAGCTCGGGCGGCACTCCCTGGAGCCCGGCCAGCAGCAGGATCACGCCGAACCCGATGTACTTCCACGTGATCACGACGAACAGCGTGTAGAGCACGATCGACGGGTCGGCCAGCCACTGCTGGACCAGCGAGCCGAGGCCTGCCGACCGCAGGACCTCGTCGACGAACCCGCCCGGTTGCAGCATCAGCAGCCAGATGACGGCGGTGACGGCCTCCGACAGCACGTACGGCGCGAAGACCACCATGCGCAGGAACGTCCGCCCGCGCAGCTTCCGGTTGAGCAGCAGCGCGAGGCCGATGCTGAGCGGGAGCTGCACGACGATCGACAACGACGCGATGATCAGGTTGTGCCCGATGGCGCCCTGGAAGACGTCACCGGAGAAGGCGTCGACGTAGTTCTTCAGGCCGACGAAGTCGGTCAGCGGGCCGAACCCGTTCCAGGAGTACAGGCTGTAGACCGCGGCCACCCCGATCGGCACCAGCACGAACCCGGCGAACAGCACCAGGGCCGGTGTGAGCAGGAGGGCGAGCTCGAGACGTGTGCGGGTGCGGGACCGCCGCCGCCGGGTGCCCCCAGCCGCTGGCGCGGGCGAGCTGGGGGCGGTCAACGGCCGCGAACTGGTCGCGGTGCTCATCACTTGTTCCCGGCGGCTGCCTTGGAGACCGACTGGACGATCGTGTCGGGACCGCCCTGGCCGGCGAAGAAGTTGGCGATCGAGTCGTTCAGCGCCTGGCCGACGTTGGTCGGGAAGGCGATGTCGAAGTAGAACTGCAGGTGCGGTGCCTTCGTGACGTACTCGGAGATCTGCTTGTGCGTCTCGGTCTTCAGCGACGCCACGGCAGCCGGGTGCACGGGCAGGCCGGAACCGGTCGCCGCGAGCTTCTTCTGCACCTCTTCGCCCACCAGGTAGCCCAGGAAGTCCGTGCAGGCCTTGGCCGCACGCGAGGTGCACGAGAAGCCGTCACCGCCGCCGAGCACGGCGTCCGGCGCACCCTCGCCGCCGGGCACCGACGGGAACGGGAACCAGCCGATCTTCGAGTCCAGCTCCTTGTCCTCCGACAGGGCCTGCATCACGTCCGGGTTCCAGTCGCCCTGCAGCTCCATGGCGGCCTTGCCGTTGGCGAGCATGCCGGCCGAGCTGCCGGCGCCCTGCTGGGCCGGGGTGCCGACGAAGCCGTCCTGGAACGGCTTGGTGTCGATGAACGCCTTGAGGTTCTCGCCCGCCTTGGTGAAGCACGGGTCGGCGAACTCGGTCTTCTCCACGGCCTTCTTCAGCGCGTCGACCGAGCACTGCCGGATCGCGAAGTAGTTGTAGTAGAAGGCGTCCGGCCAGCGGTCCTTGCCGCCGACCGCGATCGGCACCAGGCCCGCGGTCTTCAGCTTCGCGACCGCGGCGTTCAGCTCGTCCAGAGTGGACGGTGGCGCGGTGACGCCCGCGGTGGCGAAGAGGTCCTTGCGGTACCAGAAGCCCACGGCGTGCATCTGGTACGGCACACCGTACTGCTTGCCCTTGACCTGCCAGCCCTGCGCCGCCTGGCCCAGCGGGCCGATCCAACCGGAGGCGCCCTGCGTGATGTCCGCGATCTTGCCGGAGCTGAGCTGTGAGGCGAGCCCGCCACCGCCCCACTGCTGGAAGATGTCCGGCGGGGTGTTGCCCTGCAGGGCCAGGGGCACCTTGGTCTGGAACTGCTCGTTCTGGATCGGCTCGATCGTGAACGAGACGTCCTGGTGGGTCTTGTGGAAGTCGTCCGCGATCTGCTGCCAGATCGACTTCATCGGTTCAGTGGTCCGGTTGTGCCACCAGGTGAGCGTGACCGGACCGTCAGCGGAGGCGTCGCCACCGCTGGAGCCGCTGCACGCGGCAAGCACGAGCGTCGCGGCTGCGGCGAGAGCGACGGACAACTTGTGCACAGAACGCATTGGGGTCCACTCCTGACGACTTCGGCCGAGTAGGACGGGGCGGGATCGAACACATGCCCTGCGGTGGCTAGAGAGAATTCCGCTTCGAAGTCGCTGTGTCAATCGTTGTCGATAACGTTTTACACGGCTAGTCTCAGCCCCGTGCCCCCTCGCTCTCGTGTCACCATCCGTGACGTCGCCGCTCAGGCCGGCGTCTCGGTGGCCACCGTGTCCAAGGTCCTCAACCAGCGCTACGGCGTCTCCGCCGACACGTTCGCGCGGGTGACGGCGGTGATCAAGGAACTCGGCTACGAGGCGAGCCTGGTCGCGCAGAGCCTGCGCAACCACCGCACGAACGTCATCGGCATCCTGGTCGCCGACATCGAGCCGTTCAGCACCGAACTGCTCAAGGGAGCGGCGGATGCCATCCGCGGCACCGGTTTCGAGCTCGTCGTCTACTCGGCGGGCGGCCGGACCGGTGACCCGCAGGGCTGGGAACGCCGGTACCTGAGCCGGTTGAGCGGCACCCTGGTCGACGGCGCCGTGCTCGTCACGCCCGCCGTGGACCTGGAGGAGGTGCCGGGCACCCCGGTCGTGGCGGTCGACCCGCACACCGGGCGGGCGGCGCTGCCGACCGTCGACTCCGACAACCTGACCGGTGGCCGGATCGCCACCGAGCACCTGCTGGCGCTGGGCCACCGCAGGATCGCGCTGCTCACCGGCCGAGCGGACCTGAAGTCCGCCCAGCAGCGCGAAACCGGGTACCGCAGGGCGCTCGCGGGTGCGGGCGTCGAGGTGGACGAGGACCTGGTCCGGCCGGGTGACTACGACCGCGACGTGGCGGCCGCGTCCGCGCGGGAGCTGCTCAGCCTGCCCGACCGGCCGACCGCCATCTTCGCCGCGAACGACGTCACCGGCATCGCGGCCATCGAAACCGCTGTGGCAATGGGGTTGCGCGTGCCGGAGGACCTGTCGGTGGTCGGCTTCGACAACATCCCCGAGTCGGCGCTGTGCGCCCCCGCGCTGACGACCGTGGAGCAGCCCATCCGCGAGATGGGGCGCCGCGCGGTCTCGTTGCTCGTCCGGCTCATCAACGGAGAGACGCCGGACGGCACTCACATCACGCTCGGAACCGAGCTGATCGCCCGGCACTCGACCCGAGCGCTGTCCTCCTGACCCCTGGAGATCATGTGACGACCGAAGCCACCACCTCGGCAGAACTCTGGCGCGACCCGCACGCCGCCGCGGCGGACCGCGTCCGCGACCTGATGGCCAGGATGACCCTGCCAGAGAAGATCGCGCAGCTGCAGGGCATCTGGGTCGGCATCGACTCGGCGGGCGAGATGGCGCCGCACCAGCACGACCTGATCGTGGAGCCGCCGGACTTCGACGAGCTGACCCGCCACGGCATCGGCCAGCTCACCCGCGTGTTCGGCACCCGGCCGATCGCGCCGGAGGTGGGCGCGCACAGCCTCGCCCGCAGCCAGCGGCAGATCATCGCGAGCACCCGGTTCGGGATTCCCGCGATGGTGCACGAGGAGTGCCTCACCGGCCTGGCCGCGTGGCAGGCGACCGCCTTCCCGTCACCGCTGTGCTGGGGCGCCTCGTTCGAGCCGGACCTGGTGCGCCGCATGACGTCCCTGATCGGCGACTCGATGCGCCGCCTCGGTGTGCACCAGGGTCTCGCGCCGGTGCTGGACGTGGCGCGCGACCTGCGGTGGGGCCGGGTCGAGGAGACCATCGCCGAGGACCCGCACCTGGTCGGCACCATCGGCGCCGCCTACGTGGCGGGCCTGGAGTCCGCGGGGATCGTGGCCACGCTCAAGCACTTCGCCGGTTACTCGGCCTCCAGGGGCGGCCGCAACCTCGCGCCGGTGTCGATCGGCCCGCGCGAGCTGGCCGACGTGCTCCTGCCGCCGTTCGAGATGGCCCTGCACGCGGGTGCCCGGTCGGTGATGAACTCCTACACCGACAACGACGGCGTGCCGGTCGCGGCCGACCCCGCGATGCTCACCGACCTGCTGCGCGACGGCTACGGCTTCACCGGCACCGTGGTGGCCGACTACTTCGCCGTGCCGTTCCTCTACCGCCTGCACGCCGTGGCGACCGACAGGGAGGACGCCGCGGCACAGGCGCTCGCCGCCGGCATCGACGTCGAACTGCCCACTGTGGACTGCTACGGCGACCCGCTGCTGACCGCCGTGCAGGAGGGCCGGGTCGACGAGGCGCTGGTGGACCGGGCGCTGACCCGCGTGCTGGCGCAGAAGTGCGAGCTCGGCCTGCTCGACCCGGACTTCTCCCCCGAGCCCGACAACGGTGCCGCGGGCATCGACCTCGACGACGCCGACTCCCGTGCCGTCGCCCGTCAGCTCGCCGAGCGCTCGATCGTGCTGCTGCGCAACGAGGGCGTGCTCCCGCTGACCTCCCGCCGCCGCGTCGCCGTGGTGGGCCCGCGGGCGAACGACCCCGGTGCGATGCTGGGCTGCTACTCGTTCCCGCTGCACGTCGGCAAGCACCACCCCGAGGTGCCGATGGGCATCGACGTGCCGACCGTCCTGGACGCGCTCGGCGACGACCACGACGTGGTGCACGCCGCCGGCTGCACCGTGCTCGGCGGCACCGACGCCGACCTGCGCGCGGCCGTCGAGGCGGCGGCCGGCGCGGAGGTCTGCGTCGCGGTCCTCGGCGACGAGGCGGGCCTGTTCGGCGGCGGGTCCTCCGGCGAGGGCTGCGACGCGAGCGACCTGCGCCTGCCCGGCCGGCAGGAGGAGCTCCTCGAAGCCCTCATCGCCACCGGCACCCCGGTCGTCCTGGTGCTGCTCTCGGGCCGCCCGTACGAGCTGTCCCGCCAGATCGACCGCCTCGCCGCCGCCGTGTGCGGCTTCTACCCCGGCGAGGAGGGCGCGGCGGCACTGGCCGCGGTCCTCAGCGGCCGGGTGAACCCGTCCGGGCGCCTCCCGGTCAGCTTCCCCGGCGCCGGTGCCACCCAGCCGTCGACCTACCTGACCGCACCCCTGGGCGCGCGCAGCGACGTGAGCACGGTCGACCCGACCCCGCTGTTCCCGTTCGGCCACGGCCTCACCTACGCCCCGGTCACCTGGGTGTCCGTGACGGCCGACGCGGCGGAGTGGCCGACCGACGGCACGTGCCGCGTGGTCACCACCCTGCGCAACGACACCGAGCTGCCCACCACCGAGGTCGTGCAGCTGTACCTGCACGACCCGGTCGCCGAGGTCGCCCGTCCCGTGCAGGCACTCGTCGGTGCGGTGAAGGTCGACCTCGAACCGGGCGAGACCCGCACCGTCACCGCGGTGGTGCACGCCGACCAGACCTCCTACACCGGCCGTGCCGGTCGGCGCCAGGTCGACCCCGGTGCCGTCGAGCTGCGGGTGGGCCGGTCGAGCGGTGACATCGACACGGCGATCGGCCTGACGATGACCGGTCCGCGCCGCGAGGTCGGTTTCGACCGGGTGTTCACACCGACGTTCGACCTGAACTGACCACCTCCCCAGCATCTGCAAGTACCACCAACTCAACATCAACACGCACCTTCCTACTACCAACAGCTCCCCCGTTCCCCGGGGACAGGGGAGCCTGCTTCGGCGAGCGGCGAACGTGTTGGTGGTGGTCAGCGGCGATTCGATCATGTGTTGGTGGTACTTGCAGACGCCTTGGCAGCAAGGAGCCCCTCAGGATGCGACGGGGATGGGCTGCCGGGCCGAGGCCGCGGGTGGTGCCTCGGCGCGGTTCCAGTGCATCCGCGACCACGGCAGGTCCATGTCGGCCAGTGCCGTGATGTCGTGCGGCTCCAGCTCCGTCAACGGCAACGCCTCGGAGTGGCGCGAGTAGGCCGCGTCCACGTAGCGGTGACCGGTGTCCGGTGCCAGCAGCACGACGTGCCGGTCCGGGTCGAGCTGCTGTTCCCACCGCGCCGCGAGGTAGGCCGCGCCGGCGGAGAGCCCGGCGAAGATCGCGTGTTCGCGCAGCAACGCCACCGCGCCCGCCAGCGCCGCGTCGAAACCGACCCAGTGCACGGTGTCGTACAGGGTGTGGTCGACGTTGGCGAACGGGATCGAGCTGCCGATACCGGCGATGATGATCTCCGGGTCGTGCACGTGCTCGCTGCCGAACGTGACGCTGTCGAACGGTTGCACGCCGACCAGTTCCACGCTCGGATCGGACTCCCGCAGGAACTTCGCCAGCGCACCGGTCGACGCGCCCGTGCCCACGCCGCCGACGACGGTCAGCGGCACCGGGCCGAGCTCCGCGCGGACGGCGTCGGCGATGGGCCGGTAGCCGAGGTAGTGCACGTCGTCGTGGTACTGGCGCATCCAGTGGTGGCGCGGGTTGTCGCGCAGGATCTCGTGCACCCGCGCGACCCGGCGGCTCTGGTCGAGCTTCAGGCTCGCGGTGGCGGGCATGGGTTCGACCGTCGCGCCCAGGATCTCCAGCTGTGCCCGCAACGTCTTGTCCACGGTGGTGGAGGCGACGATGTGGCAGTGCAGGCCGTGCCGGTGGCAGGCCAGCGCCAGTGCGTGGGCGTAGATGCCGCTGGAGCTGTCCACGAGCGTGTCGCCCGCGCAGACCGTGCCGCACTCCAGCAGGTGGCGCACGGCGGCCAGCGCGGAGGCGACCTTCATGGTCTCGAACCGCAGGCAGGTGGTGCGGTCGTCGAGGCGCACCAGGGCGGGTCGGCTGAGGGTGTCGGCGATGTGGTGGTCCACGACGGGGCTCACGTCCGGGTCCGGTAGCGGTGCAGGACTGTCTCGTCGGCGCTGAACTGGGAGAACGGGAACGGTTCCGCGGACAGCGCGGTCACCCCGTTGCCCAGGAACTGCCGGGCGACGGCACTGGCGGTCTGCGCGTAGACGACCAGCGGTATGTCTCGCGACCGGCAGGTGCGCAGGATCTCGTCGAACGTGCCGTTGCCGATCGTCATGCCGGTGGCCACGACCGCGTCGGCGACACCGAGGACGTCCCTCATGTCCGGTGTCACCGGGTCGCCCCACTGGGTGGTGCGCAACGACAGGTCGCACGGCAGGCACTCGGCCCCGCGGTCCCTGATCGCCGCCACCAACGGGTTCACCACACCGATCAACGCGACCTTGGCACCCGGCTCGACGTCCAGCAGCCCCGCGACCGCCGCGTCACGGGCACGAGCCCGTTCCTCCGGCGTGCCAACGGGGAGCACGACCCGTTCGGCGCCCGAGGTCCGGTGTGGACGGACCGAGGCGAGGTACGCGTCCAGCGCCGCGACCCGCACCGGCGCCGGCGCCTCGGTCAGCAGCGCGGAGACCGGCGCGCCGCTGTAGTCCGCGCACACCGCCGGGTCGGTCTCGCCCTCGGCGAACGCGCAGGCGCCGAACGCCGACCCGATCCGCACGAGCACGTACTGGTTGCGGTAGGTGGTGTCACCGCCGGCCAGCCGGGTGCCGTGGTGCACCCAGAACACACTGGTCGCCACCACGGCTCCCGGATCAGGCCCGTGCCTGTTCGCGAGCACCTCGGCGACCAAACCATCCACTGTGGTCACAACTCCCCCTTCAACGAGCCGGTTCGCGGTAGCCGACGGCCAGGTGGCCCAGGCCGTCGCGACCGATCTCGGCGTCCACTTCGAACACTTCACGCAACAACGGCGCCGTCAGCACCTCGGTGGCGCCGCCCTGCGCCACCAGGGCACCGCGGTGCAGCAGGACCAGCCGGTCGCAGTAGCGGGCGGCCTGCGCGAGGTCGTGCAGCGCCACCACGACGGTCTGCGGTGTGCCGCTGACGAGCTCCATCAGCTCCAGCTGGTGCCGCACGTCCAGGTGGTTGGTCGGCTCGTCCAGCAGCAACGCCCGCGTCTCCTGGGCGAGCGCGCGCGCCAGGTGCGTGCGCTGGCGTTCGCCACCGGAGAGCTGCTTCCACGGCCGGTCCGCGAGGTCGGCCAGGTCGAGCCGGTCCAGCGCGGCCGCGACCACCTCCCGGTCGTGCGCGTCCGGTCCGCGCCAGCGCGACCGGTGCGCGGTGCGGCCGAGCATCACGACCTCGGCGACGCGCAGGTCGCTGTCGGTGTCGGCGGTCTGCTCGACGAAGGCCAGCCGCAGCGCGCGGTCGCGGGGACCCAGCGACGCCACGTCCGCACCGTCCCAGCGCACGGCTCCGGCGACCGGTGTGCGCAGGCCGGCCAGGCACCGCAGCAGCGACGACTTGCCGGACCCGTTGGGGCCGATCAGCCCCACCGTCTCACCGGGCTCGACGACCAGCTCGACGTCCCGCACGATCGCCTTGCCCGGCACGCCCCAGTCCAGGTGCTCCGCGGAGATCCTCACAGCTCTCCCCTCCTGCGCAGCACCAGCAGGAACAGCGGCACGCCCAGCAGCGCGGTGAACACGCCGACCGGCACCTCCAGCGGCGCGAACACCACGCGCGTCACCGCGTCGGTCCACACCAGGAACACCGCGCCGACCACCGCCGACAACGGCAGCAGCCGCCGGTGCAGCGGCCCGACCAGGAACCGCACGCCGTGCGGCACGATCAGCCCGACGAACCCGACCGCCCCGACGGCCGCCACGGCGACGGCGGTCAGCACCGACGTCGTCACCAGCAGCACGATCCGGGTGGTCCGCACGTCCACACCGAGCGAGGCGGCGGTGTCGGTGCCGAACGCGAACCCGTCCAGCGCCGCCGAGCACAACCACACGACCAGCAACCCCAGTGCGAGCACGACCGCGCACACGGCGACCGACGACCAGCGCGCCGACGCCAGCGACCCGAGCAGCCAGTGGGTCACCGCGCGGATGCTGTCGGCGTCACCGGAGGACAGCAGGATCAACGACGTCAGCGCCGCGAACAACTGCCCGACCACGACACCGGTGAGCACGACCCGCACCGAGTCCAACCCGGTGCGCCGCAACAGCAGCATCAGCACGGAGAACGCGACGAGCGCACCGATCAGCGCACCTCCCGTGACCCCGAGCCGCGACCCGCCGAACCCGAGCACCACCACGACGACGGCGCCGGTCGAGGCACCCGAGGACACCCCGAGCAGGTAGGGGTCGGCGAGCGAGTTGCGGGTGACGCTCTGCAGCGCGGCACCGCACACGGCGAGCGCGGCGCCCACCAGCGCGGCGAGCAGCACCCGCGGCACCCTCAGGTCCCAGATCAGCGAGTCCTGCAACCGGGACAGCGGCACGACCGGCACCCCGAGGCGCCCACCGACGGCCCTGCCGATCTCCGCCCAGCCCGTGCCTGCGCCGATGCGGACGGCGAGCACGAGCGAGAGGACCAGGAAAGCGAGGCACAGCACCGTGGTCAGCGTGCGCCTGACCGGTTCCGGTGGTGCGGGTGGTTCAGCGAGCACAGCGGTGTCAGCCACCCGCGACCTCGTCGAGGCCCTTGCTGAACGCGCGCAGCGCGTCGACCGTGCGCACCGACGGGTCCATCTCGATGCCGGGCAGCTCGATGACCCTGCCGCCCTTCAGCGCGTCCAGCTGCGCGACCGCCGGGTGCTCGCGCATCATGGCGAGCTTCTCGCTCGCCTTGTCACCGGGGTTGCCGCGTTCGGACAGGTCACCGACCACGATCACGTCGGGGTTGCGCCGCGCGATCTCCTCCCACGACACCTCCGGCCACTCCTGCGCGACGTCGTCGAACACGTTGACCGCGCCCGCGATCTTGCTCATCTGGCTCGGCATGCCGTCGCGGCCGGCCACGTACGGCACGTCCTTGAACACCGAGTAGATCCACACGACCTTGGGCGCCCTGGGTCGTTTCGCGCCCGCGGCCTGCACTTCGGCCACCGCGGCGCGTTGTTCGGCGGCAAGCGCGTTCGCCTTGTCGGCCACCCCGAGGAACTTGCCGAAGTTCTCGTAGTCGCGGAACAGCCGTTCGAACGGCGGCGTGGTGCCGTCCGGGCAGTTCACCGCGCTGACGTAGCTCGGCACGCCCAGCTCCGCGAGCTCGTCGCGGGTGCCGGCGCGGTCGGTGGTGAAGTGCTCCTCGAACGACGACACCACGACGTCCGGGTTCGCCGCGCGCAACGGTTCGGAGGTCAGCACCTTCGGTGAGAGCACCGGGATCTTCGCGTAGGCCTCGGCGAACCTGGGCGACACCTTGGTCTTGAGGTTGGCCGTGCCCGCCATGCGGTCGGCGACCCCCAGTGCCAGCAGGGTTTCCGTGGAGTTCTGGTCCAGCGTGACGACCCGCTGCGGCGTGCCGGTGAAGGTCAGCTGCTTGCCGCAGCTGTCGACCACGACCGACGACGCCGGCGCAGCCCCTCCTCCCGGTGCGGCGCAGCCGGCGACGAACGCCGCGGCGGTGAGCGCCAGGCCGAGCCGGGCGGCGTGTGACATCGGATCCTCCAGTGCGAGACGACAGCGGTGTCCGTTACTGTAACGACAACCATTTTCAACACAAGCCCCAATCCGGAAGGTCGGCCGCGTGGTTCACGACACACTGCCCCCACCCGCCCCCGTGCTCAGGAACGTGGCGTTCCTGCGGCTCTGGACGGCGACCACCGCGTCCGGCATCGCCACCTGGGCGCTGCCGTTCGTGCTCGGCCTGGCCGTGCTCGACCGCACCCTCACCGCGGTGGAGCTGGGCGTGCTGCTGGCCGCACGCACCGCCGGGTTCCTCGCCGCGGTGCCGATCAGCGGCGTGCTGGCCGACCGCTACGCCCGTCGCCGCGTGGTGCTCTGGTCGGGGCTCACGGCGGCCGTCGCGGCACCGGTGCTCGCGTTCTTCGTCGGGAGCTCCCTGCCGCTCATGGCGGTTGCCGCGGTGGCGATGGGCGCGGGCCAGGGCGCGTGCCGCCCGGCGTTCCAGGCGCTGACCGCCGAGGTGGTGCACGAGGACCAGCGCCAGCGGGCCAACGCCGCGATGACACTCTCGGTCCGCGTCACGACGCTCGTCGCACCCGGCCTCACCGCGTTGCTCGCGCTCGTCGCGACCACGGAGGCGCTGCTGCTCGGCATCGGCGCGCTGTGGCTGGTGGCGGCGCTGGTTCCGCCGCGCGGCAACGACTTCGCGGGCACGGCGGGCAGGCCGCGGTTCTTCGCCGAGTTCGCCGAGGGCGTGCGGGAGGCCCGCCGGCACCCCTGGTTCCTGGCCGGCCTGGGCGCGCTGACGGCCGTGATCGCCACCGGCTACTCCGCGACCGGCGTGGTGCTGCCGCTGGTCAGCCGCGACCGCTACGGCACGGAGGCCGTGCTCGCCGGCGCCCTCACCGCCTACACGCTCGGCGCGCTCGCCGGCGCCCTGCTGATCGCGCGCTGGCGGCCGAAGCACGCGGGCTGGACGGCGTTCGCGGGCCTGGCGCTGTACGGGTTCGCGCCGCTGAGCCTGCTGCTGCCGGTGCACCCGGCGGTCGTGCTCGCCGCCTACGCGGTGGCCGGTGTCGGCATCGAGCTGTTCAACGTGCCGTGGTTCACCGCCACCCAGCGCGAGGTCGAACCGTCCAAGCTCGCCCGCGTGTCCTCTTTGGACTTCCTGATGTCGTACGGCCTCGCGCCCGTCGGCCTGGCGCTGATCGCCCCCGCCATCGCGCACTTCGGTGCCACCGCGGTGCTCGCCGGGTGCGCCGTGGTCTGCTTCGCCGCTCCCGCGGTGGCCGCGCTGGTCCCGTCGGCGCGCGACTTCCGGGCCAGGTCGTGATCCCGGCCCGGCTGCCGGCCACCTCGCCCCAGGCCCGTGCCGCGCTGACCGGCACCGGCGCGGTGGTCCTCACCGGGCTGCCGGTCGAGCCCGGCTCGCTCGCGGTGGCGGCGGCGGTGTTGTTCGGCAGCGGGGTGCGCGAGCTGTACCCGCACCGCACGCGCAGGTCCGTGGACGGCGGCCCGCTGCCGTTGCACGCCGACAGCTTCGACGTCGTCGTGGACGTCGGCGGCAGGCAGGTGCGGCGGCGGCACCCCGACGAGGACTTCGTGCTCCTGCAACTGGTCGAGCAGGCGCCGTCGGGCGGTGAGTCGTTCGTCGTCGACGCGCACGCGTTCACCGACTCGCTGCCGGCGGACCTGCGGGCGTTCCTCACCGACGTCGACGTCGACCTGTACGGGCAGTGGGCCGGCGTCCGCGGCCTGCCCGCCACACCGCGGGTCGCGCGGCACGTCGAGCACACGCGCACCGGGCGGCGCATCACCCGCCGCACCGACGGTGCCGCTCCCCTTCACCGCGACCCCCGGAGCGACCACGTCACGGCGATGCTGCGGCGCCTCGACGAGGAGGTGGCCCGCGTGCAGCCGGCACTGCCGAGGTTCCGGCTCGACGAGGGCGACGTGCTGGTGCTCGACAACTACCGCTGCTGGCACGGCCGCGACGCGCACACCGGCACACGCTCGGTGCACATCCAGACGATCCGCACGGACGACGCAGCCTGAGCGGGTCCACACACGACAAAGGGAGGAAGCGCGCTTCCTCCCACTTCAACATATAGCGCACAGGGGGCCTTGCCACAAGACCCCGTGCCTGCCCCACACTTCACCGCGCATTGCTTGGTGAACGGGGGAGCAACACATGTATGACGTGATCATCGTCGGCGGCGGGCCCACCGGCTTCATGCTGGCCGGGGAGCTGCGCCTGCACGGTGTGCGCGTGGTCGTGCTGGAACGGGAGCAGCAGCCGACGCCGGTGGTGCGGGCGCTCGGCCTGCACGTGCGCAGCATCGAGCTGATGGACCAGCGGGGGCTGCTGGAGAAGTTCCTGGAGCTGGGGACGAAGCACGAGGCGGGCGGGTTCTTCGCCGGCATCCTCAAGCCGTGGCCCGCGGACATGGACACCGCGCACGGCTACATCCTCGGCATCCCGCAGCCGCTGACCGACCGGCTGCTCACCGAGCACGCCGTCGGGCTGGGCGCCGAGGTCCGGCGCGGCAGCGAGGTCGTGGGCCTGACGCAGGACGACGAGGGCGTGACGGCCGCGATGGCCGACGGGAGCACGGTGCGCGGCCGCTACCTGGTGGGCTGCGACGGCGGCCGCAGCACGGTCCGCAAGCTGCTCGGCATCGGCTTCCCCGGCGAACCCGCCCGGCTGGAGACGCTGCTGGGCGAGATGCAGGTGACGATGCCGCTCGACGAGCTCACGGCGCGGGTGGCGGAGATCCGCAGGACCAACCCGTGGTTCGGCGTGGGCCCGATGGGCGACACGTTCCGCGTTGTCGTCTCGGCCGATGACGTCCGGCAGGACCGCACGCCGCCGACCCTGGACGACTTCCGGCGCCGCCTGGTCGCCGTCGCGGGCACGGACTTCGGCGTGCACTCGCCGCGCTGGACGTCCCGGTTCAGCGACGCGACCCGGCAGGCCGAGCGCTACCGGTCCGGCCGGGCGTTCCTGGCGGGCGACGCGGCCCACGTGCACCCGCCGGCCGGTGGCCAGGGCCTCAACCTCGGTGTGCAGGACGCGGTGAACCTCGGCTGGAAGCTCGCCGCGGCGGTCCGCGGCTGGGCGCCCGCCGACCTGCTCGACAGCTACCACGCCGAACGGCACCCGGTGGGCGCCGCCGTGCTGGACAACACCCGCGCGCAGGTGCAGCTGATGACACCGGAACCGGGTCCGCAGGCGGTGCGCAGGCTGCTCGGCGAGCTGATGGACCTGGAGGGCGTCACCCGCCACCTGATCGAGAAGATCACCGCGGTCGGCATCCGCTACGACTTCGGCAGCGACCACCCGCTGGTCGGGCGGCGGCTGAAGGACGTGCGGCTCAAGGACGGCCGCCTGTTCGAGCTGCAACGCACCGCCCGCGGCCTGCTGCTCGACCAGACCGGCAGGCTCTCGGCGCGGGGCTGGGCTGACCGGGTCGACCACGTGGTCGACGTGAGCGAGGAGCTGGACGTGCCCGCCGTGCTGCTGCGGCCGGACGGGCACGTCGCGTGGGCCGGTGACGACCAGGACGACCTGGAGGTGGCGCTGCCCCGCTGGTTCGGCGCCTGAGCGCCTGAGCGCCTGAGCGCCGGTGCGGCGCCGGGAGACCACCACCCCGCAGACGGGTGCGGCACAAGGGATTGACTCCCCCGGTACGGTTGCTGGCGGTGACCTGTTCAGGGGGAGGTTGCTTTTGCTGCGTATCCATTTCTCGGCAGGAGATCTGGAGCGGACGCAGGTCGCGGATCACGTCGATCCGTTGTGGGAGATGGTGTTCAGCTGGTTGCGGCTGACCGAGCGGGACAGCGGCCTGCTGTTCGAGCCGTGGTTGCGCGCGGTCCGGCGCGGCCCCGCGCGGGAGGCGGTCCGCGCCGGCGTGGGCGTGCTGTCCGTGCTGGCACCGCTGGGCCCCTACTTCCCGGACTTCCTCACACCGCCCGAGGGTGCGCACGGGCTGTCCAGCGCGCTCGCCGCGATCAGGTCGACTCCGCGCGCCCGCCTGCGCGCGGAGTTCTCGCTGCTGGCCGCGATCCGCCCGACTCCGGAGTGGACGCGTCCGCTCGTGGAGGGCGACGGCGCGGCACTGGAGGACCTCACCGGCACCCTCGCCCGCTACCACTGCGCCGTGATCGAGCCGTACACCGACCTGGTCGAGGACGCGGTGGAGACCGACCGCGTGCACCGCGCGGGCTTCGACGGTGTCGAGGGCCTGCTGCGCGGCATGTGGCCGTTGATGAACTGGCGCCCACCCGTGCTGGAGGTGCAGTACTCCTACGACCGCGACCTGCACCTCGGCGGCCGCGGCCTGCGGCTGGTGCCGTCGTACTTCTGCCGCCGCACACCGGTCGCGCTGGCCGACCCCGGTCTGCCGCCCACGCTCGTCTACCCGGTGCACCACGACTGGACGTGGCGCCGCCAGCTCTCCTCCGGCAGCCGGCCGGAGGGCGCGCTGGCCGCGCTGCTGGGCACCACCCGCTCGTCGGTGCTGGCGGCGGTGGGCACGGGGGCGACGACGACGGAGCTGGCGGCGCGGCTGGGGGCGTCGCCGTCCACGGTCAGCCGGCACACGACCGTGCTGCGGGAGGCAGGTCTGCTCACGACGGTCCGGCGGGGACTGTCCGTGCTGCACCGGCGGACGGCGCTCGGGTCGGCGCTGCTGTGCCGGCACGACCACCACTGAGCAGCGTCGGGAGGTCATGCCGGCGGTGGGGGTCAGACCGGGTACGTGTGCGTCTCGGTCGCCTTCACCGCCGCCCACACCTCGTCCCCCGGCCGCAGCCGCAGCTCGGCGAGGGTCGCCGTCGTGATGTCGGCGAGCACCGACGGCGCCCCGTCCAGCCGCACCCGCGTGGTGTGGGCGTGCTGTTCGACGGCGGCCACGGTCACCGGCCACGTGTTGCGCGGGCTGCCGGTGGGCCGGTCGAGGTGCAGGCCCACGGCGGTGGGCGGGAACGCCACGTGCACCGCGCCGTGCGCGGGCGTGGCGACGACCAGGGTGCCGCCCTCGTCCAGCGCCACCGCGGTGCCGTCGGCGGTGCCGCGGTAGAGGTTGAGGCCGACGAGGTTCGCCACGTAGTCGGTGCGCGGGCGGCGGGCGACCTCCGCGGGCGGTCCCTCCTGGACGGCGCGGCCGTCCTCCAGGATCACCAGGCGGTCGGCCAGCACCATGGCGTCGAGCGGGTCGTGCGTGACGAGCAGGGTGTGACCGGTGAAGCCGGTGAGCACCCGGCCGAGCTCGGCACGCACCTGGAGGCGGGTGCTCGCGTCGAGGGCGGCCAGCGGTTCGTCGAGCAGGAGCAGGCTCGGGCCGGTGGCGAGGGCACGGGCCAGCGCCACCCGCTGGGCCTGGCCGCCGGACAACGCGCGCGGCTTCGCCCCGGCGTGGCCCGCGAGGCCGACGCGGTCGAGCCAGGTCGCGGCCACCGCACGGGCCTCGGCCCTGCGGGTGCCCCGTGCGCGCAGGCCGAACGCGACGTTCTCCAGCGCCGACATGTGCGCGAAGAGCAGGTAGTCCTGGAACACCACGCCGATCGGGCGTTCCTCGGCCGGCAGGTACCGGCCGGGACCGTCCCAGACCGACTCCCCCACCGCGATCCGCCCGCCGGTCAGCTGCTGCAGCCCGGCCAGCGCGCGCAACGCGGTCGTCTTGCCCGCGCCGTTCGGGCCGAGCAGCGCCACCACCTCGCCGGGGGCGATGGTGAGGTCGAGGTCCAGGTCGAAGTGCGCGCGGGTGACCCGCAGAGACGCGGTCAGGGTCATGACGGCCCGCTGATCCACCGGTCGCGCAGACCGGCCAGCACGCCCACGGACACCACCAGCAGCACCACGCTCAGCACGACAGCGGCGTCCGGGTCCGTCTCCAGGGCGAGGTAGACGGCCAGCGGCATGGTCGTGGTCTCGCCGGGGAAGTTGCCCGCGAACGTGATCGTGGCACCGAACTCGCCCAGCGCCCGCGCCCAGCACAGCACCGCGCCCGCGACCACACCGGGCAGCACCGACGGCAGGGTGACCCGCCGGAACGTGAGCCACCGCGACGCCCCGAGCGTGGCGGCGGCCTCCTCGAACCGCGGGTCGGCGGCCCGCAGCGCCCCCTCGACGGAGATCACGAGGAACGGCATCGCCACGAACGCCTCCGCGAGCACCACCCCGGCCGTCGTGAACGGCAGCGAGATCCCGAACCACGCGTCCAGGTGCTGCCCGACCAGCCCGCGCCGCCCCAGCACCAGCAGCAACGCCACACCGCCCACCACCGGCGGCAGCACCAGCGGCACGGTGACGAGCGCACGCAGGAACCCCCGCCCCGGCAGCCCCGAGCGCGCGAGCAGCCAGGCCAGCGGGATGCCGAGCACCAGGCACAGCGCGGTGGCCAGCGACGCGCAGACCAGGCTGAGCCGCAACGCCTCCCCGACCTCGGCGCTGAGCAGCCCCGGCAGCTCGGTCCACGGCGCCTTCACCAGCAACCCGGCCAGCGGCACCAGCAGGAACGCCAGCCCGAGCAGCGCGGGCAGCAGGAGGACGACCGGCAGCCGGTGACGCCTGGTCACAGCCCGTCGAACCCGGCGGCGCTCAGCGCGGACCGGCCCTTCTCCGACAGCACGAGCTCGACGAAGGCACGGGCAGCGGCGGCGTTGGGGGCCTTGGCGAGCGGCGCGATCGGGTAGTCGTTGACGGCCTGGTCGGCTTCGCTGAAAGCGATGCCCTCGACCCTGTCCCCCGCGGCCTGGACGTCGGTCTTGTAGACCAGGGCCGCGTCGACCTCACCGAGCGAGACCTTGGTGAGCACCGCCTTGACGTCCTGCTCCAGCGTGTCCGGCTGCGGGGTCACCCCGGCGAGGCCGAAGACCTTCTTGGCGGCGGCACCGCACGGCACCTGCTCCGCGCACAGGGCGATCTTGCGGTCCCGGTCGGCGAAGTCGGCCAGCCCGGTGACCTTCCCCGGGTTGCCCTTGGGCACCACGATCCGCAGCCTGTTCCTCGCGAACGTGCGCGGCGCCTCGGTGATCGCCCCGGTGTCGGCGACCTGCTGGAGGTTCGCGGGCGCGGCACTGGCGAACACGTCGGCGGGCGCGCCGTTGGTGAGCTGCTGGGCGAGCGCCGAGCTGCCGCCGAAGTTGAACCTGACCCTCGTGCCGGGGTGGGCGGCCTCGAAGTCCCTGCCCAGCGCCGTGAACGTCTCGGTGAGCGACGCGGCGGCGAACACCGTGACGTCCCCGCCGATCCCCCCGGCCGCCGGCTCGGCGGACCCGCACCCCGCGAGCCCCAGTGCGATGAGTGCCACGAGCGGACGACGCACGGTCAGGCCTCCGGGATCTCGACGACGACGTGGGTGGACTTGATCGACGCGACCGCCACGCTCCCGGCCTCGAGGCCGAGCTCGTCCGCGGCCTCCCTGCTCATGAGCGACACGACCCGGAACGGCCCAGCCTGCATCTCGACCTGCGCCATCACACCGTCCTTGAGCACGCGCGTCACGATCCCCCGCATCCGGTTGCGCGCCGACGCCGCCACCGTCGCCCCCGCCTCGGCGCCCTCGGCCACCCGCTGCGCGAACGCCGCGAGCTCCTTGCCGTCGATCGCCTTGCGCCCGTTCTCGGCCACGGTGGCCGCGAGCCGCCCCTGGTCGACCCACCGGCGCACGGTGTCGTCGCTGACGCCCAGGAGGGCGGCGGCCTCGGTGATCCGCAGATTCGGCATGATGCGCATCCTATGTCCCGCGCCTGCGGACACAAGAGCCACCCGATTGCGGCTTCTGCGGAACACACCGCCGGGTGCTCGCCCGTCCGGCGCACCACCGCACGTCCTGCCCCCGCCAGCCACCGCACCCGCGTGCCGGTGCACCCGCGTCCCGCAATCCCGCGCGCCCCAGCGCGCCCGCACCCCGCGCACCCCGCGTCCCGCTCAGCCCAGCGCGCCCGCACCCCCGCACACCCCCGGCGCACCCGCGTCCCGCTCAGCCCAGCCCGCCCCGCACCCCCGCACACCCCCAGCGCGTCCCGCACCCCCGCACACCCCCAGCGCGCCCGCACCCCGCGCACCCCGCGTCCCGCTCAGCCCAGCCCGCCCCGCACCCCCGCACACCCCCAGCGCGCCCGCGTCCCGCTCCCAGGCGCACCCCTGGCACCCCGCGTCCCGCTCACCCCCCGCCCGTACCCTGATCCCATGATCACTTCCACGGCGCGGGCCAGGGTCGTGGCCCGGATCGCCGACCACCTCGCGAGCCGGGACCCCGGACACCCGCTGCGCGTGGCCGTCGACGGCGTCACCGCGGCCGGCAAGACCACCCTGGCCCGCGAGCTCACCGCCGCCGTCGCCGAGCGGGGCCGTCCCGCCGCCCACCTGTCCATGGACGGCTTCCACCACCCGCGCGCCCACCGCCACCGGCGGGGCCGCGACTCCGCGGACGGCTACTACGCCGACGCCTACGACTTCGCCGCGGTCGCCCGCGAGGTCCTCGGCCCGCTCGGTCCCGGTGGTGACCGCCGCTACCGCGAGCGCATCCTCGACCTGCGCGCCGACACCCCGGTCGACGAACCGCCGCTGACCGCCGCCGACGACCTCGTCCTCGTCGTGGACGGCAGCTTCCTGCAACGCGACCTGACCTGGGACGAGGTCGTCTTCGTCGACACGGCGTTCGAGGTCGCCAAGACCCGCGGCACCCGGCGGGACGCCGAACTGCTGGGCGGCGCGGTGGAGGCGGCGCACACGTTCGAGCACCGCTACCACGCCGCGAGCCGCCGGTACCTCGCCGAGGCGAACCCCGTCGGCAGGGCCACCGTCGTGGTCGGCAACGACGACGTCGCGCACCCCGTGCTGCGCCGCATCGGCGGCCCGGCCGGCGCCACCGCCCGGCTGTTCTCCTACGGCACCCTGCAGCTGGAGGCGGTGCAACGCGAACGCTTCGGCCGCGTGCTCGCGGGCGAGCCGGACCTGCTGCCCGGCCACCGGCAGGACTGGGTCACGATCACCGACCCGGACGTGGTCGCGGTCAGCGGCACCGACCGGCACCCGATCGTCCGCCGCACCGGCGACCCCGCCGACACCACCAAGGGCACCGTCCTGACCGTCACCGCCGAGGAGCTGGCCGCGGCGGACGTGTACGAGGTCGACGACTACCGGCGCGTGCTCGTGGCGCTCGGTTCCGGGCCCGCGTGGGCATACCTCGCCAAGACGGACTGAAGGAGGCGCTCGTGCGGATCGACCACCTGGTGTACGCGGTCCCGGACCTGGAGGCCGGGGTCGACGAGTTCGAGCGGCTCTTCGGCGTCCGCGCCGCCGGCGGCGGGCAGCACGTCGGCATGGGCACCCACAACCGGTTGCTCGCCCTCGGCCCGCACACCTACCTGGAGCTCATCGCCCCCGACCCGGCGCAACCCGAGCCGGCCCTGCCCCGGCCGTTCGGCGTGGACGGCATGACCGGGCCCGGTCTCGTCGGCTGGGCCCTCGCCACCGACGACATCGACGCGGCACGGGACCACGCGGCGGCGAACGGCCACGACCCCGGACCCGTCATCGACGGCCAGCGGCGCACTCCGGAGGGCGGCCTGGTCACCTGGCGCCTCACCACGAACGCGCTGCGGGGCGGTGTGATCCCGTTCCTGATCAGCTGGGGCACCACCCCGTCCCCCGCGACCACCGCACCGCAAGGCCTGGAGCTGCGGCACTTCCACGTCGAACACCCCGACGACATCACACCGCAGCTGCGCGCGCTGCAAGCCGACGTGGAGACGGCGAAGGGCCCGGAGCCCGCGCTGACAGCGCGGATCTCCGGGCCCAGGGGCACTCACACGTTGTCGACGTGGTCCACGCCGGAGCCGCGGTAGCCGTTCACCGCGGACGTCACCTGCGCGGGCGAGAGAACGCGGTCCTTCGCGAAGTACACCCAGTCGACCTCCTGCTGGTAGGCCCGCTCCGCACCGCTGCCGACCAGGCCGCCGGAGATGAACCACAGGTTGAAGTTGATCGACATCGGCGTCTCCGGGTAGTACCTGTCACCGTGGTCGGCGACCTGCGTGCCGTCGATGAAGTACTTCACCCGGCCGCCGCCGACCTGGATCACGAGGTCGTGCCAGCCCGCCCAGCTCTGCCGCTGCTCGGTGTGGACGTTGTCGGCCACCCACGGCTCGTTCTGGTAGGTCTCCCAGGTCGTCTCGTACATGATGTTGGCCGGTTCGCCCCAGCCTCCGTTCGGCAGGTACTCGAAGTCGAGCTCGCCGTAGTTCGGGTCCATCGGCGCGTTCAGCGGCGTGATGGTGAAGAACGTCTGCACCACGTGGTCGCCGTCCGGGCCGAACACGGGGGCGTCGGAGAACTTCACGCGCGCGGCGTAGGTGCCCTCGAAGAACTTGCGCTGGTGGAACACCTCGGTCTGCGCGGCGGCCGAGCCGTTGTTCCACGAGTCCAGGCGCATGACCTTCTGGCCGCCCACGGTCGGGAACGTCACCCGCGACGGGTCCCAGGTGGCACCGGGCACGCCGGGGCCGCCACCGCCGGAACGCACGGTCCAGCCGCGCTGGGCGATGCGGCTGTCGCCGGAGCTCGAGTAGTTGAAGTCGTCGAAGAGCGCGGGACCGCTGCCGGGGTTGGACGGCGTGGTGGTCGTCGTGCTCGTCGTCGGGCCGGTGCCGCCGGACGGGGTGCCCCACAGCAGGGTGCCGCCGCGGTGCACGGTCACCCGGTTCCACGCCGAGTAGGTCGAGTCGGCGCGGTAGGAGTAGTCGTCGCTCTGGACGATCCGGCTCCAGTTGCTGCGGTAGAACCGCAGCTGCAGGTCACCGGTGTCGGTGCCGGGGCTCAGCGTGCCGGCGCCCGCGGTGAAGCCGACCTCCAGGTAGCGGTCGGCGGGGCCGCCGGACAGGGTGCCGAACTGGCCGGTGACGTTGCCGCAGCCACGTACGGCCCACGAGCAGGCGAACCGGTAGCCGACGTCCGGGGTGTCGGACTGGAAGTAGTAGCGGACCTTCACCTCGGACAGCGGAACGGTGGTGGTGCCGGTGTTGACGACCTTCAGCCACGGTTCGACCTGGTCGACGGACGCGGCGGCGGCGCTGGTGCGGTGGTGCGCGGTGAGGGCGTCGGCGGCGAACGCCGACGGCGCGGTCGCGAGGCCCGCGACCGTCAGCGCGGCTGCGGTGAGTGCGGTCAGGGTGCGTTTCTTCACGAGTCTCTCCTGGGTACGGCAGGGGTGGACCGGGAGACGAGCTCCTCTCTGGTCTGGAGTGGACGGAGGCCCAGCTCGGCGAGCCGGGCGTTGTGCGGCCGCATGCGGGTCACGAAGCCCTCCCACGACGGTGTGGCGGCCCAGAGCGTGTCGGCGAGGGCGGCCAGGCGGGGGAAGGCCTGGTGTTCCAGGTGGTGGCGGGTGCGGACGTGCTCGGTCCAGAGCTGGCACTGGGCGCCGAGCACGCCCTCGGGCAGCGGCACGTGGTAGACGTCCTGCGCGGTCACCACGAAACCGGGCTGGCCCGGTGGTTCGCCTGGCGAGTCGGACTGCGGGTAGTCCAGGTAGGTCGAGGTGTGCGGCGCCATCACGACGTCCTGGCCGCGCCGCAGCGCCGCCACGGCCTGGTCGGCGTCGCGCCACGGCATCACGACCGACCGCGGGTCGCCGGTCGGTTCCCACGCGACCGGTGTGCGGCCGTTGTCCAGCAGGAACTCCACGGCCTGGCGCAGGAACCAGCCCCGTTCCTCCTCCGGCAGCGGGCACTCGTCACCGCCGATGTGGACGTGCTGACCGGGGAAGATGTCAACGACCTCGGCGAGCACGTCCCGGCAGAACCGCACCGCGTCCCGGTTGAACGCCGAGTCGCTGATGCCCCAGCCGGTCCAGACCGGCAGGTTCCGCCCGTCACCCAGCTCGGGGTAGGCGGCGATGGCGGCACGGGCGTGACCGGGCATCTCGACCTCCGGCACGATCCGCACCCCGCGGTCGGCCGCGTGCGCCACCAGCCCCTCCAGCTCGGCGCGCGTGTAGCTGCCGCCGTGCGGGACGCCGTCGCCGTTCGTCTCCGGCCGCCACCCGCCGACCTCGGTCAGCCGCGGGTAGCCGGGCACCGGCAGCCGCCAGCCCTGGTCGTCGGTCAGGTGCAGGTGCAGGACGTTCAGCTTGTGCACGGCCATCAGGTCGACGAACCGGCGCAGCACGTGCACCGGCTGGAAGTGCCGTGCGACGTCGAGCATCAGCCCGCGCCACGGCAGCCGCGGCACGTCCCGCACGTCCACACCCGGCAGCACCCAGTCCACATCGGACACCCGCGTGGACCGGTAGACCTGCGGTGGCAGCAGCTGCCGGATCGTCTGGACGCCGTGCCCCAGGCCGGCGGTCGTGCCGGCGCGCAGCAGGACGCCGTGCTCGTTGACGGTCAGCGCGTAGCCCTCTGCACCGAGCCCGACGAGCCGTTCGTCCAGCGCCACGACGATCCGCCCGTCGGCGGTCGAGGGCAGCGGCAGCCCGGTGGCCGGTCGCAGCACCGCGCGCAGCAGCCGCGCGGCGCCCTCCGCACCGGGGGCGGGCCTGATCCCGGTCTCCGCGGTGAGCGTGAACCCCTTGCCCCTGGCGACCACGCGCATGGGCTGTGGCACGAGCACTGGTGTCATCCCTTCACCGCTCCCCCGACGATGCCGGTCGTGACCCGGCCCTGCAGCACGACGAAGATCAGCAGCACCGGCAGCATGAACAGCGTCGAGGCGGCCATCGTGGCGCCCCAGTCGGTGCCGAAGGTGTTCTGGAACGACGACAGCCACACCGGCAGCGTGCGGTCGTCCTGGTCCTTGATGATCAGCACGTTGGCGAACGCGAACTCGTTCCACGCCGTGATGAACCCGAACAGCGAGGTCGCCAGCAACCCCGGTGCGAGCAGCGGGAACACCACCCGCCGGAACGCCTGCCCGCGCGAGCAGCCGTCGACCAGCGCCGCCTCCTCCAGGTCCGGCGGGATGGCCGCGAGGAACCCGCGCAGCGTGACGATCGTGAACGGCAGCGTGATCATGAAGTAGACCAGCGTGAGCATCCAGAGCGTGTCGAGCATGCCGGTGTCGCGGGCGATCACGTAGATCGGGATCAGCAACGCCTCCCACGGCGTCATCTGCGCGATGAACACCATCAGCACGAACGCCCGCCGCCCCCGCCACCGCAGCCGCGCCACGGCGTAGGCCGCGAGCAGGGCCACCAGCAGCGCCAGCAGCACCGCGCCGCCCGCCACGAGCAGGCTGTTGCGCCAGAACGAGGAGAAGCCCTGCGCCGAGACCGCGGTGCCGAAGTGCTCGAACGTGACCGACACCGGCAGGAACGTCGGTGTCGCGCTCTGGATGTCCCGCGTCGGCTTGATCGCGGTCAGCACCATCCAGTACACCGGGAACACCGCCACGGCGAACACGACGAGCGCCGCGACCGTCCTGAGCACCCGCCCGGTCATGCTTCCCGCTCCTGCCGGTAGAGCACGCGGAAGTACGCGAGCAGCGCGATCACCAGCAGCAGCACCATGAGCATCGACACCGCGGCGCCGAGGTCGTAGCGCTGCAACGACTGCGCGACCTGGAAGGCGTACACCGGCAGCGTCGTCGTCGACTGGCCGGGCCCGCCCTGGCTGACCACCCAGATCTGCACGAACGCCTTGGCCACCCAGATCACCTCCAGGCACGTGACCAGGCCGAACATCGCCCTCAGCAGCGGGAAGGTGATCGTGGTGAACACCCGCCACGCGCCGGCGCCGTCGATCCGCGCCGACTCGTACAGTTCAGTCGGCACTGTGACCATCGCGGCGTACAACGACAAGGCGGCGAACGGCACGGACTGCCAGACGACCAGGCCGACGAGGATGCCGAACGTGGCCTCGCCGTCGGCGAACCACGTGTAGTCGCGGTACTGCTCGAACCCGAGCGCGACGAGCAGCCAGTTGACCACGCCCAGCCGGGACTGGAAGAGCCACTGGAACACCGTGGTGGCCGCGATGACCGGCGTGGCCCAGGTGAGCACCAGCCCGCCCATCACCAGCAGCCGCAACCACCTCCCCAGCCGCATCAGCAGCAACGCGACCAGCGTGGACAGCACCATGATCAGCACGACGTTGACCGCGGTGAACCACAGCGTCCTGCGCACCACGGCCCAGAACTCCGGGTCGGCCAGCACCTCGGCGTAGTTGGCGAACCCGATGAACTGTGCGTCGCCGCGCACCAGCTCGGGCAGCCCGAACCGCTGGAACGAGATGACCACGTTGCGCACCAACGGGTACACCAGCAGGTACGCGGTGGTGAGCACGGTCGGCGCGATCAGCAGGTACGGCAGCACCACGCGCTTGCGGCGCTTCGAGGAGGGTGGAGCGGCCGCTGTCACCGGCCGCTCCACCACGAGCGTCACCACTACTTGCCCGAGTTGAGGGCTTGGGTGATCACCGCGTCGGCCCGCGCCGCGGCGGTGGCCGGGTCGGTGCCGGTCAGCACGGCGGTCTGGAACTCCTTGATCGGGTTGCGCGCCTCGACGGCGGCCCAGTTCGGCGAGTTCGGGGTGGCGTGCCCGTTGGCCGCGCCCTTGGCCATGGCGGTCGTGCCGGGGTCGTCACCGATCTTCGTGGCGAGCGACCTGCGGTTCGGCACGTAGTTCATCGTCTTGGCGAGCTCGACCTGCCACTGCTCGCCCGCGAGCGCCTTGACGACCTCGTAGGCACCGCTCTGCCGGCTCGACGCGAGCGGGATGATCAGGTCGGAACCGCCGGTGAACACCGCGCCCGGCCGGTCGGCGGTCTTGCCGGGGACCGGGAAGAAGCCGAGCTGGCCGGCGAGCGCCGGGTTGGCCTTGGCGACGAGCTTCGCCGAGCCGGGCGCCGCGATGTACTGGGCGACCTTGCCGGTGGCGACGACGTCGGTCTGCTGCGGCTTGGCTTCGTCGGAGTCCCTGGGACCGTCGCCGAGTGCTTGGAGCTGCTTGTAGAAGTCCATGCCCGCCAACGCCTGCGGGGTGTTGAGCGCGCCCTTCCAGCTGCCGCCCGACTCCTGCGCGAGGTCGCCGCCCTCGTCCCAGACGAAGCCGGCGAGGGTGTACCAGTTCTGGCCGGGCAGGTAGATGCCCTGCTGGTCGCCCTGGTCGAGCTTGCGCGTGGTCTCCAGCCACTCCGCGCGGGTCGTGGGCGGCGTGACGTTCGCGGCGGCGAAGAGGTCCTTGCGGTAGATCACCACCCGGTTGGCCGCGTAGAACGGGACGCCGAACTGCTTGCCGTCCACCGCGCCGGGTTCGGCGAGACCCGGGACCCAGTCGTCACCGCCCAGCTCGGCCTTCTTGTCGCTCAGGTCGGTGACGCCCTTGCTGGCCACGTACTGCGCGACCTGGGTGTTGCCGACCTCGATCACGTCGGGCGGGTCGGTGCTGGCCAGCGCGCTGGTCACCTTCTGCGTGATGCCGTTCCACTCCTGGATCTGGACCTTGACGTCGAACCCGGTGTGCTCGCGTTCGAACTCGGTCTCGAACCGCTGCACGAACTCGTCGGTCGCGGTGTCCCTCATCAGCCAGACGGTGATCTCCTCCCTGCCCCCACCTCCCCCGCCGGAGGTTCCGCAGGCGGACAGCGCGAGAGCCAGCACGAGCAGGGCGGCAGAGCGACGCGGCACGGCTCACCTCTCCGGAGTGATGTGACCAATTGGTCAGGTCCGATGGGTGAGGTAGAAAGTGGCATAGACCACTTCGCACGTCAATAGCCTGGTTAGACGCGTGAGAGCGCTCTCGATCTTCGACGGACCAGGTACTTACCAGTGGTATGCAATACTGGCCGCCCAGCCAGCGGAGGTGCCATGGGAGAGCCGATCCTCAAGCGCGAGCGGGTCCGCGACCACCTGCTGGAGCTCATCGAGACGCACCCGACCGGCGCCCCGATCCCGGCCGAACGCGTGCTGTGCCAGCAGCTCTCGGTGTCGCGGCCGACGGTCCGCAGCGCCGTCGAGGAGCTCGTCAACCTCGGCCTGCTGGTCCGCCAGCACGGCCGCGGCACGTTCGTGGCCCGCGCCAAGATCACCCAGGAGCTGGTGTCCGACTCGCACGCCATGACCGCGCCCGCCGCCTCCGGCACGTGGTCGAGCCGCGTGCTGGAGCACGCCAAGATCCCCGCCGGCGCCCGCGTCGGCCGCCGGCTGCACGTCTCCCCGGCCGCCGAGATCCACTACATCGCCCGGCTGCGGCTGGTCGACGGCGAGCCCATGGCGATCGAGCACCTGCACGTGCCGGTCGCGGTCGCACCGGGCCTGACGTTGCACGACATGGAGTCCGGTGACTTCTACGAACGGCTGCGCGAGCACGACGTGCACGTGACCGAGGCCGTGCAGTCGATCGAGCCGACCGTCACGAACGACACCGAGGCCGCGCTGCTGGCCGTGCCGGTGCTGGCGCCCGCGCTGCTGTTCGAACGCCTGACGACGGACGCCCAGAGCCGGAACGTCGAGTACGTGCACTCGATCTACCGGGGCGACCGGTACCGGATCGTGTCGCGCCTGACGTTCTGAGCACCCCCGGGAGGGTGCTGTCGCGGTCTCAGACCGGCTTGCGCCACACGGAGATGTGCTTCGCGGAGTCCTGGGTGAACGGGGTCCCGTCCCAGTCCGCGACCCGGCGTTCCAGCTCGAGGCCGGCGATCCGGGCCATCAGGTCGAGCTCCGCCGGCCAGGCGTACCGGTGCCGGGAGCTGCCGCGGCGGTAGCGGCCGTCGTCGCCGTCGCGGGTGAGGTGGTGCGAGACGAGGACCTGCTCGACCAGGTCGAAGGTGTCGAAGCCGAGGTGCTGCTCGGAGACGTCGAACGGCACCGCGACCTGACCGGGCGGCAGGAAGCGCAGCGGCGGCACCCCCAGCTCGATGACGAACCGGCCGCCGGGCCCCAGGTGCCGTGCGGCGTTGCGGAAGCACTCGACCTGCTCGTCCTGGGTGAGCAGGTTCGTGATGGTGTTGTAGACCAGGTAGACCAGGCTGAACTCACCGGGGACGACGGTGGTGGCCATGTCCCCGATGACCACCGGGAGCACGTCCTCGTCGACCTTGCGCCGCAGCACCGCCGCCATGTGCTCGGACAGTTCGATGCCCACCACCGGCACGCCGCGTTCCCGCAGCGGAACGCCCACCCGCCCGGTGCCGATGGCGAACTCCAGTGCCCGGCCGTCTCCCGCGAGGCCGGCGAGGAAGTCGAGCGTCGGCCCGAGGACGGCGGCCGAGAACATCTCGGTCTCCTCGGCGTCGTAGCGGTCGGCGGTCTCCCGGGTCCACAGCTCACTGCTCGTCACAAACGACCACTTTGCCGAGCACCGAGAACGCTGTCGACGCATTTACGCCGTGGCGCGCACCGCCTGCCGGGGTGCTCAGGGGTTCTTGTCGGCCGGGATCTTGTCCAGCTCTTCGGAGACGCTCACGAACGCGTCCGGTCCGACCTGCAGCCACCCCTTGTACGGGTGCGACATGCCGACGCACACCGCGCACACCGCGGCGAGGACGCCCGCGGTGATCGCGATCTGCACGACGTGCCGTGCCCGCGCCGTGAAACCCATGAGCAGCGGGAACACGATCATGGCGACGGCACCGACCAGGGTGGCGGCGAGCATGATCTGTCCGGTCGTGCTCAGGCCCTGGGCGGCGTCGACCCGTTCGCGGCGCTGGTCGCGGATGTCGCGGACGCGTTCGACCATCCTGTCCCTGGCGCTCTTCACCTGCTCCGGCGTCGCGGGGAGGCTGACGACCTCCAGGTGCAGCGCGTCGAGCACGCGGTCGGTGCGCTCGTCGGTGCCTCCCTCGGCCAGCCGCGGCCACTCGTTGTCCACAACGGACTTGGCGTAGTCGCGCAGCAGCGTGCGGACGCGGTCGCGCTGCGGCTGCGGGAGAACCGCGGTCTGCCAGTAGGAGTCGGCGATGGCGGCGGCCTCCGCGGACGAGTTGTCCTCGACCGACGAGGCGTCCTCCCACACGATCACCGTGTAGAAGGCGAGCGCGACGATGAAGAGCCCGCTCAGCACCGCGCCGAGGAAGCCGCGCGAGTCGGCGTCGCGGTCGTCGGCCTGCTCGTGGTCCCTCGACCGTCCGACCAGGACGGTCACGACCACGGTGACCACCACCGCCACGCCGGTGATGGCGAGGATCATCAGCATGCGGCCGGGTCCTTCGCTGTCGGGAGTGCGGTGTCCATCATGGGCACAGTCCGGTGGCGGCCCGCCAGGACGGGGCCCGCGAATCACGCTTTGCGGTGGTGGTTGCGACCCGGTCGAGTGGTGGGAGCCGGTTTGGGTGCCTTCCGGGGTCAACCGTCCGGGTGACGGCACGCGGTTGTCCACCCGAACCAGGGAACCGAGGCCGTTCAGTCCTCTACGGACGGTGAGGTTCGCGGTGCTCGCGTTCCCGGCGGATGTGCCATCCTGGCCCGCGCCCGTCCGGTGAGGAGTGGTCGCGTGCGCGTTGTCGTCGTCCTGTCCGCAATCGGGGTGTTCCTCGCCCTGTTCGCGCCGGCGCCGCCCTCCAGAGCGGCGGAGACCTGGCACACGCAGTTCGACGCGGCGGTCTACGGCGACATGGCGGTCGTCGGCAACGCGGTGGTGACGTGCCCGACGCCCGAGCAGGCGGGGCCGCACCCCAGGTACCCGCCGCAGGCCTGCGTGGACGCGCAGCGCCGGGTCGGCCAGGGCCGCGGCGCCCTCAACAACAACCACCGGATGGTGTGGGCCGACGTCGACGCCGACCCGGCCACGTTCAACTCCTCGCGTGCCCGCGTGACGATCCCGGACGGCGCCGAGGTCGCCTACGCCAAGCTCGGCTGGGCGGGCAACGCCCGCTGCCTGAACGGCGAGGCGCCGCCCGGTGACCCGCGCACCCAGCCGGTCACCCTGGTGGTGAACGGGACCTCGGGCGTGGTCGACCAATTCACCGCGGTGGTCGACGACCCCGGCTCGATCGGGCACACCGACAACCGGTTCTACAGCGCGGAGGCCGACGTGACGGCCCGCTTCGCCGCCGTCCACGGCAGCGCCGAGATCACCGCCGGCAACATCTGGACACCGCAGGGCCCCGACTGCTTCGGCGGCTGGTCGGTGACGGTCGTGTGGCGCTTCGCCACCGCTGTCCCCGCGGCTCCGGCGCAGCGCCGGGTCGTGGTGCACGGCGGTCACGTCCGCCTCACCACCGCCGTGAACACCATCCGCACCCAGGTCTCCCCCACCCGCGCGGCCGGTGGCGTGACCCGGTTCGGCGTCGTCGGCTACGAGGGCGACTGGGGCACCGGCGGCGACCGCCTGCTGATCAACGGCTCCGCGCTGGGCGACCGCGACAACTTCTTCGTCTCGGCGGCGGACGGCGCGGTGGCACCGGCCGCGCTGAACAACATGAGCGTCGACGCGCGCACCCTGTCCGTGTCGAGCGAGCAGCTCCCACCGGGTGCGCGCACCGCCGAGCTGACCCTCGCCCGCGACGAGGACGCGTTCCTGGTGCAGAGCCTGGCGTGGTCGTTCCCGCTGCCGGCCCTGACCGTGACCGTCACCCCCGGCGCGCTGGCCGCGTACCCCGGCGGCGAGGTCAGCCGGACCGCCGTGGTGACCAACGCCGGTGACGCGCCCGCCGCGGCGGTCGTGGTGTGCGGTCAGGACGCGGGAGAGCTGGCACCGCACGCCTCGGCGTCGCGGACCTGCGTGTCGGAGGCCGGGCAGGACGACTTCACCGCGGTCACCGACGTGTCCGGCCGGTCGCTCGCCGGCGACCCGCTGACCGCCCGCGCCACGACCCCGGTCGACGTGCTGCACCCGGCGCTGAAGGCGTCGGCCACGGCATCACCCTCCACGGTGCTGCCCGGTGGGCAGCTGACGCTCACGACTCTCGTCACCAACACCGGTGACGCGGTGCTGTCCAGCGTCTCGGCGCGGGCCTCCGCGGACTGCGGCACGGTCCCGCGGCTCGACCCCGGCACTTCGTCCACCGTGGAGTGCACGGTCGTCGCGGGCGAGGAGAGCGGCAGCGCGGTGGTGACCGTGACGGCCGCGGACCAGCTGGGCGGCACGGTCCGCACCGAGGCGTCGGCGCAGTACACCGTGGTCTACCCGAGGCTGACCATTACCGCCGTCTGGTCCACCGACAGCGCACGCGAGGGCGAACTGGTGACGATCACCGTGACCGTCGGCAACCCGTCGGCGATGCCCATCACCGACGTGCGCGTCACCGGCGAACCGGTGTCCTGTCGCCGGAACATCCCCGTCCTCGCCCCCGGCGAACGCCTCACCTACACCTGCGTCGCCGCCGCACCGCTGAACACCCGGCTGCTCGTGTCCAGCGCCGCCACCGGGACGGCGATCAGCGCCTCGGCGGACGTGCGGGTCGCCTCCCTGTCCGAGCCCGTGCCAGCGCCGGTGGTCCAGCCACCCGCGCCCCAGCCGCCGGTGGCCCAGCCGGCGCCCGCCGAGCCGGTCCCGGCCGCGCCGGAGCCGGTCGCGGACGTGCAGCCGATGCCGAAACCGGTGGTCGGCGGGGTGGCGGCGATCATCAGCGCGGTGGTGATGGCGATGGTGGCGAGCGTGCTGTCCGGGATCAGGCGCTGAGGTCCGCCGGCGCCGCCGTGCCGGTTGGACGTCAGCCCGGGTCGAGGACCCGTTTGAGGAACCGCCGCGTCCGCTCCTCCCGCGGGTCGCCGATGACCTGCGCGCTGGGCCCGTGCTCCACGATCAGCCCGCCGTCGAGGAACAGCACCTGGTCCGCGACGTGCTCGGCGAACCGGATCTCGTGCGTGACGACCACCAGCGTCCAGCCCTGCGCGGCCAGGTCCTTGATGACCGCGAGCACCTCCCCCACCAGCTCGGGGTCCAGTGCCGAGGTCGGTTCGTCGAACAGCACGACCCGCGGCTTGAGCGCCAGTGCCCGCGCGATGCCGACGCGTTGCTGCTGACCACCGGAGAGCTGGGACGGGTAGGCGTCCGCGCGGTCGGCGAGGCCGACCTGGTCCAGGAGCCGGCGAGCGTCGGCCACGGCCTCCTCGCGCGGGCGGCGCTGGGCGACGACAGGGCCCTCGATGATGTTCTCGAGGACCGTGCGGTGCGGGAACAAGTTGTGCGACTGGAACACCATGCCGCTCTGCGCGCGCAGCCGCTCCTTCTGCACACGGCCGGCCTTGCCCGCGGGCAGGGCGGCGAAGTCGACCTCCACGTCGTCGATGCCGACGACGCCGCGTTCCGGGGTCTCCAGCGCGTTGAGCGAACGCAGGACCGTCGTCTTGCCGGAGCCGGACGGTCCGATGAGGACGGTCGCGGTGCCCTGCTCCGCGGTGAGGTCGACACCGCGCAGCACCTGGTTGTCACCGAAGGACTTCTCCAGGCCGTGCACTCGGATGCGGGGCTCGGTCATGCGATCACGTACCTGCTCAGTCGGGTTTCGAGACGTTTCTGGGCACCGGACAGGGCCACGCACACCACCCAGTAGTAGAGGCCGGCGAACGAGTACAGCACCAGGAACTCGTTGCTCTCCGCCGCGGCCAGCTGCGACTCGCGGAACAGCTCCGTCAACAGCACCACGGACCCCAGCGACGTGTCCTTCAGCAACGACAGCAACGTGTTCGACAGCGGCGGCACCGCGGTCCGCGCCGCCTGCGGCAGGACGATGCGCCGCAACGTCTGCGGGTAGTCCAGCCCGATCGTCTGCGCCGCCTCGAACTGCCCCTTGGGCACCGCCAGGATCGCCGACCTGATCACCTCGGCCGCGTAGCCGGCGACGTTCAGGCTGAACGCGATCACCGCCGCGGTGAACGGCGGGAACTTCAGCCCCACCTGCGGCAGCCCGTAGAACACGATGAACAGCTGCAGCAGCAACGGCGTCCCGCGGATGACCGAGATGAACGCCCGCGCCAGCCCGCTCAGCACCCGGTAGCCGGAGATCCGGGCGAGCGCGACGAGCAGGGCGAGCGCGAGGCCGATCGCGAAGCTCAGCGCCGTCAACGGCACCGTGACCTTCACCAGCCCCACGAACATCGGCCACGCCGTGCTCCGGACGACCTCCCAGGTGCTGCGCGGCCCGCGGTTCTGGCTGAGGTCGGCCTCGCCGCCGTCGGGCACGGACACGTTGGCCCTGAAGTACTTCTGCGAGATCGTGCCGAGCGTGCCGTCGGCCTTCAACGCCTGGACCGCCTGGTTCGCCTGCGCCCTGAGCTGCTCGTCGGCCTTGCGGAAGGCGAGCACCTGCTCGCTGCCCGCGTCCCCGGCGTCGCCGGCGATCTCGATGTCACTGGACCCGGTCGACGCCAGGTAGTCGAGCACCGCGATGTTGTCGTTGACGATCGCGTCGACCCGCCCCTGCACGAGCAGCGCGGCGGCCTGCGCGAACCCCTCGACGGCCTCGACGTTCGCCCCGGCGTCCTTGGCGACCTTCGCCCAGTTGCTGGTGCTCGACTGCGCGGTCGTCCTGCCCTTGACGTCCGCGAGCGACTTGATCCGGTCGTCGCCCTTGCGGCGCACGACCACCCCGCGCGAGTACGTGTAGGTGTCGGACAACCCGTACCTGGCGTCCCGCTCGGCGTTGCGCGACACCTGGTTGGCGATGACGTCGATGCGGCCGGCGTCGAGCGCGGGGAAGATCGCGTCCCACTGCGTCTCCACGAACTCGACCCGCCACCCGGCCTTCGCCGCGACCGCCTCGACGACCTCGATGTCGTAGCCGGTGAGCTCCTGCGAGCCCGGGTCGTGGAAGGAGAACGGCGGATACGTCCCCTCGGTACCGACGCGGACCACGGTCTGCTCCTGGCTCGCGCTCGCCGGCGCGGCCCCGGTCGCCACCAGCAGGAGGAACAGCACCGCGCCCTTGAGCACGTGTCGCATGCACGGAGCGTAGAGGCCAATCGGGTGAGCCCGCTCGTTGATCCACTATGCGGGAAGCTCCGTCTCGGTACGCTTCCCGGCCGTGACGGGTGGGATCTTCAACGGTTTCGAGGACTACCGGACGCCGACGTCCGACGACTACCGCCGGACGCTGACCGCCGGCCTTGTCGTGTTCGACGCCAACGTCCTGCTCAACCTCTACCGGTTCAACAGCACGACGCGCAGCGACCTGATCAAGGTGATGCAGTCGCTGGGCGACAGCCTCTGGGTACCGCACCAGGTGCAGCGGGAGTTCTGGCGCAACCGCGAGTCGGTGATCGACCAGCTCGGCCAGGTGCCGCGGGAGTCGCTGACGAAGCTGGAGAAGGCGCACAAGGACGCCGAGGAGGCCGTGCGGCTGTGGAGCAACCGGGTCTCGCTGCCCGAGGGCGACCGGGCCGGCCTGCTGAAGGAACTGGCCGGCGCGTTCGCGACCGTGCACTCGACGATCAGCCGGCAGAGCGCCGCCGACGCGCATTCGCACGACACCAACAGCGACGTGGTCGTCGAGGCGCTGGGCTCGATCCTCGCCGGCCGGATCGGTCCCGCGCTGCCACCGGAGGAGCACGCCGCGGCGGTGGTCGAGGCCAACCGCCGCATCGCCGCCCAGGAACCGCCGGGCTACCTCGACAAGGACAAGGCGGACGAGGACGAGCGGGCGGGCGACTACCTCGTCTGGAAGCAGGTGCTGATCGAGGCGGAGGGGCGGTCCTGCGACGTGCTGCTCGTGACGAGCGACGTCAAGGAGGACTGGTGGCGGCGCGCCAAGGGCCAGCTGCGCGGTCCGCGGCTGGAGCTCATGGCCGAGCTGCGCGCGGTGGCGGACCGCAGGCTGTTCATGATCACGCCGTCCGAGCTGATCCGCAGAGCGGCGGCGCTGACCGACGTGCAGGTGAACCCGCGGTCGGCCGACGACATCGAACGGGTCGAGAACGCCCCGGCCAGCTCTCTGCCGCCCCACGCGGAACGGGAGGTCGTGGCACGCGTCTACCGCGAGGTCACGCCGGGGAGCGACCTCGACCCGGCAGCGGGCGCGGATCTCACGCTGATCGACAGGTTGCTGGAAGAGCCGGAGGTCGGCGGAGTGCTCAGCCTCTACCTGACCACGCAGGCGGAAGCGAGGTCGTGGTTGAGGAAGGTGCTCGGTGGGTACCGACGAGACGCGCTATACGGGCTCGGTCAGTACGCGGACCTCGTTCCACTGCGCTACCAGACCGCCGACGAAATCCTCTTCGCCGCTTGCGGACCGGGCTGGCGGTTCAGGTCTCGCACCAATGGAGCCGGATACGGCTACGGCATCGCGATCAGCGGCACGCGCAGACGGGCGTTCAGCTGGGGCACCGAGTCCAGGTACGAGAGCATGATCGCGCAGGTCACCAGATACCACGATCAGACGCTCGACCGGCCCTTCATCGCGATCGTCCAGTCCGCCGCCCCTGCCGACGAGGAGCGCTACCGGTCGACGGCCGACAGTGTGGGCTGCGACCTGCTGTTCGTGCAGCTGGAGCTCAGGCCGAACCCCGACTACGCGGGCTGACGCCCTTCCGCGCCCGGTGCGCCTTCACGTGCACCCGGTTCCCGCACACCGCCGGACTGCAGAACACCCGCGACTGGTTCCGCGACAGGTCCACGAACACCGCGTGGCAGTCCGGCCCCGCACACCGGTGCAACCGCGACACCCCACCCTGCTCGACCACGGCCAGCAACGCGAACGCCGCCTGCCCGGCAACCCAGGCCGGCAACGCCACGGCCCCCGTCAGGTGCAGGTGCCACGACAGCCCGTCGTGCTCCACCAGCTCCGGCACCAGCCCCGACGACGCCACCAGCTCGTTCGCCGCGGCCACCGAGTGCGCCTCGAACACCGCCCGCAGCGGCGACCGCAGCGACCGGACAGCCACAACGTCCGCAGGAGAAGCGTCAGCGCCGGTCCAGCCGCGAGCACGCGCGAGAGAAGTCAAAACAGCAGGTGAGAGGTCGTCCACGCCGACGCTGTGGCGGTAGGAGTTCACGACGTCCTCGGCCAGCGTCACCACCGGATCCGCGTAATCACCGAAGCGCATCTTGACCCCTTTCCCCAGCCATCCTAGCGTAAGTAGTCATTATGGCTGATGCTAATTACACGAGCGCGCGGACGATCAGACTGCAGGCCATCGCGCCGGTGGCCACGGCCGCGTTCCTGTTCGGGATCTCCTTCGGCGCCGTGGCGACGACGGCCGGGTTCGGCATCGAGTCCGCGCTGGTCATGTCGGCCACGACGTTCGGCGGTGCGGCGCAGGTCGGGAGTGCGGCGGTGCTCGCGGCGGGGGGTGGGGCGCTCAGCGCCATCCTCGCGGGTGTCCTGCTCAACCTGCGGTACCTGCCGATGGGCGTCACGGCGTCCACGGCCTACCGGGGCCCCTGGTACTCGCGGGCCGCGCAGGCGCAGCTCCTCGGCGACGAGACGTGGGCGCTGAGCCGGACGCCCGACGGCGGGCACGACGCGCGGTTGCTGCTGCAGGCCGGTGCGACGGTCTTCGTCGTGTGGCTCGCGGGCACGGCGATCGGGGTCGTCGCGTTCAAGGACGTCAGCGTCGAGGCCTGGGGGCTCGACATGGTCAGTCCCGCGATCTTCTTCGCACTGCTGTGGAACCAGCTCGACTCACCGCGCACGCGCGTCGCCGCGCTCACGGCGGTCGCGGTGGCCCTGGTGCTCGTTCCGTTCACCCCGGCCGGCGTGCCGATCGCAGTCGCCAGCCTCGTCTGCCTGATGGGACTCGTCAAATGAGCGCGGTGTGGTGGGTCGTCGTCGTCCTGGGTGTGATCACCGTCGTGATCAAGGCGGCCGGGCCGGTCGCACTGGGCAACTGGACGCCATCGGACAAGGCGAAGCGGGTGCTGGCACTCGTGTCACCGGTCGTGCTGTCGGCGCTGATCGCCGTGCAGGTGTTCACGAGCGGGCAGCACTTCCAGCTCGACGAACGGGCCGCGGGACTGGGTGCCGCGCTGGTCGCCCTGCTGCTCAAGGCACCGCTGCTGGTCGTCGTGCTGGTCGCGGTCGCGGCGACGGCGGTGACGAGGGCGCTCGTCTGACCGTGCGGGAAACCGGGTGAACGCACAGAAACCCGGGTCGATCGTTGTGCGAACGTCCATGGCCCGCCACCGCGGGCCCCAATAGCGTCGAGAGGGTAGGACCAGCACCACCAGCTGTCCTGTTTGGACGAACAGGCTTGGAAGGATGCGATGGACTCCACCCTCACTCTCCCCGAGCTCTTCGCGGCCAGCCGCGCCCGCCACGGCGACCGGCCCGCGGTGAGCGACGACGACACCACCCTCACCTACGCCGAACTGGACGCGCGCTCGGACCTGCTGGCGGACGTGTTGGCCGGCAAAGGGGTCCAGGTCGGCGACAACGTCGGCATCCTGCTCGACAGGGGCGCGCTGGTCGTGGTCGCCATGCTGGCGGTCGCGAAGGCGGGCGGCGCGTACCTGTCGATCGACTCCAACTACCCGGCGCAGCGGCGGGACGTCATGCTGCGCGACGGCGGCGTGAAGCTCGTCATCACCCAGTCCGGCACCCGGCTCCCCGACGGCGTCGAGGCCGTCGAGTGGAGCATCGACCGGACCGGCGACGCGGAACCGGCCGGCACCCGGCTCATCCCCGAGGACGCGGCGTGCGTGCTGTACACGTCCGGGTCGACGGGCGAGCCGAAGGGGATCGTGTTCGAGCACCGCAACATCGCGGCGCTCGCGGTCAACCCCAGCCTGCCCAAGCTCACCCAGGACGACAAGGTCGGGCAGATCTCCAGCGTGTCCTTCGACGGCATCACGCTGGAGGTGTGGTCCGCGCTCGCGGTCGGCGCCGAGGTCGTCGTGCTGCCGCGGATGGGCTCGCTGCTGCCCACGGACCTGCAGCGGGAGCTCAAGCGCCGCAAGGTGTCCATGATGCTGGTGCCGGCGACCGTGCTGAACGAGGTCTGCCGGGTCGACCGCAACACGTTCGCCTCGCTCAAGCACCTGTGCAGCGGCGGCGACGTGATCCTGCCCGCGACCTGCCGGGCGATCCTGGGCGGCAAGTTCAAGGGCGACTTCTACAACCTCTACGGGCCCAGCGAGATCACGACGGCGGCGACGGCGTTCCGGATCACCGAGGTCCCCGACGACACCGGTTCCATCCCGATCGGCACCGCGATCGACGGCTACGAGACCTACGTGGTCGACGAGAACAGGCAGCCGGTCCAGCGCGGTGAGGCGGGCGAGCTGCTCGTCGGCGGCGTCGGCGTGGCCAGGGGCTACTTCGGGCCGCCGCGGCTGACCGCGGAGCGGTTCGTGCCCAACCCGTTCGGCGCCGCCGGCACCCGCGTCTACACGACCGGCGACCGGGTCAGGGAGAACGAGCAGGGGCAGCTGGAGTTCCTGGGCCGCCTCGACGGGCAGCACAAGATCCGCGGCCACCGGGTCGAGCCGGCCGAGGTGGAGCAGGGGATCTTCGCGCACCCGCAGGTGCGGCAGGCCGCCGTGCTGGTCGAGGAGTTCGACGGCGACCGCAGGCTGGCCGCGTTCGTGGTCCCGGCCAGCGACGACCTGTCCACGGTGGAGCTCAAGGAGTTCGTCACCGCCAAACTCCCGCCGCACATGGTCCCGGCGTCGTTCACGGTGATCCAGCAGATGCCGCTGACGTCGAACGGCAAGCGCGACCGGGACGCACTGGCCGAGCTGCGCGGCAAGGCCGTGCAACGCCTCGCGCGCCGCGTCGAGCCGGAGACCGACACCGAGCGGTGGCTGGTCGCGTTGTGGGAACGCCTGCTCAACATCGAGGACGTGGGTGCGGAGGACGACTTCTTCGACCTGGGCGGCCACTCGCTGCTCGCGTTCCGCGCACGCAGCGCCATCTCGCGCGAGTACGGCATCAAGGTCGACGCCGGCGTCCTGTTCGAGCACAGCACCCTGCGCGGCCTGGCCCGCGTGATCGAGGAGGCCAAGTGACGACGACCCAGATCGACCTCGGCGGCACCGAGCTGTTCGCCGACGGTGACCCGATCGAGGCGTACAAGTGGTTGCGGCACAACGCACCCGTCTACTGGAACCCGACGGCCGACGGCGGTTTCTGGGCGCTGACGAAGTACGACGACGTGGCAGAGGCCTACCTGAACACCGAGGTCTACAGCTCGTCCAAGGGCACCATGCTCGGCGGCTCGTACCGCAGCCAGACCGACACGGCCAGCGGGCAGATGCTGATCGCCACCGACCCGCCGCGCCACCAGCACCTGCGCCGGTCCGTGCACAACGCGGGCTTCAACCCGTTGAAGATGGACAAGGCCCGCGAGGGCGTCACGGCGACGGTCAACGCAGCGCTGGACAAGATGATCGCGGACGGCGGTGGCGACTGGGCCACCGAGATCTCGCTGGCGCTGCCCACCGGCGTGCTGCTGGGCACGATGGAGCTGCCGCTGGACAAGGCGTCCATGCTGCAGCGCCTGACCCGCACCATGATCGGGTTTCGCGACAGCGAGTACCGCGGTGACGCGACCGCCGCGCAGACGCTGATCCGCGCGCAGGTCGACATCTTCGAGTTCTTCTACGACCTGATCGAGGAACGCAGGGAGAACCCGGGCGACGACCTCATCAGCCTGCTCACGCAGGCGGAGGTCAACGGCGAGCCGATGAGCGAGTCGGAGATCCTCTACAACTGCATGAACGTCGCGGTCGGCGGCAACGAGACCACCGCGCACACCTCGTCGTACAGCGTCATGACGTTCCTGGAGCACCCCGACGCCTACGAGCAGCTGCTCGCGCACCCGGAGCTGCTGCCGACGGCGATGGAGGAGCTGTTCCGCTGGACCGCGACGAACACGTACGTGCAGCGGCACATCACACGGGACATCGTGATCCGCGGCCAGGAGGTCAAGGAGGGCGACGCGGTCACGCTGTGGAACTCCTCGGCCAACCGCGACGAGGACGTCTTCCCCGACGGCGACGTCTTCGACATCACCCGCAACCCCAACAAGCACCTCACGTTCGGTCTCGGCCGGCACCACTGCATCGGCGCCGTGGTGGCCAGGCTGGAGATGGAGCTGCTGCTGGGCGAGATGGTCAAGCGGGGCCTGCGGTTCCGGCTCGCAGGCGAGGTCGAGAAGCTGCACTCCAACTTCGCCCTCGGCATCCGGCACCTCCCGCTCGAGGTCTGGGCGTCGTGACCTGGTTCCCGGAACCAGGAGACGGCGCGGTCCGGCTGATCTGCTTCCCGTACGCGGGCGGGTCGGCGTCGGTGTTCCGCGGCTGGGAACGGTCGGTGCCGCCGGGGGTCGAGGTGCTGGCGGCCCGGCTCCCCGGCCGGGCGGAACGGTGGCGTGAGGAGCCCTTCACGTCACTCGACCTGCTCGTGGACGCGCTGACCGAACCGGTGAAGGCGGTCGCGGACCGGCCGTTCGCGTTCTTCGGGCACAGCATGGGCGCGGTGCTCGCGTTCGAGCTGGCGCGGCGGATGCGGCGCGAGCTCGGGACGGAGCCGGTGCACGTGTTCGCGGCGAGCTGCAACCCGCCGCTGCCGGACGTGCCGATGCCGGTGCTGGGCACGCTGGACGAGCCTGCGCTGCGGGCGACGCTCGCCGACCTCGGGCTCGCGGAGGAGGTCATGGCCGACGAGGACCTGATGGAGATGCTGCTTCCGTTGGTGCGCGCCGACCTGCGCATCGCGGACGGCTACCTGGACCGCGACGGCGAGCCGCTCACGTGCCCGCTGACGGCGTTCCACGGCCGGCGGGACCCGATGGTCAGCGCCGAGGACATGGCGCAGTGGGCCGTCGGCACGACGGGTCCGTTCCTGCTGCGGCAGGTCCAGGGCGCGCACCTGTTCTCCGACGACGGGTGGCGCGACGTGCTGACGGCGGTGTCGGACGAGCTGGGTGTCTTGGTCTGAGAAGGGATTGCGCAATGGACACGACCGTTGTGGTGAACGCCGAGGAGCAGTACTCGGTGTGGCCTGCCACCGCCCAGCCGCCCGCCGGGTGGCGCGTGGTCGGTGAGCCGGGCACGCGGGCCGAGTGCCTCGCGCGCATCGACGAGCTGTGGACCGACATGCGGCCGCTGAGCCGCCGGTGACGCCCGTCAGGTGACAGCGCGCATCGCGAGCCAGAGGTTGACACGGGCCTCGACCGAGCTGAGGGAGAGGCCCGTGACGCGCTCGATCTGCTCCAGCCGGTAGCGCACGGTGTTGCGGTGCACGAACAACTCCTTGGCGGCCAGCTGCGGTGAGCCGCCGGTGGTGAGGAACACCTCCAGGGTCCGCATCAGCTGCCCGCCGTGGTCAGCGTCGAACGCGAGCAGCGGCTGGAGCACCTTGCGGGCCACCTCGCGCACGGGGAGGTCGGGGTTCGACATGAGCAGGCGCGGCATGTCGATCACCCGGCCCTCGTGCACGCCCGGTCCCCTGCTGACGGCCTCCTGCGCCTCCAGGAACGCCCAGCGCAGCCCGTGCACACCGCGGTAGGGCCCGCCGACACCGACCGACGTGGCGCTCTTGGCCAGCAGCCGGGTGAGCTCGTGCGGTGACCGGTTCCCTTCCAGCACAACGGCTTCGTACGGTCCGACGCGGGCGACCACGACGTCGGTGAGGTCGTCGAGCTCGACCGGTGCGTCGGTCACCAGCAGCACGCTGTGCGTCGCGGCCGGGTCGACGCCCGCCGCGGTGAGCCTGCGCGCCGCCTCGCTGGAGGAGATGGCGGACCGCACCAGGTCCTCGATCACCTGCCCGGTCAGCTCGCGCCGGCCGGCCCGCAGCGCCTGCACGCGGGCGAGCTCGAGCCGGACCAGTCCGGCGACGTGGCCCGCGAGGTCGTCGGCGAACGACGTGCGGCCGGTGGCGAACAACGCGTGCGGCACGTCGGCGTTGATGGGCAGCAGTTGTGCGCCGTCCGCGTCGTCGGGTGGCCACCGGAACCCCGGTGGCGAGCTCGCGATCACCTGGTCGGGAAGCCTGATGAGGGCACAGGGTTCGCCGGTCGCCCCGGTGAAGAGGGCCAGCAGACCGTCGATGCCCCGCTCCGCCAGGCAGTCGAACATCGCGCGCTGCACGTCGCGCAGCCGTTGTCCTGTCGTCAGGACAGGCGCACCTCCTTCGAGCAGCTCAACCATGGTTCCCATCATGCACATCCGGGTCCACTGCGGATAGCGGGCGCGGCGCCGCGGACCACGGCCGCTGATCGGTGGGACCGCTGTCGATGCTGGTCAGGATCGTTGGAGCGCAAGGAAGAACGGGCGCGGGCGGACCGAGGTCCTTGACAGCGCGCGATGTTCGCCTGCGGTGTGCCGTCGAACTCGACCGCGGTTGGGCCGACACAGCCGCGTTCTCATCATCGACAATGGACCTGGGGTCGCTCTCACGCGATCGGTCACGTGAAGATCGCCCGAACACCGGCTGAACACACCGGCGTTTCGCCGGTCTCCGCGCTCCCGGTCGTGGCACCGTCGTGCCATGACCGGCGGGCACACCCTGAACGACCAGCGCACCGACCCGGGACAGCGGTTCCACGCCTGGACGGCCGCGGTGGTCCGCCACCTGCCGTTCGGCCTGTCCCGGCTCGTCCCGCCCAGCCTCCTCGGGTTCGCGCTCATCAACGGCTGCACGTTCGGCGTCGACCTGCTGCTGCTCACCCTGTTCCGCTCCGGCCTGGGCTGGCCGGTACCGGTGACGTTCACCGTCGCCTACGTCATCGCGTTCGGCCTGAGCTTCGTGCTCAACCGAGCGCTGAACTTCCGCTCGCACGCCCCGGTCGGCCCGCAGGCCGGTCTCTACGCGGTGGCGGTCCTCGTCAACTACCTGGCGTTCATCCTCGGCGCCGGCACCGCGCTGACCGCTCTCGGCGTCCAGTACCACCTCTCCCGAATCGTCGCCGGGATCTGCGAAGCAGCATTCATGTACAGCGCCATGCGGTGGCTCATCTTCCGCCCCCGCTAACCCTCTCCCCTTGCTGCTGCCATGGCATCTGCAAGTACCACCAACCCTTGATCAAACCGCCGCTCACTACCACCAACCTGTTCGCCGTCCCACGAACCAGACCTCGGGCGCACAGGTGGCCGGAGGCGCTGTTGGTAGTGGAAAAGTGCCTGTTGACCTTGAGTTGGTGGTACTCGCAGATGCCGGCAGAGGCTTGGGCGCGGTGCCACGGGCGGCGAACCGCACCGGTCGAGGCGCCGCACCCGTCGAGGCGCCGGTCGCCACCCCCAGCGGCGACCGGCACCAGGTCGTGCTCCTCGATCCTCGCCCGGCGCGCCCTCACCCCGGAAGGGCCGCGGACGACACCGGACGGATCCGGACAACCGTCACAGGTACCAGGGCGTGCAGCCGGCCTCGCCCTCGCCGACGCAGACCCGCAACCAGAACCGGTGCATCTGGTCGGCCGAGAGCCACTCGACGGTGGTGGAGGTGCCCATGCCCGACGCGCTCGCGATCGACTTCACCACCTCCTGCGTGCCACCCGGAACGATCTTGAAGTACCGGACCCACAGGTGGGCGGCCATGCCGTCGTCCGCGGTGTCCTCGATGTACGACGGCGCCTTGATGTGCGGTGTCTTGTCGATGAACGTGCCCTTCGCCACGGCGCTGGCGCCGGGCAGGACGTGGTACAGGTCGACCTGGAACGTGGTCGAACAACCGGTTCCCGGGTCGTGCACGGGATCGCAACCAGCCTGCGCGGGCGCTGTGGAGCACAGTCCGGCCACTACCGCGGCGGCCACGGACACACTCAGCTTCATCATGGTTCCCCCTTGTGCGTGTTGATCTACCAAGCGCCGTGCCGCGATCACAAGCCGTTCGGACGATCCCGGACACCGAGCAGTGATCGCACGCGTGCGGCTTCGTCGCTGCCGACGGACTCGAAGATGTCCAACGCGCGCTGCCACGCCGCCACGCCGTCGTCCGATGCGAGTCCCAGGTGCAGCAGTGCTCGCGCCAGGCCCAGCCGGTACCCGGCGCCCTCCAGCACCGCCACGGCGGCCTCGCCGGCCTCGACCGACCCCTCCGCCGCGCACACCGCGGTCAGCGCCAGCCCCTCCAGGATCCGCTGACCGGTCGCGGCGGCGTGGTCGCGGGCCTGCGCGGCGGCGGTCGCGGCGGCCGGGCGGTCACCGGCCGCGAGCTCCAGCCAGGCCAGCTCGACGAGTGCGTCCGCCATGCCGTGGCCGTACCCGGCGGCCGCCGCCTGCCGGGACGCGCGCAGCAGGTCGTCGCGGCGGCCGCGGACGGCGGCGACGGTGATCCGCGCGTCGATCTCCACCCGGCCCGACGCCAGCGAGAGCGCCTGTTCCGCGCACCGCAGGGCTTCCTCGGGACGGCCGGCGTCGCGGTGCACGCGGGCCAGGTCGTCCAGGGCCGCCGCCTCGCCGACGCGGTCCTGGTGGTCGTGGTTGAGCTGCCGGGCACGGCACAGGTGGACCACGGCCTGGCCGGTCTCGCCCAGGTACCGGTGCACGATGCCGAGCGCTCCCAGCGAGTTCGCCGCCGACCGGGTCTCTCCGATCGACTCGCGCAGCTCCACGGCCGCGCGCAGGTGAGCGGCCGCGTCGGCGAGCGCGCCCAGGCGCAGCTGGGCGAGGCCGAGGTTGCCCAGCGCGCGGGCCCGCCGGGCCGAGTCGCCGATCTCGGTGTAGAAGGCCAGCTCGCGGGTGTAGCAGTCGGCCGCCTCGGTGAGCGCGCCCAGCTCGGAGTGCACGCCGCCGAGGTTGCCGAGCGTGCTGAGCTCGCGGTACCGGTCGCCCGCCACCCGGCTCGCCGCGACGGCCCGCTCGAAGTGCTCCGCGGCCACGCGCAGCTCGCCCGCGCTCCACTGGGCGGTGCCGAGCGACAGCTGCATCGCCGCGGTCGCCCGCGCGTCGCCGAGCCGGTCGGCGGCGGCGAACCCGGCCCGTGCCACGGCCAGCCACTCCGCGGTGTGCCGGCGCAACCAGTAGCAGCCGCGCAGCGCGTCGGTGAGCAACCACGCCATCGGCGCCTGCCCGAGCTCGACGGCCTTCTCGACGGCGGTCACGAGCGTGGCGCGTTCGGCGTCGAACCAGCGCAGCGCGTCGGCCGCCGTCGCGAACGCCTGCCGCGGCTCCACGTCGGACAGCACCAGGAAGTCCGGCCGCACCGCACGGGCGGCCGCGACCGACGCGTCCAGCAGGTGCGCGTAGAACCGCTCGACCGCCGCCGCGGTGGCGGCCGCGGTCTCCTCGGCGGCGCACCGGTCACGGCCGTACAACCGCAGCAGGTCGTGCAGCCCGTACCGGTCCGCCGTCCTGGCCTCCACCAGGTGCGCGCCGACGAGCGCACGCAGCACGGGCGCCGTCTCCGCCTCCGACCGGTCGAGCAGCACCGCGCACGCCCGCGTGGACAGCTCGGGGCCGGGCACGAAACCCGCGCGGCGGAACAACGTCCTGGCGAGCGGGTCCAGCGCCGCGTACGAGTGCCCGAACGCCGTGCGCACCGCCGCGTCCGTGTCGCCCTCGATCTCGAACGCGCCGAGCCGGTCACCGGCCAGCAGCTCGGCGACGTGGTCCGCAATCGTCTGGTGTGGACGGTCGGCCAGGTTCGCCGCCGCGATCCGCAACGCGAGCGGCAGGTGCCCGCACAACCGGACCAGCTCCTCGACCGCGTCCTCCTCGCGCAGCACCCGTTCCGGGCCCAGCACGCCGATCACGACCGCCGGGGCCTCCTCGGGTGTGAGCACGCCCAGCTCCAGCCGGTGCGCGCCCTCCCGCGCCACGAGCCCGGCCATCCGGTCCCGGCTCGTCACGAGCGTCATGCACCCGGACCCGCCCGGCACCAGCGGACGCACGTGCGCGGCACTCGGCGCGTTGTCCACGACGAGCAGAGCGCGCTTGTCGGACGTGATGGACCGGTACATGCCGACCATCGCGTCCTGCTGCAACGGGATGTCCTCACCGGGCACGCCGAACGCGCGGATCGCGAGCGCCAGCGCCTGGTCCGGCGTCACCGGCGGCCCGGACGAGTACCCGCGCAGGTCCAGGTGCACCTGGCCGTCCGGGAAGCGGTTCGCCACCTGGTGCGCCCACTGCACGGCCAGCGCCGTCTTGCCCACGCCGGGGATGCCGCACACGACCGCGAGCCGGCTGCCGTCCTCCAGCAGCGCCGACAGCTCCTTCAACGCCTTGGCGCGCCCGATGAACCCCGGCACCACCGCGGGCAGCTGCCGCGGCACCACGGCCCGCGCCACCGGTTGCGGGGCCGGTCCGGTCTGCACCCGGCGCCACGCGGCCAGCCAGCCCTCGGTGTCCGTGACGCCGAACGCCCTGAGCAGGCCGCGGAAGACGTCGACGGCGGGCGCTGTCCTCCGTTTGGGGCTCAACGCGTCCGCGAGCGTGCTGCGCGCCAGCCCGGACAGCTTCTCGACCTGGCGCAGCGACGGGTTGCCCGCCCACACCTTCAACAGGCGCAACGCGGCGATCAGCTCGTCGAGCGTCTGCACCTGCTCTGGTCTGGGGCGGTCCGGCACGCTCCCGAGCCTAGTGATCTCCCCGCGCGCCGCGTGGGGCGCGCCGCACCCCGGGTCCCGCGTCGAGCAGGTCGCGATGGTGCGGCGGTCCTCGACCGCGCACCGTGAGCGCGGGGACTACTGCAGGTAGCCCTCGACCTCGCCCACCGACCGCGCCCGCACGTCGTCGGGGTCACCACCGGCCGACCGCGCGGTCCGGCGCCGGCGCAGCAGGTCCCAGCACTGGTCGAGCGACTCCTCCAGCGCGCGCAGCCGGGCGCGCTCCTCCTCGGAGGAGATCTCGCCGGCCGCCAGCGCCTCCCGCAGCCGGTGCTCTTCCTCGACCAGCTCGTCGATGCGGCCCAGCACGTTCTCATCGGTCATGTTCACCACCTAAGCACGAACGGGTACCCGTAGCCCGTCAACGAGATGGAGGGTCCACATGCAACCGATTCCGTTCGTCCCGTTCGTGTGGCGCGACCAGTCCTGGTTCGGGCAGGACGACGACGCGACCGACCTGGCCCACCGCCCGGACACCGGCCTGATCGGCTACGAGGTCGAGGCGACCGACGGCAGCATCGGCAAGGTCCACGACGACAACGCGGAGGTGCCCGGCGACTGCCTGCTCGTCGACACCGGGCCGTGGATCTTCGGGCACAAGGTCGTGCTGCCCGTCGGCACGGTGCGGCGCGTCGACCACGACGAGCGCAAGGTGTGGGTCGACCGCACCAGGCAGCAGATCAAGGACGCGCCGGAGTACGACGCGGACGCCGACCCCGAGGACCACCGCAGGCGCAGCGGCGAGTACTACTCCGAGTCCTACCGGCTGATGCCGCCCATGTTGTAGGGCTCATCGCCGCGGCATCGCGCACGCCGGGCCTGGCACCGCACCCTCCTCGGTGGACGTTGTCAGGCCAGCGGGACTTCCTGGCGGCGCAACGCCTCCGGCACGGAGGGCCGCACGTTCAGCACGTCCTCCAGCTCCAGCACCCGCAACGGCCGCAGCACCACGGCACTGGTCGCGACCACGGCGAACGAGCCGCCGTCGCGCACGCACCGCTCGTGCTGTTCCAGCAGCACCCTGATCCCGCACGCCCCGAGGAAGTGCAGCCCCGTCAGGTCGAGCACCACCGGCGCGGACGGCCGCACCACCTCGCCCAGCCGGTCGGAGAGGTCGTCGGCGGTGACCTGGTCGACCTCGCCCGCGACGTGCACGACGACCGCGGCTCCCACGCTCTCGCTCGTGATGCTGCAGGGGGCTTGGTCGTCGGTGTGCACGTGGCAACCTCCAGATGGGCAGCGCGGCCTGTCTGCTGGACCCGGTTCACGACGGTAGCGCAGGACCGGTCCGCGCGCGCCGTCACGCACGGACCGGCCGGCCGGAGGATCGCCAGGGTGGAGGATCGTGCTGCGCGTAGGATCAGGCGCCATGCGCACGTCCGGTGTTACCGACGTCGTCGTCGGGATGAGCACGAGCGACCACCTCTGCTGGTCGTTCGACGACTTCACCGACTTCCGCGCACGGGCGGCCGAGTTCCTCGTGGACGGCCTCGTCAGGGGCCAGCGCGCCTGCTACGTGGCCCGCGGCGACGCCCGCGAGCTGGCCGGGCACCTCGCGTCGTCCCCCGTGCTGGCCGCCGCGTTGCGCGACGGTTCCGCCGAGGTGATCCCGCTCGAGTCGCGGTACCGCTCCGGTGCCACGGTGTCACCGAACGACCAGGTCGCCGCCTATGCGGAGGCCACCAGCGCCGCACTGGCCGACGGCTTCACCGGCCTGCGGGTGGCCGCGGACGCCACCGCGCTGGTGAGCTCACCGGCCTCGCTCGACGCGTTCTGCCGCTACGAGCACCTCATCGACCGGTACATGACCGGCTCGCCGTTCTCCGCGATGTGCGCCTACCACCGCCCGGAGCTCGCCGACGGCACCGTCGAGCAGCTCGCGTCGATGCACCCGGTCAGCAACGCCCGCGGCGCCCCGTTCCGCCTGCACGCCACCGCCGACGGCCTGGCCCTCGTCGGCGAGATCGACCGCGCGAGCCGCGAGCTGCTGCCGCTGGCCCTGCTGCGCGCGGAACCGCCGGTGGACCGCAGCGAGCTCCGCGTCGACGCGACCGGCCTGCGCTTCATCGACCACCACGGCCTGCTGGCCCTGCACGACTGCGCGCGCTCCCACGCCGCGACGCTCGTGCTGCGCTCGGAGAAGTCCGCCCTCGCACGCCTGGTGTCCATCCTCGGGCTGGAAGACGTGGAGTGCGTCCGATGACGGCGGGGTTCTTCCACGAGTGCGCGCTCTACGACTCGGAAGACACCTTCCTGGCGCTCGCCGTGCCGTTCGTGGAGGACGGGCTGCGGGCGGGCCACCCGACCTTCGTCGCCTGCGCGGAGGACAACACGGCCCTGCTGCGCGGAGCACTGGGCCGCGACGACGCCGTGACCTACCTCCCCGCCGCCGACCAGTACGCCCGTCCCGCGGACGCGATAGCGAGCTACCGCGAGATCTGCGCGAAGCTCGTGTCCGCCGGTGCCACCGGCATCCACGTGGTCGGCGACGTCCCCCACCCCGGCGTCGGCGCCCCCTGGGACTGGTGGGCCCGCTACGAGGCCGCCGTCAACCGGGCCTACGCCGAGTTCCCGCTCCACGGCCTGTGCCCCTACGACACCAGGACCACCCCGGACTACGTGCTGGCCGACGTCGCCAGCACCCACCCCAACGTCGCCGGTCAGGGCACGCCGAACCCGCACTACGGCGCTCCGCTGAGCGCACCACGCCCCGACGTCCTCGAACAGGCGCCGCCGCTGGTCGAGCTCGTCGACCCGACCCCGTCCGCCGTGCGCGGTGCCGTCCTCGCGGCCATCGCCGGCGTCCGGCTCGACGAGGACAGCGCGCACGACGCGGTCTACGCGGCCAGCGAGATCATCACGAACGGACTGACCCACGGCGTCGGCCCGGTCCGGTTCCGGCTGTGGGCGGACGCGGCACGGGTGGTGGTCGCGACGACCGACCACGGTACGGGGCCGTCCGACCCGCTCGTGGGGCTGATGCCGACGGAGGCCACGCAGACGGCGGGCCTGGGGCTGTGGATCCTGCACCGGACGTGCAACTACGTGTCGATGGGACGCGGTGACGACGGGTTCACGGTGCGGGTGAGCGTGGGCGCCTGAGCCCGGAGCGCCCGTCGCGGGGAGGGGGCAGAATTCCGGCGTGAGCGCCACCGTCTCCGCCAAGCTGCTCTCGCTGCTCGGCACCTTCGACACCCGCCACCGCGCCCAGACCCTCAGCGGCATCGCGCGCCGCAGCGGCCTGCCGGTCAGCACCACCCACCGCCTGCTCGCCGAGCTGGAGGGCTGGGGCGCGGTCCGGCGGCTCGCGTCCGGGGAGTACGTCATCGGGCGCCGGATCTGGCGGCTCGGCCTGCTGGCGGCGGGCGAGGTGGACCTGAGCCGGGTCGCGGAGCCGTTCCTGCACGACATCCACGCGGCCACGCGGGCCGTGGTGCACCTGGCGGTGCGCGAGGGTGCGGAGGTGCTGTACCTGGACCGGGTGTCCGGGCACGCGTCGGTGCCGATCGTGAGCACGACGGGCAGCAGGTTGCCGTTGCACGCCACGGGCGTCGGGAAGGTGTTGCTCGCGCACGCGCCGGCGGAGGTGCAGGAGGAGGTGCTGGCGCATCGGCTGACGCGGTGCACGGCGTTCACGATCGTCGATCCGGCCCGGTTGCGCGCGCAGCTGCACCGCATCCGGCGGGACGGGTACGCGCAGACGTTCGAGGAGATGACGCTCGGCGCGTGCTCGGTGGGGGTGCCGGTCGAGGTGCGCGGCGGGGTCGTGGCCGCGCTCGGGATCGTGGTGCCGGACCTGCGCAGCGTGCGGGGGCGGCTGGTGGCGGCGTTGCAGGTCGCGGCCCGCGGCATCGCCCGGACGATGGAGTCCGGTTTCCACCCACCGGAAAGCGGGGTTGGATGATCAGCTCGCCTGCGGCTCTACTCTGCGCTGTGGCGAGCGAAAAGCGTGAACTCTTCATCGGCGGCGAGAACGTTCCGGCACTGGACGGCCGCACGACCGAGGACCTCAACCCCTACACCGGCGACGTCTTCGCCGTGGTGGCCGCGGCCGGCACGGCCGACGTGACCCGTGCCGTGGACGCGGCCCAGGCGGCGTTCGAGCAGTGGTCGGCGACCTCCCCGGCCACGCGGCGCGCGATCCTGCTGCGCGCGGCCGACCTGCTGGAGGCCAGGGCACCGGACGTCGTGCGGGTCATGGCCGCCGAGGTCGGCGGTGTCGCCGGGTGGGCCGGCTTCAACGTGGCGCTCGCGACGAACGTGCTGCGCGAGTCCGCGGCCGCCGTCACCCAGCCCGTCGGCGAGGTCCTCACGACCGAGACCGCGGGCCAGCTGTCGCTCGCGGTGCGCGAACCGCTCGGCGTCGTCGCCGCTTTCGCACCGTGGAACGCGCCGGTCATCCTCAGCACCCGCGCCGTCGCCGCCCCGCTCGCCGCCGGCAACACCGTGGTGCTCAAGCCCAGCGAGGACGCCCCGATCACCGCCGGTCTGCTCATCGCCGAGGTGCTGCACGAGGCGGGGCTGCCCGCCGGTGCGCTGAACGTCGTCACCAACGACCCCGCCGACGCCGCCGACGTGGCTGCCGCGCTGATCACCGACCCGCGGGTGCGCGCCGTGAACTTCACCGGCTCCACCGAGGTCGGCCGCACCGTCGGCACCCTGGCCGCCCAGCACCTCAAGCCGGCGGTGCTGGAGCTCGGCGGCAAGAACGCCCTGCTGGTGCTGGAGGACGCCGACCTCGACCACGCCGTGAACGCGGCCGTGTTCGGCTCGTTCCACAACTCCGGGCAGATCTGCATGTCGACCGACCGCGTCCTCGTGCACCGCTCGATCGCCGAGGAGTTCACCACCCGCTTCGTCGCCAAGCTCGCCGCGCTCCCCCACGGCGACCCGAGCGACCCCGGCACCGTCTTCGGCCCGGTGATCAACCGGCGTTCCGCGGACCGGGTGTCCGCGCTGGTCGAGGAGGCGGTCTCCGCGGGCGCCCGGCGGCGCACCGAGGGCACCGGACCGATCGTGCTCGACCGGGTCACCCCGGACATGCGGATCTTCCGCCAGGAGATCTTCGGCCCGGCCGTCGTCATCGTGCCGGTCGCCGACGACGACGAGGCCGTCGCCATCGCCAACGACACCGAGCACGGCCTCACCGCGGGCATCCTCACCGAGGACACCCGCCGCGGCCTCGCGCTGGCCCGCCGCATCCGCACCGGCATCGTGCACGTCGGCAACCAGACCGTGGCCGACGAGCCGCAGGCACCGTTCGGCGGGGTGAAGTCGAGCGGCTACGGCCGGTTCGGCGGCCGGTGGGGCGTGGAGGCGTTCTCCGCGACCCGCTGGGTCACCGTCGCCGGTTCCCACGGCCACTTCCCGTACTGACCTCCCCCTTGCTGCTGCCGGCATCTGCAAGTACTGCCAACCCATGATCGAATCGCCGCTGACCACCACCAACATGTTCGCCACTCGCCGAACCAGGCTGCGTGCGCAGGTCAGCCGCAGGCGCTGTTGGTAGTGGAAAAGTGCTTGTTGATGTTGAGTTGGTGGTACTTGCAGACGCCGGCAGAGGCAGGGTGGCTAGGTGTGAGGGGGCAGACCGGCCTCGTGGGCCACGATGGCCGCCTGCACCCGGTTCTGCGCCCCGAGCCGGGTCAGGATGGCGCTCACGTGCCCCTTCACCGTGCCCTCGACCAGGTCCAGCCGCCGGGCGATCTGCGCGTTCGACAGGCCCTCGCCGAGCAACGCGAGCACGTCGCGTTCGCGGGCGGTCAGCTCCTCGACCCGCGCGCGGGCGGCGCCGGTACGAGTGCCGCGGAACCGGGTGATCATCCGGGCGGCGACCTTCGGGGCGAGGTAGGCGCCGCCGGCGGCCAGCGCGTGGACGCCCGCGATCAGCTCGCGCGGGTCGCCCGACTTGAGCAGGAACCCGCGCGCGCCGCCGTCGAGGGCCTGTTCGAGGTAGCCGTCGTCGTTGAACGTCGTCAGCATCGCGACGCCGAACCCGTGGCGCACCAGCGCCTCCGCCGCCCGCAGGCCGTCGAGGCGGGGCATGCGGACGTCCAGCAGCACGACGTCGGGGCAGTGCCTCAACGCGAGGTCGACGGCCTCGTGACCGTCGGCGGCCTCGGCGACGACCTCGACGGCCGGGTCGGCGCTCAGGATGGCGCGCACACCGGCCCGCACCATGGCCTCGTCGTCGGCGAGCAGTACGCGGATCACTGGTCCCCCGGCTGTGGCAGCGTCGCGACCAGCTCGAACCTGCCGTCGCCACGAGTGGTCCGCAGCGTACCGCCGGCCAGCCGCACCCGTTCGCGCAACGCCACCAGGCCGAGCCGCGACCCGGCGGCCCGCCGTCCGCCCAGCGCGTTGCTCGCCTCCACGACGGTCGTGGCGTCGGCGGTCGTGACGGTCAGGTGCAACACCGAGTGCGGCGCGTGCTTCGCGGCGTTCGTCAACGCCTCCTGCACGACCCTGCGCACGGTCGGCTCCACTGTGGACGGAACAGGTCCATCCGCGGCGAACCGGACGTCCAGGCCCGCCCGCACGGCCCGGTCCACGAGGTCCCGCACGCCCTCGACCGCAACCGGCTCACCATCGCGCAGCAGGAACACCAGGTCCGCCAGCCGTTCCGTGGCACCGGCCGCCGTGCGCCGCAGCTGTGCGGCGGACTCGCAGTGCTCCGGCGGCAGCGTCATCTCCAGCGCCCCGGCCTGCAGCGCCAGCAGGCTCAGCCCGTGGCCGAGGCTGTCGTGCACCTCGTGCGCGATCCGGGTGCGTTCCCGCAGGTGCGCGGCCTCGACGGCAGCGGCGGCCAGTGCGGCCTGCTGGTGGACCACCCGGCCGAGGAACCACGGCAGCGCCACCGCGACCGCCACGATCCCGGCCGCCACGCCTCCCGCGAGCGCCCCCAGCGGGAACAGCACGGCCGGCCACAGCACCGCCGTGCGCCGCCCGAGCAGGAAGGACACCGCGAACAACGGCACGCACACCGCAGCCGTCCACGGCGGCACGGAGTCGTCGATCGCGAACGACACGGCCGCCGCCACCGCAACGCACGCCGCGAGCGCCGCCGCCTTCACCGCCGCCACCGCACGACCGCGACGCTGATGTTCATCACGCTGGACACGCCCAACCACACCACGAGCGGCAGCGAATAGTGCGCCAGTTGGAAGAACGTGATGTCGCGCCCGCCGCCGTACAGGAGCCCCAGCAACCACGGCGCCGCCACCAGCAGCCCCACCGGCACGAACCGCAGCACCTGCCACGGCCTGGGCCACCGCCGCGGCCGCCGCAGCGCCCGCACGCCGAGCGCCACCGACAGCAGGGTCAGCGCCGCCAGCACGAGGTCCGTGAGCAACCGGAACGACGACGGCTGCGCGGGCACCTTCCCGTCGAGCAGGTCCGCGATCCCGTCCTCCAGCTGCGAGGTGCCCTCGTTGCCCAGTCCCACACCGCTGTTGGCCATGACCGCGACGCCGTACCCGGACGACGTCAGCAACTGCCCGGCCGTCGCCGTGAACCAGATGCCGTTGTGCCGCAGGCCGCGCCCGTCGCGCACCCAGCCCAGCCCCTCCTGCGGCCGCAGCCGCCCCTGGGCCGCCAGCCACTTGCCCATGTCCGCGGCGGTGGTGACCACCCCGTCGGACCCGGCGACGAACCGGTGCGGCTCGGTCACCGCGACCGAGAACCCGTACGCGTACCCGTGTCCCGTGCGGTAGCCGGCCGGCAGGTCGCGCGGCGTCACGTCGATCGCGACCGTTTCGCGCATGTCCAACGGCTCGAAGACGTGCTTCCTGAGGTGGTCGTCGAAGTTCTCACCCGACACGACCTCCACCACCCGCGCGGCGAGGTGGTAGTTCGTGTTGGTGTACCGGTGTTCGGCACCGGGATCGGCGGCGAGCGTCGCCTGCTTCGCCCGCCGGACCGCCCCGTCGAGGGTGTCCGGCTGCGGCAGGCTCTTCTCCGGCAACGTCCGGTCGGTGATGCCCGAGGTGTGCTCCAGCAGGTGCCGCACGGTGATCCGCCCGCCCCGCGGGTCGGCGACCTCGAACTCGGGCAGGTAGGTGCGCACCGGCCGGTCCAGGTCGAGCTTGCCCGCGTCGGCGAGCTGGTGGACGGCCAAGGCGGTGAACGACTTGCTGACCGAGGCGATCGCCATCTTCGAGTGCTCGGTGAGCGGCGCGCCGGTCGAGTCGCGGCCGTAGCCCTTGGTCGCGATCACCCTGTCCCCCTTCGTGATCGCGACCGCGACTCCGGGGTAGGAGGCCTCTGCGAGGTACGCGGCCACGTGACCGTCCACTGCGGACAGATCGGGTGGGGAGACCAGTGCGGCGACCAGGCCGATCGCCCAGATGCTGTTCATGGTCGTGACCGTACGAAGCGCGGGCCCGCGGCACCCGACCCGGAAGACGGGGCGGACCCCCGACGAAAGTCAGGGGTCCGCGCCGGTGCCGAACTACGAGGATCAGTGCCCCGCGGCCATCTCCGCCGCCAGTCGCTCGTCCCCGCTCTGCTCCTTGAGCGGCTTCTCCTTGATGAACACCACCGCGAGGAACGCGAGCACCGCGAACGGCGCCCCCACCAGGAAGATCTCCGCCGTCGCCGTGGCGTAGATGTCGGCGATGACGGCCTTGACCTCCGGCGGCAGCTTCGTGATGTCCGGTACCGCGTTCTCGCCGCCGGCGGTCGCGATCGGGCCGAACTTCTCCTCGGTCAGCGACGAGACCTTGCTGGCCAGCACCGCGCCCAGCGCCGAGACGCCGATCGCGCCGCCCAGCGAGCGGAAGAACGTCAGCGTCGAGGTCGTGGCGCCGAGGTCGCGGGCGGGCACGTCGTTCTGCGCCGCCAGCACGAGGTTCTGCATCAGCATGCCGACGCCCACGCCGAGCACGAACATGTCGACGCCCACCATGAACACCGTGGTCTGCGCGGTGATCGTGGACAGCAGCAGCATGCCCGCGACCATGACGACGCCACCGGCGACCAGGAACGCCTTCCACCGGCCGTACTTCGTGATCAGCTGGCCCGCGACGGTGGACGACACCAGCAGGCCGAAGATCAGCGGCAGGCCGAGCAGACCGGCCTGGGTCGGGGTCTTGCCGAGCGAGAGCTGGAAGTACTGCGACAGGAAGACCGTGCCGCCGAACATCGCCACGCCGACGAGCGCGCTCGCGAGGGTGGCCAGCGAGACCGTGCGGTTGCGGAAGATCGACAGCGGGATGATCGGGTCGTGGGCGCGGGACTCGACCCACACCGCGGCGACGAGCAGCACCACGCCGAGCGACACGAGCAGCGCGGTCCAGCCGGAGGCCCACTCGAACTTCTGGCCGGCCAGCGAGGACCACACCAGCAGCGTCGACACACCGGACACGATGAGGAACGCGCCCAGGAAGTCGATCTTCGTGTTCTCGTTGCGCACGACCGGGAGGTGCAGGGTGCGCTGCAGCAGCCAGATCGCGGCCAGCGTGAACGGGACGCCGATGAAGAAGCACCAGCGCCAGCCCAGCCAGGAGGTGTCGACCAGCAGGCCGCCGATCAGCGGGCCGGCCACGGTGCCGACGCCGAACACGGCGCCGAACAGACCGGAGTAGCGGCCGAGCTCGCGCGGCGGGATCATCGCCGCCATCACGATCGTGGCGAGCGCGGTGACACCACCGGCGCCGAGGCCCTGCACGACGCGGCTGACGATCAGCATCTCGATGTTCTGCGAGAAGCCCGCGATCAGCGAGCCGACGACGAACAGGCTCAGCGAGGCCTGGATCAGCAGCTTGCGGCTGTAGAGGTCGGCGAGCTTGCCCCACAGCGGCACGGTCGCGGTCATCGCGAGCAGCTCGACGGTGACGATCCAGGCGAAGATCGACTGCGAGCCCTTGAGGTCGGCGACGATGCGCGGCAGGGCGTTCGAGACGATGGTGCTCGCCAGGATGGACACGAACATGCCCATCATCAGGCCGGACATGGCCTGCAGGACGTCGCGTCTGCTGTGGGCGGGTCTTGGCGCTTCGGTTCCGGTGCTCATGAGGGTCCCCCTTCGTGGTGGTGCGGTGCGTGAGCCAGTCCGGCACCGAGCAGGTCGAGCGCCTCGGAGATCAGGTCGCCCAGCGCGACCTCGTCGTCGAGCGCCCAGCGGGTGACCGCGCAGCGGAACGCGACGGTGCCCGCGGCCACCAGCAGCCGCGGGTACAGGTGGTCGGCGGGCAGCCCGCTGCGCTGCGCCACCGCCGCGCCGATCAGCTGCTCGGCCTCCGCGCTCGACGCGAACGCGCGGACCAGCAGGTCGGGGCGTTGCATCAGCACGTCCTTGCGCAGCAGCCACAGGTCACGCGCGTTGTTCAGCTCGTCGTCGATCTCCGCCAGCACGGCGGCGCGGAACGCCTCGAAGGGCGTGACCCCGTCCGCGGCGAGGACGCGCTCGGCCATGCGCGGGCCCGTCTCCGGGTCCGCGCCGATCAGCGCGTCGTCCTTGCTCGCGAAGTAGTTGAAGAAGGTGCGCACCGAGACGTCGGCCTCGGCGGCGATCTCCTCCACGGTGACGTGGTCGAAGCCCCTCTCGGCGGAGAGGCGCAGCGTCGCCCGCTCCAGCGCGGCACGCGTGCGGCGCTTCTTGCGGTCGCGCAGGCTCTCCCCCGACTGGTTCACGGGTCGACAGTACAGGATATTTTTGCAGTCACTGCAAGTTTGCAGTGTGTGAAGGATCTCGTCGGCGCGTGCCGGTCACGACCAGGGCGACTTCGGCCGTTCCTGCAGCTCCCCGTCCAGGTGCAGGTCGACCTTCTCGCTGTAGAAGCACACCAGCCCGGCGACCTTTTGGCTCTCCGGCAGCGGGGTGCGGTAGATCCACGCGAGGTCCTCGTGCAGGACCCCTCCGACCTCGACCGACCAGTACGTCGCCGTGCCCTTGTACGGGCACCGCGTCTGCGTGGCGGAGGGGCGGAGCAGGTCGAACCGGACATCACTCAACGGCAGGTAGTACCTCGGTGGCAAGCCGGTTTCGAAGAGGATGCGCGGCTGGGCCGAGGCGGCCAGCGTGACGCCGTTCAACGCCACCCGCACGTGCCGCGAGCTGTTCAGCACGTCCACGCGCGTGTACGGGTCGCGCGGGTGGACGTAGACCGGCTCGTCCTCCTCCAGCCACTCGTCCATCGCCGCGAACTCGAACCGCACGAGGCTCCTCAGCTCCTCGACCGGCGAGCCGGGGTAGGTGAGCGCGGCTCCTTCGGCCACTCCGCCCCTGGTGACCACGTCGTGCAGCACGCCTTCGCCCCGGCTCGGCGAGTGCCGCGTCTCCCCCGTCGGCCTCAGCTCGGCGCGCACGGACGCCAGCGGCAGGTAGTACGCCGGGTAGTGCGGGATCTCCCAGACCAGCCGCGGCGCGGTCGTGTCCGCGACCAGCTCGCCACCGGAGTACGTGCGGACCCGCTTCGCCGAGTGCTCCACGCGCACGCGGCCACGCTGCTCGTTGTCCATGTACCGGCACAACAAGACGCGATCGGCGGCTGTTCCGCGGCCCGCCCTCGACGCGGAGCGCAAATCGCTCGATCGGGTATCACCTACTGGGGTACAAGGAAGGTGAAATCCCGGTCGGCGTCGTTGGGGGGTCAACGACCATGCCTACGCTCCTCGCATGCCGGAGGAAACCGACAAGGCTGGTCCGACACCTCCCGCCGCACCGGCGGGACCGGTCGTCATGAGCACGCCGATCCACGATCAGATCGCCGCTCAGCTGGGAGTTCGTCAAAAGCATCGACGGCCCGACTGATCACGGCTATGAATGGCTCCTCAGCCCGCTGGAAGGGGAGCCATGCGCGCGTTCGTGCCCAGGTTGGTCGCGGCGGTCGCGGTCGCGGTGTCCACCCTCGCGCCCGCACCACCCGCGTGGGCCGCGGTGCCGCCGATCGCCTGGCAGGCGTGCGGCCCCGACCACCCCGGCTTCGAGTGCGCGCAGCTCGTGGTGCCGCTCGACCACGACCACCCGCGCGGCGCCACGACGACGCTCGCGCTGACCCGCCTGCCCGCCGCGGACCCGGCGCGGCGGATCGGGTCGCTGCTGTTCAACCCCGGCGGCCCCGGTGCCTCCGGCCTCGACTACACGTGGGCGTGGGGCGCCCGGATGTCGGCGGGGACGCAGGGCCGGTTCGACGTGGTCGGCTTCGACCCGCGCGGCATCGGCCGGTCGGACCCGTTGCGCTGCTTCGCCTCCGAGCAGGAGCGAGCCGAGTACCTGGCCGACCTGCCGCTGTTCCCCTACCGGCCGTCGATGCAACGGCCGTTCTTCGACCGGTACCGCGCCCTCGCCGCCAAGTGCGACCAGCCGATCGCACGGCACATGAGCACCGCCGACGTCGCACGCGACATGGACCTGCTGCGCCGCGCGCTGGGTGATCGCAAGCTCACGTACTTCGGCCACTCCTACGGCTCGTACCTCGGCACGACGTACGCGAACCTGTTCCCCGGCAACGTCCGCGCGCTCGCAATCGACGGCGTGCTGGACCCCGAGCGGTACTCGAGCGGCCGTCAGATCGAGTCGGACCGCGTCGCCGGCGAGGAAGTGCTCGACGAGTTCTTCCGGCTCTGCGACGAGGCCGCCTGCCCGCTCGCACCCGCCTCGCGGCAGCGTTACGACGCGCTGCTCGCCGCCGCGCGGGCCAACCCGATCCAGCTCGGCGACGAGCTGTGGACCTACGACCAGGTCGTGGGCCACGCACGACTCACCGGGTACGCATCGGAGCTGTGGACGGTCATCGCGACCACGCTCGCCCAACTCGCCGATGCCGCGGCTGAACCTGGTGTCACCGCACTCGTGACTTCGCCTTACGACAACATGTTCGACGCCAACCTCGGCAACATGTGCGCGGACATCGAGTTCCCGCGCAGCTTCGAGACCTACCGCGCCATCGGGCGTTATGCGGAGGCAGGTTCCGAGTTCGGCCCGTACTGGTGGTGGACGAACTCGGCGTGCGCCGACTGGCCGGCAAACGAAGACCGTTACACGGGCCCGTGGACCGCGCACACGTCCGCACCGGTACTGGTGGTGGGTGGCTACTTCGACGGAGGAACGGACTACCGCGGCGCACAGGCCGTGGCCCGGCAACTGCCCAACAGCCGGCTGCTGTCGTACGCGGGCTGGGGACACGTGTCGTGGCGGCGCAGCCAGTGCGCGGCCGACCACATCTACGCGTACCTGCTGGACGTGACGCTGCCCCCGCCTGGCACGGTGTGCCCTGCGAACCCCAACCCGTTCAGCGCTGCGCCGTCCCAGTCGGTCGAAGACGACTTTCGTCGCTACACGCACCCCGCCGCAGCGAGATAGGAAGAGCGCTCCTGGCTGACACGAGGGGACTCGCCCATGCGAACAATCGCGCTCGTCGCGCTCGCAGCGCTCATGGTCACGCTCACCCCGGTGGCGCACGCCGAGCAGGGCGCGCCCAGGATCGACTGGCAGGCCTGCGGACCGGAGCACCCCGGCTTCGAGTGCGGCACGGTCCGCGTGCCGCTCGACCACGACGACCCGCGCGGCGCCACGACCACCGTGGCGCTGACCCGCAAGCCCGCCACCGACAAGGCCCGCCGCATCGGGTCGCTGTTCCTCAACCCCGGTGGTCCCGGCGGGTCCGGCGTCGACCTGGCCCACTCGATCGGCGACCAGCTCTCGGCCGCACTGCGGGGCCGCTTCGACGTGGTCGGCTTCGACCCGCGCGGCGTCGGCCGCTCCGACCCGCTGCACTGCTTCCCGAGTGAGGAGGCCCTGGACGAGTTCTTCGAGGGCCTGCCCGGCTTCCCGTACCGGGCGGCGCAGGAGCGCCCGTTCTTCGACCGCTACCGCACCCTCGGCCCGAAGTGCCGCTCCGGCGAGCCCATCGCCCGCCACATGAGCACCGCCGACGTGGCCCGCGACCTGGACCTGCTCCGCAGCGCCGTCGGTGACCGCAAGCTCACCTACCTCGGCTTCTCCTACGGCTCGTTCCTCGGCACGACGTACGCGAACCTGTTCCCCCGCAACGTCCGCGCGCTCGCGATCGACGGCGTGCTCAACCCCGTGCTGTGGTCGGGCGGCCGCCAGATCGAGTCGGACCGCATCGCCGGCAAGGAGGTGTTCGACGAGTTCCTGCGCCTGTGCGACGAGGCGGCGTGCCCCCTCGCCCCGAACTCAGCCCAGCGCTGGAAGGCCTTGCTCGCCGCGGCGAAGGCCAAGCCGATCCAGCTGGGCGACCAGACCTACACCTACGACGCCATCATCGGCACGGCCATCGGCACCGGCTACGCCCCTGACGCCTGGCCCGCCATCGCCGCCCTGCTCGACAGGCTCTCCGACGCCTCCACCGGCACCGTGCTGACCGCCGCGGAACCGGACTACGACAACTTCTTCGACGCCTACAACGGCAACGCGTGCGCCGACATCGAGTACCCGCGCAACTTCGAGACCTACCGCGCCATCGGGCGTTATGCCGAGGCGGGTTCGGAGTTCGGCCCGTACTGGTGGTGGGGCAACGCCGCGTGCGCGAACTGGCCCACGAACCCCGACCGCTACACGGGCCCGTGGAACGCCCGCACCTCCGCACCGGTACTGGTGGTGGGCAACTACTTCGACGGTGCGACCGACTACCGCGGTGCGCAGGCCGTGGCCCGTCAGCTGCCCAACAGCCTGTTGCTCACCTACGCGGGATGGGGTCACACGGCTTATGGGGTCAGTGCGTGCATCACGGACCACATGAACGCGTACCTGCTCGACGTGAAGCTGCCTGCGGCGGGCACGGTGTGCGCGGCCAACCCGAATCCGCACCTGCCCGGTTCGGCGGCGTCCGTGCCGTTGTACAAGCACCGCCGCTGACCACTCGCCGCCTCATCGCTGCCCAGGCATCTGCAAGTACTTGCAGATGCCTGGGCAGCGGGGGCGGGCCGATGGGCCTGTGGGGCGTTCGTGCGCGGTTGTGAGACAGCACAGGCGGTTTTAGCCGGCGAGAGCGAAGAGCTCCTCCGGGCGGCCGGTGGACTTCAGGACGGCCAGCGACTGCTTCTCCAGCTGGCGGATCCGTTCACGGGTCAGGCCGAGCTCGTCGGCGACCTCCTGCAGCGTCCGCTCCCGGCCGTCCTCCAGGCCGAAGCGCAGCCGCATGATCCGCCCCTGGCGCTCGGGCAGGACCTCCAGCAGCGACCGCACGCCCTCGACGAACTCCTGCTGCTCCACCAGGTCCGGCGCCGACACGCCATCACCGTCCTGGATCAGGTCGCCCAGCACCGAGTCACCCTCGTCGCCGACCGGCGTTTCCAGCGACACGCACGTGCGGGCCGCGTCGCGCAGGTCATGCACGCGCTGCGCGGACACCTTGGCGTGCGCGGCGATCTCCTCCACGGTGGCCTCGCGACCGAACTCGGCGGAGAGCTTCTGCCCGATCCGGTTGAGCTTGTTGACCTCTTCCACGACGTGCACCGGCAGGCGCACGGTGCGGGTCTGGTCGGCCAGACCGCGTTCGATGGCCTGGCGGATCCACCACATGGCGTAGGTGGAGAACTTGTAACCCTTGGCGTAGTCGAACTTCTCGACCGCGCGGATCAGGCCCAGGTTGCCCTCCTGCACCACGTCCAGGAACGGCAGGCCGCGGAACGAGTGCTTCTTCGCGACCGACACGACCAGGCGCAGGTTCGCGCGGATCATGTGGTCCTTCGCGCGCTCGCCCTCGGCGACCAGCCGGCGCAGTGTGCGCCGGTCCCGCGTGGTGTCGCCGGAGTCGAGCAGCTGCTGTGCGTACAGGCCGACCTCGATCGCCTTCGCGAGCACGACCTCCTCCGCGGCGGTGAGCAGCGGCGTGCTGCCCACGTCGCGCAGGTACTGGCCGACCAGGTCCGCGTCCTGCTGTCCGGACGCGCGGTTCTTCAGTTCTGCAGGCATGACAGATCCCCCGTTTCCGATTGGCAGGTGGTGCGGGCGAGCTGGCCGCCTCTGGTGTAACGGTTCAGACCTCTTGGTCATTCCGCGTTTTCGGTTGTGACCTCAGCCTCACCCGTGTGATCGCGTGGTGTTCCACGCGTTGCACGGTGATCTCCCAGCCGGAGACGTGCACCACGTCTCCGGGTCCTTCCGGGATTCTCCCGAGGACCACCAGGACCAGACCCGCGATCGTCGCGTAGTCCCCCTCCGGTGCCTCCGGCAGCTCGACCCCGATGTCAACGAGGTCGTGCACCGGAAAAGTTCCCGGCAGGATCAGCGAACCGTCCGCTTCGGTGCGGACGTTCGCGACATCGCGGTCCGTCTCGTCGTAGATCTCACCGACGACCTCCTCGAGCAGGTCCTCCAGCGCGACGATGCCGTCGACCGCGCCGTGCTCGTCCACCACGAGCGCGAGCTGTTCGCGCTCGGCCTTCATGCGGCGCAACGCGTCGGTCACGCGCAACGAGTCCGGCAGCATCAGTGCGGGCCGGGCCACGTCCTTCAACGCCGCCGTGTCGTCCAGCACGTCGCGCAGGTGCACGACGCCGATCACGTCGTCCAAGTGGCCGTCCCGCACCACCGGCGCCCGTGAGTGCCCGGACTGGGCCAGGGTTTCCCTCGCCACGGGGATGGTCAAACTCGCGTCGAGCACAACCACCTGCCGACGGGGCACCAGCACCTCGCGCAGCCGCCGTTCGTGGATCTCCAGCGCACCGGTCATGATCTCCCGCTGCTCGGCGTTCAGGTGCTTCTGCACGGCCACCAGCTCGCGCAGCTCGTCGGGTGACATCTGCTCCTCGTCGGCGTTCGGGTCACCGCCGAACACGCGCACCACGAGGTCGGTCGCCTTGCTGAGCAGCCACACGACCGGGCGGGAGACGGTCGACAGCACGTCCAGCGGCCGGGCGATGATCTTCGACCAGCGCACCGCGTACTGCATCGCGAGCCGCTTGGGCGCGAGCTCGCCGAACACCAGCGTGACGAACGTCAGCAGAATCGTCACCAGCGCGATCGCCACGCCGTTCGCCGCGCTGCCGAGGAACTCCAGTGCGGGCACCAGCGGCTGCGCGAGCGACACCGCCGCGGTCGCGGAGGCGAGGAACCCGGACAGCGTGATGCCGATCTGGATGGTTGCGAAAAACCTGTTCGGATCCCGTGCCAGTCGCACGAGCGTGCGGTGCCCATCCCGTTCCAGCGCGCGCAGCTGCCCCTCACGCAGCGACACCAACGCCATCTCGCTGCCCGCGAACGCAGCGTTCAACAACACCAGCACTCCGACCAGCGCAAGGTCGAACCCGAAGCCGTCCATGCGTTTGGGTTAGCACCCGCGGTGGTATTTCGCGACCTGACGGCCGTCTTGAGCAGCCAGGGCAGCCAGAACGTGAACGGGGTGGATCGAGATGGACGCTCCCGAGGTGCTCCGCACCTCAGCGCGATATCCCCTGCCCGACTCCGACCCGGATCTGGCGGACCTGCGCTCGTGGGCTTCGACGTTGCTTGCCGACCTGTCCGAGGACGTGCTGCTGGACGTGCAACTGGTGTGCACCGAACTGGCCAGCAACGCTTATGAGCACGCGGCCGCTCCACGGGTGGTGCGCATGTCACGCACCAATGAGGTCATTCGCGTCGAGGTCGAGGACGGGACACCCGCCGAACTGCCGCAGCTGGGCGAGTCGCGCATCGCCGACTCCCGCGGGCGTGGCTTGGTGTTGGTCGCCCATCTCTCTCGTTGCTGGGGTACGCGTGAGGCCGCCGACGGCAAGACCGTCTGGGCGGAGATCAGCGTCTGAGCTCAGGCGCACGGTTCGGCTGTGCGTTTCGCACGGTGAAGACATGACATCGCGCGGATGGATGTTGCCGGGCGTCGGTTCGACGCTCAGTGCATGACAACGACGACAACTTCCGCGGTCCGGCCGCTGGTGCGCCACGGCGTCGAGATGCTCGTGGCGATGCTCCTGGGAATGTCCCTGCTGGGACCCCTGTGGACGCCGGACTCGATCGAGCTCACCGTCCTGTGGATGGCTGTGTCGATGTCCGTGCCGATGGCGCTGTGGATGCGCTATCGCGGTCATGGGCGCGTGGTGGAGATGTGCGCCGCGATGGCGGTGCCGTACCTCGTGCTGTTGGTGCCCTACTGGTCGGGTGCGGTGGATCGCGATGCCGTGCTCATAGGCGGTCACCTGCTGATGGTGCCCGCGATGATCTTCGTGCTGGTCCGCTACCGCCACGAGCATGGCGTCGCGTCCACCAACCCGGCCATCCGGTTCCTGGGCGACCGTTGGCCGACGATGGTCGCGCTGGCGCTGACGTTCGACTTCTGGCAGGCGGCGCTGGTGCCCCCGGTGTGGACGCTGCTGGTGTGCCAGGCCGTCTACCTGATGTGGGGCCGGCGGGCACCGCGCGTGCAGCTGGCCGTGTTCGGGGCCTACGCGGCGCTCGCGGCCGTGGTCACCACCTCGTCGGCCGACCTCGGCGTGGTGCTGATCGCCGCCGGGTGGGGCGCGCACGCCGTCTGGGACCTCGTGCACCACGTCCGCAACGCCGTCGTGCCGCGCTGGTGGTCGGAGTTCTGCGGGGTGTTCGACCTGGTCGTGGCGGTCACCATCATGATCGCGTGGCTCTAGGGTGGTGGCGGTGACCGAGCTTTCCCGGACCGAGCTGCCCCGGACCGATCCGGCACGGGCCGCGTTGCGCTGGACGCTGCACTCGCTGTGGGCGGGCTCGCTGGTCGTGCCGCTCGTCGCGGTGCTGCGCGAGCCGACGGCCACGCGCTGGCTCGGCGGGCTGGGCCTGGTGCTGCTCGCGGCGGCGTGCGTGGTGGCGGTGCGCTCCGGGACGTTCTGGGTCCTGGGTGCGGCCGCACTGGTGTCGATCCCGCTCGTGGCGCCGGTCGGACCGGCCGGTCTGCACCCGTGGGCGTGGGTCGGCGGGGTCGCGGCGGGGTTCGCGCCGCTGCTGCTCACCGGCGTGTGGCGGTGGGCGGCGGCAGTCGCCGGGGTGGCGCTGGCGGGGGTGGTGGGGTTCGCCGTCGGTGGCATGCCCGCGACCCACCTGCTGATCGCCGCCTCGGTCGCGGCCACGGTGATCGCGATGGCCGGGCTGCCGACGTGGTACGCCGGGCTGCTGGAGCAGGCGCGGGCGGGCCGGGAGGCGCGGGCGGCGCTGGCGGTGAGCGAGGAACGGCTGCGGTTCGCCCGCGACGTGCACGACCTGCTCGGGCACCGGCTGACCGTGATCGCGCTGAAGGCCGAGCTGGCCGGGCGGCTCGCCGGCACGGACCCGCAGCGGGCGGCGGCCGAGGCGTTCGAGGCGCAGCGGCTGGCGTCCTCGGCGCTGAGCGAGGTGCGCGCCGCCGTGGACGGCTACCGGGCGGTCGACCTGGCCGAGCAGCTGGCGGCGGTGCGCGGCGTGCTGCGGGAGGCCGGCATCCGGTGCACGGTCCCCGACAGTGGCGGCCTCACCGGTGACAGCGCCACCCAGCTCGCGCTGGCGGTGCGGGAGGCCTGCACCAACGTGCTGCGCCACAGCAGGGCGACGTGGTGCATCATCGACCTCGCCGAGCGGGACGGGGAGGTGCTGATGACGGTCACGAACGACGGCGTCGACCCGGACGCGCCCGAACGCGGGGGCAACGGCCTGCGCGGCCTGGGCGAACGGCTGGCCGCGCACGGCGGCCGGATCTCCGGCGAGCGCTCGGCCGGCACCTTCACGCTGCGGGTCGTGGTGCTCGCGTGATCAGGGTGCTGCTGGCCGACGACGAGGAGCTCATCCGCGACGCCCTCGCCGCGCTGCTCGACCTCGAACCGGACCTGTCGGTGGTGGCCAGCGCCGGTGACGGCCGGGCCGCCGTCGACGCGGCGCTGGCCCACCGCCCCGACGTCGCCGTGGTGGACCTCCAGATGCCCGCCCTGGACGGCTTGGAGGTCACCGCGGAGCTCGCCCGCGTGCTGCCGTCGTGCGCCGTCGTGGTCCTGACCGGCCGCGGCCGCCCGCCGCACCTGCAGCAGGCCCTGCGGGCGGGTGCGAAGGGCTTCCTGCCCAAGGGCTCCCCCGGCGGCACGCTCGCCGACGTCATCCGCCGCGTGCACTCCGGGTCCCGCTGGGTCGACCCGGCGCTCGCGGCCGACGCGCTCGCCGCTCCCCCGTGCCCGCTGACGCAGCGCGAGCTGGAGGTGGTGCGGCTCAGCGGGTTCGGCACCCCGGTGGCGCAGATCGCGGCCCGCACGTCGCTGTCACCGGGCACGGTCCGCAACCACCTGTCGGCCGCGGTGGCCAAGCTGGGCGTGGCCGGCCGGGGTGAGGCGTTCCAGCTGGCGCAGGAACACGGCTGGCTCTAGTTCGACGTCAGCACGTCGAACGCGTGCTTGCGGTGCACCGCGAAGAGCTGCAGAGCACCCTCGACGTCCCCGGCCCCCAAGGCTTCCACCAGCGCACGGTGTTCGTCACGCACGTGCTCCAGGTATCCCTCCGTGCTCACCGCAACGCGCGTGAGCAGGAACAGGTGCACCTGCGACCGGATGGCCTCCCAGGCGTGCACGAGCCGTGAGTGGTCGGCGGCGGCGTAGACGGCGTCGTGGAACTCGATGTCCAGCTGCACCATCTCGTGCGGGGTGCGGGCGCGTTCCATCTCCTGCGCGGCCTTCTCGACGGCGGTGAGGTCGGCGGCGGTGTCGACGACCCGGCGCACCGCGAGCACCTCCAGGGCGCCGCGCAGGCTGTCGAGCTCGGCCACGTCGCGGGCCGACAGCTCGGCGACCGTCGCGCCGCGGTGCCAGCCGGTGCGGACGAGCCCTTCGCGTTCCAGCTGCTGCAGCGCCTCGCGGACCGGGCCGCGGCTGACCTCCAGCGCCTCGGCCAGCTCCACTTCGCGCAGCGGGCTGCCGGGCGGGTAGCGGCCGTCGAAGATCGCCGTCCGGATCGCGTCCGCGACCTCGCTGCTCAGGCCGCGCCTGCGGGCGGGCTCCAACCGTGCCATGGCGCAATGTTAACAAGCGCACATTCCGCTGACCAGCGTCGTTGTCCTAATGTCAACATTCAGACAACAGAAAGGCACTAGCGTGAGCATCCCCCGCTTCCACCTCGCCATGCCCGTCGACGACCTCGCCGCCGCCCGCGCGTTCTACGGCAGCGTCCTCGGTCTCGACGAGGGCCGCAGCTCCGACACCTGGATCGACTGGAACCTGCACGGCCACCAGTTCGTCACGCACCTGGCCCCGCGGGTCGAGCGGGTGCACAACCCGGTCGACGGGCACGACGTGCCGGTGCCGCACTTCGGGTTGCTCCTCACGCCCGACGAGTTCCAGGTCCTCGCCGCGAGACTCACGGCGGCCGGCACGCGGTTCGTCATCGAGCCCTACCTGCGCTTCGCGGGGCTGCCCGGCGAGCAGTGGACGATGTTCCTGCTGGACCCGGCGGGCAACGCGCTGGAGTTCAAGGCGTTCGCCGACGACGCGCAGGTGTTCGCGACGTAAAGGGCGGCCAAAAATCTTGCACGATGCGCAAGTTTCGGTAGCGTGGAGGTGACACCGAGCGACGGCCCCGTCACGCGGGGCCGGGGACGGGAGCGCTTCCATGACCACGGCAGAGCGGCAACGCACCGCGCAGGAGCTGATCCGGCCCCAGCTGCCCGCTGAGCTGACCCGGCGCGGCCGGTGCCCGTTCGACCCGGCGAAGGGGCTGCTGGAGCTGAGCGGGCAGGGGCCGGTGCACCGGGTCGAGCACGGCGGCGAGGCGGTCTGGGTCGTCACCGGGCACGACGAGGCGCGGGCGGTGCTGGCCGACCCGCGGATGAGCGCCGACCGGTTCGGCAACCCGCGGGTGCGGGCGCGGATGTCGCCGGAGCTGTTCAACGAGATCTTCCCGCCCGAGCGCCGTGCCGGGTCGTTCATCTCGATGGACGCCCCCGAGCACACCCGCTACCGGCGGATGCTGACCGGGCAGTTCACCGTGCGGCGCATGCGACAGCTGGAGCCGCGCGTGCACGAGATCGTGACGCAGCAGCTGGACGCGATGGTCGCCGCGGGCCCGCCGTCGGACCTGGTGCACGACTTCGCGCTGCCGGTGCCGTCGCTGGTGATCTGCGAGCTGCTGGGCGTCGACTACGGCGACCGCGACGAGTTCCAGCGCACCACCTCGAAGCTGCTCAGCCTGACGACCACGATCGACGAGCAGATCAAGGTCGGCACCGAGCTGCGGCGCTTCATGCAGGGCCTGGTGCGCGCCAAGAGGGCCAAGCCCACCGACGACCTGCTGTCCGGCCTGGTCACCGAGACCGACCTGACCGAGGACGAGCTGGTCGGCATCGCGAACCTGCTGCTGATCGCGGGCCACGAGACGACGGCGAACATGCTGGCGCTGGGCACGTTCGCGCTGCTCGAACACCCGGAGCAGCTGGAGCTGCTGCGGGCCCGGCCCGAGCTCACCGAGAACGCGGTCGAGGAGCTGCTGCGCTACCTGTCGATCATCGCGTTCGGCGTGCCGCGGTTCGCGAAGGAGGAGAGCGAGGTCGGCGGTGTCACGATCCCCGCGGGTGAGACGGTCCTCGTGGCCGTGCCGGCGGTGAACCGCAGCCCCGAGCAGTACGAGGACCCGCACGAGCTGCGCGTCGACCGGCCGCGCGGGCACCACCTGGCGTTCGGGCACGGCATCCACCAGTGCCTGGGCCAGCAGCTCGCCCGCGTCGAGATGGTCGTCGGCTTCACCGAGCTGCTGCGCAGGCTTCCCGGCCTCAGGCTGGCCGTGCCCGCGACGGAGGTGCCGCTGCGCACCGACATGGCGATCTACGGCGTGCACGCGCTCCCGGTCAGCTGGGACGCGTGAGGCCGGTGCCGAGCTGGTCGATCCACCGGTCGATCAGCTCGGCACCCGACCACGTCCTGGTCGCCTCCGGCGAGTCGAGCCACCACTGCACGACCGAGCGCAGCGACGACGTGATCATCGAGGCCGCCACCACCGGGTAGGGGTCGACCTCCGGGTCCAGGCCGGTCCGCTCGGCGATCACCGCGGTCAGCTCCTGCTCGCGCGTCGAGTAGGCCGCGAGGACGTGCGGCAGGAGCGCGGGCGTGCGGCGCAGCTCCCGCAGCTGCCGCAACCGGTCGAGGTCGAGGTGCTCGGGGAACGTGGACTGCAGTGCCGCCCGCAGCGCGGCCAGCAGCGGTTCCTCCGCCGGGCGGGACGCGAACGCGTGTACGAACGCCTCGGCCGCCGTGGAGTCACCGGCGACCACGGCCTCCTCCTTGGACGAGAAGTAGTTGAAGAACGTCCGCAGCGACACCCCGGCCGCGTGCGCGATCTGCTCCACGGTCACGCCGTCGAGGCCGTGCTGCACGCACAGGCTCCGCGCGGCGTCCCCCAACGCCTCCCGTGTCGCCGCCTTCTTGCGCTCCCGCAGGCCAGTCATGCCGCACACCCTAGGTCCTCGCGCCTGTCGGCGCCGTAACCGGGCGACGCGCGCGGACCTGCTGAGACGGTTGACCGAACCATCGAGCGCAGGTGTCAAAATTGGTCTGGACCGGATCTGCTCCGATCCCTTGTCACCCGCGTGAACACCTCACTACGGTCCGTGAGATCGCTCTCACAGACCCACGGAGGACCGGGTGCGCGTACTCGGAGTCGTCGTACTGACCGGTGCCCTGCTCACCGCGGGCCAGGCCACCGCCGCACCCCCGCAGCCGTCGCGGACCACCGCCGGCGCCGCACCGGTCACGCTGATCACCGGCGACCGGGTGCTGCCCGGTCAGCGCGCGGTGCAGCCGGCGCCGGGCCGGGAGCGCGTGCTGTTCACCTCGTACACGGCGGGCGGGCGGGAGTTCGTGGTGCCGGACGACGCCATGCCGTTCATCGCCGACGGCCGCCTCGACGAGCGACTGTTCGACGTCACCGAGCTCGCGGGCCACGGCGGTGCGCTGCCGGTGATCGTCACCTACCCCGAGGGGGCGCCGCGGGCCCAGTCCGGGCTGGACCTGCCCAGCATCAACGGTGTCGCGTTCGACGCGGCCAGGACGCCGGTCACGGGACTGACCGCGGCGGGCACGTTCTCCCTGTCCGGTGTGGAGAAGGTCTGGCTGGACGCGAAGCGCCACGCCACCCTCGACCGGAGCGTCCGGCAGATCGGCGCCCCCGCCGCGCACGCCGCCGGGTACACCGGTGCGGGCACGACGGTCGCGGTGCTCGACACCGGCGTCGACCAGACCCACCCGGACCTCGCCGACCGCGAGATCGGCGAGCGGAACTTCACCGGCTCGCCGGACGCCGGTGACCACCACGGCCACGGCACGCACGTCGCGAGCATCATCGCGGGCACCGGCGCGCGGTCCGGCGGCAAGTACCGCGGTGTCGCGCCGGACGCCCGCATCCTCGACGTGAAGGTGCTGGGCGACAACGGGTCCGGGCAGGACAGCCAGATCATCGCCGGCATGGAGTGGGCCGTCGAGCAGGGCGCCCAGGTCGTGAACATGAGCCTCGGCGGCTTCGACACCCCCGAGGTCGAGCCGCTGGAGGAGGCCGTCAACCGGCTCACCGCCGAGAAGGGCACGCTGTTCGTGGTCGCGGCGGGCAACAGCGGTCCCGCGGGCGGCACGCTCGGCTCCCCCGGCACCGCCGACGCCGCGCTGACCGTCGGCGCGGTCGACGACCGGGACCGGGTCGCCGAGTTCTCGAGCCGCGGCCCGGCGCAGGCAGGCACGCTGAAGCCGGACCTGACCGCGCCGGGTGTGGGCATCGTCGCCGCCCTGCACTCCGACGGCCGCATCGGCGCCCCCGTCGAACCCGGCTACACCGCGCTCGACGGCACCTCGATGGCCACCCCGCACGTGGCGGGCGCGGCGGCGTTGCTGCGCCAGCGGCACCCCGGCCTGAGCGGTCCCCAGCTCAAGGCGCGGCTGACCGGCAGCGCCACGCCGGCCGCGAGCGCGACGCCGTTCGAGCAGGGCTCCGGCCGCGTCGACGTCGCGAAGGCCATCGCGCGGAACGTGACGAGCTCGCCCGGCAGCCTGAGCTTCGGCCGGCACCTCTGGCCGCACACCGGCGAACCCGTGGTGGCCAAGGAGATCACCTACACCAACGCGGGCACGGCACCGGTCACGCTCGACCTCAGCACCGACACGAACGGCGCGGTCTTCTCCGTCTCACCGGCACAGCTGACCGTTCCCGCCGGCGGCACCGCCACCGCCACCGTGACCGCGGACGTCTCCCGGCAGCCCGCCGGTGGCGTGGTCGGCGGCGCGGTCGTCGCGTCCGGCGTCCGCACGGCCGTCGTGGTGGACCTGGAGAAGGAGAGCTACGACCTCACGATCAACGCCGTCGACCGCACCGGCGCCAAACCGGGCTACCTCAGCGCGTTCCTCGTGAACGTCGGCACCGGCGCCCGCGCGTGGCCCGGCAGCGCCACCGGCGTCGTGCGCGTCGAGAAGGGCGACTACCTCCTCAGCGGCAGCGTCCTGGGCTCCGCGGAGTGGACGCACGACTCGTTCAGCTACCCGAACCTGAGCGTGACCGGCCCGATGACGATCGACCTGGACGCCCGCACGGCCAGGCCGGTCGACGTCACGCCGCCGGTCGACGCGCGGCTCAGCCTGCTGCAGACCGGTTTCGAGCGGGTGCACGGCGGAACCGCCTACACCGTCGGCAACTTCTCCGTCGGCGGCTCGATCGCGCACCTCGGCCTCGCGCACCTCGGCCCGGACTCGGAGGAGGTCACCGGTCAGGTCGCCACGTTCTGGACCGCAGGCACCGACTTCTACGGCCTGGCCTGGTACCGCGCCGGCGGCACGTTCACCGGGCTGTCGAAGACCGTGGCCGCGAAGGACCTCGCCGTGGTGAAGGTCGACCTGCCCCCGTTGCGGGACGGCCAGACCGCCACCATCGGCCACACGGTCGCCCCTCGCGGCCGCGCAGCGTGGACCTACGGCTCGCTCGACGCCTTGGTCCCCGGCCCGCGCACGGAGTACTACGGCGGTGAGGGGGCCGACTGGTCGCGCCGCCTGACCCTGTTCTCCCCGGCCGGCTACGCGGGCACCCTCGACGGCCCGCTGCGCCACTACCGCCCCGGCAGGCACTACGGGGAACCGTTCCACCGCGCCGTCTTCGGCCCCGCCCTGCCCGCGACCCGCGACGTGCCGCACTCGTTCCGCACCGGCGACCTGGTCCGGGTGACGATCCCGCTGTTCGGCGATTCCGCGGGCAACGCCGGGTACAGCCCGGTCACCTCGGCCCGCACGACGGTCCTCCGCGACGGCGTCCGCGAGTTCGAGACCGGCGAACCCGGCTGGGCGGTGTACGACACCGCGCCGGGCGAGGCCGGGTACGAGGTCGTCACCGAGGCCGTCCGCGACAGCGCGCTGAGCACGAAGGTCTCGGGCAGGTGGACGTTCCGCTCGGGCACGACCTCCGGCCGGACCGCCCTGCCGCTGTCGGTGGTCCGCTTCACCCCGGAGCTCGACGACAACGGCACCGCACCCGCCGGTCGCGCGTGGGGCGTGCCGATCACCACCCAGTCGCTGACCGGCGACGTGCGGGTGACGTCGGTCGAGGTCTCCTACGACGGCGGCACGACGTGGAAGTCCACCCCGGTGCACGGCAACCGCCTGCTGCTGGCGCACCCGCGGGACGCGAAGTCGGTGTCGCTGCGCGCCCGCGCGGTGGGAAGCGGGCAGACGGTGGAGCAGACGATCATCAACGCCTACCTGCTGCGGTGACGCGCTGAGCCGGTCCGCGTGCCCTGGCAGCTCACGAGGCGACAGGGCACGCGGGCCTCCCTTCCCGCACCGGACGACCTGGCCACGACCGGGGGCGCCGTGGTCAGCTGAGGAGCAGAGCCCGACGGCAAGGGGGTACCGCGGTGCGCGAACTGACCGACGAGATGGTCGCCGACTGGACCGCTGCACGCCCGGCGCCCGCCGCCGAACCGCCCCAGCTGGTCCCGCACCGCCACGTCGCCCGCGCCGGTGACGTCGCCGTGCACCCCGACGGCCGGCGGGCGGTGCTCAGCTGGTCGGCTCCGCGGATCGACCCCGGGCTGCTCAACCCCGCTCTGCACGTCGTCGCCCCGGACGGCACCGTGACCGACCTCGGGCCCGCACCGGCCGACGCGCGCACGCCGGTGTGGTGGGGCGACCGGATCTTCTACCTGGCCCTGACCCCGCCGGGCCTGCAGGGCGGGATGGCTGTGTTCGACCAGGACCACCGCAACCTCACCGCGGACCTGCCCGCGTGCCCGACCGACCTCGTGCAGACGGACGGCGCGCCGATCGTGGTGGTCGCGACCGGGCTGGACACCGAGTTCCACCGCCTCGACGACGCCTGGGCCGACGCGAGGCCGGGTGGAACGCCCATCGCACGCGTCAAGGGCTCCCACCGCCCCGGCCGCAGGGCACCGCTGGACATCCCGCTCGGCCCCCAGCACCGCCTGCGCTACCGGGCGCACGACGGTCTCGGCCTCGACGCCCTGCTCGTCCTCCCCACCGGCACGACCGGCGCGGCCGACGGCCCCTTCCCCCTCATCACCCTCGTGCACGGCGGCCCCTACGACCGCTGGGCCGACGACTTCCAGCTCGGCTGGGTGCCGTCCGCCCAGTGGTTCGCCCAGCAGGGCTTCGCCACCTTCCTGCCCAACCCGCGCGGCGGACTCGGCCGCGGCCACGCGTTCGCCGCGGCCGTCAGCCACCGCGTCGGCCTGGAGGAGTGGCAGGACGTCGAGACCGGCGTCGACCTGCTCGTCGAGCGGGGCATCGCCGACCCCGACCGGCTCGGCATCGCGGGTTGGAGCCACGGCGGGTACCTGGCGGCGTGGGCGACGACGCGGACCGACCGGTTCAAGGCGGCGTTCGTCGGTGCCGGCATCTCGCACTGGCCTCGGCAGGTCGCCACCGGCGAGTGGGGCCGGTTCGAGGCCGCGCTGAGCGACAGCCTCGACACCAGCCCGATCACCTACGCCGACCGCATCCGCACGCCGCTGCTGATCGTCCACGGCGCCGACGACACGAATGTGCCGCTGGAGCAGGCCGAGCTGCTGCACGCGGCCGTCCCGCACTCCGAGCTCGTCGTCTACCCCGGCGAGGGACACACCTTCGCGCAGCGCGCCAACAAGATCGATCTGCTGAACCGAGCCAGAGCGTTCTTCGCGAAGGTCAGGGACTTGCGCAAGCCTTACGCAACGCCCGCAACCGAACCGCAAACCACCGCAAGCGGACGCCTCGACGCCGAAGCAATTTCCCCGCACCGTTCGGACGCGAACCGAAGCCGTCCGACTTCACAGCATGGCTGGTGATCGACCGTCCTGACCGCAAAAGGCCACTCAACCCCACCTCGAAGCACCCGTCTTTCCTGTTCAGAGCACTCTGTCGCAAATTTGCGCAATCACGTCGAGATATTGCGGTAATCTGCTGGTCACTTCTACGGTGAGGCGCGCCACACCCCCTCGCGTCCCCACCGAGAAGGGCCAAGCACGCCATGTCACCGACGACACGCGCTCGCTCCCTGCTAGCCCCGTTAGCCGCAGCAACCCTCGCCGCCGCGACGCTGGTCGTCGCCCCTGCCGCACAGGCCGCGCCGGTGAGCCTGGACCTCGCGCAGCAGACCAGGATCGACGAGGTCACCCTCACCAAGGCCGGTGCCGGCACGGAGACGTTCGCCGTGCAGACGAGCCTGGACGGCAGAGGCTGGTCCACGCTCGTCGCGGAACAGCCGCACACCTTCCGGGACGGCAAGGTCACCTTCCGCGTCGACCCGACCCTCGCCAAGCACGTCCGCGCCACGAAGACCACGGCGAAGCTCCAGGTCCACGAGGCGCAGGCGAGCGCCAGGCTGGCCGCCACCCTCACCGCCAGCAGCACGAACCAGGGCTACGGGCCGGGCAACGCGGGCGACGGCGACCAGTCGACGTACTGGGAGAGCGCGAACAACGCGTTCCCGCAGTGGATCCAGGCCGACCTGGGCTCCGCGACCAAGGCCGACCGGGTCGTGCTGAAGCTGCCGGCCGCGAACTGGGGCACGCGCACCCAGACGATCGCCGTCCAGGGCAGCACGGACGGCAGCTCCTTCACGGACCTGGTGGCGGCGCGGGGCTACGAGTTCAACCCGGCCGCGGCCAACACCGCCACCATCGACTTCACCGCCGCGACCACGCGGTACGTCCGGCTCCGCATCACCGCGAACACCGGCTGGCCCGCGGGGCAGCTGAGCGAGTTCGAGGTGCACGGACCGGCGACCGGTGACACGCAGGCGCCGTCCGCGCCGGCGAACCTCGCGTTCACCCAGCCGCAGTCCGGTCAGGTCCGGCTCACCTGGTCGGCGAGCACCGACAACGTGGGCGTCACCGGGTACGACGTCTTCGCCAACGGCAGCCTGCGCACCACGGTCACCGGCACCACCTACACCGACACCCAGCCCGACGGCCTGCGGGTGACCTACCACGTCGTCGCGAAGGACGCGGCGGGGAACCAGTCAGCCGCCAGCGGCTCCGTCACGCGCGAGGGTGCGACGGGCCAGAACCTGGCGCAGGGCAAGCCGGTCACCGCGAACCACAACGTGCACACCTTCGTCGCCGCCAACGCCAACGACGGCAACGTGCAGACCTACTGGGAGTCCAACGGCTTCCCCGGCACGCTGACCGTCGGGCTCGGCTCGAACGCCGACGTCTCGTCGGTCGTGGTCAAGCTCAACCCCGACCAGGCCTGGGGCGCCCGCACGCAGAACGTCGAGGTCCTCGGCCGTGCGCAGGACGCCACCGCGTTCACCAGCCTGGTGGCCGGCCGCGACCACCGCTTCGACCCGGCGAGCGGCAACAGCGTCACGATCAGCGCGGCCGCCAGGGTCGCCGACGTGCAGCTGCGGTTCACGTCCAACACCGGCGCGCCCGGCGCCCAGGTGGCGGAGGTCCAGGTGTTCGGCACCCCTGCCCCGAACCCCGACCTCACCGTCACCGCGACGTCGTTCACGCCCACGGCCCCCGTCGAGACCGACCGGATCACGCTCAACGCCACCGTCCGCAACGCCGGCAGTGCCGCGTCGGGAGCCACCGACGTGACGTTCTTCCTCGGCACCACCGCGGTCGGCACGGCTCAGGTCGCCGCCCTCGCGGCCGGTGCGCAGGCGAACGTGAGCACCGCGGTCTCCGCTCGTCCGGAGGGTTCGTACGAGTACACCGCCAAGGTCGACGAGACCGGGAAGGTGGCGGAGCAGAACGAGACCAACAACGCCCGCGTCCACCCCGACCGGCTCGTCGTGACACCGGTCCCGAGCTCCGACCTGGTCGCCGTGCCGTCCTGGTCCCCGAGCAACCCGGGCAACGGCCAGACCACCACGTTCAGCGTCGCGCTGAAGAACCAGGGCAGCATCGCGAGCGCGACCGGAGCACACGGCATCACGGTCACGGTCCTGAACAGCAGCGGCCAGACCGTCCGCACGCTCACCGGCAGCCACACCGGCACGATCGGCGCCGGTGCGACGACCGCCCCGGTCACCCTCGGCACCTGGACCGCCGCCAACGGCCGCTACACCGTCCGCACGGTCATCGCGAACGACGGCAACGAGATCCCCGCCAAGCAGGGCAACAACACCAGCGAGCAGTCGCTGTTCATCGGCCGCGGCGCGAGCGTCCCGTGGCAGCACGTGGAAGCCGAGGACGCGACCGCCGGCGGTGGCGCGCAGGTCCTCAGCCCGAACCGCACGATCGGCGACCTCGCCGGTGAGGCGTCCGGCCGCCGTGCCGTCACGCTGACCGGCACCGGTCAGTCGGTCGAGTTCACGACGTCCGTTCCGACGAACACGCTCGTCACCCGGTTCTCCATCCCGGACAGCTCCGGTGGCGGCGGCATCACGAGCACCCTCAACGTCTACGTCAACGGCCAGTTCCACAAGGCGATCGACCTGACGTCGAAGTACATGTGGCAGTACGGCAACGAGGCCGAGCCGGGCAACTCGCCGGGAGCGGGCGGGCCGCGCCACGTCTACGACGAGGCCAACGTGGTGCTCGGTTCCACGTTCCCGGCGGGCACGAAGATCAAGCTGCAGAAGGACGCGGCCAACACCACGAACTACGCGATCGACTTCGTGAACTTCGAACAGGTGACGGCCGCCGCGAACCCCGACGCCGCACGCTACGCCGTGCCCGCCGGGTTCACCCACCAGGACGTGCAGAACGCCCTGGACCGCGTCCGGATGGACACGACCGGCACCCTCGTCGGCGTCTACCTGCCCGCGGGCACCTACCAGACGGCGCAGAAGTTCCAGGTCTACGGCAAGGCGGTCAGGGTGGTCGGCGCCGGCCCCTGGTTCACCCGCTTCCAGGCACCGCTGTCGCAGGAGAACACCGACATCGGCTTCTCCGCGCAGTCGTCCGCCAACGGCTCGACGTTCAGCGGGTTCGCCGTGTTCGGCAACTACACCGCCCGCATCAACGGACCGGGGAAGGTGTTCGACCTCGCGGGCGTCCAGAACATGACCATCGAGAACATCTGGGTCGAGCACATGATGTGCCTGTTCTGGGGCAACAACGTCGACAACAACGTCATCCGCGACAACCGCATCCGCGACATGTACGCGGACGGCCTGAACATGACGAACGGCTCGTCGGGCAACCGCGTCGCCAACATCGAGGCCCGCTCGACCGGTGACGACGCGTTCGCGTTGTTCGCCGCCACCGACAACGGCGGCAGCGGCCAGCAGAACAACGTCTTCGAGAACCTGTCGGTGCTCACGCCGTGGCGCGCGGCCGGTCTCGCGGTCTACGGCGGCAAGCTCAACACGTTCCGCAACATCTACGTCGCCGACACCCTGACCTACTCGGCGGTGACGATCAGCTCGCTCGACTTCGGCTACCCGATGGAGGACTTCGGGCCGGAGCCGACGACGTTCAGCGGCCTCACCCTGGTCCGCTCCGGCGGTCACTTCTGGGGTGCGCAGACGTTCGGCGCGATCTGGATGTTCTCCGCCTCCAAGAAGTACACCGGCATCCGGGTGAGCGACGTCGAGATCATCGACCCGACCTACAGCGGGATCATGTTCCAGACCAAGTACAACGGCGCCGCCGAGAACGTCTTCCAGGACACGGTGCTGTCCAACGTGAGCATCTCCGGAGCGCGCAAGTCCGGTGACGCGTTCGACGCCAAGTCCGGTTTCGGGCTGTGGGCCAACGAGATGCCGGAACCCAACCAGGGTCCCGCCGTCGGCGAGGTCACGTTCAACGGCCTGCGCTTCAGCAACAACTTCCAGGACATCAGGAACACGACGTCCACCTTCAAGATCACCATCAACTGATACCCCTGCCGCGAAGGACAAGTCCATGAAATCCACGCTCATGAGGCGTGCGGTGAGCGCTGCGGTCGTCAGCGCACTCGCACTGTTCGGATTGACACCCACGGCGGGAGCAGCGGTCGTCCGCCTGTCCGCGAACCTGACCGCGTCCAGCAGCAACGGCCCGTACGGGGCCGGGAACGCCGGTGACGGCAACCAGGGCAGCTACTGGGAGAGCGCCAACGGCGCATTCCCGCAGTGGCTGCAGGCCGACCTCGGTGCCGCGAAGAGCGTCAGCAAGGTCGTGCTGCGGCTGCCCTCGAACTGGGAGCAGCGCACGCAGACGCTGGCCGTGCAAGGGAGTTCCAACGGCTCGCAGTTCAGCGACCTCACCGGGTCGAGTGGCAGGGTGTTCTCGCCCGGCTCGAACAACACGGTGACGCTCGACTTCGGCGCGACCAGCGTCCGGTACGTGCGCGTCACGGTCACCGCGAACACCGGCTGGCAGGCCGCGCAGCTCAGCGAGTTCGAGGTGCACGGCGAGTCCGGCTCGGTCGACCCGCCGCCCACCGGCGCCAACCTCGCGGCGGGCAAGCCGGTCGAGGAGTCCGGGCACGTGCACGACTTCGTCGCCGCCAACGCGGTCGACGGCAGCACCGGCTCGTACTGGGAGTCCAACGGCCTGCCCGGTCACCTGACCGCGAAGCTGGGCTCGAACGCGGACATCACCTCCGTCGTCGTGAAGCTCAACCCCGACTCGGCGTGGGGTGCGCGGACGCAGAACTTCGAGGTGCTGGGCCGGGAGGCGAGCGCGACCGCGTTCGCGACGCTGAAGGCGCGGGCGGACCACCGGTTCGACCCGGCCACCGGCAACACGGTCACCATCGCGGTGAGCGGCAGGGCGTCGGACGTGCGGCTGCACTTCTACTCCAACACGGGCGCGCCCGGCGGCCAGGTCGCCGAGTTCCAGGTGTTCGGCTCCTCCGCACCGGCGCCCGACCTGACGGTCACGAACCTGACGTGGTCGCCGGCCAGCCCCAGTGAGGCCGACTCGATCAGTCTCTCCGCCACCGTGCGCAACGGCGGCACGGTCGCCTCCGGCGCGACGACCCTGAACGTCGCGCTCGGCGGCACGACCGCGGGCACCGCGCAGGTCGGCGCGCTCGCGGCGGGCGCCACGACCACCGTCACCGTCAGCGCCGGCCGGCGGGGCGCCGGGTCGTACGCGGTCTCGGCCACCGTCGACCCGGCCAACCAGGTCGCGGAGACCAACGAGGGCAACAACACCTTCACCTCCGGCTCGCCCCTGGTCGTCGGCCAGGCACCGGGTCCGGACCTGCAGGTCACCGGCGTCACGCCGAACCCGTCGTCCCCGGCGGCGGGCCAGCAGGTGACGTTCGCGGTGCAGGTCACCAACCGCGGCACGTCGGCGGCAGGCGCCTCGGTGACCCGCGTGGTCGTCGGCGGCAGCACCCTGAACGCCACCACCTCCGCCATCAACGCCGGTCAGACCGTCACGGTCACCGTCGGCACCTGGACCGCCACCAACGGCGGCGCCACGGCCACCGCGACCGCCGACGCCACCAACGTGGTGGCGGAGACCAACGAGAACAACAACACCGCCACCCGGTCCATCGTGGTCGGACGCGGCGCGTCGGTGCCGTTCACGAGCTACGAGGCCGAAGCGGGCCGCCACAACGGCACGCTGCTGGAGGCCGACGCGAAGCGCACGTTCGGGCACACCAACTTCGGTTCCGAGTCCTCTGGCCGCAAGTCGGTGCGCCTCGACGCGCAGGGTCAGTTCGTGGAGATCACCTCGACGGTCAGCACGAACTCGATCGTCGTGCGCAACTCCATCCCGGACGCGGCCGGTGGCGGCGGCCAGGAGGCGACGATCAGCCTGTACGCCAACGACCAGTTCGTGCGGAAGCTGACGTTCTCCTCGCGCCACAGCTGGCTCTACGGCACGACCGACGACCCCGAGGGCCTCACGAACCGCCCCGGTGGCGACGCCCGCCGGTTGTTCGACGAGTCCCAGGCGCTGCTCGCGAGCTCCTACCCCGCGGGCACGAAGTTCAAGCTGCAGCGCGACTCCGGTGACACCGCGCAGTTCTACGTGATCGACCTGATCGACCTGGAGCAGGTCGCACCGGCAGCGCAGAAGCCCGCCGAGTGCGTGTCGATCACGCAGTACGGTGCCACGGCCGACGACCAGACCGACGACACCGACGCCTTGCAGCGCGCCGTGACCGCCGACCAGAACGGGGAGATCCCCTGCGTCTGGATCCCGGCCGGCCGGTTCCGCCAGGAGAAGAAGATCCTCACCGTGTTCAACAGCGGCGGGGACAACCAGGTCGGCATCCGCAACGTCACGATCCGCGGCGCCGGCATGTGGCACTCGCAGCTGTTCTCGCTGATCCAGCCGCAGGACGCGGGCACGATCAACCACCCGCACGAGGGCAACTTCGGGTTCGACGTCGACGACAACACGCAGATCTCCGACATCGCGATCTTCGGCTCCGGCCGGATCCGCGGCGGTGACGGCGGTGCCGAGGGCGGTGTCGGGCTCAACGGCCGGTTCGGCAAGAACACCAGGGTCACCAACGTGTGGATCGAGCACGCCAACGTCGGCGTCTGGGTCGGCCGCGACTACACCAACCTGCCCGACCGCTGGAACCCCGGCGACGGCCTGCAGTTCAGCGGCATGCGCATCCGCGACACCTACGCCGACGGCATCAACTTCACCAACGGCACCCGCAACTCCACGGTCTTCAACTCGTCGTTCCGCACCACGGGCGACGACGCGCTGGCCGTGTGGGCGTCGAAGTACGTGAAGGACCAGAACACCGATGCCGGCAGCGGCAACGCGTTCCTGAACAACACGATCGCGCTTCCGTGGCGTGCCAACGGGATCGCGATCTACGGCGGGTCGAACAACCGCGCGGAGAACAACATCATCTCCGACACGGCGAACTACCCCGGCATCATGCTGGCGACCGACCACGACCCGCTGCCCTTCGGCGGGACGACGACGCTCGCCAACAACGCCCTGTACCGCACCGGCGGCGCGTTCTGGGGTGAGGCGCAGGAGTTCGGCGCCATCACGCTGTTCTCGCAGAACCTGCCGATCCCCGGCGTCGTCATCCGCGACACCGAGATCCTCGACTCGACCTACGACGGGATCCAGTTCAAGGGCGGCGGCTCCGGCATGCCGGACGTGCAGATCACCAACGTCCGCATCGACAGGTCGAACAACGGCTCCGGCATCCTCGCGATGGCCCAGGCCCGCGGTTCGGCGAAGCTGACGAACGTGACGATCACCAACTCGCGCGACGGTGACGTCACGATCGAGCCGGGCTCGCAGTTCGTCATCAACCGGTAGATCCTCTTTAGAACCACCTCCAAGCGGGTATTACCCCGTTTGGAGGTGGTTTTCCATGTCGACGGTCGTTGTCGGGTTCGACGGCTCTGACCAGGCGAGGCGCGCGGTGCTGTGGGGCGCGGAGGAGGCTTCCCGGTGCGGGGCGGCGTTGCGGGTGGTGCACGGTGTGCGGGCCCCGCTGCCGGAACCGGTGTTCACGCCGGTGTCCGCCCCGGTCCCCGAGTTCGTGACCGAGGAGACGATGGCCCGCGCAGCCGAGGACCACCTCGCCGAGCTGGCGCAGGAGGTCCGGCAGACCTGGCCCTCGCTGCAGCTCTCGACGGACGTGAAGATCGGCCGCCCGGTCGACGTGCTGGCCGACGAGCCCGGTGAGCTGCTGGTGCTCGGTTCCTCCGGCCGCACCGGCCTCGCCGAGATGTTCCTCGGCTCCACCGCCGCCGAGCTGGTCTCGATCGGCGGCCGGCCGGTCGTGGTGACCCGCAGCGGCCCGCTCGACGGCCGGGTGGTCGTCGGCATCGACGGCTCCGAGACGTCCGCGGAGGCCATCGAGTTCGCGTTCTCCTTCGCCGAACGCCACGGCCGCGACCTGCTCGCGGTCTACGCGTGGACCGACGTCGGCTGGGCGGAGCTGCCCGAGCAGGACTGGGACCACGTGCGCGCGGACCTCGCGAAGGTCCTCGACGAGCAGCTGGCCCCGCACCGGGAACGCCACCCCACCGTCCAGGTGGCCGCGGAGGTCGCGTTCGAGGCACCGGCCCGCGCACTGCTCCAGGCGGCCGACGGCGCCGCCCTGCTCGCGGTGGGAAGTCACGGCCGCGGCGCCGTGGCACGTGCAATTCTGGGCTCGGTGAGCCACGCTGTGCTGCACCACGCGCCGTGCCCGGTCGCGGTGGTCCACCGGAGGTGACGTGAGATGCGCGGGGTGGCCGTGCTGGTGACGTGCTTGGCCCTGACCGGATGCGCCGGCGCGGAACCACCGGGGGTCCCCGGTTCGAGCGTCACGACCCCGACACCCTCGACGTCCGCACCGGCGGCGTCATCGAGCCTCCCCGCGCCGCTCCCGCCCTCCTCGACCCCGTTGCCGCCCAGGACGACGCCGTCGCGTGCCCTGGAGCCGGGGATGACGGTGCGCGGCACGGTCTCCGGTGGCGTGGAGTCCGGGTGCCTGCTGCTCGACACGGGCACCGCCCAGTACCTCCTGCTCGGCGCCGACCCCGCCATCGCGGTGGCCGGTGCCGTGGTGGAGGTGAGCGGGCGTGCGGAGCCCGGCGCGATGACGACCTGCCAGCAGGGCACGCCGTTCCAGGTCACGCGCACGCAGCGGGCCGGCGGCTGACCGGCCCGGACGGCGACCGGTCCTGCCACGCGCGGTGGCAGGACCGGAGGTCGTGGGCCGTGACTACTTCGCGAGCGCCTCGCGCAGGAACGCGACCGCCTGCTTGATCGCGGCCTCGGCGGCGTGCGTGCCGCGCAGCGCGTTCAGCATCACGAAGTCGTGGATCACACCGGCGTAGCGGACGGCGGTGACGGGGACGCCTGCCTCGCGCAGCTTGTCCGCGTAGGCCTCGCCCTCGTCGCGCAGCACGTCGGCCTCCGCGGTGATCACCAGTGCCTGCGGCAGCCCGGCGAGCTGCTCGGTCGTGGCGCGCAGCGGGGACGCGGTGATCTCCGCGCGCTCCACCGGGTTCGTCGTGTACTGGTCCCAGAACCACTGCATGGCGTCGCGGCGCAGGAAGTAGCCCTCGGCGAACTGCAGGTAGGAGTCGGTGTCGAAGGACGCGTCGGTCACCGGGTAGAACAGCACCTGGGCCTTGAGCGGCACGTCGCCGCGTTCCTTGGCCTGCAGCGTCAGCGCGGCGCTCATGTTGCCGCCGACCGAGTCACCGGCGACGGCGATGCGGGTGGCGTCGAGGCCGTGCGCGGCGCCCTCGGCGACGACCCAGCGCGCGGCGGCGTAGTTCTGGTCGATCGCGACCGGGTAGCGGGCCTCCGGCGAGAGCGAGTAGTCGGGGAACACGACGGCCGCGCCGGTGCCCGCGGCGAGCTCGCGGACCAGGCGGTCGTGGGTGTGGGCGTTGCCGAACACCCAGCCGGCGCCGTGGATGTAGAGGACCACGGGCAGCGGGCCGGTGGCACCGACCGGCTTGACGACGCGGACCCGGAAGCCGTCGAGCTCGACCCACTCCTCGTCGACCTCGGGCTTGGCGATCTCACCGGACTGCACCTCGTCGACCGTCCTGCGGCCCTCCTCCGGTCCCAGGTCGGACAGGAACGGCGGCTTCGCGGTGGCGGCGGCGAACTCGGCGGCGGCGGGTTCGAGGACGGGGCGCTTCATGACTTCCTCCTGGCGTTCCGGGGTGGTGCCATAAAACTAGTGCGCGATTAAATCGTACACAACGTAATCACTGCCTCATCGCAGCCCGGAATAACTGCGGCGGGGCACGTCGTCGGACGTGCCCCGCCACCTCCCCGCACAGGCGGTCTAGCCGACCGTGAACGCGGAGGTCGCCCCGGTGAAGCCGGTGACCCTCCCGGTCCAGCCGGACTTCTCGTCGCCGTGGTGCACGATCCGGTAGGTGCCCGCGGGCGTGTCCGCCGGGACCTGCCAGGTGATCGTGGCGTTCGAGAACGCGATCCCGACGCGTTCCCACCGGTAGCGCGTCGCCCAGTCGCCGTCGTCGGCCACGCGCACCCAGGTGCCGTTCACCTGCCGCTGCACCTCCAGGAACGTCCCGTTGCGGCGCAGGTTGTTCTTCGGGTGCCCGGTGACGAACACGGCCGTGACGGTCTCACCGCGCGCGTAGGACGGCTTGAGCGCGTTCAGCACCGAGCCGTAGCTCTTGTCGGCGGGCTTGTCGTCCAGCACCACACCGGTCTGCAGGTTGATGTCGGTGAACGGCGGCCTGCCCGGCACCGGACCGGCGGGCAGCGTGGTGCCGTTCTTCATCGACGCCGCCAGCTTGCCGAACTCCTGCTGGTAGGCGGGCGTGGTGTTGCGGCCGAACAGGGTGGAGCCGCCCTCGTACTGCTGCGAGTCGTACTCCTCCGGCGTGGTGACGTACTGGCTGTAGTCGTTGGCGTAGCCCTGGATCAGGACGGTGCGCACCGGCACGCCCAGCTCGGCGGCCACCGACTGGCGGATGCGCAGGCCCGCGGTGATCGTGACCTCACCGGGCACCGCCACGAGGTGCAGCTGGCCGATGCGGACGAGCTGCAGCGGCAGCACGTTCGGCGTCGCCGCGACCAGACCGGTGGGCACCAGGGACGCCTTGGGGAACTGGCAGTCCCGCAGCCACTGCGGCACCTCGACGTTCAGCGGCTCGAACAGCTTCTTCAGCGGCGACTGCATGCCCTCGGAGAAGCCGGGGATCGCGGGGCCGTCCTCGACGCTGCCCGCGATGGTGGAGGCGCCGACGACGCCCGAGCAGGTCGTGCCCGGCTGGCCGGTGGTCGTGTAGCGGCCCTCGACCTGCACGGTCGACATGTCCACGAACCGCATCCGCGAGTCGACCCCGCCGGACAGCTCCGCGCGCGGCCCGTTGTAGATCTCCTGCGCCTTGCGGTTCTGGCGCTCGCCGATGATGCGGGCGTTCTCCCACTCGTTCTCGGTGGGACCGGAGCCGGGCTTGAGGTTGAGGTTCGGCGACATGTCGCCGGCGTTGGTGTTCGGGAAGGCGGCGACGAAGCCCGGTGCGTTGTCCAGGTACCGCACGCCCTCGTCGTCGTGCTCCCACTGGTAGGCCGCGTAGCCCTTGTTGTCCGGGGAGATCAGCGTGTTGGCGTTGGTGACCGAGGTGTTGTGCGTGGCGAACCAGCTGATCGCGCCGACGTCGGCACCGGACTGCCTGAACCGCAGCACGGTCATCTGCGGGTCGATGCCCTGCGGGAAGAACCCCTTGTCCGGGTTGCGGTCGAACGCCACCCGCGACCGGTTGACCGAGGCGTTGGTCAGCTCGCCGAAGCCCAGCGACACCGAACCGGGCCTGAGGTCCTCGTGCGCCTCGACGATCGACTCGGTGATGCCGTCGACCACGGCGGCGAGCGCCTGCGGCTGCATGCCGAGGATCGACAGGTTGTAGGCGAGGTTGTGCGAGTAGCCGCCGGGGCCGGAGTGCGTGTGGGTGGCCGACAGCAGCAGGTTCTCGCGGGTGTAGGTGGTGCCGTAGCGCGGCTGGAGTTTCGCGAGCACACCCTCCTGGACCGCGCGGAAGATCATCGCGAGGTCGGCGTTGACGTACGCGACGCGCTTGTTCGTGGCGCGGTCGACGACGATGTAGGCCCGCGACCGCAGCCGCTGGTGGATGCCGGTCGTCTTCTGGTCGAACTTCGAGTAGCCCATCATGCCGTTCTCGGCGGCCGGGCCGGTGACGTCGGAGATGCCGCGGCCGACGAGGTAGGGCTCGGGTTCCGCCCACGCGGACGGTCCGCTGACCAGTGCCGCTCCCGCCAGTGCCGCAACGACCGTCATGACTGCTGTCCGCATGGACACCCCGCTGAAGTGAATGGGATTCACATTTCAGGAGCCACGGTAGGTGATCCAGACCACTTCGAGCAAGTGACGGCGAGTGCGTTGGCGGTCACGACGAGCAAGATCCCGGCCCAGTGGTGTAGTGCCAGCTCCTCCCCGAGCACCACCAGCCCGGCCAGTGCGGCGAGCACCGGGTGAACGCTCATCGCCAGCCCGAACAGGCGCGCGGGAACCTTCCTGAGAGCGATCACATCGACCGCGTAGGGCACCACGCTGCAGAAGACACCGGCGCCGATCGCGTACAGGACCGACATCCCGGTCAGCTTCCCGTGCACCACCAGCAGCACCGCGACCGGGACGTAGAGCGTCGCCGACATCGCCGTCGCGACGGCGGGCGCCTGCAACCCCGGCAGCCGCGCGCCGACCAGCCGGTTGAGCAGGATGTAGGCGGCCCAGCAGCCCGCGGCCAGCAGGCCGAGGCCGACACCGAGGTAGTCGCTGCTCGGGCCGGGCAGCACGAGCACGTACACCCCGACCGCCGCGACCAGCACGAACAGCACGTCGCGGCGCGTGCGCGACCCGGCCAGCGCGACGCCGAGCGGCCCGAGCACCTCCAGCGTCACGGCGAGGCCGAGACCGATCCGGTCGATCGCCATGTACAGGCTGAGGTTCATCGTCGCGAACACCAGACCGAGCGCGATCGTCGGCCACCACTGCGCCCACGTGAACCGGCGCAGGTTGGGCCTGGCCATCGGCAGCAGCACGGCGGCGGCCACGAACTGGCGCACCGCCACCACCCCGGCCGGTCCGATGGCGGCGAACGCGTGGGCGCCCACCGCGGCGCCGAGCTGGTTGCTGGCCGCGCTGGCGGTCATCGTCGCGAACGCTCCCGTGCTCTTCATGCGCACCAGCCTGCGTCGGCCGCATCGATGCGGGAAATGCATGAGCCGCACGACCTATACGCTGAACGCATGGATCTCCGGCACCTGCGCGCGTTCGTGGCGGTGGTCGACGCGGGCACGTTCACCGACGCCGCCGCCACGCTCGGCCTGACGCAGGCGTCGGTCTCCCGGTCGGTCGCCGCGCTGGAGGCGGCACTCGGTGCCCGGTTGCTGCAACGCACCACCCGGCACGTGGCGCTGACCCCGACCGGCACGCAGGTGCTGGCCGGTGCCCGCCGCGTGCTGGACGAGGTCGCGCACCTGCACCTGGTCGTCGAGCAGTCCCGCACCGAGCTGCGCGTCGGCTACGCCTGGGCCGCGCTCGGCCGGCACACGCGGCGCGTGCAGAAGGCCTGGGCCGCGGCCCATCCCGGCTTGCCGCTGGTGTTCGTGCACTCGAACTCGGCGTCAGCGGGCCTCGCGGAGGGCGCGGCCGAGGTCGCGGTGGTCCGCCGCGCGCTCGACGACCCCAGGTTCGAGACGGCCCTGCTCGGCACCGAACGCCGCTACGGCGTGGTCGCGACGGACAACCCGTTGGCGCGCAAGCGTTCCCTCAAGCTCGCCGACCTGGCGAAGTACGCGATGGCGATCGACGACCGCACCGGCACCACCACGCTGGACCTGTGGCAGCCCGGCGGGGCACCCGCAGTCGTGCGCACCACGAGCAGCGTCGACGAGTGGCTGACGCTGATCGCGGCGGGCCAGGCCGTCGGCATGACGTCGGAGGCCACCGCCAACCTCAACCCGCGTCCCGGCGTCGCCTACCGGGTCGTGCGGGACGCGCCGCCGATCGCGGTGTGGCTCGCGTGGTGGAAGGACCAGCCGCCGCGGCACCTCACGGACCTGGTCGCGCTGGCCTGCGAGGCCTACCGGGGGTGAGGAAGCGCTCCCGTTCCCGTCCGGTGCGGACCTGCCCGTCGCGCCATCACCTCGTGCACCACCGCGATCAACGCCCTGGTCGCCGCGGTCGGGGCGCGGTCGGTGGGCCGGGCCAGCCCGATCGGCCAGCGCAGGTCCGCACCGGTCACCCGCAGCGTCGCCACGCCCCGCGCGCCACCGAGGACGTAGCCGGGCAGCAACGCGATGCCCAGCCCGTTGCGGACGAAGTCGACGCCGGTGACGATGTCCGAGATCTCCAGCGTCACCCGGCGCGGCACGGCGGCCGCGGTGAACGCGCGGTCCGCGACGGCCCGGTTGCCGTAGCCCAGCGGCGAGTCGATGAAGTCCATGCCCGCGAGGTCGGTGATGGGCACCTCTTGCCGGCACGCCAGCGGGTGGTCGTCGGGCACCACCAGGTCCATGACCGAGTGCGCCAGCTCGTCGAGGACGATCCCGGCGGGCACCTCCCCCGGCAGCGACACGAAGGAGAGGTCGAGCCTGCGGTCCAGCAGCTGCTCGACCAGCCCCACCGAACCCCCGGTCGCCGCACGCGTGCGCACCTGCACGCCGGGGTGGCGGCGGTGGAACTCGCCGAGCAGGCCGGGCAGGTCGACCAGGGTCATCGCGGTGAGCGTGCCGATCCGCACCGTGCCGGTGAGCCCGTCCTTCACCTGCGCGACGGCGTTCCTGGCCTCGGTGGCGGCGTCCAGCACGGCCTGCGCCCTGGGCAGCAGCGCCGCCCCCGCGTCGGTCAGCAGCACCCGCTTGGAGTTGCGGTCGAGCAGCGGCGCGCCGAGGTCGCGTTCGAGGGTCTTGATGGCGGCCGAGACCGCCGACTGCACCACGTGCACGCGGGCGGCGGCGCGGGTGAAGTTGCCCTCTTCGGCGACCGCGACGAAGTACTCCAGCTGACGGAGGTCCACACCAGCGAGTATCTCAGAAGGTGATGATCGCGAGCTGCAACTTTCGTTGGACGTGATGGTCCGCCGGGCGCAGGGTGGGGGCATGTCCGTGCTCCTCGAAACACCGGTCGCCCCGACCGCCACCAGCAAGCCCCACGGCCGCGGTTTCTGGGCCGTCGCCTTCGCCTTCGCCGTCGCGATGGCCTACTCGACCGTGCCCGCACCCCTCTTCCCGCTCTACGTGGCCCGCGAGGGGTTCTCGACCTTCGCCGTCACCGTCGTGTTCGCCGCGTTCGCGGCCGGCGTCGTGATCAGCCTCGTGCTCGCGGGTCACGTCTCGGACTGGGTGGGCCGCAAGAAGGTCCTGCTCCCCGCGCTCGGCCTGGAGGTCGTCTCCGCCGTGCTGTTCCTGACCAGCACGGCACTGCCCGTCCTGGTCGTCGCCCGCGTGGTCAACGGGCTGGGCGTCGGCATGATCGCCGCGACCGCCACCGCCTACCTGCACGACCTGCACACCCGGCACCGCCCCGGTGCCTCCCCGCGCCGGTTCGAGATCGTCTCCACCGCGGCGAACATCGGCGGCCTCGGCACCGGCGCCCTGCTCGCGGGTGTGCTCGCGCAGCACTCGGCCACCCCGCTGAGCACCCCGTACGTCGTGCTGGCCGGGCTGCTCGTCGTGGCCCTCGCCGCCGTCGCCCTGACGCCGGAGACCGTGCAACGCCGCCGGGTCCCCTACCGCCCGCAGCGGATCAGCGCGGACCACGGCGACCGCAGGGCCTACTTCGCCGCGGCGGCCGGCGCCGTGTCCTCGTTCGCGGTGTTCGGCGTCTTCTCCTCGGTCTCCACGGGTTTCGTGGCGGGCGAGCTGCACCACCCGTCCCGCACGCTGGCCGGGCTCGTCGTGTTCATCGTCTTCGGCGGTGCCGCGCTCGCCCAGACCGCGACCGGCGGCCTCTCCCCCGCCGCCCGTCGCGGTGCGGGGCTCGGCGGGCAGGCGCTCGGCGTCGTGCTGGTCGTGGCCGGCATGACCGCGACAAGCCTCCCGCTGTTCCTGCTCGGCGGCGCGGTCGCCGGGGTGGGCGCGGGCGTGCAGTTCAAGTCCTCGGTGGGCGCGGTCGCGGCGATGGCGGCCCCCGCACGCCGCGGTGAGGCGCTGGCCGGTCTGTTCTTCCTCGCCTACCTGGGCATGAGCGTGCCGTCGCTGGCGATCGGCCTGGCCACCCGCTGGCTCGCGCCGACCACCGCCATGACGTGGTTCGCCGGGCTCCTGCTCGTGCTGCTGGCCGGGGTGGCGGTGCTCAGTCGACGTGCGTCGTGACCGGGTGCCGCACGTCCGCGGTGCAGGTGAAGACGTTCAGGTTCCCCTCGCGGCCGAACACCCACTCGACGTCGTCACCGGACGGCTCGTGCGTCGCGAGCGACAGCGTCTGGCGCTGGAGCGCACCGCACTCGGGGCAGTGGAACTCGACGGGGCCGCTCTGCCACCACGCGGTCCAGCCGCCGATCTTCGTGCCACCCGAGACCTTCTCGGCGCTCTCGGTGTACCGGATGGGTTCGAGCACGTTGACCGTGGGGACGTAGAGCTCCTCCTGCGCAGACGGCTCCGGCTCCTCCTCGACCAGCTCGACCACCGCCGCGGAGTCGCGCCACACCAGCCGCACGTCCGGCCCGTAGGCGTGCGGGAGGTCGTGGTGCAGGGTGCAGAGGAAGACCTGCAGCACGTCGGTGCCGTCCGGGAAGGGCAGCTCCGGGAAGTCGCGCCGGTAGAGCTGCACGGCGCCGACGAACGGCTCGCCCCCGCTCGCGGGGTCGTGCGCGGCACCGTCGCACCACGGCCACGGCTCGTCGATCGGCCACAGCACCGGGCCGCCGATGTGGCTGTCGGCGTCGGTCGGATCGCCTTCCAGCGGGTTCAGCAACACCGCGGGACGCGCCTGTTCGTCGGTGGTCGGCACGAGCCGGAAGGCTAGCGGCCGGGCAGCGGGGTAACGATGGCGCGGTCGGCACCGACCTCAGCGGGCATGAGGTTCTTGATCACACCGGTGCTCCTGGCCGTCCTCGCGACGGGCTGCACCTCGGAGGTCACCGGGTCCGGTACCGGCGCGGACACCACCACCACGACCACCACCACTGCGGCCGACCCGACGACCAGGCAGGTGGAGACGCCGACCACCACGGCGGGCAAGGCGACCGCACTGGACGGCGTGCCTCCCGAGCAGTACGAGAGCCTGCCCTCGCAGTTCTGCGACCGCCCCTTCGCCGGCGCCCGCGGCAAGCCGATGCTGGCCGTCGTGGTGGAGACCCCCGCGGGGAGGCTGAACTGCGACCAGGCAGCGGCCGTGCTGGTCGACTACTACACCGAGCGCCGGGAGCCGATGTCCGGCATGCCGCCGGTCGAGATCGGCCCGATGTCGTGCAACCAGGCCCCCGAGGGGATCATGCCGCAGGTCGTGTGCGCCGACGAGGACAACGTCATCTACTCGATGTGGCCGCAGACGTGACCCGGCGGGGGTGGGCGAGGAGATCGCCCACCCCCGCCGGCACGGGACGTCAGTCGGTTCCGGACTCGATCGCGGCCGCGTCGAGCAGCGCGTCGGCCTCGGAGACCTCACCGCGCGAGGCGATGACCTCGGCGCCGCCGTCGGGCACGTCGCCGATCAGCTTCGTCGGCTCGACCTGGGCCGAGATGAGCTCGGACTGGCGGGTGCCGACCATGCCGAGGCCCGCGAAGAGCTCCAGCTTGGCGCGCGAGTCCGCGATGTCGAGGTTGCGCATGGTCAGCTGGCCGATGCGGTCGACCGGGCCGAACGCCGAGTCCTCGGTGCGCTCCATCGACAGCTTGTCCGGGTGGTAGCTGAACGCCGGGCCGGACGTGTCGAGGATCGAGTAGTCGTCGCCCCTGCGCAGCCGCAGCGTGACCTCGCCGGTGACCGCGGAACCGACCCAGCGCTGCAGCGCCTCGCGGATCATCAGCGACTGCGGGTCGAGCCAGCGGCCCTCGTACAGCAGCCGGCCGAGCTTGCGGCCCTCGGTGTGGTAGCTCGCGACGGTGTCCTCGTTGTGGATCGCGTTCACGAGGCGGTCGTAGGCGATGTACAGCAGCGCCATGCCGGGCGCCTCGTAGATGCCGCGGCTCTTGGCCTCGATGATGCGGTTCTCGATCTGGTCGGACATGCCCAGACCGTGGCGGCCACCGATCGCGTTGGCCTCCAGCACGAGGTCGACGGAGCTGCCGAACTCCTTGCCGTTGATGGTGACCGGGCGGCCCTGCTCGAACCCGATGGTCACGTCCTCGGCGGCGATCTCGACCGACGGGTCCCAGAACTTGACGCCCATGATCGGCTCGACGATCTCGATGCCCTCGTTGAGCAGCTCGAGCGACTTGGCCTCGTGCGTCGCACCCCAGATGTTCGCGTCGGTGGAGTACGCCTTCTCGACGCTCGACCGGTAGGGCAGGTCGCGCTCCAGCAGCCACTCGGACATCTCCTTGCGGCCGCCGAGCTCGGTCACGAACTCCGCGTCCAGCCACGGCTTGTAGATCCGCAGCGACGGGTTCGCGAGCAGGCCGTAGCGGTAGAACCGCTCGATGTCGTTGCCCTTGTAGGTCGAGCCGTCGCCCCAGATCTGGACGTCGTCGTCGAGCATGGCGCGCACGAGCATGGTGCCCGTGACGGCGCGGCCGAGCGGGGTCGTGTTGAAGTACGCGCGGCCACCGGAGCGGATGTGGAACGCGCCGCACGCCAGTGCCGCGAGCCCCTCCTCGACGAGCGCCGAGCGGCAGTCCACGAGACGCGCGATCTCCGCGCCGTACGTGCCCGCGCGGCCGGGGACCTTGTCGATCTCCGGCTCGTCGTACTGACCGATGTCCGCGGTGTACGTGCACGGCACCGCGCCCTTCTCACGCATCCACGCGACCGCGACGGAAGTGTCGAGACCACCGGAGAAGGCGATGCCGACGCGTTCGCCGGCGGGAAGTGAAGTGAGCACCTTGGACACGACAATGATTATGCACGACTGTGTATGAACATGCACACCGGGGTGGCTGTTAGTTGTGCCTCAGGTAGTGCTCGGCGATGTCGTCGCTGGTCGTGAGCCACACGTCGGGTGCGGCAGCGAGGTGGGCGAGCGCCCGGTCGAGGTACTTGTGCCGGAACGCCTGACCGGTGACGAACGGGTGCAGCGCCAGCGCGAGCACCCGGCCGCCCTCGGCGTGCAGCACCTCGTACTGGTCCTCGACCATCCGCAGGAAGTCCGGCCCGGAGCGGTCGAGCAGCATCAGGTCGTTGAGCTCCACCGAGTACGGCACGCTGATCATGCCCGGGACGGTGAGCCGGAACGGCTGGTCGTCGGCGGTCCAGTCGAGCACGTAGCTCAGCCCGAGCTCGGCGAGCAGCTCCGGCGTGCGGGAGGTCTCGGTGAGCCCCGGCCCCATCCAGCCGCGCGGCCGGATGCCGGTCGCATCTTCGATCGTGTTCACGACCCCGGCGAGCACCTCGCGTTCGCGTTCCTCCGTCAGGCCGGTGTGCAGCTTGGAGTTCGTCTCGCCGTGCGCGAGCCACGCCCAGTCGCGCTCGACGCCGGCCTCGACGATCCGCGGGTACCGCCTCGCCGCCAGGGAGTTGAGCAGGACGCTGGCGCGCAGGCCGTGGCGGTCGAGCGCGTCGATGGTGCGCCAGATGCCGACGCGGGGGCCGTAGTCGCGCCAGCCGTGGTTGAGCGGGTCGGGCGTGAGCTCGGCGGTGCCCGGCCAGATGCTCGTGGACGGCGTGCCGAGCAGGAAGTGCTCCACGTTCAAGCCGACGTACACGGCGACCCTCGCGCCGTTCGGCCAGGCCAGCGGCGGGCGGTCGATGATCGGCGAGTAGTCGTAGAGCTTGTTCTCCGTCATGTCCCGACGGTAGGAGTTGACATCAATGTCAGGTTCAAGTCCGTTCCGGAGGCGGAGATGCGCATCGGCGAGCTGGCGCGGCGCACGGGCGTGAGCGAACGGTCGCTGCGCTACTACGAGCAGCAGGGCCTGCTGGCGCCGACGCGGACGGCGGGCGGGCACCGCGAGTACCCGGACGGCGCCGTCGACCGGGTGGTCCGCATCCAGGAGCTGTTCGCGGCGGGCCTGTCGAGCAGGAAGGTGTTCTCGCTGCTGCCGTGCCTGCGCGACGCCGACGGCGGCCCGTCCGAGGTCGCGACACCGCGGCTGGTCGCCGAACTGGAGGACGAACGCGCGCGGATCGACCGGATGATCGCCGACCTGCGCACGACCCGCGCGGTGCTCGACGACGTGATCGACACCGCCCGAGGAGAAAACACCTAGGCACGCCCAGGTCTTCGAGCAGTTCGTCGTGACCGTCCCGGCCGTCGAGTCGTTCGCGGTCACCGGCCGCGAGCTGATCCCGGCGTTGTGAATTTCCCGGTACGGCAAAGATTCAGTGAACCACCTAGACGTGAACGCTGTTCATGTACAACCTTTTGCCTGCACGCCTCTCCGCTCCCCTGCTCCCGGAATCGAGGCCCTGTGAGGAAGAAGCTCCTGCCTGCCCTGCTCGGCGCACTGCTGGTCACCGCGCTGTTCCCCGGCGTCGCGCTCGCCGACCCGCCCCGCGCCATCCCCGCGAACTTCACGGCGGAGGACGGCAAGTGGCAGCCGGCGTTCGACTACGACGGCGACGGCTGCTACCCGACCCCGGCGATCTCGCCGACCGGCCAGGTGGCGCCGGGCCTGAAGAACTCGGGTGCCCTCAACGGCGACTGCCACGACCAGTCGGACCTGGACAACACCAACTCCTACAGCCGGTCCAAGTGCAACAACGGCTGGTGCGCCTACCTGTACGACCTGTACTTCGAGAAGGACCAGGCCGTGCCGCTGTGGGACTGCTGCGGCCACCGGCACGACATCGAGCACGTGGTCGTCTGGGTGCAGAACGACGTCGCCCAGTACGTCTCGGTCTCGGCGCACGGCAAGTACAACACCTTCTCGCGCGACAAGGTGCAGTGGGAGGGCACCCACGCGAAGGTGATCTACCACAAGGACGGCGCCAGCACGCACTGCTTCCGGCTCGCCGGCTACAACGAGCAGGCGGAGAACCACTACGGCGTCTACCAGTACCCGGACCTCGTGAGCTGGGACCGGTTCCCCGGCGGTGTGCGCGACGTCCTCGTGAACGCGGACTTCGGCAGCGCCTCGCTGGCGATCAAGGACAGCGCGTTCAACGGCAACCTCGCGAGCGCCAAGCCCGCCGGCATCGCGTTCGACCCGCACGCCTGAGCCGTGCCGCGCTGGGCCCGGTCTCCGGGCTCAGCGCACCGGCCGCCCGTGCTCGCACAGGACGACCCCGTCGGAGCCGACGGCGTGCAGCGCGGCCTCGACCCGGCGCGCCAGCACCGGTTTCAGCAGGCCGCGTGCCTCGTCGAGGGGGAACAGCCCGGCCGAGCGGATCTCCGGGTCGGTCAGCTCCAGTGCGGCCACCTCGGCCGCGGTGACCAGGCCGCCGTCGAACACGAACGCGAGCCCCTCCGGCATCGGCCCGTCCGCGGGGACGTGGTCGACCACCAGCAGCCGCCCGAGCGGCCGCTGCACCCCGAGCTCCTCGCGCACCTCGCGCACCGCCGTGCGCCACGGCGCCTCACCGGCGTCGACCGCACCGCCCGGGATCTCCCACCACCGCTTGTAGGTGGTCTCCACCAGCAGGACCCGCGCCCGGTCGTCGCGGAACAGCACCCCGGCCGCAGCGCGCTTCCTGCTCAGCGACGCCGCGTACTCCGCGTACGGCAGAAGATCCACACCCGCGGAGGCTACTCGGCCACGCGGTCGTCCCACTCGCCCAGGAGCTCCCTTCCCGGCCCACCTCGCTCTGCTGGCGTCTGGTACTTGCAGATGCCGGTGAAGCCATGGGGGTCAGCGGCGGGCGGCGAGGAGCGCGGACACCGTGACGAACCGGAACCCGCGCTCCTTCAGACCGGCGATGATCGGCCGCAGCGCCTGCCGGGTCTGGTCCCGCCCGGCGTACATGGGGTGCAGCAGGACGATCGACCCCGGCTTGGTCTGCGCGAGCGTCTCGCTGACGACCCGGTCCTTCGGCGGTGTGCCCGCGGAGTCCGGTTCCACGTCCCACATCACCGTGGTCCGGTCGTGCTGCTCCAGGTAGTACGGCAACGCGAAGAGCTTCTTGCCGTTGGGCGGCCGGAAGTGGATGGCACCGCTGTAGCCGGTCCTGCGGATCGCCGCGTCGGTGTCCTCGACCTCCTTCGCCACGAAACCCGGTGTCACACCGAACATCCGCTCGTGCGAGAAGGTGTGGTTGCCGATCTCGTGCCCGGCCCGCGCGATCCTGCGCCCCAGCTCCGGGTGCTCCTCCAGGTCGCGGCCCACGAGGAAGAACGTGGCCGTCACGCCCTCGGCGGCGAGCACGTCGAGCACCTGCTGCGTACCGGCCGGGTCGGGACCGTCGTCGAAGGTCAGCGCGACGACGTTCTCGGTGGTCTCGACCCGGTGCACGAGGTCACCGAAGAACTGGAACGTGCGCGACCTGCTGACGTTCCACAGCACCACGGCGGCGGTCAGCACGACGACCACGCTGACGGCGGTGATGATCGTCGGCTTGCGGGACAACCACTTCATCCGCCCACTATGCCGAGGACCGCCGTCCCGACGCGCAGCACCCCGTCGTCAAGCGGCACGCACCGCACGCCACCCTTGCCGCGCAACGCCTTGAACGCTCCGGGCGCGATCACCCGGTCCATCCACGCGCACGGGTTCGCCGGCCGGTGCACCTCGAACCGGACCGGCCCGTCACCGCTGTCGAGGCTGAACGCGGTGCCGCGCACCAACGCGTCCACGTCGAACCCGCGCACCACGACGTTGCGCCGCGCGACCAGCGGGTCCACCGGCCACGGCGCGAGCGACTCGGCGGCGAGGAACGTGACCGCCGCGTTGCGGTGCGCCGGGTGGTTGAAGTACCGGTCCCCCACGATCCCGAGCTTCGCGCGCACCTCGACGTGGTCGTGCGAGACGGGCCCCGGATCGGGACGCGGCCCGTCCGACGGACGGCCCTCGTAGGCGTGCACGGCGGAGGCGTGCAGCGCGACGATCTCCACCGCTTGCCCGGTTGCCGTCCCGGCCTCAGGTAGTGGCAGGTGCAGCCGTTGTGCCATGGCCGGTTGCCGAGGTGTGTGCGCTGGTGGTGCGTGCCGAGGAAGTCCCGGATCTCCGCCGGTGGTCGCTTCGGTCGTCCATGCGGTCCACGGTACGTGCCATCGGCCCGCCGAGGAGCCTCCTGACCGGCCGAACCGGACTCACGCCCGCGCTGTCCCGTTGGCCCTGGCCGGTTTCGGCCTGGGCGTCGGTCGTCGAGGCGCCTGCCGCGGGTGGCTCGGCGGCTACGGCGCGGAGGTGGTGCTGCCGGAGATCGTGCCGGGCGTGCGGCCCGTTGTGGCCGTGCGGGTACGTTGGACGGGTCCGCGAACGAGGAGAGGCGAGGATGAGCCAGGCGCTGCCGTTGGAGATCGGGGTGCACGACCGCGGTGCCGACACGGTCGCGGCGGTCGTCGGGGAGCTCGACTTCGGCACGACCCCTCGGATGCTGGAGGTGGTCGAACCGCTCGCCGCCCAGGGCGGGACGCTGGTGCTGGACCTGTCCGGGCTCGACTTCTGCGACTCCAGTGCGCTCAGCGCGCTGGTCAGGTTGCACAAGGTCGCCCTGGCAGCGGGTGGCGCGCTGCACCTGGCCGCATTGCGGCCCCAGGTCGAGTCGGCGATCAGGCTCACCTCGCTGCACCAGCTGCTGACGATCCACGCGCACGTGCCCGACGCACCTGGCGGATCAGCCCGGTGAACGACTTCTCCCCCCGGCCTGCCCGGGACGGTGGCGACTTCGCCTCGTTCGGCCTGTCGGACGTGGTGCGGCTGACCGCGGGACTCCGCGCCGCGGCCGAGGACGCCGACGACTTCGGCTCCGCCGCCGCTGAGGTCGTGGAACGGCTGCGCGGCCACTTCACGGACGAGCACGGGAGCTCGGTCGTGCTGTCGGCGCGGTTGTTCTCCACCCGCCGTTTCGCCGAGCTGCCCGAAGCGCTCCGGGAGGTCGCGCGCCGATCCGAGCCCGATGAGGCCGGTCCGGACACGTGGTGCCTGGTGCTGGAGGCCGGCTCCGGTGCGGAACCCGGCCAGAACGCACCGGTCGTGCGCCGCACACCCGGTGCGTTGGCACCGACCTCGGCCGAGGCCGCCGCTGCGGCGCCGATGGCCTTCGCGCTGGCCGCCGCGCTCGGCGTGCGGGACGCGGGCGGGCTGGCGCTGGACGCGGGCGAGCGGTGCGGTGTCTTCCTCGTGGCCGATGCCGACGGCAGCGAACACGTTCCGGACCAGGGCTTCGTCCGGGACCACGGGGTGCGCTCGGTGCTGGCGTTCGGTGGCGCGCTGCCGGACGGTGGCCTGTTCTGCGTGGTGCTGTCGGTGGGCGTGCCGATCTCGCCGCAGACCGCGGAGATGTTCCGGGCGGTGGCCGTCAGCGTCCGCACCGGGTTGCTGGCCCACCCCCTGGCCGGCCGCGGCGAGGTCGACGTGGCTGCCCAGCGCGACGCCCTGCTCGACCACCTCCGCGTGCTGGAGGACACCTCCCGTGAGCAGGCGACCGACCTCGAAAGCACGGTCGACCGGCTGCGCGCCGAGGCCGAGCTGGTCGACACCCTCCAGGTCGTCGGTCGCCGGCTGACCTCGCAGCTCGACCTCACCACGCTGGTCCAGGACGCCACGGACGCCGCGACCAAGGCCACCGGGGCGGAGTTCGGCGCGTTCTTCTACAACCTCGTCGACCAGTACGGCGAGTCCTACACCCTCTACACGCTGTCCGGCGTGCCGAAGTCGGCGTTCGAGCGCTTTCCCATGCCCCGCAACACCGACGTCTTCTCCGTCACCTTCAACGGCGAGGGCACGGTCCGCTCCGACGACATCACCCGGGACCCGCGGTACGGCCGCAACGACCCCCATCACGGGATGCCGCCGGGGCACCTGCCGGTGTGCAGCTACCTGGCCGTCCCGGTGGTCTCGCCGTCGTCGCGGGAGGTGCTGGGCGGGTTCTTCTTCGGTCACCACGAGGCCGGGCGGTTCACCGAGCGGCACCAGCAGCTCGCCGAGGGCATCGCGGGCTACGCGGCGATCGCCCTCGACAACGCGCGCCTGTTCGACCGCCAGCGCTCGACGGCGTCGGAGCTCACCCACAGCATGCTGCCCGCGGTGCCGCACGTGAGCGGTCTGGCCATCGCGTCCCGCTACCTGCCCGCGGCCACCGGCTCCGAGGTCGGCGGCGACTGGTTCGACGTGCTCGAACTGCCCGCCGGACGCACCGCTTTCGTGGTCGGCGACGTCGTGGGCCGGGGTGTGACAGCGGCGGCCGTGATGGGGCAGATGCGTACGGCCGTGCGTTCCTACGCGCTGCTGGACCTCCCGCCCTCCGACGTGCTGCGGCACGCGACGGCACTGGCCGGCGTCACCCCCAAAGCCACGTTCATCACCTGCTTCTACGCCGTGCACGACCCCGCGGACGACACGCTGACCTTCGCCAACGCCGGTCACCTGCCGGCGGTCCTGACCCACCCCGACGGCACGACGGACCTGATCGGCGAGGGGCTGGGCATGCCGTTGGGCGTCGGCGAGACGTTCCTGCAGCGGCAGACGTCGTTCCCGGTGGGCGCACGGCTGACCCTCTACACCGACGGTCTGGTCGAGAGCCGGGTCCGCGACCTCACCACCGGCATCAACGCGCTGCTGGCCGAGATCGGCTCCCTGCCGCCCGACGTGGACCTCCAGGTCGCCTGCGACAAGCTCATCGACCGCCTCACCGCCGGGCGCCACGACGACGACGTCGCCCTGCTGCACGTGCAGCGCCTGGCGGCGGACCGGCAGGTGGCCTCCATGCCGCTGGACACCGGGCCGGGCGTCGCGGCACGCGCCCGCGCGTTCGTCAGCGAGCAGCTGACCCGGTGGGACCTGGCCGAGGTGCGGGACGCGGCGCTCACCGTGACCAGCGAACTGGTCGCCAACGCCGTCCAGCACGCCGACCGCCCGGTCGTGCTGCGCCTGCACCTCGAGAACTCCCGGCTGTTCATCGACGTCGCCGACCACGGCACCTCCGGGCCCCGCCTGTTCAACGCCGGTCCGCAGGACGACCGGCACCGCGGGCTGCTGCTGGTCGACGCCTTCGCCACGCGGTGGGGCACCCGCGCGACCGAGGAGGGCAAGGTCGTCTGGGCCGAGATCGCCGCGGCGCAGCCCCGCGGCCCACGAGGAAGGTCGTGACCGCGTTCCGGGTCACCGCCGGTCGCACCCTCCGAACTGCCCGCGGCCGGGAGTACCTTCTACCGGTGGGCGCGTCGACGACGTGCGGCCTCGGCTCGATCCTGGCCGGTGGTCGCGACGATCGCCGCGGCGCAGGTGAGAGGCGGCTGAGGTGACGCGCAAGCGCAGGTCGGGGTTCGCCGGGCACGGACGGGGGTTCGGACCCCATGACCACGTGTGCTGGCGATACCGCGACAGGCACGATTTCCGGCACCGGGTCCGCGAGTTCCTGTCCGAAGGCCTGACCCTCGGTCACCGGGTCTGCTACATCGGCACCGGCACCCACGGCTCCCTGGTCGAGGACCTCGACGGGATCGACGGGATCGACGAGGCGCTGAAGAGCGAGACCGCGCAGGTCGCCTCGCTGGACAGCACCTACCCGGTGGGCGCGGTGGTCGAGCCCGCGGCGCAGGTGCGCACCTACGCCGCGGCGACGGAAGCGGCGCTGGCCGCCGGGTTCACCGGGTTCCGCGTCGCGGCCGACTGCACCTCGCTGGTGCGCACCCCGGCGCAGCTGGACGCGTTCGCCCGCTACGAGCACCGGATCGACCGGTACATGGTCGAGAGGCCGTTCTCGGCGATGTGCGCCTACGCCGCCGACGAGGTGGACGACCACGCGTTCGCGCAGCTGGCCTGCATGCACCCCAACGCCAACACCTCCTCCCCCGGCTTCCGGCTGCACGCCGCCGATGACCTGAGGACGGCCTTCGCCGGTGAGGTGGACCAGCTGAGCGAGGACCAGTTCGCCCTGGCCCTGCACCGCGCCGAGCTCCGTCCCCGCGACGGGCGGCTGGTGTTCGACGCGACCGGCCTCACCTTCCTCGACCACCGCGCCCTGCTGCGCCTGTCCCGCCACGCCGCTGATCGGGACGCCTCCGTCGTGCTGCGCACCTCCTGGCCAGGGGTGGCCGTCCTGGTGGACCTGCTCGACCTCACGAACGTCCGAGTGGAGAGCGCCGCATGACGATCACCGACCTCCCGCTCCCCGGCGAGTTCGTCCACCCCGCCGTGTTCTACTCCTCCGACGAGGAGTACCTGCACCTGTTGGTGCCCTTCATCGCGGAGGGCCTGGAGCTGGGCCACCCGGTCGCCGCCTCCGTGCCGGCCCGGCAACTGCGGCTGCTGCGCGAGGGCCTCGGTGCGAGCGCCGACGACGTGCTGCTGCTCGACATGGAGGTGGAGGGCCGCAACCCGGGCCGGATCATCCCCATGGTGCTGCGCCGGTTCGCCGACCGCCACCCCCGGAAGCACGTCCGCATCATCGGTGAACCCATCTGGGCCGCCCGCACCGACGTCGAGTACCCGGCCTGCGCCCAGCACGAAGCCCTGATCAACCTCGCCTTCGCCGGTCGTGACGTGACCATCGCCTGCCCCTACGACACCGCCGCGCTCGACGAACACGTCGTGGCCGACGCACTGGCCACCCACCCGCTGGTGTGGGAGACCGGCGGTCGCCACGGCAGTGACCGCTACGCCCCCGACGCCGTCGTCGACCGCTACAACCAGCCCTTCGACATCGCCCCGGACGCTGTCACGCTCGACGTCACGTCCTCCGCCGGCATCCGCGACGCCCGCCGCTTCGCCACCGCGCAGGCCAGCCGGCTCGGCCTGTCCGAGACCCGCACCGCCGACCTCGCGCTGATGACCACGGAACTCGTCTCCAACAGCCTCCGGCACGCCGGCGGCACCTGCCGGCTGAGCATCTGGCAGGCCGGCGACCACCTCGTCTGCACCGTCCAGGACGACGGCCACCTCGCCGATCCCCTCGCCGGCCGCCGTCCCGCGGCCCTCGACCAGGAGGGCGGTCGCGGTCTGCTGCTGGTCAACCAGCTCGCTGACCTCGTGCGCGTCCACACCGTCCCGCGAGGGACGACCACCCACGTCTTCCTGCACATCGTCTCCTGAGGGCACCACGCCGCGGTGGCGTCAACGCGACGACGAGGTCGTCGAGCTTTCGAAGGAGGCGCGACGCTGATCCCGGCCGCCCGCCGCGCCAGTGCCACCAGCCCTGCCGATCAATCGGCAGGGCTGGTGGCCGGTCGTGGTGGTGCGGTGTCAGCCGGTGGTGAACTGGACGGTGCGCTCCATCATGTCGCGGTTGCGACCGGTGGTGGAGGGCCACTGCTCGTAGACCAGCGTGGCCTGCTGGCCGGCCACGCTGCTGGAGGTGCCGATCAGCTGCGGGTAGCCGACGGTCTTGCCCGCGGCGGCGGTGAGCAGCGTGGTGGCCGCGCCCCAGGTGATGCCGTCGGTGCTCGTCTTCATGTACACGTGGGTGTTGTCGCCCCAGTTCTTGTAGACCAGGACGAACTTGCCCAGGTACGTGTTCCAGGTGAGGTCGCAGTCGGAGATGTCGGAGCCCAGCGAGGACAGGGGCTTGGTCTTCCCGGCGTCGGTGGAGGTGGAGGGCATGGACACGGTGAAGGCACTGCCGTCCCAGCCCTTCCAGGTGCCCGGCGCGGCACCGGGGTCGGTCGAGGCGTAGGCGATGCCGTGCCCGATGCCCAGCCACCGCTTGTCGATCGGGTCGTAGACCACCGAGTTGATCTCGGGGCCGCCGTTCTGGGCCGTCTGGGGCTGCGGCGTGCCGATGATCTGCCCCTCCTTGGTCCACGTGACGCCGTCGTCGGTCGAGACCGCCAGGCCGGTGGAGTTGTACTCGTAGCCGGTCACGCCGTCGGCGAAGACGTGGTCCTCGGCGTGGTAGAACCCGTAGATGGCTCCGGACGGGTCCTCGGGGTCGCGCACCGCCTGGAACAGCCACGCGCCGTTGCCGTCGAAGCTCCCCTTGGGGCCGGCGCTGAGCACGGCGGTCGTCGGGTTGACCGGGCTCATCGTGTCGAGCGTCTGCCCGGTGCTGCGGTAGTTCACGCCGTCGACCCAGAACGTGAGGTTCGCCGTGCCCGTGGCGTTGGGCAGGTAGGGGAAGGTCGAGTCGTTGGCGTACCACCGCACCTGGCTGTCCGGGATCGGGACGACCTGCGGGGAGCCGAGCGCGGTGGTGGTCGCCGCGCTCGCCGGCACGGCGGCGGAGGCGAGCAGGACCGCGGTCACGGCCAGTACGGGGGCGGTCCATCGGGTCCGGGGGTGGGTGCGCATGTCGGTTCACTCCTGATCGGTCGTGTTCGTTGTTTGTTTCTGACCAACGAACAATAAGACCGGCATGACAGGGCGCGAATATAATCCATTCGAGTGAACAGAGTTCAAACTTTCCTTTTCTTACAGCTTCTACCTGCGCAAACGTCACCGAATTCGCCGCTTTGTGTCACCGCTCACGGTGCCCCCGGTCACTTATTCAATTCTTAGACGTTTATCAGGCGCCTCTGCGGTTGTGAGTCCATTGGACGCATTGCCGCTTTTGCCGCCCGGAATGGAATTTCCGCCTCGGACGGTGTGCGTGCCATTCGGGTGGTCGGCCGCAACTCCATCGGCTGATTGTCGACGATCATCGCGCGTGGTCGGGTGGTCGTGGCTGGACATCCGCGCAGGAGGAGGCGTCAGTGTCGATTCACCGAAGAGTTCCGAGGGGCCGGTTCAGGACCTGGGCCGTGGCCGCCGTGTCGGTCCTCGTGCTCGGGTCGGCCGGAGCACTCGCGCCGCCGGCTCACGCCGTGGTCCCCCACCTCACCTGCAACGTCAACGTGCAGCTCAGCTTCAGCCCCGCGCTGACCGCCGTGCAGACCACGGCGTCGGTGACGGCGGTGGCGAACCTCGTGAACTGCCTGTCCCCCAACGGTTCGCACCCGGAACTGGCCGGCGGGGCGGTCACCAGCGCCACCGGCACGGCCACCAGCCTCGGCGGCGTGCCGTGCAACCTGCTGCTCACCCTCACCGGCTCGGCGACCATCCTGTGGTCCCCGGGAGACGAGCAGACCACCTTCGACTTCACCGTGCGCACCAACGTGCTCGACGGCACCGTGCAGCTGACGACCTGGCAGACCAGCGGTCCGCTGACCGGCACCACCTCGCAGACGGTGGGGGCGGCCAACCCCAACCTCGACTGCCTCCTCAACGGCCTGTCCGGCCTGGCCGTGCCGATCGGACAGACCACCTTCCTCTGATCAGCGCTGGAGGGTTCGGCCGTGTCCGTAATAGATACGTCACATCACGGCGGGGATGAACCGGCCGACACCGAACGTTCTCCTGGGTGAGAACCGAAGGCAGAGGAGTGACACTGTGACGGAGAAGGCAGTTCTCGCGGGCGGCTGTTTCTGGGGCATGCAGGACCTGTTCCGCCGCCACCCCGGCGTCGTCTCCACGCGCGTCGGCTACACCGGTGACCCCGAGACGCCGAACGCGACCTACCGCCGCCACGGCAACCACGCCGAGGCCATCGAGATCGTGTTCGACCCGGCGCAGCTGAGCTACCGGCAGGTCCTGGAGTTCTTCTTCCAGATCCACGACCCGTCGACGCGCAACCGGCAGGGCAACGACATCGGCGCCAGCTACCGGTCGGCGATCTTCTTTGAGACCGACGAGCAGAAGCGCGTCGCCGAAGAGGTCATCGCGGAGGTCGACGCCTCCGGCAAGTGGCCGGGCAAGGTCGTCACCGAGGTCACGCAGGCGACCGACTTCTGGGAGGCCGAGCCGGAGCACCAGGACTACCTGGAGCGCTACCCGAACGGTTACACCTGCCACTACGTCCGGCCGGAGTGGCAGCTGGGCGAGCGGTAGAGATCGCCGCACGCATCGACGAGGGCCGTCCACCGGACGGCCCTCGTCGGCGTTCACTCAGAAGAACGTTCGGGCTTGGCAGGTTCGTCGCCGACGGGTCGTGACGTGTCCACTGCGGGCTCCTCCGCGACCGTGCGCGCCTCGATCACCTCGCCGAGGTACCGCACGACCACCGCCACGGCCGCCGCGACCGGGACGCTGAAGAACGCGCCCGCGATGCCGTAGAGGCTCGTGCCGGCGGTGACGACGAGCAGGACGACCGCCGCGTGCAGCCGCAGCCCGCGCGACTGCAGGATCGGTTGCAGCACGTTGCCCTCGACCTGCTGCACCACCACCACGATGACCAGCATGATGATCGCCGTCGTCGGCCCGTTGCTGACCAGCGCCACCAGCACCGCGAGCGCACCGGCGACGAACGCGCCCACGATCGGGACGAACCCGCCCAGGAACGTCAGCGCGGCCAGCGGCACCGCGAGCGGCACCCCGAGGACCAGCAGTCCGAGCCCGATCAGCACCGCGTCGATGAGGCTCACGGCCGCCTGGCTGCGGATGAAGCTGCCGAGCGTGGCCCACACCCGCTCCAGCACCGTGGTGACGTGCCCACCGGCCCGCTGCCCGATGATGCCGCGCAGCCACGGCGTGAACCGCATGCCGTCCTTGACGAAGAAGAACGCCAGCAGCAACGCCACGACCGTCGTGACCAGCCCCGACGTCACCGCGCCCGCTCCGGTGAGCAGCCCGGTCGCGATCGACCCGATGCTCGACTTGACCTGCTGCACGCCCTGGTCGATCAACCGGTCGAGGTCGGTGCCCTTGAGGTTGAACGGCGGCCCGGCCACCCACCGCTGCGCCTGCTGCACCGCGTCCTGGGCGCTGCGCGCGATCTCCGGAACCCCGGACGCGATCGACGACGAGATCGCCGCCACCACCCCGCCCAGCACCACGAGCCCGCCGAGCAGCACCGTCGTCGCGGCCAGCGCGGCGTTCCACCCCTTCGACATCAGCCACCGCGCCGGCGGCCACAGCACCGTCGTGATGAGCAACGCCAGCAACACCGGCATCACCACCACCCACAGCTTGCCGATCAGCCACGTCAGCATCCAGAAGCCGAGCGCGGCCAACGCCACCCGCAGACTCCACCGCGCGAGCCAGCTCACGCCGTGCCCGATGGCCTCGCCCTTGTCCGTCCAGCTTCGATTGCGATCCACGAGGTCAGTCTCTCGTGATCTAGCCCGAACGGGTGTCAGGACGCGCGACTCCGTTACGACTTCGCGGCCCGCCCCCAGAACGCGTCCTCCTCGGCGGGGTCCGCGGTGAACAGCCACACCTCGACCACCTGCTCCCCCTCGACGCGCCCCGGCACCGTCCATCGCGGCGCCGGGGCGCGTCGCGACCTGTCCCTCGCGGACCTCGCCGGCCCGATCGCCAACAGGTGGACGGCGGCGTCGAGCAGGTGTTCACGGGTGCGGCGACCGCGGTCGGCTGCCTTGGGCACCCGCCTGACTCAGCTCTCCGCCTTTTTGGTGAACGCTTCGAGCACCTCGGCCCACCCACCGGTGTTGTCCTCGTGCGCCCGCACCCGCACCTCCTCGGACGCCGCGAGCGCCGCGAACCCGCTCTCCACCACCCGCAGCCGCACGCCGGCCCCCTCCGGCGTGAGCGTGAACTCGACCAGGGTGGTGTTGTCCGCGGTCAGCTCCGCGCCGGCGAACGCACTGGCCCACCGGTACGCGACGTAGGACTGCGGCGTCACGGTCTCCACCCGCACCGGGTAGTCGCCGTGCTGCTCGTTCCTGCACAGCGTCGTCTCCCCCTCGACCGCCGTGCCGGACGGCTGCGACGCCACCCAGAACCCCGGCTCGGTCACCAGCTGCCAGACCCGGTCCAGCGACGCCTCGATCAGGGTCTCGCGTTCGATCCGGTCCACGCTCACGACAGGCTCCTCAGTCCGGCTTCATTTGCAACCACAGGGTTGCACATCATTCGACCGATCTGCAACTGCCAGGTTGCACCAAGTGTGGCCGCGGAACGCGGTCGAGCACCCGTTTCCCCCGGCGAGGGCGGCGACCGCCACCCGGACGAGTGACGACTAAGATCACCGCGGTGACCACCTACGACGATCTTGAGCACCTCGACACGTCGGTGCTGCCGGAGCGCCAGCAGAAGATCCTGGTCGCCATCCGCGACTGGGTGGTCGAGCACGGCTACTCCCCCAGCACCCGCGAGATCGGCGAGGCGGTGGGCCTGCGGTCCTCCTCCTCGGTGTCGAAGCACCTGGCGGCGTTGGAGGACAAGGGTTTCCTCAAGCGGGGCGCCTCGGTGACGCGGCCGATGGACGTGCGGGTCTTCCTGCACGAGCCGGCGACCGCCCGCTCCTCGGCCGACTCCGTCCCGGTGCCGGTCGTCGGTGACATCGCCGCCGGGTCGCCGATCTCGGCGATCGAGCACGTGGACGACGTGCTCAGCCTGCCGCGCGGACTGGTCGGCCGCGGCGGCAACGTGTTCGCGCTGCGCGTGCGCGGTGACTCGATGGTCGGCGCGGCGATCTGCGACGGCGACATGGTGGTCATCCAGCAGACGCACGAGGCGCACAGCGGGCAGATCGTCGCCGCGATGATCGACGAGGAGGCGACCGTCAAGGTCTACCAGCGCCGCAACGGGCACGTGTTCCTGGAGCCGCGCAACCCCGCCCACGAGGTCATCGACGGGGACAACGCGACGATCCTCGGGGTCGTCGTGTCGGTGCTGCGCAGCGTCTGAAGCAGGAGCTGCACCACGCCCAGCAGGTACAGCAGCAACGGCCCCCGGCTCACCTGCACCAGCAACCCGATCGGCACCGGCCCCAGGACGCCGAAGTGGCACCACACCGCCACCACCGCCGCGAGCACGGACAGTCACAGCCGTCGCAGGCCTTGCCGATCCCCCGCACCTCCACCATGCGCCCAGGATCAGTGGGAATAGCCGGGCGCCCCACGCGTTAAGGTAGATGCAAACGCATAGAACTTCAGACAGAAGGAGGCGGGGACCGTGCAGTTCGGAGTGTTCTCGGTGAGCGACATCACCAGGGATCCGGTGAGCGGCGAGACCCCCAGCGAGGCCGAGCGCATCGACGCGATCGTCCAGATCGCGCAGAAGACCGAGGAGGTCGGGCTCGACGTCTTCGCGATCGGCGAGCACCACAACCCGCCGTTCTTCTCGTCCGCGCCGACCACCCTGCTGGCCGCCATCGCGGCGACCACGCGGAAGCTGGTCGTCAGCACCGCCACGACGCTGATCACCACCAACGACCCGGTGCGCATCGCCGAGGAGTACGCGATGCTGCAACACCTGGCGAAGGGTCGCATGGACCTGATGCTGGGCCGCGGCAACACCGCGCCGGTCTACCCGTGGTTCGGTCAGGACATCCGGCAGAGCCTGCCGCTGGCGCTGGAGAACTACAACCTCCTGCACCGGTTGTGGCGCGAGGACGTCGTGGACTGGGAGGGCAAGTTCCGCACGCCGTTGCAGGGCTTCACCTCCACGCCGCGGCCGTTGGACGACCTGCCGCCGTTCGTGTGGCACGGGTCGATCCGCACGCCGGAGATCGCGGAGCAGGCCGCCTACTACGGTGACGGCTTCTTCGCCAACAACATCTTCTGGCCCAAAGAGCACTACATGCGGCTCATCAAGTTCTACCGCCAGCGGTTCGCGCACTACGGCCACGGAACGGAGAAGCAGGCCATCGTCGGTCTCGGCGGGCAGGCCTACATCGCCAAGCGGTCGCAGGACGCGCTGAACGAGTTCCGCCCGTACTTCAACGAGGCCCCCGTCTACGGCCACGGGCCGCGGATGGAGGACTTCATGGCGCAGACCCCGCTGTCGGTCGGCAGCCCGCAGGAGGTCATCGACAAGACGCTGACCTTCCGCGAGCACTTCGGCGACTACCAGCGCCAGATGTTCCTGATGGACCACGCCGGTCTGCCGCTCAAGACCGTGCTGAACCAGCTCGACCTGCTGGGCGAGGAGGTGGTTCCGGTGCTGCGCAAGGAGATCGAGGCGCGGCAGGACCCGGAGACCGCCAAGCCGCCGACGCACGCGGTGCGCCTGAAGGCCAAGTACGGCGACGGACCGGTCCGCCAGCCGCGGCCGAACGCCAACCGCGGCGACAACGTCACCGGTGGCTCGCCCTACCAGGACTCCGAGTGAGGTAGGCGCGGTGACCAGGGCGAACGAGGCGTGGGAGGCGCTGATGACCTCCTACGCCGTGCTCGTGAAGCGGTTCAACGCCGAGGACGTGTGGGGTGAGCTGAGCATGCGCGAGTACGACGTGCTCTACACCCTGTCCAAGTGCGACGGTCCACTTCGGATGAGCGAGCTGAACCGGCACGTGCTGCTCAGCCAGCCCGCCCTGTCCCGCATGGTCGACCGGCTGGTCGACCGCGGGCTGGTGGACCGCTGCCCCGATCCCGGCGACCGGCGGGGTGTGCGCCTGTCGCTCACCCCGGCCGGCCGGGAGACCCAGCAGGCGATCGGCCGCCCGCACGCGCGCAGCGTCACGCGCGCGTTGAGCGTCCTCACGCCGCAAGAACTCGACCAACTCGCCGCGATCTGCGGCAAGCTCAGCCAGAGCGAGGAGTAATGGGCACCACCTTCCAGCTCGCCGTCGTGTCGGCGGGCACCAGCGACCCGTCGTCCACCCGGCTGCTCGCCGACCGCGTCGCCGGCCGCGTCACCGCACTGGCCGGGCAGCGGTCGCTGACCGTGCGGACGCAGGTGGTCGAGCTGCGCACGCTCGCCACGGAGATCGCGAACGCCCTGGTGTCGAACCACGTCGGCCCCGGGCTGCAGCAGGCGATCACCACGTTGCAGCACGCCGACGCGGTCGTCGCCTCGACGCCGGTCTACAAGGCGGGCGCGAGCGGCCTGTTCACGTCGTTCTTCCAGGTCCTCGACAACGACCTGCTGATCGCGAAGCCGGTCGTGCTCGCCGCGACCGCCGGCACCGCCCGGCACGCACTCGTGGTCGACGACCAGATCCGCGGGCTCTTCGCCTACCTGCGGACGGTGGTCGTGCCGACGTCGCTGTTCGCGGCCACCGAGGACTGGACGGACCCCGCGCTGAACAAGCGCATCGACCGCGCGGCGCTGGAACTGGTGGCGCTCATGGCCTCCGGTTTCGAGAAGCAGGTGCGCGAGGAGTCGTGGGGCAGCTACCAGCACGAGTTCGGCAGCGCGGGCGGTACCGAGCTGTCGATCGACCTCGACTCCGACCTGATGCGGCTGGCCGCCGGCGGTTCGACCGGCAAGTAGCGCCGCGCCAGAGGCCCGCGCCGCGCGAGAGCTCCTCGCGCGGCGCGGACTTCGCGGCCGAGTAGAAGCCGTTGTCCCCCAGCACCTTCGCGGTGAGCGAGCCAGCGAACCCGGCGGGCATCTCCACGAAGGCGTCCACGCCCGCCATCCTCGCCCCGGACCCCGGTGGTGCACCCCGGGCCTCACCCGCGTGGCGCGACCTCCATCTCGCCGAGGCGCGACCAGTCGTCCTGCTCGACGACCTGGCTCACGATCCGCGGCGTCTCCGCGAGGTACTGCGGCAGCTCGGCCTGCGCGGCCTTGAAGTGGTCGGACTGCACGTGCGCCGCGCCCGCGTCACCGTCGCGGAACGCCTCCACGAGCACGTACTCGGTGGGGTCGTCGAGGCTGCGCGACCAGTCGAACCACAGGCAGCCCGGCTCGGCCCTGGTCGCCTCGGTGAAGGAGCGGGACAGCTCCGGCCACGCGTCGGCGTGCTCGGGCAGGACCGGGAACTTGGCGGTGATGAAGATCAAGGAGGCCTCCTTCTGCGGTGATCACCACCGAGCCTAGGGGGTGCCCAGTCTGCCCACAGCCCGGCCGGTGGAACCCGGCCGCAGTGCGCGGCACGCGCTGCGGAGTGCGCCGACCTGCGCGACCATCGGCGCCGTGCCCGAGATCGACACCCGCAGGCGGAACCTGGTCGTCGCCGCCGTCCTGCTCGCCATGCTGCTGGCGGCGCTCGACCAGACCATCGTGTCCACCGCGCTGCCGACGATGGTCGCGGACCTCGGCGGTGGCGCGCACCTGTCGTGGGTGGTGACGTCCTACCTGCTGGCCGAGACGATCATGACGGTCCTGATCGGCAAGTTCGGCGACCTCTACGGGCGCAAGCGGACGTTCCTCATCAGCGTCGTGCTGTTCCTGGTCGGCTCGTTCTTCGCCGGCTGGTCGGAGTCGATGGGGATGCTGATCGCGTTCCGCGCGGTGCAGGGGCTGGGCGCCGGCGGACTGATGGTCACGTCCACGGCGATCATCGCGGACGTCGTTCCGCTCCGGGAGCGCGGCAAGTTCCAGGGGTTCGCCGGTGCGGTGTTCGGCATCGCCACGGTCGCGGGGCCGCTGCTGGGCGGGCTGTTCGTGGACCACCTGAGCTGGCGGTGGGCGTTCTACGTCAACATCCCGCTCGGCGTCGCGGTCATCGTGGTCGCCGTGGCGGCGCTGCCCGCCATCAGGACGGACGCGCGGCCGAAGATCGACTACGCGGGCATCGCGCTGATCGCGCTCGCCGCGACCGGGTTGACGCTGGTCACGAGCTGGGGCGGCACCGAGTACGCGTGGACCTCGCCGACGATCCTGGGGATGGCGGCGGGTTCGGTCGTGCTGCTCGTGGCGTTCGTGCTCGTGGAGCAGCGGGCCGCGGAACCGATGCTGCCGATGCGGTTGTTCCGCAGCCGGGTGTTCACGGTGTCGGGCATCCTGAGCTTCGTCGTCGGGTTCGCGATGCTCGGCGGCATCACCTACCTGCCGATCTACCTGCAGTACGTGCGCGGTGAGTCGGCCACGGCGTCCGGGCTGTGGATGCTGCCGCTGATCGCGGGACTGATGGCCACGGCGCTGCTCACCGGCACCACCATCAGCCGCACGGGCAAGTACCGGCTGTTCCCGCTCATCGGGTCCGCGGTGCTGACGGCCGGCCTGTTCCTGATGTCCAACCTCGGCACGGACACCAGCTACTGGCTGATGGGCGCGTTCATGGTGGTGCTGGGCGCAGGCATCGGCCTGGTGATGCAGGTGCCGGTGATCGTCGTGCAGAGCACCACCGGCTACAGCGACCTCGGCGTGGCCACCTCGGGCATCAGCTTCCTGCGCACGATGGGCAGCTCGTTCGGCGTCGCCCTCTTCGGCACGATCTACGCCAACCGGCTGCCGGAGAACGTCGTCGTGCCCGACGGTGTGGACCCGCGGGCCATCGCGAGCCCCGCGGCCGTGCACGCCCTGCCCGACGTCGTCCGTGCGCCGATCGTCGCCGGGTACGCCGAGACGGTGCAGACGATGTTCCTCATCGCCGCCCCGATCGGCCTGGTCGCGCTGCTGGTCGCCGTGTTCCTGCCCGAGGTGCCGCTGCGGGACACCTCCCGCGCCGCCGCGACCGGCAACAGCGGTGTCGGCGAGAGCTTCGCCGCGCCGCCGTCGAACTCCTACGACGAGCTGCGCAAGCTGGTGTCCGCGGTGGTGGCGAGGTCGCGGGAGGACCCCGGCGCGGCGGTGCTGCGGCGCTCGGGCGTCGGCCTGCCGCTGGAGCAGGCGTGGCTGCTCGGCCGGGTCTACAAGGCCTCCGCTGACGACGGTGTCGCGACGTTGGACGAAATCGCCGCTATGACGCAGGTGCCCGGCGGGATCTTCGCCCCGACCGCGCAGGCACTGGTCCGGTCGGGGCACCTGGCGTTCCACGACGACGGCTACCGCTTCACCGACCAGGGCGCCGAGGTGTTCACGCAGCTCGTGCGGGCGTGGCGGCGGTGGCTGCTCGACCAGCTGCAGGACTGGCACGAACCCGACCACCGGGACTTCGCGCGGGCGCTCGACTCGTTCACCGACGAGCTGATCGAGAGCGGTCGCGCGCTGAGCCGCACCTGACGCCGGACCTCCACCGCGGCGAGCGGCCGGCGAGCTACGCCGGCATCGACTGGTCCAGCTCGACGCTGGCCAGCATCCGCTGCGCTCGTGAGAAGTCCCGCAACTGCACGGAAAGCAGGTCCAGGGCCGGTTCCAGCACCCGCACGGGCACCCCGCGCGCGTTGAGCACGTCACCGGTCCACGCCATGAAGCCGTGGAACAGCGAGTCGTCGTCGACGTACAACGCGGTCGCGAGGAAGTCCACGATGTGCGCCAGGTCCTCGGCGGTGTGCTGGCGCTGCTCGGCGCTGTAGGCGCGCATCGCGGGCACCCGCTCCTCCAGCCCGCGGAACACCGCGCGCACGAGGTCGTTCGCGGTGCGCTTGACCAGCGTGTACTCCTGGTCGGCCAGGTGCGGCAGGTCGTCGATCGGCTGGTGCGGCGAGGTCGGCACCGGCAGCTTCTGCGACAGCAGCATGTCCGCGGCGGACCGGGCGTCGGCGGCCCACGCGTTGGCTCCGAACCGGCGCGCGTACTCGCCGTCCCGGCCGAAGGCCGCACCACCGACGATCACCGGCACGCCCGTCGCCTGGCACGCCGTCATCGTGGCGTGCGCGACGGGCAGCCTGGTCGCGATGGAGCTGGACAGCGCCAGCACGTCCGGGCCGGTGCGGTGCAGGTGGGTGATCAGGTGCGGGGTCGGGACCTGCGCGCCGAGGTAGTCGACGGCGAACCCGCGCAGCGACAGCACCTCGGCCAGCAGCCGGGCGGGCAGCGCGTGCCACTCGCCGTCCACGCAGGCCACGGTCACGCGCCCGTGCGTGGGCTGCTGCCGCGGCCGGGTGATCGTGAGCGCCGTGACCGCGCGTTCGTTGATGGCGGTGATCGCGTGCTCCTGCGCGACGCTGATCCGGCTCGCCGCCCACTCGCGGCCGACCCGCTGCTGCACGGCGCCGATCACGTCGAGCAGCACGAACTCGTGCCCGTACCGGTCCGCGGCTTCGAGCACGAGGTCGGTCGCCCGGTGCTCGTCACCGTCCAGGACGGCCTCCCAGAGCGCGTCGAGCGCCGTCACGCGGACCTCCGCCGGGGTGCGGTGACCGACATCACCGCGATGTCGTCGTGGGCACCCGCGCCGACCCAGTTCGCCGCGAGCATGTGCACGTGTTCGACCAGCGCCTCGGCGGGCATGCCGCCGCACGACGCGAGCGCGCGCCGCAGCCGTTCCTCGCCGAACTCCTCGTCGCCGAGCGGTCCGCCCACGGCCTCGATGATGCCGTCGGTGTAGAGCAGGCAGGAGTCACCGGGGCCGAGCAGCACCTCGTCGGTGGTCGTCGTGATCTCGGGCAGGATGCCGACCAGCGTGCCGCGCGTCTTCGCGGCCTCGACCAGGCCGTTCGCGCGCACGATCAGCGGCGGCGGGTGCCCGCCCGAGGTGAGGGTGAGGCGCAGGCCGTCGTCGACCGGCCGGACGGTGCCGACGACCACGGTGATGAACCGCGACCGGTCGGTGGTGAGCAGCGCCTGGTTGAGCGCGCGCAGCACCCGGTCGTGGTCGTCCACGACCTGCAGCAGCGCGTGCAGGGTCGTGCGCACCTTGCCGGTCTGCACGGCCGAGTCGAGACCCTTGCCGCACACGTCGCCGAGCACGACGAACAGCTCGTCGTCCGGCAGCTCGTGCACGTCGTAGAAGTCGCCACCGACCCGTTCGGTGTCCGCGGCCGCCCGGTAGCGCCCGGCCAGCTCGACCCTGTCGTAGCGGCGCAGCACCGGCGGCAGCAGGTCCCTGGTGAGCCGTTCGGTGATGACCGCCTGCTGGGTGAACAGGCCGGCCGCCGACATCGCGACGCCCGCCCGTGAGGCGAAGAGCCGCGCGAACGCCTCCTCGTCCTCGCTGAACGGCTGGTCGCGGCGCACCAGGATCAGCGCGCCGGCCGGCACCCCGTGACCGGGCAGCGGCGTGACGACGATCGACACGACGTCCTTGGCCAGCCAGTCCGGCGCCGCGGCCGGGTCGATCCACCGCGACGGCACCGGCGGGAACCCGCGCAGCGCCTCGCCGAGCCCGATCACCTGCTCGACGTCGAGGTGCTGCAGCTCGTGCGTGGGCGACCCGCCGCGCACGCAGCGCGTGACGGGGTGCCCGTGGCCCGACTGCGGCGCGATGACCAGCGCCTCGTCCGCGAGGTGGGTGGCGGCGAGCTCGGCGACGACGGTCATGCAGCGCTCGGGGTTGAGCGAGGTCATCAACGCGCTCGACATCCGCGTCAGCAGCGCCGTCCGCTCGCGCTCCAGCTTGAGATCGGTCTCGTCGAGCAGCCACCAGGTGACCGAGCCGTCCTCGTTGTCCACCCGGTGTGCGGCGTAGGTGCGTTCGGAGACGCTGACGGAGTCGCCGTGCTGCCACTGCAGCTCGGCGACCTGGGAGGGGAAGATGCTCTTGGCTGCCTCGTTCATGCCGTGCACGGCACCGGCGGCATCGGCGACAAGTGCTGGGCACGGCGAACGCAACCAGTTCATGACCGCGACCACGTGTCCCAGTGTCTCACCCGAAACTGATCAAGAACAACGTTTGGCAGCCGCGTGGCGCGGGTAGGGACCCTCACACGACCTCCACCGTCACCTCGATGGTGTCACCCGGTTCAACCTGTTGCTTCTTCCGGACGGCGGCCTTGACCGGCAGGACGTAGCAGCCGCTCGCCTTGTCCGGGAACACCGAGGTCGACCAGCTGCTGGTGCCGACGCCGGCCCGGACCTTGACCGAGCCGAAGCCCGCGCCGGGGGTGGCCAGGTCGCGGATCTCGTCCGAGACGTCCTCGGGCAGTGTGACGAACGTCCAGGTGTCCAGGCGGCGGGCCTCCCACAGCCAGAGCTCCGCGTCGAAGACGAACATCGGTCCATTGTCCCGTAGTCGGCGATTGCCCCAAGAGCGGCATCAAGCCCGTCCCGGTTCATCCATCCGGCAGCACGAGGTGACCACCAGTCATCTCAACCCGCTCGATGATTCCCCCGTTGTGGTGACGAAGGCCACCGACCGAATCGGTCGGTTTACCTACCGAATCGGTCGGTGAACGCCGTAAAGTCAGGCTCATGCCACGCCAGCCCAGGACCGGAGTCGACGAGTCGATCCTCGACGCCGCCGCGGCGTTGTTCGCCCGCCACGGCTTCGAGCAGACCTCGCTCAAGGCCCTCGCGGACGCCGCCGGCCTGTCCAAGGCGGGGCTGCTGCACCACTTCCCCAGCAAGGAAGCCCTCTTCGAGGCCGCGTGGGAGCAGAGCCGCGTCATCTGCCGGCACGTGCTCGACCTGGTCAGCGACCTGCCGGCCGGACCGGGCCGTGAACGGCGCGCGCTGGAGCTGCTCACCGACTACGCGCTCGACCGGCCGGGCATGGTCGCGCTGCTGTTCCGGTCGATGACGGCACCGGGCGAGGACCCGCAGCAGGCGCAGGACGAACTGCTGCTCAACGAGATGTTCGTCATCGAGCCCGAGCAGGAACTGCCCCGCGCGATCCGGATCGTCGGCGCGCTCAGCGCCATGGCCGTGCTGACCCTCCTGGCCAACCAGGAGGGCGACAAGACGACGTGGCGCCCCTTGATCCTCGCTACCTGTTATGACGCACTCGGGCACCGGGAGGCCTGAACACCATGGCGAAACTGCTCTACCGGCTCGGACTCGGTGCCCACCGGCACCGCCTCCCGGTCGTCCTCATCTGGCTGCTCGTGCTGGTCGGGTCCGGTGTCGGCGCGTTCACGCTCGGCGGTGAGACGTCCAACGCGATGTCCATCCCCGGCCAGGAGTCGACGACGGCGCTGGAGCGCATCCAGCAGAAGTTCGGCACCGGCGAGACCGCGCAGGCCCGCGTCGTCGTGCACGCGCAGGACAAGCTGCCCGCGCACGCCCAGGCCGTGACCGAGCTGGTCGGAGACCTGGGCAAGCTCGACGGCGTCACGTCCGCGACGAACCCGCTGGACCCGGCCCGGCCGAGCGTCAACAAGGACGTCGACACCGGCTACAGCACCGTCACCTACGACGTGAAGCCCGGCGAGGTCACCGCTGACCAGCGGACCGCGTTGCTCGGCGCCGTCGACAAGGCGCGGGCGCAGGGCCTCACGATCGAGGTCGGCGGCACCGCGATGCAGGAGACGCCGCACGTCGGCGGCCCGACCGAGGCCATCGGTGTCGTGCTCGCCCTGGTCGTGCTGGCGCTGACCTACGGCTCGCTGGTGACCGCCGGCATGAACCTGCTCAGCGCGGGCATCGGCGTCGGCATCGGCACGCTCGGCATCACCATCGCCACCGGATTCATGGACCTGCAGTCGACCACGCCGATCCTCGCCTCGATGCTGGGGCTCGCGGTCGGCATCGACTACGCGTTGTTCATCATCAACCGCTACCGGCAGGAGCTGCGCCGGGGTGCCGACGTCGGCCACGCCGTCGCCACCGCGGTCGGCACCGCCGGGTCCGCCGTCGTCACCGCCGGTCTCACCGTGGTGATCGCGCTGGTCGGCCTGGTGATCGCGGGCATCCCGTTCCTCACGCAGATGGGCGTCGCGGCCGCCGCCACGATCGTCGTCGCCGTGCTGATCGCCATCACGCTCGTGCCCGCGGTGCTGAGCATGCTCGGCCGCCGCGTGCTGACCCGCAAGGAGCGCTCCGCGTCCGAGGCCGAGCCGGTCGAGCCGAAGGACCGCGGTGTCATCCGCGGCTGGGGCGGCCTGGTCACCAAGCGCCGCGTCACCGCGCTGCTGCTCTCGGTCGTCGCGCTCGGCGTCGTCTCGATCCCGGTCGCGTCCATGGACACCACGCTCATCCAGCGGCCGCCGGCCGGTTCCACCCAGGAACGCGCCGACCAACTGCTGGCCCGCGGGTTCGGCGAGGGCTTCAACGGCCCGATCATCGTGCTCGTCGAGGGCGACAACGCCGCCGCGACCGCGACCAAGGCCGCCGAGCCGCTCTCGAAGCTGTCCGACGTCGCACTGGTGACGCCGGCCCAGCCCAGCGCCGACGGCGGGTCCGCCATGGTCACCGTCATCCCGAAGTCCGGCCCGGACACCGCGGAGACCGAACAGCTCGTCGCCGACCTGCGCACCGAGCTGTCCGACCTGGACGGCGGCAAGGCCTACGTCACCGGTGCCACCGCCGTGAGCGTCGACGTGGCCACCTCGCTGGACCGCGCGCTGCCGATCTACCTGGCCGTCGTCGTGGGCCTCGCGCTGGTGCTGCTGGTGCTGGTGTTCCGCTCGCTGCTCGTGCCGCTGGTGGGCGTGCTCGGCTTCCTGCTGACCATCGGCGCCTCCCTCGGCGCCACGGTGGCGGTGTTCCAGTGGGGCTGGCTGTCCGGCGCGGTCAACCTCGACGGCACCGGCCCGTTGATCAGCCTCACGCCGATCCTGGTGATCGGCATCCTGTTCGGACTCGCCATGGACTACCAGATCTTCCTGGTGTCGCGGATGCACGAGGCGCACCACCGCGGCGCGAAGCCGATCGAGGCCATCACCACCGGCTTCCGCCAGGCCGCACCGGTCGTCGTGGCCGCCGCGCTGATCATGTTCTCGGTGTTCGCGGGCTTCGTGCCCGCCGGCGAGCCCACCGTGAAGTCCATCGCCTTCGCGCTGGCGGTCGGCATCTTCGTGGACGCGTTCGTGGTCCGCATGGTGCTGGTGCCCGCCGCGCTGGCCCTGCTCGGTGAGCGCGCCTGGTGGCTGCCGAAGTGGCTGCGCTGGCTGCCGGAGCTCGACGTCGAGGGCACCGCGCTCGACGACCTGCCGGCCGCGAAGAAGGCGCAGGAACCCGTCGCGGTGAGCTGACCCCGACACGCGACTCGCCCCAGGGCTCTGACGGAGCCCTGGGGCGAGTTCGTCGTTGCAGGCCAGTCTCGTTCAGGTCAGTCTCGGTGCAGGTCAGGCGACCTGTCCGGGGTGGGTGTGCGTCTCGGTGGCCGCCGTCTGCCGGTCGGCGCGGGCGAGCATGCGCCGCACCCACCTGGCCCACCGTGCGCGGTGGCGGCTCCACCGCTCCCCCGAGGTGCTCGACGACGGTCACCTCGGCCGTGTCGGGTCTCTCGACCGCGATGGCCCAGCCGTGGCACTCGGTCCACAGCAGCGCCACCTCGTGGTCGGGGTGGCCGGGCAGCCGCCCCTCCACCGCGATGTAGAGCCTCAACGGCTTCTCGCTGTCCACACAGGAGGACTCTCCGCTGAGGCCGAGCTCCCGCGTGACGCGGAGCGCGTAGTCCAACGCCGGCGTCATCATGCCGTCACCGCCTCTCGTACCAACGGGGCAACAGCGCCGACTGCTTGACGCAGGGGCCGAGTACCCCGTTCTGCGGCAAGGCAACCGCGCGAACGCCAGGGCTTGCGCGCCACCGCCTGCGCCCCGTACGACAGGAGGGTGACCCTCCGCAGCGCGCACTGGTACGCAGGGCAGGACCGCAACGCCTACATCCACCGCGCCTGGATGCGCCGCGGCACCCCCGACGACGCGTTCTCACGTCCGCAGATCGCCATCGCCAACACCGCCTCCGACCTCACGCCGTGCAACGCGCACCTCGGCGAGGTCGCCGCCGCGGTGTCGAACGGCGTGTACGAAGCCGGTGGCATCCCGTTGAACCTGCCGGTGGTGTCGCTCGGCGAGACCAACGTCCGCCCCACCGCGATGCTGTGGCGCAACATGGCCGCGATGGCGGCCGAGGAGATGCTGCGCGCCAACCCGGTCGACGGCGTGGTGCTGCTCGGCGGCTGCGACAAGACGATCCCCGCGCTGCTGATGGCCGCCGCGTCCGTCGACATCCCGGCCGTGGTGGTGCCCGGTGGCCCGATGCTGACGGGCACGTTCCGCGGGGTGCCGCTGGGGTGCGGCACGGACGTGTGGCGGCTGTCGGAGGAGGTGCGCGCGGGCACGTTGTCGCAGGAGCAGTTCCTCCGCTCCGAGTCGGCGATGATCCGCAGCCGCGGCCACTGCAACACCATGGGCACCGCCTCGACCATGGCGCTGGTGGCGGAGGCGCTCGGCACCGTGGTCCCCGGTGTGGCGGGCACCCCGGCACCGGACAGCAGGCTGCTGGAGGCCTCCCACGGCACCGGCCGCCTCGCCGTTCAGCTCGTGGCGGAGGACCGGCGCCCCAGCACGTTCCTGTCGAAGGCGTCGTTCCACAACGCGATCGTGGCGCTCGCGGCGATCGGCGGCTCGACCAACGCCGTGGTCCACCTGCTCGCCATCGCGGGCCGGCTCGGCGTCGACCTGGTGCTCGACGACTTCGACCGCATCGGCTCCGGCGTGCCGCTGCTGGTGGACCTCCAGCCCGCCGGCCGGTTCCTGATGGAGGACTTCCACCGCGCGGGCGGCCTGCTCGCGGTGCTGCGCGAGGTCCGCGACCTGCTCGACCCGGCCGGTGTGACCGTGACCGGCCGGCCGCTCGTCGACCACCTCGACGACGCCCCGATCTGGGACCCCGAGGTGATCCGCAGCCGCGCGCAGCCGATCATCGCCGAGGGCGGCATCGCCGTGCTGCGCGGCAACCTCGCCCCGCAGGGCGCGCTGGTGAAACCGGCGGCCGCGTCACCGGAGCTGTTGCGGCACAGGGGAAGGGCCGTGGTGTTCGACAGCATCGAGGACTTCCACGCCCGCATCGACGACCCGGACCTCGACGTGGACGCCGGCTCCGTGCTGGTGCTGCGCGGCTGCGGCCCGCGCGGCTACCCCGGCATGCCGGAGGTGTCGAACATGCCGTTGCCCAAAAAGCTGCTGGAGCAGGGCGTCCGCGACATGGTGCGGATCTGCGACGGCCGCATGAGCGGCACCGCCTACGGCACGGTCGTCCTGCACGTGGCCCCCGAGGCCGCGGCAGGCGGGCCGCTCGGCCTGGTGCGCACCGGTGACGTGATCGTGCTCGACGTGGCGAACCGGCGCATCGACGTGGAGGCACCGGACTTCCTCGACCGCACGCCGAGCCCGCGGATGACCGCCGCGTTCGCGGCTCCCCGGCGTGGCTGGGAACGGCTCTACGTCGACCACGTGCTCGGCGCCGACACCGGTGCCGACCTGGACTTCCTGCTGGGGTCCAGCGGGTCGGAGGTCAGCAGGGAGTCGCACTGAGCCGCTTCGCGTCCCAGACCAGGAACAGCCCGAGGAGCAGCCACAGCACGGCGAAGACGCCGTGTTCGAGGTGGTCGCGCGACGACCCCGGCTCCGTCGCCAGCGACACCACCTGCGCGAGGTTGTTCGTGATGCTGAACGCGATGAACGCCACGCCGATCCCGGTGAGGACCCGCACCCCGGCGGGTCTGGGCAGCAGGCCGCCCGCGTAGGTCCCGAGCGCCACCGGACCGGCCAGCACCCCCAGCAGGCCGGCGTTGACGAGCACCGTTCCCACACCCGGCACCAGTGCCGTCACGGCCAGCAGCACACCGCTGATCACCGCGACGACGGCGAACACCCGGACTGCGATCTTGAGCACGACCTCTCCCCCCAACTGCTCCGAACCTAGCGCGTCCGCCCTTCTCCGGCGTGCAAGCGTCCTCCCCGTCGATCTTGCTGTGGTGTTGCCAACTATTGCCTGTTGCAACTTAATTGCTGTTAGCTGCACCCGGCAACACGGACACCCCGGGAGGAACTGCATGCGCCGAACGGTCCTCGCACTGCTGACCGCCGCACTGGCGGCGACGGCGTGCACGTCACCGGACGGCGCGGTGACCGGCTCGGCGACATCCATCGTGATCGGCGCCGGCAGCGAACCGGAGAACCTGAACCCGGTGCTCGGCTACGCCCCCGACGGTGCCGCGAAGGTCTTCGACGGCCTGGTCGCCCGCGACGCCGCGCTGAAGCTGGTCCCCGCACTGGCCGCCGAGCTGCCCACCGCGTCGGCCGACGGCCTCACGTGGACGGCGAAGCTGCGCACCGGTGTCACGTTCTCCGACGGCACCCCGCTGACCGCCTCGGACGTCGTGTTCACGTACAAGTCCGTGCTGGACAAGAAGGTGAACTCCACGATCGCCTCCCGCTTCGACGCCGTCGCCGACGTCGTGGCCGTCGACCCCGCGACCGTGCGGTTCACGCTCTCCTACCCCTACGCCCCGTTCGCCCAGCAGCTGACCCTGGGCATCGTGCCCGCGGCGAAGTTCGCCGGCGCCGACGTGAACACCGCGCCGTTCAACACCGCCCCCGTCGGCACCGGCCCGTACGCGGTGGCGGAGTGGCGCAAGGGCGACCGCCTGGTTCTCAAGGCCAACGAGCAGCACTGGGCCGGCGCCCCCGCGATCAAGACCGTGACCGTGGTGTTCGTCCCCGACGACAACGCCCGCGCCACCCGCATGGCAGCCGGCGAGTTCGACGGCACCGTCCTGCCCCCGAAACTCGCCCGCTCCTACACCGACCGCTCCGGCTACCGCGTGGTGCGCAACCCGTCCGCCGACTACCGCGGCATCGGCCTGCCCTCGGAACTCCCCTTCACCTCCGACCCCCGCGTCCGCCGCGCCCTGAACCTGGCCATCAACCGCCAGGCCATGATCGACACCGTTCTCGCCGGCTCCGGCACCCCGGCCGCAACCCCGGTCTCCCCGCACCTCTCCGCGTGGCACGACCCGTCGGCGACCTTCCCGTTCGACACAGCGGAAGCCGCCCGCCTGCTCGACGAAGCAGGCTGGCGCCAAGGCCCCGACGGCAAGCGCACCAAGGACGGCCAGCCAGCCCGCCTACCCGTCCTGTACCCCGCACCCGACGTGCTGCGCAAAGAGCTCGCCCTGGCAGCCGCCTCCGACATCGCCAAACTCGGCATCGACGCCCCCGCCGAAGCCACCACGTTCGACGTCATGCTGCAACGCCAACGCGAAGCCGCCTCGATCTGGGGCGGCGGCGACCCCTACGACCCCGACACCGCCGCCTACACCCTGCTGCACTCCCGCTACGCCGGCCAGCCCGGCTACGTGAACATGAGCCACTACCGCAACTCCACAGTGGACACCGCACTCGACACGGCCCGCCGGTCGCTCGACCCGGCCGTGCGCAAGCAGGCCTACTCCGACTTCCAGCAGGCCTACGTCGCCGACCCGGGGTGGGCGTTCCTCGTGTTCCTGGAGCACACGTACGTGGTGCGGGACAAGTGGAACGGGCAGGAAACGCAGGTCGAGCCGCACGACCACGGGCTCGTGCACGCGGTGTGGTGGAACCTCGAGCGCTGGACGCCGAAGTCGTGACTCGGGCTTCGGGTGGTGGGCCGGAGGGCGCTGAGGGGATTGTTGGCGGTCAGGCGGCCGGGGTTTCTGCCGTCGGCGGTCAGGCGGCCAGCAACCCTGCCGTCGTCGCCCCGCAGGACGGCGACGGGCCCGGCTCACCGGCGGCTGCCGCGCACCCACAAGCCCCGGCGGCGCGGCGTTCCTTGGCTGGTCTGCCTTCCTTGGCCGGTCGACGTTCCTCGGCCGGTCCTCGCTTCTCGGGTCGTCCCCGGACCAGGTCGTGCGCCCTCGGCATGATGGCGTTGCGCCGCTTGGCCTTCGCGGCCCCGGTCCTGCTCGTGGTGAGCTTCGCGCTGTTCGTGCTCGCCAAGGCCTCGCCGTTCGACCCGGTCGAGCGCTACTTCGGCGTCCGCATCATCGGCGCCTCCCCGGAACGCGTCGCCCAGCTGCGCGAGAACTGGGGCGTCGACCAGCCCGTGGTGGCCCAGTACTGGGCCTGGCTGCGGCACGCGGTGGTCGGCGACCTCGGCGACTCGCTCTCCCTGCAGCAACCCGTGTCCGCCGTCATCGGCGACCGTCTCGGGTGGACGGTGCTGCTCGTGTCGGTCGGCTTCACCCTGGCGCTGCTGCTGGGACTGCTGCTGGGCACGGCCGCAGCGTGGCGGCAGGGCACGTGGCTGGACCGCGTGGTCACCGGCGGCTGCTACGCGCTGGAGGCCGCGCCCGTGTTCTGGGTGGGGCTGGCGGTGCTGTACGTGTTCGCGCTGCAGCTGCGCTGGCTGCCCGGCGGCGGCGTGACGAGCGGGGCGGAGCCGGTCACCGTCGGCGGGGTCGCGGTGCACATGGTGCTGCCGGTGGCGGTGCTGGCGATCTCGCAGGCGCCGTGGTTCGTGCTGTTCGTGCGGCAGAACCTCCTCGAGTCCTTCACCCAGGACCACGTGATCGGCGCGCGGGCCCGCGGCCTGCCCGACCGGCTGGTGGTCACGGGGCACGCGCTGCGCACCTCGCTCCTGCCGTTCCTGACGCTGCTCGGGGCGCGGCTGCCCGAGCTGATCACGGGGGCGTTGCTGGTGGAGACGGTGTTCTCATGGCCGGGCATCGCGCGCGCCACCGTGGAGGCGGCGCTGAACGTGGACTTCGCGTTGCTCGGTGCCCTGACCGTGATGGCCACCGCTGTGGTGCTGGTGGGGAACCTCCTCGCCGACGTCCTCTACGCGCTCGCCGACCCGAGGGTGGCGGTCGATGGCTGACGGACTCCTGACTGCGGCTGGCTGCCCCTCGACCCGACTGGCGGCCCCGACCCGACTGGCAGTGCCGGGGCGACTGGGCAGCGGTCCGCCCCCATCCGCGCTTCCTCACTTCGCGGGCGAACGAGTTGGGTACTTCCGGACATCAACCAGACGCAGCCAGGCGCGGATCAGGACAACGACCACCCGTCCGGGTGACGTACGGCGGGCGGAGACGGGAGCGGACCATGGCTGACCTGGCCTGGCGCAGTGCACCGCGTGCGCGGCTCACCGCTGCCGGACCGCCGCGGTCGCCTCGGCTGCGGCTGGTTCCGGCAGCGACCGTGCTGGTGGTCGTCGCGCTGGCGACCATCGTCGTTCCGCTGGTCGTCGACCTCAATGAGCAGTACGTCGACCTCGCCGTGGCCAACCAGGCGCCGTCGGCGGCGCACCTGTTCGGCACCGACGAGCTTGGGCGGGACGTGCTGCTGCGGTGCATCTATGCGCTGCGTGTGTCGCTGACGGTGGGCATTGTCGCGGCGACCATCTCGGCGGTTGTCGGCACTGCGGTGGGTGCGCTGGCCGGGGCGGTCGGCGGGTGGGTCGACCGGGTGTTGATGCGGCTGGTCGACGCGATGGCGTCGGTGCCGCACCTGTTGCTGGGCATCGTGATCGTCGCGGTCCTGCGGCCGAGCCTGACCGCGGTGATCATCTCGATCGCGCTCACCCACTGGCTCACGTCCGCGCGGATCGTGCGGTCGGAGGTGCTGTCGTTGAAGTCGCGGCCGTTCATCGACGCGGCCGTCGTAGGCGGTGCCGGCAGGACGAAGGTGCTGACGCGGCACCTGTTGCCGAACGTGGCGCCGCAGGTCCTGCTCGCGACCACGCTCATGGTGCCGCACGCGGTGTGGCACGAGACGGCGTTGTCGTTCCTCGGGCTCGGGCTGCCGCCGCACGCGGCGAGCATCGGCAACATGATCAACGATGCCCAGCGGTCGCTGCTGGTCGGCGGGTGGTGGATGTCGTTGGCGCCGGGGTTGCTGCTCGTCGTCACGACGCTCGCCGTGTCGGGCGTCAGCGGGGTGTGGCGGGACCGGTTGAACCCCAAGCGGCGCACGGAGCTGACGTGGTGAACCTCGAGGTCGAACGGCTGTCGGTGCGGTTCGCGTTGCCGGGGGCGACGGTCGACGCGGTCAGCGACGTGTCGCTGACCATCCGGCCCGGCGAGTGCGTCGCGCTCGTCGGGGAGAGCGGGTGCGGCAAGACGGTGCTGGCCAGCGCGCTGCTCGGGTTCCTGCCGGGCAACGCCCAGACCCGCGGGGCGGCACGGCTCGGCGAGCTCGACCTGCTCCAGGCCACGGACCACGAGCTGGCCACGAAGGTCCGCGGCCGGCAGATCGGGCTCATCCCGCAAAGCCCGGCCAGCCACCTCACGCCGGTGCGCACCGCGCGGTCGCAGCTCGAAGAAGCCGCGCGCACGCTCGGCGGCGACGCTGCCAGTGCCGCCGAACGCGCCGGGCTGCTGCCCGAACACCTCGACCGCTACCCGCACGAGCTGTCCGGCGGCATGGCGCAGCGCGTCGCGAACGCGTTGGCGCTGGTCGGCGACCCGTGGCTGCTCATCGCCGACGAACCGACCACGGGCCTGGACCGCGACCTGGTCGACGGGTTGCTGGACGAGTTCCGGCGCATGGTCGACGACGGGCACGCCGTCCTGCTCATCACCCACGACCTGGAGGCGGCGCACAAGATCGCCGACCGGATCGCGGTGATGTACGCGGGGCGGATCGTCGAGCTCGGACCCGCCCACGACGTGCTCGACAACGCGCGCCACCCCTACAGCCGCGGCCTGGCGGACGCCCTGCCCGACCGCGCCTTCACACCCATCCCCGGCCTGCCGCCGCTGCTGACCGACCTGCCGGTCGGTTGCGCGTTCGCCCCTCGGTGCGAGCAGGCCATGGCGATCTGCGAGGAACGGCCCGTGCTGACCGACGACCCGCACGCCGTCGCGTGCCACCGCCCGTGCTGAGCGCGCACGGCATCACCGCGGGCTACCGGCACCCGGTGATCACCGACTTCAGCCTCACCATCCCCTCCGGACGGACGATCGGGCTCGCCGGCCCGAGCGGGTCCGGCAAGTCCACTGTGGCGCGGGTGCTCGCGTTGCTGCACAAGCCGTTCGCGGGCACCGTGGAGATCGACGGCGACACGGTCACGGGCTACCGGTTCCGGGCACCGCAGCGCACCAAGATCGGTGTGCTGTTCCAGCAGCCGCGCCTGTCCGTCGACCCGCGCTTCACCTTGCGCAGGGCCATCGCCGAACCGCTCGGCAACAACCCCGGCCGCGTCGCCGAGCTCGCCGACCTCGTCATGCTCACCGAGGACCTGCTCGACCGCCGGCCGCACGAGGTGAGCGACGGCCAGCTGCAACGCGCCTGCCTCGCCCGCGCGCTCGCCCTGCGGCCCCGGTACCTGATCTGCGACGAGATGACCACGATGCTCGACGCCTCGACGACCGCAGCGCTGGTCGGCGTGATCCACGCCTACCAGGCCGAGACGGACGCGGGCGTGCTCGCGATCTCGCACGACTCCCGGCTGCTCGCCCGGTGGGCCGATCAGACGTTCACCACCGCCTCCACGGTGACGTCGTCGCGGTAGCTGTCCGACGCTTGGCGGCACGTCGCACGCGGCGTTGGTCGGCATGAACCACACCCACCAGACCGAGACGGACGCGAACACGCGCGTGACCTCTCACGCACACAACGGTCTGGTCAGGCCTTCAGCACCGCCTCCACGATGACGTTGTCGCGGTAGCTGCCCGCCGCACGGTCGAACTCACCGCCGCACGTCACCAGCCGCAGCTCCGACAACGGTGTCGGGCCGTACACGCCCGCGGTCGGGAACTCCACCTTCTGCGTGGAGTACGACCGGTTCACCACGAACGTCAGCGCGCTGCCGTCCTCGCGTTCGACCAGCACCTCGGCGCCCGGTTGCAGCTCCGGTAATCGGTAGAACACGCCAGGGCCGGTCTTCGAGTCGACGTGGCCCGCGATCACCACCGGGCCCGCGTCACCCGGTTTCACGCCCTTCGCGTACCAGCCGGCCTGGTCCGCGCGGGTCGGCGGTTCGAGTGCACCCGCGCCGTCGACCGCCAAGGCCTGCAGCTTCGTCTCCACCCCGATCGCCGGGATGCGCACCGTCACCGGCTCCGGTGCCTGGTCCGCGCCGGGGCCCTTGACGATGTAGATGAGCGTGACCACGATCGCCGCGGCCATCACCAGCTTGCCCTTGCCCATCAGCCGAACCGGAACAGGCGGTCGCGCACCGAGTACATGGCGAGGCCGACGACGAGCGCGATGACGAGCGCGGTCAGCCAGTCCCAGCCGCCCGCCATGCCGCCGAAGCCGGTCTCCTGGCCGCCGCTCGGCACGACCTCGGCGCTCTTCGCGTCGGTCCGCAGCTCGATGCGGCGTGCGCTGACCAGCAGCGAGTAGACCGCGCCGGGTTCGGTCGTCACGTCGAGCTGGGTCGAGTCCTTGCCGCGCGGCAGCACCTGCAAGGGGTCGTCGTCGGGCAGGAGCACGACGTACCCGGTCGTGCTGTTCGCCTGCACGCCCCGGTGGATGAAGGAGCCCGACCGCACGACGTCCATCTCGGCGTCACCGGCGTTGATCACGCGCAGCCGCGCCTGACCGTTGACCGGCAGGCTGATGTCGTCCTCCAGGACCTTCATCGTGCTCGCCAGGTCGACCACCGTGTACGCCTTGCCCTCGGCGGCCTGCACGAGCACCGAGCGCAGCACCGGCGCGTTCGGGTCCGCGGTGCGGAACTCGACGAGGTGCTCGCCGGGGGCGACCCGCCGGTAGTCGTCGAGCGCGGCGTAGTCGAAGCCGCCGAGCGCCGTGCCGTCCAGGCTCACCTCCACCCGCGCCTGGTCCACCGAGAAGTGCCCGATGCGGATGTACGTGCCACTGGCAGCCTGCGCCGGCGCGGCGCTCAGCAGCAACAACAGCACAACGGCGATGAACCGCACGGCAGACCTCCCCTCACCGGACCACGCCAACGGTAGCGTGCCGCACCGACAATTCTCGCGTCGTTCCCACCGGTCACAACCCGGCCAGATCCGGTCGCCCGCCGGGACGCGTCACCGTGTCGCCCGATGCCTTCACGGCGAGCCGTGCGGCCTCTTCCGGCGTGGAACCGTTCGTGAGCGCATAGGTCAACGCCGCGATGAACGCGTCTCCTCCTCCGGTCGTGTCCACCACCTCCGCGTCACCCAACGGCAGCACCAGCTCGCCTCCGTCCCAGACGAACACGTTGCCCTCACCGTTGACCGCGAACGCCACGAGCCCCGGCCCTTCGACCGAACGGGCCGCGGCCAGGGCGTCGTCGGTGGAGGTGATCTTGCGGCCGGTCAGCAGCTCGGCCTCCTGGTGATCGGCCCGCAGCACGTCCGCGCGGGCCAGCAGCTCGTCGCGGAACTCCTCCGGCGCACCGTCGAGCACCACGACACCGCGTGCCGACCGGGCCGCCTTGAGCGCCACCTCGGGCGGTAGCTGGAGCTGGACGACGACGGCTTTCGCCGCGGCGATCACGTCGAGCGGGAGGTCTTCCTCGCGCACCGGCTCCCGCAGGTCCTCCAGGTACCGCCACCCGTCCGCCACGAGGTCGACGATCAACGCCGACACGCCCCGTCGCACCACACCCGCCGTGCCGATGCCGTCCGCGGCCGCCCGCGCGACCAGCCGCTCACCGACGCCGTCCTCCCCGACCACGCCGACCAGCTCGACCGCCGCACCGAGCTGGGCCAGGCCGACGGCGATGTTCGCGCCCTTGCCGCCGAGCATCTCCCGGCGCTGCCGCACCTGGCTCGTGCCACCGGAACCGGGCACCTCGTCGACGACGAGCACCAGGTCACGCGCTATCTGCCCCACCACGACGATGTTGTCCACGGCGCCGGGGTACCCAGCCTGCGGCACGGGACCTCCGGATTCACCCGGCGAATAACGGTTGCGCGCCTTCGCATACTGGCCTCGTGACGCGACACCTCGCCGAGCTGCGGACCCTGAAGCGGCACCGCCGCGCCTTCACCCTCGACCACGAGCGCGCCGCGTTCAAGGAACAGGTCCGCGCCCACCGCGCCGCCCTGGCCGAACGCCGAGCCGCGCGCACCACCCTCACGCTGCCCTCGCAGCCGAAGCGCTCCCAGCCCGCGCTGCCGCACTTCGTGTCCGACAACGGAACCCCGGCGCGGCTCTGCCCGCAGTTGCCGGACCCGGCGTCCTACGCCGTCGTGGTCATGCTCCCGCAGGTCCGGGTGGTCGACCGCATCGAGGCGTTCTCGTTGCACGCCCGCAAGTCCGCCGCTCTCAAGCGGATCGTGCTGGGTGCGCGGGAGGTGTTCGCGTCCGTGCTCGGCCTGACGCACCCGGCGGCGCGCTCGCTCACACCCTCCGGCCGGTACGTGCACACGTCGCCGCACCCGGTTCGCGGGCGGGACTTCGGCACCGACTGACGGCGCTCAGCCGGGAGCGAAGCGGTCCGTGACGTCCTCGCCGCCGGACAGCACCAGCACGGGCATGGCGCCGTGCTTGACGTGTCCGTGCACCCGGTCGGCTTGGCCGCGGCCGAACTTGAGGACCCTGCCGTAGCGCACCAGGTACAGCAGCCCCGCCTCGTCGGGCCGCGAACGCTTGCGCAGCAACGCGACCTCGCCGGTCTCGTCGTCGCGGTCCCACGTGCCGCGCGACTTGGTCAGCCAGCGGAAACCGGTCCACGGCAGGCCGTGCACAGCAGGCACCAGGCGACGTCAGCGATTTCCTTGCGCGGCAACCTGGTCATGCAGTTGGTGCACTGCTTCACGTTGTCGTCCTCCCCCGGCGGGAAGGCCTATTCCAACGCTCGGCGCAGCCGTGAGGAGACCAGTGCGTGGCGCGGGTCGGCGGCCGGCAGCAGCCCGTGCAGCCGCTCCAGCACCTCGGCGTCCTCCACGTTGTCCGCGAACGACACCAGCGCGTCGACCTCACCGGCGTCGATCACCTGCCGGCGCAACGCCGCGGTCAGGTCGTCGCGTTCCTCCCGCACGACCGGCGCGTCCGACCGGGCCAGCAGCTCACCGGGGTAGGCGGCGACGGAGCGGCCCTCGCGCAACGCGGCGCGCACGTCCAGGAAGTCACCGCTCAGCTCCACGTTGAGGCGGTAGGGCCTGGTCAGGAGCGCGGTGCCGAGCTGGGCGCGCAACCGGTGCAGCTCGGCGCGGACCGTCGTCGGGTTGCCGCGCTCGCCGTAGAGCTGCAACGCCAGCTGTTCCGCGGTGAGGCCGCGCGGGTGCAGCGCCAGCGCCGTGAGCACCTCGGCGTTGCGCAGCGTGAGCGACAGCGGGCGTCCGTCGAGGGTCGCGGCCAGTCCGCCGAGGAAGGTGAGCGCCAGCACCGGCCTGCGCGGCCGCAGGTGGCTCCGCAGGTGGTGTTCCGCGAGCTGGGCGGCGGCGGAGACCAGCGGCGCGACGGCCGGGTGCATCGTCTTCAACGGGCCGCTCACGTCGACCACGCCCAGCAACGTGCCGGTGCGCGGGTCGCGGATGGGGCTCGCCGCGCACGTCCACGTGTGGCACCGGCGCACCAGGTGCTCGTTCGAGTGCACGGTCACCGGGCGGCCGGTCGCGAGCGCCGTGCCCATCGCGTTCGTGCCGATGGCGTCCTCGCTCCACCGCGAGCCCTCGGTCAGGTGGACGCGCTCCGCGGTGTGCCGGGTCTTGTTGTCGCCTTCGCACCACAGGATCGTGCCCGTGGTGTCGGTGACGATCATGATCGTCTCGTCCATCGCGAGGGTGTGCCGCAGCACCGGCAGGGCAGCCGCCAGCGGGTGGTCCCCGCGCAGGTGCGCGACCTCGTCCGGTGCGAGCACCACCGGCGCCTCGTGCCGGTCGGGGTCGACGCTGGCCGCGAGGGACCGCTGCCACGACTCGGCGATCACCGGCCGCGCCACTTCGCGAGGCTGCATCACACCAGGATGACTGCCGCACGCGCGGTCCGGACTACTCCTTTCGGATGCAACGTCGATGAAACGTTGCCCTCCCTAGCGTCGTCACCGGTTCGCAACGATGCGGGAGGCGAGACGATGACGAAGTACGCGGCCCCGGGCCAGCCCGGCAGCGTGGTGACGTACCGCGACCGGTACGACCACTTCATCGGCGGGGAGTACGTCCCTCCCGCCAAGGGCGAGTACTTCGCCAACCCGACCCCGGTGACCGGTGAGGACTTCACCGAGATCGCCCGCGGCACCGCGGAGGACGTCGAACGCGCGCTGGACGCCGCCCACGGCGCCGCCCGCGCGTGGGGCAAGACCTCCCCCTCCGCCCGCGCCCAGGTGCTCAACCAGATCGCGGACCGCATGGAGGACAACCTCGAGGCGCTCGCCGTGGCCGAGTCGTGGGAGAACGGCAAGCCCGTCCGCGAGACGCTGGCCGCCGACCTGCCGCTGGCCGTGGACCACTTCCGCTACTTCGCGGGCGTGATCCGCGCCCAGGAGGGCGGCATCTCGCAGATCGACGAGGACCTGGTCGCCTACCACTTCCAGGAGCCGCTGGGCGTGGTCGCGCAGATCATCCCGTGGAACTTCCCGCTGCTCATGGCCACCTGGAAGCTCGCACCGGCACTCGCGGCGGGCAACGCGGTGGTGCTCAAGCCGGCCGAGCAGACCCCGGCGTCCATCCACGTGCTGATGGAGCTCATCGCCGACCTGCTGCCACCCGGTGTCCTCAACATCGTGAACGGCTTCGGCGTCGAGGCCGGCAAACCGCTCGCGTCCTCCCGCCGCATCGCGAAGGTCGCGTTCACCGGCGAGACCACCACCGGCCGGCTGATCATGCAGTACGCCAGCGAGAACATCATCCCGGTGACGCTGGAGCTCGGCGGCAAGTCGCCCAACGTGTTCTTCTCCGACGTGGCGGCCTCCCGCGACGCCTTCTACGACAAGGCCCTCGAGGGCTTCACGATGTTCGCGCTGAACCAGGGCGAGGTCTGCACCTGCCCGTCCCGCGCGCTGATCCAGGACTCGATCTACTCGGACTTCCTCGGCGACGCCGTCGAACGGACGAAGGCGATCAAGCAGGGCAACCCCCTCGACACGGACACGATGATCGGCGCCCAGGCCTCCAACGACCAGCTGGAGAAGATCCTGTCCTACATCGACATCGGCAAGCAGGAGGGCGCCCGCGTCCTCACCGGTGGTGAGCGGGCCGACCTCGGCGGCGAGCTCTCCGGCGGCTACTACGTCACCCCGACGGTGTTCGAGGGCGACAACAAGATGCGCGTCTTCCAGGAGGAGATCTTCGGCCCGGTCGTCGCCGTGACGTCGTTCTCCGACTACGACGACGCCATGAAGACCGCCAACGACACCCTCTACGGTCTCGGCGCCGGTGTCTGGTCCCGCGACGGCTCCATCGCCTATCGCGCGGGCCGCGACATCCAGGCCGGCCGCGTGTGGGTGAACAACTACCACTCCTACCCCGCGCACGCCGCGTTCGGCGGCTACAAGCAGTCCGGCATCGGCCGCGAGAACCACCGCGTGATGCTCGACCACTACCAGCAGACGAAGAACCTGCTGGTCAGCTACTCGCAGAACGCCCAGGGCTTCTTCTGATGGCACGGGTCGACCTGACCTCGGAGGCGGCGGACCTGCTCCGCCGCCTCCGGGCGTCGCACGGCGAGCTGATGTTCCACCAGTCCGGCGGCTGCTGCGACGGGTCGGCGCCGATGTGCTACCCGGCAGGGGAGTTCCGGACCGGGTCGTCGGACGTGCACCTCGGGGACCTGGCCGTGGACTCGGATGCCGACTCGTTCTCCGTTCCCGTGTGGATGTCGGCGGCGCAGTTCGAGTACTGGAGCCACACGCACCTGACGATCGACGTGGTGAAGGGGCGCGGGAGCGGGTTCTCGCTGGAGGCACCGCTCGGGGTGCGGTTCCTGGTCCGGTCGCGGCTGCTGACCGACGACGAGCTCTGAGGAGCTCAGTCCAAGGCAGCCGCCAGCACCGCGAGATCCGTGAACGCCGGGTTCCGCGGCACCTCCGTCACGAAGTCCGCACCGGAGTCCCAGTCCCACTCCTCCGCCTCCTCCCCCAGCCGTTCGACCAGCTCTCGGCCGGGCGCAGGCCCTCCACCACCGCGGTCAGGTCGCGTGCAGCGACGAAGCGCGCGCCGTCGCCGCCGACGGACAGCACAGACAGCCAGCCGTCCGCGTCGGCCGGCCACAGGTTCGCGCCCGTCTCCGCCCGGAACAGCACCGTGGCCTCAGCGGGACCGGACAGGAACTCGCCGGCCGCGGCGAACATCAGCAGGGCGGTGAGCTCGGTCAGCCCGGTGAGGTGCGCGGACCGCGCGGAAGCGGGTGAACGAGCAGTCGAAGCCGCTCTCGAAGGCGTACAGCGCCGCGAACCGGTCACGCGGGCTCCCCTGCCCGGTGTGTCCATCCAGGACCTGGACCGAGCCGGCGACAGAAATCGGAGCAGCTACCGTGCGGGCATGACGATCGAGCCGCTGCACGACACCGGCTGGCGCGCCTTCGCCAGCGACAACTACGCCGGGGTGCTGCCGGAGGCGCTCGCCGCCATCGCCGCGGCGAACGGCGGGCACCAGGTGTCGTACGGCGAGGACGTCTACACGGCACGGTTGCAGGAGGTCGTGCGGGAACGGTTCGGGGAGCGCGCGGAGGCGTTCCCGGTCTTCAACGGCACCGGTGCGAACGTCATGGCGCTCACCAGCGTCTTGCCCCGGTGGGGCGCGGTCGTCTCGGCGGCCACCGCGCACATCAACGTCGACGAGGGCGGTGCGCCGGAGCGGATGACCGGGCTCAAGGTGCTGACCGTGCCCACGCCGGACGGCAAGCTCACGCCGGAGCTGATCGCCGCGGAGGCGTGGGGCTGGGGCAACGAGCACCGGGCGCAGCCGCTGGCCGTGAGCGTCTCGCAGACCACCGAGATGGGCACCCTCTACACACCCGATGAGCTGCGGGCGATCTGCGACTACGCGCACGAGCGGGACATGGCCGTGCACGTGGACGGCGCGCGGCTGTGGAACGCGGCCGCCGCGCTCGGGGTGCCGTTCCGCGAGTTCACCACCGCCGCGGGCGTGGACGTCATCAGCCTCGGTGGCACGAAGGCGGGGTTGCTGGGCGCGGAGGCGGTGGTCGTGCTCGACCCCGGCCGGGCGACCGGGCTGCGGTACCTGCGCAAGCTGATGATGCAGCTGCCGAGCAAGATGCGGTTCGCGTCCGCGCAGCTGCTCGCGCTGTTCGACGGCGACCTCGGGGTGCGGTCGGCGGCGCACGCGAACGCGATGGCGGCACGGCTGCGGGCGGCGCTGGAGGAGGTTCCCGGGCTCGCGTTCACGCAGGAGACGGCGGCGAACGCGCTGTTCGTGACGTTGCCGGTCGAGGTCGCCGACCGGATCCGCAAGCGGGTGCGGTTCTACGACTGGGACCGGGCGCGCGGGGAGGTGCGGTGGATGACGGCGTGGGACACGACCGAGTCCGATGTGGACCGGTTCGTCGCGGTCGTCCGGGAGGAGCTCGGCGCGTAGCCGGACCGCAACGTCAGGGAAGTCCCAAGTTTGTGCGGGTGAACTGGACCACAGCCGGCGGTGGGCACACGATTCCCAGCCATGAACGTCCTGCTGGCTTTCGCTCTCACCGCCGCGAGCGTCACGACGCCCGTGCACCTGCCGCCCACGGCGCCGTGCCCGGCGAACGTCCCGGCCGACACCCGCTGTTACGAGGGCCGGGACGCGAACGGCGCCTACTACACCGTTGCCGTGCCGAAGCACTGGAACAAGACGCTGGTCGTGCACTCGCACGGCGGTCCGGACCTCGGCGAGCCCACGCCCGAGCGCACCCGTGACGACCTGAGCCGCTGGGCCGTCATGGTGAAGGAGGGCTACGCGTGGGCCGGCACGTCCTACCGGCGGGGCGGTTACGGCACGCGGATGGCCGCCGAGGACACGGACAACCTGCGCAGGATGGTCAGCTCGACGCTGAAGCCGCGCAAGGTGTACCTGCACGGGCAGTCGTGGGGCGGCAACGTCGCGGCCAAGACCATCGAGCTGTACAAGGGCTACGACGCGGCACTGCTCACCAGCGGGGTCATGGCCGGCGGGTCGAAGGGCTACGACTACCGGGTCGACCTGCGGGTGGTCTACCAGTACTACTGCGGCAACCACCCGCGCCCCACCGAGGCGCAGTACCCGTTGTGGATGGGGCTGCGCAAGGACTCCACGATGACCACGGCCGGGCTGCGGAGCCGGATCGAGGAGTGCCTGGGCACCGCGGGCAACCGCACGGCTGAACAGCAGCAGAAGCTCAATGACGTCCTGGCCGTCACGAAGATCCCCGAGTCCACCTTGAACTCGCACCTGAACTTCGCGACGTTCACGTTCCGCGACATCGTCCACAACCGGCTGGGCGGCCGGAACCCGTGGAGCAACGCGGGCGTGCGGTACCAGGGCTCGCACGACGACGCCGCGCTCAACGCCGGGGTCGAGCGGTTCTCGCCGGACCCGCAGGCACGCGCGGAACTGGCCTACGACAGCGACCTCACCGGCAAGATCGACATCCCGGTGCTCTCGCTGCACGCGATCGGCGACCCCACGGCGTTCGTCGAGCACGAGTCGGCCTACAAGCAGCAGGTGCTCAAGGCCGGGCGGTGGTGGAACCTCGTGCAGACGTTCACCACCGAGTCCGAGCACAGCGCGCTCAGCGACTCCGAGTACGCCTCGGCGGTGCAGTCGCTGGAGCGCTGGGAGCGGACCGGGCTGCGGCCGAACCCGTTCTCCGTCGCGGCCAGGTGCCCCCGCAACGACGAGACGTACGGCTCCGGCTGCTTCTTCGACCCGCGGTACCAGCCGAAGCCCTACGGGTCGCGCGTGCTCCCGCGGTCGTGACCGCCGCTCGGGCCGGAGGTGCAGGCCTCCGGCCCGAGCAGCGGTGCGCTACCGGCCCTGCAGGCGCTTCACGTTGTCGCCGAACGTCCAGCCCTTCGAGCCGTCCCAGTTGATCGACCAGGTCATCAGGCCCTTGAGCTGGCCGCCGAAGCTGTTCCACGCCTGCCCCACCAGCGAGGGCGACATGTACCCGCCACCGGCACCGGGCTGTGCGGGCAGGCCGGGGACCTGCTTGTCGTAGGGCACCCGGATCGTGGTGCCCTGGATGACCAGCCCCTTGTTGAGGCACTGGGTCTGCGCCACGAACCCCTGCACGGTGCCGGCGGAGTAGCTGTCACCGGAGCAGCCGTACATCGAACCGTTGTAGTACTGCATGTTCAGCCACCACAGGCGGCCGTTGTCGGCGTACTTCTTGATGATCGGCAGGTACGCGCCCCAGATCGAGCCGTAGACGACGCTGCCGCCGGTCACGTACGCCGTCTCCGGCGCCATCGTCAGGCCGAACCCGGCGGGCATCGCCGCGAGCACCCCGTCGATGATCCGGATCAGGTTGGTCTGCGACGGCGACAGCTGGGTGATGCTGCCGCTGCCCACCAGACCGGTCTCGACGTCGATGTCGATGCCGTCGAAGTTGTACTTCTTCAGGATCGGCACGACGGTCGCGATGAACCGGTCCGCGACGGCGGACGAGCTCAGGTCGATGCCGGCCGTCGCGCCGCCGATCGAGAGCAGGATCGTGGCGCCCGCGGCCTTCGCCGCGCACATCTCGGCCGGCGTCGCGACCTTCACCGTCGCGTCCATCCCGTCCTCCCACAGCACCGTGCCGTCGGAGCGGATCACCGGGAAGGCCGCGTTGATCACGTTGTAGCCGTGCTGGGCGATCCGGCTGTCGTTGATCGGGGTCCAGCCGAACGGCGGGTGCACGCCGTTCGAGGCACCGTCCCAGTTCTCCCAGTAGCCGTGCAGCACTTTTCCGGCCGGCCGGGGTTTGAGGGCGCACGTGTCGGCCGCCTGGGCAGCGGTCGACGGGACCAGGACGGCGGTCATGAGCAGAAGCAGGGCTGTCAACACCGAACGTGCGGACATTCGCTCACCTTTCGCGTTCAGGCGGCGACCCGCTGTCATTCAAGCACGAAATGGTCCAGACCTCTAGGCGGCATGTTCGGCGCACAGGCACGCGACGCCCGGTTCGATCCACTCGCGGCCCTCCCACTCGGGGTGCCGCGCGATCATCAGCTCCCGCACCTCCTCCGCGACCAGCTCGGAACCACGGCGCCGCCACGTCTCGTCGCGCAGTTCGACCAGGTAGGACCGCACGTCCGCAAGCACCTCCTGCCCGCCGACATCGCCGTGGCCGGGCACCACGACGGACGGCCGCAGCGCGCTCAGCCGGTCCAGCACGTCGATCCAGCCCAGGCCGGACACGTCGGTGTCGTGCGGCGGGAACCACGGGAAGATCGCGAACTGCCCGGTCTCGGCGAGGTCGCCGGTGAACAGGACGCCGGCGTCGGGCACCTCGACCACCTGGTCGCCCAGCGTGTGACCGCGCCCCGTGGCCCGCAGCCGCACCACCCGGCCACCGAGGTCCAGGTCGTACGAGTCGTGCACGACGTCCGGCACCGGCACCTCGACGCCTTCCAGCCGGCGCGCGACCACGTCGCTCAGCCCGCGGAACATCTGCAGATAACCGGCGCCCTTGCGGTCCAGATCGGCGGCCTGCGCGCGGTTCACCAGGTACGTGGCCTCCCCCGCGAACACCTGCGCGCCGAACGCGTGCTCCGGGTGGAAGTGCGTCGTGGTCAGGTAGATCCGGCGGCCGCGCGCCACCTCCTGGGCGAACGCCAGCACGGCGGAGGCGTTCTCCACGCCCAAGCCGGTGTCCACGACGAGCACCGCCGCGGAACCGCCGATCACACCGATGTTCGGCACGAGCGGCACGCGTTCGCCGGGCACCACCAGCAGGTCGCGGGCGATCTCGACCGCCTTCCACCCGGACGACCGGGTCCATGAGCTCCATGACCACCAGCTCACCCGCGGGACCGCGCGCTGTCCAAGACCGGCTCCGCACACCCGATACCGGGCCGGTATCGTCGCTGATCGTGGAGCTGCGCACCCTGCGGTACTTCGTCGCCGTCGCCGAGGAGCTCCACTTCGGCCGCGCCGCCGCGAGACTGCACCTGAGCCAGCCGCCGCTGAGCCGGGCGATCAAGCAGCTGGAGCACGACCTGGGCGCCGTGCTGCTGCACCGCTCCCCCGCGGGCGTCGCGCTCACGCCGGCCGGTCGCCTGCTCCTGCACGGGGCGCGCGACCTGCTGGACCGGGCGGACCGCCTGCGCGACCGGGTCGCGGGCGCGGCCACCCTCACGATCGGCGTGCTCGCCGACAGCTCCGACCAGGGCGCGACCCGGCTGGCGGCCGCGTTCCGGCGCGAGCACCCGGACGTCGAGGTGCTGGTCCGCGAGACCGACCTCACCGACCCGACCTGCGGCCTGCGGGCCGGGCTCGTGGACGTGGCGCTGACCAGGGCGCCGTTCGACCTGACCGGGCTGAGCACCCACGAGCTGCGCGGCGACCCGGTCGGCGTGGTGCTGCGCGCGGACGATTCCCTGGCACAGCACGGGGAACTGCGGCTCGCCGACCTCGCGGACCGCCGCTGGTTCCGGTTCCCCGAGGGCACCGACCCGGCCTGGCAGAGCTACTGGCACGGCGGCGAGCCCCGTGAGGGCCCGGTCGTGCGCGCGGTCCAGGAGTGCCTGCAAGCCGTGCTGTGGAACGGGACCGTCGGCATGACCCCGTTGGGACACACCCCACCGGCCGAGCTCGCCGTCGTGCCGCTCACCGACATGGCACCGAGCCGCGTCGTCGTGGCGTGGCAGGACGGCGACCCGAACCCGCTGATCAGCTCGCTGGTCCGGACCGCCGTCACGGCGTACGCCTAGCGCAGGGCGGCCTGCAGGTCGTAGACGCCCAGGGTCTCCTCGGAGACCTTCCACAGCAGTGCCGCTGACTCCTCGTCCTGCGCGTACGGGGCCAGGCCGTGGTAGCTGCCCGGCAGCACCGCGGTCGTCGTGATCCCCTCGGCGGCCCACCGCTTGCCGGCCTCGATCGCGAACAGGATGTTCGCGGTCTTGGACTGGCCGTAGGCCTGCCAGCGGTCGTACTCGCGGTGCTCGAAGTGGAGGTCGTCGAACACGACATCGCTCTTGAGGTGCGCGGACGAGCTGACGTTCACCACGCGCGCACCGTCGGCCCGCAACGAGTTGAACAGCCCGAGCGTGAGCGCGAAGTGCCCGAGGTGGTTGGTCGCGAACTGCAGCTCCCAGCCCTCGGCGGTGCGGGTCAACGGCGTGGCCCGCACCTCGGCGTTGTTGACCAGCAGGTGCAGCGGGCCGTCCCAGTCGCGCGCGAACGCCTTCACCGACTGCTGGGACGCGAGGTCCAGCCGTGCGGCTGAGATCCGCTTGTTGCCGGTGGCCACCATCAGCTCCACGGCCACCCGTTGCGCGGCATCGAGGTCACGTGCCGCGATGGTCACCTCGGCGCCCGCGACGGCCAGCGCGCGCACGGTCTCGACACCGATCCCCGACGCCCCGACGGTCACGACCGCGCGGCGGCCGGAGAGGTCAGCGCCCTCGACGACGTCCAGTGCGGTGGTCTCGAACCTGGTGTTCATCACTGTTCCCCAACGTTGAGCGTGTCCTCGGAGACCTTCCACAGCTGTGCGGCGGCCTCCGGGTCGTGTGCGTATGCGGCGAGCCCGGCCGAACCGGTGGCAGGCGAGGCCTGGTTGCAGTCTTCGAAGTAGAGCCCCGACCGTCCGTCGACCAGCGGCGAGACGGCGAGCACGAGCGTGGTGGCCGCGCCCTGCTCCGGCGTCTTGAGCCGCACCGGCCGGTCGCCGCCGCGCAGCCGGCGCCGTTCCTCCAGCTCCTCCGGCGTGATGTGCCGCTGCAGGTTCGTCAGGATCGCACCCGGCATCAGCGCGTTCATCGTGATCCCCTCGGCGCCCCAGCGCTTCCCGGCCTCGACACCGAACAGGACGTTCGCGGTCTTGGACTGGCCGTAGGCCTGCCAGCGGTCGTACTCGCGGCGCTCGAAGTGGATGTCCTCGAACACCACCGGGCTCGAGAGGTGACCGGCTGAGCTGACGTTCACGACGCGTGCGCCCTCGGCCCGCAGCGCGTCGAACAGCCCGAGCGTCAGCGTGAAGTGGCCGAAGTGGTTGGTGGCGAACTGCAGCTCCCAGCCCTCCGGCGTGCGGGTCAGCGGCGTGGCCATGACGCCGGCGTTGTTGACCAGCAGGTGCAGCGGCCCGTCCCAGGACCGCGCGAACGCCTTGACCGACTCCTGGTCCGCGAGGTCCAGCGGCGCCACGAGGACGTTCTTGTTGCCCGTCGACTCGGCGAGCGACGCGGCCACGCGCCCGCCCACCTCGACGTTGCGGGCCGCGATGGTGACCTCGGCGCCGGCGGCGGCCAGTGCCCGCACGGTCTCGACGCCGATGCCCGACGCCCCACCGGTGACCACGGCGCGGCGGCTGGACAGGTCGACGCCGTCGATGACCTCGAGAGCGGTGGTCTCGAAGCCGAACGGGGTGGTGATGCGCTCCGTCATCTTCTTTCCCAACCTGTCGTACACTGAAACGGAGGTTCCTCCGGTTCGAGTTCCACACTAACCGGAGGCCCCTCCGGTTAGCAAGTGATCCCACGGGGAGTGTTCGAAGTGCGTGCTGATGCCGCCCGCAACCGGGCGTTGCTGCTCGAGGTGGCGCTCGACGCGTTCACCCACGGGAAGGACGTGACGCTCGGCGCCGTCGCCAAGAAGGCGGGCGTCGGGATCGGCACGCTGTACCGGCACTTCCCCACCCGCGAGGCGCTGATCGAGGCCGTCTACCGCGCGGAGCTGGAGAAGCTCTGCGACCTGGCCCCGCTCGCCGGCCTGCCGGCCGAGGAGGCGCTGCGGGCGTGGATGGACCGCTTCACCGCCTACATCGCGACGAAGCGCGACCTCAAGGACGCGTTGCAGGCGGTGATCGCGAGCGGCGTGAACCCGTTCGAGCACAGCCGCGCGAAGATGGTCGGCGCGTTGCGGGAGCTGCTGGAACCGCTGGGTGCCCGCAACGAGCCCGCGGACGTGATGGCGATGCTCGTGGCCGTCGCCCAGAACGACGACCCGGCTCAGGCCCGCAGGATGCTCGACCTCGTCATGGACGGGATTCGCTTCGGCGCTGCTCGAACCGCTCCACCAGCGCCGGCACCTCGCTGAGCAGGAACTCGTAGAAGTCCCGCATGTAGACCAGCCGCTCACGGGCGGGCCCCGGCTCGACCGACTCGACCCCGCGTGCGACGGCGTCGAGGATGTCGTCGATCGGGGCGTGCTGGCGGCCGTAGAGCGTCGTCCACGCCCGGTCGCGCATCCGGTAGTGCTCACGGCGGCTGCCCTGCACCGGCACGCGTTCGATCAGCCCCATCTGCATGACCATCTTGACCGCGCCGGACACCGACCCCGCGCTCGCGCCGAGCTCCTCGCTCAGGTCGCCCGCGGTCAGCGAGTCCTCGTCGGTGAACAAGAACGCGGCGAGCACGCGCGCGGCCATCCGCTGCATCCCGGCGCCGACCAGCGTCAGCGCCAGGTGCTCGGCCACCTGCCTGCGGTCTGTCTCGCCCGTCACAGTGCCCCAGTCTTCAGAAATTTCTGAACGTTCGCTAGCCTCAATCCTAGGGGGAAGGGGCAGGTCATGGCCACAGCACTCGTCGTCGGAGCCGGGACCGCCGGGCTCGCGACCGCTCTCCGGCTGGCCCGCAGCGACTGGCACGTCGTCGTCCTGGACCACGGCGTGCGGCAGGAACCGATGCCGGTGCTCGGACCGGACCGCCACGCCGCCCGCCGGCTCGCCGCGCTGCCACACCCGCTGCACTACGAGACCCGCCACGACCCGGTCACCGCCCTGTGCCCGGACCGGTTCGGCGTCACCGTCGCGTTCCCCGGTCACGACGAGTGGTTCGACATCGTCGTGTGCGCGCAACCCTGCTGCCAGGCGGAGCGATTACCGGGCCTGCGCCTCGACGCCTGGTCACGCGACCACGTGGCGCTGCTCCACCGGGCCGTGCGGGACACACGGCTGCCGCTGAGCTCGGCGGAGGCACTGGCGGACGGACTCGACCTGCACCGCGACCACCACGACGCGTTCTCGTGGTGGGAGAGCACATTAAGACCGCATACCACCGCCGTTAGGCGGTCCTTTACTCGCGCCGGGTAAGCCTGCGAGGCATGACCACGTTACGGAGACGCACCTTCATCGTGGGAAGTCTCGCCGGAGCGAGCGCGGGTGTGTTCGTGCCCCGGCTGGCCAACGCGATCGGCTACCCCTTCACCCTGGGCGTCGCGTCCGGTGAACCGGCGGCCGACGGGTTCGTGATCTGGACCCGCCTCGCCCCCACCCCCCTCAACGCCGACGGTCTCGGCGGCATGCCGAACACCACCACCTCCGTCGAGTGGCAGGTCGCCACCGACGAGCGCTTCACGGGCATCGCCCGCACCGGCACGGTCACCGCGGTGCCGGCGAGTGCGCACTCCGTCCACGTCACGCTGACCGGCCTGGAACCGGGCCGCGAGTACTGGTACCGCTTCCGCGCCGACGGCCACATCTCCCCCGTCGGCCGCGCGGTCACCGCACCCGCCGCCGGCACCTCCCCCGAGCTGTCCATGCTCTTCGCGTCCTGCTCGCACTACGAGGAGGGCTACTTCACCGCCTACCGCAGGATGGCCGAGGAGCACCCGCACCTGATCCTGCACCTGGGCGACTACATCTACGAGGGCGCGGCCACCACCACGAAGGTCCGCAAGTTCGCACCCGCCGGCGAGATCAGCACGCTCGCGAACTACCGGGTGCGGCACGCGCAGTACAAGACCGACCCGGACCTGCAGGCCGCGCACGCGACCGCGCCGTGGCTGGTCGTGTGGGACGACCACGAGGTCGAGAACAACTACGCCAACCTGGTCCGCAACGACTCCAGCCCCGCCGGTGACTTCAAGGCCCGCCGGGCGGCGGCGTACAAGGCGTACTACGAGCACATGCCGCTGCGCTCCGCCCAGGCGCCGAGCGCGGAGAACATGCTGCTGCACCGCAGGGTCCGCTGGGGCAGCCTGGCGACGTTCCACCTGCTCGACACCCGCCAGTACCGCGACGACCAGGCGTGCGGTGACGGCACGAAGGTCTGCCCGGACGCCGACGCCACGGCCCGCACGCTCACCGGCACCGCTCAGGAGAGCTGGCTGATCGACGGCCTGCGGCAGAAGCTCGGCACCTGGGACTTCCTGGGCCAGCAGGTGTTCTTCGCGCAACGGCTGGCCGCTGCGGACGGGTCGAAGAGCATGGACGCCTGGGACGGCTACACCGCCAACCGCACGCGCATCCAGAACGCGTGGGACACCAACGGCAACAAGGGCACCGTCGTGCTCACCGGCGACGTGCACCGCAGCTGGGCCGCGAACCTCATGCAGTCCTACCAGTCGCAGAACCGGATCATCGGCACCGAGCTGGTGACCACGTCCGTCACCTCCGGCGGTGACGGCAACGCCGCCGACAACAGCCTCAACCCGACGCTCAACCCGCACGTGAAGTTCTTCAAGAACCTGCGCGGCTACGTGAAGACCCGCACCACGAGCACCGAGATGCGGGTCGACTTCCGCGCCGTCGACAAGGTCACCGTCCGCGACTACCCGGTGAAGACCGTGCAGAGCTACGTGGTCGAGGCGGACAACCCCGGATTGCAGGCGCCGTGAAGACATTGCTGATCGCCTCGTTGCTCCTCGCCCCCGCCCCCATGACGTGGTCCACGGTCAACAGCGACTCGACCGGTGACCAGGACAACGCCGCCGTCTCCGCCACCCGCAACGGCTACACGGCCGTCGTGTGGGAGGACGACCGCGACACCGCCACCCCCGAGGACCCGGTCCACTCCGACGTCTGGATCCGGCTCTACCGGGAGGGCACGCCGGTCTACGAGAAGAAGCTCAGCACCGGCGGCACCGGCGACTGGCGGCACTGGCAGCCCGACGTCGCGCTGCACGAGGACGGCAGCGCTGTCGTCGTGTGGTCGGAGGACCCGGACGGCAACGGCTACTACAACATCGCGGTCCGCCAGGTGTCGGCCACCGGGACGGTCTCCGGTTCCGGCACCGCCAACGCGAGCGCCGACGGCCAGCAGCACTTCCCGAGCGTGGCGGCGGACCCGGACACCGCGCACTTCGCCGTGACGTGGGAGGACGAGCAGGGCACCGACCCGTCGACCGTCCGGATCGCCGGGTTCGCGTCCCTGACCAGCAAGACCTACGAGGCCCAGGTCAACAACGCCGGTGGCACGCACGCCAAGCCGCAGGTCGCCATGGGTGCGGCCGCCAACGCGGTCGTGGTGTGGGAGGCCGATGCGACCGTGGCCCGCAAGATCCTCACCCCGTCCGGTGGCGTGAAGCAGGCGCAGACCACGACGGGAACGGGGAAACGTCCCGCCGTGGCGGCCAACTTCAACGGCGACTTCGCGGTCGCGTGGGAGAGCGCCGGGGTGCGGACCCAGTCGTTCACCGCGGCCGGTGCGGCCACAGGGACGACCGCGCAGACCACCGGCGCCGACCCGCAGATCGGGGTCGACGACCAGCGCGGCGTCGCGGTGACCACGGCCGAGGCGCAGGACGTGCACACGGTGGTCTACAACCCGGACGGCACCACCACGGGCCGGCCGCCGCGGCAGCTCACGGTCTCGACCGCCACCGGCAGGCAGGACGAACCGGCCGTGGGCGTCGACCCGTGGGGCCGCGTCAGCGTCGTCTACACCGACGACAACGACGGCAACGGGTTCGACCAGGTCTACCTCGGCACGGGCCTCACGACCCAGGCGTGGTGAGCTGAGCCCCTGGCCAGAAGCCTTGCCCGACCCCTCGTTGCTTCCCAAGGATGTTGAGTTGGTGGTGCTTGCAGACGCCAGCAGAGCCAGGGGGCGAAGGCACGACAGCTGGCAACCTGCTCAGCGGAGGTCCAGGGGCCTGCGTCGCCGGTGGACGTCCACCAGCGACGCGGGCTTCCAGAACCCGTGCACGTCGTAGGTGTCGGTGCCGGGCGGCACGATCTCGTCGACGCGGTCCAGCACGTCGTCGGTCAGCACCAGGTCGGCGCCCTCCAGCAGCGACTCCAGCTGCTCCATCGTGCGCGGCCCGGTGATCGCCGAGGTCACGGCGGGGTGCGTCGTCACGAACGCGATCGCGAGCGCGGGCAGCGTCACGCCCATCTCGTCGGCGAGCTTCGCGAACTGCTCGACGGCGTCGAACTTCGCGGCGTTGCCCGGCAGCGACTCGTCGAACCTGTCCGGCGTGAGCGTCGCGCGGAACGCCTCGGCCGCCGCGCCCCTGCGGTGCTTGCCCGACAGGAACCCGCTGGCCAGCGGCGACCACACCAGCACGCCCATGCCGAGCCGCTGGGCCGTGGGCAGCACCGAGCGCTCGACCCCGCGCGCCAGCAGCGAGTAGGGCGGCTGTTCGGTGCGGAACCGCAGGAAGCCGCGGTTCAGCGCCACGTGGTGGGCCTCGACGATCTCCTCCGCCGGGAACGTCGAACACCCGAACGCGCGGATCTTGCCGTCCCGCACCAGGTCCGTGAGCACGGACAGCGTTTCCTCGACGTCGGTCGAGCAGTCCGGCCGGTGCACCTGGTACAGGTCGATCCAGTCGGTGCCGAGCCGGCGCAGGCTGTCCTCGACCGCGCGCATGATGTACCGCCGCGAGTTGCCGCTGCGGTTGCGGCCGTCGGTCAGCGGGAAGTGCACCTTCGTCGCCAGCACCACGTCGTCGCGGCGGCCGGCGAGCGCCTTGCCGACGATCTCCTCGGACTCCCCTGCCGAGTACATGTCGGCGGTGTCGACGAAGTTGATCCCCGCGTCCAGCGCGCGGTGGATGATCCGCACGCCCTCCCCGTGGTCGGCGTTGGCCACGTTCCCGAACATCATGGCGCCGAGGCAGTGGTGGCTGACCTCGATGCCCGTTCCCCCAAGTACGCGATAGCGCATCGTCATGAGCGAGAACGTACGAACTAGAGCCGCCTCTAGGTCAAGAACCTATGCTCGGGGCATGGGGATGAGCATCGGCGAGGTCGCCGAACACACCGGGCTGAGCGTGCACGCGCTCCGGTTCTACGAGAAGGAGGGCATCCTCGCCCACGAGGTCCACAGAGGACCGGGCGGTCGCCGGGTGTACACGCAGCAGGACGTGGACTGGCTGCGCATGTGCATCATGCTGCGGATGTCCGGAATGCCCGTCCCGGAGATCCGCCGCTACACCGAGCTGGTCCGCCAGGGCGACGGCAACGAGCTGCAGCGCCTCGACATCCTCAAGGAGCACCAGGACCGGGTCCGCGAGCAGATGGCGCGGCTGCAGGAGTGCCTGGACCTCATCACCTACAAGGTGGGCAAATACCAGGACTACGTCAATTCGATCGCATCGAGGGCAGTCGGCCAATAATGTCGATGCCATGCCAGTAGTGCTCTCGCTGAACGTCGCCTCGAAGACCGTCCCGGTCGACTACGCCCGCGCCGGCACCACCGGCATCGACAAGCGCCCGGTCGACGGACCGCTGCGGGTCGGCCCGGTCGGCCCCAAGGGTTCGGCCGGCAGCGGCGTGGCCGGTGACGAGATCGGCGACTGGACGGTTCACGGCGGCGCCCACCAGGCGGTGTACGGCTACGCCCGCGAGGACCTCGACTGGTGGCAGGCCGAGCTCGGCGTCGAGCTGGACAACGGCCAGTTCGGCGAGAACCTCACGACCCAGGGCATCGACCACACCCACGCGCGCGTCGGTGAACACTGGCGCGTCGGCACCGCGGTGCTGGAGGTCACCGGTCCGCGCGTGCCGTGCCGCACGTTCGCGACGTTCCTCGGCCAGCCCGGCTGGGTGAAGCGGTTCACGCAGGAGGCACGGCCCGGCGCCTACTTCCGCGTCCTCGAACCCGGCCTGGTCGCGCCCGGCGACGAGATCACCGTCGTGCACCGCCCCGGCCACGACGTCACGGTCGAGCTGTTCCTGCGCGCCATCACCACGGAGGCCGCCCTGCTGCCCAGCCTGCTGGAGGCGGGCGACGCGGTGCCGCCGGAGGTCCTCGAACTGGTGCACCGGCGGACGGTGATCGACCTGTCGCCGGAGATCGCGGCGAGCCGGGTGCCCTCGGACGGGTAGCTTCGAGATCATGACCGAACCAGGGTGGCCGCCTTCCCCGATCAAGACGGAACGGCTGGTGCTGCGCCAGTCCGAGGCACGTGACCGCGCGGCGTTCGTCGAGCTGTTCTCCTCACCCGAGGTCGGCACCCACATCGGCGGCTCGAAGCCGCGGGCCGAGGTCGAGGCCGCGGCCCCGGAGGTGCCGGGCCGCCGGTTCGGGTTCTTCGCCGTCGAGCTGGACGGCGAGACGATCGGGATGGTCACGTTCGACCGGCGGCTGCCCGACCAGCCGGGGCACTACCGGCCAGAAGGCGGCGAGCACCAGCTCGGCTACCTGTTCCTGCCCGCCTCGTGGGGCAACGGCTACGCCACCGAGGCGTGCGCGGCGGCACTGGGGTGGTTCGCCGCCGCGCTGCCCGGTGAGCCGCTGGTGCTCACGACCCGGGTGGCCAACGAGAGCTCGCTGCGGCTCGCGAAGCGGCTGGGGTTCACCGAGGTGGAGCGGTTCGACGCCTTCGGCGCCGAGCAGTGGTTCGGTGTGCTGGAGCCCGCTAGCTGACCGGGAACCGGCGCACCCAGCGCTTCTGCCACGGCGTCTCCACGGCACGGCGGTGGTAGTGGGCACGGGTCCACGCCACCGCCTCGTCCGCGGGCACCCCGGAGAGCACCGCCAGGCACGAGATCACGGTGCCGGTGCGGCCGACACCGCCGCTGCACGCCACCTCGACCCTGTCACCGGCCAGTGCGCGCCGGTGCAGCGCGCGGATGAACCCGATCGCCGCCGCGGGGTCGCGGGGCAGGCGGAAGTCAGGCCACTCGACCCAGTCGTGCTCCCACGGCAGGTCGACCGCGCGCGCCTGGAGGTAGAGGCCGTAGGCAGGGGCGGGCTCGACGAGCCTGCCGTCGCGCAGGCCGCGACCGGTCACCTCGGCGCCGTCCGGTAGCTGAACCGTCTTCACGAACTTCCCCCCAAATGGTGCTCGGCCGGCGTCACCGGACAGCAACACCACCGGCGCCGGGAGCTCAACGTCAGCTGGTCGGCGACGGCCGGCACGACGCCGGACGACACCATGAGCACCGCCGTGTATACCAGCAGCGTCCGCGCGCCCGGTGTGCACCGCCACCAGCCCCCGCGCCAGGAGCTGCGCCGACGGCGTGTGCGCGGTGACCGCGTCTCACCGGCTCGCGCCCTCGGGCCACAGCACCGTGACCGGCACGCCCCGCGACCGCGCGTAGGCGACCACGTCCGCCGTGCCGCCAGGGCCGCGCCCCGGCAGCCCGTCCCACACCGCGAGCAGGGCGGCGGACTCCCCCAGCTCGTCCACCATCCGCTTGCCCGCCTCCATGTAGGCGGTCGGGTCGGGCGTCACGAACGGCAGCTGCACCACCCGGCCCGCCTCCGCGAGCAACCGGTCGTAGACGGGCCGGAACTCCTCCGGCAGCGACGCCCGGTACTCCACCGCGGGCAGCACGGCCACCAGTTCGCCGCCCACGTCCAGCACGGCCTGGGCGAACACCGCGTCCGCGCCGTCGGCCAGGCAGGACACCCCGACCACGTCGTCGTCCGCGGTCACGGCGGCCCGGATCATCCGGTCGACCTCCGCCTCCAGCTCGGCGGAGAGCCCCCGGTGCCCCGTGATGGCGAGCTGCGTCGTCATCCCTGCAGCATAGGTGTCCGAGCAGCACAGCGGGCCTTTCCGCGCAAGACCGGTCCCGGCTCACCCCTGCCCGGCCAGCACCGCGAGGTAGTGGACGTTGGTCATCACGCCGAGCACGTTGCCGAACGGGTCGACCACCGACGCCGTCACGAACCCCTCGCCGCGCACCCGCGGTTCGTCGTGCACCTCCGCCCCCAGCTCGAACAGCCGGTCCAGCGTCGCCCGCAGGTCGTCCACCGCCCAGTAGAGGACCGCCCCGGACGGCCCGTCCGACGGCGTGACCTCGAAACCGCGGTGCACCAGCCCCAGCTCCGCCTGGTGGTCGCCGATGCGGAACTCGACGTAGGCCAGCAGCCCGTCCGGTGTGCGGCGCTCGAAGTAGGCCTCGACGCCCAGCAGTTCGGTGTACCAGGCGCGCGCCTCCGCCAGGTCGTCGGCGTAGTAGGACACGGTCGACATGCCTCGCAACATCTCGTTCTCCTTCGCAGGTCCGACTTGCTGATGTCCCCCAGCTTCGGCTGTGAAGTGCTCATCTTCTGAGCACTTTGACCGGGAAGCTGTCGACATGCGCGCAGACCGGCTCGTGGCCATGTTGTTGCTGATGCAGGCCCGCGGCCGGGTGACCGCCGCGGAGCTCGCCGAGGAGCTGGAGGTCTCCACGGCCACCGCCCGGCGCGACCTGGAGGCGTTGTCCGCGGCCGGGGTGCCCGTGTACCCGCAGCCGGGCCGGGGCGGCGGCTGGTCGCTGGTCGGTGGCGCGCGCACGGACCTCAGCGGGCTCACCGCGGCCGAGGCGCAGGCGTTGTTCCTGGTCGCCGGACCGGCGGCGGCCGTCGCGCCGCAGGTGAGGTCGGCGCTGCGCAAGCTCGTCCGGGCGTTGCCGGGCACGTTCCGGGCCGACGCGCAGGCGGCAGCGGAGGCGGTCGTCGTCGACACCGCGGCCTGGGGCGAGCACACCGGCGACCGGCCGGCGCTGGTCACGGCACTGCAGCAGGCCGTGGTGCGGCAGCGGAAGGTGCGGCTGACCTACGCGAAGCGCGGTGCCGGGGCGAGCGAGCGCGTGGTCGACCCGTGGGGGCTCGTCGACAAGGACGGCACCTGGTACCTCGTGGCCGGGACGCCGGACGGTCAGCGCACGTTCCGGCTGGACCGGGTGCGGGAAGCGGCGCTGACCGACGAGCAGGCGAGCCGTCCCGCCGGCTTCGAGCTCGCCGGTGCCTGGGACTCGGTCGTCACGGAGGTGGAGCGCAGGCGGGCGGAGACCACGGCCGTGCTGGTGGTGCCGACGCGGTTCCTCGACGTCTTCCGGCACCAGCACGGCCGTCACTGCACGGTCGTGGCGGAGCTCGGCGACCGGACGCGGGTCGAGCTGACCGCGCCCCGGCCGCTCGACCTCGCGCGCAACGTCGCCGGCTGGGGCGGCCTGGTCACCGTCGAGTCGCCAGAGTCCGTCCGCGACCACCTGGCCGCCATCGGGGCGGAGCTGGTCAGCCGATACCCGCGTGCCGCTCCAGCCGGGCCAGCCGACTCATGATCATTTCCAGGACCTTCGCCGCGTCCGGCGTGCTCTGCTGCTGCTTCTTGAGGTGGACGATGCCCGCGAGCGCCGTCTGCACCGCGCGCCGGGTGGACTTGAGGTCGGCACCGCGGTCCCGCAGCACCTGACCGCCCGCCCCCTCCGGTTCGGCGACCAGACCGAGCAGCAGGTGTTCGCAACCCACGTAGTTGTGGCCCAGTGCGATCGCCTCGACGACGGCCAGCTCCAGCGCGTTCGCCGCGTCGGCCGCCAGCCCGGCAGGAGCGGCACCCTCGGAGGCGGAGGTGTGGCGCAGGGTCGCGGGATCGATGTCGATGGCCTGCAGGACGTCCAGCGCGAGGTTCCCCCCTTCGCGCAGCAGTCCCTCCACCAGGTGTTCGCTGGTCACGCTCGGTTGTCCGCCCGCAGCCTCGACGGCGAGCCGGAGGGCGTCCTTGGCGCGCTGGGTGAAGCTCTCGATCCGGTCCGACCCTCTCACCAGGTCTTCGGGTTTCACCGCCCGGATGGCGGCTATGCGTTTGACGGAACCTTCGAGTGCACGCTGGCAGATCGCGGAAAGCGGGATGTTGAGGTCCTTGACGGCCTCGGCCAGGTCGTCCGGCAGGTACACGTTGACTTTAGGCATAACCCCATCTGTACCCCCAGTAGGGGTTACAGTCAATCGACATCGCGTCGCCCGTCACACTTGTAGGTGATCGAGGGGACAGGGAGAGCACACGTCGTGGAGGAGAACAAGCGGCTCATCGGGAGCCGATACCGGTTGAGGACGAAAGTCGGCCAGGGCGCCATGGGTGTCGTGTGGCAGGCCTACGACGAGAACCTGCACCGCGTCGTCGCAGCCAAGGAGCTGCTCGTGCTGGCGGGACTCGACGACTCCAAGATCGACCGCGCCAAGCACCGGGCCATGCGCGAAGCGCGCTTGGCCGCCCGGCTGGAGCACCCGAACGCGATTCGCGTGTACGACGCCGTCGAGGACGACGGCCAGCCGTGGCTGATCATGGAGTACCTCCCCTCGCGCAGCCTCGCGGCGGTGATCGCCGAGCAGGGCACCCTGCCGCCGCGCGAGGTCGCCCGCATCGGCTGCTACACCGCCGCCGCTCTGGCCGCCGCGCACCGCAACGGCATCCAGCACCGCGACGTGAAGCCGGGCAACGTGCTGATCGGCGACCAGGAGGTCAAGATCACCGACTTCGGCGTCTCGCGCGCCACCGGTGACGACGGCACCGCCACCGCGACCGGCACGGTCGGCACCCCCGCGTTCTTCTCCCCCGAGATCGCCCGCGGCGAGGAAGCCGGTTTCCCGTCCGACGTCTTCTCCCTCGGCGCCACGCTCTACAACGCCGTGGAGGGCACGCCGCCGTTCGGCGCGGCCGACAACCACATCGCGATGCTGCACCGCGTGGCGAGCGGCTCGATCATGCCGCCCGCGAACGCCGGCCCGCTGCTCTCGCCGGTGCTGTTCCGCCTGCTGGCCACCGACCCGGAGCGCCGCCCCACGATGGAGGAGGCCGTGCACCTGCTGGCCGCCGTCGTGAACGAGACGCCGCAGGCGTCCGAGGCCACGGTCGTCATCCCGGCGACGGTGGAGCTGCCGGTCGAGGCGCAGCCGGAGGAGAAGGCCAAGCAGCAGAAGAAGGCGGGCGCCTCGGCGGCCGGTGCGGCGGCGGCCGGGCTCGTGGCCGGTGCGGCGCAGGCGGAGGCAGCGGGTCTGACGGCGCCGGGCAAGGCCGATGCCGAGCAGGAGAAGGCCGACGCGGACCAGGCAGGCGCTGACGAGGCCGGCGCTGACGAGGCCGGGAACGCCGGTGCGGAGGCGAGCGAGCCGGAGGCAGCGGTCGCCGCCGCGGCAGCCGGGGAGCCGGAAGCAGCCGCCGCCGTGGAGCCGCCGCCCGCGGACACCGCCGACGCGCCCCCCGCGGAGCCTGCCGCGCCCCCCGCGGAACCCGTTGCGGCACCGGAGAAGACCGCGGTCGCAGCGACCACGCCGGAGGCCGCTCAGCCCGAACCCGTGCAGCCCGAACCCGCGCAGCCCGTTCCGGCACCGGCACGGCCTGAGCCCGCCACCCCGGCCGCGCCCGTCCGGTCCGCCCAGGAGGAGGAACGCCGCAGGAACCCGCTCGCCCTCCTCGGCATCATCGTCCTGGTGATCGCGGTGGGTGTCGGCGCGTTCCTGCTGTGGCCGAAGGGGGACCGGGAGCAGGCGGGGAACGACCCGACCGGCTCGGCGAACCCGCCGGCGGCGAGCCAGTCCCAGCAGCAGCCGCAGCAGTCCCAGTCACAGCAGCCGACCACCACGGCAGCGGAGACCACGACCCCGCAGGAGACGACGACCACGCCGGTCGTCCCGCCGAACACCGCGACCCCGCCGCCCGCGACGACGCCGGGCACGGCGCAGGAAGCGCTGACGGCGTACTACGCGCTGATCCCCGGCAACCTCGAAGCCGGGTACGCGACGCTGACGGACAGGTTCAAGGCGACCAGGACGCCGACGTTCCAGGAATACCAGCAGTGGTGGGGCCAGTTCAGCAGCGTCGACCTGTCCGACTTCGCGCCGCAAGGCGACAACGTGGTGGCAGCGACGCTCACGTACCGCAAGGGCGGGGCGGTCACGACGACCGAGCGCAACACGTACACATTGGTGCAGGTGAACGGCAAGTGGATGATCGACAGTCAGTCGCCGTGACCAGGCGCGCACTCGTGACCGGTGCCTCCCGGGGCATCGGAGCGGCCATCGCCCACGCGCTCGCCGCCGACGGGCACCGGGTCGCCGTGCACTTCCGCAGCGACCCGGAGCAGGCCGCGGAGGTGGCCGCGGGCCTGCCCGGCGACGGCCACGTGACCGTGCGGGGCGACATCGCCGCGGGCGAGGCCGAGCAGGTCGTCACCGAAGCGGTCGAGCGGCTCGGCGGGCTCGACGTGCTGGTGAACAACGCGGGCGTGTACTTCCTGCACCCGATCACCGCGACGAGCTTCGCCGAGTGGCAGGACGCGTGGCGGCGCACGGTCGAGCTCAACCTGTACGGGCCGGCCGACCTGGCGTGGCACGCCGTGCGGCACCTGCCAGAGGGCGGGCGGATCATCAACGTGGGGTCGCGCGGCGCGTTCCGGGGCGAACCCGACGCGCCCGCCTACGGTGCGGCGAAGGCGGGGCTGCACGCGTTGACCCAGTCGCTGGCGCAGTCACTGGCACCGCAGGGGATCGCGGTGGCGGCGGTGGCGCCGGGGTTCGTGCGCACCGACATGGTCACGGACCTGCTGGCCGGGCCCGCCGGTGACGCCATCCGCGGGCAGAGCCCGTTCGGGCGGGTCGCGGAACCCGAGGAGGTCGCGGCGGCCGTCGCGTGGCTCGCGACCCCGGCCGCGACGTGGGCCAGCGGCACGGTCATCGACGTCAACGGGGCCTCGTACCTGCGCTGATCTCCTGCTGCCACGACCGGAACCAGTTCCGGTCGGCTGCCGACCTTCCCGGCAACCGGTCTAGACCACTACCGTCGCTGTGGGCGCTCGACGTTAGTGAGAGGCAACCCTGCACATGCGTTCACTCCGCTTCCGCCTCGGTTCGGCCTGCCTCGCGCTGGCCGCCGCCGCGGCGACCATCACGGTCACGGCGCCTGCCGCGCAAGCCGCTTACCCGGCCGGGTTCAAGAGCGTCGGCTACCTGCCGTCGTGGTCCGGCAGCGTCAGCTCCATCCAGTACGGCAAGCTGACGCACATCAACTACTCGTTCGTGCTGCCGAACTCGAACGGCACGCTCCAGGGCGTTCCCGACCCCGGCAAGCTGCAGCAGCTGGTGAGCCTCGGCCACCAGAACGGCGTGAAGGTCTCGATCGCGGTCGGTGGCTGGAACGACGGCAACGACGACAACTTCGAGGTCCTCGCCGCGAGCGCGAACGGCCGCACGACGTTCGTCAACGCGCTCGTCGGCCTGGTGAACCAGTACAACCTCGACGGCGTCGACATCGACTGGGAGTACCCGGACCCCGGTGCCGAGGGTGACAACTACACCCTGCTGATGCGCCAGCTCGGCGACGCGCTGCACAGCCGGGGCAAGCTGCTGACCGCGGCCGTCGTCTCCGAGGGCGGCACGGCGGGCGGCGTGCAGCCCGCGGTGTTCGGCATCGTCGACTGGCTGAACATCATGGCCTACGACGGCGGCAACCCGCACGCGAACTACGACTGGTCGATCAACAGCGTCAACTTCTGGAAGGGCCGCGGCCTGCCCGCGAGCAAGGCAGTGCTGGGCGTGCCGTTCTACAGCCGGCCGACCTACATCGCTTACAAGGACCTGGTCGCGCAGGACCCGGCCAACGCCAACCGCGACAGCTACAACGGCAACTACTACAACGGCATCCCCACGATCAAGCGCAAGACGACGTGGGCGCTGTCGAACGCCGGCGGCATCATGAACTGGGAGCTGTCCCAGGACACCACCGGCAGCACCAGCCTGCTCAACGCGATCTGGGAGGCCGCGAGCGGCGGCACCCAGAACCCGCCCACCGGCGGCACGATCACCGGTTACGGCGGCAAGTGCGTGGACGTGGCGGGCGCGAGCTCGGCCAACGGCACGGCGGTGCAGCTGTACACGTGCAACGGCACCAACGCCCAGCAGTGGACCCGCACCGGTCAGACGCTGCGCGCACTGGGCAAGTGCCTCGACGCGTCGGGCACCGCCAACGGCGCCGTGACGCAGCTCTGGGACTGCACGGGCGCCGGCAACCAGCAGTGGACCGCTGAGTCGAACGGCCAGCTGCGCAACGCGGCCTCAGGGCGTTGTCTCGACGCCACCGGCCCCAGCTCGGCGGACGGCACCAGGCTCCAGCTCTGGGACTGCGCCGCCACCGCCAACCAGCGGTGGACGCTCAACGCCTGAGCCCTTCAGGAACTTGAGCCCGATGACGCAGGCGATGATCCCGGTGAGGAAGACGACCTTCCAGGCGGAGACGGCTTCCGCACCGGTGATCATCGCCCACGTCACGGTCAGCGCGGCACCGACCCCGACCCACACCGCGTACGCGGTGCCGACCGGAATCCGTTTCATCGCAACGGAAAGCCCCACCATGCTGAGCGTCGTGGCCACCGCGAAGACCACATAGGACTGTTCGGACAACGCGGTCGCCCACACCGCTTCGAGCACGGCGCTCACCAGCAACACGGCCCAGTGCACTCAGCTCACCACCTTCAGCCCGGCGACGCAGCCGATCAACGCGGCCAGCAGCACCGCCTTGGCGACCCCGAGCCTCTCCTCACCCCGCGCGACCGCGACGAGGACCGTGAGCACGGCCCCCACCCCGACCCACACCGCGTAGGCGGTCCCGACGGGAATGCCCTGCATCGCCCACGCCAGCCCGGCAACGCTCAACGTCATCGCCACGGCGAACACGACCACCGGCCACGGCCGGCGAAAACCGCGCGACGCGGCGAGCGCCGTGGCCCACACGGCCTCCAGCACTCCTGACGCGACCAGCACCACCCAGTACATTAGTACGACCGTACCAGAAAAACTTCCGCTGGTTCGCCCCCGTCCCGCTCGGATGAGTAGCCGTACTCATGACAGGCCCGGTGTGACCCAGGACGCTGGACGGCATGACCACCAAGCCCGCCAGCACCCCCACCTCCGGCGCCTTCTACGTGCAGGCGGTCCTGTCCTTCGGCCTGTCGCTCACCGCCGTCGGCATCGGGGTCGTGTTCCTGCCGGTCGACGGCTGGGTGCGGGCGTTCCTGGGCATCGCGATGCTCTACACGGTCACGTCGGCGTTCACGCTGGCCAAGGTGATCCGGGACCGGCAGGAGGACACCTACATCGCGAGCCGCGTGGACCGGGCGCGGCTGGACAAGCTGCTGGCGGAGCACGACCCGTTCAAGCTGGACGCGGCCTGACCGCGCGCAGTGCCGGTGCCACCGAACGAGAAGAGCCCGGCCACAGCTCGGCAGCCGAGATGAGGTCACCAGGGCGGTCAGTCCGCACCACCCAGGCCCCCTGCACAACTTCATGGTCAACATCAACCGGATCCGGCTGCTGGAGGAAGAACGACGCGCGAAGGAGCCCGAGTACCGGGTCAGACTTCGCGTCGCGATCGTGACGGCGAGGAACGCCCCGGTCAGCACCTGGTGAGCTCGGTCCCGTGCGTGCACGTTCGTTCGGCATCCGGAACGCGCGAACCGAACCGGGAGGAAAGAGCTCAGCTGCGAAGTGGCCGGTCTCCGTCAACCGCGGGTTACTCCGCCACCTCGCCGAGCGGCCCCGGATCGGCGATGCCGAGCTGCCCGCACGCGTCCGCGGCGAACGAGAGCAGCTCGCTCATCGGCACAGGCGACCGCGTGGCCCCGGCGACGTCGGTCGCGCCCTCCCTGGACCACAGCGGCGGGTACGCGGTGATGCCTTCGCGCGGCCCGAGCGCCGCCACGTCCGCCTCCCACCCCGGCCAGAACATGCCCTCGTAGTACCGCTCCACCCCACCGTCGAGCATCCACATCAGCCACGCGCCGTGCCCGCCGTCGAAGGTCTCCCACTCCAGCGTGTCCGGCGCGAAGTACACGACCTGCCCCGGCTCCCCCGGCCGGCCGGACCGCTCGCAGTCCGCGCCGTTCAACGCGAACACGCCACCCAGCACGTCGTGGGCGAGCACCAGCCCGCCAGCGGGCGCCCACGACGGGTCCACGGTCTCGGGAAACCCGTTGACCTCTCCGAGGCTCGGCAACGCACCGCCCGAGCCGCCGTACACGCGCAACCACCCGTGGTGCAGCACCATACCGCCGGTGTTCAGCACCACCGCGCCCAGCAACGACCGCACGGTCACCTGCAGCTGCAGCAACACAGCCCGGCAGGCACCCGGTTCCGGTGGCAGCACCGCACACGACGCGGGAACCGCCTCCGCCACCACCGGCCAGCCGGGGTCGTCCACCTCGGTCAGCTTCGCGATGTCCCGCACGACCACCCCCAGAACGCAGAAGAGCCCCGGCGACATCGCCGGGGCTCCTCCATCCAAGCACTAGCGGGCCAGACCGGCCTCCACGGCCTTGATGATCGCCGGCCGCAGCTCGGCAGCCGAGATGATCGCGTCCACGGACCCGACCTCCACCGCCCGCTGCACGCTGTGCACCCGGTCGAACTCCGCCGCCGTCTCGTTCAGCTTCTCGGTTCGCACCGACTGCCGCGTCGACGCCAGCTCGGCGGCCAGGGCCGCGCGTTCGGCACCGGAGGCCTCCGCGACCGCCGTCTCCAGCTTCTTCACCCGCGGGTCGTTGGCCGTGCGGCCGTCGACGTCACGGGCGAACACGACCGCGGCCGCCGGTGCGCCACCGATGACCGAGGCGTACGAGCCCTCGACGGCGAGCACGGTCATGGACGGGTTCAGGGCCTTCGAGAAGACCACGAACGCGCCGCCGTGGTAGCGGGAGATCACGCAGAACACGATCGGGCCGCGGAAGTTCACGATCGCGCGGCCGATCTCGGCGCCGTACTCCAGCTGCAGCAGGCGCATCGACTCGGGTGAGCCGTCGAAGCCGGACAGGTTCGCCAGCACCACCAGCGGGCGGTTGCCCGAGGCCGCGTTGATCGCGCGGGCCGCCTTCTTCGACGACTTCGGGAACAGCGTGCCCGCGGTGTAGGTGTCCGGGCCGTCGGTGGGCGGGAAACCGGCGCGGGCCACGCCGCGGGACTCGATGCCCAGCAGCGTCACCGGGATGCCGCCCAGGTGCACGTCCTGCACCACGGCGGTGTCCGCGTCGGCCATGCCCGCCCAGCGCTCCAGGACGACGTGGTCCTGGTCCGACAACGCGCGCATCACCGTGCGGATGTCGAACGGCTTCTTGCGGTCCGGGTTCGCCTCGGCCGAGAAGATCTCCCCGACCGTCGTGAACGGGCTGTCGCCCGCCACGTGCGGGTACGACGAGACGTCGCGCGCCACCGGGTCCGAAGTGGACACCCGGCGCGGGCCCGGCTCGCCCGGCACCACGTAGGTGTGCTCGTAGTGCGCCAGCAGCACGGCGAACGCCGCCCGCAGGTTCGGGGCCCAGTACTGCGCCTGGCCGTTCGGGCCCATGACGCGGTCGTAGCCGCCGATGCCGTAGTTGTCCTCCGCCGACACGCCGCCGGAGAAGTCCAGCGCCTGCTTGCCGGTCAGCACCATCGCCGAGTCCGGCGTCATGACCAGGATGCCCTTGGTGTGCATGAGCATCGTGGCTTCGGCGTTCCAGTACGGCTGGGCGCCGACGTTGATGCCGTTGACGACGATGTTGATCTCGCCGCCGTCCTGGGTGAACTCGACGATGCGCTTGAGCGCCGCCGCGACCCAGTCCATGTTCTCGACACCGGACGACATCGAGATCTTCGCGCCCGACGAGAGCGAGAACCACTCCAGCGGCACCGACAGCGACGACGCCAGGTCCAGGGCGTGGATCACCCGCGAGCACTCGGGTTCGGCGAGCGCGCCCAGCGACTTGGTCGGGTCGCCCAGCAGCACCACGCGCTTCATGCCCTCGGGGTAGGCCGGGGTCGGGGTGGTCACCACGCCGACGACGATGCCCGCCCTGTTGCCGCCGCGCGGGCGGTCGACCGGCACCAGGGCGCCGTCGACGAGGTCGTGCTCCACGAACGAACCGCCCTCGCCCGCGAGCATGTCGCACAGCTCGTACGGGTAGATCGTGCCGCGCGACTGGGCGCGCAGGACGTTCTGGCGGTAGTCGTCGAGCGGCTGGATCGCGTCGGTCGGCGGCTGCACGAACGAGAACCGCACGCCCGAGCCCGCGTCGGTGGCGATGCGGACGCCGATGTCGGTGAGCTCACCGGTCTCGCTGTCCTTGCGCCGCGCCAGGAACAGGACCTCCTCCAGGTCCAGGCCCGTGGTCGTGGGCAGCACGCGGGACGCGATCGCGTCCAGGTCCGCCGAGTGCAGGTCGGTCGGCGGCCACGCGTAGAGCACCACGCGGTTGGTCGCGAGGCGGGTGCGGCCACCGGCCTGCGCACGGGCCCGGCGGATGCCGTCCAGGCACGTCGCCAGCACGTCCTCGGCCGCGGGCAGCGCCACGATCCGGCCCTCGTCGTCGCGCAGCGGCGTCAGGTCGCGGACCTGGCCCAGCGCGACGAGGCGCTCGTCGGACTTGTTCGTCTTCGCCACCGCGCGGAACAGGTAGACGTCCTCGTCCACCGACGGCAGGCGGGTGAGGTCGAACTCGCGCAGGCGTTCCAGCTGCATGCGTTCGGCGATGCGCGGGTGCAGCCCGCGCACCAGCCTCTCCTCCGCGAACCCGTTCGAGGACGGGCGGAACGTGAAGTGGTGGTGCATCGACTCACCGCGGCGGCCGGCCACGGTGGTGGTGATGCGGGTGATCGTCGGCGGCAGCTGGTGCGCGGCCACCGCGGCACCCAGACCGGCGGCCAGCTCGTCCTGTTCGGACGGACCGTCGGGCCAGTTGACGTAGAGGTCGGCCACGACCGGGTTGCCGTCGGCGTGCTTGACGATGTCGCCGATCGCGTCCACCAGCGACGAGAACTCGACGGCGGTGCTGACCAGGCGGGTCTGCTCCGGCTCGTTCTCGGCGAGGAAGAACGCGCCGTCCACGCGCGGGTTCTCCAGCGCCTTCTTGGTGTAGTAGCGGCGGGCCAGCACCTCCAGCAGCGGGGTGTTGTCCGCGCCGGGCTTGCCGATGCGCTGGCCGAGCAGGCGCACCAGCGGTTCGGCCGACGCGACCATCGCGGCGATCCGGTCCTCGCGGTCGGCGGCCTGCGGCTGCGCGTCGAGGTGGATCAGGTGCCTGCGGACCTCGGTGTGCACGCGGGCGCGGTTGCGGCGCACCAGCGGCTGCGCGAACCAGGTGAACACGACGCTGCGGGCGAGGTCGGCCACCTGCGGGTAGCGGACCTGGGTCGCGGCGACGATGTGCTCCAGAACCAGGCCGACCCGCACCCGCTCCGACTCGACCGGCGGCGCCTCCTCCACCCAGCGGCGCAGCAGGGTCGTCGCGACGGCGGCGTCGAACACACCCCGGCGCAGCGCGACGAAGATGCGGAACACCGCCTGTTCCAGCTCCGGCGTGCGGTCGAGCTCGGTGATGCCGTAGTGGCTCAGCACGTGCTGCAACCGCTCGCGGAACGTCGCCGGCAGCGCGGCGCGGTCGGCGTCGAGCGTCTTGAGGTAGGTGTGGAAGTGCTCGCGCGGCGAGTGGATGTGGTTCTCCGGCTTGGTCTCCTCGCCGGCCGGGCGGTTGCGCGACAGGTCGCACAGGTCGGCGAAGATGCTGAGCAGCTGCGCCTCCGCGACCAGTGGCCGCTCCGCCAGGTCCTCCCGCGCGCTCATGTAGCCCGCCAGCACCCGCTCGGTGTCCGCGGCGGTGGTGTCGAAGCCCAGCAGCAGGCTGCGCAGGTCGTCGAGGCCCCGTGCGGCGAGCTGCTCGGCCGGGACGCCGGTCTGCGGCGCGGGCATCTCCAGCTCGACCGCGGACTCCGGCTTCTGCACCTGCACGGCGCCCGCGTCGTCCTCGACCTCCTCCAGCTTGAGCAGCGCGCCACCGGCGGGCACCTGGGTGCCGACGACGACGTTCAGCTCCTTGAGCCGGGCGCGGAACGGCGCGCGCAGCACCGTCTCCATCTTCATCGCCTCGAGGACCAGCACCGGAGCGCCGGCCTCGACCTCGGCACCGACCTCCAGCGGCGTGGCGACGACCAGCGCGGGCATCGGCGAGCGCAGCACACCGCCCTCGTCGCGGGTGACGCGGTGGGTGACGCCGTCGACCTCGACCTGGTGCACCACACCGGACGTGCCGGTGACGACGCGGAACCGGGTGCCGTTGACGGTGATCTGGCCGACGTGGTGGTCGAAGCGCTCGACGTCGACGTCGGCGGACAGCACGACGTCGGAGTCGGCCGCGGACACGCCGACGCGGTACCTGGTGGCGCCGGCGCGGGCCACGGTCACGACGTAGGGCTGACCGCGCAGCACGAACTCCAGCTTGCGCGCGCCCTCGTGGTTGGTGCGCGGCTGGCCGCCGTGCGCGGAGGCGAGCAGCTCGGTGCGGTTGATCTGCTCCTCGTCCTCGTACACCTCGATGGCCGCGGCGGCCAGCGCGATGGCGGAGTGGCGGTGCGAGATCAGGCCGCCCTCGGAGCGGACCCGGTCGATCCACGACGTGTCGGCGGAGCCGTCGACCACGGCGGGCTCGTCGAGCAGGTCGAGCACGAAGCTCTTGTTGGTCGTGCCGCCCTCGATGATGACCGTGGTCTCGGCCATGGCGCGGCGCAGCTTGCCGAGCGCCTCGTCGCGGTCGCGGCCGTACGCGATGATCTTCGCGATCATCGAGTCGAAGTCGGCGGGGATCTGCGAGCCCTCGGCGACACCGGTGTCCACGCGGATGCCGGGGCCGGCGGGCAGTTCGAGGCGGACGATCCGGCCGGGGCACGGCGCGAAGTCGCGGTCGGGGTCCTCGGCGTTGAGGCGGGCCTCGACGGCGTGGCCGAGCTCGGCGGGCTTGGCGCCTTCGAGCCTGCCGCCGCCCGCCACGTGCAGCTGGGCCTTGACCAGGTCGAAGCCCGTGGTGATCTCGGTGATCGGGTGCTCGACCTGCAGGCGGGTGTTGACCTCCAGGAACGCGAAGAGCTTCTCACCGGGGTGGTAGAGGAACTCGACGGTGCACGCGCCGCGGTAGCCGACGGCGTTCGCGAGCCGCTCGGCCGAGGCCTTGAGCTCGTCGACCTGCTCCGGCGCGAGCACGCAGGAGGCCGACTCCTCGATGATCTTCTGGTTGCGCCGCTGCACCGAGCAGTCGCGGACGCCCAGCGCCCACGCCGTGCCCTGGCCGTCGGCGATGACCTGCACCTCGACGTGCCGGGCGCCGGTGACCAGGCGCTCCAGGAACATCACGCCGGAGCCGAACGCACGTTCGGCCTCCATGCTGGTGCGGTCGAAGTTCTCCTCCAGCTCCTCCGGCGAGGTGATCTTGCGGATGCCGCGGCCACCACCACCCGCGGTCGCCTTCAGCATCAGCGGGTAGGTGACCTCCTCGGCCACCTTCAGGGCGTGTTCGAGGTTCTCGACGGCACCGCGCGACCACGGTGCGACCGGGACCCCGACCTCCTCGGCGATCAGCTTGGAGCCGATCTTGTCGCCCAGCTTGCGCATGGCATCGGCCGACGGACCGACGAAGGTGACCCCGACCTTCTCGCACAGCTCGGCGAACTCGGGGATCTCGGCGACGAAGCCCCAGCCGACCCACGCGGCATCGGCCCCGGTCTCGACGAGCGCCTTCTCCAGCACCCCGAGGTCGAGGTACGGACGATCGGCCGCCAGGCCGAGGTTGTGGGCGAGGTCGGCTTCCCTCACGAAGGGCGCCGACTTGTCGACATCGGTGTACAGGGCAACGGTCTCGATCCGTTCCCCTGACTCGGCGGCGAGCTCACGGACGGCGTGGATCAGCCGCATAGCGGCTTCCCCGCGGTTGACGATCGCTACACGACTGAACAACGACTTCTCTCCTCGCGGACAGACAACCTCAGCGGCAGTCGCCGCCCAATCGATGTACACACTCTCGTCTACTACCCGGTAACAAAACCGCTGGAGCGAAGCGAGTTGAGCAGCGTGCTTTGTATGAAACCAACAAGGCACCAGGTCCTCAGCACAGCTTCACTTGAGCCCCGTGTCTCAATTCACGACCGCGCCCGCCAGCGGCGGCGTGATGACGGTCACAGTCCGCGGTGGAGTGATCGCCCAGGAGCCACCCGGCGCTCCGCACCTGTGGGGACGGAGGTGCCGCACGAGTTCGTTCCGGCGGTGGCGGGGTAGTCAGGCACATGAAACCCGTGCAAACGGCAGCCAGGGTCGTCGGCGGGGCGTTCCTGCTCGTCGGCGTCCTCGGGTTCATCCCCGGCATCACCAGCCACTACGACCAGCTGACCTTCGCCGGCCACCACTCGGGCGCGCTCCTGTTCGGGCTGTTCGCCGTGTCCGTGCTGCACAACCTGGTGCACCTGGCGTTCGGGATCATCGGCCTGCTGATGGCGAGGACGGCGGGTGCCGCCCGGTTGTTCCTGGTGGTCGGCGGCGGGATCTACGTCCTGCTGTGGGTCTACGGCTCCGCGGTCGGCGAGCAGACCCGCGCGAACGTCCTGCCCGTCAACACCGCCGACAACTGGCTGCACCTCGGCCTCGGTGCCGCGATGGTCCTGCTGGCCATCGGTCTCACCATCGGGGAACGGGCCCGCGGCGACCACACCTCCGCGGGCCACACACCCACCAGCTAGTTCGCGACGGCGATGGCGATGTTCAGGGCCGCCGCGAAGCTGACCCACGCCAGGTAGGGCACCAGCAGCAGCGCGGCGGCCCTGCTGCGCGACCAGAACACGACGACGAGAGCGGCGATCGACAGCCACAGCAGCGCGATCTCCACCACCGCCACCGCGTACCAGCCGAGCGCGAAGAACAACGGCGTCCACAGTGCGTTCAGCACCAGCTGCACGCCGAACAGGGTCAGCTCGCCGCGACCGGCACCGGCGCGCCACGCCAGCCAGCCCGACAGCGCGATCAGCCCGTAGAGCACCGTCCACACCGGACCGAAGAGCCACGGCGGCGGCGCCCACGACGGCCGTTGCAGGGCCTGGTAGTCCGCTCCCGCCGACACGGAGAACAGCGAGCCGACGACGGCGGTCACCACGACCGCGGCGACGAACACGAGCAGCACGCGCACGGGGTGGTGGCGCACGGGCAGAGCGGTCATCAACAACTCCCCACAGGCAGGGCGCGGACGATGGCGAGCACGGTCGCGCGGCTCGGGGCCGCCCGTTCCGCGGCGCCGAGCAGCGACACCTCGTCGGCCAGCACCGCGCGCCGGATCTCGGCGCCCTTGCCGGGTACCTCCCGCAGCAGCGCCTCAACCAGGCGCGACCGCAGGGCCCGCCCGGCTTCGTCGTCGGAGGGCAACGCGCGCCAGTGGGCGCGCACGACCCGTTCGGCGACGGCCTCGTCACCCGCCGCCCACAGCAGACGGATCATGCGATCGGCGAGGCTCACGCCGACCAGACTAGATTCGATTCAAAATCGTTTCAACCGCGGCGGCCAGCGTGTCGACCCGCTGAACGCCCGGCGGAAGCGTCATCGAGGCCCACCCCGGCCCGCCGACCAGCACCGGCACCGCCGAGAGCTCGGCCAGGGGCACCTGCTCGGCATACACCCGATCGTGTGCCCACACGAAGACGACCCGCGGCTTCAGCACCTCCACCGCGCTCGTCAACGCGTCCCCCGGCACCCGCGCCCCCAGGTTGCGCGCCGCGTGCCCGTGCTCCGCGAGCGCCGCCGCCAGCACGTCCAGCGGCAGGCTGTGCTGCTCGTCCGGCGCGCACGCCAGCAGGGCCGACGGCGCACCGGCGACCGCGGACGCCCGCAGCACGTCACCGATGCTCGCGCTCGCGAAGTGCTCGACCTCGACCCCCGACGCCGAAGCCGTGACCCGCTCCCCCAGCTCCACCAGGAACGGCGCCAGCACCACGTCCCACGCGTGCACCACGCCGTGCCGGGCGATGAGGTCGACCGCGACGCGGCGCATCTCCACGGCGTCGAGCCTGGTCGCGGCACCCTCGAAGTCCAGGTCGTCCGACGTCGCCGGCACCACGGTCGCCGCGGCAGAGGCCGGCGCGACACCGGACGTGGTCAGCTCGACCATCCGCCGCAGCCGTGCCACGTCGTTCTCGCTGTACCGGCGGTGCTTGCCCTCCGCCCGTGTGCTCGGACCGAGCCCGTACCGGCGGTCCCAGGTGCGCAGGGTCGTCGGCGAGACGCCGAGCATCCGGGCCACCGCGCCCGCACTCCACTCCACCACTCACCCCACGTCCCGTCGCATCGGTTCTGAATCGTATCGCCCCGGACACGAAAACGGCCCCCGGCGCGACGCCGGGGGCCGTCGGGGTCCCGTCCACTCCGGACGGGCCCGCCTCACTTCTTCTTGCCGCCGAACAGCTCCTTGAGCTGGTTGCCGCGCCGCCGCAGCCCCCACTTGGTCACCCTGATGAGCGCTTCGCGGACGATGTTGCCGCTCATCTTCGACTCGCCGTACTCGCGCTCGCGGAACGTGATCGGCACCTCGCGCACGCGGAAGCCGAGCTCGATCGTGCGCCAGAGCAGGTCGATCTGGAAGCAGTAGCCGGCCGAGGCGACCGAGGCCAGGTTCAGCTTGCGCAGCGTGTCCGCGCGGAAGGCGCGGAACCCGCCGGTCATGTCGCGGATGTTCGCCCCCAGCGCGATGCGCGAGTAGAGCGAACCGCCGCGGGAGAGCACCTCGCGCTGCACGGGCCAGTTGACGACCTCGCCACCGGGCACCCAGCGCGAGCCGATCACCAGGTCGGCCTGCGGCAGCGCGTCCAGCAGCCGGTGCAGCTGTTCGGGGGCGTGCGAGCCGTCGGCGTCCATCTCGCACACGACGCCGTACTCGCGGTCGAGCGCCCACTGGAAACCCGCGACGTAGGCGGCGCCGAGGCCGGCCTTCTCCGTGCGGTGCATGACGTGGACGCGCTGGTCAGCGGCCGCCATCTCGTCGGCGAGCTGGCCGGTGCCATCGGGGCTGCCGTCGTCGACCACCAGGACGTGCACGTCGGGCAGTGCCGCGTGCAGCCTCTTGACGATCTTTCCGATGTTGTCCCGCTCGTTGTAGGTCGGGATCACCACCAGCACCTGCCCGAGTTCCTGGTCAGGCTGCTGCGCCATTCGAGTCCTTCCGTCGTCGTGTGAAGCCCAGCGCCAACGCGACAAGGCCCGCAGCGGTCAACACCCACGCGGGCCAGGCTCCAAGCCAGGTCGCCAGCGTAGTCTGTGACCGCAGGGGCAGTTCCGCCACCAGTGCGCCGGGCACGAAAAGGCCGGTCTTCTGCGTGACCGAGCCGTCAGGCCGCACGATCGCGCTGACCCCCGAGGTAGCGGCCACCACCACGGCCCGGCCGTGCTCCACGGCACGCACCCGTGACATGGAAAGCTGCTGGTAGGTCATCTCCGTGCGACCGAACGTGGCGTTGTTCGTCGGGATCGCGATGATCGTCGCGCCCGCCGTCACGGAGTCGCGGACAACTGAGTCGAACGCCACTTCGTAACATGTGTCAAGTGCGACCCGCGCGGGCCCCATCCGGAAGCCCTCGGGGTCGGTGCCCGGCTGGAAGACGCCCGCCCGGTCCACATCGGACGAGAACAGCCGGAAGAACGACCGCATCGGCATCGTCTCGCCGAACGGCTGCAGCTTGCGCTTGGTGTAGGTGTCCGTGGCGCCCTTCTCCGGGTCCCACAGCACCACCTGGTTGCGCGGCAGCCCGTCGCCCCGGTCGACCACGACGGCCCCGACCGCGATCGGCGCCTTGATCGCCTTCGCCGCGCTGTCGATCGCCGCCTTGGCGTCGGCGTTGCGGAACGGGTCGATGTCGGAGGAGTTCTCCGGCCAGATGACGACGTCGGGCTGCTTCACCCGGCCGGCGGCCACGTCGTCGGCCAGCTCGACCGTCTTCTTGACGTGGTTGTCGAGCACGGCCCGGCGCTGCGCGTTGAAGTCCAGCCCCGCACGCGGCACGTTGCCCTGGACCGCGGCGACCGTGACGGTGCCCGCGGAGGCGTCCACCCCGACCGGCACGCCGAACCCGGCCACCAGCGGCACCACGAGCAGCGGCAGGCCGAGTTTCCAGTTCCTGGTCAGCCAGAACAGCCCGAACCCGGTCAGCACGACCGCGAACGACACCAGCGGCGCGCCCCCGAGCGCGGCCAGCGGCAGGAACCAGCCCTCCGGCTGCCCGAACGCGATCTTGCCCCAGGTGAAGCCGCCGAACGGGAACACCTCGCGCAGCGCCTCGTCCGCCGCCCACAGGAACGCCGCCCACAGCGGCCAGGCGGGCAGCCGGGAGGTGAACGCCATCGCGGTCGTGCCGATCGAGATCATCAGCGCGCACGCGAACGCCAGCGGCAGCCACGCGACCAGCCCGACGAACTCCCCGGTCCACCGCAGCAACGGCACCATGAACCCGAGACCGAACAACAGGCCGTATCCGAACCCAGCGCGCGCACGACGGCCGTAGAGCACGTACGCGAGCACGGCGAACCCGACCGGCGCCAGGAACCACAGCGGCCGCGGCGGGAAGCTCAGGTAGACCAGCACGCCACCGGCGACGGCGAGGAGCACGCGCAGCAGCACGGACCCGCTGAACCGCTTGCGACGGGCGGGCTTTTCCGGCGATTCTGGCGAATCGGGCGCCATCGGGGGTGCTACCACCCGTTCAGCCTACGAGGAGCCGGAGTAGACAGGGTCCATGACCTACGTCGACCTCGTCCTCAACCGCCTCGCGACCGGGCAGGAACGGGAGGCGGTGATCGGCGGCGACACCCGCCTGACCCGCGGCCAGGCCCGTGACCTGGTGTTCCGGCTGGCCGACGGGCTGGCCCGGCGCGGGATCGGCCGGGGTGACGGCGTGGCGGTGTTCATCGGCAACACCCCGGAGGCGCTGCTGCTCACCGTGGCCGTGCACCTGCTGGGCGCCCGGCTCGTGTACGTGCCACCGGAGCCGGGTCAGCGCGAGCTGGCGGCGTTGATCGAGAAGGCGGAGGTCGCGGCGGTCGTCGTGGACCCCGGCTTCAGCACCCGCCTCACCGGCTGGGACCTCGCGGAGCTGCCCGGCGACCCGGTCGAGCGAACCCCGGCGCCGGACTTCACCACGGTCAGCTACACCGGCGGCACCACCGGTCTGCCCAAGCTCGCCGTCCACGGCCCGCGCTCGACGAGCCGCTGGGAGGCGCTGGGCCACACGCCGTCGCTCACCATGCTGTGCAGCACGCTCATCACGCACGGCAGCGGTGCCGGCGCCTCGGTCGGGGCGCTGGTCACCGGCTCGAAGCTCGTGCTCGGCCCCTCGGTGTTCGACGCGGACGCGTTCGTGCGGCTCGCCCGCGACGAGCAGGTCAACGCGACGTTCTTCGTGCCGCCCATGATGTACGAGGTGCTGGACCACCCGGACTGCCCGGGACCGCAGTTCCTCAGCATCGGCCTCGGCGGTTCCCCGCTCGCACCGGAACGCCTCCGGCAGGCGGTCGAGCGCTGGGGGCCGGTGGTGTACCAGGGCTACGGCATGACCGAGGCCATGGCGATCGCGTTCATGCCCGCGACGGCCGTCGACCTCGCGAAGCCGCACACGCTGCGCACCGTCGGCAAGCCCAACCCGGACATGGAGGTCGAGGTGCGCGACGGCGACGTGTGGGTGCGCGGCCCGCACGTCATGCGCGGCTACTGGGGCGAGCCGCCGCTGAGCGAGACCAGCGACGGCTGGCTGAACACCGGCGACGTGGGCCACTTCGACGAGGACGGCTACCTCTACCTCGACGACCGCAGCAAGGACGTGATCGTCACCGGCCGCACCTCCGACAACGTCTACTCGCGGCTGCTCGACGACTTCCTCGTGACGCTGCCCGGCGTCCGGCAGGCCGCGGCGGTGGCGGCACCGGACGAGAGGTGGGGCGAGGCGGTGCACCTGTTCGTCGTGCTGGAGGACGGCCACGAGCTCGACCTCCACGAGGTGGAGCAGGCCGTTGTCGCCGAACTGGGCGATCTCTATGCACCACGTGGCGTCACGGTCGTACCCCGTCTGCCGCTGACGCAGGTGGGAAAGGTCGACAAGCGCCGGCTGCGCGCGTTGCTTCGGTAAGGTCTCGAAGCAAATCATGGAGGTGACGGATGCCCCGTCCAAGCGTGGAAGCCGAACGCAAGGCGCAGATCCTCGCGTCCACCTGCAAGGTGATCGCCGCCGAGGGCTTCCGCCACCTCCGGGTGTCCGACGTGGCCAGAGACGCCGGCGTGTCCGGCGGCACGGTCCACTACTACTTCGAGACCAAGCGCGAGCTCACCGACGCCGCGTTCGAGCACTGCTTCGAGCAGTCGCTCAAGCGCCGCCGCTGGATCCTCGAGTCCGACGAGCCGCCGTTGTCGCGGCTGCGCATGGTCGTCGAGTCCTACCTGCCGCAGGGCGCGGAGACGGTCGAGGCGTGGAAGATCTGGGCCGAGCTGTGGGTCGAGGCGATCCGCAGCCCCGAGCTGCAGGAGCTCAACGAGCGCTTCTACGGCGAGTGGCGCGAGATCGTCGCGAGCATCTTCCGCGACGGCCAGGACACCGGGGAGATCCGGACCGGTGACGACCCGGTGGAGCTGGCGAACATGCTGGTCAGCATGCTTGACGGGCTGGCGCTGCAGGTGCTCGCCGGGTCCAGGTCCATGACCGTCGACACCATGCGCGCCACGTGCCTGAGGTTCGTCGACCAGTTGTCAGGGGTATCCCAGGGCTGTCCCTGATGCAACGAACGGACCGGCGGGAGCATTGTGGAGCTATGACCACGACAGTTGCTTTGAGCAGGCCCAGGACCAACCGGATGATCGCAGGTGTGTGCGCGGGGCTCGCCCAGCGGTGGGGCATGAAGGCGAGCACGGTGCGCCTTCTGTTCGTGCTGTCGTGCCTCCTGCCCGGACCTCAGTTCGTCGTCTACCTCGTGCTGTGGGTGATCATGCCCAGCCGCGGCTATTGATCGACGCCCTCGTCAGACCCACGCGCAGCAGCACGGCGCGTGGGTCGCGCCGTGCGTGAAAGAGCAGGTGGTGGAGGGCGTGTTCGAAATGCGGTAGAAGGATGCCCATGGAGATCACCGCCTTCCTGGACCGCAAGCTGGCCCGTCGGTTCCGCACCTACGACGCCGACGGCGACGGGTTCATCGGGTGCGATGACTTCACCACCGCGGGACTGCGCACCACGAGGGCGTTCGGTCTGGGTGACGATGAGCCGAGGGCGGTGCGATTCCGCGCGACGCTGACCGGGTTGTGGCAGCAGCTCTCGCTGGCCGCTGACACCGACCGCGACGGCCGGATCAGCGTGGACGAGTACAAGAAGGCGTTCGCGGACGGCCTGCTGGAGACACCGGAGTCGTTCGACGAGGGGTACGTGCCGTTCCTGGACGCGGTGATGGCGATCGCCGACGGGGACGGCGACGGCAAGCTGACCGTCGACGAGCACGTGAAGTGGACCGGCGCGTTGATGAACCTCTCCGAGGCCGATGCCCGGATGATCCACGACCTGCTCTCCGACGACGACGGCCTGCTGTGCACGCACGCGCTGCTGGCGGCCATCCGGGAGTTCTACTTCTCCGAGGACCCCGCGGCGGCCGGCAACTGGCTGCTGGGGTCGTTGGACTGACGTGCTGCTCAAGACGCTGCAGGAGTACGCGGCACGGGCTCAGCCGGCCGCGCACGTCGAAGAGGCCGGTGGCTGGTGGCTGCGCCATTCCCCCGACGACGCCTGGTGGGTGAGCGCGGTCCTGCCGCACGACCGCGAGGACCGGGTCGAGGTCGCCGAGGAGTTCTGCGCGGGCCGCGGTGCCCCGGTGCGGTTCCAGATCACGCCGGGCGTGTGCGCCGACGACCTGGACGCCCGGCTGGCCGGCCGCGGGTACGCGCGGGGTCACGACATGTCGTTGCAGATCGCGTCGACCGCCGACGTGCTCCGCCAGGCGCACGCGGACGCCGGTGCCGTGACGACCCGGCCGGACGACGGCTGGCTCGCGGCGTGGCACGAGGTGACGACACGCGACGTCGAAGCAGAACGCGAGCTGCTCAGCCGTGTGGAGGCACCGAGCGCGTACGCCTACGCGGAGGTCGACGACGAGGTGGTCGCCGTGGGGCGTGTGGTGGCCGACAACGGGTGGGCCGGCGTGTTCGGCATGGCGACGCTTCCGCACGCACGGGGCCAAGGCGCGGCACGGTCCGTGCTCGCCGCGCTGGCGTCATGGGCGGCCGCACGCGAGTCGAACCACATGTACCTGCAGATGGAAAAGGCCAACAAGTCGGCGTTCCGGCTCTACGAGCGGTCGGGGTTCCGCGAGCTGTGCACCTACCACTACCGCTGCCGCGAGTGATCAGTCAGGAATCGAGAAGCGCGGGACGGGGGTCTGCGAGTTAGCTTGTCGCCATGACCTCCAGGAGAGCGGCCGCCACCAACGCGCACGAGGCCGACACCCACGACATGATCCGCGTGCGGGGCGCGCGGGTGAACAACCTGAAGGACGTCGACGTCGAGATCCCCAAGCGGCGGCTGACGGTCTTCACCGGCGTGTCCGGTTCGGGCAAGAGCTCGCTCGTGTTCGGCACGATCGCCGCGGAGTCGCAGCGGCTGATCAACGAGACCTACAGCGCGTTCATCCAGGGGTTCATGCCGACCCTGCCGCGGCCGGAGGTGTACCTCCTGGAGGGGATCACCACCGCGATCCTGGTGGACCAGCAGCGGATGGGCGCCGACCCGCGTTCCACAGTGGGCACCGCGACCGACGTCAACGCCATGCTGCGCATCCTGTTCAGCCGCCTGGGCGCACCGCACGTCGGCGGCCCGCAGGCGTTCTCGTTCAACGTCGCGTCGATCAGCGGCGCGGGCGCGGTGACGATCGAGAAGGCAGGCCAGAAGGTCAAGGAGCGCCGCGAGTTCTCCATCACCGGCGGCATGTGCCCGCGCTGTGAGGGCCGCGGTCAGGTCTCCGACATCGACCTGACCGAGGTCTACGACTCGTCGAAGTCGATCCTCGAGGGCGCGATCAAGGTGCCCGGCTACAACGTCGACAACCAGTGGACGGTGCAGACGTTCACGCAGTCCGGGTTCATCGACCCGGCGAAGCCGATTGCCGAGTACAGCAAGAAGGAGCTGCACGACTTCCTCTACCGGGAACCGGTCAAGATCAAGGTCAACGGCATCAACCTGACCTACGAGGGCCTGGTCCCGAAGCTGCAGAAGTCCATGCTGTCGAAGGACCGCGAGGCGCTGCAGCCGCACATCCGGGCGTTCGTGGACCGTGCGGCGACGTTCGGCACCTGCCCCGACTGCGGCGGCACCCGGCTCACCGAGGCCGCGCGGTCGTCGAAGATCAGGGGTGTGTCCATCGCGGACCTGTGCGACATGCAGATCAGCGACCTGGCCGACTGGATGCGCGGGCTGGAGGACAGGTCCGTGGCGCCGCTGGTCGAGAAGCTGGTGCACACGCTCGACTCGTTCGTCGAGATCGGACTGGGCTACCTCTCGCTCAACCGCCCCGCCGGCACCCTGTCCGGCGGTGAGGCGCAGCGCGTGAAGATGATCCGGCACCTCGGGTCCGCGCTGACCGACGTGACCTACGTGTTCGACGAGCCGACGATCGGCCTGCACCCGCACGACATCCAGCGGATGAACAACCTGCTGCTGCGGTTGCGCGACAAGGGCAACACCGTGCTCGTGGTCGAGCACAAGCCGGAGACGATCGCGATCGCCGACCACGTCGTCGACATCGGTCCCGGCGCCGGCCGCGACGGCGGCACGATCTGCTTCGAGGGCACGCTGGAGGGGTTGCGCGCCAGCGGCACCGTGACCGGACGGCACCTGGACGACCGGGCGGAGCTCAAGCCGTCGGTGCGCAAGGCGTCCGGGACGCTGTCCATCCGCGGCGCGTCGAAGAACAACCTGCGCGACGTGTCGGTCGACATCCCGCTCGGCGTGCTGACCGTCGTGACCGGTGTGGCGGGGTCGGGCAAGTCGTCGCTCATCCACCAGTCGATGCCGAAGGACTCCGGCGCGATCGTGGTGGACCAGACCCCGATCAAGGGTTCGCGCCGGTCGAACCCGGCCACCTACACCGGGCTGCTGGAGCCGATCCGCAAGGCGTTCGCCAAGGCCAACGGCGTGAAGCCGGCGTTGTTCAGCGCGAACTCCGAGGGCGCGTGCCCGAACTGCAACGGCGCCGGTGTGGTGTTCACCGACCTGGGCATCATGGCCACGATCGAGTCGCCGTGCGACGTGTGTGAGGGCAAGCGGTTCGACCAGGCGGTGCTGGAGTTCAAGCTCGGCGGCAAGGACATCTCCGAGGTGCTGGCGATGCCGGTCGCGGAGGCGGTGGAGTTCTTCAGCTCCGGTGAGGCCCGCACGCCCGCCGCGCACGCGATCCTGGACCGGCTGAACGACGTGGGCCTGGGCTACCTGTCGCTGGGCCAGCCGCTGACCACGCTGTCCGGCGGTGAGCGCCAGCGCCTCAAGCTCGCCACGCACATGGCCGACAAGGGCGGCGTCTACGTGCTGGACGAGCCGACCACCGGCCTGCACCTGGCCGACGTCGAACAGCTGCTGGGCCTGCTGGACCGGCTCGTCGACTCCGGCAAGTCGGTCATCGTGATCGAGCACCACCAGGCCGTGATGGCGCACGCCGACTGGATCGTCGACCTGGGGCCCGGAGCCGGCCACGACGGTGGCAAGGTCGTGTTCGAGGGCACGCCCGCGGACCTGGTGGCCGGCCGCTCGACGCTGACCGGCGAGCACCTGGCCGACTACGTGGGGGCCCCGGCGCGCGTCAAGAAGCGCTGAGCGGGTAAACAGGCGCATGGAGATCACGCCGTTCCTGGACCGCAAGCTGACCCGCAGGTTCGAGACCTACGACAGCGACCAGGACGGTTGCGTCGAACGCGCGGACTTCGAGCTCGCCGGTGCGCGCACGACCGGCGAGTTCGGCCTGGCCGCCGACGACCTGCGGGCGAAGCGGTTCCGCGAGCAGCTCCTGGCCGCGTGGGACCACCTCTCCGCCGTGACCGACACCAACGACGACGACCTGGTCAGCCTCACCGAGTACAAGACGGCGTTCGTCGCCGGCCTGCTGGAACGCCCCGAGGTGTTCGACGACGCGTACGTGCCGTTCGTGGACGCGCTGATGGCCGTGGCGGACCACGACGGCGATGGCCACCTCGGCGTGGACGAGTACGTGCGCGCGAGTGGGGCGTTGCTGAACGTGCGCCCCGCCGACGCGCGCGCCGGGTTCACCCGGCTCGACGGCGATGGCGACGGACTGGTCAGCGGCGAGGACCTGCTGGCCGCGCTCAGGGCGTTCTACTTCTCCGACGACCCGAACGGTCCCGGTGCGTGGCTGTTCGGCCCGCTGGGCTGAGCCGTCACTCCACGGCGGTCTTGACGGCGGCGGCCTCGGCCTTGACGTACCGGCTGGTCAGCGACCGGGTGAGCAGCCAGCCGACACCGGCCATCAGCCCTGACATGGTCAGCGTGAGGGTGAGCCTGCTGCCGTCGGCCAGCGGTTCGACGACGTGCGCGGCGGTGACCGTGACGCCCGCTGACCGCGACTGCCAGGTGTACGAGGTGCCCTCGGTCAGCTCGGTGACCGTCCAGACGGCGGGCGACAGCCGCGGCTGCACCAGCCGGGTGCGCGACCCGACCGCCAGCGGGCCGGCGTCGAGCCGTTCGACGCTGTCGACCGTGGGAATCCGCTCCGGCCAGCGTTCGACGTCGGAGACCACCTCCCAGACCTTGGCGGGCGGGGCAGCGATCGTCACGGTGTGCTGCAGGCCGGGCATGCGCCGAGTGTACGGCTTCAGAACCGCTTTTCGATCTCCCGAACGGCAGCAGCGGCGAGCTGTGCGGCGGCGGCCCGCGGCCGGGGCGCGCCGACGACCTGCCGGACCAGCCGGCGCATGTTCTCGTCGATCTTCGCGAACGCCGACTCGGCCGTGGGCTCGATGTCGCCGAACAACGTCCACCACCACCACGAGTTGGTCGCCGAGTTCGCGACGACGTCCGGGATGACCAGCGCGCCGAGCAGGTCCTCTGCCTCCCTGGTGATCGGCATGTTCGCCGCCTCGACGACCAGCCGTGCCTTCACCTCGCACGCGTTGTGCTCGTCGATCGCATAGCTCGTCGCGGCGGGCACGAGCACGTCCGCCTCGACGTCGAGCCACCGGTCCCGGTCGAGCCGCACGTCGTCCGCGGCGAGCTCGGAGCGGTCGATGCCGCCGTGGGCGTCGCGGGTCAGCAGGAGCGCCTCCACGTCGAGCCCGGCCGGGTTGGCCACCACCCCGTGGACGTCCGCGAGCCCGACGACCTTCACCCCGGCCCTGGCGAGGTAGCGGGCCGTGGCGCCGCCCATGGAGCCGAACCCCTGGACGAACGCGGTGGGGTTGCTGAGCCGAAGCCGTTCGATCCCTTCCAGCGCGGCCGTCGCGACGCCGTACCCGCCGACCAGCTCGTCGAGGCCGACGCCGTCGACCGTGACCGCGAAGGCGTCCTGAAGTCGTTGCCGCGCTTGGTGTTCGTCGTCCAGCAGCGGGTACACGGCCTGGATGGACGACTGCAACCCGATCTTCTCGATGGCGGCGTCGATCGTGGACTGCCGCAGCCCCAGGTCCTCCCCCGTGGTCCAGAACCGCTCGATGTACGGCGACATCGCGTAGAGGTAGGCCGTGAGCACGTCGAACGCACGCGGGTCGTACGGGTCGAAGTCGATGCCGCCCTTGGCACCCCCGAGCGGCACGTACCGCGCGCCGGGGTCGTAGTTGAGGGCCTCCTTGGCCGTCATGCCCTCCGCGAGCCCGCGCACCTCGTCCAGCGTGCACCCGGCCCGCATGCGCAGTCCCCCGCTGCACACCCCGCGCACCAACCGGTCGACGACGAGGTAGCCGCGCGCGCCCGTGGCCGGATCGGTCCACGTGACCTGCAGGAAGCTCATTCCCCCATCTTGGCCGACGGCCGGTTCACCTCGACATCTGGCGCAGGAACTCGGCGTTGCCCTGGGTCTTGCGCAGTCCGTCGAGCAGCACGTCGACGTCTCGGTCGGCCATGGCCCTGCGCACGGCGTTGGTGACGGCGAGCTCCTGTCCGGACACCAGCAGCTCCACCTTGCGCGTGCCGGACTGGTGCAGGTCGATCGCGGGGAAGACCCGCCGCTGCGCGGCCTTGCGGTCGAGCTTGAGCTCGGCGTTGCCGGTGCTCTTGAGCTCCTCGAAGATCACCGTGTCGCCCACCGACCCGGTCTCCACGAGCGCCGTGGCGAAGATCGTGAGGCTGCCGCCCTCCTCGATGTTGCGGGCGGACCCGAGGAACTTCTTCGGCGGGTTGAGCGCCCCGACCTCGATGCCCCCGCTCAGAATCCGCCCGCCGCTGGGCGCCGCGAGGTTGTACGCCCGCCCCAGCCTGGTCAGCGAGTCCAGCAGCACCACCACGTCCTGCCCGTCCTCGACGAGCCGCTTGGCCCGTTCGATGGCGAGCTCCGCCGTGGCGATGTGCTCCCGCGGGTGCTCGTCGAACGTCGAGGTGAACATCTCCCCCGGCACCGTGGTGCGGATGTCGGTGACCTCCTCCGGCCGTTCCCCGACGAGCACGACCATGAGGTGGCACTCGGGGTTGTTCTTGGCCACCGCCTGCGCGATGTGCTGCAGCACCATCGTCTTGCCGGCCTTGGGCGGCGCCACGACCAACGCCCGCTGCCCCTTGCCGACCGGCATGACCAGGTCGATCGCCCTGCTGGTGAGCTCCTCGGGGTCGTGCTCCAACCGCAGCCGCTCGTTGGGGTAGAGCGGCGTCAGCTCCTCGAACCTGGGCCGCCGGTGCGGCTTGCGCCCGTTGACCGTGTCGACCGACGTGAGCTTGCCGTCGTGCGCCTCCCCCGTGACCCGGTCGCCCCTGCGCAGGTCGTGTTGCCGCACGAGCTGCTGCGGCACGACCGGTCCGTCGAGGAGGAAAGCCTTGTTGTTGCGTACGTCGAGTACACCGATGTGCATCGGTCTGTCCTTTCGGGAGGGTTGCGTGCAGATGCGCTCGTCCGCCCCGCCTCGTGTGCGTGGGAAAGCGCTGCAGATGTGGGTCCGCCAGCGTTCAGAAGCTGGGGGCTGGTTCGCTGCGGACTTCGGATGGTCCAGCAGCTGGTAGGTGCTTACATGCGCTCTGCGGCGCACTGCCTACCCGGACTGTAGCAGACAACGTCGCCGACGCGCCGCTTATTCCGCGCCACACCTCTGCTGTTCCCGCGCGTCCTCCCGGCATTTCCGGACAGGACAGGACGATCAGGCCACCTGCTGGTCGTCCGACTCGGTCAGCGCGGCATCGGCGGGGGTGATCAGCGCGTCCACGGCCACCACGCCGTCCGGGCCGACGCGCACCGGGTTCAGCTCGATCTCCGCCAGGTCGGGACGGGTGGCGATGAGCCGGGAGAGGGACGTGATGACCTGGGTCAGAGCGACGAGGTCGACGGGTGGTGCGCCGCGCCAGCCGCGCAGCAGCGGTACGGACCGCAGGCGGTTGAGCATGGTGTGAGCGGTGGCCGGGGTGACGGGTGCCAGTTCGAGGGCGGTGTCGCGGTGCAGCTCCGCGTGGATGCCGCCGGCCCCGACGAGGACCACTGGGCCGAACGAGTGGTCACGCCGGGCGCCGATGATCAGCTCGACGGTGTTCGGGCGGGTGTCCATCTCTTCGAGGACGTACGTGCCGGGACCCAAGCGGGCCTCCATCTCCTCGAAGGCGGCGGCCGGGTCGGTGAGACCGGTCTGAACGCCGCCGTGCTCGGTCTTGTGCGCCAGCCAGTCGGCCTTGAGCGCGAACGGGGCGGTGAGCGGGGTGGCGCGGGCCTCTGCGGCTGTGGTCACGGCGTGGGCGCGAGGGAAGCGGACGAAGTCCAGCAGCTCACGAGCTGCCAGGTAGCCTGGCCGGTACGCGCTCCCCGGTCTCTTGCGCGTGCTCACGCAGGGGTCCCCCGCAGGGGGTCCCCCAGCTTCAATTCTTCCAGCCGGCACCGACAGTTCCTGGCCGCTGAACAGCCCGGCCCCGGCTGCGGCAGAGGTACCGAAGCGAGCAGCGTTACCGAGAGCACCCACAACGCGCTCGATCGTGTGCTGAACGGACACGCCACCGGCACGCAGAGCACGAACCGCGGCGGAGTCGGCGCACATGCAGTGGGCGACGACCGGAACGCCGGTCTCCCTTGCCAGCGAACAGATCCGGGCGGCGACGGCGACCTCGGTGGACTCCAGGCAAGGCGTGTCCGCACCGTAACTGCCGAAGTAGCCGGACAACACGACCGAGTCGACCTCACCACCGCGCACCAGCACCTCGACGGCACGGGCGTAGTTCTCCAGGTCCTGCTCCCCCGCCCCGGCCAGGTCGATCGGGTTGCGCGCCGACACACCGGCCGGCAGCCCGCCCACGGCGGCCAGAGCAGGCACCACGAGCCCCGCACCCACCGCGAGATCCGCCGCGATCGCCCCCTGCCCGCCGGAGTCCGCGAGAATCCCGACCCGCGTTCCGCGCGGCACCCCTCGCGTCACCACAGCGGCAACGTCCACCAGGGCAGCCGGCGTCGCCACCCGCACGGCCCCGGACCGGCGGCACGCGGCGTCCACGACGTCCAAAGAGGACACCAGTGCGCCGGTGTGCGACAGTGCGGCGTCCCGTGCGGCAGCGGAAGCACCGACCGTCAGCAGCACAACGGGTTTCCCGGCCGACCGGAGCTCCAACAGGGCGGTCAGCATCCCGGGCCCGAAGCTCTCCAGGTACACCCCGACCACAGCGGTCAACTCATGCGGGACCAGGTCCAGCAACGCTTCCGCGGCCGTCACGTCGACCTGGTTGCCGACCGACACGAACCGCGACACCCCGAGCCCGGCGGCCGCGGCGAGTCCGGCGATCTCCAGGCCCACCTGCCCGCTCTGCGACACCACCCCCAGCGAACCGGGCTGGAACCGCCCCCACGCCAGGTGCAGCGACGTCGCCGCGTCGTACACGCCCAGGCAGTTCGGCCCGAGCAGCCGCGCCCCCGCCGCACGGATGCGCGCGACCACGCATTCGTCCATCGCCGACGGAATCCCGACGAAACCGCGCGTTCCCAACGCCAGAGCCTCGTCCACCACCGCGGCGACGTGCTGGGGAGGCACGGCGAGCACCACCAGCTCCGGCGCCTCTGGCAGTTCCGACAGCGTCCGCACGGTCGGCCGCGACAGCACCGCCCCGCCACCGCGGTTCACCAGGTGCACGGCCCGGCGGTCGCTGCCGGTCAACGCACCGCGCGCCAGCCAATGCCCCCACTTCGCCGGGTCGTCACTCGCCCCCACCACCGCGACGGACGACGGATCGGAGAAGATCACCTGGCACCCAGCCCGCGCGAGATGATCAGGCGCTGGATGTCCGAGGTGCCTTCCTCGATCTCCTCCAGCTTGGCGTCGCGCATCCAGCGCTCGACGGGGTACTCGCGGGAGTAGCCGTAGCCGCCCAACGTCTGCACGGCCGCGTGCGTGCACCACATCGCGTTCTCGGAACCGACGAGTTTCGCCATCGCGGACTCCTGCGCGACCGCCTCCCCCGCGTCGTACAGCGCAGCGGCCCGCAGCGTCAGCAGGTGTGCGGTGTCGACGCGCGTGGCCATCTCGGCCAACCGGAACGCCACGGCCTGGTGCCGCAGGATCGGAACGCCGAACTGCACGCGTTCAGCGGCATAGGCGGAAGCGAAGTCCAGCGCCGCGCGTGCCAGACCCGTGCAGGCGGCGCCGATCAGGATTCGGGAGGCGTCGAACGTCCGCATCAGGCCCGAGAACGCCTGCCCCTCCTCGCCGAGCCGGTTCTCGGCGGGCACGCGCACGTCGTCGAGGAACACCTCCGCGTTCACGATCGCCCGCTGCCCCATCTTCCGGAACGGCGGCCCGACGGTCAGGCCGGGCGTGTCGCGCGGCACCACGAATGCCGTGACACCACGGGAACGCAAGGAGGGATCAACGGTCGTGAAGATCACGAACATCGCGGCGTACGGGGCGTTGGAGATCCACGTTTTCTGTCCATTGAGGACGTAGGAGTCGCCGTCGCGCCGCGCCGAGGTCCGGATGCTCGCCGCGTCGGAGCCGGCGCCCGGCTCGGTGACCGCGACGGCGGTCAACGGCGGCAGGTCCGTCCCGAGTGGACCGAGGAAGCGCTTCTGCTGCTCAGGGGTGCCGAGGTGGTCGATCGGAGCACTGAAGAAGCCGTTGGACGTGAGCAGGTTGCCGATGCCGATGTCGCCGTGGCACAGCTCCTGCTGGACGAGCACCTGGGTGGTGAGGTCGGTGATCCCGCCGCCGCCGAACTCCTCCGGGATCATGAACGTCGTCAGCCCCAGCCGCGACGCCTTCTCCCACAGGTCGAGCGGCGACTCGGTGTCCGCCTCGTCCACGGCGCGGGCCCGCGGGCGGATCTCCTCCGCCGCGAACTGCCTGGCGAGCTCGACGAACTGGTCCTGTTCAGCCGTGCGCCGCAGGCCGTCCCGGACGGTCCGCACCATCTCCCACCCCTAAGTTGACTGATGAGTCAGTTATCTGCGGTTCACGGGGCAGCCTAACCGCATAAGGGCAGGTAAGAGGGTCCGCAAACGGGTGAGTGGCGTGCACGTTCGTGGCGGTCGTGATCACCTGCTTGGAGCAGGCAGGCATACAGATACGACTACTCGGCCACGCGGCGCCCGCAGCATGATGAACTGGCCGTGACGGCGGTGTTCCACCTCTGGCCAGACCCGCGGTGTCGAGCACGACGGGCGCATCGCGGCTCAACTGGGTGAGCGCGATGTCGTCATTCCAAGCGGCCACCGCGTTGTCGACGCCGGCGTCCATGCCCGCCCTGACTCGGGCGGGCACGGCGGTTCGTCCGGGCCCGTGGCGACACCTCGCCGAACGCCCGGTTCACGATTCGGGCGTGGCTCGCGACTTGTCCACAGGGCTTCGGTTGTCCACAGGTTCGCGAGCCGCGGGCTTGACACGCGCGGATTCTCGCTATGGTGGGTGGAGGTGGGCGGTCTGCCCCCAGGGTGGGCGGGGCCTTGCGCTCGCGTCGTTCACGCGATGAGCGCACTGCCGCTGCCCACGACCCGCATCTAGGCTCCTGACGTCCTTTCAGACACTCAAGGTCCCGCCTGACGCGTGGCATCCGCACCCGAGGCCAGTGGCCCCTTACCCCGACGCCGGTGGCCCGACCGGCACGTCCGGCCCCATCAGGCCCGGAACGCCGCCCGCACGATCTCCAGCGCCTCTTCTCTCGACAGTCCCAACTCGGCCGACATCGACGCATAGGCGTGCGCTGCCGAACGCACCCGCTCGCGGTTGCTGTCACCGTTCGCGCTGACCACGGTGCCCGCCCGGCCTCGTGTTTCCACGAGTCCCGCTTCCTCCAGCTCGCGGTAGGCGCGAGCGACAGTGTTCACCGCAAGGCCCAGGTCTTTCGCGAGCGCGCGCACTGTGGGCAGTTTGGCGCCGACCGGCAGTTCGCGGTTTGCGATGGCGTGTGCGTAGTGCACACGCACCTGCTCGTACGGGGGTGTCTCCCCGTGGTGGTCGATCTTCACTGCGCCGTTCCTCCCCGCTTGTAGCTACCTCTGTGTTGACCAACGGGCGAGGGCGGCAGAGGTTGCGGGTTTAATTCAGGCCGAACCGGAATTGGGCTGAACCGCTCTCATCTTCACGGAGAGCGACGGCCGGACAGACCCGGCAAGGCGGCGCCGGGACAGGAGCCGTCTTGCCGGGTCGAGCTGGGGCGTGCGGGCGTTCGATGTCGGTCCACACCCGCGGTTCTTGTTGCTACTCCGCGGGTTTCGGCGCGACCACGGTGCCGCGGGCGCGCGTTACGACGATCGGCTCAGCCAGCGCGTCCGCCGCGGAAGGGCCGCGTTCGGGCGCCGAACGGCACACCACGCGGGCCTCGAACTCGATCTCCCGCGATCGCTTCCCGATGCGCACCAGCGTCGCCACGGCCTCGATGACGTCGCCGGCCTGGATGGGCGCGACGAACTCCACGGAGCTGTAACCCGCGAACAGGCCCTCGTCGGAGTCGGTGTGGATGAGCATCTCGGTGGCGACGTCACCGAACATGCCGAGCCCGTAGGCACCGTCGACGAGGCTGCCGCCGTAATGCGCGTGCGAGTGCGGCACGTAACGCCGGTGTGCCACGGTGAAACCTTCGACCAAAGCCCCGCTCACGCGGCGACCCCCTTTTTCTCCTGCATCGCGTGCACCAGGTAGCTCGCGACCTCACCCGGAGTGGTACCCCGGGAGAAAACCCGGTCAACCCCCAGCTCGGCCGCCATCAGCGGGTCGAACCGCGGGCCGCCCGCCACCAGCAGCGGCCGCCGGTCCCCCATCGCCTCGCGGAACGCCGCCGACATCTCCTGCGTGTTCAGGATGTGCGCGTCCCGCTGCGTCACCACCTGGGAGACCAGCACCGCGTCGGCCTTCTCGGCGCGGGCGGACCGCACCAGTTCCGGAACGCTCACCTGCGCGCCGAGGTTCACGACCTTCAGCTCGCGGTAGTACTCCAGACCCTTCTCGCCGGCGAAGCCCTTGATGTTGAGGATCGCGTCGATGCCGACCGTGTGCGCGTCCGTGCCGATGCAGCCGCCGACGACGACCAGCTTGCGCCGCAACACCTTCTTCAGCGTCGTGTTCACCTCGGCCGGTGACAGCAGCGGGTACTCGCGCTCGACGACCTTGACCTCGTCGAGGTCCACGAGGTGCTTGACCGAGCCGTAGACGACGAAGAACGTGAAGTCGTCGCCGATGGGGTGCGAGTGGACCACCATCGCGGGGTCCATGCCCATCCTGTTCGCGAGCTGCTGCGCCGCGCCGTCCGCCTTGGGACCGAACGGGATCGGCAGCGTGAACGACGTCTGGACCATGCCGTCGCCGGTCGTGTCGCCGTAGGGCCGGACGTACCTCTTCGCGTCAGACATTCGAGGCCTCCAGCAGGTCCGAAGCCGGGTTGAAGTACTCGGGGGCCTTCTCGACCACGCCGTCCGCGCCCTTGCCCTTGTCGGCCGGGCGCTTCATCAGGCCGAACGTGCCGTCGGCGATCGCGTTGAGCAGCCCGTCGCCGACGATGCGCTCCAGCAGGTCCACCGCCTCGCCCAGCACCTGGTGCGCGCGCTTGACGATCAACCCGTCCGGTGCCGGCCGGAAGTCCTCCGCGAGACTGCCGGCCGCGTTGAGCACGTACCGGACGTTCTGCAGCGCGAGGTCGCGGTCGGACAGGAACGGCGTCACGACCGCCTCGGTCATCATACCGACGAGCAGGATGGACTGTCCGGTGAGGACACCCGCGAGGTTGAAGAACCCGTCCAGCAGGTAGCCGTTGAACACGTCGCCGGTCATGTGCTTGGTCGGCGGCATCCACTTGAGCGGCGCGTCCGGGAACAGCTCGCGGGCCAGCAGCGCGTGCGCGAGCTCCAGCCGGAACGAGTCGGGCACCTTCGGGTTGATCTCGAACGCGTGCCCGAGGCCCAGCAGGTGGTCGGGCAGTCCCGCCTCGTGGGCGAAGTGCTCGTTGAGCAGCTGGGACACCGTCACGGTGTGGGCGGCCTCGACGGCGTCCGCGGTGGTGAGGTAGTTGTCCTCGCCGGTGTTGATGATGATGCCGGCGCGCGCGTGGACCTGGCGGGAGAACCGCTGGTCGACGAACGTGCGGATCGGGTTGATGTCGCGGAACAGGATGCCGTACATCGAGTCGTTCAGCATCATGTCGAGCCGCTGCAACCCGGCCAGGACGGCGATCTCGGGCATGCACAGGCCGGACGCGTAGTTGGTCAGCCGCACGTACCGGCCGACCTCCTTCGACACGTCGTCCAGCGCCGCGCGCATGATCCGGAAGTTCTCCTGCGTGGCGTAGGTGCCCGCGAACCCGTGGTGCGTGGCGCCTTCCGGGACGTAGTCCAGCAGCGACTGGCCGGTGGAGCGGATCACGGCGATGACGTCGGCGCCGGCGCGGGCGGCGTTCTGCGCCTGCACGACGTCCTCGTCGATGTCGCCGGTCGCGACGATCAGGTAGATCCACGGGCGTTGCGCGGGGTCGCCCCACTTCTGCACCAGCTTCTCGCGCTGGACGCGGTTGCGGTCGACCGTCTTGAGGCCCTTGGTGATGGCGGAGGTGGCGGCCTTCTTAACTGCGTTCAGGTCCCTGCCAGTGGGGATTGAGAACTGGACCTGCCCGGCGGCGGTGGCCTCGGCGAGCTCGATCAGGCTCGCGAGGTTGTGCTGCCGCAGGGCGTGGAACGCGGGCAGCACCACCCCGTGCTCCAGCCCGCACTGCTCGCGGACCGTGTCGATCACGCGGTTGACCCACGGCACGTCACCGGCGCGGTGGGTGGAGTCCGCGCCGGTGATGCCGGCCAGCCGCAGCGTGGCGCGCTCGACCGCGACCGTGGTGTGCGCCTTCGCGATGGACACCACGGGTTCGGCCGCCCGCGCGGCGAGCTCGCGCGCGGTGGCGACGACCCTCGGGTCGAGGTCGAGCAACGCCATCAAGTCACTTCCTCTCGTAGATCGTCCGGCCGTTCAGCACGGTCCGCACGCACACCGGGGCGGGCCCGGTGAGGTCGGGCAGGCCGGGCACGCCCGACCGCGGGTCGGTGGACCAGCGCTGGACGCGGGCGTCGGACCCGGCCACCACGAGGTCACCGGTCTCCCACACGGCGTACGTCGCGGGCGCACCGGGCTGCAAGGTGCCGGTCACGCCGTCGTCCACGCCCGCCGCACGCCAGCCACCGCGCGTGTGGGCGGTGAACGCGGCGCGCGGGGACACACCGAAGCCCTCGGTCTTGTGGTGCACCGCGGCCTTCACGGCTGCCCACGGGTCGATGGCGGTCACCGGCGTGTCGGAGCCGAACGCCAGCACGACGCCCGCGGCGGCAAGGCGCGAGAAGGGGTTGAGCCCCACTCCGCGCTCGGCACCGAGCCGCTGCACGTACATGCCGGTCGGGCCGCCCCATTCGGCGTCGAAAAGCGGCTGCACCGAGGCGATGACGCCCCACCCGGCCAGCTGCTGGGCCTGTTCGGCCGAGACCATCTCGACGTGTTCGAGGCGGTGGCGGGCCGACGCCAGCGCCGGGGTGCCGAGCGTCTTCTCGGCGATCGCGAAGCCCTCGACCACGGCGGCCATGCCCGCGTCGCCGATGACGTGGAAGCCGGCCTGGATGCCCAGCTCCGTGCACTTCACCAGGTGGTCGGCGACCTGCCGGCCGGTCAGGTACAGCGCACCGGACGTGTCCGCGTCGGCGTACGGCTCGGCAAGCGCGGCGGTGCGGGAGCCGATCGCGCCGTCAACGAAGTGATCGCCGGCCAGGCCCTGCACGGGGACACCGGGCAGGTCGTGGTCTCCCCAGTAGGCCACGACCTGCGGGCCCTCGCCCAGCGCCAGCAGCTCGCGCAGGTCGTCCTCGCCGGAGATGTCCGGGCCGGCGCACTCGTGCACGGACGCGATGCCCATCGACGCCGCGTGGTGCAGGAACGCCAGCTGTGCCTCGCGGCGCTGCTCAGGCGTGATGGCGTCGCGTGCGATGCGTCGGACGTGGTGGTGTGCGGCGCGCGCGAGGGGGCCCTCGGCGGAGTAACCGTCAGCTGCGCGCGTTTCGTCCGTGACGAGGTTCGACGACACAAGTGCCGAGTGCACGTCGATGCGTGACAGGTAGACCCTCTTGTCGCCCGCCGCCTCGTCGATCTCCGCACGCGTCGGAGGGCGGTTCTCCGGCCACCGCGTCTCATCCCAGCCATGACCCCACACGAGCGGGCCCTCGGCGTTGCGGACCTGGTCCAGCAACGCCTCCAGCGACGGCGTGCGGGTCAGGTCGACACCGGTCAGCAGCAGACCGGCCGAGGTGGCGTGGACGTGGGCGTCGACGAACGCGGGCGCGACGAAGGCACCGCCGAGCTCGACGACCTCGGCGTCCGGGTGCAGCGCGCGCCCGACCGAGTCCTGTCCGATCCAGACGACCACGCCGTCCGTGACGGCCATCGCCGTCGCATCCGGTGCGTAGATGCGGCCGCCGACCAAAAGTTGCGTACTCACGTCACGCAGTCTGCCTCTGCTCGAACAACGCCCGCACACCCGCCTGGGTGCGGACGAGGTCGAGCGCGAACGCGGCGTGACCTGGCACATAGCCGTTGCCGACCAGCATCTCGACGTCCGCGGCCAGACCCTCTGCTCCCAGAGCGGCGGCGCTGAACGAGGTCGCCATGGAGAAGAAGATCACGGTGCCGCCGTCGGCGGTCGCGAGGATGGCGCCGTGCTCGCACCCCGGCACGTCCACGCACACGACCGTCACGTCGACCTGCTTGCCCACGGCTTCGGCGACGGCGACGGGGTTGCGTGCGTCCGCGATCACGACCTCGTCCGCGAGGCCTGCCGCACGGACCTGTGCCGCTTCACGTTCCGTGGGCACCAAAGCGACCAGACGCGACGCACCGGCCTGACGCGCGGCCGCGAGGGAGAGCGATCCCGACTTGCCCCCGCCCCCGAGCACGAGCACGGAACCGCCGGGGTGCCGGCGCACGACCCGGTCGGTCAACGCGGGCGCACCGCACACGTCGAGCACCGACAGCGCGAGCTCAGCGGGCAGGTCGTCAGGCAGCACGGCCGCGATCGAACGCCCGAACAGCACCGCGGTCCCCCGGCACGGCACCTGCTCGTCCTCGCCGCTCCAGTCCTGCAGCCCGTCGGTGATCCGCAACGGCGTCAGCGTGAGGCTGACCAGCGTCGCGATCCGGTCACCGGCCTTGAGCCCGAGCGGCGAGGACGGTCCCACCTCCAGGACCGTCCCGAACAGCATGCCGCCCGAGCCCGTGACCGGGTTCTGCATCTTGCCGCGCTCGGCGACGATGTCGAGCACCGCCTGCCGCACCGCGTCCGGACTCCGGTGCGCCTCCCTGAGCTGCCGGAACGACGCCGCGTCCAGGTTGAGCCGCTCGACCGCGACGACGACCTCGTCGTCAGCGGGCACGGGTGCCGCGTCGAGCCGCCACGCCTGCTGCGGCAACACGCCCGCAGGTTCGAGGACACGGTGCAGTCCGTACGCGCTCACCTGAAAATCCTTCGGTCGACGACGCTGTCTCGAAGATATCTTCACGTGAGGCGTCAAGATCCCGCAAGTATCATTCAGAATTCACGCGGAACCAGCGGCAGTCGTAGGGCGCCAGGTCGACCTTGGCACCGGTCTTGGCCGGCTTCACCGTGCCGCCCGTCGCCAGGTCCGTGAGCACCCCGTCGACCGGGACGCGCACGGTGACCTCCCGGTCGGCGAAGTTGTGCAGGGCGATCACCGCGCCACCGTCGCAGTCCGCGCGGTGGGCGAACACGGTCGGATCGCCGACGTCGAGCACCTGCACGGTTCCCCACGCCAGCTCCGGGGCCTCGCGGTAGAGCTCGACCAGCTTGCGCATCCACGTCAGCAACGAGTCGGGGTCGTGGCGCTGCTTGCCCGCCTCCTCCCAGTCCATCGGCACGCGCACCGCGAGCCGGCCTTCGAGCGACAGGTCCTCCTCCAGGCCGATCTCCTCGCCGTAGAAGAGCACCGGCGTGCCCGGCAGCGTGAACAGCAGGCTGTAGACCATCCGGATGCGGCGCTGGTCCCCGTCGAGCATCCCGGGGAGGCGACGGCGCAGGCCCCGGCCGTAGAGCTGCATCGAGGGATCCGGCCCGAACGCGTCGAAGACCTCCTGGCGCTCGTCGACCGGCAGCTTGTCCAGCGTCAGCTCGTCGTGGTTGCGGACGAACGTCGCCCAGTGCCCGTCACGCGGTGGCTGCGGGCGTTCCTGCAGCGCCTTCGCCAGCGGCCCGCTCGTCTGCCGCGCCAGCGCCAGGTACATCGCCTGCATGCCGACGAAGTCGAAGCACATGGTCAGCTCGTCGCCGACGCCCTGGCCGTAGAAGGCCATCGTGTCCTTGTACGGCAGGTTCACCTCGCCGAGCAGGACAGCTTCACCGTTGCGGCGGTTGAGGAACGCCCGCAGGTCGGTGAGGTAGTCGTGCGGGTCGGGCAGCTCGATCGCGTCGGACCGCTCCTGGTGCTCCAGCAGGAACGGGACGGCGTCGACCCGGAAGCCGCTCAGACCCAGCTCCGTCCAGAAGCCCATGATCCGCGCGATCTCGTCGCGCACGGCGGGATTGGCCACGTTCAGGTCGGGCTGGTGCTTGTAGAAGCGGTGCAGGTAGTACTTGCCGACCTCCTCGGAGTACTCCCACAGCGAGCTCTCCTTGTCAGGGAACGTGATGCCCTTCGGCCCGTCCTCCGGCGGCTCGTCGGCCCAGACGTACCAGTCGCGCTTGTCGGGGTCGTGGAACCACGGGTGCTGGTCGGACGTGTGGTTGACGACGAGGTCGGCGATGACGCGCATGCCGCGGTCCCGTGCGGCGCGGACGAACTCCACGAAGTCGCCCAGCGAGCCGAGGCGCGGGTCGACGGCGTAGAAGTCGGTGATGTCGTAGCCGTCGTCGCGCTCGGGCGTGGGGTAGAACGGCATCAGCCACAGGCAGGTGACACCGAGCGCGTGCAGGTGGTCGAGTCGTTCGGTGGCGCCGCGGAACCCGTTGTCGGAGAAGGTCTCCACGTCCAGGCAGTAGAGGACGGCGTTCTTCCACCACACGTCCGAGGTGCGGATCATGCCGTCACCTCCGGCAGCACGTGCTCGCCGAACGCGTCGATGAACGGCACCAGGTCCTGGCCGACGTGGTGCAGGTAGATCTCCTCGAAGCCCAGCTCGGCGTAGTCGTGCAGGCGTTCGGCGTGCCACTTGAGGTCGTCGGAGATGTTGACGACGCCTTCGAGCTGCTCGGCCGTGACGTTCTCGGCGACCACGTCGAAGTGCTCCGGCAGCTCCAGGTCCCAGCACACCGGCGGGCGGAACACGTTCGTGCGCCACTGGTCGTGCGCGATCGCGCGAGCCGTGTCGAGGTCCTGCGCCCAGCTCAGGTGCACCTGCAGGTGCAGCTTGCCGCGCCCGCCCGCGTCCCGGTAGGCGCCCGCGACCTCGCGCAGGCGTTCCGGTGCGGCGTTGACGGTGATCAGCCCGTCCGCCCACGACGCGCACCACCGCGCGGTCTCGGGGCTCACGGCGGCACCGATCAGCTGCGGCACCTCGCGGGGCAGGGTCCACAGCCGGGCGCGGTCGACGCGGACCAGGCCGTCGTGGCTGACCTCGTCGCCGTTGAGCAGCGCGCGGATCACCTCGACGCACTCCTCCAGCCGCCGGGTGCGGACGTCCTTGCGCGGCCAGCCGTCACCGGTGATGTGCTCGTTGCTCGCCTCACCCGTCCCGAGCGCGGCCCAGAACCGGCCGGGGTACATGGCGGCGAGCGTGCCGATCGCCTGCGCGGTGATCGCCGGGTGGTAGCGCTGCCCCGGTGCCGTGACCACGCCGAACGGCAGCTCGGTCGCCTGCAGCGCGGCACCGAGCCACGACCACGCGTACCCGGACTGGCCCTGCCGTTCGCTCCACGGCGCGAAGTGGTCGGAGCTCATCGCGGCGGTGAAGCCGGCCTCCTCGGCCCTGCGCACCGCGGTCAGCAGCTCGGCGGGGTGGATCTGCTCATGTGACGCATGGACGCCGTAAACGGTCATGCGACATCGGTACCCAGGACGAAGATCCAGGCAACCTCCGCTTCGGCGGCAACTCCCGGCGGGCGCGTTGAACCGATCCCGGCCGGCGTCCGTGTCCACGTCAGCACCTCGGAGCTGAGGAGGATCGGCGATGTACAACGAGACCCGAGTCGGGACGGCGACCGTTGTCCAGTTCATCCGGCCGGACGGCACGGTCGAACCCATGGACGTCGACCTCCACTACCGCACGGACGACCCCCACGCGGTGACGATGCGGTTCCACACCCGCGACCAGGAGTCCACCTGGCTCGTCGGCCGGGAGCTGCTCGCCGACGGGGTGCTGGCACCGGCCGGGCTCGGTGACGTGCGGCTGCGCCCCGGTGACGGTGACGTGCTGGTCCTGGAGCTGGTGACCGAGGACTCGCACGCGGTGTTCCACCTGCCGGCCGAGGAGCTGCACCGGTTCCTGCAGTCGACCTACCAGGTGGTGCCGTCCGGGCGCGAGGTCATCGACTTCGACCTGCTGCTCAAGGACCTGCTGGCCTAGTCCCTGCCGGTCTGGTCCCCGCTGATCTGGTCCTCGCCGGTCTGGTCTCCGCCGGTCTGGTCACAGCCGCAGGCCGAGCACCAGCTTCTCCTCCACGGCGATCTGCCGGAACCCGAGGTGCTGCCAGAACCCGATCGCGTGTGTGTTGTGGCGGCGCACGTGCACGTGGACGCCCTTCTCCAGGCGTTCGAGCACGGCACGCACGAGCTTGCCGCCGTACCCCTTGCCTGTCGCACGCGGCAGCAGGTTGGCGTGCATGTGCGCGGGATAGTCGATGGCGAGCATCGGGTCGACGCGCGCCGGGTTGTGGATGTGGCGGACGACCCGGTTCGCACTCGGTGTCATCGGGTAGCGAACGCGCAGGTCGGGCCACCAGTCGCGGTCCAGTCGGTCCTCGAACGCGAGGCTGTCGGCCGTGCCGATCGCGTAGCCGCAGACGCCGTCGTCGTCCTCCGCCACGAACGCGAGGTCGGGCTCGAAGGCGACGTACGGGCCGACGTGGGCGTGACCGAGCAGGCGCGGGTCGTCGAACAGGTGGCGGGCGCCCCGGCCGCCGTTGCCGGTGTCGAGGCAGATGTCGTGGAGCGCGTCGAGGTCGGCGGGGTGGTACGCGCGGATCACGGCAGTTCGCGGCGTTCCGCGACCACCACGTGGTCCGCGTCGACCGTCACGACCTCACCCTCGACGACCTGACCGGGGCCGAAGCGGCGCTCGTGCTCGAACTTGAGCGCGGCGGCCTCCGCCTTGCGGGCGATGCGGCGGCTGACGAGCCGGCGCGTGGGCGGGAAGAGCAGGAACAGCGCGGCCACGTCGCTGACGAAGCCGGGCACCATGATCAACGCGCCGGCGGCGGCGATGAGCACTCCGTCGGCCATCTCCTGGTGCGGCTGCTGCCGCTTGAACACCGACTCGGAGAACGCGGCCATCGTCTGCGCGCCCTGCCTGCGGACCAGCACGAGACCGACGAGCGTGCCGACCAGCAGCAACCCGATCATGGCCAGCGGGCCGATGGCGTTGCCGACGGCGAGCATGACCGCGACCTCGGCGAAGATCCCGGCGAGCAGCAGCGCGAAAAGGGGCATACCTCCACAACGCACGGACGCCCGCGGTTGCTCCCGCGCCCCTTCCACCAGCGCTTGAGCCGAAATATTTACGGCACGCTAGCGGTGTGACAGGATATCTTTACGCGACCTCGACGCTGAGGAGTACGGATGACTGCGCTGCACGACGCCCCCACGGCGCTGGAGCGGCTGGACCGCCAGCCGTACACGTACGTCCGCCGTGAGCTGGTCGAGCCCGACTGGCGCCGGTTCCCCGGCTGGGCGCACGTGACCGAGGCGCAGTGGCGTGACGCCCAGTGGCAGCGGGTCAACTGCGTGAAGAACGTGAAGCAGCTCCGCAAGGTCGCGGGCGACCTGCTCACCGACAGGTTCTACGACGACCTCGCCAGGGACATGGACGCCTTCGCGACGATGTCGATGCTGATCCCGCCGCAGATGTTCAACACGATGGCGGTCGGCGCGGACCTCTCCCCCGACGCCTTCACCGAGGCGTTCCTGGCCGACCCGGTCCGCCGCTACATGCTGCCGGTCTCCTCCGACCGCGACCCGCACTGGCCGTCGCACCCGCACTCGCAGCGCGACTCGCTGCACGAGGCCGAGATGTGGGTCGTCGAGGGCCTGACCCACCGCTACCCCACCAAGGTGCTGGCCGAGATGGTCTCCACCTGCCCGCAGTACTGCGGGCACTGCACCCGCATGGACCTGGTCGGCAACTCCACCCCGCTGATCGACAAGCACAAGCTGTCGCTCAAGCCGGTCGACCGCCAGGACCAGATGATCGACTACCTGAAGAAGACCCCCGGCGTCCGCGACGTGGTCGTCTCCGGCGGCGACGTCGCGAACGTCCCGTGGCCGCAGCTCGAGTCGTTCCTCATGCGCCTGCTGGACATCGAGACCGTGCGCGACGTCCGCCTCGCCACCAAGGCGCTGGCCGGCCTCCCCCAGCACTGGCTCCAGCCCCGAGTGGTCGAGGGTCTGGAACGCGTCGCCCGCACCGCCTCCCGCCGCGGCGTGAACCTCGCCATCCACACGCACGTGAACCACGCACAGTCCGTGACCCCCCTCGTCGCCGAGGCCGCCCGCACCGCCCTGGAAGTCGGTGTGCGCGACGTGCGCAACCAGGGCGTGCTGATGCGCGGGGTCAACGCCACCCCGGCCGACCTGCTGGACCTTTGCTTTGCCTTGCAAGGGGAAGCGAACATCCTGCCGTACTACTTCTACATGTGCGACATGATCCCCAACGCCGAGCACTGGCGCGTTGCCGTGTGGGAGGCGCAGGAGCTCCAGCACGCGATCATGGGCTACCTGCCGGGGTACGCGACGCCGCGGATCGTGTGCGACGTGCCGTACGTCGGCAAGCGGTGGGTGCACCAACTGGAGGACTACGACCGCGAGCTCGGGATCTCGTACTGGACCAAGAACTACCGGACCGGGATCGAGCTGGAGGACCCGGAGGCGTTGAACCGCCGGTACCCGTACTACGACCCGATCTCGACGCTCGGTGAGACCGGGCAGAAGTGGTGGGCCGACCAGAGCTGACGGGTCGCGACGGGGCCGTCTCAAGGACATCTCCCGAGGACGGCCCCATCGGCATGTTTGCCCGGTCGAGACCTATAGGGTCTTAGAGGTCCTAACAGAATCGTTGGACGTGGCGGTAGCAGATGATGCAGGTAGCGAGGCCGAGGAAGGCTTCGTGGATGTCGTCGCGGCGTTCCCGG
>NZ_JBVJRC010000005.1:334681-726189 GCF_055608005.1 Lentzea sp. NPDC036955 | reverse complement strand
ACCGCGATGCTGCTGTCGCTGCCGGGCTCGCCGGTGCTGTACTACGGCGACGAGATCGGCATGGGCGACAACATCTGGCTGGCCGACCGCGACGCCGTGCGCACACCGATGCAGTGGACCCCGGACCGCAACGCGGGGTTCTCCTCCTGCGACCCGGGCCGGATCTACCTGCCGGTGATCATGGACCCGGTCTACGGCTACCAGGGCCTCAACGTCGAGGCGCAGCTCAACAACTCCTCGTCGCTGCTCAACTGGACGCGGCACATGATCGAGGTGCGCAAGCAGCACCACGCGTTCGCCGAGGGCGACTTCACCGAGCTGGGCGGCTCGAACCCGAGCGTCCTGGCCTACAAGCGGATGTGGAAGCGCCCCGACGGGCGCGAGGACATCGTCCTGTGCGTGAACAACCTCTCCCGCTTCCCGCAACCGGTCGAGCTGGACCTCTCCGAGCACCGCGACTACACGCCGGTGGAACTGACCGGAGGTGTCAAATTCCCCTCGATCGGGGAACTCCCCTACCTGTTGACCCTTCCCGGTCACGGTTTCTACTGGTTCCAGCTGGTAGAGGCGGGCGACGACAGCGAGATGAGGTGAGGCGCGCATGATCGACCCGGACGAGCTCGCCGACAAGCTGGTCGGCACCCTGCCCGACGTCCTGCCGACGCTGCGGTGGTTCGGCGGCAAGGACCGCGCGATCACCGCCGTCCGTCCACTGCGGACGACCCCGCTCACCGACGACCTGGTGCACTGCGTCGTCGAGGTGGAGCAACCCGGCCGCACCGAGGCCTACCAGCTCGTGATCAGCGAGCATTCGGACGGCTTCGACGCGACGGCCGACCCGGAGCGCAACGGCCTGCTGCTGGAGAAGATCGCCGCCGGCGATCGGGTCAACGGCATCGAGTTCGCGCACGAGCCGGGCGTCGAGCTGCGCACGGCGCTGCGCGGCCGCCCGATCGGCGTCGAGCAGTCGAACACGTCGCTGATCTACGGCCAGCAGTACATCCTGAAGATCTTCCGCAAGCTCGCCCGCGGCGAGAACCGCGACCTGGTCATGCACCGGGCGCTGCAGTCGGTGGGCTGCGAGCACATCGCCCGCCCGCTCGGCTCGATCTCGACGACGCTCGACGGCGAGCCGGTCACGCTCGCGATGCTGCAGGAGTTCCTGCCGGACGCGGTCGAGGGCTGGGACATGGCCAAGACCTCGGTGCGCGACCTGATGGCCGAGGCCGACCTGCACGCGTTCGAGGTGGGCGGCGACTTCGCCGGCGAGGCGCAGCGGCTCGGGCACGCGGTGGCCAAGGTGCACGCCGACCTCGCGGAGGCGCTGGGCACCCGCATGGCCGACGACGACGCGGTCACCCGCGCCATCGCGGGCATGCAGCGGCGCCTGGACACCGTCCTGGAGGCGGTGCCGGAGCTGGGCCGCTACGAGAGCGCGCTGCGCGCGTCGTTCGACGAGGCCCGCAGGCACGTCGGGGCGATCCCGATCCAGCACGTCCACGGCGACCTGCACCTGGGTCAGGTGCTGCGGACCGTGCACGGCTGGCTGCTGATCGACTTCGAGGGCGAGCCGGCCGCCGGTGTCGAGGAGCGCAACGCGCTGCGGTCGCCGTTGCGCGACGTGGCGGGGATGCTGAGGTCGTTCGACTACGCGGCCAGGCAGCTGCTCGTCGGCCAGCCCGACGACGACCAGCTCGCCTACCGCGCGATGGAGTGGACGAAGCGCAACCGGGCCGCGTTCTGCGACGGCTACGCCGAGGTGGCGGCCGACCCGCGGGACAACGCGCACCTGCTGCGCGCGTTCGAGCTGGACAAGGCGGTCTACGAGGTCGCTTACGAGCACGCCAACAGGCCGGAGTGGTTGACGGTGCCGCTGTCGTCGATCGCCCGGATGACTTCTGGAGGAGAGTAAGCCGTGAAGGCCGACCTGGACCGACTCCTGTCCGGTGCGCACCACGACCCGCACTCGGTGCTGGGTGTGCACACCGTCGGCGACCAGGTGGTCGCGCGGGCCCTGCGGCCCGGCGCGACCTCGGTCGCCGTGGCGTGGGGTGACAAGCAGGTCGAGCTGCCGCGCATCGCCGACGGCCTCTTCGAGGGCGAGCTGCCGGAGGCGCCCGGCGACTACCGGCTGCTCGTGTCCTACGGCGACCGCACGATCGAGGTCGACGACCCGTACCGGTGGCTGCCCACCGTCGGCGAGCTGGACCTGCACCTGATCGGCGAGGGCCGCCACGAACGGCTGTGGGACGTGCTCGGCGCGCACGTGCGGTGCTACGAGACGGTCACCGGTGACGTCACCGGTGTGTCGTTCGCCGTCTGGGCGCCGAACGCGCGCGGTGTGCGCGTGACGGGTGACTTCGACGGCTGGGACGGGCGCGCGAACCCGTTGCGGTCCATGGGTTCCTCCGGCGTGTGGGAGGTGTTCCTCCCGAACGTGCCGGTGGGCTCGCGGTACAAGTTCCGCATCCTCGGCGCCGACGGCGTGTGGCACGAGAAGGCCGACCCGATGGCGTTCGCCACGGAGGTGCCGCCGCAGACGGCGTCGGTGGTCACGCGGTCGGAGCACGAGTGGCAGGACGCCGAGTGGACGGCCCGGCGTGCGGCGACGCAGTGGGCGAACGCGCCGATGTCGATCTACGAGGTGCACCTCGGGTCGTGGAAGCCCGGCCTGAGCTACCGGCAGCTCGCGACCGAGCTCGCCGACTACTGCGAGGACATGGGCTTCACGCACGTCGAGCTGCTGCCCGTGGCCGAGCACCCGTTCGGCGGTTCGTGGGGCTACCAGGTCACCTCCTACTACGCGCCGACCTCGCGGTTCGGCACCCCGGACGACTTCCGGTTCTTCGTCGACGCCCTGCACCAGCGCGGCATCGGCGTGCTGGTCGACTGGGTGCCCGCGCACTTCCCCAAGGACAGCTGGGCGCTCGCGAAGTTCGACGGCACCCCGCTCTACGAGCACGCCGACCCGCGCCGCGGTGAGCAGCTCGACTGGGGCACGTACGTCTTCGACTTCGGCCGCAACGAGGTGCGCAACTTCCTCGTGGCGAACGCGCTGTTCTGGATCGAGGAGTTCCACCTCGACGGGCTGCGCGTGGACGCCGTGGCGTCGATGCTCTACCTCGACTACTCGCGGCCGGAGGGCCAGTGGCTGCCCAACGAGCACGGCGGCCGGGAGAACCTGGAGGCGGTCCGGTTCCTGCAGGAGCTGAACGCGACGGTCTACAAGCGGCACCCCGGCATCGTGATGATCGCCGAGGAGTCGACGGCGTGGCCGGGCGTGACGCGGCCGACGCACCTGGGCGGTCTCGGGTTCGGCTTCAAGTGGAACATGGGCTGGATGCACGACACGCTGCACTACCTGTCGCGTGAGCCGGTCCACCGCTCGTTCCACCACAACGAGATGACGTTCTCGCTGGTCTACGCGTGGAGCGAGAACTTCGTGCTGCCGCTCTCGCACGACGAGGTGGTGCACGGCAAGGGCTCGCTGTGGACCCGGATGCCCGGCGACGACTGGAACAAGGCGGCGGGCGTGCGGTCGCTGCTCGCGTTCATGTGGGCGCACCCCGGCAAGCAGCTGCTGTTCATGGGCGGCGAGTTCGGGCAGCGGCAGGAGTGGTCGGAGTCGCGGTCGCTCGACTGGCACCTGGTCGAGCAGGAGCCGCTGCACCAGGGCATCCAGTCGTTGCTGCGCGACCTGAACTCGGTCTACAAGACCGCCGCGGCGCTGTTCTCGCACGACGTGACGCCGGAGGGCTTCCAGTGGATCGACGCGAACGACTCGGGCGGCAACGTCCTGTCGTTCCTGCGGGTCGGTGAGGACGGCTCGACGCTCGCCTGCGTCGCGAACTTCTCCGGTTCGCCGCACCACGACTACCGGGTCGGCCTGCCGGCGACCGGGCGGTGGAAGGAGCTCATGAACACCGACGCGGCGCACTACGGCGGGTCGGGCGTGGGCAACATGGGCGGTGTCGTCGCCGAGGCCAAGCCGTGGCACGGGCGACCCGCGTCGGCGGTCCTGCAGCTGCCGCCCTCGGGCGTGCTGTGGCTCGTGCCGGACCCCGCCGACGAGCTGTGACGCCGGCCGGGGTGCGGCCGCAGCCGGTCGCACCCCGGTCACCGGCGGTGATCTCGCCGGGTGAACCCGATCGGCCCGGCACACGTTGACCCTCACATGCGCCTGAGTTCGCCGAGTAGGGCCTCCGTCGAGCCGGGCGGCAGGCACAATGGTGTGATGCGGCACTGGAGCATCGCGCTGATGGTCGTCACCGCCCTGCTCGCCACGGGGTGCACCGCCGGGATACCCGGCCGTCCCCGTGCCGCCAAGGTGGTCAAGCAACAACCCGCCAACCCGACGATCCAGGTCCGCGGCAGCGACAACGGCCGCATCGACCAGCTCGCGGCGACGGCGCTCACGGACATCGAGGTCTTCTGGACCGACTCGTTCCCGAAGACGTTCGGCAAGCCGTGGAAGAAGCTGAGCGGCGGCTACTACTCCGTCGACACCGCGGACTCGGCCGCCAAGCCGCCGCCGTGCACGCAGAAGGCCGCCGACGTGGAGGGCAACGCGTTCTACTGCCCCTCGGCCGACGCCATCGCCTGGGACCGCTCGTCGCTGCTGCCCGTGCTGGAGGACCGCTTCGGCGAGGCCGCCGTGGTCGTCGTGCTGGCCCACGAGGTCGGCCACGCCGTGCAGAACCGCATGGGCATCACGCCGGAGGCGGAGCGCCGTGAGCCGGACAAGTACCCGACGATCCTCACCGAGGCGCAGGCCGACTGCTTCGCGGGCTCGTTCGTCCGGCACGTCACCGACGGCGACTCCGAGTACCTCGACATCGGCACCGACGCGCTGGACAAGGCGCTGGGCGCGCTGATCACGTTCCGCGACCCGGTCGGCACCTCACCGGAGGACGAGCAGGCGCACGGCAGCGCGTTCGACCGCGTGGCCGCCTTCCAGGACGGCTTCGAGCAGGGCCCCAAGTTCTGCGCCGCCATGTCCGTGCAGAACCGCACGTTCACCCAGCGCGCCTTCACGAGCACCCGCGACCGCGCGAACGGCGGCAACCTGCCGTTCGACGAGATGCTGGAGTCGGTCACCCCCGACCTCGACACGTACTTCAAGACGCTGGCCACGACCCAGAGCAAGACCTGGCCGACTGTGCGCGCCGAGGCCGCGTCCAGCGAGCCGGACTGCTCCGGTGACCAGGGCCCGGTCGCCTACTGCCCGTCGGACAAGACCATCAAGATCGACACCAAGGACGAGCTGCCCGCGCTGCACAAGGAGCTCGGCGACTACGCCACCGGCACGCTGATCGCCACCCGGTACGCACTGGCCGAGCTGGCCGTCCTCGGCAAGCCGACCGAGGGCGAGGAGGCCTCGAAGGCCGCGCTGTGCCTGGCCGGCGCGTACACCGGCGCGGTGTTCCAGCGGCAGGACGGGTTCGGGCTGTCGCCGGGCGACTTCGACGAGGCGGTGACGGTGCTGCTGCGGTTCGACTACGCGGCCCGCGACGCGACCGGCGGTGACGCGGTGGACCCCGGCTTCGAGCGGGTGGCCCGGTTCCGCGAAGGGGTGTTCGAGGGTCCGAAGAAGTGCGGGCTGAACTGATCTCGCGCCCGGCAGCCGAAAGCCCGCAGCGGACCGTTCCGCTGCGGGCTTCACTGTGCCGGGGGCGGTCAGCTCGACTGGAGCGAGATCTTCGCGCCGGGGATCTTCAGGGTGCCGCCGGCCAGGTCCGCGTTGCGCACCGTGACCTCGGTGAACGACGCGATCGGCACGTTCAGCGGCGGCGGGTGGGCCGCGGTGTAGTCAACCGGGATCTTGATGCCGAGGATGTCCAGGTTCCCCTTGAGCTGCACGGTGAACAGCTCGATCCTGGCCGGTGAGCCGAACGGGACCGAGACCGTGGACGTGCTGCCGGGCGCGGCCCTCGTCACGAGCTGGACGCCGGGTGAGACCTCGCCGGTCTGCACCAGGTCGCGGATCTTCATGTCGGTGGCCGTGAACTTGAGGACCTTCACGACCTGGCCGTTCAGCACCGAGTCGACGACGCCCGCGAAGTTCAGGCCGACCAGGTCGAGCCGGGAGGCGGTGAGGGTCCACTCCCTGCCGCCCGCCACCGGGGCAGGGGCCGGTGGCGGGGTGGCCGGCGTCGACGGCGGCACCGTGCTCGGCGGTGGGGCCGGCACGGACGACGACGCCGGCGGCGGGGTGGAGCTGCCCGGCGGGGTGCCCGGTGGCGTGCTGCTCGACGGCGGTGCGACGGAGCTGCTCGTGGGGGCCTGGGTGGTGCTCACGGGCGGCGGTACCGACGGGTCGGCGGGGTCGGCGGACGGTTGCTGGACGGCGAGCAGCGCGATCAGGGCCACGGCGGCCATCGGCGGTGCCGGGTTCTCCAGGGAGAGCTCCGACCGGCCCTTCCTCCTGCGCTTCTCCCCCGGTGCCTTCGGTTCCTTCGGCACGTCGGTCCACGCCACGGCGAGCGCGCCGCCGAGCAGGCTGAGGACGGTGCCGAGCAGGAAGCCGCCGAGGTTCGTCGTCACCAGCGCCACCAGCGACAGCAGCACGGTGACGATGCCGGAGGCGAGCCGGAACCCCGGCGCGATCCACAGCGACAGACCGCAGATGATCAGCAACGTGCCGATCAGCAGCGCGGAGACGCCGCCGATCGTCTTGATCGAGATGATCATGTCGCCGAGCTTCACGCCGACGAACGGCGGGAACAGGATGACCATCGCACCGGCGATGACGAACAGGCCGGCCCAGAAGGGCCGGCCACGCCGCCACGCGGTGAAGCTGCGCCAGAGCCTCAGAAGCACTCGTTCTGCCCCTGCTTCAAGCTCAGGTTCATCCCCTTGAACTTGATGGACTGGGCCGTCGTGCTCCACGCGACCTGCCGCAGCGCCGCGATGTTGACGGTGTCAGCCTGCATGCCGAACGACCCCGGCAGGCCCTTCAGGCCCTCCGGGCCCTTGGACAGCGTGCCGGCGTCGATGCCGATCTGCGGGTTGCCCAGCGTCAGGTCACCGCTGATGTCGGTGAGCCCGACGACCAGGTTGGTCGCCTCCATGCCGCCCTTGCCGCCGGCCTCGATGCGCATCGTGAGGTCACCGACGACCGGCATGTCGGGGACGAAGACCGACTGGCAGAACTTGTCGAGCGATGCCGACTTGAAGCCGTTCACCGCGACCGGGTGCACCTGACCGGACCCGGCGTCCACCCCGCCGAACTGGACGTACCCCTGGCCCGTCAAGCCGTCAGCGGACACCTTGAAACTGCTGCCGGACACCGAGAACGAGGCGGCCAGCGCTCCTTGGGACATGCCGAAGAGGAGCACACCGGCGCCCACGGCACCGATGCCGAGCACCCCGACGAACCGTGCCCAGCGCGTTCTTCCCATACCGCCAAACTCCTTCCACGCCGAAGGCTTGCGTGGGGGGACTGTGCGCTCCGGAACATCGGCGGGACAAGGAAACGAGTCCGTGCAGTCTTGAAATCACCCCACGGGGTGAGGGAGTTTCACGTTTGGCCGCTGGTGGTTCCCTCACCAGGCCCAGAGGGCACTGAGTAGCCTCTGACCATGGGGATCGGACGCCTGGCCGCAGCGCTCACCACCGTCGTCGCGCTGGCGGGATGCTCCTCCGTGGTCGAGGGAGCACCGAAGGGCGAGCGGCCCGACCCCACGAAGGTCGCGGGCCTCGCGATCACCAACGGCCCGTCCGGCGCCAAGCCCGGCGTGCCGAACGCCGACCTGTCCGTCGAGAACGGCGACGGCGGCGAGATGGACCAGCTCGCGATCAACACGCTCGCCGACGTCCAGGAGTTCTGGAAGGACGAGATGCCGAAGGCGTTCGGCGGCAAGGCGTTCGAGCCGGTGAAGCGGTTCATCTCCTACGACTCCAACGGCAAGGGCGTCGAGGTCTGCCGCCTCAACACCACCGGCATCGCCAACGCGTTCTACTGCGCGGTCGACGACAGCATCACCTGGGACCGCGGCGAGCTGCTGCCGATGCTCAAGGACGCGTTCGGCCCGATGGCCGTCGTCACCGTTCTCGCGCACGAGATGGGCCACGCCGTGCAGTACAAGCTCGGTGCCGCGTCCGGCATCGGGCCGAACACCCAGTCGATCGTCAAGGAGCAGCAGGCCGACTGCTACACCGGCGTGTTCATGCGCTGGATCGCCGAGAACAGGTCCAAGCACTTCGAGCTGTCCACCGGCGAGGGCCTCAACCAGGTGCTGCAGACCATGTTCTTCATCCGCGACTCCGCCGGCACCTCGTTCGAGAAGCAGGGCGCCCACGGCAGCGCGTTCGACCGCGTCTCCGCCTTCCAGTTCGGGTTCGTGCGCGGTGCCGCCCGCTGCGCCGAGATCAACGAGGCCGAGATCGACAAGCGCATCACCGAACGCCCGTTCTCGTTGCAGGACACCGACCAGGGCCAGGGCCGCGGCAACGCCCGCATCGACCAGGACAAGTACCTCAAGGCGCTGGAGGAGTCGCTGCGCGACGCCTACAGGTCCAGCGGCGCGGCCTTCCCCGCCCTCGACAAGGGCGGCATCAGGTCCTGCGCCGACGCCCAGACGACCTCGCCCGCGTCCTACTGCCCCGCCACGAACCAGGTCCAGCTCGACCTGCCGTCGCTGGTCAAGATCGGCACCCCGCCCAAGCGCGGGCAGAAGGGCGGCATCGGCGACTTCGCCGCGTTCGCCGTCGTGGCGTCCCGCTTCTCGCTGTCCATCCAGAGCGCCACGGGCTTCAAGCTCGACGACGACGCGGCGGGCCAGCGCACGGCGTGCCTCACCGGGGCGTGGGCGGGGCTCACCAACCGCCCCGACCCCGCCGCGGGCCTGCGGCTGTCCCCCGGCGACCTCGACGAGGCCGTGGCCGAGCTGCTCGCCGACGACAGCCTCATCGCGGCCGACGTGAACGGCAAGGCGGTGCCCTCCGGGTTCGCGCGGGTGGAGGCCTTCGCCGACGGGTTCTTCCGCGGTTCCGCGCTGTGCGTGAAGAAGTACTCGGTTTGACCCTTTGATCGACGCCGGTCGATACTTTTCCGGTGCTGACCGATGAAGCCACCACGTACGCCTCGTGGTTCGCGAGCCTGTCCGACCCCACGCGCGTGCGCCTGCTCCACCAGGTCGCGTCCGCACCCGGCGAGGTCACGGTGGGCGAGCTGACGACGTCGCTCGGCATCAGCCAGTCCACCTGCTCGCACCACGTCCGCAAGCTCGCCGAGGTCGGCTTCCTGCGCGTGCGGCGCGAGGGCACGGCGACGATGGTGTCGGTGAACCCGTCGTGCTGCACCGGTCTGCCGCACGCCGCCGACGCCGTGATGGGCGCGCTGACCACGGGTTCGGTTCGGCCGGTCGCCGGTGTCGCCGTGCGCGCGATGACCGCGGCCGACTGGCCCGATGTCCGCCGCATTTACGGCGAGGGCATCGCCTCGGGCAACGCGACGTTCGAAACCGAGGTCCCGTCCCGCCGCACGCTGGAGCCGAAGTGGCTCCCGGACCACCGCTGGATCGCGGTGGTGGACGGTTCCGTGGCGGGCTGGGCCTCGGCCGCCCCGGTCTCACCGCGCGAGTGCTACGCGGGCGTGGCCGAGACCTCGATCTACGTGAGCGACGCGTTCCAGGGCCGCGGCGTGGGCAAAACCCTGCTGCACCACCAGGTCTCCGCCGCCGATGCCGACGGCCTGTGGACGCTGCAGGCCGTGATCTTCCCGGAGAACCGCGCCAGCATCGCACTGCACCACCGGGCGGGGTTCCGCACGGTCGGACTCCGCGAACGGATCGCCCAGCACCACGGCAAATGGCGCGACACCGTACTCCTCGAACGCCGCCGCCCCTAATCCAGAGGGTACGCGGGGTCCCCGCGTACCCCAGAGGGGAACGTAGGGTCCCCGCGTGCCCCCAAAAAGGGAACGTGGGGGCCCCGCGTGCCTCAGAGGGGAACGTGGGGGGCCCGCGTGCCGGTCAGTAGAGGGCGGAAGCGAGGTTGCGGCGTGCTGCGGCCACGCGGGGGTCGTCCGCGGGGAACAGCTCGAACAGGCCGACCAGGTGCTGGCGCACGCGGTCGCGGTCGTCCCCGTACACCCGCCGCACGGTGTCGACGAGGCGCTTGAACGCCTCCTCCACCTGCTGCGACGCCACCTGCGCGTCGGCGGCGGCGAGCTGCGCGTCGACGTCGTCCGGTGCGCCGTCCGCCTTCGCGATCACCGCCGGGTCGACGGCCTCGGCCCGCTCGGCGAACCGCGCCTGCGCGAGACCTTCCTTCGCAAGCTCGTTGGACGGTTCGGCGTCGAGGATGTGCTGGTAGGCGGCCTGCGCGGCGGCGTAGTCGCCCCGCTCGAAGGCCTCCTCGGCGGCGACGAACCGCGGGTCCTCTGGAAGCTCTTCCGGCTCGGCCGGCGCGGTGGCGTTGGCCTCGCCGGCGCGGATGCCCGGCAGCCGGTCGCGCAGCGCGTCCAGCAGCCGCGCGATCCACTGCTGCAGCTCGGCGTCAGCGAGCGGGCCGGCGAACGCGTCGATCGGCTGCCCGCCGGCGACGGCCACGGTCGTCGGCACGGACTGCACGCCGAACGCCTGGCCGATGCGCGGGGCCTGCTCCAGGTCGACCCGCGCGAGGATCCACGAGCCGCCCGACGGCTGGGCGAGTCGCGTGAGCGACGCGGCCAGCTGCTGCGACTCCGGGCTGTAGGAGGCACCCAGCAGCACCACGACGGGCACCTGCAGGGACTGCTCGACCACCGCCTGGAACGACGCCTCTGTGACGTCCACGATCCACGGCGCGGACCCGTTCGGAGCTCCGGCGGGACCGGCGGCGGGAGCGGGCGACGCGGCCGCCTGGCGGGCGGCGTCGGCGCGCGCCTTCAGGGCACCCAGGTCGACGGCGCCCGAGAGCGCGGCGGACAGTGCGGCGGTCTTGCGAGGATCAGGCCTTGTCACGTGTTCCATCCTGGCACGGCTAGTTCCCGGACCGGGTCCAGGGCCATCGGGTTGACGCGCATCGCCTCGTTGCCCGAAGCGATGCGTAGTGCAAGCGGTGTCATCAGGTCGACGAACCGCTCGGTTCGCTGTCCTCCCAGCGCTTCCCACGGCGCGCGGGCGGCCTCGTCGGTCGCCCGTTCCACCGCGGCGAGGTCACCGGGCAGGTCGGCGGCTTCCCATTCTTCCTCCGTCCACCCCCTCGCCGCCCGCATGTACGCCGGATCGAGGGAATGCTCACGCGCGTAGAGCGCAAGCGCTTGGCACGGTCCCACACCGTGGGCCACGAGCGCAGCCACATGCCCATCTCCACGCGACTCGCGCAAGATCGTGCACGCGTGCCACAGCGCCAGGTGCGGCTCGTCGGGCCACGGCAGCGCGCGGTTCGCCGCGGCCAGCGGGCGGCCCGCGATCGGAGCGGCCTCGGCGGCGTCCCGCGCGAGCGTGGCCAGCTCGGTGATCTCGGGGGTGTCCACCGTGCCGAGCAACCGCCGCAGGGCGCCGTCGACGCCCTCCAGCCGGGCCCGCAGGAACTCCGCCGGCGAGGCGACCTCCCACGCGTCGGGCAGCGCCCGTGCGACCTTGCGCGGGGCGAAGTTGTAGAAGACGGCCGTCACCAGCTCGCGGGAGGCGGCGCCCAGCGGTGCGGCGCGCAGGCCGAAGTAGCCCATCCAGCCGCCCTTGCAGCCCAGCGCGTCGGTCGCCGCGCGGGACTCGGGCGTGAAGTAGGTGACGTCGTGGTACGGCTCGAACCGCAGCCACAGCTGCCTCACATCCACGCCCGACACGCTAACCCAGCGGACGCCGCCGCACGGACCCGCTCACCGGTGCGGCGTAGAGCCCTCGGCCGTTCGTGCGGACCGTTGCTCCACACGGGTCACGGGGTGTCGGCGAGGTGGTCCTCGATCCGCTGCACCTTGGCCTTCAGCTGCCCGGTGTGGCCCGGCCGGATGTCGGCCTTGAGCACGAGCGAGACCCGCGGTGCCGCGGCCTGCACCGCCTCCGTCGCGCGCTTCACGACGTCCATCACCTCGTCCCACTCCCCCTCGACCAAGGTGAACATCGAGTTCGTCTCGTTGGGCAGTCCCGACTCCCGCACGATCCGCACGGCCTCGGCGACGGCCGCGGCCACACTTCCCGACGAGTCCGATGCGGACGGAGCAACGCTGAACGCGACAAGCACACGTGCCTCCCTGGTGATCTCTGCGTGTACTGACTGGTAGCTTCCGTGCACATGACACCGCTGCCGTTCGATCCGATCGCCCGCGCGGCCGAACTGTGGGACGAGCGCGTCGGTTCGGCCACGTCGATGGCCGCCGTCACGAGCGTCATGCGTGTCCAGCAAATCATCCAGTCCGCGGTGGACGCAGCCCTCAAGCCGCACGGGCTCACGTTCGCCCGCTACGAGGCGCTGGTGCTGCTGTTCTTCTCCCGCAAGGGCGCGCTGCCGATGCGGGTCATGGGCGAGCGCCTGCAGCTGCACCCGACGTCGGTCACGAACATCGTCGACCGGCTGGAGAGCGACGGCCTGGTCCGCCGCACGCCGCACCCGACCGACCGCCGCACGACGCTGGTGGAGATCACCGAGGCCGGTCTGCAGCGCCGGGAGGCGGCGACCGAGGCGGTCGTGCGGGTCAACCTCGGGCTCAAGGGACTCACCGACCGGCAGACCGAGCAGCTCACCGACCTGCTCGCCAAGGTGCGCAGGGCCAGCGGCGACTTCGAGGACTAATTCGGTTGGCACGCGACCGGAGCTGTGGCGTCATGGGCGGGTGATCCGAAACCGCCCTGACCGCTCGATCGTCGCCCTCGTCAGCACCCCGAGCGGGTTCGCCGGGCGCACCGGTGTCCTGCCGGTGCCGACCCCGGAGTGGAACCACGTCGAGCCGGTCAACGCCGTGCTGCGGGAGCTGCTGGGTGTCGAGACGAGCGTGCTGCGGCTGGTGTCGGTCGAGGGCGGCCAGGTGCCGTGGGGCGGCACGGTCACCTACCACGTGGAAGCGCACGGCGAGCCCGACCGCTCGAAGCTGAGCCCGGCGGCCGAACCGGAGCCCGACGCCGAGCACCGGTTGCCGTGGGCGCGGCTCGGCGGTCCCGCGGAGCTGGTGGCGTGGGCCGACACCGCGGTCACCCGCACCGGCCCTGCCGTGCAGGTCAGGACGTGGAACCTGTCGAGCGTGCACCGGCTGCCCACCGCGGGCGGCCCGGTGTGGCTCAAGGCCGTGCCGCCGTTCTTCTGCGACGAGGGCGCCGTGCTCAAGACGGTCGCGGCGCACGACCCGACGCTCGTGCCGGCGGTGCTCGCGTCCGCGCCGGGCCGGGTGCTGCTGAGCCAGGCGGAGGGCGGCAACTGCTGGGACCTGACGCCGGAGCTGGTCGAGCGGGTCGTGCCGCGCTGGGTCGCCGTGCAGCACGCGCTGGCCGGCGAGCCGCAGCTGCCGCCGTCGGTCGTGCCGATGCCGTCGTTCGGGCTGCCGGACACCCTCGTGCACGGCGACTTCCACCCCGGCAACTGGCGCGACAGCGGCGTCGTGATCGACTGGTCCGACGCGTGCTGGGGCCACCCGGCGCTCGACGCGTGCCGGCTTGCGGAGTTCACCCCGCACCTGAGCGACGTGATCAGCCGGGTGTGGAGCGAGGCCTGGTTGCGGCACCGCCCGGACAGCGAGCCGCTGAAGGCGCTCGCCGTCGCCCGTCGTGCCTCACGGCTGCACAACGCGGTGAAGTACCAGGAGTTCCTGGACAACATCGAGGCGTCCGAGCGGATCTACCACGAGGGCGACCAGGAGGCCGAGCTCAGAGCTGTTCGGGAGCTGCCCGTTCGGTGAGGCGGCCGGTCTTCGCGGCCCAGCGCTCGAAGATCACCGTGCCGAACGGCGGGATGCTGGAGAGCAGGCCCAGCAGCAGCGTGCGGGCGTCCCACCGCAGCGGCTCCTTCGCCATGAGCGTGACGAGGATGAAGGCGACGAAGACGAAGCCGTGGATCGGGCCGAAGACCTTGACGCCGATCTCGTTCTGCACCACGACGTACTTGAAGAACATCCCGAGCAGCAGCCCCGCCCAGGAGATCGCCTCGGCGAGGGCGAGGATGCGGAACCGTCCGGCCGCGCTGGAGAACGTCATGGCTCCCCATCATGAACCGTGATGGGGAGCACAACGCCACCGGGGTTGTCTATTTATGTCCTATTCCTCCCATTTGAAGACGCGGGAGGCGAGGAACCCGACCACGAGCGCGAACCCGGTGAGGACAGCGGCCGGCACCACCAGCGCCTCGACCCCCTTGCCGCGCACCAGCACGTCGAGCATGCCGTCGTTCATGTGCCGCAACGGGAACACCTTCGACACCGCCTGCAGCCACCCCGGCGCCTGGTCGACCGGGAAGAACGTGCCGGACAGGAACGCCATCGGCAGCACCACGATGTTCGCCGCGGCCGACGCGGACTCCTCGGTCTTCGCGAACGCGCCGACGAGCATGCCGAGCGCGAAGAACGCGACCGTCCCCAGCAGCAGCAACGGAATCGCCAGCCACCAGTGCCCCGAGAGCCGCAGCCCGAACACCGGCAGCATCGCGATGCCGACGAAGATCGCGCCCTGCACCAGCGCGACGCCCGCGCTGACGAGCACCCGCGACGACAGCACCGCGGTCGTGGACACCGGCGCGAGCCTGATCCGCCGCAGCACCTGCTTGCGCCGCCACGACACCAGCGTCAGCGCGGAGCCGAACACCGCCGACACCGCCACGCCCCACGACAGGATGCCCGGCGTCAGGTACTGGATCGGCTTGAGCGAGGCGTCCTCGACCTTCTCGGCGGCGAAGGTGAACCGCGGCGGCTGGCCCGTGGCGGCGAGGTTGGTCTTGTCCACGAACCCGTTCACGATCCCGAGGACGGTCGCCGACTGGACCTGGTCGCTCTGCGCGTAGCGGACGTCGAGCGTCTGGCCGCGCACGATCAGCGCGGCCGGCAGGTCGCCGTCCTTCACCTTCTGCAAGGCGGCGTTCTCGTCGTCGAACGCCTCCAGCTCCAGCACACCGCTGTCCCTGAGCGAGCTGACCACCGGGCCGTCGCCGACCACCGCGATCTTCGTCTTGTCCGTGCCCACGTCCCGCAGGAGCAGACCGAAGATCACCAGGAACATCAGCGGGAACAGGAAGGTGAAGAACAGCGTCACCCTGTCCCGGACGAACCCCTTGAACATCGCGAGCGAAAGCGTTCTGAACGCGGTCATGCGCGGTACTCCCGCCCGGTCAGGTCGAGGAAGACGTCTTCGAGGGTGGCCGTGCGGACCTGGAGGCCGTCGAGCGCACCGCGGTCGGCGAGCGCGGACAGCACCGGCGCGGGGCGGCGGGTGGAGATCGTCAGCGAGACCTCGTCCTCGTGCGCCTCCTCGACACCGTCGAGCGCGGTGGCGTCCACGACGGACAGCAGGCCCTTCTGCAGCGTCACGTGGGTCGGTGCGTCCAGGCCGCGCACGAGCACCGCCGGCGGGTCGAGAGCGAGCACCCTGCCCCTGTCCATGATGGCGACGCGGTCGCAGAGGATCTCGGCCTCGTCGAGGTAGTGCGTGGTGTAGACGATGGTCTTGCCGCGCTCCCGGATGGCCCGCAGCACGTCCCAGAGGTTGCGCCGGGCCTGCGGGTCGAGCGCGGCCGTGGGCTCGTCCAGGAACACGATGTCCGGGTCGTGCACGAGCGCGCACGCGATGGAGAGCCGTTGCCGCTGCCCACCGGAGAGCTTGTTCTCCTGCTCGTTCGCCTTGTCGGCGAGGCCGACGAGCTCCAGCATGTCCGCGGCGGTGCCGGGGCTCACGCCGTAGAGCGAGCCGAACGTCTGCAACTGCTCCTTCGCCGTCAGCTTCTCGAAGAACGACGACGCCTGCAGCTGCACACCGATGCGCGGCAACAACTTCGTGTTGCGCGGCCACGGGCTCTCGCCGAGCAGCGACACCTCACCGCTGTCGGGCTCGCGCAGGCCTTCGACGATTTCCAGCGTCGTCGTCTTGCCGGCGCCGTTGGGCCCCAGAATGCCGAAGAACTCGCCCTCGGCCACGGTGAACGAGACCCCGTCCACCGCTTTCAGCTCGCCGTAGCTCTTGCGGACGTCCCGCACCACGACCGCCGACCGTTCCTGCGTCATGGCGCGACGGTAGGTCAGCGGCAGGTCCCGCACGCCGCGGATCGACCAAAGTCGTCGCGAAGTCGAGACGAAAGCCGTCAGCCGCCCGCGACCAGCAGCGGGCGTTCGGTGTGGACGTCGGCCGACCTGCGCAGCGCGGCGGCGAACTGCTCGAACCGCGCCCGCGGCACGGCCGTGCGGACCTCGCCCAGCGCCTGCCACGCGAGGCGGTGCTCCGCGGTCTCGGCGAGCCGCGGCACCGGACCGCCCATGACGTCCCCGGCGAACGCGAGCGCGACGGTCGCCGCCCGCAGGCACGCGGTCGCGAGGGTCACGCAGTCCTCGACGAGCGGGCCGTCACCACCGGGGCGCACGACCCCGCCGACGGCGAACCGGACGACCTGCATCAGCGCGAGGTGCAGGCGCTGGCCGGCCAGGACGCGCTGGTGCGACAGGTCCTCGGAACCGGTGCCGGGCATCACGACGGTCATGCCGACCTGGGGCCGGCGCAGGACGTGGTCGAAGAGGGCGGTGGGCGCCCACACCAGGGTGCGCCAGGCGTCCCCGCCCAGCGAGGTGCCCATGCGGGTGGCGTTGCCGAGGACGTCGAGGTAGGCGGTGAGGACGCCGGACAGGAACACGGCGCCGCTGTCGCCGCCGGCCCTGGTGATGCCCAGCCGCCGGTCGTCGGCGAGGTGGCCGTCGCACGGGCCGGGCTCCCACCCGATGACGTCGCTGCTCGCCAGCACCACGCGGGCCAGCCGCTGGTGCACGGGCGAGGCGGAGAGCACCGTGTCGTCCAGCCCCATCCGGGCGAGCACGGACGCCGCGTGCCGCACCGACTCGCGGTGCCGCGGCACGAGGTCGGGGTGCAGCAGGCGGAACGGTTCCACGTCGTCCCCTCCGTTGGTTGTCATCACAATGACCTGCGGGCGGCGGGAAGTCATCCGGATGGGCCGCTGCGTTACGTCTCAGTTGGACTGCACCCAGGCCGCGAGCTGCGCGCGGGTCGACAGGTCGAGCACGGTCTTCACGTTGTGCACGTGCGACTCGACGGTGCGGTGCGAGATCCCCAGGCTGGCCGCGATCTGCGCGTTCGTGAGGCCCTGCGCCACCAGGTCGGCGACCATCCGCTGCCGGTCGCTCAGCACCGCGTCGCGCGCGGCCGCCTCGTCCAGCGCGGTCTCCACGGCGTAGCGGAGGTCCATCGCGCGACCGGCCCGCTCGGCCCGGCTGAAAGCCGCGCGGGGCAAGGCTTCCCGTGCGACGTCGCGAACGGCGGCGATCTTCCGCCGCCACCACGGTCCCGGCGGGACGTCCCACACCGCGCGCATCTGCCGGCAGGCGGCCAGCAACCGCACCCCGAGCTCGTGCCGCCCGGACAGCACGGCGACCAGGGCGCAGCCCTCGACCGCCTCCAGCACCGCCCGCGGCGCCGCCGCCGACATCCGCGTGCTCTCGGCGAACCGCGCGCCCGCCCTGCCCAGGTCGCCGCGTTCCAGCGCGACGCAGCCGGAGGTGTGCAGGGCGGTGGCCGCGATGTCGGGGCGCCCCAGGTCCGCCAGCACGGGCAGGGCCGCGGACACCAGCTCGTCGGCGCCGTCGACGTCGCCCAGCTCCAGCCGCACCCGGCCGAGGTTCCGGCTCGACACGGCGACGCTCACGTCGTCGCCGTTGCGCACACCCCACTCGATCGACCGGCGCAGGGCCCGCGCCGTGTTCGGCAGGTCGGCCATGCCGTCGTGAGCGCCCGCGACCGTGCGGTAGAGGCGGCACACGACGAGCTGCTGGCCACCCGCCTCTGCGGTCTCGACCGCCTCCAGCGCGTACCGCACCGCGTCGTCGTGCCGTCCCTCGTGGCTCGCCAGCAGTGACGCGTACTCCAGCGCGAGGACGCGGTAGCGCGCATCGGCCGCCGTTCGGTCCAGCACCTGCATCAGCACGGTGCCCGCTTCGGCGAAGCAGCCGCGGTCCGAGCAGACCCGCAGCAGGATCGTGGCGAGCATCAGCCGGCGTTCGTCCCACGGCTGCACCAGACGGGCGAACGCGTACGCCACGTTGTCGTACTCCTGGTGCTGCACCTCGACCTGCTCGGGCGTGAGGACCGACGACGTGACACCGGGTTCGCCCATCCCGCACAACCAGTCGACGATCCGGCGCGCGGTCTCGGCGTACTCGTCGCGGCTGCGCAGCTGTTCCTCCGCGTAGAGGCGCACCGACTCCAGCATCCGGAAGCGGCCGTCGTTCTCCCGCACCACCAACGACTTCGCCTGCAACGCGGCGAGCGGCTCGACCACCGGCCCGCCGTGCACGACCTCGGCGATGCCCAGCCCGAACCCGCCTGGCAGCAGCGCGAGCCTGCGGAACAGCGCCTCCTCCTGCCCGGTCAGCAGGTCGTGGCTCCACGCGATGGCGGCGCGCAGGCTGCGGTGCCTGCTCTGCCCGTCCGCGTCGGCGAGCAGGTCGAGCCGTTCGTCGAGCCGGTCGGCCAGCTCGCACAGCGGCACCGACCGGATGAGCTTCGCTGCCAGCTCCACCGCGAGCGGGACGCCGTCCAGCCGCGCGCACACGGCGGCGATCTCGGCCTCGTGCTCCGGCGTGGCGCTGATCCCGGCCCGGTCGGTGAACAACCGGACGGCGTCGGCCGCCATGCCCCGCACCGGGTAGACCGCCTCCCCGAAGGCGCGCAACGCCTCCCGGCTCGTGGCCAGCACCTGCACCCCGGGACAGCGCGCCAGCAGCGCGTCCACGACGGCACAGCACTCCTCGACGAGGTGCTCGCAGTTGTCGACCAGCAGCACCACCCTGCGTCCGGCCAGCTCCGCGAGCAGCGTGCCGCGCAACCCGGCCCCCGCGTACCGGTGGACGCCGACGGCGTGGGCGAACGCCGGCACCACCTGGTCGGCCGCGCCGACCCGGCCCAGCTCGACCGTGCGCACCTCCACCCGCTTCAGCCGGCCGGCGAGCTCCGCCGCGAGCCGCGTCTTGCCGACACCGGCCGCACCCACGAGCGTGAGCATCCTGTGCTTGCGCAGCAACACCTGCAGCTCGGCGAGCTCGGTGGCGCGTCCGACGAACGCGTCGGCGTGGGCGGGCACCTCGGTGACCACAGTGGACGTACCCGCGGTGCGCCGCCGGTAGGCCCGCTGACGGCACGCGTTCGAGCAGTACCGCGCCCTCGACGGCCGGGGCGCGAAGTGCGTGCCGCACGTCGCACAGGTGCCCATCGCGTGAGTTTACGGCCGATTCGGTGTCTCAATTGGGAAGTGTGCCCAGTTCGACGTCCAGCACGGCGCCGGACCGCAGCTCGGCGACCTCGATCCGGTCCCTGGTCCTGGCGAGCCACCCGCCCCGGACCCGCCGCACCACCTGCGTCTTCGCGAGGTCGGCGCCCTCGGCCCTGATCACGACGTCCCTGCCGTTCTCCAGGTGCACCACCGCCCTGGTGAACTTCGGGGCGTGCGGCACGAACTCGCCGGTGCCGGGCACCGCCGGGTACATGCCGAGCGCGCTGAACACGTACCAGGCCGACATCGTGCCGAGGTCGTCGTTGCCGGTGACCCCGGCCGGGCCGTTGACGAACAGCGTCTGCGCGGCCCTGACGACGACCGAGGTTTTCTCCGGCTTGCCGATCAGCGCGTACATCCACGGCGCGTGCAGGTCGGGTTCGTTGTTCGGGTTGTACCGGAACTGGTTGTAGTAGTCGTAGGGCCCGACGACCCACTTCTCCCGCACCGTGCGCCTCGGGTCGGTCAGCAGGTCCGGGTAGGCGAAGAAGTCGTCGAGCCGGGCCTCGGCCGCCGCCGCGCCGCCGACCGCGGTGAGCAGACCGGGGATGTCGTGCCGGCACAACCACTGGTACTGCCAGGCCGTGCCCTCGTGGAACCCCTCCGAGCCCTGCGGCGTGTACGGGTCGAGCCAGGAGCCGTCCCGCAGCTTCGGGCGCGGGAACCCGGTGAAGCCGCGGTCGCTCACGCCCCTGTCCCACAGGGCGCGGTGGTTGAGGCCGCGCTGCCGCAGCCGTTCCGCGTCCTCCCGGTGCCCCAGCGCCTCGGCCATGACCGCGAGCGTGGCGTCGGCGAGCGCGTACTCCAGCGTGGCGGACGCGCCGTGGTGCGGGTCGGTGTCCTGCCCCTTCTTCGGGAAGTGCTTGTCGTACTGGACGAACCCGTTCGCGAGGTAGCTCGGGTTGCCCGACCGGCCCTGGAACCGGGAGCTCTCCGGCGGAACGCCGTCGGCGTTCTGCAGCAGTGCCCGGTACGCCTGCTCCTCGAAGCCCTCCAGGTGCCCGAACCGCCACAGGTCGACCAGGAACGGCGTGACCGGGTCGCCGGTCATGCAGTTGGTCTCCTGGTTGGCGAACGCCCACCGCGGCAGCCACCCGCCCTGCTCGTGGACGGCGAGCACGCTGCGGGCGATGTCCTTGCTGCGCTTGGTCCTCAGCAGCGCCAGCAGCTGGTTGTGCGCGCGATAGGTGTCCCACAGGCTGAAGTACTCGTAGTAGGTCCAGCCGTCGGCGCGGTGGACCTGCCCGTCGAACCCGCGGTACCGGCCGTCGAGGTCGCTGCCGGTCAGCGGCTGCAACAACACGTGGTACAGCGCGGTGTAGAAGACCGCGCGCTCGTCCCAGTCGTCCGTCTCGACCTCGATGCACGCCAATTCGTCGCGCCACGCCTGCTGCGCCTCGTTGCGGAGCTCGTCGAAGCTCTTCTCCCCGGCCTCGCCGAGGTTCCCGGTCGCCCCGTCGGCGTCCACTTGCGACAGTGCGGTCTTCGCCGTGACCGGCCCGGGCTCGAAGGTGACCCACGCGCCCCGCAGCCCGGCACCGCCCCGCGACTCGCGCTGCCCCGGCTTCGCCCCGTTCGGGCCCCAGGTGCCGAACTCCCGGAACGGCCGGTCGAACCGGGTGGTGAAGTGGGAGACGTACGGCCGGCCGCCGCAGAACGCCTGCGTCTCCACGGTTCCGGCGATGGTGCGGTCGTCCAGGACCACCACGCTGCTGGCCGAGACGGGTTCCTTGTCGTTGGCCTGGCCGACGTTGACGAGCACCGTGCCGCCCACGCCACCCGGCCACGTGAACCGCTCGACGCCGACGCGCGTGGTGGCGGTGCACTCGACGGTGATGTCCCGGTCCAGCCTGACCTTGTAGTAGCCGGGCTTCCCGATCTCGCCGTCGTGGGTGTACTTCGCGCCGTAGCGCCGGTGGTCGAAGCTCGCCGGCAACGGGCCCGAGATCGGCAGGATCGAGACCAGCCCGCCCTGCTCCCAGCAGCCGGCGCCGGAGAGGAAGAAGTGGCCGAAGCCGCGGATGACCTGGTCGTCGTAGCGGTAGCCGGCGTAGTGCGAGCCGATCGGGCTGGAGTGGGCCTTGCCGAACGGCATGGAGGCGCCCGGGAAGGTGTTGCCCTCGTCCTTCGTGCCGATGAAGGTGTTGACCGACTCGATGGGGTCCAGTGCGTCCACGAGCCTCACCCTAGACGGGATTCCGGGCGCGGGCAGTGGTGCGGAGGAGTGGTTCCGCGAGCACCGGCGGAACGCGGTTGATCCTCCACAGTGGACACCGCTGGCGACCGCCCGCCACCCGGCCCCGCTTGACCGGTGCCGAACGGTTGACAAGGGCGTGGAGCCGGGGTGAGATACGGCCACTATGACAACGTTGTCCCCCAGCGGCCAGGCTGCCGGCCAGCGCAAGGTCCGCCGCGCGACGATGAACGACGTCGCACGGCTGGCGGGCGTGAGCATCAAGACCGTCTCGCGCGTGGTCAACGACGAGCCGGGTGTGCACCCGTCCACCGCGGAGCGCGTGCTGGCGGCCATCGACCAGCTCGGGTTCCGGCGGAACCTCAGCGCGCGCAACCTGCGCAGGGGGTCGTCCACCGGCACGATCGGGCTGGTGCTGGAGGACGTCGGCAACCCGTTCTACTCCGGGGTGACCCGCGCTGTCGAGGAGATCGCGCGGCTGCGGGGCAGACAGGTGATCTCCGGATCGTCCGACGAGGACCCCGGCCGGGAGCGCGAGCTCGCGCTGGAGTTCTGCAGCCGCAGGGTCGACGGGCTGCTCATCGTGCCCGCGGGCCTGCAGCACAGCTACCTGGTGCCGGAGATGCGCGCGGGGACGCCGGTGGTGTTCCTGGACCGGCCGGCCGGGGACGTCGTGGCGGACACCGTGCTCGTCGACAACATCGGCGGGACCGTCGAGGCGGTGATGCACCTGGCCTCGCACGGGCACCGGCGGATCGCGTTCCTCGGGGACGCGCCGGACATCTTCACCGCCAACGAGCGGCTGCGCGGGTACCGCGAGGGCTGCGTGCGGGCCGGGATCGGGTACCACGAGGAGCTCGTGGCGATGGGACCGCACGACGAGGCCAGCGTCGTGACGGCGTTGCGGCGGTTGCGGACCATGCGGGAGCCGGCGACGGCGGTCGTGGCGGGCAACAACCGCATCACCGTCTCCGTCCTGCGCGCGCTCGCCGGGGTCGCGGACAAGCCCGCCCTGGTGGGCTTCGACGACTTCGAGCTCGCCGACCTGCTGTCGCCGCCGGTGACCGTGATCGCGCACGACGCGAGCGCGCTCGGCAAGGCGGCCACCGATTTGTTGTTCGCCCGACTGGACGGCGACAACTCACCACCGCGCCGCGTCGTGCTGCCGGTGCGCTTGGTGCCACGAGGATCCGGGGAGGTCCACGCGTGAGTTCTGGCTTGCTCCACCAGCCGGTCAACCTGCCGGCGAACCAGCCGAAGCAGTTCTACCGCGGCGGTGAGGCGATCGCCGCGTTGCGGGGTGGCGCCGCCGCCGACTTCGGGCCGGAGGACTGGGTGGCGTCGACGACGACGCTCTTCGGCCGCAGCGACGCGGGGCTGACGACGTTGCCGGACGGCGTCCTGCTGCGGGACGCCGTCGCCGCGGACCCGACGGGGTGGCTCGGCGCCGACCACGTGGCCGAGTTCGGCGCGGACACGGCGCTGCTCGTGAAGCTGCTCGACGCCGGGCAGCGGCTGCCGGTGCACTGCCACCCCTCCAACGCCTTCGCCGCCACGCACCTGAACTGCCGGCACGGCAAGACGGAGGCGTGGATCGTGATCGGCACGACCGGCGCGAACCCGACCGTCTACATCGGATTCAAGGACGAGGTGCCCGCCGACGTCGTCGCCGGCTGGGTCGCCACGCAGAACACGACGGCGATGCTCGACGCGCTCAACCCGGTGTGCGTGCGGCCCGGTGACACGGTGTTCGTGCCCGCCGGTGTGCCGCACGCGATCGGCGAGGGCGTGTTCATCGTCGAGCTGCAGCAGCCGACCGACTTCTCGGTGACGCTGGAGTGGCAGGGGTTCCTCGCCGACGCCGACGCCGGCCACCTCGGGCTCGGCTACGACCTGGCGCTGGACTGCGTCGACCGGCAGGGCTGGGGCTCCTCGCTGGCGGAGCTCGTGCACCAGACGTCGGAGAAGTGGGCGCCGTCGGTGGACCTGCTGGGCCGCGCCGCCGACCCGTTCTTCCAGGCCGACCGCCTGCACGTGGAGGGCTCCTCCACCCTGGAGCCGTCGTTCGCCGTGCTCGTCGTGCTGGAGGGCTCCGGCCGGCTCGGCGCGCTGGACGTGCACAAGGGCAGCACCGTCGTCGTGCCGCACGCGGCCGGTGAGCTGGGGCTGACCGGTGACCTGGTGGCGGTCCGCTGCCGTCCACCCGTCCTGTCCACCCTGGAGGGCGCATCGCGATGAGCCGGCCGCTGCTGGAGGCGCGTGATCTCACGAAGAGCTACGGCACCGTGGAAGCACTCCGCGGTGCGTCGTTCACCGCCTGCGCGGGCGAGGTCGTGTCGCTGATCGGCGACAACGGCGCCGGCAAGTCCACCCTGGTGAAGTGCCTGTCCGGGGTGGAGCAGCCGACCGGCGGGACGCTGCTGTTCGAGGGGGAGCCGCTCGTGCTGGGCTCCCCCAACGACGCCCGCGACCGCGGCATCGAGACGGTGTTCCAGGACCTCGCGGTCGCGCCGGACCTCGACCCGGCCGCGAACATGTTCCTGGGCAGGGAGATCCTCAAGCCGGGTCTGCTCGGGTTCCTCGGCGTGCTCGACAAGAAGGCGATGCGCAGGCAGGCCACCGAGCACTTCACCCGCTTCGGCGCGGCGCTGCAGAGCATCGACGTGCCGATCGCGGCGCTGTCCGGTGGTCAGCGGCAGTCCGTGGCGGTCGCGCGCTCGGTGGCGTGGGCGTCGAAGCTCGTGTTCATGGACGAGCCGACCGCGGCACTCGGCGTGGTGCAGCGCGAACGCGTGCTCGACGTGATCAAGCGGGTCCGCGACGAGGGCGTCGCGGTGGTGCTGATCAGCCACAACATGCCCGAGGTGCTGTCGGTGTCCGACCGGGTCGAGGTGCTGCGCCTCGGTCGCCGGGTGGCGCGCTTCACGGCGTCCGAGACCAGTGTCGAGGAGCTCGTCGGCGCGATGACGGGTGCGCTGACGCAGGAGGACGCGGCCTGATGACCGAGGAGAAGACAACGTTGTCAGCCTCATCGGACGACCGGCGCACGCCGTTGCTGAAGCGGCTCGCCGGCGCGAACACGCTGTGGATCGGCCTGGTGCTGCTGGTGCTGGTCGCGGTGTTCGGCGCGATCCGGCCGGACGCGGTGTTCCAGGTGACCACGCTGCAGTTCCTGCTCGCGGAGACCGCCGTGCTGCTGGTGCTGTCGGTCGGCATGACGTTCGTGATCATCACCTCCGGCATCGACCTGTCCGTGGGGTCGGTGCTGGTGTTCGCCTCGGTCACGTCCGCGCTGGCGATGAACGCCCTGTCCGGCGGTGACGCGACGAACGCGGGCTGGGGCGTGATCGGGCTCGGGTTGCTGGTCGCACTCGTCAGCGGCGCGGTCTGGGGCCTGCTGAACGGCCTGCTGATCTCGCGGGCGAAGATCCCGCCGCTGATCGTCACCCTGGGCTCGTTCGGCGCGGCGCAGGGCGCGGCCCTGTTGCTGAACAACGGTTCCAACGTCGCCGGTGTCCCGGACAGGCTGAGCCGCACGTTCGGTTCCGGCACGTACCTGGGCATCCCGAACATCGTGATCGTGGCCGCCGTCGTCACCGCGCTGGGCGCGCTCCTGTTGTCCACCACCCGGTTCGGCCGCTACACCTACGCCGTCGGGTCGAACGAGGAGGCGGCGCGGCGCGTCGGCATCTCGGTGCGCGGCCACCTGACGAAGGTCTACCTGCTGGCCGGCACGCTCGCGGGCCTCGCGGGGTTCCTGGGCAACGCGTTCTTCCGCGTCGCGGTCGTCACCGGCCACGAGACGGACAACCTCAACGCGATCGCCGCCGTCGTGCTGGGCGGCACGAGCATCTTCGGCGGGACGGGTTCGGTGGTGGGCACGGTCTTCGGCGTGTTCATCCCGGCGGTGCTGGAGAAGGGCCTCGTGATCATCGGGGTCAGGGAGTTCTGGCAGCCGATCGCGGTCGCGGTCGTGCTGGTGGCCGCCGTGTGGCTGGACCAGACGCGGCGGCGGGCGCGCAACCAACGTTGAGAAGGGGTGCTGGACCAATGAAGATCCGCTCCGCAGTGGCCGTCTCGGCCGCGTTCCTGCTCGCCGCGTGCGGTGGAGGTGGCCAGATCGGCGACTCGAACACGGGCGGCACCGCCGCGAACAAGAAGCTCGTGCTGATCCCCGGCATCACCGCAGAGCCGTTCTACATCTCGATGCGGTGCGGGTTCGAGGAGGCCGCCAAGGCCGCGGGCTACGAGTTCGACACGCAGGCGCCCGCCAAGTTCGACGCGGCCCAGCAGACCCCGATCGTCACCGGTGTCCTCGCCTCCAAGCCCGCCGCCGTCCTGATCGCGCCGACCGACGACAGGGCCATGGCGGGCCCGATGAAGCAGCTCAAGGACGCGGGCATCAAGGTCGTCGAGGTCGACACCAAGCTCCAGGACACCTCGATCGCCGCGTCCTCCATCTCCTCGAACAACGAGCAGGGCGGTAAGCTCGCCGCGGAGACCCTGAACAAGCTGGCCGCCGGGAAGTCCGGCTCGGTCCTGGTGCTCAACACCAAGGCCGGCACCTCGACCACGGACGCCCGCGCCAAGGGCTTCGAGGAGGCGGTCAAGGCCTACCCGAACCTCCGCTACATCGGCCAGCAGTACACCGACAACGAGCCGGCCACCGCCGCCTCGAAGGTCACCGCGACCCTGGCCGCGAACCCGGACCTGATCGGCGTGTTCGCCACGAACCTCAACACCGGCGAGGGCGCGGCGACGGGCCTGCGCAACGCGGGCAAGACGGGCGCGGTCAACCTGGTCGGGTTCGACGCCTCACCGAAGCAGGTGCAGGACCTCCAGGCGGGCACCGTGCAGGCGCTGATCGCACAGGACCCGGCCACGATCGGCAAGCAGGGCGTCGAGCAGGCGCTGGCGGCGATCGAGGGCAAGCAGAACGAGCGCGACATCGAGACCGACCTGGTGGCGATCACGAAGGACGACGCCTCGGCGAACTCGAAGTACTTCTACAGGGAGAAGTGCTGAGCTTCCCGCAAGCCTGGCGCAGGGCCGTTCCACCGCGGTGGGAGCGGCCCTGCGCCATGTCACGACCCCGAGACCTGCCAGGGAAAAATGACAACCGTCATGGCCGCATGGCCGGGTTGGGCTAAGACCAGAGGTGTACCGGGGGATCACCCTTCAGCCGTTGTCCCGCGCGCCGGAAGGCGGTGGGCTTGGGGCACAACCGAAGGGGGAACCACCGATGCGCCGAAAGCAGTTAGCGGCCGCACTGGCCGTCGCCACGGCAACATCACTTCTCGTCGCACCACAGGCTTCGGCCGCGCCCGCGCAGACCATCGCCTGGCGCGCCTGCTTCAGCGAGGTCCCGCCGGGAGCGCCGCCCGGTGCCGAACGGCTGGAATGCGGCACGTTCACCGCGCCGATGGACTGGAACCACCCGAACAACGGCAAGACCGTCACGATCGCCGTCAGCCGGCTCACGCCGAAGGACGGCAAGGCGAAGTCGACCGTCTTCACCAACCCCGGCGGGCCGGGCGGCGAGGGGCGCACGATGCCGCTGCTGTTCGCCGAACGGCAGAAGCTGGCGGACAACGCCGAGATCATCGGCATCGACGTGCGCGGCACGGGGGCGAGCAGCAACGTCACGTGCGGCGACTACTTCACGCTCCCCTCGACCGACCCGCGCGACCGCAGCAGGGCGAACCTCGACCTGCTCTACGACGGCATGGCGTTGCAGGCGAAGTTCTGCCAGACCAAGTCCGGTGAGCTGGGCCGCTACATCACCACCGACCAGACCGTGAAGGACCTCGACCTCCTGCGCCAGCTCCTGGGCAGGAAGAAGGTCAGCTGGCTCGGCTACTCCGGCGGCAGCTGGCTGGGCGCCTACTACGCCACGTACTTCCCGAAGACGCTCGACAAGGTCGTGCTCGACTCCAACGCCGAGTTCACCGCGCCGTGGCAGGCGGTGTTCGGCGACTGGGGCATGGGCTTCGAACGGCGGCTGCGCGTCGACTTCCTGCCGTGGGTGGCGAAGTACGACAGCGTCTACCACCTCGGCAAGACCGCCGACGAGGTGTGGCAGACCTACGAACGCACCCGCAGGAAGCTCAACGAGCAGCCGGTGACGTTGCCCGAGGGCGTCTACAACGGTGTGCTGCTCGACTTCGTGACGCGCGCCGGGCTCTACCAGAAGGGCGCGTTCGACGGCACCGCGACCAAGATCGCCGAGCTGGCCGGTGCGGCACCGCGGCGGATGAGCGCGCAGGCCACCTACCCGGACGCCTCGATCGGCACGCTGTTCTCGGTCCTGTGCAACGACACGCCGTTCCGCGGCGGGCGCGCGCACCTGGAGCGCGACGCCGTGCGCGACGGCGCCCGGTGGCCGTTCTTCGGCTACTACCAGCTCGCCGGGCCGTGCGCGTTCTGGGACCGCCCGAACGTCACCCTGAAGCAGCCCACGGGCAAGGGCGTCGTGCCGACGTTGATGGTGCAGTCGGTCCGCGACCCCGCGACGCCGCTCGAAGGCGCCCAGCGCGCGCACCGGGGTTTCCGGAACTCGGTGATGCTCACCGTGGAGGACGAGGGTGACCACGGCATCTACGGCTTCGGCAACGCGTGCGTCAACGACGTCGTCGAGCGCTACCTCGTCGACGGTGTCACGCCCGCGAAGGACCTGACGTGCCCCGGCGTTCCGCTGCCCGCTCCCGGCGAGACCGTGCAGAACCCGCTCACGAAGGCACGTCAGCTGGCCACCGACCTCGGCTGGTGACCCGCATCTCCTGATGGCGTCTGCAAGTACCACCAACCTTTGATCAAACCGTCGCCAACTACCACCAACCTGTTCGCCGCCCGTCGAAACATTCGCGGGCGGCGACCCTGGTAACCCGGTCAGAACGTGCCGGGGTGGAGGCGTCTGCGCCGCGCCGCGTAGACGCCCGCCTCGGTCCTGCGGTCGAAGCCGAGCTTGTGCAGCAGGCTCGACACGTAGTTCTTCACGGTCTTCTCGGCCAGGAACAGGCGGTTCGCGATCTGCCGGTTCGTCATGCCCTCGGCGATCAGGTCGAGGATCCGCTTCTCCTGCGGGCTCAGCGCGGCGTAGCGCGGGTCCTCCTCCGGGCCGCCGCGCAGCCGTTGCAGCACAGTGGCCGTGACGCCGGCGTGCAGCAGGCTGCCACCGGAGGCGAGGGTGCGCACCGCGGCCACGAGGTCGTTCCCGGACACCTCCTTCAGCATGTACCCGGACGCACCGGCCATGATCGCGCCGAACAGCGCCTCGTCGTCCGAGTAGGACGTGAGCATCAGACAGGCCGGCGGTGGCTGCACCAGGCTCCTGATCTCCCGGCACACCGTCACGCCGTCACCGTCGGGCAGCCGCACGTCGATGATGGCGACGTCGGGGCGCAACCGCGGCGCCTGCGTGATCGCGGAGGTGGCGCTGTCGGCCTGGCCGACCACGGCTATGTCGTCGGCCTGCGCCAGGAGCTGCACGAGCCCCCGCCGCACGATCTCGTGGTCGTCCACCAGCAGCACCGCTATCGCCATCTCGCCTCCTGCAGCACCAACGGGACGGACCAGGTGATCCGCACACCGGCACCGGGAACGGAGTCCACCGCGCAGTTCCCGTGGTGCCGCCGCGCCCGTGCCGCCATGTTCGCCAGTCCTCCGGCGTGCTGGGCCTCCCCGCCCGGATCGTCAGCCGACGGCAAGCCGCGACCGTCGTCCTGGACGGTCAGCTCCAGTCCGGTCAGCTCCCGGTCGACGCCGATCGCGACCTTCACGCGGGTCGCCCGTGCGTGCCGTGCGACGTTGGTGAGCGCTTCCCTCAACGTGGCCACGAGGTCCGGTCGCAGCTCGTCGGGCACCACCGAGTCGAGGGGCCCCTCCAGCGACACGTCCGGCTCGAACCCCAGCAGCTGCGCCGAGTCGTGCACCGCCCGCAGCAGCTGCCCGCGCAGGCTCGTGGAGCTGGTCAGCGGCTCCTGCAACGAGAAGATGGTCCTGCGGATCTCGCGGATCGTGTGGTCGACCTCCTCCACCAAGCCGGTGATCCGCTCGGTGAGCTGCGGCTTCGCGGCCATCCCGGTCAGCCCCTGCAACCCGAGCCCCAGCCCGAACAGCCGCTGGATGACCAGGTCGTGCAGGTCCCTGGCGATCCGGTCGCGGTCCTCCAGCACCGCGATCCGCTCGGTGTCCCCCTGCGCCTCGGTGAACTCCAGCACCAGCGCCGCCTGCGCGGCGAACGCCTGCACCAGCTCCAGGTCCTCGAACGGCGGCTGGCTGCGGGTGCGCGCCACGATGAGCACGCCGAGCGTCCGCTCCCCCGCCGACATCGGCACGACCACCAGCGGCCCCGGCACCAGGTCGACCTGCCCGGCCTCGTGGCACTCCGCCCGCCCGGTCTCGTAGACCCGGTAGCTGACCGTGCCGTCACGCGGCACCCGCATGCCCTCCGCGTCGTAGGTCCCGCCGTCGGTGACCTCGATGACCAGCTCACCGGCGTGGTCCGGCAGCACCAGCGCGCTGAAGTTCGCGTTCGCCGCGACCCGCGCCCGTTGCGCGACGAGGTAGAGCGCGTCGCGCCCGGTCGTGCCGGTGAGCAGGGCGGTGGTGACCTCGGCCGCCGCCGTCAGCCACGTCTCCCGCTTGCGCAGCCGGTCGTGGTCGCGCTGCTTCTCGATCGCCACCCCGGCGGCTGCCGCCAAAGTGGCCACCCGCTCCCGGTCGTCGTCGCCGAACACTGGTTTGCCCGCGAGGTGGAGGTTGCCGAAGTCCTCCCCGCCGACCTGGATCGCCGCCCCGATGAAGTGCGTGTCGTCGATCGAGCGCGGGTCCCCCGCGGTGATGTGGCCGGGGTGCTGCCCTGACCACTCGACGAGCTCCCGGTGGCCGTTCACGACCGCCAGTGCGCCGTAAGGGGCGTCGACCAGGTCGCAGGCGGACTCCACGACCAGGTGAAGGAGGTCGGGCAACGAGCGGCTGTCAGCGAGCGACAACACCACGTCGAGAAGGCGCTGATCGGTGCTCAAGTTGCCGCCGCCCACGGGCTTCACCTCTTTGCCAGGGAGAGAAGTGACACCGCACGAACGACTGAGGGTAACTCCCCTGCGTAGTCAGAGGGGAGACCATCACCGGAAATGGTGAAAACTGAGGTTACTCAGAGTAGAGGGTCGGTCGAGTTGCCCGGCGGGGTCAGTGCAGCCCGACGGTGAACCCCTCGTCGATCACGCCGCGGTAGATCTGCGGGGCGAACGTCCGCAGCCCGGCGTCGATCGGCGCGATCATCGACGCCGAGTCGCCGAGGGCCAGCCGGTACCCGTTCTGCACGCGGTGGAACTCCCACAGGGGCTCCATGGTCGGGTGGGCGGCGCGGAAGCGCGGCGGGTCGAGGGGGTGGAGGTCGACGCGGACCAGCGTGCGGCGGACCAGGGCGTCGGCGAGCTCGACGGCCCGTTCACGGGTGCGGGAGATCGAGACGGCGCCGAGGTCCTGCCAGGCGACGGCCCACGGTGCGCCCTGCGGGTCGTCGAGGCGGATGCCCTGCTGCTCGATGACCAGCTTGCGGGGCCGGGAGATGGTCTTGAACTTCACCAGGGCCATCACGCCGATGAAGGTGAACGCGAGGCCGATGACACCGGCGATCGAGCCGCCGACCGGTTCGCCGTCGAGGAACGCGGTCACGGCGCCGATCAGCGCGAGGATGCCGAGACCACCGGCCAGCGAGCCGCCGAGCAGGACCTTGCGGGTGTCGCTCTTGCCCAGGTCGAGGACGACAGGTGCGGGCGCTCCCCAAGCGGTCATGCCCGCAGGTTACCGCTGATCAACTGCTCCGCGGCCGTGAACGGGTCCAGCTCGCCCGCCACCACGCGCCGCGCGAGCCCGTCGGCGGGGCCGAGGCGGGTGCGGACGCGGTCGACGGCGATGGCCTCGACCTCGGCGGCCGCGCGGCGCAGGCGGCGTTCGGCGAGCTCGCCGTGCTCGGCCATCCACCGCTGGTGGGCGTCGATGGCCGCCACGACGGAGTCGAGGCCCTCCGAGCGGGCGGCCACCGTCTTCACCACGGGCGGGCGCCACACCGGGCCGGTGCGGTCGTGGCGGCCCAGGGAGATCATGTGCTTGAGGTCGCGGGCGGTCTGGTCGGCGCCGTCGCGGTCGGCCTTGTTCACGACGAACACGTCGGCGATCTCGAGGATGCCCGCCTTGGCTGCCTGGACGCCGTCGCCCATGCCCGGCGCGAGGAGCACGAGGGTGGTGTCGGCGAGGGCCACGACCTCGATCTCGGACTGGCCGACGCCCACGGTCTCCACGAGCACGACGTCGAACCCGGCCGCGTCGAGCACGCGCAGCGCCTGCGGGGTGGCCCAGGACAGGCCGCCGAGGTGGCCGCGCGTGGCCATCGAACGGATGAAAACGCCCGAGTCGGTCGCGTGGTCGCCCATCCGGACCCGGTCACCCAGGAGGGCGCCCCCGGAGAACGGGCTGGACGGGTCGACCGCGATCACGGCCACCCGCTTGCCCGCGGCGCGGAAGGCGCGCACGAGGGCGTTGGTGGAGGTCGACTTGCCGACGCCGGGGGCGCCGGTGATGCCGACGACCTGGGCGTGCCCGGTGAACGGGGTGAGCGCCGCGGCCACCAGGGGCAGCTCGTCGCTGCCCTGTTCCACCAGGGAGATCAGCCTGGCGACCGCGCGCGGCTCGCCGTCACGCGCGCGGCCGACCAGTTCTGCTACGTCAACGGCCTTGGCCACAAACGCGGTTCCTAGGCCTTCGCCGGCACGCGGAGGATCAGGGCGTCGCCCTGCCCGCCGCCACCGCACAGCGCCGCGGCACCCACGCCGCCGCCGCGCCGCTGCAGCTCGAGAGCGAGGTGCAGGGCGATGCGCGCGCCGGACATGCCGATCGGGTGGCCCAGTGCGATGGCCCCGCCGTTGACGTTGACCTTGTCCTCGGAGATCCCGAGCTGACGGGTCGACACGATGCCGACCGCCGCGAACGCCTCGTTGATCTCGACCAGGTCGAGGTCGGCGGGCGAGATGCCCTCCTTGGCGCACGCGGCCTTGATGGCGTTGGAGGGCTGCTCGTGCAGCGAGGCGTCGGGGCCGGCGACGACGCCGTGCGCACCGATCTCCGCGATCCACTCCAGGCCCAGCTCCTCGGCCTTGGCCTTGCTCATCACCACGACGGCGGCCGCGCCGTCGGAGATCTGCGACGCCGAGCCCGCGGTGATCGTGCCGTCCGCGGCGAACGCGGGACGCAGCTTGCCGAGCGACTCGGCGGTCGTGTCGGCGCGCACGCCCTCGTCCGTGCTGAACAGGACCGGGTCGCCCTTGCGCTGCGGGATCGACACCGGGGCGATCTCGGCCTCGAACACGCCGTTCCCGGCGGCCTTGGCGGCGAGCTGGTGCGAGCGCGCGGAGAACGCGTCCTGCTCCTCGCGCGTGACGCCGTAGCGGCCGTTGTACTTCTCGGTCGACGAGCCCATCGCGACCTGGTCGAACGCGCAGAACAGACCGTCGTGGGCCATGTGGTCCTGCATCTGCACGTCGCCGTACTTGAACCCGCCGCGCGACTTCGGCAGCAGGTGCGGCGCCTGCGTCATCGACTCCTGGCCACCGGCCACGACCACGTCGAACTCGCCGGCGCGGATCAGCTGGTCGGCCAGCGCGATCGCGTCGATGCCGGACAGGCACACCTTGTTGATGGTCAGCGCGGGCACGCTCATCGGGATGCCCGCGGCGGCGGCGGCCTGGCGGGCGGGGATCTGGCCGGCACCCGCGGTCAGCACCTGACCCATGATCACGTACTGGACCTGCTCGGGGGCGACGCCCGCGCGCTCCAGTGCCGCCTTGATCGCGACGCCGCCCAGTTGGGCACCCGAGAAGTCCTTGAGCGATCCGAGCAGTCGACCCATCGGGGTGCGCGCCCCGGCGACGATGACGGAACCGGACACAGCTGCCTCCATGGAAGAGCGAACGGTCGTTAACTGAGCACCATACCCGCGGCTACTCGGCGGTAACGCTGTGAGACCTCGCACAGGGGCGCCTGCACCGATCGAGTCGATACCCTTCGCTCTCATGAACGCAGAACTCGCTCGATTCGTGACCGCGATCGACCACGTGGGCATCGCGGTGCCCGATCTCGACGTCGCGATCGCGTTCTACCGCGACAACTTCGGCCTCGAGGTCGCCCACGAGGAGGTCAACGAGGAGCAGGGCGTGCGCGAGGCGATGCTGCACGCGCCCGGCGACCACGACGGCACCGCGATCCAGCTGCTCGCGCCGCTGAACGAGGACTCGACGATCGCCAAGTTCATCGGCCGCAGCGGCCCCGGCCTGCAGCAGCTCGCCTACCGGGTGTCCGATGTGGACGTCGCGGCGGACGCGCTGCGTGCGAAGGGCCTGCGGCTGCTCTACGCCGCCGCCAAGCGCGGCACGGCGAACAGCCGGGTCAACTTCGTGCACCCGAAGGACGCCGGCGGCGTGCTCATCGAGCTGGTCGAGCCCGCGGAGCACTGACCGGAGGACCCGGTCCGGCGAATGCGCGTGGCATCCCTCACAGGTGCGACTCTGAATCGGTTACTGCTGAGTAACCTCCGGCAACCTGCGACTATCCCTCAACCGGGAAGGAATGCCGCCGTGCAGAAGATCCTTGACGCGATCCTGGCCGACGAGCTGGACGCGATCGGTTCGCTGGACGTTCCGGAGAGCTATCGGGGCGTGACCGTGCACGCGGACGAGGCCGACATGTTCGCGGGCCTCGAGACGCGGGACAAGGACCCGCGCAAGTCGCTGCACGTCGACGAGGTCGCCACGCCGGAGCTCGGGCCGGGTGAGGCGCTGGTGGCCGTCATGGCCTCCGCGATCAACTACAACACCGTCTGGACCTCGATCTTCGAGCCGGTGTCCACGTTCGGGTTCCTCCGGAAGCTGGGCGGCCGCCACGACCTGCCGTACCACGTCGTGGGATCGGACCTGGCCGGCGTCGTCGTGCGGGTCGGCCCCGGCGTCACCGCGTGGAAGCCGGGTGACCGGGTGGTCGCGCACTGCCTGGACGTGCCGCTGGAGGCGCCGGACGGGCACAACGACACGATGCTCGACCCCCAGCAGCGGATCTGGGGCTTCGAGACGAACTTCGGTGGTCTCGCGGACCTCGCGCTGGTGAAGTCGAACCAGCTGATGCCGATGCCCAGGCACCTCACGTGGGAGGAGGCGGCGTCGCCGGGCCTGGTGAACTCCACCGCCTACCGGCAGCTGGTGTCGACCAACGGCGCGAACATGAAGCAGGGCGACACGGTCCTGATCTGGGGCGCGTCCGGCGGCCTGGGTTCCTACGCCACGCAGTTCGCGTTGAACGGCGGCGCGACGCCCGTGTGCGTCGTCTCCTCGCCGGAGAAGGCGGAGATCGTCCGTTCGATGGGCGCCGAACTGATCATCGACCGTTCGGCGGAGGGCTACAAGTTCTGGAAGAACGAGCACGAGCAGGACCCGCGGGAGTGGAAGCGGTTCGGCGCGAAGATCCGCGAGCTGACCGGCGGCGAGGACCCGGACATCGTGTTCGAGCACCCCGGCCGTGAGACGTTCGGCGCGTCGGTGTTCGTCGCGCGCAAGGGCGGCAAGATCGTCACGTGCGCGTCGACCTCCGGGTACATGCACCAGTACGACAACCGCTACCTCTGGATGAACCTCAAGCACATCCTCTCGTCCCACTTCGCGAACTACCGCGAGGCGTGGGAGGCGAACCGGTTGATCGCCAAGGGAAAGATCCACCCAACGGTGTCCAAGGTGTACTCAATGGACGAAACGGGCCAGGCCGCGCACGACGTCCACCGCAACGCGCACCAGGGCAAGGTCGGCGTGCTGTGCCTTGCACCGGAAGAGGGTCTGGGTGTGCTTGACCACGAACTGCGTGCGAAGCACCTCACGGCCATCAACCGATTCCGGGGTGTGTGACCTTCTGAAGACACTCGAACGGGTAGCGTGAGGGGCATGGGCCCCCTCGCCGACGACCGTGACCTCGTCCCTCTGGGATCCGGATTCGACATCGTCAAGCGCGGTTACGACCGCGCCCAGGTCGAGGACCACCTCGAACGCCTCGACTCGGACCTGCGGCTGCTGGCTGCGGACCGCGACGCCGCCGTGTCCCAGACGTCCGACCTGGCGCGCCAGCTGGAGGCCGCACGCTCGGAGATCACCGAGCTGCGCAACCAGGTGGAGCGCCTGTCGCTGCCGCCGACGACGCTGGAGGGGCTCTCCGAGCGCCTCCAGCGCATGCTGCGGCTGGCGCAGGACGAGGCCAACGAGATCAAGGCCCGCGCCGAGGCGGAGAGCGGGCACATCCGCGCCAAGGCGGAAGCCGACGCGGGGGTGCTCCGCCAGCGCTACGAGAAGCTGATCCAGGAGCTCGACGAGCGCCGCGCGGCCATGGAGACCGAGCACAGGGGCGTGCTGGAGACGGCGCGCGGCGAGGCCGAGAAGATCGTCTCCGAGGCGGAGGCCGCGGCCCGCAAGATCGCCGACGACTCCGAGCAGCGCCGGGTGACCGTCGAGGAGGACTTCGAGATCGCGATGGCGGCCCGCCGGTCGGAGGCGATGGCGACGCTGGCCACGCAGGAGGCCAACTCCAAGGCCGAGGCCGACCGCCGGCTGCGGGAGGCCTCCGAGGAGGCCGCGCGCATCCGCGCCGCCGTGGCGCAGGAGCAGGCCACCTCGAAGACCGAGGCCGAACGCCGCGTCCGCGAGGCGACGGAGGAGGCCAACCGCCGCCGCCACGACTCGGTGACCGAGGCGACCGCGCGCATCCAGGAGGCCACGGACGAGGCGAACCGCCGGGTCCGCGAGGCCACCGAGGAGGCCAACCGCCGCACCACCGCCGCCACGCAGCGCGTCGACCAGCTCCGCACCCTGCGCAACCGCCTGTCGCACCAGCTGCACGGCGTGCGTGCGGCGCTGCAGGACGTCGTGCCGCTGCTCGACCCGATCGAGGAGCAGCCGGAAGCGACCGCGCCGGAACCGGCCGAGCCGAAGGCGGCCCAGCAGGTCGTCCAGCCGGTCCAGCAGCCGGTTCAGCAGGCGCCCGCCCAGCAGCAGCCCACTCAGCAGCAGCCCACTCAGCAGGCGCCCGCCCAGCAGCCGCCTGCCCAGCCCGCCGCCGAGGCGCAGAAGGTCGCGCCCGCTCCGCAGCAGGCCCCGCAGGCGCAGAACCCGCAGGCCCAGGCCCCGCAGGCCCCTGCTCCGGTTCCCGCCGCGCCGACCAAGGCAGCGCAGACCCAGTCAGCACCGGCCAAGGCACCGGCGGCACCGACCAGGGCCGCGGCTCCGCAGGCCGTTCCGCAGCCGCCCGCCACGCCCGCACCGGCCCCGCAGCAGGCTCCGGCGGCTCCCGCCAAGCCCGCCCAGCAGGCACCCGCCGCGGTGGACGGCCCGACGAAGAAGCTCACGCGCCCGCAGCCGGCCAAGAAGTCCTGACAGCACCGCAGTCACAGCGGCCGCGACTCCACCGGAGTCGCGGCCGTTGCTCGTTCAGCGGCACGCAACCGTTGCGCCATCTGGGGTTTTCCCGTTCGTGACGTGCCGCTGGACCGTTCACTGTTTCGATCCCGATGGCGAAGCTCACGGCGCTCGTCCCACCGGGGAGTGGCATAGTCGCCCGCAAGTTACTCCTTGGTAGCCCACGCTTTGTCCCGCAGGGAGGTCTGCAGTGGCGCGCGAGATCAACACCGTCGGAGTCGTCGGTTTCGGAACCATGGGCGCGGGCATCGCGGAGGTGCTCGCACGCACCGGGCTCGCGGTGCGGGCGGTGGACGTCGACGCGGCCGGTCTCGAACGCGGCCTCGGGCACCTGGAGCACTCGACCGCGCGGGCGGTGCAGGGCGGCAAGCTGACCGAGGACGAGAAGACGGCGCTGCACGGCCGGATCACGACCTCGCTGCGGCTCGCGGACCTCGCCGACTGCGACCTGGTCGTCGAGGCGGTGCCGGAGAGCATCGAGCTCAAGGCGGGCATCTTCCGCGAGCTCGACCAGGTCCTGAAGCCCGAGGCCGTGATCGCCTCGAACACCTCGTCGCTGTCGATCACCGAGATCGGCGTGCACACCGGGCGGCCGGGCAAGGTCGTCGGCCTGCACTTCTTCAACCCCACGCAGGTGCTGAAGCTCGTCGAGGTCGTGCGCACGGTCGTCACCGAGGCGGACGTGGTCGCCGACGTCGTGGCGTTCGTGGAACGGCTGGGCAAGTCGCCGGTCGTGATCGGCGACCGCGCAGGGTTCATCGCGAACGCGCTGCTCTTCCCGTACCTCAACCACGCGGTGAAGATGCTGGAGTCGAAGTACGCGACGCGCGAGGACCTCGACGCCGCGATGCGCTACGGCTGCGGCTACCCGATGGGCCCGCTGGCGTTGCTGGACCTCATCGGCCTGGACACCGCCTACGAGATCCTCGACACGATGTACCACCAGTCGCGCAACCGCCTGCACGCGCCGGCGCCGCTGCTCAAGCAGATGATCACGGCGGGGCTGCTGGGCCGCAAGTCGGGGCGCGGCTTCTACACCTACGACGGCCCCGACTCGCCGACCGTGGTGGCCGACGCGCTGACGCCGTCCACTGTGGACAGCTCGGTGCCGGTGCGCGAGGTGCAGCGGGTCGGTGTCATCGGCACCGGCACGATGGCGACCGGCATCGCCGAGGTGTTCGCCAAGCGCGGCTACGACGTGGTCCTGCGGGCACGCAGCCTCGACAAGGCCGAGAAGGCGATCGGGGCGGTGGGCAGGTCGCTGGAGCGCGCCGTGTCGAAGGGCAAGCTCAGCGAAGCTGACCGGGACGCGGCGCTGGCCCGCGTCACGCCGGCCGTGGAGTTCGTGGACCTCGCCGACTGCGACCTGGTGGTCGAGGCGGTCGCCGAGGAGATCGGCGTCAAGAAGGAGGTCTTCGCGGCGCTCGACGAGGTGTGCAAGCCCGGCGCCGTGCTCGCGACGACCACGTCCTCCCTGCCGGTCATCGAGGTCGCCGCGGCCACGTCCCGCCCCGCCGACGTCGTGGGCCTGCACTTCTTCAACCCGGCGCAGGTCATGAAGCTGGTGGAGGTCGTCGAGACGATCTCCACGAGCGCGGACGTCGTGGCGACGGCCCGCAAGGTCTGCCTGGACCTCGGCAAGCACCCGGTGCACTGCGGTGACGTCGCGGGCTTCATCGTGAACGCGCTGCTCTTCCCGTACCTGAACGACGCGGTGAAGATGCTGGAGGCGCACTACGCGGAGGCCGACGACATCGACAACGCGATGAAGGTCGGCTGCGGCCTGCCGATGGGCCCGTTCGCGCTGCTGGACGTCGTGGGCCTGGACGTGTCGCTGGCCATCGAGCGCACCCTGTACCTGGAGTTCCGCGAGCCCGGTTTCGCGCCGGCGCCGCTGCTGGAACACCTGGTCACAGCGGGTCGCCTGGGCCGCAAGACGGGCAAGGGCTTCCGCGACTACACGTGAGCGCTGTACCGCTGACAGGGGCACCACGCCGGACGTGGCATGGTGGTGCCATGCGTCGACTGGTGCTCCTGTTGGCTGTCCTCGTGCTCGTCGCCGGCTGTGCCGGGAAGACGACGGTCGAGGGCAGTCCGAAGGCGCAGGACGCGATCGACGCGGCCTCGCCGTTCGACCAGGAGGCACCGCCCTCCGAAGACCCGGACCCGTCCGGCGACCCCGACCCGTCCGGCGACCCCTCCGAGGAGCCGGACACCACGCCGATCGACGGCGAGGTGCAGGGCGTGTGCGCCGTGCTGAAGTGGACGGACCTGCCCTACCCCGGCGCCAAGGCGGAGACCCCGCCGACGCAGATGAACTACGACTCGACGTTCGACCAGTCGTGCCGCTGGACCACGAAGGTCGACAACGCCGAGGTGGGCGTCTCGCTGCGGTTCCGCGAGGGCAAGCAGATCACGATCGAGCGCACCACCGGCGAGTACGAGGTCGGCGGCAAGAAGGTGCCCTACCTCGACCGGTCCGACGACCCCGAGGTGCAGCCGACGTGCGTGCTGGTCGCCCCGTACGACGGCGGCGGGCTCGGGATCATCGTGATCGACTCGACCGGCAAGTTCGGCGGTGTCTGCGACCAGGGCCGCAAGATCGCCGAGATCATGCTGTCCCGGTCGCCGTCCTAGCCGCAGCAGCCTCCGCCGCAGCACCCGCCGCCACCGCCGCCCGGTTGCCGGGCGGTGCCGCCGATCCCGGCCATGGACAGCAGCTTCACCGTGTCCGCGTGACCACCGGGACAGCTCGCGGGCGCTGACGACTCGCTCATGGGGCGCTTCAGCTCGAAGGTGTCGTCGCACGTTCGGCAGCGGAACTCGTAGGTCGGCACGACCCGATTCTACGAGCGGTTACCGTGTGGCCGTGCCGCGTCGCAACAGCCCCAAGCCAGAAGAGCACCGTCCGCTGGGCGGCGGTGTCGGCTGGGCGCGCTCCGAACGGGGTCCCGACGGCGAGGACTACCTGGTGCGCGCCATCTCCGGCACCCAGGCCCAGAAGACCTACCGCTGCCCCGGCTGCGACCACGAGATCCGCCCCGGCACCCCGCACGTGGTGGCGTGGCCCGCGCACGAGGCGGGCTCCGCGGAGGAACGCCGCCACTGGCACCAGGGCTGCTGGGACTCGCGCGGCCGGCGCGGACCGACCACGCGCCGCTTCTAGAGCCCGACCTGGACCCGCCACCGCTCCAGCCGCGCGCGGAACTCGTCCGGCTGCTCGACCGGCGGCAGGTGCCCCGCGTCCTCGATCCGTTCGCTGGTGCTGCGCTTCAACGTGACCGCGAGCTTCGCGGCGACGTCCGGCGGCGTGAGCCGGTCGTGCTCACCGACCAGCACCAGCGACGGCACGTCCAGCGACTCCAGCACCTCGGTCGAGTCCGGCCGCTGCGCCATCGCGCGCTGCCACCAGGCCACGTCCTCCGCGCTCTGGTCGAGGACCATGGCCCTGGTCAGCGCCTTCGCCTCGGCCGACGCGCCCGGCCCGAGCAGGTTCGGCAGCATCGCGTCGGCGAGCCAGTCGCCGACGCCCTCCCGTTCGACCCGCTCGGCCATCGCGTACCGGTTCGCGGCCGCCTCCTCGGTGTCCGCGGTGTGCTTGGTGTCGACGAAGACCAGGCCCTTGACCCGTTCCGGCGCGATTCGCAGCAACGCCATCGCCACGTACCCGCCCATCGAGCACCCGCCGAGCAGGAACCGGTCGAGGTCGTCGAGCCCGGCGAGCACCCCCTCGGCGAGCGTCGTCAGGTCCGGCTCACCGGCCCCGCGCAACGACGGCGTCCGCGCCCCCGGCACGTCCCACATGCGCGCGTCGAGCGGAAAGGCGTGCAACAGCACGAGGTCATCCATCGATCCACTCCGGAGCCAGCACCGACCACACCTCCATGTCGTGACGCACACCGCGGTAGAGGTAGTGCTCCCGCAGCACGCCGTCCCTCCTCATGCCCAGCCGCCGCGCCACCGCGATGCTCGGCGCGTTGGCCGACGACACCAACCACTCAACCCGATGCACACCCCGCTCGCGAATCGCCCAGTCGACCACCAGCCGCGCGGCCCGCGTGACCAGCCCCCTGCCCGCGGCCGACGGCTCCAGCCAGCACCCGGCCTCGGCGGTGCCCTGCCGCAGGTCCATGACCCGGAACAACACCCCGCCGACCAGCTGCCCGTCGAGCCAGATGCCGTAGATGCGACCGGAGTCGGTCTTCGCCTTCTCCGCGTACCCGGTCAGGTAACCCCGCGCCGCCTCCACGTCCGGCACGGCGTCGGGCAGCGCGATGTACCGCCCGATGAACTCACGCCCGCGCTCGATGTTCGCGAAGAACTCCGGCGCGTGCCACGGCTCCAACGGCCGCAGCTCGGCGCCGTCGTCGCCCAGTGACCTGCTGAACATCCCCGTCTCCCCAGTGTCAAGATCAGTCTGCGGGGGACGGTACCTCGCGGGTGGGTGGCGGCAGGGCGGTTCGGCGGCGAGCTGTGCGGCGGGTGGCAGGAGCGGCACGCGCCAAGCACGGCGCCTCCGGCACGGCAGGGCGCGGCGGCGCGGCACGGCTCGGCGGAACGGCGCGACACGGCGGCGCGGCACGGCGGCACGACGGGGCACGCGGCACGGCACAGCGGCACGGCACGGCACAGCGGCACGGCACAGCGGCACGTCAGGGCACGGCGGCACGTCAGGGCACGGCGGCACGTCAGGGCACGGCGGCACGTCAGGGCACGGCGGCACGTCAGGGCACGGCGGCACGTCAGCGCGGCACGGTGCGTTGGGCCGAGCGCGGCGAGCTCGGCCTGCGCAGCAAACCGCAGCCGCCAACCGTCCCCGGACCGAACGCGGCGACGCCGACCGTCGCCAGCCGGCCTCGTTCGCCTCCGACCGCCCTTGCTCGCCTCAGCCGACCGCAGCCCTCCCCGCCCCCGCCAGCCCTACCCGGCCCGAGCCGACCGCAGCGTTGCCGTCCCGCCAGCCCCACCCCACCCCGCGCCGCCCGAGCCAGCCTCACCTGGCCCGAGCCGCCCACAGCCGTCCCGAGCCCGCCCGCAACCGTCCCAAGCCGCCCACAGCCGTCCCGAGTCGTCCCCTGTCGTCCCTCGTCCCTCAGTCGTCGAAGCCCCTCTCCGCCAGCTCCTCGATCCGCCGCACCGCCTCCCGCGCGTCCTTTCCCGTCGCCACCACCGTGATCGACGAGCCGCCCGGCGCGCTCAGACCCATCAGCCCCAGCACGCTGGCCGCGTTCGCCTCCTCGCCGCCGTGGCGCACGACCACGTCGGCGTCGAGCTCCGCGACCGTGCGCGACAGCAGGGCGGCCGGGCGGGCGTGCAAGCCGACCTCGTTCGTCAGCAGCACGTCGGCCGACACCTCGTCGGACACCAGGTGCAGTGCCGGGCGGGACGGGGTTGCGGCGGGGGTGTCGCCGGAGGCGCCCTCGGCCGAGGCGGCGACGTCCGCCAGGGAGGCGCCGCCCTGGGCCGTGACCGCCGCCGCGACCGCTCCCTCCACCAGGGGTGCGTCCACCACCGCGTAGCGGCTCGGGTCGTCGGCGGACTCCACGGCCATCTCGGCGGTCATCTTGGCGCTGCCCAGGTCGTACAGCACCACCACGCCCGAGCCGGAGTCCGCGTCGGACAGTGCCTCGACCACCGCGCCGTAGTCGGTGCCCAGGCCGCCCTCCTCCGTGCCGCCCACGGGCACCACCGCCACGTCCGGCGCCATCTGCGCGGCCAGCTCCGCCACGCCGTTCGCCAGCATGTCGCTGTGCGAGACGACCACGAGTCCGACCCGCGCCACCGAGGCCGCCGTCACGACTTGGCCGCCGCGTCCGCGAAGGCGCGCAGCAGCAGCGCCGTCGAACGGGCACCGGGGTCGAGGTGCCCGGCGCTGCGCTCGCCCAGGTAGGACGCGCGGCCCTTGCGCGCCACCATCGGCACCGTCGACTCGGCGCCCGCCTCGGCGGCGTCGGCGGCCGCGCTCAGCACCGCCGCGACCGACCCGCTGCCGGCCGTGGCCGCCGCGGTGACAGCGGGGGTCAGCGCGTCGACCATCGTCTTGTCGCCCACCGCCGCCTTGCCGCGGGCGAGCACGCCGTCCAGCGCGCCCTGCAACGCCCGCGCCAGCAGCTCGCCGTCCAGTTCCTCGGCCTCCCCCACCGCGGTGGAGGCGCGCAGGAACGCCGTGCCGTACAGGGGGCCGGCCGCGCCGCCCACCGTCGAGATCAGCGTGGTGGCGGCCAGCTTCAGGACCTTGCCCGGTGTCGCGGGCGGGTCCGCCTCCAGCTTGGACACCAGCGCGGTGAACCCGCGGCGCATGTTCTCGCCGTGGTCGGCGTCGCCGATCGCCTGGTCCAGCCGCACCAGCTCGTCGCGGTGCTCCTGCACGACGGCGGCGGCCAGGCGCAGCGCCGCCACCACGTCCGAGGCCGTGCACCCCATGTCAGACCCCCCACCGCAGCGCAGCGGTGTGCACGGGCGCGTCCCACAGCTCCACCAGCTCGTCGTCGAGCTTGAGCAGCGTGAGGCTCATGCCCTGCATCTCCAGACTGGTGATGTACGGGCCGACGAGGCTGCGTTCCACCGTGATCCCCCTGTCTGCCAACGACTGCTCCGCGATGCCGTGCGCCAGGTACAGCTCGATCAACGGCGTGCCGCCCATGCCGTTCGTGAACAGCAGGACCCGGTCGCCGGAGCTGAACGGCAGGTCGGCCACGATCGGGTCGAGCAGCGCGGCCACCATCTCGGTGGCCGAGCCGACCGGCACCCGCTGACGGCCTGGCTCGCCGTGGATGCCGATGCCGATCTCCATCTCGTCGTCGGCCAGCTCGAAGCTCGGCGTGCCGACGTGCGGCACCGTGCACGAGGTCAGCGCGAGCCCCATCGACCGCACCGAGCCGATCACCCGCCGCGCCAGCGCCTCGCACGCGGCCAGGTCGTCGCCGCGCTCGGCCGCCGCCCCGACGATCTTCTCCAGCAGCACGGTCCCGCCGACACCGCGCCGTCCCGCCGTGTAGAGCGAGTCCTGCACCGCCACGTCGTCGTCGACCACCACCGACCGCACCTCGGACTCGGCCAGCTCGCCGGCCATCTCGAAGTTCATGACGTCGCCGGTGTAGTTCTTCACCAGCAGCAACGCCCCGGCACCGCCGTCGGTCGCCGCGACCGCCGCGGCGACCTGGTCGGGCGTCGGGGACGTGAAGACGGCACCCGGACAGGCCGCGTCGAGCATCCCGCGCCCGACGAACCCGCCGTGCAGCGGCTCGTGGCCCGACCCGCCTCCGGAGATGATCGCGACCTTGCCCCGCACGGGCGCGTCCGCCCGCGTGATGACGGCCGGGTCGTACTGGACCGACAGCAGCCCGGGATGGGCGGCCCGCATCCCCCGCAGTGCGTCCCGCACCACGGTCTCCGGATCATCGATGATCTTCTTCATCCCACACCCTCCCGATCGGCGGTGACCGTGTTCCTTCTTACTCCGAGGGTCTGACACTCGGAACGGGATACCGTCCCGATGTACGTTAGGTTGCCCTAATTCCCGCAGGTCAGCGTCACTGCTCGTAGTGGAGGAACAACGTCGTGTCGAAGAGAGCAGCGCTGCTCGTCGCAGTGGCCCTCGCGGTCACCGGCTGCAGCTCCAGCACGCCCGACCAGCCGTCCGTGGCCCAGGGGGGCTCCGACTTCGGCAAGGCGACCCAGCTGAGCGACGGCTTCGGCACCACGGCGAAGCCCGGCGAGTTCCCCAGGACGGTCAAGCACGCCATGGGCGAGACCACGCTGGAGAAGAAGCCGGAGCGGGTCGTCGTCCTCGACACCGGCGAGCTCGACAACGTCGCCGCGCTCGGCATCAAGCCGGTCGGCATCGCCTACACCGACGGCTCGCCCACCATGCCGTCCTACATCGGCGAGAAGGGCGGCACGCCGGAGAACGTCGGCACGATCAACAACCTCAACCTCGAAGCGATCACGAAGCTGAACCCGGACCTGATCCTGGGCTCGAAGCTGCGCGCGGAGGCGCTGTACCCGAAGCTCTCCGCCATCGCCCCCACCGTCTTCGCGGTGCGCCCCGGCTACGTGTGGAAGGAGAACTTCCTCCTCAACGCGGCCGCGCTCGACCGCCAGGCGGACGCCGCGAAGATGCTGGAGGACTACACGAACAAGGCCACCGAGACCGGCACCGCGATCGAGCAGAAGCTGGGCGTGCGCCCGACGGTGACGGCGCTGCGCTTCATGCCGGGCAAGATCCGCCTGTACGCCAAGAAGTCGTTCATCGGCACGATCCTGATCGACGCCAAGCTCCCGCAGCCGTCGCCGTCGCAGGTGGACGACCTCGCCGCCGAGGTGAGCGCGGAGCAGATCAGCAAGGCCGACGCGGACCTGCTCCTCTACTCCACCTACGGCGACGCGGCCAAGACCGCGCAGGGCGACGTGCTCGGCGGCCCGCTGTGGAGCGGCCTGAACGCGGTCAAGGGCGGCAAGGCCAAGCCGGTCGCCGACGAGACCTACTTCCTCGGCCTCGGCGTGCTGGCCGCGAACGTGGTCCTCGACGACCTCAAGAAGCAGGCCGGCGCCTAGGAGCTCCCCTCGCGCGGGTGCTCTACCGGCCGAAGAGCATCCGCGCGAGGCGCAGCATCTGCTTGCCCGCCAGCGAGGACCGGTCGAACGTCGTCATGGTGAGCACGGCCTTGAACCGCTGCTTCGTCACGGCCTTGGCGTAGGTGAACTCGCGCAGCCCGTCCTCGCCGTGGATGCGCCCGAACCCGGAGTCGCCGACACCGCCGAACGGCAGCCCCGGCACCGCCGCGTAGGTCAGCACCGCGTTGACCGACACCATGCCGACCCGCAGCTCCCGCGCCAGCTCCTCGCCGCGCGCCTTGGAGAACACCGCCGCGCCCAGCCCGTACCGCGACTGGTTCGCGAGCCGCACGCCCTCCAGCGCGTTCGGCACCCGGTTGATCACGACGGTCGGCCCGAACGTCTCCTCGGTGACCGCCAGCGAGTCCTCCGGCACGTCGGCGAGCACCACCGGCTCGACGTACGGCGGCCGGATCGACTCCGGGCCGCCCACCAGGGCTTTGCCACCGCGGTCGAGCGCGTCCCGCACGTGCTCGCGAATGATCTCCACCTGCGACGGCATCGTGATCGGGCCGAGGTTCGCGTTCGGCTCGCCGCCGGGCTTGAGCTTGCGCGCCCGCTTCACGGCGATCTCGACGAACTCGTCGGCGACCTCCTCGGCCACGTAGACCCGCTCGACGCCCGCGCAGGTCTGGCCGGCGTTGGACACCGCGCCCCAGATCGCCGCCTCGGCCGCCGCGTGCAGGTCGGCATCGACGTCGACGATCAGCGCGTCCTTGCCGCCGCATTCGACCAGCACCGGCGTCAGCGTCGTGGCGCACGCGGCCATGACCTTCTTGCCCGTGCGCGTGGACCCGGTGAAGGCGATCTTGTCGACCCCGGCGGCGCACAGCGCCGCACCGGTCTCACCGAAGCCCGTGACCACCTGGAACACCGGGAACTCCGGTACCGCCTCGGTGAACGTCGAGGCGAGGAACGTGCCCACGCCCGGCGTGAACTCCGACGGCTTGAACACCACGGCGTTGCCCGCGGCGAGCGCGTACGAGATGGAGCCCATCGGCGTGTGCGCCGGGTAGTTCCACGGCCCGATCACGCCGATCACGCCCAGCGGCCGGTACTCCAGCGACGCGGTGTGGTTGAACATCAGCAGGCCCGACGAGACCCTGCGCCTGCCCAGCACCCGGCCCGCGTGCCGGGCCGCCCAGTGCAGGTGGTCCATGACCAGCGTGATCTCCAGGCGCGAGTCGTCGGCGGGCTTGCCGGTCTCCGCGCTGATCAGCGAGATGAACTCGTCCGAGCGCTGCGAGAGGATCTTGCGCCAGGCGTCGAGCTTGGTCTTGCGGCCCTCGAAGCCCAGACCGGCCCACCACGCGGCGGCCTCGCGGGCGGAGGACACGGCGTCCTCGACCTCGGCCGCGGTGTGGATCGGGTGGTGCGCCACGACCTCGCCGGTGCGCGGGTCCAGTGAGGCGAACCGCCGCTGCTCACCATCGGCCGACAGTGCGCTGTCCGAAGCGGTCTGCGTCATGGGGCCCTCCGATACTCGCCAGTAACCTGACCCTAACGCGATCCAGGAGAACTTTCAGCCCCCGCCGGGCGGTGTCAGGTCCCGCAACGGTAGTGGTGCGCGTCACGCCCTGGGCAGCTTGGGGAGCACCGCCTTGGCGATCGCGGCGGCGACCTGGCAGCGGTCGAACTCCTTGTCCTTGACCCCCGCCGCGCTGAACAGCGCGATCTCGCCGTTGCCGCTGCCGGAGTCCCTGGTGCTCACGACGGTCAGGTCGCAGGTCGGGAACGGGCCGTCCTTGAAGACCGCGTAGCCCTTCACGCCACCGAGGTCGACCTCGGTCTGCTTGTCGTTGAACTTGAAGTCCGCGGGCACGCGCGTCGTCTTGAACTCCAGCTGCACCTGCGCGCTCTGACCGCTCCACGTGCACGAGTGCAGCCCGAACGGCTGCGACCGCGGCGAGGCGCCCAGCGGGGTCGCCAGGTCGGCCTTCTCGACGACCGAGCAGGCGTCGACCTCGACCGGCGAGCCCTTCGGCGGGGTGTAGCGCTGCGGGTTGCCCTTGAGCTTGCGGATCGCGCCCTCGGCGATCTTGCGGCCGGGCTCGCACGGCTCCGCGCCGTCGTTGCCCGTGCCGATCTGCACGCGCACGGCCTGCGGCGGGTTCTCCTGCGTGATGACGGAGATGAAGCACGCCGAGCTGTTCAGCTTCTGCTCCACGCTCTTCAGGCCCGCGACCTGCTTGGTCGCCTTCTTCACCTCGGTGGAGAGCAGGGTGTAGCCGATGTCGAGGGTGACGTTGAGCGTCTTGCCCGACTTGTCCTTCATGTAGTTCGAGCAGCGGGTGTACGAGCTGCTGGAATAGCGCGACGGCGTGCCGACCGTCTCCAGCACGTCCTTGCCGATCACCGCGCACGGGTCGACCAGCCGCAGCCGCTCGGCCGCGAACGCCGGATCGGCCGGCTTGTCCGGCGGGACCGACGACCGGGTCGACGGGTCGGGCGCGTTCGTCTCCGCCGCGGCCTGGACGGTGCGGCGCGGCGACTGGGACTTCGCGAGCCCGGGACCGGTGGCGCACCCGGCCAGCAGCAGCGCGGTGGCGGCGAGCAGCGCCGTGGCACGAGAACGAAGCACGACGTGCACGTTAGCGACCTTTCCCCGGGTTCGTGGCGAGTACCCCGCGTTGCCGCCCGGCCGAGACCGTGGCCGAGGTCACCGTCCGCTTCGGGAACGATTCAGAAGCTCTGTGCGATGTACTTGGTGAAGACCCCGACCAAGAGGAGAGACGTGCTCAACCGAATTCGCCGCGCAGTCACCTGGATCGACGCGTGGACGATCGAGGCCTTCAACCCCGTGTACCCCGGCCGTCCCCGCTCATAGCTCCTTGAGCGGCTGCTTGTCCGTGTCCGCGAACTGAGGCCGCAGCATCGCCCACACGGCGAACAACGCCGAGATCACCACCATGGCGATGCCGGCCCACAGGTTGATGTTGACCCCTTCGGCCTTCTGCAGGTCCGCGTCCGTGGTGAACGCGAGGCCCATGACGACCAGTACGACGCCGTACAGGCCGAAGAGGAACGCGATGATGAGTCGCAGGTCGAACAACCTCATGACGGCCTCCCTCAGCCGAAGACGATGTAGAGAACGGCCGTCAGCGCCAGCACCCCACCGCCGAGCAGGGCGGGCGAGCGGTACCAGCCCGCGTCCTCGCCGGTGGTGGCGTGCGCGCGGTCTTCCTTGGGCGTGAGGCTGTAGACCAGCCCGACCAGCTCGCTGTCCGGCTTCGGCCGCGTGACCGTCGTGACCGCGACGCTCACGACGATGTCGACGACGAACGCGAGACCCGCACCGAGGAAGCTCGAGCCCTGGCCCGGCAGCTCCAGCAGCTCGATGCCGAACGACGGCTCCGAGACCACGTAGATGAAGATCGCCGTGAACGTGCCGGCGAGCAGACCGACCCAGCCGGCGGTCGGCGTCATCCGCTTCCAGAACATGCCGAGGATGAACGTCGCGAACAGCGGCGCGTTGAAGAACGAGAACAGCGCCTGGATGTAGTCCATGATGTTGGACCCGCCGAGCGCGGCCGCGATGAACGCCGTGCCGATCGCGAGCACGCACGCCCCGACCGTGGCGAGCCGCCCGATCCGCAGGTAGTACTCGTCCGGCCGGTCCTTCTTGACGTAGTCCTGCCACAGGTCGTAGGTGAAGACCGTGTTGAACGAGCTGACGTTCGCCGCGACACCGGCCATGAAGCTGGCCAGCAGACCCGTGATCGCGACACCGAGGATGCCGTTGGGCAGCAGGTCGCGCATCAGCAGCGGCAGCACGTTGTTGTAGACCACGCCACTGCTCGTGTCGCCGGCCTTGAGCTGCGCCATCTCCGGCACGACCACCGCGGCGATGATGCCGGGGATGATGATGATCGCGGGGATGAGCGCCTTCGGGTACGCACCGATGATCGGCGTGCGCTTGGCCGCCGACATCGACTTCGCGCTCATCGCGCGCTGCACCTCGGCGAAGTTCGTCGTCCAGTAGCCGAACGACAACACGAACCCAAGACCGAACACGAGCCCGATGACACTCCACACGGGACTGTTGATGCCGGTCAGCTCCGTGGCGGGCCACGCGGACAGCTGCTCCTGGTCGGTCACCTTGTCGACCAGCCCCTGCCAGCCGCCGACCTTGATGAGGCCGAGGATCGTGATCGGCGCGAGCGCGGCCACGATCACGAAGAACTGCAGCACCTCGTTGTAGATGGCGGCGCTGAGCCCGCCCAGCGTCGTGTACGCCAGCACCACGAGCGCCGCGACGCAGATCGAGACCGGCAACGGCCACCCGAGCAGCGCCTCGACGATCACCGCGAGGGCGAACAGGTTGATGCCCGCGATCAGCACCTGCGCGACGGCGAAGCTGATGGCGTTGACGAGGTGCGCGGGCTTGCCGAACCGGCGGCGCATGAACTCGGGAACGCTGCGCACCTTCGAGCCGTAGTAGAACGGCATCATCACCAGACCGAGGAACACCATCGCGGGGATGGCGCCGATCCAGTAGTAGTGCACGGTCGCCATGCCGTACTGCGCACCGTTGGCGGTCATGCCCATCAGCTCAAGGGCACCGAGGTTCGCGCTGATGAACGCGAGCCCGGTGACCCACGCCGGCAGCGACCGCCCGGACAGCAGGAAGTCGAGGCTGGAGGAGACGGACCGGCGGGCCATCAGGCCGATGCCGAGCACGACGACGAAGTAGATGACGAGCAACGCGTAGTCGATCGGTCCCGCGTCGAGCCGCAGGTCCGCCTCAGCCATCACCGACACCGTCCACCTCCCAAACTTCGACAAAGTCGAACATCAACGACCAGGAGAGGACAGCACTCCAGGTGCGCGACGTCTTACCCCGCGTACGTGGACACCAAACCACGTGGTGATCCACAACGCTCGCCGAAGCCGATCGGACCGGAGGAACCGGACAAAAAACGAACCCCGCACCCTGACGAGGCGGGGTTCGCGCCGTCCGGGGCCGGTCAGAACAGGCGGAACTCGTCCGGTTCGATCCCGCGCAGCGCGTCGTAGTCCAGCACCACGCACCGGATGCCGCGGTCCTCGGCCAGCACCCGCGCCTGCGGCTTGATCTGCTGCGCGGCGAACACGCCCCGCACGGGCGCGAGCAGCGGGTCGCGGTTGAGCAGCTCCAGGTACCGGGTCAGCTGCTCGACGCCGTCGATGTCACCGCGGCGCTTGATCTCCACGGCCACGGACGCGCCGGCGCCGTCGCGGCACATCAGGTCCACCGGGCCGATGGCGGTCGGGAACTCGCGGCGCACCAGCGAGTAGCCCTCGCCGAGGGTGGTGACGTGCTCGGCGAGCAGCTTCTGCAGGTCGGCCTCGACGCCGTCCTTCTGCAGGCCGGGCTCCGGGCCGAGCTCGTGCTTGGAGTCGTGCAGCACCTCTTCGAGGGTGATGATCAGCTTCTCCCCCGCCTTGTTCTGCACGGTCCAGATGTCCGGGTCCTCGATGAGCCAGCACGGCGGGCTCATCCAGTTCAACGGCTTGTAGGCGCGGTCGTCGGAGTGGATCGACACCGAGCCGTCGGCCTTGATGAGCAGCAGTCGCTGGGCCATCGGCAGATGAGCGGTGAGTCGTCCGACGTAGTCGACCTTGCAGCGAGCGATGACGAGACGCACCGCGACAGGCTACGGGGTGCGGCCGCGGACGGGTCGTTAGGTACGGTCCGTGCCGTGGAAAGCCTCGGCACCCGTCAGGTGTACGCAAACCCGTGGATGACCGTTCGCGAGGACGCGATCCGGCGCGCGGACGGCACACAGGGCATCTACGGCGTGGTCGACAAGCCGGACTTCGCGCTGGTCATCCCCCTCGACGGGGAACGCGTGCGGCTCGTCGAGCAGTACCGCTACCCGATCGGGCTGCGGCGGTGGGAGTTCCCGCAGGGCACCGCCCCCGACCGGGCCGACACCGACCCGCTCGCGCTCGCCGCGCGGGAGCTGCGGGAGGAGACCGGGCTGCGGGCCGGGAAGCTCGTCGCGCTCGGGCTGCTGGACGTGGCGCCGGGCATGTCGTCGCAACGCGGCCGGGTGTTCCTGGCCACGGACCTGGTCGAGGGGTTCCACGAGCGCGAGCCCGAGGAGCAGGACATGCGCTCGGCGTGGTTCGCCCGCGCGGACTTCGAGAAGATGATCACCAGGGGCGAGATCACCGACGCGCAGTCGATCGCCGCCTACACGCTCCTGCTGCTGCACGAGCACGCTCAGCCCTGAAAGGCCGCGCGGTAGGCGTTCGGTGAGGTGCCGGCGACCCGTTTGAAGCGGTCGCGGAACGCCGTGGCCGACCCGAAGCCCACCCGGCTCGCGATCAGCTCCACCGGGTGCCTCGTCGTCTCCAGCAGGTGCTGCGCCCTGCGGATCCGGGCCCGGTGCAGCCACTGCAGCGGCGTCGTGCCGGTCTGCTCGCGGAACCGCCGGTTCAACGTGCGCGTGCTCATCCCGGCGTGGTGCGCGATGCCGGCCAGGGTCAGGTCGGGCTCGGCGTTGGTCTCCAGCCACCGCAGCAGCGGTTCGAGCTCGGCACCCCGCGGCGCCGCCGGTGGCGTCACGATGAACTGCGCCTGCCCGCCCTCGCGTTCCAGCGGCATCACGGACAGCCGTGCCGCGTCGGCCGCCGCCGCGGACCCGTGGTCGCGCCGGATCAGGTGCAGGCACAGGTCGAGCCCGGCCGCGGCGCCCGCGGAGGTCAGGAACTGCCCGTTGTCGACGTAGAGCACGTCCGGGTCGACGTCCACGGCGGGGAACCGCGCCGCCAGCTCGTCGGCGGCCAGCCAGTGCGTGGTGGCGCGCAACCCGTCCAGCAGACCGGTCGCCGCGAACACGAACGCACCGGAGCAGATCGACGCGATCCGGGTGCCGCGAGCGGCCGCCGCCCGCACCGCCCGCACCACCCCGTGCGGCACCACCAGGTCCGCCGCGTGCCCGGGGAGGATGATCGTGTCCACTTCGGACAGCAGCTCCAAGCCGTGCGGCACCTTCAGCTCGAACAGCTCGGAGCGAACCGTCCTCTTCGGACCGCAGAGCCGCACCCGGTAGTGCCCGGTTCGGCTGAACGCCTCGACCGGCACCGCGAAGTCGAACGGGATGACGCTGTCCATCACCAGTACGGCCACCTCGTGCATGCCCCCACCGTAGCTGGCGAGAATCCGTTGGAACATGGCATTCCAGCCACTCCCCCGCCACCCGTCCCGCTCCTACGGTTTCGATCAACGGACCAGTGAGGAGCGGTGGAGTGAAAGCGCAAGTGGTGTTGTTCGACGGTTTCGACCCGTTGGACGCGATCGGCCCGTACGAGACGCTGAACGCCGGCGGGGTGGATGTCGAGCTGGTGTCCGCGGAAGGCCCGCGCGAGGTGCCGAGCGGCCTGCGCCCGTCCCTCGCGGCGACCGCCCGGCTGGACCCGGAGGACACCGATCTCGTCGTCGTCCCCGGTGCAGCGGCCGGCACCGAGGACGAGATCCTCGCGTTGCTGGGCAAGGCCGCCGCGACGCTGAAAGCACCGCTCCAGCGGGCCCTCGACCGCGAGGGCCTGACGGTGGCGACCGTGTGCGGCGGTTCGCTGGTGCTCGCGATGGCCGGTCTGATCACCGGCCGCACCGCCACGACCAACCACCTCGGCCTGCACGCGCTGGAGTCGATGGGCGTGCACGCGGTCCGCACCCGCCTCGTCGACGACGGCGACCTGGTCACCGCCGCCGGCGTCACCTCGGGCGTCGACCTCGGCCTCTACCTGGTCGAACGCGAGATCGGCGCGCGCAAGGCCGTCGAGCTGGAGACCCTCTTCGCCCACGAGCGCCGCGGCACGGTGTGGAGCGCGGCATGAGCAAGCTCTTCCTCTCGCTGCACGTCCTCGCGGCCATCGTCGCGATCGGCCCGGTCACCGTGGCCGCCAGCATGTTCCCCAGGGCCGTCACCACGAGTGGCAACGCCGCGCTGCTGCACCGGATCTGCCGCGTCTACGCGCTGGTCGGCATCTCGGTGCCGGCCCTCGGGTTCGCGACGGCGGGCGTGATGGGCGTGACCGGCCACCCCTGGGTGGTCGTGTCGATCGCGCTCACCACCGCCGCCGCGTTCGTGCTGGCGCTGAAGGTGATCCCCGGTCAGGAACAGGCGCTCCGGACCGGGGACGCCGAGCACCTGGCCATGTACACCGGGATCTTCAACCTGCTGTGGGCGACCGTCACCGTGCTCATGGTCCTGCGCCCCGGTTCCACCACCGGCGCCTAGCGCGACGCCACCGGCCGCACCACGACCTCGTTGACGTCGACGGAGTCGGGCTGCGCGACGGCGTAGGCGATGGCCTCACCGATCGCCGACGGGGGCAGCGCGCCCGCCCGGTAGTCCTGCATCAGGTCCGCCGCGTACTGCTCGGTGATGGTGTCCGCGAGCTCGGACTCGGTGACACCGGGCGAGATCACGGTGACCCGCAGGTCGTCGCGCTCCTGCCGCAGCCCCTCGGACAACGCCCACACCGCGTGCTTCGTCGCGCAGTACACGGCGGCGGTCGGCATGACCATGTGCGCGCCGATCGAGGCCACGTTCACGACGTGACCGCCGCCGGCGAACCGGGGCAGCACGGCCGCGATGCCGTTCAGCACGCCCTTGACGTTCACGTCGACCATGCGGTCCCACTCGTCGACCTTCAGGGAGTCCATGAGCGACAACGGCATCACGCCCGCGTTGTTCACGAGGACGTCGACCCGCCCGTACCGCTCGACCGCCGCGTCCACGAAGGACTGGAACGACTCCCGCGAGGTCACGTCCAGCTCCCGGTAGCCGCCACCGGTCTCCTCGGCCAGCGCGGCCAGCCGGTCGACCCGCCGGGCACCGAGGAACACCCGGTGCCCGGCCTTGGCCAGGACGCGGGCCGTCGCCTCGCCGATGCCGCTGGACGCTCCACTGATCACCACAACTTTGCTCATGGCCACCACGATCGGCTGGAGGAGCCGAGCCGGCCAGGACACCGTCTCCCCAGGAGTGCCACACCCAGGCAACAGCTCCAGGCCCGCACTAACCTCGCAGACGTGCTCGGTGAGTTCCTGAAAGCCCATCGCGCCCGCGTCAACCCGGAGGACGCGGGCCTGCCCTCGCACACCCAGCGCAAGGTCAAGGGCCTGCGCCGCGAGGAGGTCGCGGTGCTCGCCGGGGTGAGCGCCGACTACTACGCCCGGCTCGAACAGGGCCGTGAGACCAACCCCTCGGCGCAGGTCCTCGACGCCCTGAGCCGCGCGCTGCGGCTCGACCCGGACGCCCGCTCCCACCTGCACCGCCTCGCCGGTGTCGTCGCGGACGAGGGGCACTCGACCGACAAGGTCAGCCCCGAACTGCGGCAGCTCATCAGCGGCATGCACGACATGCCGGCGTTCGTGATGAGCTCCTACCTCGACATCCTCGCGACGAACGCGCTGGCCGACGCCCTGTACGAGCCGTTCACCCCCGCCGACAACCTGGCCAGGATGGCGTTCCTCGACCCGGCCGCCCCGAGCTTCTACCCGCGCTGGAACTGGGTCGCGCAGAGCACGGTCGGCAACCTGCGGCTGACGGCGGACCCGAAGTCCGCGCGGCTGGCGCGGATGGTCGCGGCGCTGCGCCGCAACCCGGTGTTCGAGGAGCTCTGGGAGCACCACGAGGTGCGCGGGAAGACCCAGGACGCCAAGGACTTCGTGCACCCGGCGGTCGGTCCGCTCCGGCTGACCTACCACTCGTTCGACGTCCGCGAGGCCCCCGGCCAGTTCCTCGTGATCTACCAGGCGGAACCGGGCCCGAACGCGGACGCGCTGAGGCTGCTCGCGACTAGTCGGGCCACACGGGCTGCCGCTTCTCCAGGAACGACGCCCGCCCCTCCGTGGCCGACGGGGACTGCGACGTCTCGGCCATGACCGCCAGCGCGATCTCGTAGGCGTCGGCCTCCGGCCGGTCCAGCTGCGCGTAGACGGTCCGCTTGCCCACGGCCTTCGACGCGCGGCTGCCCCGCGTCGCGCGCGCCAGCAGGTCGTCGACCTCGGCGTCCAGCGCGTCGGCCGGCACCGCGCGGTTGACCAGGCCCCACTCCGCGGCGGTGGCCGCGTCCACCACATCGCCGGTGAGCACCAGCTCCATCAACCGCTTGCGCCCGATCGACCGCGCCACCGGCACCGCGGGCGTGTGGCAGAACCAGCCGGCCTTGCCGCCGGGCAGCGAGAACCCGGCCGTGTCCGCCGCGACCGCGAGGTCGCACGACGCCACCAGCTGGCACCCGGCCGCGGTCGCCAGTCCCTGCACGCGTGCGATCACCACCTGCGGCACGGCCTGGATGGTCTTCATCAGCACCGTGCACAGCTCCAGCAGCAGCCGCACGCCCTCTTCGTCACGCGCGTGCACGTCCGCGAAGTCGTGACCCGCCGAGAACACCGGCCCCTCGGCCGCCAGCACGATCCCGGCCGCGTCGGACGCACCGGCCTCGCGGAACGCCTCCAGCAGCTCGGTCAGGTGCTCGGCGGACAGCGCGTTGCGCTTGGCCGCGCGGTTCATCGTGATCCGGACTACCGACCCATCGCGCGCAACGTCGACCATCCAGCGAATCTAAGGCCCTAGGCCAGCGAGTGCACCTCGCGGATCACGGTGACGATCTCGTCCATGATCTCGGTCAGCTCATAGTCCTTCGGCGTGAACACCCGTGCCACGCCGCGCTCGTGCAGCTTGGCCGCGTCGTCGGGCGGGATGATGCCGCCGACGATCACCGGGATGTCCCCGGCACCGGCCGCGCGCAGCCCGTCGACCACCGCGGGCACGACCTCCAGGTGCGACCCGGACAGGATCGACAGGCCCACGACGTGCACGTCCTCCTGCACCGCAGCCGCCACGATCTGCGCCGGCGTCAGGCGGATGCCCTGGTAGACGACCTCGAAGCCGACGTCGCGGGCGCGCACGGCGACCTGCTCGGCACCGTTGGAGTGCCCGTCGAGACCCGGCTTGCCGACCAGCATGCGCAGCCGTTCGCCGACCTCCTCGCCGGTCGACCGCACCCGGTCGCGCACCCGTGCGATCTCCGAGCCCGCCTCACCGGAGGCGGAGGCGGCGGAGACACCCGTGGGCGCCCGGTACTCGCCGAACGTCTCGCGCAGCGCCTGCGACCACTCGCCGGTCGTCACCCCGGCGCGCGCACAGGCCAGCGTCACCTCGACGAGGTTCCGGTCGGTCTTCGCCGCTTCGCGCAACGCGTCCAGCGCCGCCTCGACCGCGGTGTTGTCACGGGAAGCACGCCACTGCCGGACCGCCTCGACGGCGTGCATCTCGACGACCGGGTCGATGGTCTCGATGGCGTTCGCGCCCTCGGCCTGAAGCGGCGACGGCTCGGTCGTGTCGAACCTGTTGACGCCGACGACGACCTCCTCGCCGGACTCGACGCGCCGTCGCCGGTCGGCGAGCGACGACACGAGCTGCGACTTCATGTAGCCGGACTCGACGGCCGCGACGGCACCGCCCATCGCCTGCACGCGGTCGATCTCCTCGCGCGCACCGGCGAGGATCTCGTCCACCTTCGCCTCGATGACGGGCGAGCCGTCGAAGATGTCCTCGTACTCCAGCAGGTCCGTCTCGTAGGCGAGGACCTGCTGCATGCGCAACGCCCACTGCTGGTCCCACGGCCGCGGCAGGCCCAAGGCCTCGTTCCACGCCGGCAGCTGGATCGCGCGGGCGCGGGCGTTGCGGGACAACGACACCGCGAGCATCTCCAGCACGATGCGCTGGACGTTGTTCTCCGGCTGCGCCTCGGTGAGCCCGAGCGAGTTGACCTGCACGCCGTAGCGGAACCGGCGGTGCTTGGGGTTCTGCACGCCGTAGCGCTCCAGCGTGATCTCGTCCCAGAGCTGGGCGAACGCGCGCATCTTGCACATCTCCTCGATGAACCGCACACCGGCGTTCACGAAGAAGGAGATGCGGGCGACGACGTCACCGAACTTCTCCTGCGGCACCTGGCCGGAGTCGCGCACGGAGTCGAGGACCGCGATCGCCGTGCACATCGCGTACGCGACCTCCTGCGCCGGCGTCGCGCCGACCTCCTGGAGGTGGTAGCTGCAGATGTTGATCGGGTTCCACCTGGGCACGTTGGAGACGGTCCACGCGACCATGTCGGTGATCAGCCGCAGCGACGGTCCCGGCGGGAACACGTACGTGCCGCGGGACAGGTACTCCTTGATGATGTCGTTCTGCGTCGTGCCGGCCAGCGCGGCCGGGTCCGCGCCCTGCTCCTCGGCCACGGTGACGTAGAGCGCGAGCAGCCACATGGCCGTCGCGTTGATCGTCATCGACGTGTTGGCGCCGCCGAGCGGGATCTGGTCGAAGAGCTGCCGCATGTCGCCGATGTGGCTGACGGGCACGCCGACCTTGCCGACCTCGCCCTTCGCGAGCTCGTCGTCGGGGTCGTAGCCGGTCTGCGTGGGCAGGTCGAACGCGACCGACAGGCCGGTCTGCCCCTTCGCGAGGTTCCGCCGGTAGAGGGCGTTGGACGCCGCGGCCGAGGAGTGACCCGCGTACGTGCGCATCACCCAGGGGCGGTCGCGTTCACGGTCAGCTGGGTACGGCACAGCACCTCCCACAACGTCGTTGTCCGGAGCGTACTGGCCGGTAACCAGAGCTGCGCGTGCGCTTGCTCACTGAATCGTGACCAAAAAGAGCATGATGGAGAGGTGACGGGGATCTACCAGACCGTGGTCGTCTTCGCGGCGCTCGGCCTGCTCGCGGTGCTGCTGCGCTACTTCGTGGGCAACGACAGGCGGCCGGTGCCGGACCTGGACGGCACCGACTTCGGGTTGCTCAGCGAGGTCGCCGTCGTGCCCACCGAGGAGGCCGCGAAGGTGCTCGTGCAGAAGCTCCGGCGCAACGGCGTGAAGGCCACGCGCTCGCGGAACGCGCCCTACCGGGTCATGGTGTGGCCCGCGGACGTCGCGAACGCGCGGCTCGTCCTGAAGTCGTGACCGGCGGTCAGCCGCTGACCCGCTCCACGTCGGCGCCGAGCTTGCGCAGGTTCTCCACGAACCCGGGGTAGCCGCGCTCGATGTGGAAGATCTCGTAGACCTCGGTGGCACCGTCCGCGCACAGACCGGCCAGCACCAGCCCCGCACCGGCCCGGATGTCGGAGGCCCACACCGGCGCGCTGGACAGCTTCTCGACCCCGCGGATGACCGCGTGGTGCCCGTCGGTGCGCGCGTCGGCGCCGAGCCGGATCATCTCGTCGATGAACCGGAACCGCGCCTCGAACAGGTTCTCCGTGATCATCGACGTGCCCTCGGACACCGCCGACAACGCGATGGCGAACGGCTGGTTGTCCGTGGCGAAGCCGGGGTAGGGCAGCGTCACGAAGTCGACCGCCTTCGGCCGCCCCTCCATGACCACCCGGAAGCCCTCGTCCTCGCCCTCGTAGACGGTCACCTCGGCGCCCGCCATCCGCAGCTTCTCCAGCACCAGGTCCAGGTGGTGCGGGTTCACGCCGCGCACCCGCACGTCACCGCGCGTCATGGCGGCGGCGAACCCCCACGTGGCACCGACGATCCGGTCGCCGATGACGCGGTGCTCGGTCGGCTTGAGCTCGGACACCCCGTGCACGGTCAGCGTGGACGTGCCGGCGCCCTCGATCTTCGCGCCCATCTGCGTGAGCATCAGGCAGAGGTCGACGATCTCCGGCTCGCGCGCGGCGTTGTCGATGACCGTGGTGCCGTTCGCGAGCACCGCCGCCATCAGGATGTTCTCGGTGGCCCCCATGCTGGGGAAGTCGAGCCAGATCTGCGCGCCGTGCAGCCCCTCGGCCTCGGCGACGATGCAGCCGTGCTCGATCCACGTCGTGGCGCCGAGCTTCTCCAGCCCGCTCTGGTGCATGTCAAGCGGCCGCGACCCGATCGCGTCCCCGCCCGGCAGCGCCACGACGGCGCGCTTGCACCGGCCGACGAGCGGCCCGAGCACGCAGATGCTGGCGCGCAGCTTGCCCATCGCCTCGGAGTCGGCGTGGTAGCTGAGCTCGGACGGCGTGGTGATCCTCGCCACGTCGCCTTCGAGCTCGACCTCGCACCCGAGGCTGCGCAGCGCGTCCGCCATCAGCGGCACGTCCAGGATGTCCGGGCAGTTGGTGAGGGTTGTGGTCCCCTCGGCCAGCAGGGCAGCCGCCATCAGCTTCAGGACGCTGTTCTTGGCGCCGACGACCTCGACCTCGCCGACCAGACGCGCGCCGCCGTGTACCCGGAAATGCTCGCTCACGCGGCAATCCTACGTACGGCCTTACAGTGCCCGTTATGGCGGTGCATCTCACCAAGATCTACACGCGCGTGGGCGACGACGGCACGACCGGTCTCGGCGACTTCTCGCGCGTTCCCAAGACCTCACCCCGCATCGAGGCCTACGCCGACGTGGACGAGACGAACGCGGCCCTCGGCGTGGCCCTGGCGCTGGGTCAGCTGGCCCCTGACGTGCACGAGGTCGTGCGCAAGGTGCAGAACGACCTCTTCGACGTCGGAGCGGACCTGTGCACGCCGATCGTGCCGGACCCGGAGTACCCGCCGCTGCGGGTCACCCAGGCGTACGTGGACCGCCTGGAGGGCTACTGCGACACGTTCAACGAGAACCTGGGCAAGCTCGACTCGTTCATCCTCAACGGCGGCACCCCCGGCGCGGCCCTGCTGCACCAGGCCCGCACCATCGCCCGCCGCGCGGAACGCCGGGCGTGGGCGCTGGTCGAGGCCGAGCGGGAGCAGACCAACGTGCTGACGGCGAAGTACCTGAACCGGCTGTCGGACCTGCTGTTCATCCTGGCGCGGGTGGCGAACCCGGACGGTGACGTGCTCTGGCAGCCCGGCGGCAACGCCTGATCGAGAAACACGAGAAGGGCGCCTCCCGTTGCGGGAGGCGCCCTTCTCACGTTCGTCAACTGGCCCAGGGAATGGACCGGCCCGGAGGCGCTGACTCCAACCAGGACAGGAATCCTGTCAGCGCGTCCGGGCCCATCGCGATCTCGACCTCACCGGCGGCGGACCGGCACCGCAGCACCGTCGCCCCCACCGGCATCGCGTACGCCTCGGGGCCCGTGGGCTCCCGCCGCGCATCGATCTCGAGGCCGTCTCTGGAGATCATCTGGTCGGGGCCTGACCCGAGCGAGAGCACCCGGAACCAGGCGAACTTGTCGCCCCGGTAGTGCCCCACTCCCAGGTGCCAGCCCCGGCCACGGTCGTCGAACCGGCTGCGCAGGGCGACGTGCACACCGCCCTCGCGCAGCAGCCGGACCCGGCGCCACGCGAGGCACACGATGACGACGGCCACCCCGAGAAGGATCAACCCGGCAATCTCGGTGATCCCCACGACTGAGCCCTCGCGCCCGGTCTCAGGCCGACTGTTCCACGGCCCGCACGCGCGCTGCCGCACGTGCGCGCTCGGCGTCGTCCGCGTCCTGCAGCGCCGACCGCGCCGCGTTCACGTCGATCTCGCCCGCGAGCTCGGCGTCCTCGGCGAGGATCGACACGCCGGTGCCGGTCACGGACAGGAAGCCCCCGTGCACGGCGGCGGTGACCAGTGCACCGTCCGTCGTGCGGATCCGCACCACACCACCCTCGACCAGCTGACCGAGAACGGGCTCGTGACCGGGCAGGATGCCGATCTCGCCCTCGGTCGTCTGCGCCGAAACGGAAGTGGCCGTACCGGACCACAGGCGGCGTTCAACGGCGACCAGTTCAACGGTCATCTCGGCCACGCGCATCTCCCTCGTCGTCTGGAGTCGAACTGAGTCTAAACGGTCGCCTGACAGCCTCGCCGGGCCGCCCGGTGTAGCGGGGTCCGAGGACCGCCGCAGAGCCGCACAGGTGCCACCCGGTGCGAGCGCGAGCTGTTGTGCCTGCACGGGATCCAGCACCCGCACCACCGGCAGCACCACCGCGGCCACCGGCGGCGAGATCCGCGCCGGCATCACCGCACGCCGGGCACGACCGCTTCCGCCCGCACCCCGACGGCGGCCACCCCGGCCGCCCCCAGCGCCGCGACCACGGCGAAGACGTAGAACCCCCACGGGTGCGCCAGACCGGCCGTCAGCAGCGCCCCACCGAGCAGCGGCCCGCTGATCGCCCCGAGCCGCCCGATGCCCGCGGCCCACCCGATGCCGGTGGCCCGGTTCTCCTCGTAGACCCGCCCCGCGTAGGCGTACACGAGCACCTGCGCGCTGAACACGAAGCACCCGGCCAGCAACACGGCCACGTACACGCCGATCCCCGGCAACCTGATGCTCAGCAACGCCAGGAACACCACGGCCCCGGCGAACCAGCCGATCGCCGCCGGCCGGACACCGACCCTGTCCGCGACCGCGCCCGCGATCAGAAGTCCCACCACCGCACCGATGTTGAGCGTCAGCAGCAACGCGAGCGCGGTCCCCAGCTCGTAGCCCGCACTGCGCATGATCTGCGGCAGCCACGTGTTCAGCCCGTAGACCAGCAGCAGCCCCATGAACGACGCCACCCAGAACGCCACGGTCGCCTTGCGCAACCCCGGCTTGAACAACGACCCGACCGCCTCACCGGCCGGCGCCTTCCGCACGACCGTCTCCGGCAGGTACCGGAGCATCAGCGGGATCAGCACCAGCGCCGGCACCGCACCGGCGACGAACAGCGCCTGCCACCCGAGCCGCGGGATGAGCAGGATGCCCAGCAACGCCGTGATGACCGCACCCACGTGGTACCCGGTCATGATGAGCGTGGTGGCCCGTCCGCCCTGCTGCGGCCGTGCCTCGTTCACCAGCGCGATGGCCGTGGGCAGACACCCGCCGAGCCCCAGCCCGGCGAGGAAGCGGAAGACGCCGAACGTGGTGGCGTCCTGCGCCAGCGCGCAGGCCAGGGTGAACACGGAGAACCCGGCGACGGCGTAGATCATCACCTTCCGCCGCCCGATGACGTCGGTGACGGTCCCGATGACGAGCGCGCCGAACATCATCCCGACGAGACCGGCCGTGGACACCGCACTGGCCGACGCCGTCGTGAGCACCTGCTCCTGCAACAGGGTCGGGATCACCGTGCCGAGCACGACGAGGTCAAAGCCGTCGAGCAGGACCGCCGTCCAGCACAACGGCAACACCCATTTGTTCACGCGCTCTCTCCTCGCTGAGGGGCCCTGGTGATGCCGAGCATCGTGCGGCCCGGGACCCGCAGGCGGGAGAGCTGTTTCCGGTGAACGGAAATGTCATGTCGTCCGAAAAGGCGAAGGGCCGTCCCTCCACAAAGGAGGAACGGCCCTTCGTCACGTCAGCCTGCCTCAGTTGCCGGCGAGCTTCTTCGCGTTGGCCTCGACGTCGTCCAACCCGCCGCAGGAGAAGAACGCCTGCTCCGGGTAGTGGTCGAACTCGCCCTTGCACACGCGGTCGAACGCCTCGATCGTGTCCTTGATCGGCACGAAGGAGCCGGGCTGACCGGTGAACTTCTCGGCCACGATGAAGTTCTGGCCGAGGAAGCGCTCGAGACGACGCGCGCGACCGACGAGGACCTTGTCCTCCTCGGAGAGCTCGTCCATGCCGAGGATGGCGATGATGTCCTGCAGCTCCTTGTACTTCTGCAGGATTCGCTTCACCTCCTGGGCGACCCGGTAGTGCTCCTCGCCGACGATCGACGGCTCGAGGATTCGAGACGACGACGACAGCGGGTCGACAGCCGGGTAGATGCCCTTCTGGGAGATCGGACGGGAAAGCTCCGTCGTCGCGTCCAGGTGGGCGAAGGTGGTCGCCGGGGCGGGGTCGGTGTAGTCGTCCGCGGGCACGTAGATGGCCTGCAGCGAGGTGATCGACTTACCGCGCGTCGAGGTGATGCGCTCCTGGAGCTCACCCATCTCGTCGGCCAGCGTCGGCTGGTAACCCACGGCGGAAGGCATGCGGCCCAGCAGGGTCGACACCTCGGAACCGGCCTGGGTGAAGCGGAAGATGTTGTCGATGAAGAGCAGCACGTCCTGGTTCTGCACGTCGCGGAAGTACTCCGCCATCGTGAGAGCGGACAGCGCGACGCGCATGCGCGTGCCGGGCGGCTCGTCCATCTGACCGAACACCAGGGCGGTGTCGCCGAGAACGCCCATCTCCTCCATCTCGAGGAGGAGGTCGGTGCCCTCACGGGTGCGCTCACCGACGCCGGCGAACACCGACGTGCCGGAGAACTCACGCGCGATACGCGTGATCATCTCCTGGATGAGCACGGTCTTGCCGACACCCGCGCCGCCGAACAGGCCGATCTTGCCACCCTTGACGTACGGGGTGAGCAGGTCGATGACCTTGATGCCGGTCTCGAGGATCTCGGTCTTGCCCTCGAGCTGGTCGAAGGCGGGCGCCTTGCGGTGGATGCCCCACTGCTCGCCGTCGCGGCCGAGGCCGGGCTGGTCGAGGCAGTCACCGAGGGCGTTGAAGACGTGGCCCTTGACGACGTCGCCGACGGGCACCGAGATCGCGGCACCGGTGTCGGTCACGGTCGTACCGCGGACGAGACCGTCGGTCGGCTGCATCGAGATGCAGCGGACCAGGTTGTCGCCCAGGTGCTGCGCGACCTCGAGGGTCAGCGTCTTGGCGACCGCCTCGAAGGTGATCTCGGCGTGGCAGGCGTTGAACAGCTCGGGCACGGCGTCGCGCGGGAACTCCACGTCGACGACCGCACCGATCACCCGGACCACACGGCCGGTGCGGGTGGTGGTGGCAGTAACACTCATGTCAGTCATCACTTCCTGCGCCACCGGTAAGCGCGGAGGCGCCACCGACGATCTCGCTGATCTCCTGGGTGATCTGGGCCTGACGGGCCGAGTTCGCCGCCCGGCTGAGGTTCCGGACGAGCTCCGTCGCGTTGTCCGTCGCGGCCTTCATGGCCGTGCGGCGTGCCGCAGACTCCGATGCCGCCGCTTCCAGCAAGGCGGAGAACAGCCGGGTCTTCACGTACTTGGGCAGCATCGCACCGAGCAGCGCTTCCGCACTGGGCTCGAAGTCGTACACCGCACGCGGCCCCTTGGGGGTCTCGCCGGTGTACTCGACGTCCATCGGCGCGATCCGCCTGGCGGTGGGCGTCTGGCTCAGCATGGACTTGAACTCGGTGTACACGACGTGGATCTCGTCCACGCCCTGCGCACCGTTCTCCGTGCCCTCCAGGAACGCCTCCACCAGCGCGTTGCCCGCCTCGACGGCGTTGACGTAGTGCGGAGTCTGGGAGAACCCGCTCCACGAGGCGGTGACCTCGCGGCGGCGGAAGTTGTAGTACCCGATCGCCTTGCGGCCGGTCGCGTACAGCACCGGCTCCTTGCCCTCGGACTTGAGCAGCTCGATCAGCTGCTCAGCGGCCTTCAGCACGTTGGCGTTGTAGCCACCGCACATGCCCTTGTCGCTGGTGACGACGAGGACGGCAGCGCGCTTCGGGTTCTTGCGTTCCGTCAGCAGCGGGTGGTCGAGGTTCGCCGAGGCCTCGGCCAACGCGGAGAGCACGTTCGTGATCTCGTCCGCGTAGGGGCGCGAGGCCGCGACCCTGGTCTGCGCCTTGGCGAGGCGAGACGTGGCGATGAGCTCGTAGGCCTTCGTGATCTTCTTGGTCGAGTTGACCGTTCGGATCCGCTGGCGGAGCTCCCGAATCTGTGCGCCCATGGCTCAGATCACTTCTTGGTCGGCTCGGGCTTGTTGACCTTCACCGACTCCTGCGCGACCTTGTCGGCGTCCATGGCCTTCTCGGGCGCCTCGTTGACGATGGTCGTGCCGTCGGAAGCGGTGAACTGCTTCTTGAACTCCGCCACGGCGTCGGCAACGCGCTTCTGCGAGTCCTCGGGGAACTTCTTGGTCTCGATGATGCTGCTGAGCAGGTCCGCGTGGTTGCGGCGCAGCGAGTCCTTGAAGTCCGCGACGAAGCGGCGGATGTCGGCGACGGGCACGTCGTCCAGGTGGCCCTTGGTCGCGGCGAAGATCTCGACGACCTGCTCCTCGACGGGGACCGGGGAGTACTGGCCCTGCTTGAGCAGCTCGACCAGACGGGCACCGCGGTCCAGCTGGGCGCGCGACGCGGCGTCGAGGTCGGACGCGAACGCGGAGAAGGCCTCCAGCTCGCGGAACTGCGACAGGTCGAGGCGCAGCGAGCCCGCGACGTCCTTCATCGCCTTGATCTGCGCGGCACCACCGACGCGGGAGACGGAGATACCCACGTTGACGGCCGGGCGGACACCGGCGTTGAACAGGTCGGACTCGAGGAAGCACTGACCGTCGGTGATCGAGATGACGTTGGTCGGGATGTACGCCGACACGTCGTTCGCCTTGGTCTCGATGATCGGGAGACCCGTCATCGAGCCGCCACCGAGCTCGTCCGAGAGCTTCGCGCAACGCTCGAGGAGGCGCGAGTGCAAGTAGAAGACGTCGCCGGGGTAGGCCTCGCGGCCCGGCGGGCGGCGCAGCAGCAGCGAGATGGCGCGGTACGCCTCGGCCTGCTTGGTCAGGTCGTCGAAGATGATCAGGACGTGCTTGCCCTGGTACATCCAGTGCTGGCCGATGGAGGAACCGGTGTACGGCGCCAGCCACTTGAAGCCGGCCGAGTCAGAAGCGGGGGCGGCGACGATCGTCGTGTACTCGAGTGCGCCCGCCTCCTCCAGCGCGGTCTTGACGCCCGCGATGGTGGAGCCCTTCTGGCCGATGGCGACGTACACGCAGCGGACCTGCTGCTTGGGGTCGCCCGACTCCCAGGCCTTCTTCTGGTTGATGATCGTGTCGATGCAGACCGCGGTCTTGCCGGTCTTGCGGTCACCGATGATCAGCTGGCGCTGGCCGCGGCCGATCGGGGTCATCGCGTCGATGGCCTTGATGCCGGTCTGCATCGGCTCGGACACCGGCTGGCGCTCCAGCACGGAGGCCGCCTGCAGCTCCAGGGCGCGGGTGTCGTCGGCGACGATGTCACCGAGGCCGTCGATCGGCTGGCCCAGCGGGTTGACGACGCGACCGAGGAAGCCGTCGCCGACCGGCACGGACAGGACCTTGCCCGTCCGGCGGACCTCCTGGCCCTCTTCGATCTTGTCGAAGTCACCGAGGATGACCGCACCGATGTTGCGGACCTCGAGGTTCAGTGCGACGCCGAGGACGCCGCCGGGGAACTCGAGCAGCTCGTTGGTCATCGTGCCCGGAAGGCCCTCGACGATGGCGATGCCGTCGTAGGTCTCGGAGACGACACCAACCTCTTCCCGGCTGACCTCCGGGGAGTAGCTCGAGACGTACTTCTCGATCGCACTGCGGATCTCGTCCGACGAGATCGTCAGCTCCGCCATGTCGTTCCTGCTCTCACTTCTTCGTTCTTGGGAAAGGGCTCAGGGGCTAGCTGGCGAGATTGCGGCGCAGTGCCGCCAACCGGCCGGCGACGCTTCCGTCGATGACCTCGTCGCCGATCTTGATCTGGAGACCGCCGCCCAGCGAGGGGTCGACCTCCACGTGCAGCGCGATCGGGCGCGAGTAGATCGTGGTCAGCGTCGCGGTCAAGCGGTCGACCTGTGCCGCGGTCAGCTCCACGGCGGACCGCACGTGGGCCACGGAACGCTGACGGCGCTTGGCCGCCAGGTCGGCGAGCTCGGCGAGCCCGTCCGCCACGCGCACCCCGCGCGGGTTGCGGACCAGCTGGTCCACCAGCGTCTTGGTGACGGAGCCGACCTTGCCCTCGATCAGGGAGCCGACCAGTGCGACCTTGGTGTCGGCGGTACCCGCGGGGTCCGCCAGCAGGAGCTCGAGCTCGTGCGAACCCGCCACGATGCGGCCGAGCCGGAACAGCTCGTCCTCCACCGAGTCGAGCTGGCCGTCACCCTCCGCACGCACGAGCAGTGCGGTGCGGGCGAGCGACTCGACGCCCTCGACGAGCTCGCGCGGGCTGGACCAGCGCGCGGTCACGACGGCGGCGAGCACCTGCAGCGTCCCGTCGCCCACCTTGCCCGCGAACAGGCCGCGGACGAGCTGCTCACGGCCACCGGGCTCGGACGAGGCGTCGGCGAGCGCGCGGCGCAACGCCGGCTGCTCGACCAGCAGGCCGAGCACGGCGAAGAGCTCCTCGCCCAGCTTGGCCTGCTCCTGGGAGGACGCAGCGTCGGCGAGCTCCAGCAGCCGCAGTTCCGCGGCTGCCAGAGCTTCACGACTTGCGGCATGCAACGTCATCGGCTGCCTCTACTTGCCCGCGGGCGCCGCGACGGCGTCCAGCTCGTTGAGGAAGCGGTCGACGGTGCCGCGGCGGCGAGTCTCGTCCTCGAGGGACTCGCCCACGACCTTGCTCGCCAGCTCGACGGCGGTGCGGCCGAGGTCGGCGCGCAGCTCGGCGACGATCTGGGCGCGCTGCGCGTCCAGCTGGTGCTGGCCCTGCGCCACGATGCGGGCGGACTCGGCCTGCGCCTGCTCACGCAGCTCCTCGACGATCTGCAGGCCCTCGGCCCTGGCGTCGTCGCGGATGCGAGCGGCCTCGGCGCGAGCCTCGGCCAGCTGCTCCTTGTACTGCTCGAGCATCTGCTGAGCCTTGGCCTGCGCCTGCTCCGCCTTCTCGATGCCACCCTCGATCTTGGCCGTCCGCTCCGCGTACAGCGCCTCGAAGCGCGGCGACACGAACTTCTTGATGACGAAGAGGAGGAGCAGGAAGGCGACGAGCCCGAGGATGATCTCCGCGGTGTGCGGAAGGACCGGGTTGACCTTCGCAGGGTCCTCCGCGGCCAAGATCAAAGCGTGGAACACGGCGTCTCCTAACGCGTCGAAGGGTTAGGTCAGGCGCCGGCGGTCGCGATGAAGTACACGACGAAGCCGATCAGCGCGAGGACCTCGACGATGGCGAAGGTGGTCCACGCGAGGCTGAGCAGCACGCCGCGGGCCTCGGGCTGGCGGGCGGTGCCGCTGATGACCGAGGAGAAGATCAGACCGACGCCGATGCCGGGGCCGATGGCGGCGAGGCCGTAACCGATGGCCGCAAGACCCGGGTTGATGTTGACGGCGTCCTGGGCGATCTGGAGAGCGCTCACTGTTGCTGTTCCCTTTCCAACTCGGTCCGCGAGTGTTCGCGGATCGGAGGCTTTGTGCTGTTTCTCAGTGCTCTTCTGCCAGCGCCATGCCGATGTAGCTGGCAGACAGCAGCGCGAAGATGTAGGCCTGCAGGCACATGATCAGTGCCTCCAGGAAGGTCAGCGCGATGGCGAAGGCGAAGGACACCGGCGCCACGATGACGGTCAGCCCGCCATTGAGCAGCAGGAACTCACCGGCCAGGGTGAACACCAGCAGCAGGAGGTGACCCGCGAACATGGCCGCGAAAACTCGGATCGCCAGCGTGAGCGGGTTCAGGATGAACTTCTGGAAGAACTCGATCGGGATCAGCAGCGGCAGTACGAACCACGGCGCGCCCGGCGGAATCGTCTGGTGCTTCAAGTAACCCACGAAGCCGTGCCGCTTGAACCCGACGAAGTGGTACACCGGGTAAACGACGAGCAACGAAACGGCGAGCGGGAAACCGATGTGCGACATCGTCGGGAACTGGATGATCGGGATGAGCCCGAACAGGTTGTTCACCAGGACGAAGGTGAAGATCGTGAGGATCAGCGGGATGAAGGGCTTGAAGTCCTTCGCGCCGATCTGCTCCCTGGCGATGTTGTTGCGCCCGAAGTCGTAAACCGACTCGGCGGCGAACTGGAACTTGCCGGGAACGAGCTTCATGTTGCGCGTCGCGGCGACGAAGAACACGCCGATGATCACGATCGACAGCACCAGCAGGACCATCGGCTTCGTGACCGAGCCGAAGATCGGCGGGAGGAAGAAGTCCTTCACACCGGGAGCGACGAACTCGCCCCCCGAAGCCAGCAACTTGGTCACTGTGTTCCTTCCGGTTCTCCCGGCCGGCGTTCACTCCGCCGGGGGAATCGTCACGATCTGGACTTAACGTACCTTACGGTTCGCAAGCGACTACCAGAGGCACCCCTGCGATCGGGTGTCCCTGGCCTGCGCGGACCATATCAGCAGGTCTAGGCGCCTTCGGAGGCGGGGACCACCATCTGGCTGCGGCTGCGCTTGGACGCCCTGGCCTCCAGGTACGACGTCACCAGGACCGTCGCCACCAGGGTGATTCCGAGTGCCTTGGGTTCGAGCCAGTCCTGGTTGCGCAGCAGGATGACCGCGAGCAGCAGCACCATCAGCTTGCCCGTGAATCCGCCGAGTGCGGCGACCATCACGAACATCGGATCGAGCGCGGCGGTCTTGCGCATCAACAACAACGTCGCGAGGCTCGAGAGGATGGCGATCGCGCCGCCGATCAACGACCCGTGGAGACCCGCGGTCCCCCAGATCACAGTTGACACGACGACGCCGAGGAGAAAGGTGCCGAGCGCGGCCCAGGCGGCCGCGCGGAACATTTCCCCGGCGAGCCGCTGGACGACCAGCTCGTGCGTGACGGCCTTGTCCGCGTCGCTCATGTCCCGAAGTGTAGGAACCCGCTTTTCAGCACGTGCAGGCAGCCCCCTCGACAATCCCTCAGGACTTGCGGGCCTCGCGCAGCCGGGGAATGACGGAGACCACGAACGTCACGACCAGCCCGATGACGAAGCAGGTCGCCACGATGACCGGGTCGAAGAGCGTCAGAGCTACGGCCCCAAACGCGAGCACGCCCGCCCACAAATAGATGAGCAGCACCGCGCGCCGTTGTGAGTGGCCGATCTCCAGCAACCGGTGGTGCAGGTGCATCTTGTCCGGGGAGAACGGGCTCTCGCCCCGTCGCGTGCGCCGGATGATGGCCATCAGCAGGTCGAGCACCGGCACGAACAGCACGGCCGCGACGACGATCAGCGGCGACAGCAGACCGAGCAGGTCGGCGGCGCTGCGGGTGGACGGGTTGATCTTGCCGGAGGCGCTGGTGGTCGCGGCGGCGAGCATGAGGCCGATGAGCATCGAGCCGGAGTCGCCCATGAAGATGCGCGCGGGGTTGAAGTTGTGCGGCAGGAATCCCAGGCACGCCCCGGCCAGCACGGCGGCGATCAGCGCCGGCGGGTAGGCCTCCACGGCCCCTTCGCGCTCGACGAGGATGCCGACCGAGAACACGCACGTGGCGGCGGCCGCGATGAGCCCGATGCCGGCGGCGAGCCCGTCCAGGCCGTCGACGAAGTTCATCGCGTTGATCATCGTGACGGTGAGCAGCACGGTGAGCAGCGCGCCCTGGTTCTGGTCCAGGGACACCGTGGCCCCGAGCCCCGGCACCCACGCGAGCATCCACTGCAGGCCGAAGAGCACGAGGATGCCCGCGGCCGTGACCTGACCGGCGAGCTTGGTCAGCGAGTCGAGCTCGAACCGGTCGTCGATCGCACCCACGAGCACGATGACACCACCCGCGACGATGACACCCCACGGGTCGTTGGAGAAGTCGAACGCCGCCCGAAGCACCGGCAGCTGGTGCGCGAGGAACATGCCACCGAGCACACCGCCGTAGATGGCGACGCCACCCATGCGCGGCATCGGCTGCACGTGCACATCGCGCTTACGCGGATACGCCACCGCACCAACCCGGAACGCAAGCGCGCGCACCAGGCCGACGAGCAAGAACGTCACGATGGCAGCCGTCAACGCGACGAGCAGGTACTCGCGCACCGGCAATACGAACGAGGATGCGGGCCCCACGGGCCTACCAATCAGGTCGGGGTCTTCTTCAGGGGTCTTCTTCGGGGTGGCCGCCACGGTACCCGCGGCGCCATGATCAATTCTGTCAGCCGCCGCTCAGCGCGCGACTTCGACCTCGACGCCGAGCACCTCGTCGACGTCGGCCTTGGAGACCGCGCCCTCGCGCAGGATCACCGCGTCGGGCCCCGTGAGGTCGATGATGGTGGAGGCGATGTTCTCCCCGCTCAACCCGCCGTCGAGGAAGACCGGCACCGAGTCCCCGAACTGGTCCCGCGCCTCCTGCGCACTGGACGCCGGCGCGTACCCGGACTTGTTGGCACTGGACACCGCCATCGGCCCGACGTCCCGCAACAGCTCCAACGCCACCGGGTGCAACGGCATCCGCAACATGACCGTCCCCCGCGCCTGCCCCAGGTCCCACGCCAAGCTCGGCGCGTGCGGCAACACGATGCTCAGCCCACCCGGCCAGAACGCCTCGATGAGCGCCCGCGCCTGCCGCGGCACGCTCAGCACCAGCCCGTCGATCGTCGTCCACGACCCGACCAGCACCGGCACCGGCATGTCCGGCCCCCGCCCCTTGGCCTGCAAGAGCCCCCGGACCGCCTCCGCGTCGAAGGCGTCACACCCGATCCCGTAGACGGTGTCGGTCGGCATGACGACCAGCCGCCCACTCCGCACCGCGCCGGCGGCAGCGGCAAGCCCCGCCGCGCGGTTGTCAGGTTCGCTGCAGTCGTAGACCGTGCTCACCCGGCTGAGCCTAGCCAGGTGAGCCACCCCGCCGCCGGACCCCCTCCACCGACCACTGACCGTGGCACCGCGCATTTCTCGCTTTATGCCACCGAAGCTGCGCTGCTGTTCTCACTTGAAGCACTCATACCGGCTTTGACCAGGCACGGTTTTGCCCCAAACGGGTGTAAGTAGTTCAACTCATCCACCGAATGGTGGCACCGCTGTATGGTCATTGACCGACCACAGAGCGCAATCGGGGAGGGTCGGCTTCTGTGTCCGAAGAAGCAACATTCACACGAGGCACCAGCATCACGGACCACGCCGCGAGCGGCTCGTGGAACGCCATCCTGGGGGGCGGCCTCAGCGCGATCGTCGACGCAGGCCGGGCTGTCGCGATCGCGGTGGAGACCCAACAGCTCTCCGTCGACCCGGACCTGGTCGACAGCATGATCAAGAAGTTGACGGCCATGCAGGACACGCTCGGCGAACTGCAGCAGAGCGCCCTGGACCTCAGTGCGGACACCAAGCTCGGCGGCGGCTACGCCGAAGCGATCAGCCAGGGGAACAGGACCTTCGGCACCGAGGCCCAGAAGACGCTCAAAGACGTCTACAAGGCGATCGACGACCTGAAGACGCAGATCGACAAGAGCCGCGCGTCCTACCAAGGCGTCGACCAGGCACACGCGGACGCACTCAAGAAACTCGACGGGAAGTCATGAAGCGCATTCTCATCGCGACAACGGTCGGCCTCGCCGTGCTCGCTGCCGGTTGCACCGGCACTTCCGGCAACGCCAACCCGACGCCGACCAGCGGCAGTTCGACGCCGACGAGCGAGTCCGCCTCGGCATCGGGTCTGGAAGCGCTCAAGCCGTGCGACCTGCTCACCCAATCCGATGCCACGAGCCTGGGTCTGCCCTTCCCCGGCAAGGCCTCGCAGGTCGGCACCTCGGACGGGTGTGCCTGGAACGCCAGCGGCAACGGTGGCGTCCGAGCCGGCATCCGCACCGAGTCGGGCGTCAAGGAACTCAACCTCCAGGGGGACAAGGTCTCCCAGACCAAGGTGGGCAAGTACGACGCGACCAAGGTCGAAGCGCAGGACGGCGCGAAGAACGCCTGCACCATCGCGATCGCCGTCAGCGAGTCGTCGTCCGTCCTCGTGATCGGGACGTTGAGCCTCAGCTCGGAAGACACCGCAGCAGCTTGTGAACGGTCCTCCAAAGCCGCCGAGCTGATCGCACCGAAACTGCCCTGAAGACGCCCGAGGGGGATTCGAATGGCGCCCGTCACGCCCACGGTTCCACATCCGAACACCAACTACCCGGGCCAGCCGCATGAAGAGATGAAGAGGCTGGTCAACGACAAGTACCACCCGACAGCGGCGGACCAGGTGATCGACGCCTGGGCGAAGCTGGGCAGTCAGTTCAAGAACCTGGCGACCGACTTCAGCATTCTGGTCAACGGCTCGCAGGCGGGGTGGACCGGCCAGGCCGCGGATGCGGTCCGAGGTGCCCTCGGCAAGGTCGGGAAGTTCGCGGACACGACCGGAGCGGGCTTCACCCGCACCTCGGAAGCCATCGGACAGCAGCGCGAAGCCGCGGTCCAGGCGAACACGAACATGCCGGAGCCAGTTGAGTTCAACCCGTTGAAGATCGCGGGCGACTGGTTCACGAACAAGGGCGGCTTCATCAGCCCGATCATGATGGCGGGCGCGCCGATCGACATGATCATGACGCACAACAAACAGCAGGACGCCAAAGAAGAAGCTGTGCGCGTCATGCAGCAACGCGACAACACGATGATGGCTGCTGCCATGTCGATGCCCACAATGGAGTCGACCCCGGTCGTGACCCACGATCAGGGCATCACGCCACCGGGCACCAATAACAACAACAACCAGAACACTCTGGGCAACAACGTCTACCGCCCGCCCGCCACCACGGGCATGTCCGGCATGCCGTCGTCCTCCACCGGCAACGGCACGACCAACGCGTCGTGGGTGGCGCCTCAGGTCAACGACCCGAACCTGCCGAACAACAACAACCAGAACCAGAACGGCGGCAACAACCAGAACCGCCCGCCGATCGGCACCCCGCCCAGCATCCTCCCGCCCGGCGTGCGGCCTCCCGGAGGCAACCAGACCGGCCGCCCGCCCCTGCGCGGCGGTCCCGGCATGCGCCCAGGCGGTCCCGGCGGCCTTGGTGGCCCCGGTGGCGGCGCCGGTGGTGGCCGCGGCACGGGTCCCGGCGGCATCGGCGGGCCCGGCAGCGGCGTGGGTGCCGGTGCGGGCCGCGGCATGGGCAGCTTCGGCCCGGCCAACCCCGGCGGCGGCGCAGGGGTCATGGGCGGCGGTGCGGGCACCGGTGCCGCGGGCGCGGGTGCCGCGGGACGTGGTGGCGCGGCCGGCGCTGCGGGCATGGGTGCCGGCGGTGGCGCGGGTGCCGGTGCGGGCCAGGGTGCGGAGGACAAGGAGCACAAGTCGAACTACCTCGTCCCGACCGACGAGTTCTTCGACGACGACCGCATGGTCGCGCCGCCGGTGATCGGCGGATGAGGCAGATCGCGCAGCTCTCCCTGCCCGCGTTCGAGGTCCTCTGGGAGGACCTGCGGGCGGGGAGCCTGCCCTATCCCTTCGACATCCCGTCGCACGGCGACACGCTCGACGAACGCGAGCGCATCAAGAAGGCCGTGCACCAGGACCTCGAACGCCGCGGCCTCGCCCGCCGCGGCCGCCCGGAGCCGGACCTCGACGACGCGCTGCGGCTGCTGGCGCGTCCCGAGCTCCGCGTCATCGCCCTGTGCATGCCGGACATGAGCCGGGAGAAGCTCGTGCGGGCGTGCGTGGTCGCGCGCGGCGGGTACGCCGTGCTGGTGTCCCAAGAGGACACCACGATGACGCTGAACCAGGTGCAGCCCAACGAGATCGCGACGAGCCTCGCGGGCGTCGTGCCGCAGGGCCGCCCCGGCCAGGGCAAGCTGGTCACCGTCCCGGCACAGGCCTTCGAGAACCAGCCGCAGCAGCACCAGGAGGGCTTCCGCCAGGCCGTCCGCGCGACCGAGAACGAGGACGTCCGCCTCGCCAAGCAGATGCTGGCCGGTCCGGCACTCGGCAACGGCCACTTCCTCGTCCAGCTGGACCAGGGCCGCACCAAGCGCGACTTCCCGCCGGTCACCTGGATCGACACCCAGAACGGCCGCTACGCCAACGTGCAGCTGCGCACCGGGTGGTTCACGATCTCGCCTGCGGACAACATGGGCCTTGCCCGTCACCTCGGTCAGGTCCTCGCGATGACGAGCGACCGGTGAACCCCGAGCGGATGATCGCGGACCTGGAGTCCCGGGCCCAGCAGCTCCAGCACCGCTCCCAGCAGATGCAGGAGCAGATCCAGCAGGCCAGCAGCACGGTCACCTCCCCCAACGAGGCGGTGACCGTCCGCGTGGCGCCCAACGGGGCCCTGCAGCACATCGAGTTCTCGCCGGCGGCCACCCGGCTGACCCACGTCCAGCTGGGCCAGCTCGTCATGCAGACCGTGCAGAAGGCCCAGGTCCAGGCCGCCGAGCAGGTCGCGTCCATCGTGGAACCGGAGTTCGGCGGCACGGAGGCCATGGACTTCCTGCGCAGCTTCATCCCGCAGCAGGAGGACGAGGACCCGCCGCCGGCACAGGAGGAGGGTCAGGTCATGCGCGAGGTCTCCTGGAGCGCCCCCGCCCAGAAACCCGCACCGCCTTCGCCGCAGCGACCTGCGGAGGACGACGAGGACGGTTTCGGAAGCGTGCTCCGATGACCGGTTTCGGCGTCGATCCCACGGAGCTGCACAAGTTCGCCAAGGGCCAACGCGAGCGCCAGGCCGCGCTGGACGCCGCTGCCACCAGGTCGGCGCAGGTCGACCTCGGCGGGGACACCTTCGGCCAGCTGCTCTCGTTCTTCGCCGCCGGCGCCCAGCAGTTCGCTCAGGACGCCACCGCCGCGATCCGCGAGCTCGCCACCGCTGTCGGCAACGCCTCCTCAGATACCACGGCCACCGCCCAGACCTACGAGTCGCACGAGGACGTCAATCGGGACCGGTTCGGAGGTCCACGATGACCTGGACCGGGTTGAAGGGTGGCGACGACTGGGCAACACCTGACAACTACGCAGGTGCGGGTCCGGTCGAGTCGCTGGCCCAGACGATCGACTCGGCGAAACGGCTCGGTGATGGCGATCTCGCCGAGTTCGGCATGAACGCGGGTGCTCTGGCACTCGATGCCCTCGGTGCGTACATGGACCCCGTGGGCGCCCTGGCCACCGCCGGCATCGGTTGGTTGATCGAGCACCTCAGCTTCCTCCGTGAGCCCTTGGACTGGCTGGCGGGCAACGGCGACAAGATCAAATCCGCCGTGACGACGTGGAACGAGGTCGCGACCGATCTCCACAACATCGGTGAGCAGCAGGGCACGGCGGTGAAGAGCGAGCTCCTCTGCTGGGAACAGGGCACCGCCGCCGAGAAGTTCCGCCAGAGTCAGGGTGAACTGTCCGGTGAGATCGCAGCGGTCGCGAAGACGTGCACCTTCGTGGCATCCGAGATCGCCAAGGCCGGCACGCTCACCGCAGCGATCCGCGGCATGATCAGGGACCTCATCGCCCTGTTCATCTGGGAGGTCATCCGCAACGCGGCCATCGCACTCGCGTCCTCGTTCGTGTCACTCGGCAGCTCCGTCGGGGCGTTCTCCGCGTGGGCCGTCGGACGAGGCGCGGTGGTCCTCGGCAAGATCACCCAGCAGCTCGCGAAGCTGGTCAAGCTCGTCACCCGCGTCCTGGGCCGCGTGAAGGGCCTGTTCGGCCAGCTCGGAGACGTCCTGAAGAGGCTTGGCCGGTTCGGCAGAGGTGGTGGCCCCAGGACTCCTGATGCGCCGAGAACCGGCCCAGGCAGGGGGGACGGACTCGCGGACTCCGGCAAGCGGTTGCAGGACTGGGGAAACAGCCGTCCCCCGCTCTCGGAGGCCGGGGACAAGCTCAACCAGGCTGGCCGGGAGTTCAGCGACGGGTACGCCAACGCGGGCAACACCTGGAAGACCAAGTACGAGGAACCGTACGCCGACAAGGTCAAACCGCTCCCACAGCCGCTCCAGGACGCGGTCGGCACGTACACGCCCTACAAGCCGCACACTCGCGCTGACGGAACCGTGACGCCCCACTCGGTGCCAAGTGTCACCGACGGAGGGTGGGTCACCAAGGCGACGGCGGACCACCTCCGGGAGTGGGCGAAGTACGACGAGCTGGAGAACGAGGGCAGGAAACCGTTCCCACGGCAGCACGGATCACTGAGCGAGTGACGACGGTGCGACCGCCGGCCCAGCCGAAGAAGGTCCTTCTCGCAGCACTCAGCATCACGGCGCTCATGGTTCTGAGCTTCACCGCCAACGCGGGCGGTCTCTGGGCGATCCCGCTGGTGGTCCTCGGCATCGCGGCCTTCTTCGGCTACGTCTGGTCCCTGGCGAGCTACCGGCCGAACGGCGGGCGGTGGGTGGTCGTCCCCGCGATGGCGCTCTTCTTCGCCAGCCTCGTACTCGGCAACATCGGCGGTCACTCGCTGTGGCTCAGCGCGTTCGGCGAAACGGTGCGGTGCAACGTCGTCGAGGTGCAGAGCCACAAGCACACCCGAAGCCCCACCACCTACAGCAACACGCTCGACTGCGGCGGCCGGCAGCTGTCCTACCGGCCCACCACGGGCCACGAGGTAGCGGACGTGGGCGCGCGGCTCAGCGTCGTGGTGGACAGGACCGGGTTCGTCAGCAACCTCGAAACGGCCAAGGTGAACCTGGGCCACTCCCTGCTGTTCCCGCTGGGGCTGCTCGTCAACGCCGCCTTCATCGCCTTCGTGGCCCGGCGCCCCGTCCGCGAACCGTGAAACCCGTCGTCGCGTTGTGCGTCGTCCTGCTCGGCGTCGTCATCGCGGGTTTCGTGATCGCCCTCCCGGTCCCCGAAGCGCTCTTCGCGGTGCTCATCGTGGTCCTGAGCCTGCCGCTGTCCGGCTACCTGATGGCGAAGGCCAGGCCGGGCACCACGGCCGTGCTGGCGGCGCCGATCGCGGTTCTCGTCGTCGCCGCGCTCAGCGGCACCGGCGGGCATTCCCTGTGGCTCACGGTCTTCGGTGAGAAAGCGAGCTGGGCGGTCACCGCGGTCAACACGCACGTGGGGCGCCGCTCGCCGACCAGCTACAGCAACAGCCTCGCGTGCGGCGCTCACCGGGTCGAGGTGCACACGCCGTCGAGCGGCAAGGTCAACCAGCCAGGTGTGCCGACCGCCGCAACGACCGCGGTCGCGTTCGTCCTGATGGTGCTGCGCTGGCCCCGAAGAGAACCGCGAGCACCCAACAAGCAAAAGATCCGCAACGACTTCCTGTAGCTAAGACACGGTCACGCGCAAGATCGCTCCAGCGCGTGACCGTGTGCCCTCCCCACGGGAAAACATACGACCGTTCAACCCCGGCAAGAGCGAACGGCTACTTATTGGCCAGCATTTGGCAACTCGGAGAAGTCTCCCGCGCCGGAAGCGGGCAGGCTCTAGGAAACCCTGCGAGCGGTCGCGAAGCGAGGCCGGCCCGCCAGGTCGGTGTGGTCGGCGACGTCGGTCAGCACCCGGCGTGCCGACAGCAGTGCCGGCACCGACTCGCCCTGCGTGTCGTCGTGCTCGATGCCGACGGAACCGCCGGGGCGCAGCCACCGCGCGGCCGCCGAGACGACGTGGCGGATCACGTCCAGGCCGTCCGCGCCGGAGAACACCGCGTGGTGCGGGTCGTGCACGCCCACCTCGGGTTGCACCGGCGTTCCCTCGGGGACGTAGGGCGGGTTGCACACCACCAGGTCGACCGTGCCGTCCAGGTCGGGCAGCAGCGACGGGTCGGTCGCGTCGCCGTGGTGCAGCCGGATCGGGGTGTCGCCTGCTGCCGCCCGCGCGTCGGCGTTGCGGCGGGTCCACGCAAGCGCTTGCGGGTCCAGTTCCACCGCGTGCACCACGGCGTCCGGGCGGGCTGCGGCGATCGACAGCGCCAGGGCGCCCGTGCCCGTGCAGAGGTCCATGACCACCGGGGTGGGCACTCCCGCCACGGTCTTCAGGGCCCACTCCATCAGCAGCTCGGTCTCCGGCCGCGGCACGAACACCCCGGGCCCGACCTCGACGGAAATGGCGCCCATCGGCGCCCAGCCGAGGATGTGCTGCAACGGGATGCGCTCGGCGCGGGTTCGGACGAGCTTGTGCAGCTGGTCGACCACCGACGGGTCGACCAGCGGGATGAGCGGCAGCCGCCCGCGCTCCACCCCGAGCACGTGCGCGGCCAGGTACTCCGCGTCGACGCGGGGGCTGTCCACCCCCGCCTCGGCCAGGACCTCGGCCGCCTCGGAGATCGCGAGGCGGAGCGGCTGCCGGTTCATCGTCGAGGACATCGAGGAGAAGCTACCTCAGAAGTTGATCATGTGCCCGGCCAGGCCGTGCACCGCTTCCTTGACGGCTTCCGAGAGGGTCGGGTGCGCGTGGACGTTGCGCGCGACCTCGTGGACGGTGAGGTCCCACTGCTGGGCCAGCGTGAGCTCGGGCAGCAGCTCGGTGGCCTCGGGGCCGATGATGTGGCCGCCGAGCAGCTCGCCGTGCTTGCCGTCGCTGATCAGCTTCACGAAGCCACCGGGCTCGGCGAGGCCGTGCGCCTTGCCGTTCGCGGTGAACGGGAACTTCGCGACCTGGACGTCGAAGCCCTTCTCGCGGGCCTGCTTCTCGGTGTAGCCGAAGGAGGCGATCTGCGGCTGGCAGAACGTCGCCCGCGGGATCATCACGTAGTCGAGCTCCATCGTCTCGGCACCCGCGATGGTCTCGGCGGCGATGATGCCCATCGACTCGGCGGTGTGCGCGAGCATCAGCTTCGCGGTCACGTCGCCGATGGCGAAGATGTGCGGCACGTTGGTGCGGCCGCGGCCGTCGATGTCGATCGCGCCGCGCTCGGTCAGCTGCACACCGGTCTTCTCGAGGCCGTAGCCCTCGACGCGCGGCACGAACCCGATGGCCTGCATGACCTTGTCGGCTTCCAGGACCTCCTCGGCACCGTTCTTCGACACGGTGACGCGGACCTTCTCGCCCGACTCGTCGATCGACTCGACCCGCGTGCCGACGCGCACGTCGACGCCCAGCTTCTTGTAGCGCTTGAGCAGCTCGGCGGACACCTCTTCGTCCTCGAGCGGCACCATCCGGTCGAGGAACTCGACGATGGTGACCTTCACGCCGTAGTTGTGCATGACGTACGCGAACTCGACGCCGATGGCGCCCGCGCCGGCGATGATGATCGACTCGGGCAGGTCCTCGGTCATGATCTGCTCTTCGTAGGTCACGACGCGGTCGGACTTCTGCGTGTTCGGCAGCATCCGGGTCGTGGCGCCCACGGCGATGATCGCGTGGCCGAAGGTGATCGTCTCGTCCCCGACGGTCAGGGTGTGGTCGTCGGTGAAGTCGGCCCACCCGTTGTACTCGGTGATGCCGTTCTTCTTCATGAGGAAGTGCACGCCCTTGACGCGCCCGTCCGCGACCTTGCGGCTGCGCTGCCACGCCGCGCTGTAGTCGAAGCTGACGGTGCCGTCGACCTTGATGCCGAACGTCTTCTGCTCGTGCGTGAAGAGGTGCGCGAGCTCGGCGTTGCGCAGCAGCGCCTTCGACGGGATGCAGCCGACGTTCAGGCAGACGCCGCCCCAGTACTTCTCCTCGACGATGGCGGTCTTCAGCCCGAGCTGAGCCGCACGGATCGCGGCGACGTACCCGCCGGGACCCGCACCCACGACGACGACATCAAAGTGTGCGCTCATGAGCACACCCTAGGTCCCGAGCTGCTCCTGCAAGAACTCGACGGTCCGTTTCCACGCGTCCCGCCGCGCGTGCGCGGTGGCCTGCGGAACACCACCACCCGAGAAGGTGACGCCGGGTCCCGGATAGGTCACGTCGGTGGCGGGACGGTGCGGCGGGCCCGCGATCAGGTGTCCTGCCTCGGGATACACGACGTGCTCGTACGGGAACGGGTGGTCGTGGTCCTTCAGCCGCCGCAGCGCGACCTCGCTCAGCTCGGCCGACGGCCACGAGTCGTCGTGGCCGGACGAGATGAGCAACACACCCCCGGCGATGTCCTCGACGCGGATCTCCGCGTCCTCCGGCACGCCGTCGGTGGTGTCGAAGGCGAGCCTGAGCGGCACCGGTTCGTCGTTGACGATCCTGGCGCGCAGCTCCTCGCCGATGTCGTAGGGCAGGTACGGCAGCGGCTCACCCCTGTGCGTCCACGACGCCGCCTCGTGCGACAGCTTCTGCAGCAGGTTCGCGCCCGGACCGATGCCCTGGGTCACCACACCGCTGCCCACCACGCTCACGACCGCCTTGACCTGCGGGAACGTCGCGCCGAGCAGCAACGCGAGCTCGCCGCCGCGGGAACCGCCGACGACGCCGACCGCACCGGCGCGCTCGCCCAGGTGCTCGATCGCCTTGCCGAAGTACTCCAGCGGGATGTCGACGAGGTGGTCCGGCAGGCCCTTCACGCCGAAGTAGCCGAGGGCGAACGTCACGAACCCGTGTGCGGCCAGGAGAGCCGCGTCGGTCTCGTGCAGGCCGCCCTCGGAGCCGCCCAGCACGAGCACGCCGGGGAGCTCGCCACCGTCGGCCTCAGGGGCGAACAGCGTGCCCACGAGACCGTTCTCGCGGACCTCGACGCGTTCGACGCCCTCGGGCACCCCCAGCCGCCGCAGCTCGACCTCGCCGGCGCCGTCCACGGACAGGCACGTGGGACCGGGCTTGCCGCCGGTGCGTTCGAGGGACCAGAACAGGCCCATCGCGTCGACACCGGTGTAGGTGCCCTCGACCGGGGCGTGCCGGGCCAGGTCCACGACACCGCGTTCGTCGGCGCGGAAGACGCCGTGGGACGCGCGGTCACCCGTGGACAGCTGCACGGTGACCTCGGCGTCGGGCGGCAGTCCCGTGACGACGATGCCGACCGGCTGGTCGAGGGGCGCCGCCTCGGGGTCCACCAGGATCTCGGCCACACCGCGCCCCTCTCACGTCGGATTACCCGCCTGCGAGCCGTTCTGCCCGGTCAGCGGCGGCGAGTGCGTCCACCACCGCGTCCAGGTCTCCGTCGAGCACCTGGTCCAGGTTATGCGCTTTGTACCCAACCCGGTGATCGGAGATGCGCGATTCGGGGAAGTTGTAGGTCCGGACCCGCTCGCTGCGGTCGACGGTCCTGATCTGGGTGCGGCGGGCGTCGCTCTGCTCCTGCGCCTTCTGCTCCTCGGCGAGCGCGGCGAGGCGCGACTGCAGGACCTGCATGGCGCGCGCCTTGTTCTGCAGCTGGCTGCGCTCGTTCTGGCAGGAGACGACGATGCCGCTCGGCAGGTGCGTGATGCGCACCGCGGAGTCGGTGGTGTTGACCGACTGGCCGCCCTTGCCGCTCGACCGGTAGACGTCGATGCGCAGGTCCTTCTCGTCGATCTCGACCTCGGCGGTCTCCTCGGTCTCCGGGAAGACCAGGACGCCGGCGGCGGAGGTGTGGATGCGGCCCTGCGACTCGGTGACGGGCACGCGCTGCACCCGGTGCACGCCGCCCTCCCACTTGAGCCGGCTCCAGACGCCGTCGGGGGTCGTGGCCTTCGCCTTGATGGCCACCGTGACGTCCTTGAACCCGCCCAGGTCGGAGTCGGTGCCGTCGAGCATCTCGACCTTCCAGCCCTGGCGCTCGGCGTACCGCGTGTACATGCGCAGCAGGTCGCCCGCGAACAGCGCGCTCTCCTCGCCGCCCTCACCGGACTTGATCTCCAGCAGCACGTCGTCGGCGTCGTGCGGGTCGCGCGGCAGCAGCAGCTCGGTGAGCTTCTCCTCCATCTTGGGGAGCTGCTCCTCGATCTGCTTGGCCTCGTCGGCGAACGCCTGGTCCTCGCTCGCGAGCTCCTTGGCCGCCTCCAGGTCGCTCTTCGCCTGGTCGATCTCCCTGGCCGCCTTCACGATCGGCCCGAGCGCGGCGTAGCGCTTGCCGAGCTTGCGCGCCCCCGCCTGGTCAGCGTGCACGGAGGGATCGGCGAGCTTCTTCTCCAGCTCGTCGTACTCGGCGAGCAAGCTGTCCAGCGACTGCGACACGTCTCCTGCTTTCGGTTCAGGGTGGCCTGGAAACGGCGACGGCGCCCGCCCCGGCCGGGTGGCCGAGGTCAGGCGCCGTGAAAGCAGCTACTTGTTGCGCTTGCCGTAACGCGCCTCGAAGCGCGCGACGCGACCGCCGGTGTCCAGGATGCGCTGCTTGCCCGTGTAGAACGGGTGGCAGTTCGAGCACATCTCGACGCGAACCTCGGACGCCGCGGTGGTGCTGCGCGTGGTGAAGCTGTTACCGCAGCTGCAGGTCACCTCGGTGACCGTGTACTCGGGGTGGATGCCAGTCTTCAAGATCTTGTCCCTTTCAAGGATGGCCGCCGGGTCCCAGTTTGTGAACGGGTGAACCGGAGCCGGACTCGACCGTTTAGTTTGCCAGACCGTTCAACACGTGCAAAAACGCGGTTGTTCCCGCGACGGCCACGACAGGCCCGGGGTGCCTGAGGTCACAACCGCTCAACCTCACTGGTACGCCGTTCGGCGCAAGGTGTGGCCGTTGGGCTGGATACGGCTCCACGTTGTTGGACGTATTCCATCAGACTGTGTGCCGTGTTCTGCACCGTCGATCGGCAGCTGAGCTGGCGCCTGTGGCTGGCCGTGCCGTTCCTGTTCGCCGCAGCCGTGTTCGGCCTGATGGGGTCGGCAGGGCTGGTCACCGCGTCCTTCGGGACCGTGCCGCTGTCCTCCGTGGTGTGGGGTGCCGGCGTGGCGGTCGCGGCTGCCGTGTCCCGCGGGGTGCGCTGGGCGTCCCGGTGGCAGCGGACCTGGGTGCGGTGGCCCTGGCTCGCCGCGGTGCTCGCCGGTGGTGTGGGCGTGGGCGGCGTCGAGGTCTCGGCCCTGGGTGCCGCGGTCGTCGGCGTGCCGGTGCTGCTGGGGCTGGTCGTGCAGTGCCTGCTGCGGCAGGACGAGGGAACGGCCGCGTCCAACTGCCGTTGAGCACGGACGGCACGTGGTTCGGCATTCGAGTGAACAGACGCGGAAAGGCCCCGGTGACCAGCACCGGGGGCCTTTTCACGTGAAACTCGCGCGGGTCAGTCCTGCTCGGCGCCCGGCGTCGTCTTCGCCACCTGCATCAGGAACTCGATGTTGGTGCGGGACTTGCGGAGCCGGTCGAGCAGCAGGTCGATGGCCTGCTGGCCGTCCAGGGCGTGCAGCACGCGGCGGAGCTTGTGCGTGACCGCCATCTCGTCCGGGGAGAGCAGCAGCTCTTCCTTGCGCGTGCCCGAGCTGTCGACGTCGACGGCCGGGAAGGTGCGCTTGTCGGCGATCTTGCGGTCGAGCTTGAGCTCGGCGTTGCCGGTGCCCTTGAACTCCTCGAAGATGACCGAGTCACCGGCGGAGCCGGTCTCGACCAGCGCCGTCGCGATGACGGTCAGCGAGCCGCCGCCCTCGATGTTGCGGGCAGCGCCGAGGAACCGCTTCGGCGGGTACAGCGCCGTCGAGTCGACACCACCGGACAGGATGCGGCCGGAGGCCGGGGCAGCCAGGTTGTAGGCGCGGCCCAGGCGGGTGATCGAGTCGAGCAGCACGACCACGTCGTGGCCCATCTCCACCAGTCGCTTCGCACGCTCGATGGCGAGCTCGGAGATGGTGGTGTGGTCCGACGGCGGGCGGTCGAAGGTCGAGGCGATGACCTCGCCCTTCACCGAGCGCTGCATGTCGGTGACCTCTTCCGGACGCTCGTCGACGAGGACGACCATCAGGTGGCACTCGGGGTTGTTCTTCGTGATCGCGTTCGCGATCGACTGGAGCACCGAGGTCTTGCCGGCCTTCGGCGGCGACACGATCAGGGCGCGCTGGCCCTTGCCGATCGGCATCACCAGGTCGATGACGCGGGTGGTGAGGATGTGCGGCTCGGTCTCCAGGCGCAGGCGCTCGTTCGGGTAGAGCGGCGTCAGCTTGGTGAAGTCCGGGCGGTTGCGCGCCTCGTCCGGGTCCAGGCCGTTGATCTTGTCGACGCGGACCAGCGGGTTGAACTTCTGGCGCTGCTGCTCGCCGTCGCGCGGCTGGCGGACGGCGCCGGTGATGGCGTCACCGCGGCGCAGGCCGTACTTGCGGACCAGTGACAGCGAGACGTAGACGTCGTTCGAGCCGGCCAGGTAGCCCGACGTGCGGACGAACGCGTAGTTCTCCAGCACGTCCAGGATGCCCGCGACCGGCAGCAGGACGTCGTCGTCGCGCACCTCGGTCTCGCGGTCAGGACGCTCGACGCCCTCGCCACGGCCACCGCGGCGGCGGCGGTCGCGGAAGCGGCCACGACGGCCGTCGCCGTCGTCGTCCTGCTGGCCACCGCCCTGGCGGTCGTTGCGGTCGCCCCGGTCACCGCGGTCACCGCGGTCGCCGCGCTCACCGCGGTCGCGGTTGCGGTCACGGCCGCCCCGCTCGCCCCGGTCGCCGCGCTCACCGCGGTCGCCACGGTCCTGGCGCTCGGAACGCTCACCGCGTTCAGAACGCTCACTGCGGTCGGAACGCTCAGCGCGGTCGGAACGTTCGGAACGCTCACCGCGGTCGGAACGCTCGGCGCGTTCGCCCCGGTCAGGGCGCTCAGCGCGCTCCTGGCGCTGCTCCTGCGGCTGCTGCTGGCCCTCGGCCACCTCGCCGCCCCCACCGCGGCCGGAACGGCGGCGGCGGTTGCCACGGCGACCGCCCTCCTCGGAGGAACGACCCCCGTCCTCGGCTCCGGCGTCGACGGCAGCGGCGGCAGGCTTCTCCGCGGCTACCTCGAGCTGCTGCTGAACAGGCTTTTCGGCAGGCTTCTCGGCCACCGGCTGCTCCGCGACGGGAGCCGGCTTCTCAGCGGCCTGCTTGGGGGCCCGCGCCGGCTTCTCGGCTTTCGCGGCCGGGGCACCGGAGCCCTGCTTCTCCTTGATGGCCGCGATCAGGTCGCCCTTGCGCAGACCAGCGGTTCCGGTGATGCCCAGCTGGCCGGCGAGCTCACGCAGCTCGGCGAGCACCATGCCGGACAGACCCGCGCGGCGGCGCGGCGTCGTGCCGTTCGAAGGGGTGGACAGAGCGGTCTCCTCGGCTCCAGAACCAGAAGCAGCTGCGACATCGCTGCTCAGCAAATCGGTGTTGCTCACACATGTCCTTCCTGACCAGGCCCCGCCTCCTACGCGGCCCAGCGGACCCGCCCTCCCGCTTCAACTGGGGAACGGCGGTCAGTCCGATGCAGACGGAAGCACACACCGCTTCCGGCAAGCACGGGACTTTTGTCAGGTCACACGGCGATCGGGTGCCTCTTTTGCGTCCGCCCCGCCCGCACGGCACAGAGCCAGAACACAAAAGGATTGCGACCCGGAACGAGTGTCCGGGCGCGACACCGGCGCCCGTGCGCGCGGTGACTGATCGCCCCCGAGGGTAGACGCCGGTCCTCCGCTGTGCAACAACCGGGGTCGGGCGTGTCAGTCCAATGGACGAACGCGCACGCCAGAGGCGTCGACGTCGAGTCTGCGCACGTCGAAGCCGTGCACGTCGACCTCGTCCGGAACGTCCCCGAACGCGATCACGGTGGGTCCCGCACCGGACACGCAGGCGGGAACCCCGAGCTTGCGGAGATCGTTGATCACTCGAACGGTGTCGGGCCACGCGGGCTCGCGGTAGTTCTGGTGGAGGCGATCCTCAGTAGCGGCAAGGAGAACCGAGGGGTCCGAGGTCAGCGCGTGCACCGCCAGGGCGGCCCGCCCCGCTGCGTGCGCGGCGTCAGCGTGCGGCACCTCGGCCGGAAGCAGGCCGCGGGTGGTCTTGGTGGACGACTCCTTCGACGGGACCAGCACGACCGGCCGCACCCGTGCGTCGGCGTCCGCCCGGACCGCACGGTAGCGCTCGCCCTCCGACCACGCGATGACGACACCGCCGTAGAGCGAGGCGGCGACGTTGTCCGCGTGCCCCTCGAACTCGGCGGCGATCTGCAACGCGTCCGCGTCCAGCTCGCGACCCGTCAGGGTGAAGCCGGCTGCGACACCCGCCACGATCGCGGCAGCCGAAGAGCCCAACCCGCGTGCGTGCGGAATCACGTTGTGGCACTTCAGGGCAAGGCCACCGGAGTAGCCGGCGGCGCGGACGGCCCGCACGACGAGGTGCGACTCGTCGAGCGGGACGTCACCCGATCCAGCGCCCTCCACGACCACCGAGAGGCCCTCGGCGACCGTGACCTCGACCTCGTCGTACAGGCCGAGGGCCATGCCCAGCGCGTCGAACCCCGAACCGAGGTTCGCGGTCGACGCGGGGACGGTGACGACGAACCTCACGCCAGCTCCAACGCGTGCGCCACGGCACCGGGGTCGACCGGGACCGGCTCGACCTCGGTGGTGCCGAGCAACGCGGTGTCGGGGTCCTTCAGGCCGTGTCCCGTGACGGTGCACACAACCGTCGAGCCCTTCGGCAGCCGGCCGTCCTCGGCGGTCTTCAGCAGACCGGCGATGGACGCCGCCGACGCGGGCTCCACGAAGATGCCCTCGGACGAGGCCAGCAGCCGGTAGGCGGAGAGGATCTGCTCGTCGGTGACCGCGTCGATGAGGCCGCCCGACTCGTCACGGGCGTTGACCGCGCCGGTCCAGGAGGCCGGCGACCCGATCCGGATGGCGGTCGCGATGGTCTCCGGGTTCGGCACCGGCGCACCGCTCACGAGCGGTGCGGCACCGGCGGCCTGGAAGCCGAACATCTTCGGCAGGCCCCGGTCGTAGGACGTGTAGCCCTTCCAGTACGCGGTGATGTTGCCCGCGTTGCCGACCGGCAGGCAGTGCACGTCCGGGGCCTGGCCGAGCACGTCGCAGACCTCCCACGCGGCGGTCTGCTGCCCGACGAGGCGCACCGGGTTGACCGAGTTCACCAGCGTGACCGGGTACTCGGCCGCGGTCTTGGAGGCGAGCTCCAGGCAGTCGTCGAAGTTGCCGTCGATCTGCAGGATCCGCGCGCCGTGCATCACGGCTTGGGCGAGCTTGCCCATCGCGATCTTGCCGCTGGGCACCAGCACGGCCGCCGTCAGGCCAGCCTTGGCCGCGTAGGCCGCGGCGGACGCCGAGGTGTTGCCGGTGGAGGCGCAGATCACGGCCTTCAGGCCGGACGCCAGCGCGTACGTCATGGCCACGGTCATGCCGCGGTCCTTGAACGAGCCGGTCGGGTTCGCGCCCTCGACCTTCACCCACACGTCGCAGCCCGTGGCCGCGGACAGCCGCTGCGCGTGCACCAGCGGCGTGCCGCCCTCGTGCAGCGTGACGACCTCCGCGCCCTCCGGGATCTCGATGCGGTCCCGGTAGGCGTTGATGAGACCGGGCCAGCCAGCTCTAGCGCTCACTCTTCGCCCTCCACCCTCATGACGCTGACGACGTCCCGCACCACGGGGAGGCCACCGACTTTGTCCACAGTGGACCGCAGCGCGGCGTCGGTCGCCGCGTGCGTGACGATCACCAGGCTGGCGTCCTCTGTCCGGCCCTCCTGGCGCACCGCGGCGATGCTCACGTCGTGCTCGGCGAACACGGCGGCGACCTGCGAGAGGACACCCGCCTTGTCCGCCACGTCGAGGCTGATGTGGTAGCGGGTGGGCGTGTTGCCCATGGGCTGCGCCGGCAGCGCCGCGTAGGCCGACTCGCGCGGACCGCGTCCGCTCGCGACCTTGTTGCGCGCCACGGCGACCAGGTCGCCGAGCACCGCGCTCGCCGTCGGGGCGCCACCGGCGCCCTGCCCGTAGAACATCATCTCCCCCGCCGCGTCGGCCTCGACGAACACCGCGTTGAACGCGCCGTTGACCGAGGCCAGCGGGTGCGTCCTGGGGATCATGGCCGGGTGCACTCGAACCGCGACTGACTCCTGACCGGACGGCGAGACGACGCGCTCGCAGATCGCGAGCAGCTTCACCGTGCGGCCCAGGCCCTTGGCCGCCGCGATGTCGGCGGCGCTGACCTGGCGGATGCCCTCCCGGTACACGTCCGCGGCCGTCACGCGCGTGTGGAACGCCAGCGACGCGAGGATCGCGGCCTTGGACGCGGCGTCGAACCCGTCGACGTCGGCGGTCGGGTCGGCCTCGGCGTAGCCCAGCCGCGAGGCCTCCTCGAGCGTCTCGGCGTAGCCGGCGCCCGTGGCGTCCATCGCGGACAGGATGAAGTTCGTCGTGCCGTTGACGATGCCCATCACACGCGTGATCCGGTCACCCGCCAGGGACTCCCGCAACGGGCGCAGCAACGGGATCGCGCCCGCGACGGCCGCCTCGAAGTACAGGTCGGCGCCCGAGCCGTCGGCGGCCTCGAACAGGTCGGAGCCGTGCTCGGCCAGCAGCGCCTTGTTCGCCGTCACGACGGACTTGCCGTTGTGCAGCGCCTCCAGCAGCAGCCCGCGGGTGGGGTCGATGCCGCCGATGACCTCGACGACCACGTCCACGTCGTCCGACTTCACCAGCGCGGACGCGTCCGTCGTGAGCAGGTGCTCCGGCACCTCGCGGTGCTTGTTCGGCCTGCGCACCGCGATCCCGGCGAGCTCGATCGGCGCGCCGATGCGGGCGGCGAGGTCGCCGGCCTGGTCCGTCAGCAGCCGGACCACTTCCGTGCCCACCGTGCCACATCCCAGCAAGGCGACCCGGATGGGTTTCGCTTCCGGCACCGTTCATACCTCCAGACGGAACAGGTCGTCCTCGGTCTCGCGGCGCAGCAGCAGCCGCGCCTCCCCGTCGGTCACCGCGGCGAGCGCGGGCCTCGGGAGTCGGTTGTACCCGCTCGCCATCGAGTAGCAGTAGGCCCCCGTCGCAGCGACGGCCACCAGGTCGCCCGGCGCGAGGTCCTCGGGCAGCCAGCAGTCGCGCACGACGATGTCGCCGGCCTCGCAGTGCTTGCCCACGACGCGGCAGAGCACGGCGCGCGCATCGGGCTCTGCGGTCCTGGACACGAGCCTGCAGTCGTAGACCGCGTCGTACAGGGCGGTGCGGATGTTGTCGCTCATGCCGCCGTCGACGCTCACGTACCGGCGGCGCGCGCCACCGTCGAGCTCGACGTCCTTGATCGTGCCGACCTCGTACACGGTGACCGTGCCGGGGCCGACGATCGCGCGGCCGGGCTCGACCGCGATGCGGGGCATCTCCAGGCCGCTGTGCTCGCACTCCTTCTGCACGATGTTGTGCAGCTGCCGCGCGAGCTCCGCCGGCGGGGGCGGGTCGTCGTCCGGGGTGTAGGCGATGCCGAGGCCACCGCCGAGGTCGACGGTGGTCAGCGAGCCGATCTCGCCGTGCTCGGAGCGGATCTCCGCGAGCAGGCCGATGACGCGGCGGGCGGCGACCTCGAAGCCGGAGGCGTCGAAGATCTGCGAGCCGATGTGGCTGTGCAGGCCGACGAGCGTGAGCCCGCTCGCCTTCAGCACCCGGCGCACGGCCTCGGCTGCGTCGCCGGAGGACAGCGAGAAGCCGAACTTCTGGTCCTCGTGGGCGGTCGCGATGAACTCGTGGGTGTGCGCCTCGACGCCGACCGTGACGCGGATCAGCACCGGCTGCACCACACCGCGGTCGCGTGCGATCTGGTCGAGTCGCGCGATCTCGTGGTAGGAGTCGACGACGATCCCGCCGACGCCCGCCTCGACGGCGGCGACCAGCTCGGCGACGCTCTTGTTGTTGCCGTGCAACGCGATGCGCTCGGCCGGGAACTCCGCCCGCAGCGCGATGGCGAGCTCGCCGCCGCTGCAGACGTCGATGGAGAGGCCTTCCTCGGCCACCCACTTCGCGATCTGCACGCTCAGGAACGCCTTGGAGGCGTAGTGCACGAGCGTCGGGTCGCCGAACGCCTCCGCGTGTTCGCGGCAGCGCGCGCGGAAGTCCTGCTCGTCCATGACGAACAGCGGGGTGCCGTACTGCTCGGCGAGCCCGCGCACGTCCACGCCCGCCAGCTCCACGACGCCGTCGGCGTTGCGGGCGGCGTTGCGCGGCCACACGTTCGGGTGAAGGTGGTCGAGCTGGTCGGCGGTGGAGGGGCGGTCGCCGGCGGTGCTGCCGGGGACGAGGACGTCGGCGTGCCGGGGACCGGCCGGGTGCGCGCGCATCACATGCGCTCCGGGGCGGTCACGCCGAGCAGGCCGAGGCCCGCGGCGAACACGCGCCTGGTCGCGTTGACGAGCTGAAGCCTGACCTGGTGCAACGGAGTCGTCTCCTCATCGCCGCGCGGGAGCACGCGGCAGTCCTGCTGGAAGCGGTGGTACGTGCCCGCGAGCTCTTCGAGGTAGCGGGCGACGCGGTGCGGTTCGCGCAGCTCGGCGGCGGTGGCCACCACTCGCGGGAACTCGCCGATGGTGCGGATGAGGTCACCCTCGCGCTCGTGGGTGAGCAGCGCGAAGTCCCCACCGGGGGTGATGCCGAGGTCGCCGGCGTTGCGCAGGATCGACGACGTGCGCGCGTGGGCGTACTGCACGTAGTAGACCGGGTTCTCGTTGCTGTGCTTGCGCAGCAGGTCGAGGTCGATGTCGAGGCCGGAGTCGACCGACGAGCGGACCATGGCGTAGCGCGCGGCGTCCACGCCGACCGCGTCGACCAGATCCTCCATCGTGATGACGGTGCCCGCGCGCTTGCTCATGCGCACCGGCTGGCCCTCGCTGACGAGGTTCACGAGCTGGCCGATCAGCACCTCGACGCTGTCCGGGTCGTCACCCAGGGCGGCCGCCGCGGCCTTGAGGCGCGCGACGTAGCCGTGGTGGTCGGCGCCGAGCATGTAGATGCACAGGTCGAAGCCCCGGCCGCGCTTGTCGACGAGGTAGGCGATGTCACCGGCGATGTAGGCCGGGTTGCCGTCGCTCTTGATGACGACGCGGTCCTTGTCGTCGCCGAAGTCGGTGGAGCGCAGCCACCAGGCGCCGTCCTCCTCGTACAGCGAGCCGGTGGCCTTGAGCTTCGCGACCGCCTCGTCCACGCGACCGCTCCGGTGCAGCGAGTCCTCGTGGAAGTAGACGTCGAAGTCGGTGCCGAACTCGTGCAGGCTGCGCTTGATCTCGTCGAACATGAGCCCGACGCCGACCTCGCGCACCGTCTCGGGGTCGGTGAGCGCACCCGGCTCGCGGCGCAGCACCTCGGCGGCGATGTCGCTCACGTACGTGCCCGCGTAGCCGTCCTCGGGCGCGGGCTCGCCCTTCGCGGCGGCGATCAGCGACCGGACGAACCGGTCGATCTGCGCGCCGGCGTCGTTGAAGTAGTACTCGCGGGTGACCTCGCCGCCGCGGGCCCGCAGGATCCGGCCGAGCGCGTCGCCCACGGCCGCCCAGCGCGCGCCACCCAGGTGGATGGGGCCGGTCGGGTTCGCGGAGACGAACTCCAGGTTGATCCGCTTGCCCTTGAGCTCGTCGCCGGTGCCGTAGCCGTCGCGCAGCGCGTCCTCGACGATCGCGCCCTGGGCCTCGGTGGCGATGGTGAGGTTCAGGAAACCCGGTCCGGCGACGTCGGCCCGCGCGATGGCGGACTGGGTGCGCAGGGCCTCGGCGAGCCACGTGGCGAGGTCGCGCGGGTTCACTCCGACCTTCTTGGCCAGTTGCAGCGCCACGTTCGTGGCGTAGTCGCCGTGCTCGGGGTTGCGGGGTCGCTCGACCGTGACCTGTGCGGGCGCGGCGGCGGTGTCCAGGCCTCGTTCGGAGAGCAGCCGGGCAACCGTGGTCCGAACCAGATCGGCGAGCGCGTCAGGGGTCACGAACGATGAGTCTAGAGAAGCGTTGTCGCAGGTCTCGACCGGGTTACCGGGTCTCGGAGGGTGAGACGGCAAGTGTTAACGCGCACGTGGTATCGCACTGCCCTGACAGTGACCAGACACGTTGTCCCTACACTGGCGCCGGTTGACCAGGACGACATCTGAGGCGGACATGACCAGCGGCAAGAAGACGAAGGCCACACGCAACAGCGTGGCCGCAGCCCGTTCCTCGGTGGTGGGGAAGAAGCCCAAGCCGTGGGGCACGATCATCGCGGTAGTCGCCGTGCTGGGCCTCGCCGGCGGCGTCTTCGGCTACGCGTACTCGCAGATCCACGAGCAGAACGTCAAAGAGGCCGCCCTGGCCAAGTGGAAGCCCTCCGACACGAACAAGGACCCGTCGACGCAGCTCGCGGGCATCGTCGTGAAGGAGTACAAGGGCTCCCGCCACGTCGAGGCGACCCAGCGCGTCGCCTACGACCAGACCCCCGCGTTCGGCGGCCCGCACGACGGCCAGTGGGCCGACTGCACCGGTGTCGTCTACGACAAGGCCGTCCGCACCGAGAACATGGTCCACGGCCTCGAACACGGCGCCGTGTGGATCGCGTACAACCCGGACCAGGTCAAGGACGACGTCCTGGGCAAGCTCAAGCCCAAGGTCGAGGGCATCCCGTACATGATGATGTCGCCGTACCCCGGTCTCGACAAGCCGATCTCGCTGCAGGCCTGGGGCCACCAGCTGAAGGTCGACACCGCCGACGACGAGCGCATCGACCAGTTCATCTCCTCGCTGCTGCGCAACGCCAACACCTACCCCGAGGTCGGCGCGTCCTGCGAGAACACGGCGTTCCTGTCGAACCCGGCCCCGTTCGTGGCCGAGAAGCCGGGCGCCGACGCCGTCCCGATGGACGGCGGCAAGGACGACTCCGCCACCGAGGGCCAGCCGAACGCCAGCACGCCGCCGTCGGGCTCGGTCTCGACGCCGCCGTCCAGCTGATGCCGGACACCTCCGACGAGGTCGTGGTCGTGGGCTCCGGGCGTCCCTCAGGCGTCGCCCGGACCCTCGTCATCACCGCAGCCGTCCTCGCCGTGCTCCTGCTCGGCGCGGCCGTCGGCCTGCTGGTGAAGCTCCCCGGCTCCTCGTCCACCGGCAGCGCCCCGGCCTCGGGCTCGGTCGACGTCGGCTTCTGCCAGGACATGGCCATGCACCACCTGCAGGGCATCCAGATGGCCAACATCGCCCGCGACCGCTCCACGGACCCCGACGTCCGCCAGCTCGCCTTCGACATCGCCTCCACCCAGCTCGAACAGGTGGGCCGCATGAAGGGCTGGCTGATGATGTGGAACGAACACGAGCAGAACGTCTCGGGCGTCTACATGACCTGGATGAACGACGCCGGCATCCACGGCCACGGCGCCACCACCGCCGAGCCGGGCAAGCCCGCCATGCCGGGCATGGCCACCACCGAGGAGCTCGCCAAGCTCCGCTCCCTGACCGGCCGCGACCTCGACGTGTACTTCCTGCAGCTGATGCTCCGCCACCACGTCGGCGGCGCCCCGATGGCCGAGTACGCCTCGACCCGCGCGGGCCAGCCGGCGGTGCGCACGCTCGCGGAGAACATGCTGAAGTCGCAGTCCTCGGAGACCGAGCTGATGAAGGACTACCTGGCGAAGCGCGGAGCCGCACCGCTGCCGTAGCCCTGGTCGTCCCTCCAGGCCGTCCCCTCCTTCGCGGGAGGGGGCGGCCTTTTGCGTTGGCCGTCGGGCCGTTGAGGACCGGCTTTCACCCTCCGGACCGGTGGACATCCGCCTACCCCTGAGTAACGTGGGTCACACCCCTACTCGGAGGTAACCATGACCGTCGACGAGCGCGCGGCCAGACAGGTCGCCGAGCAAGCCCGAGAAACCCGCTGGCAGCGACCGAGCTTCGGCAAAGAGCTCTTCCTCGGCCACTTCCGCGTCGACCTCATCCACCCCCACCCGCAAGGCAGCCGGGAGGACCGGGAGCGCGGCGAGGCGTTCCTCGCGAAGCTCCGGGAGTTCACCGAGGCGCACGTCGACAACGCCGTCATCGAGCGGGACGCGCGGATTCCCGACGACGTGCTCAAGGGGTTGAAGGACCTCGGCGCGTTCGGCATGAAGATCAAGCCGGAGTACGGCGGCGTCGGCCTCACGCAGGTCTACTACAACAAGGCGCTGATGCTCGTCGGCAGCGCCAACCCGGCGATCGGCGCCATGCTGAGCGCGCACCAGTCCATCGGCGTGCCGCAGCCGGTGGCCATGTTCGGCAACGAGGAGCAGAAGCGGGAGTTCCTGCCGCGGTGCGCCAAGGGTGAGATCACCGCGTTCCTGCTCACCGAGCCGGACGTCGGCTCCGACCCCGCCCGGCTCGGCACCACCGCTGTGCCCGAGGGCGACGACTACGTGCTCAACGGCGTGAAGCTGTGGACCACCAACGGTGTTGTCGCCGACCTCCTGGTCGTCATGGCGCAGGTGCCCGGCAAGGGCATCACCGCGTTCGTCGTCGAGGCGGACGCGGAGGGCATCACCGTGGAGAACCGCAACGCGTTCATGGGGTTGCGGGGGCTGGAGAACGGCGTCACGCGGTTCCACGACGTGAAGGTGCCCAAGAAGAACGTCATCGGCAAGGAGGGCGCGGGGCTCAAGATCGCGCTCGCCACCCTCAACACCGGCCGGCTCAGCCTGCCCGCCCTCTGCGCGGGCAGCGCCAAGTGGTGCCTCAAGATCGCGCGCGAGTGGAGCACCGAGCGGGTGCAGTGGGGGTTGCCGGTCGGCAGGCACGAGGCCATCGCGGGCAAGATCGCCTACATCGCGGCCACGGCCTACGCGCTGGAAGCGGTGCTGGACCTCAGTTCCGAGCTCGCGGACGCGGGCAGCCACGACATCCGCATCGAGGCCGCGCTGGCGAAGCTCTACGCGTCGGAGAAGGCGTGGCTGGTGGCGGACGAGCTGGTGCAGGTGCGGGGCGGGCGCGGGTACGAGACGGCGGAGAGCCAGGCGGCGCGCGGGGAACGGGGGGTCGCGGCCGAGCAGGTGCTGCGGGACCTGCGGATCAACCGGATCTTCGAGGGCTCCACCGAGATCATGCACCTGCTGATCGCGCGCGAGGCCGTGGACGCGCACCTCAGCGTGGCCGGCGACATCATCGACCCCGACGCCGACCGGCAGGCCAAGGTGAAGGCCGCGGCCAAGGCCGGCGGGTTCTACGCGAAGTGGTTCCCGACGCTGGTCGTCGGCAAGGGGCAGAGCCCGGCGGGCTACGCGGAGTTCGGGCCGCTGGCCAGGCACCTGCGGTTCGTGGAGCGGGCGGCGCGCAAGCTGGCGCGGCAGACGTTCTACGCGATGTCGCGGTGGCAGGGGAAGCTGGAGCGCAAGCAGCGGTTCCTCAGCCGGGTCGTGGACATCGGGGCCGAGCTGTTCGCGATCAGCGCGACGTGCGTGCGGGCGGTGCAGGACCGGAATCCGGACGCCCAGCTGCTGGCCGACGCGTTCTGCAAGCAGGCGCGGGTGCGCGTGGACGAGCTGTTCGAGCGGCTGTGGAAGAACACCGACGACACCGACGTGGCGCTGGCCACCCAGGTCATGAACGGCCGGTTCACCTGGCTGGAGGACGGCGTCGTCGACCCGTCCACCCCCGGCAGCTGGATCGCGGACTCGGCGCACCGGGAGTCGACGGCGGAGAACGTCCACCGCCCGACTCCGCGCTGAGCCGTCCGTCCGTTGCTGCACGGGGCAGGTTTGGTGGTGCGGGCGCGGCACCTGCCCCGTGCACGGCCGGTAGGGGGCTACGTCCCCCGCATCCCCCTACCGGCTCCCCTTGCAACGGAAGGACACAACACCCTCCAGGAGGAGGTTCTGGTAACGCTAAGCCACAAACGGCAGTTCACGGATACGACAAATGAGTGAATTACCAGGTGAGGCACCCTCAACTACTCTCAGAGAGTAACTTCGAAGACCAATTCACGAGCGGTCCTCGGTCCCGTCGCGACCACGGACGCCACCGCGGCCCGTTCGAACCGTCCGCCCCGCACACCGTGAGAGCGATCCCAGCACCGGTCGCTGCGTGGGCCGCCGGTTCGGTCACCGTGTCGCGCGGGAGAGGACAGGTTCGAGGACAAGTTCCGCCCCGCGCCTTGACAACGATGTCAGGTGCAGAAACGCTGCCTCGCGAACGGGGCAGGCAAGGCGGCGGCGGGAAGGGTTGCAATGAGGCAACTGGGGAAGAGACGGACAACCACTCTGTTGAGCGTCGCGATCACTGCGACACTGGTGTGCGGCGTCACCAACGGCTACGCGGCCGCCGCACCAGAGGAGTCGGGAGTGGGCTTTTCGTCGTCCTTTGAGGACGGTCAACCGCAACCAGCGTGGGCGAACGCGGTCGAGACCGACGCGGCGGGCAATCCCAAGGCGTCCGGCGTGATCGGTTCCGACGGCTCGGGCATCCCCGGCAACGTCTCCGACGAGGTGCTGGAGGTCAAGGCCAACGGTGAGAACGCGGACTCGGGCGAGGTGAAGGAGAACCTCGTCGACGGCAGCGTCAACACCAAGTGGCTGGTCTTCGCCACCACCGGCTGGGCGTCGTTCCGCTTCGCCGAGGCGCAGACGATCCGCAGGTACGCGCTCTCGTCGGCCAACGACTCCCCCGAGCGCGACCCGAAGAACTGGACCCTGCAGGGGTCGGACAACGGCACCGACTGGACCGTCGTCGACACCCGCACCGGTGAGGCGTTCGCCGAGCGCTTCCAGACCAAGACCTACGACATCGCGGCACCCAAGGCGTTCACGCACTACAAGCTCGACATCACGCTGAACAACGGCTCCACGAACATCGTGCAGCTCGCCGAGGTGCAGCTCTCCGACGGTTCCACCACCCCGCCGCCGCCGAACATGCGCAGCGTGGTCGGCAACGGGCCCACGGGTGGCTACGCGGCCAAGGCGCGGGTCGGCTGGACGGGCGTGAAGTCGTTCCGCTTCCAGGGCCGTCACACCGCCGAGGGCCGGGCGTACAGCTACAACAAGGTCTTCGACGTCGACGTGAAGGTCGAGCCGCGGACCGAGCTGTCGTACATGATCTTCCCGGACTTCGTGACGGACAACCTGAGCTACCCGAGCACGTACTCGTCGGTGGACCTGGCGTTCTCCGACGGCACCTACCTGAGCGACCTCGGGGCGGTGGACCGGCACGGCGCGGTGCTGTCGCCGCAGGGCCAGGGCGCGGGCAAGTTCCTCTACACCAACCAGTGGAACAAGGTCGCCTCGACGATCGGCGCGGTCGCGGCCGGCAAGACGATCAAGCGGGTGCTGGTCGCCTACGACGGTCCGAAGGGCCCGACGGAGTTCGGCGCCTGGGTCGACGACATCCGCATCGGCGACGTCGTCGAGAAGCAGTACGCGAAGCCGTCGGACTACGTGCTGACCACGCGCGGCACGAACTCGAACGGCTCGTTCTCGCGCGGCAACAACTTCCCGGCCACCGCGGTGCCGCACGGCTTCAACTTCTGGACCCCGATGACCAACGCGGGCTCCACGTCGTGGCTGTACGAGTACCAGCAGCGCAACAACGCGCAGAACCTGCCGACGCTGCAGGCGTTCACGGCCTCGCACGAGCCGAGCCCGTGGATGGGTGACCGGCAGACGTTCCAGGTCATGCCGTCGGACAAGGCGCCGACGCAGGACCGCGCGCTGCGGGCGCTGCCGTTCAAGCACGACAACGAGGTCGCGAAGGCGCACTACTACGGCGTGACCTTCGAGAACGGCCTGAAGGCCGAGATCGCGCCGACCGACCACGCGGCGGTCTTCCGGTTCACGTTCCCGGACCAGGGCGAGAAGAACCTCGTGTTCGACAACGTGAACAACCTCGGCGGGCTGACCCTCGACGCCGCCGCCGGCGTCGTCACGGGCTTCTCGGACGTCAAGAGCGGCCTCTCCACGGGCGCCTCGCGCCTGTTCGTCTACGGCGAGGTCGACAAGGCCGTGACGGCGAGCGGGAAGCTCACCGGCTCCGGCAGGGACGCGGTCGGCGGCTACTTCTCGTTCGCCGACAAGACCGTGCAGCTGCGCATCGCCACGTCGCTGATCTCCGTCGACCAGGCGAAGTCGAACCTGCGGCAGGAGGTCGGCGGCTCCGACACGTTCGAGTCGGTCCGGGACCGCGCGCAGAACGCGTGGGACGAGGTGCTCGGCATCCTCAGCGTCGAGGGCGCGTCCGAGGACCAGCTGATCACCACGTACTCCAACATGTACCGGCTCTACCTCTACCCGAACTCGGGCTTCGAGAAGGTCGGCGACAAGGTCCAGTACGCGTCCCCGGTGGCGCCCGCGACCGGTCCCTCGACGCCGACGCGGACCGGCGCGAAGGTCGTGGACGGCAAGATCTACGTCAACAACGGCTTCTGGGACACCTACCGCACGACCTGGCCCGCCTACAGCCTCTTCACGCCGTCCAAGGCGGGTGAGATGGCCGAGGGCTTCGTCCAGCAGTACAAGGACGGCGGCTGGATCTCGCGCTGGTCCTCCCCCGGCTACGCCGACCTGATGACCGGCACGAGCTCCGACGTGGCGTTCGCGGACGCTTACCTCAAGGGCGTGGGCAACTTCGACGCCAAGGCCGCCTACGAGGCCGCGGTGAAGAACGCGTCGGTGGTGCCGCCGAGCAGCGGCGTCGGCCGCAAGGGCATGGACCGGTCGATCTTCCTCGGCTGGACCGGCAACGACCAGCTGCACGAGGCGTGGTCGTGGGCGATCGAGGGCTACCTCAACGACTACGGCATCGCGCAGATGGCGAAGGCGCTGCACGAGAAGACCGGTGAGAAGCGGTACCTGGAGGAGCACGAGTACTTCCTCAACCGCTCCCTCAACTACGTGCTGACGTTCGACAAGAGGATCGACTTCTTCCAGGGCCGCAACGTCGACGGGTCGTGGCGCGTCGAGGACCCGGCGAAGTACAACCCGCAGGACTGGCGCTATGACTACACCGAGACGAACGGCTGGAACATGGCGTTCACGGTGCCGCACGACGGGCAGGGCCTCGCGAACCTGTACGGCGGGCGGGACGCGCTGGCGAAGAAGCTCGACCAGTTCTTCACCCTGCCGGAGACCGCGAAGTTCCCCGGCGGCTACGGCGGCGTCATCCACGAGATGATCGAGGCGCGGGACGTGCGGATGGGCCAGTACGGCCACTCCAACCAGCCCTCGCACCACATCGCCTACATGTACGACTACGCCGGTCAGCCCGCGCGGACGGCGGAGAAGGTGCGCGAGATCATGGCGCGCCTGTACGTCGGCAGCCAGGAGGGCCAGGGCTACGCCGGCGACGAGGACAACGGCGAGATGTCCGCGTGGTACCTGTTCTCCGCGCTGGGCTTCTACCCGCTGCAGATGGGCAAGCCGGCCTACGCGATCGGCTCGCCGCAGTTCACCAAGGCGACGGTGAACCTGGAGAACGGCAAGAAGCTGGTGGTCAACGCGCCCAAGAACAGCGCGAAGAACATCTACGTGCAGGGCGTCAAGGTCAACGGCAAGCCGTGGAACAAGACCTCCCTGCCGCACGACGTCCTCGCGGCCGGCGCGACGATCGACTTCGACATGGGCCCCGCCCCGTCGAAGTGGGGCACGGGCGCCGACGACGCACCCGAGTCGATCACCAAGGGCACCGAGGTCGCCACGCCGCTGCGCGACGTCTCCACCGGCCTGTCGGTGGAGACGTTGTCGGACAACAACTCCGCGACCTCCGCGACGGTCCGCACGGTCGACCTCAAGCCCGCCGACGCCAAGGAGAAGGCGGAGTTCTACACGCTGACCAACGCGAAGACCGGCGCCTCGCCCTCGTCGTGGGAGCTGAAGGCCTCCTACGACGGCAAGACCTGGGCGACCGTCGACAAGCGCAGCGGTGAGAACTTCCAGTGGCAGCAGTACACCCGGTCGTTCAAGATCGCCTCACCGGGCCGGTACGCGTTCTACCGCCTGGAGTTCAGCGGCGACGTGGCGCTGGCGGAGTTCGAGCTGCTGTCGAAGCCGCTGCGGGCTGCCACCACCACGGTGACCGGTGCGGTCAGCGGCCCGCTGCAGGTCAGCGGCGTGACCCAGGTGGACGGAGCCACGATCAGCGGCCCGGTGACCGTCGCCCGCGGCGCCACGCTGTACGTGTTCGGCGGCGAGATCAAGGGCCCGCTGTCGGCCGCGGACGCCGCGTCCGTGGTCCTGGTGGGCACCAGGGTCAGCGGCCCGGTCTCGGTGAACGGCTCCTCGGCCGAGGTGGCCGTCGAGAACACGGCGGTCGGCGGCCCGGTGTCGCTGACGGGCAACAGGGCGGGCTCCGTGGTGGCGTTCTCGACCGTCGGCGGACCGTTGTCCTGCACGGGCAACACCCCGGCGCCGGTCAACAACGGCTTCCCGAACGACGTCAAGGGGCCGAAGGCAGGACAGTGCGCTGGGCTGTAACGCCCAACTGATCGGGAAAGGCCGCGTTCCGTCACGGAGCGCGGCCTTTCCCGTTCACCTGAACGGATCTTTCCGGTGCGGTAGGTTGTCCGGTGGGATCTTGGCAAACCGTTGGTGTTACTGGGGAGGTCGCTGTGGTGCCGTTCGCCCAAGGCAGGACGTGGGTTTCGGTACCCGAACAGCGCAGGCCCGTTCCGTCACGAACCGGCATCGCATCGACGAAGGACTTCGTGCGCTCCCTGCCGGTCAGCTCACCAGGAAAGCTCGCGGCACCGCTGCGCTGACGAGCCGCCCTCGACCTGCAGCGTGGCGTGCTCGATGTGGTACTCGGTCTTGAGGAGCACCTGCGCGGCCTTGAGGACGTCCTCGTGATCCGCGTCCTCGGCCGTCGTGAGGTGCGCCGAGGCCACCTCCATGCCGCTGGTGAGCGTCCACACGTGCAGGTCGTGCGCCTCGACCACCCCGGGCAACTGGGCCAGCGCCGCCTGCACCTCGGTGACGTCCAACCGCTCCGGCGCGTGCTGGAACAGGATGTGCAGCGCGTTCTTGGCCAGCGAGTACGTCCGCGGCAGCACCCACACGCCGATCAGCACACCCATGATCGGGTCGGCGTACCTCCACCCGGTCGTGATGGTGACCAGCGCGCTGACCAGCACACCGACCGACCCGATGAGGTCCGCCAGCACCTCCAGGTAGGCACCCCGGACGTTGATGCTCTCCTTCGCGCCCTCCCTGAGCACGCTGAAGGACACGAGGTTGGCCGCAAGACCGAGGCTCGCCGCGATGAGCACCGGCCACCCCGCCACCGCCGGCGGGTCCTGGAACCGCCCCACGGCCTCGTAGATCACGTACCCGGCCACGCCGAACAGCAGCACCGCGTTGGCCAGCGCCGCGAGCACCTCGGCCCGGTAGAACCCGAACGTGCGGTTCTTCCCCGCCTTGGCCCTGCGCGCCACCATGATCGCCGCAAGCGCCATCCCGACCCCGAGCACGTCGGTGAGCATGTGGGCGGCATCGGAGATGAGCGCCAGCGAGGACGTCGCGAACCCCACGACGAACTCCACCACCATGAAGACCGCGCCGATCCCGAACGCGACCCACAGCCTGCCGGCGTGCCGCCCACTCGCGGACGCCGATCCGTGCCCATGCCCGTGACCCATGTTCGGAACATATAGCGACATGCGCATGAGTGCAATCCGGCGTATTCCTGACCTGGGACGGACGTGACGGACACCACCCGACGGGGGTTCATGGGGGTGGGTGTGCGGGGGTGGTGCGGGCGTGCGCTAGGATCTTCCGTGTTGGTAGCGCCCCCGTAGCTCAGGGGATAGAGCACCGCCCTCCGGAGGCGGGTGCGCAGGTTCGAATCCTGCCGGGGGCACCACGAAGACGGGAACAAGGTCAGCCGTAGCTGGCGATCTTGTTCCCATTTTTGTTCGCGCTGGTCACGGCGCTGCTGAGCATCGTCGAGCGATGGCGCAGCGAGCGAGGACCGGCCGAACGAACCCGGACACGTGCACGCATCACGCGTAGTGTCGTGAGCCATGCCGGAAGAACAAGGCGGCCCCGCGCTGGAACCCACGTTGTCCGAATGGCTCAAGGCACGCAAGGAGACGGCCGGCCACCTGGCGACGGGTGCCCCTCGGACCGTGGACGACAACTGGGTGCAGCGGCTCGCCGATTTGCTGGCGACCGAACGGTCGTGGCAGGACCAGTACACGGACCTGGTCGGGCTCGGCAGCCCGGACGGCCGCTTCCCGTCCTCGAACCGCTGAGCACACCGACGACGTCGTCCTGGTGGAGTGTCACCGCGATCGTCGCCCAGCACGCTCCAGTGCAGTGCGGACAGATCGGCGGGCGGCACGACGCGGGTGTGGCGATGGCGCGAGTTCAGCGCACCGGCCTCCACGAAGTCCACAGTGGATTCACCCACCACGTCGTCGTGAAGCGGGTCGGCGACGGCGATCCGGAGTGATCGACTGAAAACAGTGGTTTGTTCCCAAAACCGTGACCCACCATTCGGCGCGAACTCCGGGTCGCAGTCGTGCAGCGTCAGGGCGCGTAGCGCGCCATGCACTCGGCGAGGTCCGACCAGCCCAGCGGCCGGGCTGCCGGCACCGGCAACCGACCGCCACCGGGCCGCGTCATGGACTCGGCCACCAGCCCGGCCACCGCCTCGGGAGCCTGCACGACGTCGCCGGCAAGCCGGGCGAGCACGATCAACGGCTCCGTGGGACCGGTCTCGATCGACACCGCCCATCCCTGCGTCGCACTCCAGACGAGCATGACATCGCGGTTCGGATGTGCCACCGCACGGCAGCCCAGCGCGATGTAGGCCGTGGCGGTGTCGGTGACCTCGAAGCTGACACCGTCGCGCGGCACGGAGAGCACCTCGGCGACCTTGAACACGTAACGCTCAAGGGCTCCGGACAGCAAATGCGTACCCTCTGACGTGGTGACCACCATGCTGACCCGTCTTCTTCCTCAGATCGCTGCGGAGCCGCGACCGAGCGCATGCAGACCGCGGAGGTGACGAAGCGAGTGGACAGGCCGATCAACGACCCTGCACCCACACTGTAACCGAGGCAAAGCCGAGCAGGCGCTGCCCGGACCGGTGCACCATGCTGACGCCCGAACCGTGGACGGCAGTGGCTGCCGCCGTGATGATGCTGGCCTCAAGCACATCTCCGCGGCTCAGCACCGCCTCCCGTCGCCCGGGAACTGGCAGGATGTGGTGCGGGGAGTCGTGCTCGTCGGACGCGCGTTCCCCTTGCCGGCCCGAGGATTGGACGCAATGACACGCTCGTCGGTGTTCACGTTCCAGTACATCGCCATCGACACGGAGGCCGGTGTCACGCCGGAGGAGTTCGAGGCCTTCGTGCGCGCTGAGGGCGTTCACCTGCCCCTGTACCCGGGGTGGCGGTGGACGCTGCTGCGCGGGTTGCGCGGGGAGCGGACCGGGCAGTACCTGATGTTGTACGAGATCGAGAGCGCCGAGCAGCGCGACCGCTACGTCACGGCCAGGGGTGAGCAGACCGAGCAGGCGCGGCAGTTCTGGGCGCGGCACCCCGAGGCGGAGGCCGTGCTGGCGCGGTGGCGGCGGCTGGGCACGTACGGCGAGCTGCCGACGTTGTTCACCGACTACCGGCTGCTGGCCGACAACCCGCGGAGCACCGTCACGCCCGGCCCCCGCTACCGCGACCGCCCCGGCGAGGAGCCCGTCGCCAGGGTCGTCGGGATCCACAACCTGGCGTTGCGCGCCGGCGTGACCGAGGAGGTGTTCGACCGCTTCATCGCCGAGAACCACCACCGGATCGACGACTACCCGGACTGGCGGTTCCACGTGCTCAAGGGCGAGCGGGGCAACCGCCTCGACCAGTACGTGATGATGATGGAGATCGCGAGCCTCGACGCGCTGGACGTCTTCTACCCCGAGCCCGACATCGCCACCGGCGAGGCCGCGGAGTTCGCGGCCGCCCACCGCGACACCAAGCAGATGTACGAGGAGTGGAAGCAGCTGGCCTCGTTCTCGGGCTCGCCGCAGATCTACACGGACTACCTCGCCGTCGCGGAGAACCCGGCGTAGCACCGCACGACCGGAGCGGGCCGGCCGCTCACGTGACCAGCCCGTCGTAGGGGATGCGCTCGACCCGGTTGCCGTCGTGCAGCTGCCGGGTGAGCAGTTCGCGTTCTCTGAGCTGCTGCCCGAACGTCGCCACCGGCCCGTCGTCCGCCGCCGGGTCGTCCTGCGCCGGATCGTCGGGTGCCTCGTCCGGCTCGGCGGGTTCTTCCTGGTCCCCGTTCTCCGGCTCCTCGTGCTCGGCGCTCGGCGGTGCTTCCGGTGGCTGAGCGGGGCGCTCCGCCTCGTCCGGCACCCCGACCGGGTCCGGCGCGAGGGCCAGCCGGTCGAGCTTCTCCGCCTGCTCCACGAGGAACTGCTTGAGCTCGGCGGCCTTGGTGTCGTGCAGCGCCTGCAAATGCCGCTGCTGGTCTTCATCTTTGTCGTAGGCCGCCCAGAGGTGCCGGAGCTCGTGGACGAACGTGCTGTGCTCGCCGATCCGTTCGCTGACCGCCCTGTGGACGTCCAGCGCGGCACGCCACTGCCCGGCCAGCTCGTCGCGGCGGCGGAGGTAGCCATCCCGCGCCGCGCTCGACCAGTGCGTGGTGTCGATGCCCCGGACGCGTTCAGCGGCGTCCTCCAGCGGCTCGCGCTGGGCCGCGCCCGACTCGGCGACGAGGCGGAGCCTGCTCGGACTTCCCGGCGCCTGCTCCGGAACCCCCGGCCCAGCGGGCCGGCCGTGCCCGGCGGTCTCCTCGCCGTCAGGCGAGCCCGGAGTTCCCTCGATCAAGCGCGTCACCTGCTCTCACCGAGCTGAGCCGCTGGGCGACGACGTCGTCCAGCCTGCGGTAGTTGTCCGCGGTCTCCTGCAAGAGCGCCGCCACGCGGTCGGTGCGCGCGCACAGGCGGTCCCTCGCCGCGATCAGGCTCCGCTGGTAGACGTCGACCGCGTCGCGCAGCGGGTCGTCGTCGGGCCAGCGTTCGGTGTCCACACCGAACTTCCACGCGACGTGGCCGCGCACGTCGTCCGCGAGGCCGCGGAACTGCCGCCCCGCCGCGTCCAGCTCACCGAGGTCGACCGAGAACCCGTTCACCTCAGGCCTCCTTGTTCCGCATTTCGTTCCTGAGTCGTGCGACGTCCTGTCCCGTCCAGTGCAGGTGCCGATGTCCGCCGAGGATCGGGTTCAGCGACAAACCGACTTCGGGATAGGGCTCCAGCAGTTCCAGCAGCACCCGCCCCGGCTCCCTCCCCCACCTCCGGGAAGGGTCGGTGAACTCCTCGAACCGCTCCCGGCTCGTGAAAACCGGCAGCTGCTCGTGGCGTTCCGTTCTGACGGTCACCAGGCAACCGGACGACCCGACCTCGAAGAACAGCTCCATCCGCGGGAGCAGCCGTTCGATTCCCTTCACATCCGCTGTGTTCGCGTCCCACAGCAAATCATCGACGATGTCCGCCGGAACTTCAATTCTGATTCCGGCGACGCCGGACTTCGCATACCGGCGCTCGGCGCGGACCTCCGACTCGACCAGCTCCTCCGGCATCGGCGGCTTGGGCGTGCGCTGCAGCTGCACCCAAATCTCCTTCACGCGCTCGGCCAGCTTCGTCTGGTGGGTGTTCCTGGCCCAGCCGCGCTGCTGCCCGCGTTTGCGCTGTTCGAGCAGCAGGAGGCGATCACGGCAGTTCAGCGGGTTCATCTCGGCGTCACGGGGGATGTTGCACGCGTACCGGAGCACCTCGCGGGCCACGGCGTCGTAGGGCAGGGCATCGATCGCCCGGCCGACGTGCCAGTGCAGCTTGACGAGCACGACGAGGTCGTCGTCGTCCGGACCGATGTGCAACGACGCCCCGAGCGTGGTCTGCCGGACGTGGGCGATGCCCTGGCCGCGCAAACCCAGCTTCTTGTGCAGGGACGACTCGGTGAGAACCGCCATCGAGAACTCCTCGGCGAACACGCGAAGGCCGGTGGGGAGCGAAATCCTAGCCGATCTTCGCACGATCCACTCGGCGACACCTGTTCCACTCGGCCGGTGTCCGAAAAGTGGTCAGGGAAGTGGGCGTGAACTGGCCACGACTGCGCGAAGTTGCCGAGAACTTGCCGATCTCGACCACAACTTCTCACCAAGTTGCCGAGCGCGGAACGAAGTTGTCCATCAGTTGTGCAGAAGATTTCGACAACATTCTGTGCCTGTTGCCCAAGCGCTTTCAGAAGTAGGCGTGAGCTGCTTCTTCGTGTATTCAGTTGAGGTGTCAGAACGGGGCTGTTCGGCCAGGGAGGAACCGATGGCGACGAAGAAGAAGAATGACGAGAAGGACCCCACCTCATGGCCGGCCCTGGTGCACCGGCTGACGAGGAGCTGGTCGGCGCTGCTGCGGTTCCTGGTCGCGCTGGCCGTCATCGTGCTGCTGGCGGGCGCCACGTGGTGGGCACTCGACCTCGGTTCGATCGAGCTCGGACCGGTCGTGGTCCACGGGACTCCGCTGCCGGCAGCCTGACCCGCGGCGTTGAACGCGGAAGGGCCGTCACCGCACCCGGCGACGGCCCTTCCGCCACGTGCGCGAACGCTCAGACGCGGCCGAGCCGCAGGAACACCGACTCGCCCGGAGCGTCGTCCACCCCGTCGTTGTCCACCACGCCGACCAGCCGCCGCAACGGCCACGTCCCGACCACCGCGAGGCCTTCGGGCTTGTCGTGCACCGCGGCACCGTCGGCCGCGAGTGCCGGCAGCAGGTCGCGGACCAGCGTCTTCGACACCACCGGCTTGGGTGCGCCGGCGGCCGCGGGGGTGAGGCGGCCGATGTCGACGCGGTAGACCTTCTTCACCCGTGCCGCGTCACCGCGCTGGTTGTCGCGTTCCAGCACCAGCAGCGTGCGGGGGTCCAGGGCGGTCACCTCGGACAGGCCGATCCACGTGCCGGGTGACGCGGCGTCCAGCGGGTAGGCCGCGAACGCCCACTCGCCGGTGGCCGGGGTGTAGCGGGCGAGGGTGGCCTGGCCGGGCCGGTCGGTCTTCCACTCGCGTTGGACGGCGAGCCAGACCTGTTCGGAGGAGCCGGTGCCGATGGCCGTCACGCCTTCGAAGCCGTTGCCCGTCGCCGTGGCCGCCACAGCGGCGGGCAGCGGGACCTCGCGCACCACGGCACCGGAGGCGGCGACCTCCACCAGCAGGTTCGGCGACTTCTTGCCGTCGCCCTCCACGGCGAGCCAGTAGCCGCCACCGGCACGAGCGGCGATGCCCTCGCCGTCGTAGCCGGCGGCGACGCCGTCCTTCGTCAGCACGAGCTCCCGGCGGACGCGGGCCGGAGCGGCGAGGGTGTCGATCGTCAGGACGCGGGTCGGGGTGTACGCGGAGTCGGTCACAGCGACCACGTCGCGCGCGTTGCCGGGGATGCCGGAAAGGCCGGACAGGGCGCCGAAGCCGATGCCGTCGGACACGATCGACGGGGTGCCCCGGTTGTGGGCCAGCGAGACGGCGAGCGGGGTGCGGGTCAGCCGGTAGCCGGTCAGGGACGAGCGGATGCCGTCCGAGTCCTCCTCCGCGGCGACCACGAGGGTGCCGGTCGCGGGGATCGGCAGCAGGCCCTCCGGCGCGACGCCGGTCGGGAGGACTTGCAGGAAGCGGGGTTCGCGGGGGTTGTTGACGTCGTAGACGGCGACGAGGTTGGCGCGTTCCAGGCCCACGAACGCGTACCGGTCGCGGCCGAACGTGGCCACGGCCAGGCCCTCCGGTTCGACGCCCTTGTTGTCGGAGCGGCCGTCCGGGTACTGGCCCTGCCTGATCGCGATCCGGTCGAGGGCGTTGCCGGAGGAGAAGACGACCTGGCCGGTGCCGGCGTCGAAGATCGTCCACGTGCGGGAGCCGCCGCGGTAGTCACCCTCGTCGGCGGTCGCGAGGGTGTGGTCGTCGAGCCACGCGACGGCGTCCGGTTCACGGGCGGCGGTGATGGTCTCGGTGGGCGAGATGCGGCCGTCGTCCTCGGTGTCGACGCCGGCGATGGTGGCGGTGCCCGCGGAGAAGTGGCGCAGGACCCGGCCGGAGCGCAGGTCGACGACCGCGATGTGGTTGTTCTCCTGCAACGTCACGGCCACCTCGTTGCGGCCGTTGATGCTCACGTACTCGGGCTCGGGGTCGGACGGGGCGACCTCGGCGAGACCGGTCAGCTCGACCTCGCGCAGCTTCCACGCCGCCGGGGCGCCGGCCAGGTCGACAACGGTGAGGAAACCGGCGGGCAGCTGCGGGATCTCGCCATCGTCGAGGTCCTCGTCGCGCTCGTTCTCGATGGCGATGGCGGCGTACCGGCCGTCCTTCGAGATGTCGATCGAGTCGGGCTGGCCGCCGAGCTCGTGGGTGGCCACGACCGTGCGCCGCGCCAGGTCGACGACGACCAGCACGCCGGACGGCTCGGTGTACGACTTCGAGGTGTTCACGGCGACGAGCGCGAGGGTGCCGACGACGTCGACCGACGTGGGCTCGCCCGGCATCGGCAGGACGCCGTCCGGGGTGATCCCGCGACCTGGCTTGGCGAACCCGATCCGGCGCGCGGGCGAGTCGGTGTAGACGACGAGGGCGCCGTCCGCGGTGGCGGCGGCGATCTCGGCGGCGGTGTGCTCGGCCGCGGAGCTGTTGCGGAACACCGGCATCGTGTCGAAGCGCTGGAAACGCGCCGGTGCCGCCGCCGCGGCGGGCGCGGCCGTCACCAGCAACAGCAAGGCCACCAGGCCTGTGCACAACCGGACCACTGGTCCTCCTCGGAGAGGTCGGGAGGCGCGCAGTGTGAACGGGTGAGGCGTCGGCGGGGTGAACACCGGCTGATCCGCAGGGGTCAGCAGGGCTGCCGACAGGGTCCGGACGACTAGAGCAGACCCGCGCTCATGAAGGCCAGCACACCGATGAACCCGACGATCACGAACACCCACGCGCCGGTCGTCCACAGCCAGAACCCGCTGTGCCCGTCCCGCCTCCGCACCGCCACCGCGGCCAGCCCACCGGCCACCGCGACCAGCAACGCGATGCCGACGTACACCACCTTCGCGAGGTCGGGGCTCACGGCGTGCTCGCCGCGATGTCCTGCACGACCTGGCACGCGCTCGGCACGGGGTCGAGCGAGTTCACGTGCCCGGCCAACCGGCACAGCAGCCGCTTGAACGTCTCCCCCTCCTCTTCCGGCAACGCCGACAGCACGTGCGCCTCGGCGTGCCGCAGCCGCCGGTCGAGGTCCTCCAGGCGTGCGCGGCCGGCGTCCGTCGCCACCACCAGGCGCGTACGGCGGTCGGTCGGGGCGGGCCTGCGGGTGACCAGCGCGGCGCGTTCGAGGTCGTCGAGGAGGTACGTCATGACCGTGCGGTCGATGCCCAGTTGCTGGCACAGCGCGGACTGGCTCTCCGGCCGGTCGCGGGTCGCGGCGGTGAGGACCTGGTAGCCGCGGTGGCCGCCGGGCAGGTCGCCGACCGCGGCGCCGGTGGCCTTGACGTAGGCGCGGAAGACCACGCCGAGGGTCCAGCCGAAGTCTTCGTCGAGAGCGGTCACCCGACCAATGCTAGCCCGAACAGAACGTCTGCTCAGCAGAACATCTGTATGGCATACTTTCGGCATGACAGAGTATGGCCACCCGCTTGAGTTCGGTGTCTTCCTGCCGCCCACCGCCGAGCGGTTCTCGGACACGCTGCGCCTCGCCCAGGCCGCTGACGTGCTCGGACTCGACCTGGTCAGCCTTCAGGACCACCCGTACAACGCGACGCACCTCGACACGTGGACGTCGTTGTCGGTCATCGCCGCGGCGACCAGCAACGTGCGCGTGTTCCCCAACGTCGCGAATCTCCCGCTCAGGCCACCGGCCGTCCTTGCGCGTGCGGCCGCGAGTCTCGACCTCATCACCGGTGGGCGCGTGGAGCTCGGGCTTGGCGCGGGGGCGTTCTGGGACGCCATCGCCGCCATGGACGGGCCGCACCGCACGCCGCCGCAGTCGGTCGAGGCGCTCGAAGAGGCCATCGGGGTGATCAGGGCGCTGTGGACGCCGGGACGCGGGGTTCACCTGCACGGCAAGCACTACTCGCTGAACGGTGCGCGGCCGGGTCCGTTCCCCGCGCACGACATCGGCATCTGGGTGGGCGCCTACAAGAAGCGGATGCTGCAGCTGACCGGGCGCCTGGCCGACGGGTGGCTGCCGTCGAGCCCGTACGCACCGCCCGAGCGGCTCGGCGCGATGAACCGGGTCATCGACGACGCCGCCGTCGCCGCCGGCCGCTCCCCCGCCGCGATCCGCCGGCTCTACAACATCACGGGCGACCTCACCGCCGAGCAGCTCGCCGGCCTGGCGCTGGAGCACGGCATCAGCGGCTTCGTCCTCATGGTCGAGGCCGACGGCGACGAGGAGCTGCGCCGGTTCGCCGAGGAGGTCGCGCCCGCGGTGCGGGAGCTGGTCGCGGGCGAACGCAGGCCGGCCCCGCAGGTGGCCGACAGCCTCGGCGTCACCCCGACGCCGGACGACGGCACGCGGCTCTCGCGGGAGCGGCTGTGGGACGAGGGCGCACGTCCGACCAGCCCCGCGCCGCAGGGCGACTCCGTCTACACCGCGGCCGGCAAGGCCATGGGCCGGCAGTTGATCGACGTGCACGACCACCTGCGCGAGGAGCTGGCGAAGGTCCGCTCGCTGGTGCAGCAGGTCGCGAGCGGCACGCTCGACGTCGGCCGGGCGCGGTCGGAGATCAACACGATGACCATGCGCCAGAACAACTGGACGATGGGCGCGTACTGCGAGAGTTACTGCCGTCTGGTCACCGTGCACCACACGCTCGAAGACCGGACGCTCTACCCGCAGCTGCGCAGAGGCGATGAACGTCTTGGGCCCGTGCTCGACCGCCTGAGCGAAGAACACCGTGTCATCCACGACGTGCTTGAACGCGTGGACGCCGCATTGGTCGCGACGGTCGCCGATCCGCACAAGATCGTGGAGCTGCAAGCAGCGGTCGACGTGCTGACGGACACGCTGCTGTCCCACCTGTCCTACGAGGAACGCGAGCTCGTCGAACCCATGGCGCGCATACCGTTGCGCCACTGACGGCGAACCTGGTGCCGCTGTGGCGGCAGCTCGACGCGGACCGAGGCGCCACGGCCGTTGGGCACGAACCGGACCGATCCGCCGTGCACGGCGACGATGTCCGCCACGATCGCGAGTCCCAGGCCGGAACCGGGCAGGCGCCGGGCGTCGGGCGCGCGCCAGAACCGTTCGAACGCGGCGGACCGGTGCTCCACGGGCAGGCCGGGGCCCTCGTCGGTGACCGTGAGCCAGCCCGGCCGCGACCGCACGGTGATCATGGACCCGGCCGGTGCGAACTTCACCGCGTTGTCCAGCAGGTTCAGCACGCTGCGCTCCAGCGCGGCCGCGTCGCCGAGCACCGACCACTCCGCGCGTTCGACGTCGAAGACGTGCTCGTGGGCCCGGCTGCGGGCGCGCCGGACCGCCCGGTCGACGACGCCGGAGACCTCGACCGGTTCGCGCGCCAGCTCGCGTTCGTCGCGGGCGAGCACCACCAGCTCGTTGACCAGGTCGCCGAACTCGCGGCTCTGCGCCTGCACCCGGTCCAGCACCTCAGCGCGGCCGGGCAGCTCGCGGCCGGTGCGCTCGGCGCGGACCAGCAGGTCGATGTTGGTGCGCAGGCTCGTCAACGGCGTGCGCAGCTCGTGCGCGGCGTCGTTGACCAGGTCGCGCTGGCGGCGGCGGGACTCGGCGAGCGCGGTGGTCATCGCGGTGAACGCCCGGCCCAGGCGGCCCACCTCGTCCTGGCCGGAGACGGTGACCGGCGTGGTCAGGTCCTCGGTGCGGGCTATGTGCTCGGCCGTTTCCGTGAGGCGTTCCATCGGTGCGAGCGCGCGCCTCGTGAGCCACAAACCGCCGGCGGCGACCAGCAACGCGCCGAGCACGGCGACGCTCGCGAGCACACCGGCCAGCGTGGTGAGGGTGCTGTCGATCTCGGCGAGGCTCCGGCTGAGCACCAGGACGGTGCCGTTGTCCAGCGGTTGCAGCAGCACCCGCGCCGCCGTGCCGGATCGGGTCACGCCGTCGCGGAACGTCGTGGACAGCGCCTGGAGGTCGGCGGCGGTCGTGACGACCGGGTCGACGCCGGGCGGTGCGCAGCTCGTGCCGTCCGGGCGGAGCTCCTGGATGCCCTGGAGCACCTGCTGCAACCCCTCGCCCGATACGCCCTCGTCGCAGCGCAGCTTGAAGAACCGGACCTCGCCCGGCCGCTGCGGGAGCCGCACCGGTGGCGGCAGGCTCGCCACCAGCGACTTGTCGAGCTCGGAGCGCAGGTTGTGCTCGGTGACCACCCACGTGACGACGCTGATGCCCGCTATCGCGACCGCGACCACGCACGCGGTGATGACCGCGAGCTTGCTCCGCAGCAGCACCGGGCCCCTCACAGCGACTCACGCAGGATGAAACCCAGGCCGCGCACGGTGTGCAGCAGCCGCGACCGGCCACCGGCCTCCGTCTTGCGGCGCAGGTAGCCGATGTACACGTCGAGGTTGTTGGTGCCCTGGTCGTGGCCCCACACCGCGTGCTTGAGGTGCTGCTTGGTGAGCAGCCGCCCCGGATCGGCGAGGAACACCGCGAGCAGGTCGAACTCGGTCGGCGTCAGGTCGAGCCGGGTGCCGCCGCGGCAGACCGCGCGTTCGACCGGGTCCATCCGCAGGTCGGCGAACCGCAGCAGCGACGGCTCCGCGCGGTGGCGGTTCTGCTTGAGCAACGCACGCACGCGGGCCAGCAGCTCCTCCAGCGCGAACGGCTTGACGAGGTAGTCGTCGGCACCGGCGTCCAACCCGGTCACCTTGTCCCCCAACGCGTCACGTGCGGTCAGCATCAGCACCGGCAGCCGCTCGCCGGCCGCGCGCAACCGGCGGCACGCCTCCGAGCCGTCGACGGTCGGCATCATCAGGTCGAGGATCGCCAGGTCGATCCCGCTCAGCCGGCGCAGCGCCTCCGCCCCGTCCGCGGCCGTGGTGACGTCGTAGCCCTCGAACTCCAGGCTGCGCCGCAGGCTGTCCCGCACGTCCGGGTCGTCGTCCACCACCAGCAGTCGCATGGCGGTGACGGTAGGGCCGCGACCTGTGAGCCCGCTGTGTGAGCACGCGGGCTCTCACGAACCTCTCAGCAGAAGCCAAGGACGTTCTCACGACCGCACCAGAACCCTGGAACGGGAACGACGCAACGTGTCCACAGTGGAACGGAGAGCAGATGGCGGTCAGCGGGGCGCCAGCCGCGGTGCGGCGCCGTGACGACAGGACCACGACGACCGTGGACATCATGATCCCCGTCCACAACGAGGAACGCGCGCTGCCGGGGTGCGTCGAGGTGCTGCACGGGTTCCTGCGCGAGCAGTTCCCGTTCGACTGGTCGATCGTGGTCGTCGACAACGCGAGCACCGACGCGACCCTGGCCACGGCGCACGACCTGGCCGCGCGGTTCGACCGGGTGCGCGTGCACCACCTCGACCGCAAGGGCCGGGGACGCGCGCTGAAGGAGGCGTGGGGAGCGAGTGAGGCGGCCGTCGTCGTCTACATGGACGTCGACCTGTCCACCGGTCTCGACGGGCTGCTGCCGCTGGTCGCGCCGCTGGTCAACGGCCACTCCGACCTCGCGATCGGCTCACGGCTGGCACCGGGTTCGCGCACCGTGCGCGGGCCGCGGCGCGAGATCGTGTCGCGCGGCTACAACGCGTTGGTGCGGCTCACGCACGGCGCCCGGTTCAGCGACGCCCAGTGCGGGTTCAAGGCGGCACGGCTGGAGGTGGTCCGGCCGTTGCTCGAACGGGCCGGCGACGACGCGTGGTTCTTCGACACCGAGCTGCTGCTCCTGGCCGAGCACAACGGTTTGCGGGTGCACGAGGTGCCGGTGGACTGGGTCGAGGACGTGGACAGCCGGGTCGACGTGCTCGGCACCGCGCTCGACGACGTGAAGGGGCTCATCCGGGTGGCGAGGGCCAAGGCCAACGGCACCGCGCGCGTGCCGGACCTGCCGCGGCGCCCGGAGCCGCGGGCGATCCACCCCGACGCGGTGCTCAGCCGCAGCGAGGGCGGGCTGTCCTGGCAGGTGCTGTCGTTCGCGGTGATCGGCGTGGTCTCCACGCTCGCGAACCTGGCGCTGTACGGCGTCTTCCGCACGTGGTGGCCGGTGCTGACGGCGAACCTGCTGGCGCTCGTGATCACCACCCTGGTCAACACGGAGGCCAACCGGCGCTTCACGTTCACCGCCCGCAACACCGCCCGCGGCCGGACGCACCTGCAGGGCCTCGTGGTGTTCGGCCTGTACTACGCGTTCACGTCGGCCGCGCTGCTCGTGCTGCACGCGGCCACCCCCGACCCGTCCCGGCTGCTGGAGCTGGCGGTGCTGCTCGGCTCGTCGGCGCTCGGCACGGCGGGACGCTTCTTCCTGCTGCGGAGCTGGGTGTTCCGCCGGGACGACCGAAAGGAACCAGCATGACCGCCACTGCCGAGGTGGCCGCACCCGCCGCCACGCCCGCGGACACCCGTCCGGCGCGCTGGCCTGCCTGGGCGCTCGCGGCGATCTGCGCGACCGCCGGTGCGCTGTACGCGTGGCGGATCGGCGCGGGCCAGGTGGGCAACTCCTACTACGCGGCCGCAGCCAAGTCGATGTCGACGTCGTTCACGAACTTCCTGTTCGGCTCGTTCGACCCGGCCGGCGTGGTGACCGTCGACAAGCCGCCGATGGCGCTGTGGCCGCAGGCGGTCTCCGTGTGGCTCTTCGGGTTCCACGGCTGGGCGGTGCTGCTGCCGCAGGTCGTCGAGGGCGTCGCGGCGGTGTTCCTGCTGCACCGGACGGTCCGGCGGTGGGCGGGCGAGCACGTGGCGCTGCTCGCGGCGTTGATCTTCGCGCTGACGCCGGTCACCGTGGCGATCAACCGCGACAACAACCCGGACACGCTGCTGGTGCTGACGCTCGTCGCGGCGGCCTACGCGCTCACGCGGTCGGTGCAGGCCCCCGAGAGCCGGGTGCGGACGACGTGGTTGCTGTGGTGCGCTTTCTTCATCGGCTGCGGGTTCCTCACGAAGATGCTGCAGGCGTGGATCGTGGTGCCGGGCTTCGCGCTGGCGTACCTGGTGGCGACGGGCTCACCGCTGAAGCGGCGGGTCGCCGACCTCCTGGGCGCCGGGGTGGTGCTGGTCGTGTCGTCGTTCTGGTGGGTGGCGCTGCACGCGTTCTGGCCGGGGGCCAAGCCGTACATCGGCGGGTCCACCGACGGCGGCGCGTGGGACCTGATCATCGACTACAACGGCCTGGGCCGGGTGTTCGGCGGCTCCGGCAACCGCGGTGGCGGTGGCGAGCGGATGATCGGGACGCCGCCGGCGGGGATGGAGGTCGCCGGTCCCGGTGGCGGCGCGATGTTCGGCGGTCAGGCGGGCGTCACCCGCATGTTCGACAACGCGGTCGGCGGGCAGATCTCGTGGCTGCTGCCGTTGAGCCTGCTCGTGCTGGTCGCGGTCGTCGTCGGCGGGGTGCTGCGGCTGCGGCGCGAGGTGCCGGGTGACGCGGCCGAGCGCGCGGGCTGGTTCCTGTGGGGCAGTTGGCTGCTCGTGACGATGGCGGTGTTCAGCTTCGCGCAGGGCATCTTCCACCCGTACTACACGACGATGCTGGCACCGGCCGTCGCCGCGATCAGCGCTGCGGGGCTGGTGATGTTCTGGCGGGCCAGGAGCGTCGTGCGGTTCCTGCTGCCGGTCTCGGTCGTGCTCACGGCGGCCTGGGCGTTCGTGGTGGTCTCGCGGGACACGTCGTGGCACGGGTGGGCGCGCTGGGCGGTCGTCGGGGTGGCCGCGGTGGCGGTCGTCGTGCTGCTGGCAGGGCTGCGCCGGGCCGGGCTGGTCGCGGCGGTGGTGGCGGTGCTGCTGGCGCCGGCCGTGTGGTCCACCACGACGGCGGCGACCGCGACGGACAACGGGGTGATGCCCGCGGCCGGACCGGCTGACGGTGGTGGGCAGTTCTTCCGCGACGGGCCGGTGCCAGGTGGGCAGGCTCCCGGCCAGATGCCGGGTGGGCAGACTCCCGGCCAGATGCCGGGTGGGCAGACTCCCGGCCAGATGCCGGGTGGGCAGACGCCTGGCCAGATGCCGCCGAACGGGAACCGGCAGGCGCCTGACGGTCGTGCTGACCGCGGCCAGCAGATGCGCGGCCCCGGCCCCGGCAGTCGTGAGCTCACCGAGGAACAGCGCAAGATCCTGGCCTATGCCAAGGAGAACAGCGGTGGCGCCGCGATCACCCTGGCCGTCGCGGGCTCGGCGCAGGCGGCGGCACCGTTCATCATGGGCTCCGACGAGGTGGTGATCGGCATGGGCGGGTTCTCCGGTTCGGACGACGCGCCGTCGGTCGACCAGCTCCAGGCCTGGGTGAGCGGGGGCAGGCTGAAGTTCGTGCTCGGCAACGGGGGCGGCATGGGCATGCGCGGTCCCGGCGGCACGGACAACGGCCGCCAGGAGTGGATCACGCAGCACTGCTCCGCCGTCGACCCGTCGCTCTACGGCGGCAGCGCCGCGCAGACGTTGCTGGAGTGCAAGGCGTAGCCCGTCCCTTCGTCCGGTTCGTCCCGCTCGGCCTCGCCGGGGCCCGCCTCCGCGAGGCCGAGCGCGTGCCGGATCTGCTCCTGGCTGGCACCGAACATGAAGCACATGCCCGCGACGCTAGGGGGCGGCGCGGGCCGTCGGCTTCTCGATTCCTGCCCGGTTCGTCCCGGCTCGGGGCAACTCCGGTGGAACGGCCGGCGAAATTTGCACGCGCACCGTGCGCGGAGGGCACCGGCGTGGTGGGCTGTGCGTCCTGCCGGACGGGAGACACGGCCGGCCGGGAGACAAGGGGGTGCCGCCGTGACCGATCGTGGCGACCGCATCGTGAGCGTGCTCGAAGAGGCGTTCACCGACCTGATGACGGCCGACCCGGCCGCGTTCCGGCACAAGTTCCGCAAGATGGCGGCGGAACCGTTCGCGTTCTACCGCGGCAGCGCCTGCCTGTTCTACGCGGACATGGCGGAGCTGCCGGACGAGTGGGCCGACGACCGCACCGGCCGCATCTGGATCCAGGGCGACCTGCACGCGCAGAACTTCGGCACCTACATGGACTCCGAGGGCACGCTCGTCTTCGACGTCAACGACTTCGACGAGGCCTACCTCGGCTCGTTCACGTGGGACCTGCGCCGCTTCGCCGCCTCCATGGCGTTGCTCGGCTGGCGCAAGGCGTTGCCCGACAGCGCGATCACCGAGCTGATCGGCACCTACGTGGCCGCCTACGTGACGCAGGTCCGCACGTTCGCCGAGAAACCCGGCGACGAGCTGTTCAGCCTCGGCCTCGACAGCACGGAGGGCGCCCTGCACCGCGTCCTGCAGCGCGCCCGCCTCGCCACCCGCATCGACCTGCTGCGCGAGAAGACCACGATCCGCGACTACGAGCGGACGTTCCGCCGTGACCGCGAAGGCACCCACGAACTGTCCGACGAGGTCCGCGCCGCCGTCGAACAGGCCTACGCCGCCTACCTCGACACGATCCCGCAGGGCAAACGCGCCAGCAGCCGCACCTACACCGTGAAGGACGTGGTGGGCCGCAGCGGTTTCGGCATCGGCTCCGCCGGCCTGCACGCCTACAACATCCTCGTCGAGGGCCGCACCCAGGCGCTGGAGAACGACGTGGTGCTGTCGATGAAGCAGGCCAACGTCGCCGCCCCGAGCCGCATCGTCCCCGACGACCGCATCCGCGCGTACTTCACCGACCACGGCCACCGCACCGCCGTCTCCCAACGCGCACTGCAGGCCCACGCCGACCCGTGGCTCGGCCACACCGAGATCGACGGCGTCGGCTACGTCGTCGCCGAGCTCTCGCCGTACGAGGCCGACCTCGACTGGTCCGACCTCACCGAGCCCGCCGACATGCTGCCCGTGCTCGACTACCTCGGCCGCGCCACCGCCAAGATGCACTGCGTCGCCGACGAAGACTCCGAGCAGACCCTGGTGGACTTCCAGTGCGAGGAGGCCATCGCCGAGGTCATCGGGTCGCGCGAGCGCGAGTTCACCGAGTCGATCGTGACGTTCGCGCTGGACTACGCGCAGCAGACCCGGGAGGACCACCGGCTGTTCGTGGACGCGTTCCGGGACGGCCGGATCAAGGGAGTCGGCTCGACCGCCTGACCCGTCCTGTGTGGAGCCGACAGCCAGGTCGCGAACGCTCCGGCGGTGCTTGGTCGCGCTGCACGGCGCACCGGCTCACATCAGCCGCCTCGGACTGTTGGTCAGGCGGATGAGTGGCATCCGCCTGACCAACACATGAATCCGAGCAACTTTCAAAGACGACGCGGCATTACTGCCCCGCTCAGTTCAGCAGACCACTCTTCGGAGATTTGCCGTCCACCCAGTGTCGAGACTGCGTCTCGAGCGGCACGACGGACCACGACTGCGCTTTGAGCGGCTCGACACAGCAGAGCTGCGTCTCCATCGGCGCGGCATTCGCCTCCTGAGCGGAAGCCGATGCGAGGACACCTGCGGCCATGGTTGCACCGAACAGGGACATCACGAGCGCCTTCTTGCGGGTGATGATCTTGCTCTCCTTCATCACAGGCGGGAACCGGCAGGAATTCCACCCCGGCAGGCGCATGCTACGCAGAGGATTGGACCGATACCAAGTTCACCCGAAAGTCAGGAGAAAGAGTGACACCCGGAAGGGATGCACACACCCGTGAAGCTATAGGCGGACGATGTTCTCTTACGGGCAGATGCCCGAACCATGACCTCGACGCGACGCCGACAGCCTGGTCCGCGCCTCCGGGAGGTAGTGCTCTGTCTCAAGTTCCCGCAGCTCAGCGGCTATGCGCTCACCACGGGCCGGATCCAGATCCGCGCAAATGACCAGCGCTCGTTCGAATGCCTCGACCGCGCCCTCTCGCTGGCCGGCCCTGCCCAGAATGCGGCCGAGCACGTTCAGCGCCCTCACCTCACTAAGGGGTGATGCCCCGGCCTGAGCGCAAAGACGAATAGCCTGACGCGCGTACCGTTTAGCTTTCAACAACTCGCCGTCGACCAGCTCTATCTCGCACAGCAGCGCGCACACTTCACCGGCCTTGCCGACGGCGTGCAAGCGAGCGTGCTTCCACAGGGAGGCCTCCGCGAACGAGCGGGCTTCCCCGATTCGCTCCCTGGAAAAGCTCAAGTCGCCGAGCAACTGCAGAATCGTCGCCTCCGCCGATTCGCTGTGCCGGGCTTCTGCCAGCACGAGAGCCTGGTGGTAGTAGAGTGCGGCTCGCCGGTAGTCGAGAGCCTCCTTGTACGCCTCTCCTGCCCGGTACAGGAAAACCTGTTCCATGCCCCGGCCCGCTTCCCTCAGTCGGCGAACCATGGCAAGAGCTCTTTCGTGCGAGTCGATTCCGAGAGCGGTGTTCCCCGTGGCCACCAGGATGCGCGCGCCGGTGTGCAGGCATGTCGCGATACCTGAGGTCTGGTCACCACCTGCTCGCGCGTACCCCAGGTGTGCCGAGTGGACGAAGTGCTCGGCCGGCCCGTACTCCTGGCGCTGCAGATAAGTGTGGCTGATCTGTTGCATGAGGTCGGCCGCCGCCACCTCGGCTGACTCTCCGAGCGCTTGCGCCGCCGAGAGACCGGCGTGCAAGGCGGTCAGCACCTCTGCCGTGAGACCACGCCGCAACCAGATCTGACCGACCAGCTGCGGAATCTGCACCGCATGCTCGAAATGCCCCGTGCTGACAGCGAAACGCACCACGGAGATGATGTTCTGAGCCTCGATCACGCACCAGCGCTGCGCCGCCGCCGCGTCCTCGAACTCAAGAGCTGCAACGTCTTCGTCCGCATCGATGGTCGCCACTCTGACCATTGTGGACATCACCCGGACATCGGCGTTCTCCGCCGATCTCAGGTAGAAGTCGAGCATGCGGCGCTCGAACAACCGGCGTTCTTCCGCTTCCTCGAGCAGGCTGGCCGAGAACTGGCGCAGGATGTCGTGCAGCCGAAACCGGTCGAGCTCGCCCGCCTGCTCCAGTAAGTGGGCCTCCGCCAGCGCATCGAGTGCGACATGGACCCGCGATGCGGGCATCGATGTCATGGCTGCCGCCAAACCCACCGTGACACTCGGGCCCGGATGCGCACCGATCGCGCGGAACAGCAGCCGAACATCGGGTTCCAGGGCGCGCAAGGACTGCATGAACACCGCACGGGGATCGTGCGAAGCGCCGATGTCGAGCACACCACGTTCGCGGAAATGGGTCACGAACGCGCTGAGGCGCACCTCCGGCCGGGTGGCGATGTGGTTCGCCAACACCTTCAACGCCAGCGGAAGACCGTGGCACACCTGGCTCAGCTCGACCAGTTCCGGCCGGCCGCGACCACGCTCGCCGATTCGGTCGACGAGCAGTGCTGCCGACTCGTCGTCCGTCAGCGGATCGATCGCGATCCGCTGCGGCGCGAGGCGAGCGGCGACGCCGGACAGCCGCCTCCTGCTCGTCACGACGATCACGCAGGACGGGAAGAGCGGCAGGAGTGGCCGCACGTGGTCGGTGTCAGCGGCGTTGTCCAGCACGACCAGCAACCTGCGGCCTGCCATGGCGGACTGGAGCTTGGCGAGCCGGTGGTCGGGATTCGCGATTCGATCCGGCGGGACACCGAGGCCCTGCAGGAAGCGGTCGACCGCCGAGGAGACGTCGACGTTCGCACTGTCGGAGAAGCCCTGCAGGTCAAGGAACAGCACACCGTCGGGGAACAACGCGCGACGGGTGTGAGCCCAGTGGACGACCAAAGCGGTTTTGCCCGCACCGCCGGCACCGTCCACGACGATGATGCCAGGCCGTGCTGCCATCGCATCCAATGCCGCGAGGTTGCGCTGCTGTCCGACGAAAACGGGTACGTCGAGCGGAAGTTGCTGCGGTACCAGGACACCCGCAGTGCCGGTCGGCGGTTCGGTGCGAGCGACGCCGTGGGCCTTGAGGTGGTCGTGGAACTCAAGCAGGTCGCGTGCGGCGGCGTCGTTGAACGCCGCCTTGAACGCCTGGTAGGTGTGCAGGTAGAGCTGGGTCGCCTCGTCCGTGCGGGACAACAGGTACAGCGCCTCGAGCCGTCGTTTCAACAGTGCGGGGTGAGCGAGGTAGTCGGGTGCGAGGTCGTCGAGCTCTTGGAGGACGCGGGGGTACTCGCCGAGCACCAGGTACTCGGCGCACAGCAGGTCGTACGCGGGTACCCGGACGTTCTGCTCGGCGCGCGCACGCCACGCGTCGGCCCGCTCGGATTTGAGGTCGGCCAGTGGGCGTTGGTGCTTCCAGATGCTGAATGCGCCGCGAATGGCGTCCAACGCCTGCTGGTGGTCGCCACGCCGGGCGAGTGCACCGGCGCGGTCGACCTGCGCGCGGAACTGGAAGTAGTCGACCGCGTTGCGCTCGACGTCGAGACGATATGCGCCGTTGACCACCGACAATTCCACCCGGTCCTGCATGGATTCGAGGGCGCGGCGAATTCGAGAGGAATAGGAGTACAGCGTTTGGACCGGGTTGTGCGGGAGCTCGTCCTCGTCGCCCCACACCCAGTCGGCCATCTCCGCCGCAGGTACCAGCTGGCCAGGGCGGGTGAGCAGCACGGCGAGCATGCCGCGCAGCTTCAACGAACCCCAATGCGCACCGATCGCGCCGCCGACCCGTATCCCCGTTTGCCCCAGAATCGTGAATCGCGCATCCACCAGCGCCACCCCTCGCGTCCCCGATCAAAGTGTCCTCTCCCTTCAGCGGCGATGCAATGCACTTGTGCTGCCGAATGTGACAGATGGGTGACAGTCCATTGACATGAGGTCGTGAATAGCGCCGGAACACCTCGGACCACCTTGATCAAAACGGCCATGAACTGCACGAAGAGTTTCTGACAGCTCAGTGAACACCCGAGCCGGGAGGGTCTGTTCATCACTTCGACCGACGGAGGCGAAATGAGCTGGTCCACGACCCCGCTCGGCGCGGGAGGTGCGCACCGGGTGACCGTGCCCGGGTGCCGCAAGGTGCTGGTGATCGTTCCGAGCGTGGTGGCGGGTACCCGGCTGCTCGACCTGCTGCCGTTGCTGGAAGCTGACCACCGGCTGCAGGTCTACTTCACGCTGCCCGAACCGGACGGCAGCACCACGGCGTTCGTCACCGCGATCGGCGGGCTGGTCATCCCGTGGGAGCTGGCGCTGCAGCACGAGTTCGACCTCGTGCTCGCAGCGAGCTACCGGTTCATCGACCGCGCGCCGGGACCGGTTCTCGTGCTGCCCCACGGCGCGAGTGCGATGAAGTCACGACGGCGGATGCGCCACACCGCCGAGCCGGTGCACGGTCTCGACCGGCAGCTGCTCATGCGCGACGGCAAGGTGCATGCGGCGGCGATCGTGCTGTCACACGACCAGGAGCTCGACGTGCTCGCCGAGTCGTGCCCGGAGGCATTCGGCAGGGCCGTGGTGGCGGGCGACCTCTGCCTCGACCGGATGCGGGCGAGCTTGCCGTTCCGCGAGCACTACCGCCGTGCGCTGGGCATCGAGCCCGGCGAGGCGTTCGTGACGATCAGCTCGACGTGGACGGCGGAGTCGACGTTCGCCCAACGCCCGGAGCTCTACCGGGAGCTGCCGCGCGAGGTGCGGGTCGGGGCCGTGCTGCACCCGAACATCACCGCGGTGCACGGCAAGTGGCAGGTGCGCGCCTGGCTGGCCGACTGCGACGTGATCGTCATTCCGCCGGAGGAAGGCTGGCGCGCGGCGGTGATCGCGAGTGATGTCGTCATCGGCGACCACGGTTCGACAACGCAGTACGCGGCTGCGGTCGGCCGGCGCGTCTTGCTCGCGACCTGCCCGGAGGTCCGCGAAGGCAGTCTCGCTCACGTGCTGCGCGAGCGGGTCCCGACCTACACCGGCGATCTCGACCAGGCCGTCCGGGTGCCGGGCTTCGCCGAGCTCCTCAGCTCACGCCTCGATCGAGCGGGAGAGGTTCTGCGCGCCACCATGTACGGCTTGATCGGCATCGAGGAGCCGGCCTTCCCCGCTCCGATCGCACCGGTGCCGGTGAGCCGTGTTCGTTGACGAGGGCGTGGTCAGGGAAGACGGCGTGCTGCTCGTCCGCACGGAGCGGGCAGCACGGAAGTGGTGGACGCTCGCCGACGTGTTGCTGGCCGCGCCACAACGGTCAGCCGGGCTCGCCGTCGCTGCCGCCCGGCTGTTGCTGAGCCGGTACGTCGGCTGCTCGCTCGTCGTCGTTCCGATCGACAGCGCCGAGCCGGTCCCTGACCCGGTCGGCGCTCGGGTCGAACGATTCGCCGTAGCAGGCCAGTGCGGCGCGATAGTGGTCACGGGCGAGCGGCCAGTCACGCTGCCGCTCGGCGATCTCGCCCAGCAACTCGAACGCGTCGGCGACGTGCAGCGGTGAGCCGGCGTCCCGGACATCGGCGAGCACGCCGTGTGCCAGCATGAGCGACTCGTCGAACCGGCCGGCGTGCAGGAGTGCGCGCGACAGGAACATCCGTGCCCGCGCCTTGTCCACCGCGTTGTCCAGCAACGCCTCCGACTCCCGCAGCTCGGTGATGGCCTCGTCCAGGCGCCCCAGATCGATCAGCACCTCGCCGACGCGCCGCCGGGCGAGACCGATGCCGCGGACGCGTCCGTGGCGGGTCTCGACGTTGACACCTTCGCGGAAGTACCGCAGCGCGACCTCGAACTCGCCCTTGAGCCGGTGGGTGTGCCCCAGCAGCACCAACGCGGTCGCCCGGCTGCCGAGGTCGTGGTCTCCCGCGAGCTCGAGCACGACCCGCACCTGCTCGGTCACCTCGTCGAGCCGGCCGAGGTTGCGCAACGCGACCGCGAGCTGGATGCGCAGCCTGGCCTCCGCGGTCTGCTCACCGCACGACTGCGCTGCCGCCACGGCGAGCTGGTGGGTGAACAGCCAGTCCGAGTAGTGGTGCCGACGCTGGAACAACGCGAACATCGCCTCGGCGAGCTGCCAGACCAGCTCCGGCCAGCCGCGGTCCTCGGCAGCGCGCAACGCCTGCACTAGGTTGTCGCGTTCGTGGTCGAGCCAGTCCAAGGCCTCCGCGCGGGAGCCAAACGCGTCGGGATCCGCCGTTTTGAACCGCAACCCCACCCGCGGTCGGCCGGGGATCGCGGCGGAGTCGGCGACGACCGCCTTGTCCAGGTAGAACTCCACGGCTCGCTGGACCGCCTGCTCGACGTCGGCGTCGGTCTGCTCGCGCGCGTGCAGGCGCAGGAGGTCGTGGAACCGGAACCGGTCGTCGCCGGCCTCGCTGAGGAGGTTCTTCTCGACGAGGTCGTCCAGGTCGTCCTCCACCTCACCGACGTCGTCCGCGAGCATCGCCGCCGCCACCTCGACCCCGAAGCTCGGTCCGGGGTGCCACGAGGTCAAGCGGTAGAGCCGCGCTTGCCGCGGCGGCAGGTCCACATAGGACAGATCGAGCACCGCGCTCACGGAGGCGGATCCACCGAGGTCCAGGTTGGACAGCCGACGGTTCTCGGTCCTCAGCTCGTCCACTTCCCTGGCGAGCGAGCGGCGCGGCCGCCGGGACAACCGCGCGCCGATCACGCCGAGCGCGATGGGCATCCCGCCGCACAGCCGCGCGAGCTCACGGGCGGCGTCGGCCTCGACCGCGAGCCGGGGTTCACCCACAACCCGTTCCAGCAACTCAACTGACGCCTGTACGCCCATCGGGTCGACGTCGATGAACCGGGCACCGTCCATGCCGAGCGGGCTCAGTCGCCAGCGGCTCGTCACCACGACCACGCAGCCGGCCGACGCGGGCAGCAGCGGGCGCACCTGCCCGGCACTCGCCGCGTTGTCGAGCAAGATCGAGAACGCGCGGTCCGCTGTCAGCGAGCGGAACAACGCCTGCCGTTGCGGGAGGCCGGGCGGCACCACCTCGACCCCGAGCGCGCCGAGGAACCACTCCAGCACCTCGTCCGGCTGGGCGGCTTCGGCGTGGGCACCGAGGTCGACGTAGAGCTGCCCGTCGGGGAACCGGTCGCGCGTGTCGTGCAACCACCGCAGCGCCAACGAGGTCTTGCCCACGCCGCCGGGGCCGCTGACGACCACGAGCAGCTGGTGTTCCTCGTGCTCCCACCACCGGTCGAGCTCGGTCAGCTCGTCAGCTCGGCTGACGAACACCCGCGGCGGAGGCGGCAGCTGTTGCGGCACCGGGTTTCCACGTGTACTGGAATGGATGTGGAGGCTGCCGATCGAGCCCGCCTGCACCACGTTCCCGCTGACCGTCCCGGACACGGAGTTCTCGACCTCGGCCACCCGGCATCACCCCACGCCTCACGCTACGACGTGTTTTGATTCCATGACACCCAAGACCGGGTTAATTGGATCAGCACTCCATTCACCATGCGGATCGTGTCGAGTTCTCCACTGCTTGGTCACCTGCTCTCGCTGTTCCCCCTCGCCCGCGCGTTTCGCCGGACACTGCCACGGCGTTCGGGCAGGATCTGGTCGTGCTGGAGGCGTACGACTTCGTCGGTCCGCTGATGGCTGCGGCGAACGATGTGCCGCTGCCCTCTCCCTCGTGGCGGACGCTGATCAGGGAGTGCGAATGGACCTGGGACGATGCCGAAGTACGACTCGCCCCGACAGATTATCGACATGATCGGCGGGAATGCCTGATCCAAGTGGGGCCTTGTACCCGGTCGTGAAGCTCGTCTACGTCTTCGACGCCTACTGCGGCTGGTCGCACGCCTTCTCCGGCACGCTGCGCGCCCTCACCGAACGCCACCCCGACCTGCCGGTGGAGGTCGTCTCCGGTGGGCTGTTCACCGGGTCGCGGCGCGTGCCGATCCGCGAGTTCGGGTTCATCAAGGACGCGAACGCGCAGGTCACCGCACGTACGGGCGCGCGGTTCGGCGACGCGTTCAACCGGCTGCTCGACGAGGGCGAGTTCGTGATGGACTCCGAGGGTGCCGCCCGCGGGGTGGCCGCGGTGCGCGAAGCCGCGCCGGAGCGGGCCGCTGAGCTGGCCATCGCGGTGCAGCAGGCGTTCTTCCACGACGGCAGGAGCCTGTCCGACCCGGAGACGTTCCGCGGGATCGCCACCGACTTCGGGCTCGACGGCGACGCGGTGGTCGCGGCGTTCCACAGCGCGCAGCCGGAGGCGGACTTCGTGCGCGCGGCGCGGTTCGGCGTCAGCGGCTACCCGACGCTGATCGCGCTCGACGGGACGAACGGGTACGCGCTCGCCCGCGGACACGCGACGGCCGAGGAGGTCGAGGAACGGCTCGCGGCCATCCGCTGAGCAGGCGGCCAGATGTTGTGCCTTCGACGCCCCGAGGTTCGCGCGGCGGTTCAGCTCACGTGCACGTGGTGGCGCCCGGCCCAGGCCCCCACGACCGGCAGCACGTCGGTCATCCACTCGCGTGCCGCGGCCGTCAGCTCGTACCTCGCCGCCCGGCGGATCACGAAACCGTTGTCCTGCAGGCGTTCCAACGTCCGGTGCACGGTCGGGCCCGCCGTGGCGACGAGCTCCTCGAACGCCTTCGGACCCTCTGACAGCTCCACCAGCACGTGCGGCAGCAGGTCGCTGCCCATCAGCTCCTGCAACGCGAGCAGGTGGTGCAGCGCCGCGGTGTCCGTGCGGCGTTCCGCGAACGAGCCGGGGTCGTGCACCTGGACGCGCGCCCGGCCGCCGCGCTTGGCGAGCTGCAGTGCGGCGTCGGCCTCGCGGACCAGGTCGACCACCGTGGCACCGGGGTCGGGGACGTGCGCGCCGACGCCGATCGAGGCGGTCTGGCCGGTCAGCGTGAGGCCGTAGCCGTCGTTCGTGGTGATGTCGGTCCGCAACGCCCTGATGCCGCGCAGGATCCGCTCGGCGACCACGGCGGCCTCGCCCGGTGTGGTGCGCGGCAGCAGGACCAGGAACTCGTCGCCGCCGTACCGGCAGACCAGGTCGGCGGAGCGGGTGTGCGTCGTCAGCACGCCCGCCACGTCGGTCAGCACCACGTCGCCGGCCGGGTGGCCGTAGTCGTCGTTGATCTTCTTGAACCGGTCGAGGTCGATCATGAGCAGCGCGACCTGCTCCCAGCGGCGCTGCGCCCTGCGGTACAGCGCGGGTGCCTGGTCGTCCCAGCCCCAGCGGCCGAGCAGGCCGGTGAGGCGGTCCGTGGCCCAGGCACCGAGCGGCTGAGCGCAGGAACCGCACCGCGAGGGAGCGCTCTCGTCGTGCAGGACAAGGGAACGAGCAGCACCGTCGTTCACAGTCAGCCCCATCCGCGCCGTCGTCATCAGTCCCCCCAGACGTCAGCCCTGACTGGCCTCAGCTGCCACGTTCAACTGAAGTGACGTCGTTCGGATCAAACGCGACACAGCAGTGGAAGCGGCGGACTGTGAGCATAGGGCTACGCACTGGTGGATTCAACCCTTGTGATGCCATATGCTCGCGAGGTTCCACAGCAGTGGAATGATTGCCGGCCGTAGGGTCGCTCCAGCGGAGGTGTGGCGTGAGGCCGTTCGCCGAGGTCCTCAACGAGCTGTGCAACAACCCGCCCAACCACCCCGGCAAGATGACCAACGTGGCGCTCGCGGCGGCGGTCAGGGAACGCGGCGGGGACATCGGGCACGGCTACATCTCGCAGCTGCGGCTCGGCGTCAAGGACAACCCGACCTGCCAGGCCGTCGTCGACCTCGCCGGCGCGCTCGGCGTGCACCCCGCCGTGTTCCTGGGCGGACGGCGCGAGCTCTACCGCGGTGAACGCCCCGGCTGGCGCGCCACCGCGCTGAGCACGCTGTTCGAGGCGGTGCACCCGCCCGACCGCGGCCCGTGGTCGCCGGAGGAGGTCGCGGCGTCGATCAGCAGCGCCGGCCACTACGGCAGCATCTCCGCGAGCTACATCCGCGAGCTGCTCAGCCAGGCCAGCGCGAACCCGCGGCTCAAGCACATCCTCGGGCTCGCCGACCACTTCGGCGCCGATCCCGCGTACTTCTTCGACGACGACGTCGCGGCGAAGGTCGACTCGGAGCTGACCGACTTCCTGGCGTTGCGCGAGCTCGGCGTGGTCGAGTTCGTCACCCGCCTGGCCGAGCGGACGGGTGAACTCTCCCCGCAGGCCAGAGCCGCTGCGGTAGAAGGGTTCCGGCAGGCGCTGGAGGTCGGCGAGGGCTGGACGTTCCCGATGAAGGGCCGCCGCACCCCGCCCGAGAACGCGTGAAGATCGCGATCTGGACCGCTGCTGCCGAGGACGAGAGGAGGCGCCGGGTGAACCGCAGGAAGCTGCGCGAGCTCGTCGACGAGGTCACCCGCGACCTCGACCTGCCGCCTGACGCGACGCACCGGGACGCGAGCCGCCGGGTCTGCGAGCTCATGGGCGAACGGCTCGGGAGCCCGGTCGAGGTGCGCTTCGCGCAGATCACCGGGACGACGTGCCTGAGCGGCGCGACGGCGTTGCTGGAGAACGGCACGTACCTCGTGCTCTGCGCCGACTCGCCGTCGTGGTACCACCGCCTGCACGTGCTGCTGCACGAGTTCGCGCACGCGTTGCTGCGGCACGAGCCGGTGGCGCTGACCAAGGCCGAGGGCATGCGCAAGCTCGCCCCGAACCTGCTGCCGCGGATGGCGCAGATCATCGCCGGGCGCACCACGCTCACCGAGGACGAGGAGCGCCAGGCCGAGAACCTCGCCGACCACCTGCTGGAGCGCCTGACCGAGCACCACGTGTGGGCGGACACGGCGGGCACCGACACCGCTCCGCACGTGCGGCGGATCGCCGAGTCGCTCGAGGGGCGATCCCGCTGGGTGCGTCGTGGCGATCTTTGACCTGGCCTACCTCTCCAGCGGTCTGACCGGTCTGCTCCTGCTCGCGTACAAGATCCGGGCGCTGCGCTCGAACTGGGGCAGCCCCAGGGTCGTCGCGCTGATCTCGACGGTGTCGTTCTCCGCGTTCGCCGTGTTCTTCGCCGCGCCCGCGAACATCACCTGGATCAACTGGGTGTCGGGCGTGCCGAACTTCGCGGCGCTGCTGGTGTACTCGCTCGTGGTCGGGTTCTCCGGCTCGTCGTTCGCGTTGGTGCTGTACTGGCGTTGCCCACCGGTCCAGGCGTGGCAACGGGTCCGGCTGATCCTCATCGGCTACGGCACGATCATCGCGGCGATGGTGGTGCTGTTCTGCAAGTCCGAGGTCGGCGACGAGCGCCAGGTCGACTTCGACACGTTCTACGCCACGCAGCCGACGGTGGCGGTGTTCCTGTTCATCTACTTCGTGGCCACGGCGGTCGGCTGCGGCGGGCAGGCCTACCACTGCTGGCAGGGTGCGCGTGACGAGGCGATCTCGGCGCGGCCGTGGCTCGCGCGGGGGCTGCGCTGGTACGCGCTCACCGGTCTGGGCCCGGTGGCGTTCGCGGTGGTCAAGCTGTTCGTGCTGCTGATGAACTGGGCCGGTGAGCGCAGCTTCGACGTGCTGAGCACGGCCGCACCGCTGGTGGCGGCGCTCAGCATCGTCCCGCTGGTGATCGCGATGGCGTTGCCGGTGTTCGGGCCGCGCCGCCCGTCGCCGCGGCTGTGGCTGCGCCGGTGGCGGACGTACTTCCTGCTGCGGCCGCTGCACCGGTCGCTGGCGCACGTGAACCCGCACATCGTGCTGGTCGCGCCGGGCAAGTTCCTGAACCCGCACCACCGGGTGCGCAGGCAGATCATCGAGCTGAACGACTGGCGCTGGGCGCTGACGCCGTACTACGACCTGTCCGTGGGCGAGTCGGCCACCACCCTGGCCCGCGCGGCCGAGCTGCCCGCCGACGAGCTGGCCGCCGTGGTCGAGGCCGCCCAGCTGCGCGCCGCCGGCACCGCCGAGGCCCGCCGCAGGCCACCTCAGCGCCGTCCCGCCGCCGAGATCGTCGACGGGACGGACCTCTCGACCGAACACGACCGGTGGGTGCGCATCTCGCGCGCGTTCCAGCACTCGCCCATCGTCGACGCCGCGGTGGCCGACGCCGCCCGCGTGCACGCAGCAGGGGGAAACGACTAGATGGCACCGACACACGCCGTGGTCCTCGGCGGAGGACTCGCCGGGATGCTCGCCGCGACCGTCCTCGTCAAGCACTACGACGAGGTCACCGTGGTCGAGCGGGACCAGCTGCCGGACGGCCCCGAGCCGCGCACCGGCGTGCCGCAGGCCCGGCACGCACACCTGCTGATGTCCGGTGGTGCCCGCGCGATCGAGGAGCTGCTGCCCGGCACGCTGGACGAGCTCCTCGCCGCCGGCGCGCACCGCATCGGCGTGCCCAACGCGCTGGTGTCGCTGAGCGCGCAGGGCTGGGTGCCGCGGTTCCCGGAGATGCAGTACATCGTCTCGTGCAGCCGCAGCCTGCTCGACTGGGTCGTGCGCAGCCAGGCGTTGCGGGACAACAAGATCTCGGTGCTGACCGGCACGGAACCGGTGTCGTTGCTGGGTGACGGCGACGCCGTGACCGGGGTGCTGGTGGAGGACCGCGTCTCCCGCGAGCGCGTCTCGCTGGAGGCGAACCTCGTCCTCGACGCCACCGGCCGCGCCTCGAAGCTCGCGCGGTGGCTCGCGGACTTCGGGCTGCCCGAGGTGCCGCAGGAGACGGTCGACTCCGGTCTCGCCTACGCCACGCGCGTGTTCCGCGCCCCCGCCTCGGCCGCGACGGACTTCCCGATCGTCAACGTGCAGGCCAACCCGCGCGACCCGCACCCCGGTTGCACGGCGACGCTGCTGCCGATCGAGGGCGGGCGCTGGCTCGTGACGCTCTCCGGCACCCGCGGCGGCGAGCCCACCACCGACGAGTCGCGGTTCGTCGACTTCGCCCGCTCGGTCCGCAACCCGGTCGTCGGCGACCTCATCGCCGACGCCGAGCCGCTGACCCCGGTCTACGGCGCCCACGGCACCGCGAACCGCCGCCTGTTCTTCGAACGCCTGAAGTCCTGGCCCACGGGCGTGCTCGCGCTCGGCGACTCGGTCGCCACCTACAACCCGGTGTACGGCCACGGCATGTCGATCGCCGCGCAGAGCGCGCTGGCCCTCGACGCGGGCCTGCGCTCCGGTGCCACCGCGCAGCAGGTGCAGCGCGCCATCGCGAAGGTCGTCGACGGCGCCTGGGCCATGGCCACCAACCAGGACATCCTCTACCCCGACGCGATCGGCAAGCCGCTGCCGCTGGCGGGCCGCGTCCTGCAGCGCTACGTCGACCGCCTGGTCCGCACCGCGACCTCCGAACCGGCGGTGACCCGCGCGTTCATCGACGCGTTCACCCTCTCCGGCCCGATGACGAACCTGATGAGCCCCAGGGTGTTCCTGGCGACCTTGCGCGGCCCGCGCACCGCTGCCCCCGCCCCGACGCTGACCGCGGAGGAACGCGCCCGCGTCACCGGCCCGGCGTGAAGTCCAGGCTCTGCACGTACTCCATCGCCCGGCTGAACTCCGGGTCGCGCATCCTGGCGTCCAGCTCGTCCGGGGCCGGTTCGGCGACCCGCTGGTGCACCCACCACAGGTTGCCGAACGGGTCGGCGAACCTGCTCACCCGGTCGCCCCAGAACAACTCGGTCGGCTCGGTGAGCACCCGCGCGCCGTTCTCCACCGCCCGCAGGAGAACGGCCGCGTCGTCGGCGACGTACAACCGCAGGAACCCCGGTGTGGCCGGCCAGTCCGGATGGTCGAACATCATCACCACCGAGTCCCCGATCCGCACCTCGGCGTGGCCGATCGCCCCGGTCTGCCCGACGCGCCCCAGCTCCACCGCCCCGAACACCTCGACGACGAACTCGATCAGCTCCACCGTGCGGCCGCGCGTGATCAGCCACGGCGTGACGGTGTGGTAGCCCTCCGGCACAACGTTCATGGCCCGACCGTATGGCCGATGTAGGACGACATCGGTCCTACTTCTGGCCTAGGTTTCCGGCATGAGCGACGCCGCCCGGCTCCTGCGCCTGTTGTCCCTGCTGCAAACCCCGCGCGAGTGGCCGGGCAGCGAGCTCGCCACCCGCCTCGGCGTCACCGGCCGCACGATCCGCCGCGACGTCGACCGCCTGCGCGACCTCGGCTACCCGGTGGAGGCGACCCTCGGCACCCTCGGCGGCTACCGCCTGGTCGCCGGCCAGGCCATGCCCCCGCTGCTCCTCGACGACGAGGAGGCCGTCGCCATCACCCTGGGCCTGCACACCGCGGCCCGCCAGCCCGTGTCCGGCATCGCCGACGCCTCCCTGCGCGCCCTCGCGAAACTGCGCCAGGTCCTGCCCCCGCGCCTGGCCCGCCGCGTGGCGACCCTGACCGCCACGACCTCGTCCTCGCCGGTCCCCGCGGCCGCACTGGTCGACCCCGCCCAGCTGACCGTGGTCGCCGCCGCCGCACACGCCTGCGAACGCCTGCGCTTCTCCTACGTCTCCACCGAGGGCGTGACTTCGAAACGCCACGTGGAACCCACCCGCCTCGTCGCACTCGGCCGCCGCTGGTACCTGCTCGCCCACGACCTCGACCGCGCCGACTGGCGCGTCTTCCGCTTGGACCGGATCACGTCGGCCCTCGCGACCGGCGCCCGTTCCACCCCGCGCACCGCACCCGGCGGCGACGCCGTGGAGTACGTGGCACAGCGGATGTACGACTCGGTGCCGGTGCACCGGGCTTCCGCGACGCTGCGGTTGCCGGTGGAGGTGGCGCGGGCCCGCCTCGGTGACGCCGCTGGGGAGCTGCGGGCACTCGACGCGGCGTCGTGCCGGTGGGAGAGCGGGGAGGACACCGTCGAGTACCTGGCGTTCCGGTTGACGTTGCTGGACTGCGACTTCACGGTGCACGGACCGGGGGCGCTGGTCGACCACCTGCGCAGGGTGGCGGCCCGCATCACCCACTCGATAGGCGCCGGTTCAAGGACAGAAACATGACAAACGATCTGAACCGCACCTGGATCGTTAACCTGCGACCCACGGCAACTGTCCGCAGACCCCCCAAGGCACAGCGGAAGAACGGTGACTCCCGTGCCCTTAGACATCCACCCGAAGGTGTTCCTGGCGTACGCCCACAAGGACCGCCAGCACGCCGACGCCCTGCAAGCCGGCCTGGAAGCCCGCAACGTCACCACCTCCCTCACCGAGCTGACCGACGCACCGGTGCCCGACGCGATCGCGTCGTCGGACTACTACGTCCTGCTGTGGTCGTCCCACACGCCGTCGCGCGAGTGGGCCACGGACACCTGGATCGCCGACTTCGCGGCGGAGCTGACCCGCCGCCGCGCGTTCCTGTTCATCGTGCGCGTGGACGAGGAACCGCTGCCGTTGCTGACGCCGCGCAAGCACGTGGACCTGGTGGACGCGGTCGAGCGGCTGGTCACGGCGTGGCGGTCGGACCGCAAGTCGGCGTTGCCGGTGTTCCCGCAGCCGCGGCCACCGGTCGCGGACGGGCCCACGGTCGCGGTGTCGGTGCGCAGCCACGACCTCGGCATCACGCACGTGGTGATGGCGCCGCTGCACCTGACCGGCGAGGCCCTGCACGGGGCCGTGCACACCGCCTTGCGGTTGCCGGAGGAGCAGGTCAGCTTCGACGGCACGGTCGCGATCCGGTTCTCCTACCAGCTGTTGCACCAGGACAGCCCGATCGCGCGGGACGAGTCCACTGTGGACCTGACAGCGGTCGACCTCGGCATCAGGGTCGAGTGGCTGGGCCCCGAGGACGCGCTCGACGTCGACCAGCAACGGCTGCTGCTCATCGCCGCGTTCCGCCATTTGCTCCCGTAGCGGTTCACCCGTTCCGGGGTCACACACGCGTGCATGCAACCCGGTAGGTTGACCGTCATGTCCGAGCCGTTCTCGTGGGTGCCCGCAGGAATCAACACCGACGTGCCCAGCGCGGCGCGCGTCTACGACTTCCTGCTGGGAGGTGGCCACAACTTCGCCTCCGACCGCGTGGTCGGCGAGAAGGTCCTCGGCGTGCTGCGCGACGGCCGGGCCATCGCCGCGTCGAACCGGTCGTTCATGCGCCGGGCCGTGCTGATGATGATGCAGCAGGGCATCACGCAGTTCCTGGACCTGGGCTCGGGCATCCCGACGGTCGGCAACGTGCACGAGATCGTGCAGCAGGAGAACCCGGACGCGCGCGTGGTCTACGTCGACTACGACGAGGTCGCCGTCTCGCACAGCGAGCTGATCCTGGAGGGCAACCCGAACGCCGGCGTCGTGCAGGCCGACATGTGCTCCCCGCGGGACGTGCTGTCCGACCCGGTCGTGGAGGACCTCATCGACCTGTCCCGGCCCGTCGGCCTGCTGATGGTGGCCGTGCTGCACTTCGTGCCCGACGAGAAGGGTCCCGCCGACGTCGTCGCACGTTATCGCGACGCCATGCCGCAGGGCAGCCTCATCGCGTTATCGCACCTCACGGCCGACTTCAAGCCGCAGGAGATGGGGACCGTCGTCGAGGCCATGCAGCACAGCCGCGACCCCATGTACTTCCGCTCGCGCGACGAGTTCCTCCCCATGTTCGAGGGCATGGAGGTCCTGGAACCGGGCGTCGTCGCGGCACCGCACTGGCACCCCGAGCTCGGCCCCGCCGGAGAAGGCGGCCCCGAGGACGTCTACGTGGGACTCGCCCGCAAGCGCTGAGCACCACCACGGGAGAATGGCCTCCGTGGAGCCGCTCGAGACCGCGCCGGGTGTGCGGGCACGGATGAGCAAGCAGAAGTCCCGCGACACGCAGATCGAGATCGAGCTGCGCAGGGCGCTGTTCGCCGCGGGACTGCGCTACCGCGTGCACCGCCGGCCCCTGAAGAGCGTGCGCAGGGAGGCCGACATCGTCTTCACCGGCGCGAAGGTCGCGGTCTTCGTCGACGGGTGCTTCTGGCACGGCTGCCCCGAGCACGCCACGTGGCCCAGGAACAACGCCGAGTTCTGGCGGACGAAGATCGAGACCAACCGCCGCCGTGACCTCGACACGGACGCGAAGCTCACCGATGCCGGCTGGCTGGCGGTGCGCGTGTGGGAACACGAGGACGCCGCAGCCGCGGCCGCCCGCGTGCACGAGGTGGTGCTGAGCAGGCGACCGCGCTGATCGAGCCGGGCGCTTTTCCCTCCTCCAAGACCGGGGTGTCGTGGCGTGATCTGCCGAAGCGGTATGGGGGGCGGGCGGGTCGTGCGGCGGGCAGACCGAATCAGATGATCATGCTGTCGGCCGGTCCCGCGGCGGCCGTCGGCGGACGACTGCGTGTACTGATGTGCGTTCACCCCGATGGAGCATCAAGTCGCCCGTCCGCGACGCCGATGACCAGCATGTAGCCCGCCGGAGGGCCGCTACGATCACTGCGTGCGCGAACCGCTTGAACGAGATGACGAGATCGCGCACATCCGCGAAGCCCTGGACGCAGCCACCCGTGGTGAGGGTCGTGTCGTCGTCATCGAGGGGCGTGCGGGCATCGGCAAGACGCGGCTCGTGCACGAGTGCCGTGAGCTGGCCAAGGAGCGCGGGTTCGGGCGGTTGCAGGCGGTCGGCGACGCCCTGGAGAGCGCCATGGCGTGGGGGGTCGTGCGGCAGCTGGTCGAGCGGTCGATCTCGCGCTACTCGGGTGAGGTGAGGGAGAAGATCCTCGCCGGGCCGTCGGGGGCCGCGCTCAGGGCCCTCGACGACGCGGCGCTCGACCCGAGCGAGGCCGAGCTCGCGCGCACGTTGCACTCGCTGTGGTGGGTGGCGGTGGACCTCTCCTCCACCCGGCCGCTGCTGATCACCGTGGACGACGCGCACTGGGCCGACCTGTCGTCGCTGCGGTTCCTCGGCTACCTGGCGCGCCGGATCTCCGACCTGCCGATCGCGCTGGTCGTGGCCACCCGGCCGCCCGCGGACAACGCGGGCCCGCTCGCGCAGCTCAGCATGTCGGCCGACCGGTTGCTGCCGCGGCCGCTCACCCCGGACGCGATCGGCAGGCTGGTCGGTGGGCACGCCGAGGTGGTGAAGGCCGTGCACGCGGCCAGCGGCGGCAACCCGTTCCTGGCCGGGGTGCTGGTCGACGAGCTGGCGGCGCTCGGGTTGCCGATCGACGACCCGGACACGGCGGCAGAGGTCGGTGGGCTGGGGCCCAGCACGGTCTTCCGCGCCACGCTCGGTCGTCTGCCGGCGGACGCCGTCTCTCTCGCGGGTGCTGTCGCGGTTCTCGGCACGCACGCAGATCCGTGGCAGGCCGCGGCACTCGCGCGGACCGAGGACCTGACGGCCGCGGTCGAGGCGTTGGTGGCGGCGAACGTGATCGTCCCCGGCGACCACCTGGAGTTCGTGCACCCCGTGGTGCGTGAGGCGGTGTTGAGCAGTCTCGGCCCGATTGCGCGCGGGTCGTTGCACGCGCGCGCTGCGACGGCGTTGGCCGAAGCCCACGCACCGGCAGACCGGATCGCCGCGCACCTCGTCCACGCTCCGAAGGGCACGCTGCCGAACGCCGCCGACGTGCTCAGGAAGGCTGCGTCGGCGCTGATGGCCGCCGGTGACGCACGTACGGCCGCCGCACACCTCGCACGGGCCGTGGACGAACGGCCCGACGACGCCGCGTTGCGCGCGGAGCTCGGCCGGGCGTTGCTGCGCACCGGTGACGCGGTCAACGCCCACCGCCACCTGAAGGCCGCCGCGGCGGGGCTCCCGGACGCCGAGCTGGTGGCCGCCGCTGCTTCCGCGACGGCGGTGGTCGAGGGGCCTGCGGCGGCGATAGCGGAGCTCACCGAGGCCATCGCCCAGCGGCCGGTCGGCGAGTCCCGGCTGCACCTGGAGGCACGGCTCGCGGTGTTCCGCTCGTTCCTGCCGGACCAGCGCCAGACCGCGTCCGCGCACCTGAGCAGCTACCAGCACCTCGCCGGCGGCACCCCCGACGAACGCACGCTGCTGGGTCTTCTCGCGCAGATGGGCCGCTACGAGGTGTGGCCGCACGACGAGGTGGCCGCGACCGCGACGCGTGCGTTGGCCAACGGCGCGTATCTGGACGACGCGACCGGAAGCACCGACGAGATGGTCGCGTGGCTCGTGGCGCTCCTCGCGCTGATGGCCGCGGACGGGGTCGACACGGCGCAACGGGAGATCGAGCGCGCACGGCTCAAGGTGCGCACCCACGGTTCACCGATCGAGTTCGCGATGGTGGCGAACGCGACCTCGTTCCTGAGCTGGCGCAAGGGCACCATGCGCGCGGTCGAGGCGGAGGCCGAGGCCGCGCTGGCCGCCGTCGCCCAGGAGGACCCCACGTCCACGGTGATCAGCCTGCGCGCGACCTCCACCCACTTCGCCGTGTACGCCGCACTGGAACGTGGCGACACGGCAGCAGCAGCGTCGCTCATCGACGCCTTCGACCGGGCACACGCCCACGCCCGCCCAACTATGCCGACGATCTGGTTGCACGAGGTGCGCGCGCTCATCGCGTTGGCGGAGAACGACCCGCGCAAGGCGATGTTCGAGGCCTACCGCCAACGCGACGCGATGCACGAGGTGCACGTCGACCCGCCCACGATCCCGTGGCGCGCACCGGCGACGAGGGCCGCGCTGCTGCTGGGTGAGCACGAGCTGGCGGTGGAGCTCGCCACCGAACAGCTGGAGGTCGCCCGCGCGTGGGGGGCCGCCACCGAGGTGGGGGCCGCGTTGCGGCTGCTCGCCCACGCCGACGCCACCGCGCGCCTGGACCTGCTGACGGAGTCCGTCGAGGTCCTGGAGGGCTCCCCCGCCCGTCTGGAGCTGGCCCGGTCGCTGGTCGACCTCGGCGAGGCGCTGCGGGTGGCCCGCAAGCGCTCCGACGGGCGCGAACCGCTGCACAAGGCGATCGAGCTGGCCGGTGAGTGCGGCTCCGCGGTGCTCCGGACGCGCGCCACCGAGGCCTTGGAGGCGCTCGGCGACCGGCCGCGCCGGCAGGTCGTGGTGGGTGCGGAGGCGTTGACCGCCTCGGAACGCCGGGTCGCCGACCTGGCCGCGGCGGGGCGGGCGAACCGGGAGATCGCGCAGGAGCTGTTCGTGACGCCGAAGACGGTGGAGAACCACCTCGGCCGCATCTACACGAAGCTCGGGATCGCGGGTCGCAGGGACCTCTCCCGCGTTCTCGCCTGAAGCAGATGCACGTGGGGGTGTCCCTGATACACCCAACTTCCGCGCTGGAGGGTTGAGGGTTCTCCCCTCATGCCCTTGGGGGTCCGCCTCGGCGAATCTTGTGCCACCGCAGGGGAACACAGGAACTCGAAGGGGACACCGACATGATCCGCAACGCTCTGATCGTCACTGCCGCGACCGCCACCATCGCCTCCGTCTTCGCCCCGATGGCGTCGGCCGACCCGGTCATCGGCACGCCGCCGCCGTGTGTGAGCGCCTCCGACCTGGCCGGACCGGACTTCACCGTCCGCAAGTGCGGTGTGAGCGACGTGGACCAGTTCCGCGCCGGGCTGGAGAACAACGGCGGCGCCTACTGCGGGCCCACCTCGCTCTACAACGTCCTGCACTACTGGGCTCACGAGAAGGACGCCCCGGTCGGCTGGATCACCACCAAGGTCGCCAACCTGAACCCGAAGGACCAGGCCGACTACGGCGTGATCACCAACTCGATCGGCCGGATCGGCGTCGACGCGAAGTACAACGGCAGCACCAACCTCACCAACCTGCGCACGGCGTGGACCATCGCCACCAAGCCGGCCCGTGACGCCGGCTGGACCACCACGACGGGCGCGGTCGACACCAAGAACTCCCCCGACTTCGCCGGTGAGCTCGCCAAGAAGCTCAACGAGGGCCCGCTGCAGCTCGTCTACGGCCGCTACAAGGAGGGCCCGACGACCGGGTCCCTGCAGCGCAGCGGTGGTCACATCGTGACCGTCGTGTCCGCCACGGGTTCCTTCGGCGGCAACACGGTCCAGCTGAAGCTGGCCGACCCGGGCCGTGCGGGGGACCACGGCGAGGGCGACTACCTGAAGACCCAGTCCGCCTACGAGGCGCTCGACGTGACGCTGACCAAGAAGTCGATCAAGCAGTACGTCGCGGTCGCGGACGACGAGAACACCGAGGTGGACGAGTCGCTGCAGCCCGGCACGTACCGCACGGTGACCCGCTGGGAGCTGACCGGTCCGCGCTACGTCGGCACCACCCGTCCGATGGTCGAGGCCTTCAACTGGTTCGACATGGCCAAGTGACACCGGACCGCGAGGGCCGTGCTCCCCAGGGGCACGGCCCTCGCGGCGTTGTTCTCAGACTGCTCTCACCCAACGCGTCTAACCTGGCCATATGCGTGTTCTCGTGGTGTCGGCCCCTCTGCTCGGGCACGTCTTCCCGCTGGTGCCGCTGGCGCTGGCGCTGCGCGAGGCCGGTCACGAGGTGGTCGTCGCCACCGGTGGTGAGGCGCTGAAGGCCGCGGAGTCGGGCCTGCCGGTCGAGGACGTCGTCCCGGCCGGGGTCCACTTCGGCCGGATCGCGGCCCGGATCGTGGTCACGCACCCGCTGGTGGCGCGCAGGGAGCTGCGGGGCAGCGGTGAGCTGGGGTTCGTCTCCCGCCTCTTCGGCGCCGTCGGCAACGCGATGACGGCACCGTTGCGGGAGCTCGCCGCACGCTGGCGCCCGGACGTGGTGCTGCACGAACCGCTGGCCGCCGCGGGTTCGGCGCTGGGCGTGCCGTCGGTCGTGCAGGACGTCTCGCTGTTCGACGGGCTGCGGCTCACCGCCGCCGTCAGCGCTCGTATGGACGCCGAGACCCGTTCTCCCGCAACGGTTCTGCGCACCGCTCCCGCGAGTCTCGCGGAGTTCCCCGGTGGCCGGCCGATGCGGTTCGTGCCGCACAGCGGCGCTGGGGACGTGCCGGGCTGGCTCGCCGAACCGTCCGGCACGCCGCGCATCCTCGTCAGCCGCAGCACCGCGCCGGGTCCCGGTGCCGGCGCGATGATGGCCGCGGTGGTGCGGGCCGCCGCCCACGTCGACGCCGAGTTCGTGCTGGTCCGCCCGGACCGCACCGGCGGGCTGCCGGACAACGTGCGCACCACCGGCTGGGTGCCCGTCCCGGCGGTGCTGCCGTTCTGCGACGGCATCGTCCACCACGGCGGCGCGGGCACGCTGCTGGCGGCGCTGGCCGCGGGCGTCCCGCAGCTGGTCGAGCCCGGCCCCGGCGACCGGACGGTGCACGCCACCGCGGTCGCCGGGCGCGGTGCCGGGCTGAAGGCGGCGGCCGGTGACGTCACCCCGGAACTGCTGACCACGCTGATCACCGCCCCGGCTCTGCAGGCGGCCGCGCTGGAGGTGAGCACCGAACTCGCGAAGATGCCTTCACCCGCTGATATTGCCGCCGAATGGGAAAACATCATCACCTAGATCGAGCAAGCTGAACCGCACCCGGTTCCACGGGGCAGCACCTACTGTGATCGCGTGCGCATTCTCTTCTCGAGCCTGGGCTCGCACGGACACACCTATCCGTTGCTCCCGCTCGCGGTCGCCGCCCGCGAGCAGGGACATGACGTCCTCTACGCCGTGGACTCCGGTTTCCACGCCCCGCTGGCGCCGCTGGGGTTCACGGTCGTCGATGCGGGCCTGAGCATCTTCGACGCGTTCCACCAGGCCAACAGCCTGCACGGCACCGACCGGTTCACCCGCGACATGCTGCGGCAGACCGCCTCGGACGCCTTCGGTTCGGTGCTCCCCCGCGCCTACGCCCAGGACCTGGCGCCGGTCATGGAAAGGGACAAGCCGGACCTCGTCGTCTTCGAGATCATCAACCCCGGTGCGGGCATCGCGGCCATGCAGGCGGGAATTCCGACCGTGTGCCACGGATTCGGCAAGGTCGACGACCAGATGATCCCGGCGACCATGGTGGACCCGTTGCTGGCGTACCTCGCGGAACTCGGCATAACGCTGCCGAATGGGCAGAACTTCGGTCTCGGATCGCCTTATCTCGACATCTTCCCGCCGTCGTTGCAGGACCTCGACCACCTGAGGGGCGTCGAGCGCATCCCGGTGCGGCCGGTGCCGTTCGCCGAGCCGCAGCCGCTGCCGGACTGGGTGCTCGAACACCGCAGGCCGCTGGTGTACCTGACGTTCGGCACGGCGTTCGCGGGTCTTGAGCTGATCCAGCGCGCGATCGCCGGGCTGTCCCGGTTGGACGCCGAGGTCCTCGTCGCCACCGGACCGCTGGTGGAGGCGTCGCTGGTCGACGGCGTGCCGGACAACGTGCACGTCCTGTCGTGGGTGCCCCAGGCGGATCTGCTCGCGCACGCGGATCTCGTCGTGCACCACGGCGGCAGCGGCACCACGGTGAGCGCCATGACGGCCGGGGTGCCGCAGCTCGTGCTGCCGCAGGGCGCCGACCAGTTCCGCAACGGCGAGCTGGTGGCGGCGGAGAACCTCGGTTCCCACCTGGTCGACGACCAGTTCACCGCCGACGCCGTGCACGAGACGGCGGCGAAGCTGCTGAACGACGCGGCCGTGCACGACGCCGTGGAGCGCATCCGGCTGGAGATCGCGGCGATGCCGTCGCCCGCGGACGTGGTGCCCAGGCTGGTCGACCTGGCCGGTTAGGCGCGCGGGTGCCCGGCGGGGGTCACTCGCTGGGCACCGGCTTCAGCGCGGTGAGGGCCTCCGGCACCGAGTCGTGCAGCAGGAGGACGTCCGCGACCCCGGTGACCTGCAACGGCCTGCGCACAGCCCGGTGCGGTGCCACGACGCGGAGGTCCTTGCCGTGCTCGTCGGCGAGCTCGTGGGCGGTGATCAGGGTCGAGATGCCGGTCGACCCGAAGAAGCTGACCTCGGTCAGGTCGGCGACCAGGGCCGACCCGCTCGTCTCGAAGCCCAGGCGCAGCGCGTCCAGCACGACGTCCGCGGTGTCGACGTCGATCTCACCCTCCACCGCGACGACCACCACCCCGGCGACCTCGTCCGCTCGCACGGTCAGCAGCGGCGACTCATTGAACTGATCTTCGTTCACCAGCACTCCCCGGTGGCCGAAGCGCGTATGACCCTGACTCCGAGCACGCTGCTGAACCCGGCTGCGTCATCGACGTTACGGCTGTTGCTTTCGGACCACAACCTATTGCAAACCCCTCCGTCGAACGGCGGCGACCGCCCTGCCTCCCCGGTCGGCGCTCGGAGATCACGGTCGCACATCCGGCGGCCAGAACTCCACGAGGGTCCCTCCGTCGGGCGGTCGCACGACGGTGCACCGGCCACCGGCCGCCTCGGCGCGTTCGCGCGTCTCGACCAGCCCGAAGGGCCTGGCGACCTGGTCACCGGCGGGCAGTCCGATGCCGTCGCCGGTCACCCGCACGAGGAAGCCCCGGTCCACAGTGGACATGTCCACGAGCACCGCCGCGGCCCGCGCGTGCTTGCGGACGTCGGTGAGCGCCTCCTGGCAGATGCGGAAGGCGGTGATGGCCGCGTTCGATGCCGGGCGGGCGGACCTGGAAGACCGGGGTGCGCAGCCGGTCGACGGCCTCGCGCACGACGGCCTCGCGCACGTCGTCGTCGAGCTGTTCGGCGGTGCTGCGGTGCTCGTCGGGAGCGTGCGGGCGAGCAGCTGGAGCCGCAGGCCGACGGCGATCATGACCTGGAGGATGTCGTCGTGGACGTCCCAGGCGATCCGCCTGCGTTCCTGCTCCTGCGGTCGGGTGCCGTGCGCCGGACGTCGGCGAGGGCGTCATGGTCGTCAGCGCACGGCGAAGCGGAAGTTGCGCGACCGGCCGACGACGAAGGGCCGGACCAGGTCGAGCACCTCGGCGTGCGCCCGTTCGGCGCCCAGCCGCGGTGAGATCAGCTTGAGCAGGTGGGAGGCGGGCCCGCCGATGCCGGCGCCGAGCGGGAGGAGGCCGAGGAAGATCGGGACGTCGGCGGTGGCGGCTTTCACGCGGACGCTGTGCAATGTCTCCGCGGGCAGTTCGCCGAGCAGCACGTTGTCGCCCTGGTAGGTGTGTGGCGGCAGTTGTGCGCCGAGCGCCTTGTGAAACGGCTTCACACCGAAGTCCTCGGTGAGGCGTGGCGCGACCTTCAGGCCCTCAACGTCGAACGGCCGCGTGCTCGCGAAGGTGATGCGCACGGTGTTCCTGCCGCGGAGCGATGGCGGGAGCATCGGCAGGTCGGGGAACGCGATGGTGGCGAGCTGCGGTGTGACGTGGTCGGGCAGGTCCCAGCCGTGGAACGCGTCGAACACCGCTTCCGCGTGTGTCGCGTCGAAGTACATCTCACCGCTGTGAACCCGGTTCACAGGCAGAAGCTCGAACTCCATCGTCGTCACGACATCGCCGACCTCGGTCGTGCCCAGGACGCGGTCCGCTGCCAGGCCGAACTCGCGGGCGAGCAGCCCGTACCCGCCGCCGAGGGTGTAGCCGACGACGCCGACGCCGGCCGCGTCACCGCTGAGCGGGGCGAGGCCGTGCGGGGCGGCGGCGTCGAGCACCTGCTGCCAGACCGCGCCGGCCTCGACGGTGGCGGTGCGGCGGTCCGGGTCGACGTGGACGGCGTTCATCCGCCTGGTGGAGATGAGGACGCCGGTGGTGGGGGTCGTGAGGCCGTGGCCGGTGGCCTGCACCTCGTACGGCAGGCCGTTGGTCTCGGCGTACTCGACCGCCTTCTCGACGTCGTGGGCGGTCTCCACGACGAAGACGACCTGTGGTTCGTGGCGCAGGCCGGTCTGGAAGCCGCTGCGCTCGTCGTCGTAGCCGGGGTCTCCTGGGTGCAGGATGTGCATGATCTCATCGTTGTTGAGCTGCGGTTATATGTCCAAGAGCTGGTTGTGCTCGTGGCTAGAATCGTTCGTTATGGAGCTTCGGCAGCTTGAGTACTTCGTCGCGGTCGTCGAGGAGGGGTCGTTCACGCGGGCCGCGGAACGGGTGCACGTCGCGCAGCCCGGGGTGAGCGCGCAGATCCGGCGGCTGGAGCGGGAGCTCGGGCACGACCTGCTGGACCGGTCGGGGCGGTCGGTGACGGTGACCGACGTGGGCGCGGCGGTGCTGCCGCTGGCGCGGGCGGCGTTGCGGTCGGTGGAGTCGGCGCGGCGGACCGTGGAGGAGCTGGCCGGGCTGGTGCGCGGGACCGTGCGGGTGGGGATGGTGGTGTCGTGCGGGATCGAGGACCTGCCGGAGCTGCTGTCGGCGTTCCACTCGGCGCATCCGGGCGTGGAGATCACGTTGGCGGAGGCCAACTCCGACGAGCTGGTCGAGTCTCTTGTGGATGGACGGCTCGACCTCGCGCTCGTCGGGTACGCGGGAGGGACGCCGGCCGGGTTGTCGGTGCGGGTGCTGGCCGACGAGCCGCTCGTGGCGGCGGTGTCGGAGTCAGATCCCTGGTACGGCAGGGAATCGGTGCCGTTGGACGAGCTGCTGGAGCGCGGGTTGATCAGCCTGCCGGTCGGGACGGGCCTGCGCGGGGCGTTGGACGCGGCCTGCGGCACGCGGCGGCCGCGGATCGCGTTCGAGGCCTCGGCGCCGCCGATGGTGATCACGCTGGCGCAGCGCGGTCTCGGGCCGGCGATCCTGGCGGGGTCGATGGTGTCCGGTCTGCACCCGGTGCGGATCACGGACCCCGTGCCGCACAGCAGGTTGGCGCTGGCGTGGCGGACCGGCGGCCCGCACAGCCCGGCCGCGCGGGCGTTGATCAGGCTCGCGGAAAACCGGGTGACAGCGGATCTGTGAGTCTGCCACGATCTGCGGCATGTTCGTGACGGCTGAGAACGCGATGCACGCAGGTGTTCCTGCGGGCGCGCTCGCCGTCGCCTCGGCACAGCCGGCCGGCGCCCGACTCTGACCCTTCTCCAGTCCGTTCCTCCAGGACCGCTGGGGGAGGGTCGTGGTGGTCGATCGGTTCTGGGCAACCCGGCTGTGTTCTCGAGGGAATGATGAAGCAGGAGTTCGTGCGCGCCAAGCCGCACCTCAACATCGGCACGATGGGTCACGTCGACCACGGCAAGACCACCCTGACCGCCGCCATCACCAAGGTCCTGTCCGAAGTGGACCCGTCGGCCACGTCCTTCACCGCGTTCGACCGCATCGACCGCGCCCCGGAGGAGCTGGCCCGCGGCATCACCATCAACATCGCGCACGTCGAGTACGAGACGCCGACGCGGCACTACGCCCACGTCGACATGCCCGGCCACGCCGACTACGTGAAGAACATGATCACGGGTGCGGCGCAGCTCGACGGCGCGATCCTGGTGGTCTCCGCCGAGGACGGCTCCATGCCGCAAACCCGCGAGCACGTGGTGCTGGCGCGGCGCGTGGGCGTACCGCACGTGGTGGTGGCGCTGAACAAGGCCGACGCGGTCACCGACCCCGAGCTGCTCGACCTGGTGGAGCTGGAGATCCGCGACCTGTTGTCCCGCTACGGTTTCGACGGCGACGCCACCCCGGTGGTGCGCGTCTCCGGCCTGCGCGCGCTGCAGGGCGACCCGGTGTGGACGCGGTCGGTGCTGGCGCTGCTGGAGGCCGTGGACACCCACGTCCCCGTGCCGGAGCGGGACGTGACGAGCCCGTTCCTGATGCCGGTCGAGAACGTCCTGACCATCAGCGGCCGCGGCACCGTCGTGACCGGCGCGGTGGAACGCGGCGTGCTCGGCCTGGGCGACCAGGTGGAGGTGATCGGCCTCGGCGCCGCGGTGACGTCCGTCGCCACCGGCATCGAGACCTTCGGCAAGCCGATGCACCAGGCCCAGGCGGGCGACAACGCGGCGGTCCTGCTGCGCGGCGTCCGCCGCGGCGACGTCCGCCGCGGCCAGGTCCTCGCCCAGCCCGGCACCGTCGCCCCGCACACCCGCTTCCGCGCGTCGGTGTACCTGCTGTCGCACGAGGAGGGCGGCCGGCACACCGGCATCGCCACGAACTACCGCCCGCAGTTCCACTTCCGCACCGGCGACGTGGTGGGCGTGGTGCACCTCGACGCGCCGGCCCTGCCCGGTGACACCGTCGAGGTCACCGTGGAGCTCGGCAAGGCGGTGGCGATGGACACCGGTCTCGGGTTCGCGATCCGCGAGGGCGGCAAGACCGTGGGCGCGGGCACGGTCGGCGAGATCCTCGCCTAAGGCGGCGGCGACGGCCCGAGAAGGTGGTCGCGCTGCCTGGCAGGAGGGCGTGGTGAGGGCTTCCGGCTCTCGTCACGCCCTTCCGTTTTGGCAGGTGACCGGGGGTTCTCGGTACCCGGCGGACTCGACCCGCCGAGCCGTCACCCCGACCGGTCGCTCACCGAGTGCGGCGCCCCGACGGGCTTCGACTCCGGTGATCCGCGCTGCCGCAGGTAGACGCTCAAGAAAGCCATGGAGGCGATCGCCAGGAACTCCGACTGCCAGTTCTGCAACGACCGGCTCCAGAAGTCCGAGCTCAGGAAGTACTCGAACAGTCCCATCCGGGTGGCCAGCGGGTCGGAGTTGTTGGCGAACCACCCGGCGACCCACTGCGTGGTCCACGAGAAGAGGAACAGCGTCAGCATCGCGAGACCGAGCGACTTCGAGTAGAGGGAGGTGCGCCAGCCGCCGGCACGGGCCCAGCGCGGGGACGACTCGGTGGTGTGGGCGCCGAGTTGCTGGTCCTCGTCGGACCCCGGACCCGTCTTGTCGGCGGGTTTGGACTCCGGGGAGCCGCGTTGCACGAGCCAGACGGTGGCCCACACGTAGAGGAAGAACTGGAGGTACTCGGACTGCCAGTTCTCGACGACGTCGACGAGGAAGTCCGCGGAGACCAGGTAGGAGCCGAGGGTCAGGAGGGGCTGGCCGAGCGCGGCCTGGCGGTCGTTGTGGTCGGCGTGGCCCGCGAGGAGCTGACCGACCAGTGCGGCGAGGAAGAGCCCGCCGAAGACGAGCGTCAGGCTGTGCTCGCGCCAGAACCTCCTCATGGGACCCGTGTTCCCGGCGGTGGACCGTTCAAACTTCGAGGAGCCGGCCCACACTTCGTGGACCGGCTCCGACTTCGAAGGGCGACACCGACCGCGAAAGCAGCCCGCTCACACCTCGAGGAGCGGCACGACCTCCTTGGCCCAGAACTCGAAGAACGCCTCCTGGTCGGGCCCGATCTGCTGGACGTACAGCTCGTCGAACCCGGCGTCGACGAACTCCTTGACCTTCTCGGCGTAGCGCTCGGGGTCGGGGCCGCACGGGATCGACTCGCGGATCATGTCGGGGGTCACGAGCTGGGAGGCCTGTTCGAAGTGGCGCGGGGTCGGGAGGACCTGGGCGAGCTCACCGGGCAGGCCGTCGTTGGGCCACAGGCGGTGCGCGGTGGTGACGGCGTCCTCTTCGGACGGTGCGTAGCAGACCTTGAGGGCACTCTGGGAGGGGCCGCGGCCACCTTCGGCGCGGTACTTCTCCAGGAGGTCGCCGGAGGGGCCGACGCACATGTAGCCGTCGCCGGCGCGGGCGGCGAGGCGGACGGCTTTCGGGCCGAAGGCGGAGACGTAGATCGGGACCGGGCGGTCGGGGAGGGTGTAGATGCGGGCGTTCTCGACGGTGTAGTGCTTGCCGTGGTGGGTGAGCTCCTCGCCCTGGTGGAGGGTGCGGATGATGCCGATGGCCTCCTCCAGCATCTCCAGGCGCACGTCGGCGGACGGCCAGTGGTCGCCGAGGACGTGTTCGTTCAGGGCCTCGCCGCTGCCGACGCCGAGCACGAAGCGGCCCTCGCACTGGACCGCGGCGGTGGCGGCGGCCTGGGCGATGACGGCCGGGTGGATGCGGACGGTCGGGCAGGTCACCGCGGTGGTGATCGGGATGGTCACGGCTTCGGAGAGTGCGCCGATGGTGCCCCAGACGAACGGGGACTGGCCCTGTTCGTCGTTCCACGGGTGGTAGTGGTCGGAGATCCACAGGGCCTCGAAGCCGTGCTGGTCGGCCAGGCGGGCGTTGCGGACCAGCTCGCGCGGGCCGTGTTCTTCTGAGGAGAGGAAGTAACCGAGCTTCACGGCAGCAACTCCTGGATCTTGGTGCGCAGGCCGCGCGTGATGAGGCCCCAGGCGTCGGGGTCGCCGCGCAGCACTGCTTCGGTCATGTCCTTGATCTGCTCGAACGTGGCGTGTGGCGGGATCGGTGGCACGTCCGGGTCGCAGCGCACGTCGAGGACGGTGGTGCCCTCGTAGGCGAGTGCGGTGTCCCAGGCGGGGCCGAGCTGGTCGGGGTCGTCGACCTCGATGCCCTGCAGGCCGATGGACCGGGCGAACTGCGCGTACGAGAGGTCCGGGAGGTCCTGGGACGGCTCGAACTTCGGGGCGCCGCCCATGGCGCGCAGTTCCCAGGTGACCTGGTTGAGGTCGTTGTTGTGGAACACGCACACGACGCAGCGGATGTTGTGGTGCCGCAGCGTGAGGAGTTCGGCCATGCCGTTCATCTGCATCGCGCCGTCGCCGACGAGTGCGATGAGCGGCCGGTTCGGCTGGGCGAACGCGGCGCCGAGGGCGTACGGCACGGCGCAGCCCATGGTGGCCAGCGTGCCGGACAGCGAGGACCGCACGTCGCCGCGGATCTTCAGCAGGCGCGCGTACCAGTTGGTCGCGGAACCGGAGTCGGCGGTGACGATCGCGTTGTGCGGCAGGCGCTGGGACAGCTCGTGCACGATCCGCATGGGGTTGACCGGGTCGGCCGGGACGAGCGCCTGCCGTTCCAGGACCTCCCACCAGCGTTCGACGTTCTTCTCGATCGTCTCGCGCCACGAGCGGTCGGTCTTCCGTTCGAGCAACGGGATGAGGGCGCGCAGCGTCGCGCGGGCGTCGCCGACGAGGTTGACCTCGGTCGGGTAGCGCATGCCGATGGTGCTGCCGTCGGCATCGATCTGCACTCCCCGCGCGGCACCGGGTTTCGGCAGGAACTGCGAGTAGGGGAAGTTCGACCCGACGATCAGCAGCCGGTCGCAGTCGCGCATCAGCTCGTAGCTCGGTCGTGTTCCGAGCAGGCCGATGGACCCGGTCACGTACGGCAGGTCGTCGGACAGGACGTCCTTGCCCAGCAACGCCTTCGCGACACCGGCACCGAGCAGTTCCGCGACCTCGCCGACCTCGGCGGCGGCACCGCGCGCGCCCTGGCCGATCAGGATCGCGACCTTCGAGCCGCTGTTCAGGACCTCGGCGGCGCGGCGCACCTCGTCGTCGGCAGGCACGACGACGGACGACGGCCGGGACGGCGGGCTGGACGGGATGTGCTTGAACTCGTGCTTGGGAGGTTCGTACTCCTGTTCCTGCACGTCGTTCGGGATGATCACCACGGCCGGCGCGCGTTCGGTGGCGGCGGTGCGGAACGCCCGGTCGAGGGCGTTCGGCAGCTGCTCGGGCACCGTGACGTCGATCAGGAACGAGGCGACGTCGCGGAACAGCGCGTGCAGGTCGACCTCCTGCTGGAAGCTGCCGCCCTGCGCGGTGCGCGCGGTCTGGCCGACGATCGCGACGACTGGCACGTGGTCGAGCTTCGCGTCGTACAGGCCGTTGAGCAGGTGGATCGCGCCCGGTCCCGAGGTCGCGAGGCACACGCCGACGTCGCCGCTGAACTTGGCGTAGCCGACGGCGGCGAACGCGGCCATCTCCTCGTGCCGGGTCTGGATGAACTTCGGGTCGTTGTCCGCTTTGCCGAACGCGGCCACGATGCCGTTGATGCCGTCACCGGGGTAGGCGAACACCTGCGCGACCTTCCAGTCGCGCAGGCGTTGCACGATGAAGTCTCCGACGGTCATGCCGACGCCCCTTCGAGCACGTACACCGCGTAGGCGGAGCGGATGATCGGCTGGGCGACGTTGCGGACCCGCACGCCGCCGGGGGTCATGCCCTGTTCGGTGCCGAAGTGCGCGTGCCCGTGGATCGCGAGGTGCGTGCCGGTCTTGTCGATCGCCTCGCCGAGCAGGTACGAGCCGAGGAACGGGTAGATCTCCGGTGGCTCGCCGCGCAACGTGTCGGGCACCGGCGCGTAGTGCGTGAGCGCCACCTTGATGTCGGTTTCCAGTTCGGACAGTGCGCTTTCCAGCGTCCCGGCGATGTCGCAGGTGTGCTGGATGAACGCCTTCATCTCGCGTTCACCGAACGCGCTGCCGCACTTGCCGGCGAACCCGCCGCCGAAGCCCTTCACCCCGGCGACGCCGAGGGTGCAGCCGTTGATGCGCGTTTCGAAGGTCGTGCCCTCCAGGACGTGGATGCCCTTGTCCTGCAACGTCTTGGTGACTTCGAGCGGTTTGTCGTCCTGGTGGTCGTGGTTGCCGAGCACGGCGATGACGGGCACCGGGAGGTCCGCGAACTCGTCGGCGACGACCTCGGCCTCGGCGACCGTGCCGTGCCGGGTCAGGTCACCGGCCAGCAGCAGCACGTCGGCGTGCTCGCCGACCTTCTCCAGCGCGGGCCGCAGGTGGCCGCGCATGTCCTCGCCGAGGTGGACGTCGCCGACGGCGGCGATCCGGATCATCGCAGGTCCTCCTCACCCTCCGGTTCACCGGCCGGTGTCACGCGCACGTCGTTGAGGATCGTCAGCTCGGGCGCTGCCTCGTGCAGCACCTCCTCCAACGCGGCCTTGCGGTCCGCGCACGCGACGTCGCCGGAGAGCATCACGTTGTCGCCGCGCACGGTGACGCGCACGCCGAGCTCGGCCGTTCTCGGGTCCTCCGCGACCGCCCTACGCAGATTCGCCGCGAGGTACTGCTCGGAGCCCATGGTCCCTCCCGATGATGTCCAGGCGTTCGATGAGCACCAGGAACGCCTCCGCGTACGGCGAGTTCTTGGTCTCGTCGCGCACCTGCTGCCAGTCGATCTGCTCCCTGAGCGCGCGGGCGAACGGCAGCAGCTCGCTGAAGTCGCAGCGGTGCCCGTCGAGCACCAGCAGCTTGCTGATCAGCACGTACGTCGCCGGCATCACCGGCAGCATCACCGAACCGACCGGCATCTCCTCGGCCATCGCGAGGAGGTCGTCGGTCACGGGCCGCTCGTTGGGCCGGAACAGCAGGTCCACCAGCGAGTCGCCGTCGTAGACCTTCAGCAGCCAGTCCTCCGGCGGTTCCGCGGCCCTCAGCCCGCGCGCGACCAGCACCCGCACGGCTTCCGTCGCGTCCTGCTCGCGCACGAGCAGGTCGACGTCGTGCTCGCTCGTCGGGCCGCCGCGCGCGTAGCCGGCACACCCTCCGGTCAGGGCGAACGGAATCCCTTCGCTGCGTAACGCGTTCGCGACTTTGGTCAGCGTCCGCAGCAACTCGTCCTGCACGTCGCTCATGTCAGCGGTTACCCGCGTTGCCCGCGCGGTGAACCTCACACCCGATCAGTGGCGAGCCGGGCGTGCCGTTCCGCGTCGAACCGCTGCCCGTCGTGCAGGAGCCGGCCCCGTTCGACGCCTTCCACCGCGTAGCCGGCGCGGGTGGCCACGCGACAGGAGGCGGGGTTGTCCACCCGGTGGGCGAGCTCCAGGCGGAACAGCCCGAGCTCCGTGAACGCCCAGTCGCTGACCGCGCGGCAGGCGCGGGTCGCGAGTCCTCTGCCGCGTGCGTGCTCGCGCACCCAGTACGACACCCAGCCGGTCTGGTGGCGTCGTTCCACACTCGACACGGCGATGTTCCCGGCCGGTTCGCCGTCCAGGAGCACGGCGAAGGTGTAGGCCACGTCGTCCACGCGCCGCACGGCGAGCAGGTCGATCCACGAGACGGCGTCCTCCAGGGAGGTGATCTCGGTGGTGAACTGGCGGTCCATCAGGGGTTCGCGGGCGGCGGCGAGGAGCACGGGGGCGTCGTCGGGCCGCCAGGGTCGCAACAGGTCGTCCACCTGTCCACCTTCTGAAGATGGCGGACCGGCTGCAACTCAGCGGGCCCGCGGGACGTCATAGGGACAACCCCAACCCCCAGGGAGCACGCGGATGGTCATCTTCGGCTGGCGAACGACGGTCCAGCAGCTCGTCATGCTGACGCTGGTGTGCGGCCACTGCGGTCACCAGGCGGCACACAGCCTCACGCGCCGGGTCACGAAGCCCACGGTCTTCTTCATCCCGCTGTTCACGATCAGCCGCAAGTACGGGATGCAGTGCACGTTCTGCGGTGTCGCCTACGACATCAGCTCCACCCACGCGCATCAGCTGGGCGCGGGCGTCTGACAGGCGGCGCAGCCGGGCGCGTCCGCGTCGGTGGTGACGCGCCCGCACTCGGGGCAGACCAGGTCGAGGAAGCACGCACTCGAACCGGCGTCGCGGAGGTCCACGGCCAGCCGCTCGTCGCGACCGAGCGGACCGGGACGGTCATCACCGTCAGCCATCCTCCGAGCCTACGCCCGCGCTCTCCTCAACCGACAAATTTTTTCTTCTTGACGATAACTTTCTTCGGCGGCAGGATGGCACCATGCCGCAGGAGAGGGAGAGCAGCTGATGGGCCACGCGTTCGAAGCGACCGACAGCGCCGAGGTACCGGCCTCGGTCGACGAGGTCTGGGAGGCGATCGCCACCGGGCCGGGCATCGACTCGTGGTACATGGGCCGCAACGAGGTGCGGAACGGCCAGGTCACGATGGCCTTCGGCGCCTACCGGCCGACTTCGGAGGTCACCGCGTGGGACCCGCCGAAGCACTTCGCGCACGACAGCGGCAAGGCCGGGGACGGCCGGTTCATCGCCTACGAGTTCCTGGTCGAGGGCCGTGACCACGGCAGCACGGTGCTGCGGATGGTCACGAGCGGTTTCCTGCCCGGCGACGACTGGGCCGACGAGTTCGAGGCGATGCGGCTGGGCGGCGCGCTGTTCTGGCGCACGCTGGTCGAGTACCTGGGCCACTTCGCCGGCCGCACCGCGCAGCCGTTGACCGTCTTCGGGCCCGAGGTCACCGACTGGGACGAGGCGTGGCGCAGGCTCGACGACGCGATCGAGGCGAAGCTCCCCGGTGCCGTGGAGTACCACCGCAACTCGCACACCCTCGGGCTGCGCACCGAGAACGGCATGTACCGCTTCCTGCGCGGCTTCCACGGCCCGATGATCGCCGCGCACCACGTCTTCACGGGCGACGAGTCCGAACAGGACTGGCAGCTCTGGTTCGAGAACACCCTGGGAGAGCAGAAATGACCCGCTTCACCACCTCGGCCGACGGCACGCAGGTCGCCTGCTCGACCACCGGCTCCGGTCCCGCGCTGCTGCTCGTCGACGGCGCACTGTGCCATCGGAGGTTCGGGCCCAGCACGGAGCTCGCGTCCGTGCTGGACAAGGACTTCACCGTCCACACCTACGACCGCCGCGGCCGGGGCGAGACCGGGGACGGCGCCACGCCGTGGTCGCTGGAGCGCGAGGTGGAGGACATCGAGGCCGTCATCGGGGAGGCCGGCGGGTCCGCGTTCGTCTTCGGCGTCTCCTCCGGCGCGGTGCTAGCGCTCGAAGCCGCGTCGAGGCTGCCGTCGATCACCCGGCTCGCGGTCTACGAGGCGCCGTTCGTCGTGGACGACACCCACCCGGCCCGTCCCGCCGACTACGTGCGGACGGTGGACGACCTCATCGCGCGCGGCGACCGGTCCGGCGCGCTGTCGTCGTTCATGAAGCTCGTCGGCACGCCCGGTTTCGCCGTCGCGGTCATGAAGCTGACGCCGGTGTGGAAGAAGCTCAAGGCCGTGGCGCACACGCTGCCGTGGGACCTGCGCATCCTCGGCGACGACGGCCGTGGCGAGCCGCTGCCGGCTGACCGCTGGCACGTCGAGGTGCCGACGCTCGCCCTGGACGGCGGCAAGTCGCCCGTGTACCTCCGCAACGCGATGAAGAACGTCGCGGAGGTCGTCAAGGGCGCCGAGCACCGCACCCTGGCCGGTCAGACGCACATGTACAAGTCCTCGGTGATGGCGCCGGAGCTGGTGGAGTTCTTCTCGCGGGCCCAGCGCACCGCCGGTCCCATCGCGTAGCCGGCCAGCACGAACAGCCCGCCGACCAGCAGCCAGCCGAGGCTCCCCCACCCGAGCACGACGGTCGTGAGCAGGGCCGGACCGACCATGCGCGCGACCGCCGTGCCGGTGCCGAAGAAGCCCTGGTACTGGCCCTGGCGGTCGGTGGGCGCGAGGGAGAAGCCGATCTCCCAGGCCCCGGAGGCGAGCATCATCTCGCCGAGCACCTGCAGCGCGGCGGCCGCGACCAGCAGCGCCGCCGCGGGCCACGCCCCGATGCCGAACGCCGTGGCCGCGAAGACCACGCAGGACGCGCCCAGCACCAGCCCGGCGTGCCGCACCAGCCCCGCGGCCCGCGTGAGCTCGGTGGCCCGGCGGGCGATGCGGACCTGGAACAGGACGACGGCCGCGGTGTTGAGGACCAGCAGCGCGGCCGCGAGCCACGTCGGCGCCTCGGTGCGCTGCACGATCCACAGCGGGATGACCAGGCTGAGCAGCGGCATGTACAGCAGCATCACCGCGTTCACCAGCGTGACCAGCACGTACGGCCGGTCCCTGAGCACTTCGAACCGGCCGGGTGCACGGGTCGTCGCGGTCTCCGGCAATGTCGCGAGGATCGCCGCGGCGGCGAGGAAGCTCAGGGCGTCCAGCGCGAACACCGCCGTGTAGGCGAGCTCCGTGCCGAGGTGCAGCGCGAACCCGCCCGCCGCCGCGCCGATCGCGATGCCCGCGTTGGCGGTCGACTGGATCCGCGCCCGCACCCGCGTGCGCTCCTCGGGCGTCGTCAGTCCCGCGAGCAACGCCTGCCTGGCCGCCTGCAACCCGCTCTGGAAGCTCGCGTACAGGCACATGACCAGCACGAACGCCAGGTGGCCCCGTGCGACGAGCAGAACGCCGATGCTCGCCGCGGTCAGCGCCGCCAGCACGACCGCGGTGGTGCGCGGCCCCCACCGGTCGGCGAGCGAGCCGAGTGCGACACCGGCCGCCGCGCCGACGCCCCACGCGACGGTGAGGCCGAGGCCGACCTGCGCCGGGCTCAGGCCGGCCACGAGCGTGAAGTAGAGGGCCGAGCAGACGAGGAAGCCGCCGTCACCGATCGAGTTGGTCAGCTGCGCGTACGCGAGTCGCCGGGTCATGGAACGACCGTAGGACGCTGATTGGCCCTGACCTTGGGACAAGACCGCGCTGCTTCTCTGGGCCAATTCGGATCGGTCAGGGGTGCATCCGCGCGCCCTTGAGGATCTTGTCGATCGCGTTCTTCTGACCGTGCACCGCGAGGCCGACCAGGTCGAGGTCCCGGGTGTGCACCTTGCGCACGGCGGCGCGGTTGTCGGCGTCGTTGCCGGTCGAGAACAGGTCGGCCGTGAAGATCGACATGGCCTGGTCGCGGGTCAGCGCGCGCTGGTGGGCCTTCGTGAGCACGTCCCGGTCACCTTGCAGGACCACGACGGGCTGGCCGAACATCGGCAGGTAGGTGACGTCGTCGGCGTCGGTGTACGGCTCACCGCGCAGCTCCTGCGGGAGGCCGCTGACGAGGAAGGCGGTGACGTTCAGCGCCTGCCAGGAGGCCAGGTCGTCCCGCAGCAGCACAGCGATCTTGGTGTCGAACATGGCGTCCACCATCGCGGGTGGGGCCGCCGCCGGTCTTGTACGTTCCTGACATGAGCAGCACCGCCTGGCGCCCGGCGGTGGACGGCATCCGGGAGGTCTTCCACGCCGAGTTCACCACCCACGTCTACCCGGCGCACACGCACGACGCGTGGACGTTGTTGCTGATAGACACGGGTGCGGTGCGCTACGAGCTGGACCGGCACGAACACGGCGCACTGGTCGACGGGGTGACGCTGCTGCCGCCGCACGTGCCGCACGACGGCCGGTCCGCGCACGAGTCGGGCTTCCGCAAACGGGTGCTGTACCTCGACGGCGACGTGCTGCCCGCCGGGCTCGTCGGCAAGTCCGTCGACACCCCGATGCTCGTCGACCCCTTGTTGCGCAGGCGGGTGGACCAGCTGCACCTGGTGCTGGACGAGCCGCTGGAGGCGCAGAGCCGGCTGGCGCTGATCACCGAGCGGATCACGCACCACTTCGCCGGGACCGCACCGCAGGTGTTCGCCGACCCGACGCTGGCCGACCGGCTGCGGGAGCTGCTCGACGCGTCGCTGCCCGCGGGTCTCACGCTGGCGGAGGCGGCGGCCGAGCTGCAGAGCAGCCCCACGCACCTGGTGCGCGCGTTCAGCCGGCGGTTCGGGTTGCCGCCGCACCGCTACCTGACCGGGCGGCGGGTCGACCTGGCCCGCCGGCACCTGCTGGAGGGGCGGCCCGCGGCCGAGGCGGCGGTGCTGGCCGGGTTCCACGACCAGTCGCACCTGACCCGGCACTTCCGGCGCGTGCTCGGTACCAGCCCGGGACGGTTCGCGCGCTGACAGAATCAGCCGGTGCACGTCGACGTCCTCGGTCCGGTGGAGGCCCGCACCGCAGCGGGCAAGGTCGCGGTGGGCGGTCCGCGGCCGCGCACCCTGCTCGCGTTGCTGGCGCTGCGGGCCGGTGAGGTCGTGCCCGTCGACCGGCTGATCGACGAGCTGTACGGCGAGGCACCGCCGTCCGACGCGGCGAACGCGTTGCAGGGCCAGGTGTCGCGGCTGCGCCGGGCGCTCGGGGCGGCCGAGCTGGTCGAGCTGCACCCGGCCGGGTACCGCCTCGCGCTCGACCCGGACACCGTTGACGCGCACCGGTTCGCGGCGCTGGCGGCGGCCGGGCAGCAGGCGCTCGACCGGGGTGACCCGCAGGCGGCGGAGGCACTGCTGGCCGACGCGCTGGCGTTGTGGCGCGGGCCCGCACTGGGCGGCACGACCGCGACCGGGCACGCCGACCGCCTTGAACGGCAACGCCGGAGCGCCGCGCACGGGTTGATCGCCGCGCGAGTCCGGTTGCACAGGGCGGACGTGCAGGAGATCCAGGACCTCGTGCGGCAGCACCCGCTGGACGAACGGCTGCGCGGTTTCCTGATGCAGGCGCTGCACCAGCAGGGCCGGCCGGCCGAGGCGTTGCAGGCCTTCGAGGACGCCCGCGCCGTGCTGGCCGAGGAGCTCGGCACCGACCCGTCCGCCGAGCTGCGCGCGATCCACGTGCAGCTGCTGCGCGGTCAGGCACCGCGGGAGCTGCCCGCCCAGCTCACCGGTTTCGTGGGCAGGCAGGCGGAGCTGGAGCGGCTCGCGGGACTGACCGAGGACCGGCTGGTCACGCTCACCGGTCCGGGCGGGGCGGGCAAGACCCGGCTCGCGCTGCGGGCGGCGGCCGACGACGCCGTGTTCGTGGACCTGGCACCGGTGCACGACGTGGCCGCGGCGACGCTGCAGGCGTTGGGGCTCAAGGAAACCGTGCTGCCACCGGAGGAACGGCTGACGCTCGCGCTGAAGGACCGCGCGGTCCAGCTCGTCCTCGACAACTGCGAGCACGTCGTCGAGCAGGCGGCGCGGCTGGTCCAGCACCTGCTCAGCACGTGCCCGCGGCTGCGGGTCCTCGCGACCAGCCGGGAGGCGCTGGGCATCACCGGCGAGACGCTGTGCCCGGTGCCGCCGCTCGACCCCGAGCAGAGCGTGGCGCTGTTCGTCCAGCGCGCCAGGGCCGTGCGGCCGTCGTTCACCCGCGACGAGCACACCGACCGCATCTGCCGCGAGCTCGACGGCCTCCCCCTCGCCATCGAGCTGGCCGCCGCCCGCGTCCGCACCCTCAGCACCGAGGACATCGCGCGGCGGCTGGGCGACCGGTTCCGCCTGCTGTCCAAGGGGAACCGCGCCGCGGCACCCCGCCACCAGACGTTGAGCGCGGTCGTGGGGTGGAGCTGGGACCTGCTCACGCCCGACGAACGCGACCTCGCCACGGCGGTCGCGACGTTCAGCGGTGGCGCCACCCTCGACGCCGTGGAACAGGTGGGCGGGCACGACCTGGAGGTGCTGGCAGCGCTGGTGGACAAGTCGCTGGTCGAAGCCGCCGACGGCCGTTACCGCATGCTGGAGACGATCCGCGAGTTCTGCGCGCGGCACGGTCGCGCCGACGCCGGGCACGCCGCGTTCTACAGCGCACTGGCCCGCCGCGCCGACCCCGAGCTGCGCGGCCCCGGCCAGCTGCGCTGGCTCGCCGCGATGAGCGCGGAGCACGCCAACCTCCTGCAGGCGCTGACCTGGACCACCGCCCACGAGCCGGCGGCCGCTCTGCGCCTGCTCGCGGACCTGTCCTGGTACCTGTACGTGAAGGGCAGCCGCACCGAGGTCGAGCCGATCGCGCGCACCCTGCTCGGCGTGGTGCCCGAGCAGGTGAGCGAGGAGTACGCGATCCTGCTGGCACTGGCCGCACCCGAACGCGTCCGCGGTGTCCTGGAGCAGCTGCGCGGCCCGGTGCGCCAGCCGTTCGTGCTGATCGCGTGGGCCATGCTGGCCGGGCCGCCCGACCGCGACCGCCCGCGCACCCCGTTGCAGGAGGCGGTCGAGAACAGCACCGACCCGTGGGTGCGGGGCCTGATCGCGTTCAGCACCGCCTACACCGAGTGGGCGGTGAACGGCGACCGCGCCCTGGCCGTCGAACGGTCCCGGGAGGCCCTGCGCCGGTTCCAGGACCTCGGTGAGCGCTGGGGCGCGGCCCAGGTCCTCGACGTGCTCGCCACCCTGACCGACGACCCGCACGAGGCGCTGGCCCTCACCGACGAGGCCCTGCGCGCCGTCGGTGAGCTGGGTGCCACCGAGGAGCTGGCCGAGCTGCGCGGCCGCCGCGCCGACCGGTTGCTCGACCTCGACCAGGACGCCGCCGAACGCGACTACCGCGAGGCGCTGGACCTGGCGACCCGCGCGGGTCTCGCCGCGACCAGGGCACTGGCCCACGTGGGTCTCGCGGAGATCGCCCGCCGCCGGGACGACCCGGCGGAGGCGGAGCGGTTGCTGCTGGCCGCCGACCGGGAGCTCGGGTTCGGGTGGATGCACGCGAACGCCAAGCAGCAGGTGGAGGCGGCGCTCAGCGCACTCGCGCGTACTCGGGGAGCTTGATCGCGGTGGCGGCCCTGAGGTCCATGCGCGCGAACACCGGTGCCTTGTCCAGGAACCCGAACACCCGGTCGCGCACCCACATGCCGAGCCGCGTGCCCGGCGCGAGGAACGGTCCCGGGTTGCCCTGGCAGCCGCGGGCGTACGGGCCGACCAGTGCCTCGTAGCGGGCGAACGCGTCACCGCCCGCGGCCAGCTCCCCGGCCAGCACGTACGCGCTCACGACCGCGAGCCCGGTGCCCATGCCGCCCAGCGTCGAGCCGTACCCGGCGTCACCGAGCAGGGTGACCCGCCCCGAGCTGACGGCCGGCATCCGCACCTGGCTGATCGAGTCGAAGTAGACGTCGGGCGCGATCAGCTCGTCGGGCAGCAGCTCCGGCGGCACCGGCGACTTGAACAGCACCCAGCCCGGTGCGCTGAGCACCCCCGGCGCGCAGGTCAGGTCCCGGTCGTCGCCGTCGGCGGGCCAGAGGGCGAAGTAGTAGCCCTGGAACCGCGGCCGGTAGTCCGGGAAGGTGAGCCGCCGCACGCCGGAGCGCATCCCGTCCGCGCCGACGACGAAGTCGAACCGCCGCGGCCGGCCGCGGGCGAACTCCACGTCCACGCCGGCGCCGTCGTCGTGCAGCGCCGTGACCCAGTCACCGAACACGTACTCCGCGTCCGCGGCGCTCGCGTCGTGCAGCAGGCGGGACAGGTCCCCTCGGAGGACCTCGACCTCACCCGCTGTGAACGACGCGGGCAGCCGGGCGCGTTCCCGTCCGTCGACACCGCGGAACACCATGTCGCGCGGGGTCGTCGCGGCGGCGCGGACGGCGTCGAGCAGACCCATCCGCCGCAGCACGGACAGGTGCGCCTCGCCGCGGAAGTCGACGGCCTGGCCGCCGGTCCGCAGCGAGGGCGCGCGTTCGACGACCGTGGCCGAGATCCCGAAGCGGGACAACCAGAAGGCCAGTGCGGGGCCGGCCACGCCGGCCCCCGAGATCAACACGTCCATGGCCCGGCAGGCAACACCGGGCCGCTGACCGGACGCTGACCGGCTACTGCCCGTTGATCAACGTCAGCATCTGCTGGATCTGACCGGACCGCGAGTCCCGCACGCGCTGGGCGTAGGCGGTGGTCTCCGGGTTGGAGCCGTCCTTCAGCTCCGTCTGCGCCATCTCGACGGCGCCGCCCTGGTGGCCGGTCATCAGGTTGAGGTAGGCGAGGTCGAACTCCTCCTTGCTCCTGTCCTTGACCTCGGCGATGACCTTGGCGTCGAGCAGCGGCATGCCGCCGTGGGCGGCGTGCACGTTCGGGTCGCTCGACGGCTGCTCCGGCTTGCCCCAGAGCTTCAGCCAGCCCTTGAGCATCTCCAGCTCCTCGCGCTGGGTCACGTCGACCGCGCCGGCGAGCTCCTTGACCTTCGGCGCGGTGGCCATGGCCTTCGCCACCACCGCGAGGTCGATGCCCTGTTGCAGGTGGGCGACCATCATTTGCGCGAACATGACGTCCGCGTCGTTGAACCTCGCGGTGGCAGCGGGAGGTGGTGCGGTGGAGGTCGCCGCACCGTGCCCGTGGCCCTGCTGGTGTTGCTGCTGGGCCTCCGGCACGGCGGCACCTCCACCGCACCCCGCCAGCGCCAGGACCGCGACCGCGATCACCAGGCGCCTCATCGGATCAGATCTTCTCCCACAACGCGACCGCGTTCGGCGGCTCCCAGCCGGTCAGCGCGGTGTGCGCCTGCCGGCAGCGGTACGTCGAGCCGCCGTAGGTGACCTGGGCACCCGCGGCGTAGGACGTGTTCGCGGCCCACGTGCCACCCGCGGGCGGCTGCGTGGTCGGCGGGGTCGTGGTGGGCGGGGTGGTCGTCGGAGGCGTCGTCGTCGGCGGCGTGGTGGTGGGCGGCGGGGTGCCGCCACCGTTCACGTTGACGTCGATGCAGGAGTAGAACGCGGCGCCGGTGTCGGCGATGTTCCAGATGGCGAAGATCTTCTGGCGGCCGGAGAAGCCGCTCAGGTTGATCGTGTGCCGCACCGGGTCGGTCGGAGCCGCGTTGTTGCCGTTGACGTACCCGACGCGCGAGCCGTTGATGTAGTACTCGTAGTCGCGCGTGCGGTGGCGGGCGGTGAACGTCCAGCTCACCGTCAGGCTGGTGCCGGTGCTGGTGGCCCGCCAGCCCTTGCTGTCGTCGTTGAGCTCGTCGAAGTCGCCGCGCGCTCCGTTGCAGTTCATCAGGCCCTTGGGGCCTTCTGCGCTCTGCGGCTCGTACGTGGGCGCACCGCAGGGAACGGTCTTCTGCGCACACTGCGCCGACCGGCTCGGCGGTGACGACACGTACCCGTGCGCACTGGCCGAACCGACGGGCGTGACGAGCACGATTGCGGGGACCGCGGCCATGACGAGCGCCGCTTTCCTGGTGAGTTTCATTCTTCCGAACTCCTTGGATCGTTCCCAGGCGGGGTGGACCCCCGTTGCAGGGGCGGGAACCGACGGCGTTTCTGATCGCTCGCCGATCAAGTATCGGTGTGGTCTAGACCATAAACCGACGTTTCGAAAGTGGTCAAGGAGTCACCCGGAGCGAAGTTCGACGAGTTCCGCACCAGCCGGTCCACCGGGACAACTGGTCCTGTCAGCCGAGTAAGTCGCCTCCGGACGGGGAATCCCCGCGTCATGCGTGATTTCGACCAGCCCTCCCGAGCCAGTGGCCCCGGCGTCGTCGTCGACGGACCCGCAGGTGCCCCAACGGTCCTCGTGATCGATCCAGCGGGCGAGGCCCCGCACGAGGGCATCCCCGCCACCTGGCGCCCGTTCACCGACACCCTGCGCGTGGTGTGGCTGCGCGTCCCCGCCGCACCCGAGTGGAAGTCCACAGTGGACAAGGTGCTCGCCGCCCACCACGACGACGACGCGCCGGTGCGCCTCGACGTGGTGTGCAGCGGACCCCTCGCCGCCGACGTCGTCGACCTGGTGGGCCGGCACGAGCACCTCGTGAACTCGGTCCTGCTGGTGGACCCGGAGACCGAGGTCACCGCGCCGTTCGCCCGCGTCATCGCGCGCAGCGACGACAGCGCCGACGACCGCATCCCCGCACCGCTGCCCCTCGGCCACCCCGACGTGGTGTCCGCGGTGACCGAGCAGCTCGGCCAGCGGAACTTCTGAACCGGGCAGAACGCCCCTCCGTATGCCTCGGCAGGGAACCGAGGACGGGAGGCTTCATGCGTGCGCGTCTGCTCATCGTGGTGCTGGGGCTGCTGGCACTGACGGGCTGTTCGGCGTTCGGCGGGGGCGGCTCCGGCGAACCGGCGGCCAACGAGGCGGATGCGACGTTCTCGTTGCGCATGATCCCCCACCACCGGCAGACGATCGAGATCTCGAAGCTCGCCGTCGAACGCTCCAAGGACTCCTTCGTCGTCGACGTGGCCGACCGGATCGCCGCCGCGGAGGCGGGTGAGATCGAGCAGATGTCGACCTACCTGCGCACGTGGAACATCCAGGTCCCCGGCGACGCCCCCCACGAGACGCACAAGATGGCGGGCATGATGACCGCCAAGGACGTCGAGGCGCTCAAGACCGCGCAGGGCACCCAGTTCGACACGCTCTACCTGGCCACGTTGTCCCGCCACCTGCGCAGCGGCGTGGACATGGCGAAGGACGCCCAGGCGAAGGGCGTGCACGTGGGCTCGAAGGCGTTGGCCGGCAAGATCATCGTGTCGCAGACCGAGGTGCTGGACCAGATCGGCGCCCGGCAGAAGTCCTGACGTGGCCGCACCGGTGGCGGGTCCCCTCTCGAAGGGCGGCGGACCCGCCACCGCGTCGTGCGCGGGGCGGCGGAAAACCACGGGCCCTCCCCCGTTCCCGGCAATAGCCTGACCGCATGCACCCCCATCCAGAGCCCTACGACCAGGGCCTCCTCGACGTGGGCGACGGCAACCGCGTCCACTGGGAGATCAGCGGAAACCCGGACGGCAAACCCGCCGTGGTCTTCCACGGCGGCCCCGGTGCCCCCGGGAACAGCGCCCGCTGGCGCCGCGACTTCGACCCGGAGCACTGGAAGCTCGTCATCTGGCACCAGCGCGGCTGCGGCAACAGCACCCCGCACGCCGGCGACCCCGCCACGAGCATGGAGCACAACACCACCCAGCACCTCATCGACGACGCCGAAAAGCTCCGCGAACACCTCGGCATCGACCGGTGGCTGATCATCGGCGGTTCCTGGGGCTCCACGCTGGCGCTCGCCTACGCCGAGCAGCACCCCGAGCGGGTCAGCGAGCTGGTCATCGCCGCGGTCACCACGTCCCGGCCGCAGGAGCACGCGTGGATCACCCGTGGCCTCAGCCTGTTCTTCCCCGACCACTTCGAGCGGTTCCTCGACGGCGTCCCCGAGGAGGACCGCGACGGCAACCTCGCCCTCGCCTACAACAGGCTGCTCAACTCCGACGACCCCGATACCCGCGCGAAAGCCGCCCACGACTGGAGCAAGTGGGACCTCGCCACGGTCACCGGCGGCGACAACGACTTCACCGGCACGCCCTACGAGGACCCGCTCTTCCGCTACACGACGGCACGGGTGGTCACGCACTACTGGGGCAACGAGGCGTTCCTCGAACCGGACCACGTCCTGGACAACCTCCACCGCCTGCACGGCATCCCCGGCGTGCTCATCCACGGCCGCAACGACCTCGGCGGGCCGCTGTGGACCGCGTGGGAGGTGGCGAAGAGGTGGCCGGACGCCGAGCTGGTGGTTCTCGGTGACGCCGGGCACCAGGCGAAGGAGGGCGGCAGCATGAGCGAGGCGATCGCCGCGGCCGTCGAGAAGTTCCGGTGACCGAGGACTGGCTGGACGTCGGTGACGGGCAGCGAATTCACTACGAGGTCAGCGGAAACCCGGCGGGCAAGCCCGCGGTCGTGTTCCACGGCGGTCCCGGCAGCGGGCTGAACCGGCGGTGGCGCGAGGACTTCGACCCCGAGCACTGGCTGCTGGTGCTGTGGGACCAGCGGGGCTGCGGCAAGAGCACCCCGCACGCCGGTGACCCCGCCACGAGCATGGAGCACAACACCACCCAGCACCTCATCGACGACGCCGAGAAGCTCCGCGACCACCTCGGCATCGACAAGTGGCTGATCGCCGGGGCCTCCTGGGGGTCGACGCTCGCGCTGGCGTACGCGATCCAGCACCCGCACCGGGTCAGCGAGCTCATCATCAGCGCGGTCACCACGTCCCGGCCGCAGGAGCACGCGTGGCTCACCCGCGGGGCCCGGTTGTTCTTCCCCGACCTGTTCGCGGAGTTCCAGCGCGGGGTGCCGGAGGAGGAACGGGACGGCAACCTGGCCGTCGCCTACAACAGGCTCCTCAACTCCGACGATCCCGATACCCGCGCGAAAGCCGCCCACGACTGGAACAGGTGGGACCTCGCGCTCATGGCCGGTGGTGCGACGGACTTCGCCGGCACGCGGTACGAGGACCCGCTGACGTCGTACACGCTCGCCCGGATCATCACGCACTACTGGGGCAACGAGGCGTTCCTCGAACCGGACCACGTCCTGGACAACCTCCATCGCCTGCACGGCATCCCGGGCGTGCTCATCCACGGCCGGTACGACTTCGGCGGTCCGCCGGAGAACGCCTGGGAGGTCGCCCAGCGGTGGCCCGACGCCGAGCTCGTGTTCGTCGGCGACGCGGGCCACCAGTCCACGCGCAGCACGGACGCCGCGTTGACGGCCGCCATCGCAAAGTTCCTCCAACCCTGCTTCCGCCGGCATCTGCAAGTTGGTCGTACTTGCAGATGCCTTGCCAGCAGCGGGGGTCAGGGGGCGACGGGGCCGGAGCGGTAGAGGCCCTCGCCGGCCCACAGGATGCGGTCGCGCAGCACGGGGCCCGGCGCCGGCACGAAGTTCGCGGCGTCGTCGGTGCTGCCGGTGCCGTCGTACACGGCGCGGGCCGGATAGGGGAACACGGGACGGGTGCGGGTCACGGCACCGGAGCCGTCCCGTCCCTCCGCGACCACCTTCGCCGGTGCCGCACCACCCTCCACCCACCGCACCAGCGCGGGGAACGGGTCGAAGTCGGTCAGCTCGTCACCGCGCGCGCAGTGGTGCAGCGAGGGCACGACGAACAGGCGGGCCCAGTCCTGCGTCCGGCCGCCGGTCAGCCGCTGCCAGTAGTCCAGCGTGCCCTGCACCGGGATGCCGGGGTCTGCGGCACCGTGCCAGACGACCAGCTTGCCGCCCGCACGCCGGAACTCCCGCAGGTCCAGCGACATCGCGTTCGCCTTCACCGCCTCCCGTGCCACGCGGTGCAGCTCGCGCACGGTGAACTCGAACGAGTCCACAGAGGAGTGTGGCTGTCCGATGGGGTAGACGAGGTTCTTCAGCGCGTCGTCGGCGAGCTGACCGGAGATCGAGTGGCCGTCGACCGGGTTGGTCCAGTACTTCCAGCCCAGCTCCGAGCCGTACGACTGACCACCGGGGTAGAGCCGGACACCGCCGTCGGACGGGCCCGCGTAGAGCCGGCGGGCGCGGGCGATCTCGTCTTCGGTCAGCTGACCGGCGAGCACGGCCGGGTCGAAGCGGCACAGCCGCGGCTCGTCGAGCTGGCCGTCCACCAGCCCGTCGAGACCGTCGCACGCGCGCAGCACGGCGGCGTGCAGCAGGTCGATCTTGTCGTTCGGGATGGCGTTGCGGGTGATCCACGCCTGGTAGCCCACGAGCGCCCCGAAGTAGCCGGCCGGCGCGCCGGCCACGATGCCGTCGAAGTCGTGCGGGTAGCGCTGGGCGAGCTGCAACGCCTGGCGGCCGCCGTTCGAGCAGCCGGTGAAGTACGACTTCGCCGGTGCGACGCCGTAGAAGCTCCGCACGAGCACCTTCGACACCCGTGCCAGCACGTGCGGTGCGCGGAAGAAGAAGTCGTCGCGCGCCTGCTGGTCCGACCGCGCCCACGTCGTGTCCGTGGGGTCCTCCGGCGGCGTCCGGTGGCCCGCGTCGGTGGTCGCGACCGCCGCGTCGCCGAACGCCGGACCGCACTGGGGGAACTTCGCCGGCTCCAGGAACCCGCAGAACCCGCCGCACCCGTACTGGACGTACCGGCCGCGGTAGGTCCGGGTGGGCAGCTTCAGCTGGAACCGGACGTCCGGTTCGATCGTGCCCCGCACGTCGCAGAACTCCGGCACCCTGCCCGCGGCCGGCACGACCACGGCCGACTCGACCCGCGTCCGCGCGTCCGGCACCGGGTACGAGCGCACCAGCGCCGCGCACGACCGCACCGGCCGGGTCGGTCCGCCCGACGACGAGGCGGCGGGCATCGTTCCCGCCACGACCGTGAGCACGGCGACGAGTGCCGCCAGCGACTTGCGGACCATGCGATCTTCCCCCTGGTTCGAACCAGGTGAAGTCTCGCACCTGTCCGGTGTGGTTCCGGAGGTGTTGGGCAGGATCCGGCTCGGCCGAACGGATGATCTCGCGCACGAACCGCCGCGGGTCAGGGCCGGAAGTCGGCGGGGAAGCCGGCCTCCTGCACGGACAGACCGGAGGGGCGCAACGTTCCGATGCTGCCCTGCGTGTGCAGGTCGAGGAACATGTCCACGACGTCCGGGTCGAACTGTTCGCCGCGCCCTGCCCAGAGTTCCCGCCGCGCACGGTTCTCGTCCAGCGCGGTCTGGTGTGGACGGTTCGACCGCATTGCGGCCCAGGCGACGCACACCGAGAGGATGCGCGCCTCGGCCCGGATGTCCGCGCCCTTCAGGCCGTCGGGGTAGCCGGTGCCGTCGTAGCGCTCGTGCTGCTGGCGGATCACGTGCGCGACGCCCGCGAACCCCGGCACCATCCGCGCGAGCCGGTAGCCGAAGTCCGGGTGCTGGCGCAGCAGCCGCCACTCCTCCTCCGACAACGCGCCCGGCTTGGTCAGCACGACCTCCGGAATGATGATCTTGCCGATGTCGTGCAGCCGGCCGGCCAGCTGGGCGACCCTGGTCGTGGGTGCGTCGAGGCCGAACTCCCCGGCGGCCACCCCGGCCCAGCGCGACACGGACCGGCTGTGGTCGTAGCGGTGCAGCCAGCCGTCCACGCGGTCGGCGACCTGGCAGAGGAACTCCGCCATCGCGCCGTCGGTGTCCGGGTCGACGGCGGGCAGCGGCTCGGGGCCGACCGCGATCCGGTTGCGGCCTGCGGCCTTCGCCGCGTACAGCGCGCGGTCGGCGATCACCACGATGTCGTCGGGGCCGTCGCCGTGCGTCGGGAAGCTCGCCGAGCCCACCGACACCGTGACCGACAGCGGGATGTCGTCGTTGCCCGCGTTGACCGGGATGGGTTTCTCCGCAACGCGTTCGCGCAGCCGGTTCGCGATCACCGAGAGCCGGTTGGGGCCCGCGTCCGGGACGAGCAGGGCGAACTCCTCACCGCCGTAGCGCGCGAGCACCTCCCCCGACCTCGACGCCGCGCGCAACCGGGCGGCGACCTCCATCAGCACGTCGTCACCGGCCGGGTGGCCGTAGTTGTCGTTGATCGACTTGAACCGGTCGACGTCGATGATGAACACCGCGACCGACCCGTCGTTGCGACGTGCCCGCGAGATCTCCAGCGGCAGCTGCGCCTCGAAGAACCGGCGGGTGTGCAGGCCGGTGAGGCTGTCGGTGATCGCGAGCTTGCGCTGGTCGGCGACCAGGCCCGCGAGCCGCGCGATGATCAGCAGCGACAGCAGCGCGCTGCCCGCCGCGATCACCACCACGTCCTGCGACGACTCGCCGACGTCGTGCACCAGCATCAGCACCGGCGCGGCCAGCGCGGCCGACGACAGCGCGATGATCCGGCCGCGGCTCAGGCCGACGTCCTTCATGTGCGCGCGGTCCACGAGCCGCGCCATCGTCGGGTGCAGAGCGGCGGCACCGATGCACAGGTTCGCCGAGAGCCAGATGGCGTCGAGGAAGTTGCCCGCGTGGTAGCTGCCGTCGAGGCGTTGCAGCACGTAGATCGTGTCCGCGGTGAGGATGCCCAGCAGGTTCGCCGTCAGCAGCACGAACGCGCGCGGCCGCGGTCCGGCACCGAAGATCAGCCGCAGGGCCACGACGAACAGCGCGAGGTCCATCATCGGGTAGCCGAGCGAGGCGAGCTTGACCAGCGCCGGCGAGGTGAGCCGGGCCTGCGGGCCGATGACGTAGAGCCAGGACGCCATGCCGGCCACCACGGCGAGCACGGCGGCGTCGAGCAGGCTCGGCAGGTCCAGCCCCGGTGTGCGGCGGCGGATCAGCATGATCACGCCGGCCACCATCAGCGGGTAGTGGCCCAGGTAGAGGACGTCCGCGTACGACGGGTAGAGCGTGTACCGGAAGATGTAGTGCGAGGCGTAGAACGTGAGGTCGGCCAGCGCGTAGACGACCTGGCTCAGTGCGAGGAGCACCCACGGGCGCCGCCACTGCGGCCGGTTGCGGCGGACGCCGGCGAACATGGCGATCGCGGCCGAGGCGGAGATCGTGCAGTACAGCACCACGCGCACCGTCTGCCCCGTTGTGCCAGCCGGGCTCACCGGGATGAGGTAGTAGACCCCCAGCAGCAGGTGACCTGCCACCAGGTACATCCACCACGCTCCGGTCCGGCCGGCACGGAAGATGGTCACACGAGACCCCTCGTTCTGCGACTTGGTCGGGCCAGGTGATGATGCCCGACTCCTCATGACCGCGGCACCGCCGTTACTCCGATGAGGTGACCAACCAATACGAGTCCGACGTTACCGCAAATCACTGTTCTGTTTTCCGCGCGAATGAAATCCCAGCACCGTCGCGGCAGCCGGCGAGCCGGCTCACCCAATCCGCCCCACGAGTTCGTCCGACAGCGTGACGACGGCGGTTCCGGTCCGTCGCCGGTTCCCGCCCACGGGTGGACCGCGCCGATTTTCGCACGACTTTTGGCTGCTCGGCGGGGATTCGGGCACCTTTCCCCGTTCGACCACGCGCTGTGCCCGTGCCCTCCACCTGTTGGCGGACACCCGAGGGGCGCAACGGGGGTCTCCCGCGCCCGGTGCCGTCACGACTTTCCACCTGACTTGACGCACGGCGTTTCGCGCGAGTTCCGGAACCTTCGTCGTTGACCGTTGCTGGGTTTTGAAATCCGGTTACCGCGGCAGTAGCGCGATATCGTTATCGGGGCAGCCCTTCACCTGCACGGCTCCGGGTTTCTGCCTCTTCGGCCAGTGCGTGCGGGGAGCGGCTCGCAACAGTGCTATGGACGCACCGGGCAGCGGTGCCGCGGGAGCTGCCCAAGGCGCCGTCGAGGTGCTGACAAGGCGTGGAGCCGGGACTACGGTCGGCGGCCATGAGGCTACTGCTCGCCGTCCTGATGATGGTCGTCCTCGCCCCCGCCACCGCACACGCGGCACCGCCGACCGCGCGCTGCGAGTTCATCCCCACGCCGGAGAACCCGGCCGCCCGCCCGGTGCAGCCACCGCCGTCGACGGTCCCGGCCCGCGGCACCGTGAAGGTCACCATCGTGACGAACTACGGCGTCGTGGTCGCGAAGCTGGACCGCGCCACCGCGCCGTGCGGGGTGGCGAACTTCGCGCACCTGGCGCGGAGCTGGTTCTACACGATGACGCAGTGCTGGCGGCTGACGGACACCGCGCGGCTGGGCGTGCTGCAATGCGGTGACATCCACCGGGCGGAGGAGGGCGGTCCCGGCTACCGGTTCGCCGACGAGGTCAGCGGTGCGGAGACCTACCCGCGCGGCACCATCGCGTACGGCAACCAGGGGCCGGGCACCAACGGCAGCGAGTTCTTCATCGTGCACTCTTTCGCGAACATCAAGCCGGTCTACACGGTGCTGGGCCACGTCGTGTCCGGCATGGACACCCTGGACCGGATCGTGGCGGCCGGGATCGTGCCGCAGCCGGACGGAACGCTCGACGGCGCACCGAAGAAGCCGGTGCGGATCATCCACGTGGCCGCCTGACCGCGTTTCGCGATCGGGGTCAACGGTCAACCTCGTTCCCCTGCCTGTGATCCCGGTCGCCCTGCGGACCGAAAATCCCTGCTGGGCCCGTTCGCTCGACTGAACGGCGGTTGTACCGATCGGTAACGTCCGATTGGTACAACCATTCGCCCAGCAACGGAGGAGCCGCGGAGTGCTCACCGAGTTCGACCGCACCGGTGACGCGTTCCGCACCGCCGCGCAGACGTTGGACTACCGCCGTTTCCTGATGATCGTCGAGGACGAGCTCGGCTACTCCGGCGCACTGCAGCTCGTGCTCGACGAGTCCGCGTCAGGCGAGAAACTGGTGGTGCGCCTGGAAGAGGGCCGCGCACCCGACCCGGCCACGAGCCGGCGCACCCTGCTCGCCCGCTACGCAGAGGTGGCGGCCGCCGTGGAACAGGACCGCCCGCTCACCGTGCGCGTGGAGAACGTCGGCCTGGCCGACTTCACCCGCACCCGCGGCAAACTCGTCGCGGTCGTCGACCGGCGCGGATGATCCCACCTCTGGTCTAGGGTGTCGTGGTGCGAAAGATCCTGGTCATCGGCATCGGCGCGGGCAACCCCGACCACCTCACCCTGCAGGCCGTGAAGGCCCTGCGGACGGTCGACGTGTTCTTCGTGCTCGACAAGGGCGCCGTCAAACAGGAGCTGGTCGACCTCCGCCAGTCCATTGTGGCCGAACACGCGACGGGCCCCTACCGCGTCCTCGAAGGCCGCGACCCCGACCGCGACCGCACCCCCGACAACTACGTGCAGACGATCGAGGCCTGGCGCCGCGACCGCGCCGACGTCTGCGCCGCCCTCCTCGACCAGCTCGGCGACGACGAGGTCGGCGCGTTCCTCGTGTGGGGCGACCCCTCCCTGTACGACTCGACCCTCGCGATCCTCGACGACCTCCTGGCCCGCGGCCTGGAGTTCACCGTCGAGGTCGTCCCCGGCGTCACCTCCGTGGCCGCGCTGACCGCCGGCCACCGCGTGGCGCTGAACCAGGTCGGCCGCCCCGTGCAGATCACCACCGGCCGCCGCCTGTCCGAGGGTTGGCCCGCCGACGTCGACGACGTGGCCGTGATGCTGGACGCGAAGTACTCCTTCGAGGGCGTCGACCCCGACACGTGGATCTACTGGGGGGCGTACCTGGGGATGCCCGACGAGGTCCTGGTGTCCGGGCGGGTCGGGGACGTGGCTGCCGAGATCCGTGCGGTGCGGGAGGAAGCCCGTGCGCGCAAGGGGTGGATCATGGACACCTACCTGCTGCGCAGGGGCTAGCCGGCGATCAGCTTCGCGACCGCCCGCTCGACCAGCTCCCTGCTCGCCACCGGCGTGGAGAACGCCAGGATCGACATGTGCACGGTCAGCGCGAGCAGCTCCTCGGCCTCGAACTCCCCCGGCAGCACCCCGCGCTCCTGCGCCTCGGCGATCGCGGCCACCTTCGCCACGTGCGCCTCCCCCTCGGCCCGGGAGATCGCCTCGAACCCGTTCTCCAGCCGGTGGTACCCGGCGAGGCTGAGCAGCTCGGGCCGACGCGCGTACGTCTCGAACAACCGCCCCGCGTACCCCGGCAGGTCGTCCGGCGTGATGGGGACGGCCTCGACCACGGCCGCGATCTGGATCTTCAGGACCTCCTCGAACAGGTCCTCCTTGCTGCCGAAGTAGGCGTAGATCATCGCCTTGTTGCACCCGGCACCGGCGGCGATGCGGTCGACGCGCGCGCCGGCGATGCCGTGCGCCGCGAACTCGGTCAGCGCCGCCGCCAGCAGCTTCGCCTTGGTTGCTTCCCTGTCCCTCACCACGGACCGATTCTAACCAACCAGTTGGTTGACAGTCGACCGCGACCGTGGTTGCCTGGAGTTAGCAACCAACCGGTTAGTTAGGAGCGCGGACATGAAGGTCGCACTGGTCACGGGCGCGTCGTCGGGCATCGGCGAGGCGACGGCGCTGGCATTGCACGAGGCGGGCTACGCGGTTTACGCCGCGGCACGACGGGTCGAGCGGATGGACGGGCTTGCCGAGCGCGGCATCGAGGTGGTGCGGATGGACGTCACCGAGGACGCGTCGATGGTCGCCGGGGTCGAGCGGGTGGTCGCGGAGACCGGGCGGATCGACCTGCTCGTCAACAACGCCGGCTACGGGTCGTACGGGGCGTTCGAGGACGTGCCGCTCGCCGAGGGGCGGTACCAGTTCGAGGTCAACGTGTTCGGGCTGGCGCGGTTGGTGCAGCTGGTCGTGCCGCACATGCGGGAGGCGGGCAGCGGGCGGATCGTGAACGTGTCGTCGATCGGCGGGCGGATCTACGAGCCACTGGGCGGGTGGTACCACTCGACGAAGTTCGCGGTGGAGGGGTTGAGCGACTCGCTGCGGCTGGAGCTCAAGCCGTTCGGGATCGACGTCGTGGTGATCCAGCCGGGTGCGATCAAGACCGAGTGGGGCGGCATCGCGGTGGACAACCTCCGCAGGACGTCCGGGCAGGGGGCCTACCGCAAGCAGGCCGAGGCGCTCGCGGCGTTCTTCTCACAGGTCGAACGCGGGTCGGAACCGGAGGTGATCGCGGACGTCATCGTCAGGGCCGCTCGGGCGCGCAGGCCCAGGACCCGGTACGCGGCGGGGTTCGGTGCGCGGCCGATCCTGTTCGCCCGCAGGGTGTTGTCCGACCGGGCGTTCGACGCGCTCTTCCTCGGTGCGCTCAACCGGGCCGCCGCCTGATCGCAGCAGGTACCTTCGGTTCAGACCGGAGGGAGCGGTGTGCGCGGGGGTTTGTCGGCGGAGGCCGAACGGCTGTACCTGGCGTTGTTGCGCGGCGGCAGGGCGGATCCCGGTGCGGCGCTGGAGGAGCTCGAACGGCTCGGGCTCACCCGCGGTGGGCACGTGCGGCCGCCGCGGTCGGCGTTGACGGCGATCGCCTCCGAGCACGAGGTCGCCGCCCAGCGGGCCAGGGAGACCGCGGAGGTGCTGGCGCGGGCCTACGCCGGGCGGGGCGGGCTGGACGCGGACTTCGTCGAGGTGCTCAGGGACGCGGACGAGGTGATCACCGCGTTCGAGGAGATGCAGAGCCAGGCCAAGACCGAGGTGCGGGCGCTCGACCCCGGTTCGTACCTGAGCCCGCAGCCGGAGGCGAGTCCCGCGCAGCCGCCGGCGCTGGCCCGCGGGGTCTCCTACCGGGTGGTCTACGACTCGTCGCTCTTGCAGGACCCGCAGGGGTTCGCGTCGGTGCAGGAGAGCATCGCGGTCGGCGAGCAGGCGCGGGCGTTCCCCGGGGTGCCGTTGAAGCTCGTCGTGGCGGACTCGGACCGGGCGTTGATCGCCGTGCCGACGGTGACGGGCGCGAACGTCGTCGCCCTGCTCATTCACCCGTCCGTGCTGCTGAGCGCGCTGATCGAGCTGTTCGAGGCGTTCTGGCGGATGGGCGTGCCGGTCACGGCCGGCGGGCAGGACAGCGTCGGTGGCGAGCCGACGCTGGCGACGCACCGGTTGTTGTCACTGCTCAGCGCGGGCCTGACGGACGAGTCGATCGCGCGGGAGCTCGGCGTCAGCGACCGGACGGTGCACCGGCGCGTGAGCCGGCTGCAGCAGTTGCTGGGGGCGCAGACGCGGTTCCAGCTCGGGGTGCAGGCGTCACGGCGCGGCTGGCTTTGATCACAACGGGTTAGCGTGCGGCAGTCGTTCATCACTCTGTGGCACTCTTTGGTGACGGATTCCAGACATGGCGACTTTCTGCCATCACCCAGACGTGTTAAACGGCGTTGAAAACCTTTCTCCTCCTCTGAAGGCACGGGCTCATCAGGCCGTGCGGGGGCAGGAAGGGATCGACAGTGACGAAGACTCTCAGAGTCGCGTTGGCCGGGGCGCTCGCCGTCTCGAGCCTCGCGCTCTCACCGGGGGCGCAGGCCGCACCGAAGGCGGACCCGGACACGGCGGCGCTCGCGGGCGCGCTGACCACCCAGACGATCAAGTGGGAGGAGTGCACCTTCCCCGGCGTCGCGGAGGAGACGGTCGCGCGGTTCAAGACCGTCAAGGGGCTCGCGTGCGCCACGGTCAAGGTGCCGCGTGACTGGCACAACCCGCAGGACGGCAACACGATCGACCTGAGGGTCTCGAAGACCGAGACCGCCTACAAGGGCACCGCCCGCCAGGGCATCGCGCTGGTCAACCCCGGTGGCCCCGGCGGCTCCGGCCTGCCGTGGGGTGCGGCGATGGCCCTGCGCGCACCGGTTCTGGCGAGCCAGTACGACTTCATCGGGTTCGACCCGCGCGGCGTCGGCCTGTCCACGCCGCTCAAGTGCTCCTACACGGTCCCGAGCTCGACCGACGAGGACGTGCTGAACCGCGCGAAGGTCGCCGGCTGCCTGGAGAACCCGCTCACGCAGTTCATCACCACCGAGCAGACCGCGTACGACATGGACTTCATCCGGGTGCTGCTCGGGGAGAAGAAGACCTCGTACATCGGCTACTCCTACGGCACGTGGCTGGGCACCTGGTACGCCACGGTGTTCCCGGGCAAGGTGCACCGCTTCCTGCTCGACTCGGCCGTCGACGCCTCGCAGACCACGCTCGAGAAGACGTGGGACCTGCAGCCGCGCAGCCGTGACCGGCAGTTCCAGGAGGCGCTGCTGCCGTACGTGGCGCGCAACAACGCGATCTACGAGGCGGGCACCGACCCGTTCGAGATCCGCAAGAACTGGGAGAAGGCGGGCGGCACGCGCGACTTCCTCGGCCAGCTGTTCACCGCCTGGTTCATCATCCCGGCGATGTACGACACCAGCCAGTACGAGGTCGCGGCCTCCGCGGTGGCGACCGTGGCCGGCACGGTGACCGAGGGCACCACCGCCCAGCGCGTCGAGGCGCTCGTCGCGAAGATGCTGGCGCGTCCGGGTCTGTCGCCGGAGAACGCCGAGTTCATCGCGAAGGCCAAGGCGAACGCGCTCGCGGCCATCGAGAAGAAGGAGCGCGTCGCGGTCAAGTCCACGACGGCCGCCGCCGAGGTCGAGACCTGGGACGCGACGTTCGAGGCGATCCGCTGCCAGGACGGCCAGTGGAACCAGAACCTGCAGTACTGGAACTACTGGAAGGCCGACCTGACCGTGAACGCGCCGTTCATCGCGCCGTTCATGAGCACGCCGCTGTGCGCGTACTGGCAGACCAAGAACTCGAAGCCCGCGCCGGACAAGAAGACCTTCCCGCGCGTGCTGCTGGCGCAGAGCGAGCTGGACGCGGCGACGCCGTACGAGGGTGGCGTGTCCACCACGAAGGCGCTGCCGGGCGCGAAGCTGATCAGCGTCGACAACGAGGGCTCGCACGGCCTGTTCCCGTACAACACGGACTGCGTCGACGACCCGATCACGTTCTACTTCCAGACCGGTGCCACGCCGCGCAAGCAGTTCACGGGCTGCCAGGCGCTGCCGCTGCCGGGGGAGACCGAGACGTTCCAGGTGGGCGGCACGCTCTCCAACGGCAAGGTGAAGATCAAGATGATCACGCCGGCCGTGAAGAAGGCCAACAAGATCGTGAAGGACCTGCTGAGCTCGTCGTCCACCGCGCAGGCGGACGAGTCGGGCATGCCGTCGAACCTCTGACGGTCTGAGCTGCGGTCGTGGCCCCCGGGAAAGCTTCCCGGGGGCCACTTCTGCTTTGCGGCGCTTGGTCCTCGGCGCTTGCCTTCTAGCGTTGCCACCACTTCTTGCGGACGACGTCGACGATGACGCACGAGATGTTGTCCGGGCCGCCGTTGCCGTTGGCCAGCGCGACGAGCTGCCAGGCGGCCTCCGTGCCGTCCTCTGTGGACTGCAGGATCTCGTGCACGTCGCCCAGGTCGGTGTAGTCGGTGAGACCGTCGCTGCACAGCAGGTAGCGGTCGTCGAGGTGCGCCTGGTGCCAGGACAGGTCCGGGTCGTGCGAGTTGCCGGACTGCAGCGCCCGCAGCACGAACGCGCGGCGCGGGTGCCCGGCGGCCTCCTCCGGCGTCAGCCGGCCGGCGTCGACGAGGGCCTGCACCATGGTGTGGTCGTGGGAGAGCTGGCGCAGCTCGCCCTCCCTCAGCACGTACGCGCGGGAGTCGCCGATGTGGGCCAGCTGGAACGCGAGCCCCTCCCAGCGGATCGCCGTCAGCGTGGTGCCGGTGCCCTGCGGAGCCTCCTCGTCGAGCCGGCGCGCGATCTCGCTGACGGCCGGGCCGAGGTCGCCCTGCCAGTGCGCCAGAACGTCCACCGCGATCGCACTGGCGAGCTCGCCGTGCTCGTGGCCGCCCATCCCGTCGGCCACCGCCTGCAGGTCCGCGCGGACGTACACCGAGTCCTCGTTCTGCTCACGGACCAGCCCCGGATCGGTGGCCACGGCGATGCGCAGCTCGTGTGTCATGCCACCAGTAGATCACTTGTGAAGTCACTTCACAAGCAATACGGTTGTGAACATGGATGAGACGGTCAACGCCGGTGACATCGCGCGCCTGGCAGACGTGGGCCGCGCGGCCGTGTCGAACTGGCGGCGCCGGTTCGACGACTTCCCGGCGCCGGTCGGTGGCACGGCCTCCAGTCCGTTGTACCTGCTGCGCGACGTGGAAGCATGGCTGCGGCGCAACGGCAAGCCGTTCCGCGTCTCCCCTGCCGAGCGCCTCTGGACCCAGCTGCGCACCGTCGACGACCTGAAGCTCGGTTCGGCGCTGCTGGCCGTGGAGGCGGACGCGGCGACGTTCGAGTACCTGCACGAGCGGTACGCGGCCGCCCACTCCCGCCTGCTGAACCCGACGCCGCCGGAGGTCGCGCGGCTGATGGTCTCGCTGACCGAAGCCCACGACGGCACGGTGACCGACCCGGCGTGCGGCACCGGTTCGTTGCTGAAGCTGGCCGGTGCGCGCCGCAAGGTGGGCCAGGAGCTCGACCCGGTGCTGGCCGCGATCGCGCGCCGCCGCCTGCCGGACGCCTACGTCGTGGACGGCGACTCGTTGCGCCACAACGGGATCGTCGAGAAGGCGGATGCCGTGCTGTGCGACCCGCCGTGGCACGACCGCGCGTGGGGCCACGAGGAGCTGATCGGTGACCCGCGCTGGACGCACGGCCAGCCGCCGCGCGGCGAACCCGAGCTGGCCTGGGCGCAGCACTGCCTGTCGCTGGCCAGGCCGGGCGCGCCCGTCGCGATCCTGATGCCGTCCGCCGCGGCTTCCCGCCGGGCCGGCAAACGCGTGCGCGGCAACCTCCTGCGCGCCGGCGCCGTGACCGCGGTGATCACCGTCCAGCCGGGCCGCGACCTGTGGCTGCTGCGCCACCCGCACCCGAGCGACCGCGCACCCGAGCACGTGACGCTGCTCGACTCCCCCGACTCGGTCGACCGCCCGGAGTCGCTCGATCCGAACACGCGCGTGCTCGACCTCCTCGACGACGACGTCGACCTGAGCCCCGGCCGCCTGCGCGGCCAGCACGGCCGCGCCTACGTGGAGACCCGCGCGAAGTACTCGATGCCCGAGCCGCCGGAACTGCACGACCGCGTCCTGCCGCCGATGACGACCATCGGCGACCTGCTCCGGGCGGCCCCCGGCCCGCACGTCGTCACGTCCCCGACCGGCGCGACCTACGAGATCGACCCGGCCCGCCTCGACCCGGACTACCTGACCGGCCTGCTCCGCGCCGCGCTCGCCCGCACCCCCACCGGCTCGACGCGCCTGGACGTCCGCCGCACCCAGGTCCCGTCGCTGCCGCTGGACGAACAACGACGCTATGGCCGCGCGTTCGTGCAGCTCAGGGACCTGGAGGACAGCCTGGAGGGCGCTGCGGAGCTGGTCCGTTTGGGATACAACGGGTTGCTCGGCGGCCAGATCGGACCTGCGTAGGGCGCACGGCGATGAGCACGCACCGTGACCCCAATTCACCCGATCGAGATGTCCGGATTCGCGGTCTCGCCCGCCTCGCTGACGAGGAAGCGCGCGGGACAGGCGACTGGGACCCGCACGCGAACCGGAACAGCCCGTCGCCGGCGGCGGTTAGGCTGCGCCGGTGCTGATCGCCGACCGCTACGAGATCGACGACCTGCCGCTGGGCCGGGGAGGCATGGGCGCCGTGCACCGCGGCCGCGACCTGCGCCTGGATCGCCGCGTGGCGGTCAAGCTCCTGCAACTGCCCGGGAGCGACGAGGAGGTCCAGCAGCGCTTCGCACGCGAAGCGCGCATCGTGGCGAAGCTCGAACACCCCGGCGTCCCGGTGCTCTACGACTTCGGCACGTATGACCAGCGCCTGTTCCAGGTGATGCAGTTCGTTGACGGCGTCACCATCGCCGACCTGGTCGACGAGTTCGGCCCCCTGCCCGAACCGTGGGCCGCCAACATCGCCGCCCAGACCGCCGCCGTGCTGGCCGCGGCCCACGACCGCGGCATCTGCCACCGCGACCTCAAGCCCACGAACCTGATGCTCTGCCCCGACGGCGCCGTGAAGGTCCTCGACTTCGGCCTGGCCCTGCTGCGGGAGAGCGACGTGGCCCCGTTCAGCCGCGCCGGCCAGATCCTGGGCACCCCCTCGTACATGGCGCCCGAGCAGATCCAGCGCGGAGTCGCCGAGCCGCGCAGCGACCTGTACGCGCTGGGGTGCGTGCTGCACGAGATGCTGACCGGCGCACAGCTGTTCACCGGCCCGACGGCGTACGCGGTGTTCGAACGGCACGTGCGCGAGGTGCCGCGAGCCGTCGCGGGCGGGCTCAACGGGGTGGTGCAGCGGTTGCTGGCCAAGGAGCCGGACGGGCGGCCGGGGTCGGCGCGGGAGGTTTTCGAGGCGCTGCAAGGGGTTTCGAGGGATGTGCCGGCGTTGCCGGGGTTCGTGGCGGAGGGGTCGACGGGGACGATGTACGCCAACGTGCAGCGGCGGTACGGGAACCGTGCGGTGGATGGCGGGGGCGCGCCTCGGGTGGCGGGGGTCAGGCAGTAGGCGGGCACGCGGTAGGGGTGGCGGAACCGCGCCACAAGCGGTGCGGACGGTGCGAGCCAGGCCGTGGGCACAGAAGCCAAGTCGTAGGCGGAAGCCGCGCGGTGGAAGCGATCACGCCGTGAGCGGCGGAAGCCATGACGTGCGCGCGGAAGCCGCACTCCGGCGGTGCGAGCCATGGCCGGATCACGACGGAATGCGGTTCACCTCGTGCTCCCCGGTGGCCCACAGGTGCTGCACCGCATAGGACCGCCAAGGCCGCCACTCCGCAGCCCGCCGGCTCAACGCCGCCGGAGTCACCGGCAACCCGAGTGACGCAGCCGCCAGCTTGATCCCGAGATCGGTCGGCAAGAAGGCGTCCGGGTCTCCCAGGGCGCGCATCGCGATGGACTCCACGGTCCACGGCCCGAAGCCGGGCAAAGCGTGCAGAGCCTCCCGGACGACGGTGGGGTCCGCGGACATCGACAGGTCCAAACCGGACTCCAGGGCACCGAGCAGCGCGGCCATGGTCGTGCGGCGGGAGGTCGGCACGGCCAGGGTCGCCGGGTCGAACGACAGGGGGAACAGGTGGAGGTCGGCGACCGGGGTGCCGAAGCGCTGGACCAGGCGGGCGGCGTGGGTGCGAGCTGCGGCGGTGGAGACCTGTTGGCCGAGGACTGCTCGGACGGCGAACTCGGCGCCGTCGACGGTGCGGGGGACGCGGCGGCCGGGGGCCTTGTGCACCAACGGTTCGAGGACCGGGTCCGCGGCCAGTGCCGTGTCGATGGCGGACGGGTCGGCGTCGAGGTCCAGCAGGAAGCGGCACAGGGCCACCGCTGCGGGCAGGTCGCGGACGTCGGTCAAGGCGAACACCGCTGCCACGTGGTCGGGGCGGGGGCTGAGTGCGGCGATTCCCGGGCCGTGCGGGAGGCGGAGGGTGCGGCGGTAGGTGTTGTCGCGCCACTCCTCCACGCCGGGGACGGCGGTGGCGATGAGGTGTCCGAAGAGGTTGTCGGGGAACAGCGGGGTGTGGAACGGCAGGCGGAGCGGGATCTGGTGCGGGAGTGCGGTGATGGCGGGCAGGGCGCGGCCGGCGGCGAACGCGGCGGAGAGGGTTCGGGCGTCGGCGCCCAGGGAGTCGACCAGTTGGGTGCGCAGATGGCTTGTGGTGCAACCCAGGTGGGACGCCAGTGCGCGGACGCCGGAGCGGTCGACGAAACCGTCGGCGAGCAGAAGTGTTGCGCGCTCGACGATGGACGCGCGGGCCGAGGGCGCGGAGTGGTGCATGTCCTCAATAGTGCCCGTGTGCGCCGTCGAATGCTGGCGGGAAAGGGACATCACCGCGACGGGGCCAACCGGGTGACCTGCTTCGCGATGCGATCAGGCCTGGATAGGCTGGTTGTCGCGCCGTTGCGACAGGGGTGGACTTCAGCAGGGAAGGGCGGCGTCGCGTGCGATGAGGGCGGCTTGGACGCGGTTGTCGCAGCGGAGTTTCGTCAGCAGTCGGCTGACGTGGGCCTTGATCGCCCCTTCCGACAGGTACATCAGCCGGGCGATGCGGGCGTTGGCCATGCCCTGGGCCAGGTACACCAGCACCTCCTGTTCGCGGCGGGTGAGCAGGCCGATGCGGCTGCGGGCGGCGTCGCGGCGGTCCGAGTCGGCGCCGGTGAAGTGGTCCACGAGGGCGCGGGTGGCGGACGGGGAGAGGACGGCTTCGCCCGCGGCCACGGCGCGGACGGCGGTCACGAGGGTGTCGGGGTCGCCGTTCCTGGGCAGGAAGCCCGCTGCTCCGGCGCGCAGTGCGGGGAACAGCAGCTCCTCCGTGGGCGGGGTGCAGAGCATGATCACCTGGGTGCCGGGGGCGTGCCTGCGGATCATGCGGACGGCGGCGAGACCCTCCATGCCGGGCAGGGCGGCGTCCAGCAGCAGGACCTGCGGGCGGTGGCGGCGGGCCAGTTCGAGTGCGCCGGTGCCGTCGCTCGCCTCGCCGACCACGGCGATGGTGCCGGAGCGTTCCAGCACGCCGCGGACGCCGGTGCGGATCAGCACCTCGTCGTCGGCGATACCGACGGTGGTCGTGCGCGGCTTGTTCACCAGTTGCAGCCCACCGTTCGTCCGCGAAGCACTCGTCGTCACCGTCATGCGTTCTCCCCGTCAGACCGGACCAGCCACCAGTTTGTTGCCGAACGAGGGTCGGGGGAAGGCAGGCATAACGAGCGCGGTGCGCACCGTCTCGCGCAGGCCGGGGCGTAACGGGGTGCATGCACTCGAACAACCACCGCCACCTGCGGGAACACCGCCGCGAGACGGCACCGGGCTGCCGTTACGGCTGGAGGAGAGGCGCTCATGACCAGCACCGGACGGTGTGCCCTGTGCGCCGGCGCGCTGCCTCCCTCGACCTCGGAGCAGCGCAGGTCCTACTGCTCCAACGCCTGCCGCCAACGGGCTTACCGGCGGCGGGTGAGCTCGGCCGTGCGGGCGCCCGCCACCAGGCAGAAGCCGCGGGTGCTGGCGAACCTGCCCGCGGCGAGGGACGCGTTCGTCGGGCGGCAGCAGGAGCTGACGAAGCTCGACCAGCTCCTGCGCCGGCACCGTCTCGTTACGCTCGTGGGCAGTGCGGGTGCGGGCAAGACGCGGCTCGCGCTGGAGGTGGCGGGGCGGTTGCGGCGCGGGCGCACGGACCGGGTGCTGCTGGTCGAGCTGGGTCAGGTGACCGACGGTGGTGCCGTGCTGCCGGCCGTCGCGCACGCCCTGGGGGTCGAGCAGTCGGACGAGCCGTTGCGGGACACGGTGCTGGAAACGCTCGTGAACATGAGGGTGGTCGTCGTCCTCGACAACTGCGAGCACCTGCTCGACACGTGCGCGGAGCTGGCCGACCTGCTGCTGAACCGCTGTCCCGGTGTGCGGGTGCTCGCGACGAGCCGGGAGGCGCTGTGGATCAGCGGTGAGGTGAGCTTCCACGTGGAGGGTCTGCCGGTGCCGTCGACGGACCGCGACCTGGTCACGACGGCGGCGCCGCGGTCGGAGGCGGTGAAGCTGTTCGTCGAACGCGCACGCGAGCGCAAGCCGGACTTCCGCCTCACGCCGGAGAACACGGCGGCGGTCGCGCTGCTGTGCGCGCGGCTGGAGGGCATGCCGCTGGCGATCGAGCTGGCCGCGCGCTGGGTGCAGCTGCTGCCGGTGGCGGACATCTGCGACCGCGTGGACGAGCCGCTGGAGCTGCTGACGCTGGGCTGCCGCAAGTCGCCCGCGCGGCAGCGGTCGTTGCGGGAGGCGATCGACTGGAGCTACCGGTTGCTGCAGCCGGACGAGCAGTTCGTGCTGCGCAGGCTGAGCGTGTTCGACGGCGGGTTCGACCTGGCGGCGGCCACCGAGGTGTGTTCGACGGAACGGTCGGCGGAACCGGTGCTGGACGTGCTGTCCCGGTTGCAGGCCAAGTCGTTGCTGACCGCGGTGCCGGGCACGACGCGGTTCCGGCAGCTGGAGCCGGTTCGCCTGCACGCCAGGGAGAAGCTGGCCGTGGCGGGTGAGCTGGACGTCGCGTTCGAGGCGCTGGCGCGGTGGTTCACCGACCTGTCGGACGTGCTGATCACGGCGCCGCTGTCGATGCCGGCGGAGGTGCAGGACCGGCTCGACAACCACGTCGACAGCCTGCTCGGCACCGTCGAGTGGGCCGCGGACCGCGCTGACGAGCGGTTGTTGCTGCTCACCGCGGCGCTCGCCGACTGCGCTGCCCGGCGGGGGCGGCTCGGCCAGGCCAGGGCGCTGCTGCGGGACGCGTTGCGGCGACCGTCCACAAGGGACGACTACCGGTGTGTGGCGCTCAACCACGCGGCCAGGTTCGCCGCCGAGCAGGGTGACCGCGACGAGGCCGTCGAGCTGTCCGGTGAGGCGTCGCGGCTGGTGCGCGGCATCGGTCACCCGGCGCTGGTGATGAGCTGCCGCAGCACGCTCGCGGCGGTGCAGCAGTCGAGCGGCGACTGGGAGGCGTCGGACGAGAACAACACCGAGTGCCTGCGCGTCGCGGAGCTGCTCGGTGAACCCCTTGCGCGCGCGACGTGCCTGGTCGACCTGGCGCGCACGGCGTTGTCGCTGGGCAAGCACGAACGCGCCGAGAAGGCGGTCATGAAGGCGTTGCCGATCTCGCGCACGTCGGGTGTGCCCGCGCGCATCGCCGGTGCCCTCACCACGCGGGGTGCCGTGGCGTTGGTGCAGGGCGATCTGGACGAGGCGGCGCACGCCTTCCGGGAGGCGCTGCGGATGGACGGCGTGAACCCGCTGAGCGCCCCGGACGCGTTGGAAGGCCTCGCCATAGCGGCGATGCTGCGCGGTCAGGCTGAGCGTGCGCTGCGGTTGGAAGCGACCGGGCGTGCGATGCGCCGGTCGGTCGGCGTTGTGCCGGACCCGTTCTGGGCCGAGAAGGTCGCCGGTGCGATGAACACCGCGCGGCTGATGCTGCCCACCCAGCGGGCCGATGAGGCCGCAACCCCTTTGAGCCCGACCGAGATCGAGGCGTTCATCCAGGACGAGGTGTGGCTCGACCGCACGGAGGCCGCGCACGGCGAGCTGGACGACCACGAACGGCGTGTCGTCGCGCTGCTGTCGGCCGGACTGACGAACCAGCAGATCGCGAACCGGCTCAACGTGTCCGTCCGCACCGTGGCGGCCCGGTTGCAGCGCCTGCGGGACAAGCTCGGGCTGAGCAGCCGCGAGGACATCGCGGCGTGGGGCGCGGAACGCGCCATCGGCTGACCGGCCACCGGGCTGCGCAAAGGTTTGCGCGCATCGACCGACAGTAGGGCGTGGCGGCGGAAAAGGCTTCTGAACCGCATCAGCACTAGTCCGTTCGAGTGACGGCAGAGGTCTAGACCTTGACCTTCAAGTGGTCTAAACCACATCGTTCAGGCACCCCCTGCGACTGAGGAGACCGATGTCCAAGTTCCGATGGCATCTAGCTGCTCTCTTCGCGGCAGTAGCCGCGATGGTCCTCGGAATCGTCGTCGTGCCCGCCGCGAGCGGTGCCGGTGGCGTTTCCGCCACGTTCTCCAAGGGTTCGGACTGGGGAACGGGCTTCGAGGGCAAGTACACGATCACGAACAACAGCGCGGCGGCCCTGACGTCGTGGACCGTGGAGTTCACGCTCCCGGCCAACCACCGCGTGACCTCGCTGTGGGACGGCTCGTACACGACGAGCGGTCAGAACGTCACGGTCAAGAACACCTGGAACGGCAACATCGGTGCCGGCGGGTCGGTGAGCTTCGGCTTCAACGGCTCGTACACCGGCACGTTCGGTGCGCCGACGAACTGCAAGCTCAACGGCGGCTCGTGCGAGGCGGGCGGGACGAACCCGACCACCACGACCACGACCAGCACCACCACGAGCACGACGACCACCACCACGACCACCACGACGACGACCACCGGTCCGCCGCCGCCTCCCGGGAAGATCAACCTGGGCTACTTCACGGAGTGGGGTGTGTACCCGGCCCGCAACTACCAGGTGAAGAACATCGACACCTCGGGTTCGGCGTCGAAGCTCACGCACATCAACTACTCGTTCGGCAACGTGGTCGGCGGCAAGTGCACCATCGGTGAGGCCTTCCCCGCGATCGAGAAGGCGATGACCGCGGCGGAAGCCGTCGACGGCGTGGCCGACACGTGGGACCAGCCGGTGCGCGGCAACTTCAACCAGCTGATGAAGCTGAAGAAGAAGTACCCGCACCTCAAGGTGCTGTACTCGTTCGGCGGCTGGACCTGGTCCGGCGGCTTCGGTGAGGCGTCGCGGAACCTGCCCGCGTTCGTCGACTCCTGCTACAACCTGCTGAAGGACCCGCGCTGGGCCGGTCTGTTCGACGGCATCGACATCGACTGGGAGTACCCGAACGCGTGTGGCCTGTCGTGCGACACGAGCGGTGCGGCGGCGTTCAAGAACATGTCGCAGGCGCTGCGCACCAAGTTCGGCCAGAACTTCCTGGTGACCGCTGCGATCACGGCTGACGGCTCCGCCGGCGGCAAGATCGACGCGGCCGACTACGGCGGCGCGGCGCAGTACCTGAACTGGTACAACGTCATGACGTACGACTACTTCGGTGCGTGGGCGGCCCAGGGCCCGACGGCTCCGCACTCCCCGCTCACGTCGTACAACGGCATCCCGACCGCCGGGTTCAACTCCGAGGCCGCGATCTCGAAGCTGCGCTCGAAGGGCGTTCCGGCCAGCAAGCTCCTGCTCGGCATCGGCTTCTACGGCCGCGGCTGGACGGGCGTCACGCAGGCCACCCCCGGTGGCACGGCGACCGGCCCGGCTCCCGGCACGTTCGAGGCGGGCATCGAGGACTACAAGGTCCTGAAGACCAAGTGCCCCACCACCGGCACGATCGCCGGCACGGCCTACGCGTTCTGCAACGGCCAGTGGTGGAGCTACGACACCCCGCAGACGATCACCAGCAAGATCCAGTGGGCACGCGGCCAGGGTCTGGGCGGCGCGTTCTTCTGGGAGCTCACGGGTGACACCGCGAACGGAGAGTTGATCACCGCGATGAAGAACGCCCTCGGGTAGTCCTTCGACAACGCCGGGAGGGGAGCTGGTCAGCCCAGCTCCCCTTTCGTTTGCCCGGAAACAGGCGGGTCAGCAGAACGCTTCGGTGAGCAGCTTCAGGTAGGCGTCGGTGGGGTTGCCGCTGGTCGGCGCGCTGGTCGCCGACAGCTCCAGGCGCTTCCGGGTGTCCGGCGTGGTCAGCAGCTCCGAGGAGTAGCCGGGGATGCCGCCGCCGTGGCCCCACACCTTCGTGCCGCACGGCAGGGTCTGCACCTGCAGGCCCAGGCCGTAGGCGGGGCTGACCGCGGTCGTCCTGCTGATCTCCTGCTGCTGCGCGGGCTTGAGCAGCTTGCCGCTCGCCAGCGCGACGACGAACGTGTCGAGGTCCTTCGTCGTGGAGATCATCTCACCGGCGGCCCACGCGACCGACGGGTTGAGGCGGGTGACGTCGGTCGGCTTGCCCTTCACGGTCGAGTAGCCGTGCGCGTGCGGGCCCCTGATGTCGAGGTCGTCGCCGGGCACCTCGGTGTCGGCCAGCCGCAGCGGCTTGAGGATGCGCTGCTCGACGGCCTTCTCGTACGGGCGGCCGGTGATCTTCTCGACCAGCAGGCCGGCAACGACGTAGTTGGTGTTGGAGTAGCTCCACTGCGTGCCGGGCTCGAAGTCGAGCGGCCGGTCCGTGGAGGTCTTGAGCATCTCCTGCGGTGACCAGTGCTTGTAGCGGATCTGCTCGAAGCCGTCCGGGTCGAGCGGCAGCGCGCTGGTGTAGTCGTAGAGCCCGCTGGTGTGCTGCAACACCTGCCGCACGGTGATGCGGGTGTCGATCGAACCGGGCAGGTAGCGCACGACGGGCGCGTCCAGGTCGAGCTTGCCCTCGCCGGCGAGCTGCAGCAGCACCGTCGACACGAACGTCTTGGTGATGCTGCCGATGCGGAACCGGCCGTTCTCCGGCACCGGGCGGTTGCGGTCGAGCTCGGCCTTGCCGGACCGGGCGGTGAGGCGGTGGCGCCCGTCGGTCACCCTGACCTGGACGCCGAGCGCTCCCCCGCTCGCCGTGATCTGGTCGAGCGCCCCCTGCACGACCCCGCGGTCGATCGCGCCGCCGGTGGCGTCGGCCGTGGTGTCGGCCGCGAGCGCGGTGCCGGTGGTGGCGGCGAGCAGTCCGGCCGTCGTGATGCCGGCCACGAGTCGAACTCTCAGTCGAATCCCCATGTCCACCACCTTGTCGAGGCGCGGGGACCGCCGCATCCACCTCAAGGCGGACGGGCCTCCCTAGGGGTGACCCTGACCCGGGGTGCGTCCTGGCGTGGAATCGCCTGCACGGCAACGAGATCGACCGCCACCGACCGGGCGGAGACCGGCGGTTCCAGGTGGCGTGATCTGCCCTTGGGGGCGAACGACGGCTGATCGGGCCGGATCAATAGGGCTTGTGCGCCGCTTTCATGGCCGAGACGAGCATTGCGCGCACTTTCGGCCAATGCACGTCCTGCTGACAGGAGAAAGGCGGCAGGAACCCGCCGCAGGTGCCCGACGAGGCACCGATCTCCCAGACGAAACTCGGCACACCCAGGTCGTCGTACACCCAGTCGTCGGTGGCACCGGAGGCGTTGTAGAGCAGCTCGCCCGGCTGGCCCGCGCGGAACCCGGACAGCGCGGCCATCTCGTTCGCGATCCTGCGCAGCGCCTCGTCGTTGCCGGACTTCTGCGTGCTCCAGCCCCACGGGAAGAGCACGTAGTTGCCGTAGCTGTGCATGGAGATCACGGCACCGGTCGTGTCCGGTGTGGCCGCCGCGGTGTCACCGGGCGCGCGGGTGTCGCGGTAGAGGCTGCGCCACAACGCTTGCAGCGCCTGGGTCTCCACCTCGGAGTCGGCGCGCGGGCCGCGGTAGACCTCGCTGCACCTGTTCGCGGAGCTGCCGACCTCACCCCAGTGCGAGCCGGCGTTGCGGTTGAGGTCGACGCCGCGCGGACCGCTGGAGCAGGTGCCCTGCGCGTTCTTGCGGTGCGGCACGGGGGTGTCGCCGCCGGACTCGACGATGTCCACGCCGTCGGGGTTCGCGATCGGCACGACCCAGACCTCCAGGTCGTCGAGCAGCGCGGTCAGGTCGGAGCCGACCAGGTCGTCGACGAACCGCCACGCCAGGTCACCGGTGGTGATCTCGCGGGCGTGCAGCTGCCCCATCACGAACAGCCGCGGCTTCGGCGCGGCCGGCGTCAGCGCGCAGTCGCCGGGCGCCATCCTGGTGATGCAGACGGCTTTCAGGTCGTGGCCGCCGTCGCCCTGGGTCTTGCGCCAGGAGTCGCCGTAGTCGACGACGGTCGCGAGGTCCGGGTGCTGTGCGGCGACCTCGTCGAGGTGGGCGAGGTGCGCGGTGACCGTGCGGTAGCCGCCGTAGTAGGTCGTGGCGTCGGGCGACCGCGGCACCTGTTGAGACGCGGGCAGCGCCGACTCGACAGTGGACTGGAAACCGTCGACGCGGAGGTCGTCGGCGGTGTGCGCGTTCCCGATGACGAAGAGGTCCGCGCCGTCGCGGTGTTCCGCGACGTCATAGCCGAGGCCGAGCAGCCGTTCGGCCGATTCCCCCAGCGGGGCCGGGACCCGCAGCACGTACGTCGCCTGTGGACCGTCCGCCGGCGCCGGTGCCGGGCTGAGCAGCAGGGTCAGGCCGGCGAGCAGGGCGAGGGCGGTCCGCATGACCACCGATGATCGGCCGTCCGGGTGAGCCGCGCCAGTCCGTTCGACCGGACGGATGACTACCGTCCGGTCAGTGGGACCCGCAAACTGCCGCTTGGCGAGCTGTGACGAAAATCAATAAGATCGGTCCCAGCATCGCAGCGGTTATTGTGCTCCACGCCGAAACCGACTCGACGACAGCGAGGTCCGCACACAGCCCACGGGAACCCAACGGGAGCGTCAGCCATGGATCATCTCCACCTCGACACCAACGTCGCTGAGATCTCCTACCTCGGCTTGCCGGACCACCTGTACTTCCCCTGGCGCGGCTCCCTCACCGACGACGACGAGGGGCTGGAGCCCACGATCGTCCGCAGCCTGGACTGAGCTCGCCGGGGATCGGGCGGGTCAGCCGGTGCGCAGGCGGTGGGCCAGCGCGGTGTGGCGGCGGCCGGCCCCCACCGTGCGCACGGCCTGGCCGATGGCGCGTTTCGAGCCCACGAGGACGACGAGCTTCTTCGCGCGCGTGACGGCGGTGTAGAGCAGGTTGCGCTGCAACATCATCCACGCGCTGGTCGTGATCGGGATGACCACGCACGGGTACTCGCTGCCCTGCGACCGGTGGATGGTCATGGCGTAGGCGTGGCTGAGCTCGTCCAGCTCGGAGAACTCGTAGTCGACGTCCTCGTCCTCGTCGGTGCGGATGGTGAGCTTCTGCTCGACCGGGTCCAGCGCGGTGACGACGCCCAGGGTGCCGTTGAAGACGCCGTTGCGGCCCTTGTCGTAGTTGTTGCGGATCTGGGTGACCTTGTCCCCCACCTTGAACACCCGGCCGCCGAAGCGCTTCTCCGGCAGGTTCTCGCGCGACGGCGTCAGCGCCTCCTGCAGCACCGCGTTCAGCGAGCCGGCACCGGCAGGACCGCGGTGCATGGGGGCGAGCACCTGGATGTCCTTGCGCGGGTCGAGCCGGAACCTGCGCGGGATGCGGTTCGCCACGACGTCGACCGTGAGGGTGGCGGCGTCCTCGGCCTCGTCGGCGGCGAAGAGGAAGAAGTCCGGCAGGCCCTGCACCACCGGGTACTCGCCGCTGTTGATGCGGTGGGCGTTCGTGACGACGCCCGACTCCTGCGCCTGCCGGAAGATGTGCGTGAGCCGGACGTTCGGGACCGGGCTGCCGTGGGCCAGCACGTCCCTGAGCACCTCGCCCGCCCCGACGGACGGCAGCTGGTCGACGTCGCCCACCAGCAGCAGGTGCGCGCCCGGCGGCACGGCCTTCACGAGCTTGTTGGCGAGCAGCAGGTCCAGCATCGACGCCTCGTCCACCACGACCAGGTCGGCGTCGAGCGGGTGGTCGCGGTCGTAGGCGGCGTCACCGCCGGGCTTGAGCTCCAGCAACCGGTGCACGGTGCGGGCCTCGTGGCCGGTCAGCTCGGTGAGGCGCTTCGCGGCGCGGCCGGTCGGGGCGGCCAGGACGACCTTCGCGCGCTTGGCCAGCGCCAGCCGGACGATCGAGCGCACGGTGAAGCTCTTGCCACAGCCCGGTCCGCCGGTGAGCACCGCGACCTTGCGGGTGAGGGCGAGCTGCACGGCCTCCCGCTGGTGCTGCTCCAGCTCGGTGCCGAGCCAGGCGAGCGCCCTGTCCCAGTTCACGCCCTGGAAGCTCGGCATGCGGTCGGTGTCGCTGTGCAGCAGGCGCCTGAGCTGGGCCGCCAGTGAGATCTCCGCGCGGTGGAACGGCACCAGGTAGATCGCGATCTCGTCGTCGGGCAGCTCCTCGCGGACCACGCCCTCCTCCTCGACGAGCTCGGCGAGGCAGTCGATGACGAGCCCGGTGTCGACCTGGAGGATCTTGATGGCCTCCGCGATGAGCGCCTGCTCCGGCAGGTAGCAGTTGCCGTCGGTGGTGGCCTCGGAGAGCGTGAACTGCAGGCCGGCCTTGACCCGCTGCGGGCTGTCGTGGGGGATGCCGACGGCCTTGGCGATCACGTCGGCGGTCTTGAAGCCGATGCCCCACACGTCGCTCGCCAGCCGGTACGGCTCCTCGCGCACGACGTCGACGGCCTTGTCGGTGTACTGCTTGTAGATGCGGACGGCCAGCGACGTGGAGACGCCGACGCCCTGGAGGAAGACCATGACCTCCTTGATGGCCTTCTGCTCCTCCCAGGCGTCCGCGATGGCCTTCGTGCGCTTGGGGCCGAGCTTCGGCACCTCGATGAGGCGCTCGGGCGTGTGCTCGATGACGTCGAGCGCGTCGACGCCGAAGTGCGTGACGATCTTGTCGGCGAGGACCGGGCCGATGCCCTTGATCAGCCCGGAGCCCAGGTAGCGGCGGATGCCCTGGATCGTGGCGGGCAGGACGGTCGTGTAGTCGTCGACGTGGAACTGCTTGCCGTACTGCGGGTGCGAACCCCAGCGGCCGCGCATCCTGATCGACTCGCCGGGCTGGGCGCCGAGCAGCGCGCCGACGACCGTGACCAGGTCACCGCGGCCGGTGTCGACCTTCGCGACGGTGTAGCCGTTGTCCTCGTTGGCGTAGGTGATCCTCTCCAGGACCGCTTCGAGGACGTTCATGACGTGAACCTACAGCGCTCTGCACACGATCTTCACAACTTGTCCCGGCGTCCTCCACGAGCGGGTCATAGAGTCGCCGTCATGACAGGTCAGCGCCGGGTGCTCGTGGTCGAGGACGACATCACGATCGCCGAGTCCGTGGCCGCGCGGCTGCGGGCGGAGGGCTTCGAGGTGTCCGTGGCCCACGACGGTCCGTCGGGGGTGGCCGCCGCGGCGTCGTTCGTCCCGGACCTGGTGGTCCTGGACGTGATGCTGCCGGGGTTCGACGGGCTGGAGGTGTGCCGCCGCATCCAGGCGGCGCGCACGGTGCCGGTGCTGATGCTGACTGCTCGCGGGGACGAGACGGACCTGCTGGTCGGGCTCGCCGTGGGGGCGGACGACTACCTGACCAAGCCGTTCTCGATGCGCGAGCTGGCCGCTCGGGTGCACGTGCTGCTGCGGCGGGTCTCGCGGGCGGCGGTGTCGCGCACGCTGGAGCTGGGGGACCTGTCGATCGACCTCGCGGCACGGCGCGTGCACCGGGGCGGCACCGAGGCGCACCTGACGCCGACCGAGTACGACCTGCTGGTGTTCCTGGCCGAACGGCCGTCCGCGGTGCAGGGCCGCGACCGGTTGCTGTCCGAGGCGTGCGGGTGGCACGACGGCGCGTCGTCGCGGACGGTGGACAGCCACGTGAAGGCGTTGCGGCGCAAGCTCGGGGCCGACCTCATCCGCACCGTGCACGGCATCGGGTACGCGCTGGAGGTGCCCCGGTGAGGAGGGTCCTGGCTCTGCTGGACCTGCTGCCGCGTCCGCTGGACTCGGTGCGGTCCATCAAGCTGAAGCTCGGGATCGTGATCGTGGTGTCCGGGTGCGTGTCGTTCGCCTACTTCCGGTACGCGACCGGGTGGCTGCCGCCGCGCACCACGCTGATGGCGCTGGTGCTGGGGCTCATCACCTCGCAGCTGCTGGCGCACGGCATGACCTCGCCGTTGCGGGAGATGACCTCGGCGGCCCGGTCGATGGCCTCCGGCGACTACTCGCTGCGGGTGCGCGCGACCTCGGTCGACGAGGTCGGGCAGCTCGCGGAGGCGTTCTCGGTGATGGCCTCGGACCTGGCCGCCGCCGACCAGCAGCGGCGCGAGCTCATCGCCAACGTGTCGCACGAGCTGCGGACGCCGATCTCGGCGTTGCAGGCCGTGCTGGAGAACGTCGTCGACGGCGTCGCCCAGCCCGACGCGGCGACGATGCGGACCGCGCTGGCCCAGACCGAACGGCTGGGCCGGCTGGTCACGGAGCTGCTGGACCTGTCGAAGATCGACGCCGGGGTGCTGTCGCTGAACCGGGAGCCGCTGTCGGTGGCGGCGCTGGTGGCGGACGTGGTGGCGGAGGCGTCGGTCGCCGCCCCCACGGCGTCCTTCGAGGTGTCGGTCGCCGACGGGCTGACGGTCCTGGCCGACGGGGAACGGCTGCACCAGGTGCTGGTGAACCTGGTGGACAACGCGGCCCGGCACGGTCCCACCGGGGGGTTGGTGACCGTGTCCGGGTACGCGTCCGGCGGGTCGGTGGTGCTGGAGGTGCGCGACGAGGGGCCGGGGATCGCCCTGGCCGACCGGTCGCGGATCTTCGAGCGGTTCACCCGCGGGGAACGCGCGGGCGGTGGTGGGACCGGGCTCGGTCTCGCCATCGCCCGGTGGGTGGTGGACCTGCACGGCGGCACCATCGCCGTGGTCGACCCCGGGTCGTGCATCCGGGTGACGTTGCCCAGCTGAACCACTTTTTCTGGCTTCCGTGCGCACCGCTGGCCGGTGCGCCGGTGGAGTGCGCCCTTTTTCTGGGCTTGGAGAGGGATATGACTGACTCGACGCGTTCGCCCGGTTCTTCTGAGCCGTTGGAGCCTTCGGAGAAGCCGGGGGGTGCCGGGCCGCGGTACCGGCACCTGCGCAAGGCGGCCTACCGGCCGCGGGTTCGCGCGGCGGAGGAACGGGCTGCGGAAACTGCTGCGGCGGAACCGACTCCGGAACCTGCTGCGGCGGAACCGGCTGCGGAAACCGCAGCGGAGGAACGGGCTGCGGAGGAACCGGTTTCGAAACCCGCGGCGGAGGAACGGGCTGCGGAGGAACCGGTTTCGAAACCCGCGGCGGAGGAACGGGCTGCGGAGGAACGGGCTCCGAAACCCGCAGCGGAGGAACCGGCTCCGGAACCCGTCGCGGAGAAACAGGCTCCGGAACCCGTCGCGAAGAGCCCCGACGCAGGCTCGCGCAGGGGTACCCCCGAACCGGGAACCCCTGCGTTTCAACGTACTCACGAGGTCCGACAAGATCCGGAGCCGAGCGAGAAGCCGCAGGTCGAGCAGCCTCCGGCCGCCACTGTGCCGCCACCGTCCCCCTGGGGCGGCCCACCCGCGCCACGCCTCGCGGGCCCCGTCATCGTCCCCTCCCCCAACCCGGTCCTCCCGTGGTGGCGCCCGCCCACCGACGCGGCACCGGCGAAGGTGCTCGGCGTCATGGCGGTCGCTGGTCTCGCCGCCGCCCTGCTCGCCCCGCCGAACAACGGCGTCGGCTGGTTCCTCGCCGGGGTGTTCGGCGTCGGCGCCGTGGTGTTCCACGCGGGCAAGCCGACCGTCGAACGGGCGTTGTGGCTCGCCGCGGCGCTCGCGTTCCTCGCCATGGGGTTCCTGCGGGCCGCCGAGTGGTTGTTCCCGATGGCCGTTCTCGCGTCGATGGTGTGCGGTTCGATCGCCATGGCGGGCGGGAAGACGGTGCGGGGACTGGTGTTCGGCGTGCTCGGGGTCGGGCTGGCCGGGTTCCGGTCGATCCCGTGGGTGGCGCGCAGCCTGAGCCGGCGCGGGCCGAAGAGCCTGCGGCCGTTCATCTCGGCCGGTGTGGCGTTGGTGCTGTTGCTGGTCTTCGGGTCACTGCTCGCGGGTGCGGACAAGGCGTTCAACGACTTCCTCGAGGGCCTGGTGCCGGACTGGGAGGTCGGCGAGTACGTGCGCATGGGGTTCTACGGGGCCGTGGCGGCGTTCGGCGCGGTCGGTGCGTGCTACCTGGTCGCGGCGCCCGCGCAGATCGACGAGGGCGCGGAGACCAAGCCGGGGACGTTGCGGCTCAAGGACTACGGGCTGCCGGTCGGGGCGCTCGTGGTGCTGTTCGCGGGGTTCGTGGCGACGCAGGTCGCGGTGCTGTTCGGGGGTGAGGCCTACGTGATGCGGACGGCGGGGGTCACGTTCGCCGAGTACGCGCGGTCCGGGTTCTGGCAGCTGCTGTGGGTGACGATCCTGACGCTCGCGGTCATCGCCGGGGTGGCGCGGTTCGCGGCGAAGCAGACCGCGCGGGACCAGCTGTGGCTGCGCGTCCTGCTCGGGGCGCTGGCGGTGCTGACGCTGGTGATCGTGTCGAGTGCGTTGAGCCGCATGTGGTTCTACCAGCAGGCGTACGGGTGGACGGTGCTGCGGCTGCTCGTCGCGTCGTGCGAGATCTGGCTCGGCGTGGTGTACCTGATGGTGATCGCGAGCGGGATCACGTTGCGCGCCAACTGGTTGCCGCGGGCCGTGGCCGGGACGGGTGCGGCGTTCCTGCTCGCCGTCGCGGTGGCGGACCCGGAACGCGTGGTGGCCGAGTACAACGTGACGAGGTTCGAGGCCACGCAGAAGATCGACACGTACTACCTGTCGACGCTGTCGGAGGACGCGGTGCCCGCGTTGCTGCGACTTCCCGCGGACAAACGGGACTGCGCCCTGCTGCGCCTGCGGATGCCGGGTGCCGAGGCTGATTGGCGGGAGTGGAACCTGGCGCGCCACAACGCTCGTGAGTCACTCGAAGGCGTGAAGGTGAGCGAACGCGTCTGTGAGTCGCCTTACTACACCGAACGGTAGTTGTTGGGCGGAGGTAAAGTTGCGGGTCCACCAGTTGCCGAGAGGGTGAGAAGTGACGCTGTCGTGACGCTTGCGGCCGAACCCGTTGTCCTTCGATCGATGTTCACGGCAGGGGATGCGCCCGCACCGCGCACACTGCTGGACATCCTGCGCGCGAGTGCCGAACAGCACCCGGACGCGCCGGCCGTCGACGACGGCACCACCGCGCTCACGTACCGCGCGCTGCTCGCGGAAGTCTTCGAGCTGAAGGAGAAGCTGGCCGCCGAGGGCATCGGGGTCGGCGACCGGGTCGGCATCCGCGTGCCGTCCGGCACCGTCGACCTCTACGTGTCGATCCTCGCCACCCTCGCGGCCGGCGCCGCCTACGTGCCGGTCGACTTCGAGGACCCGGACGAGCGCGCCGAGCTCGTTTTCGGTGAAGCGCAAGTGAGTGCGGTGCTCGGTGAAGGCCGATCCGTTGCACTGCGCGGAACTCCGCTGGGCGTGCCCGGCGAGCCCGGTCTCGGCAACGACGCGTGGATCATCTTCACGTCCGGTTCCACCGGCAAGCCCAAGGGCGTCGCGGTCACCCACCGCAGCGCCGCCGCGTTCGTGGACGCCGAGGCGCGGCTGTTCCTGCGGGACGAGCCGATCGGGCCGGACGACCGCGTGCTCGCGGGGCTGTCGGTCGCGTTCGACGCCTCCTGCGAGGAGATGTGGCTCGCGTGGCGCTACGGCGCCTGCCTGGTGCCGGCACCGCGGTCGTTGGTGCGCACCGGCATGGACCTCGGCCCGTGGCTGGTCGAGCAGGAGATCACCGTCGTGTCCACGGTGCCGACGCTGGCCGCGCTGTGGCCGGTCGAGGCGCTGGACGACGTGCGGCTGCTGATCTTCGGCGGCGAGGCGTGCCCGCCGGAGCTGGCCGAGCGGCTCGCCGTGCCCGGCCGCGAGGTGTGGAACACCTACGGGCCGACGGAGGCGACCGTCGTCGCCTGCGCCGCCCAGCTGACCGGCCAGGGCCCGGTCCGCATCGGCCTGCCGCTGGACGGCTGGGAGCTCGTCGTCGTCGACCAGCGGGGCGAGGTCGTGCCGATGGGTGAGTCCGGTGAGCTGGTCATCGGCGGCGTCGGCCTGGCCCGCTACCTCGACGTCGAGAAGGACGCGCAGAAGTACGCGCCGCTGCCGTCGATGGGCTGGGACCGCGCCTACCGCAGCGGTGACGTGGTCCGCGCCGAGCCGGAGGGCCTCGTCTTCCTCGGCCGCGCGGACGAGCAGATCAAGCTCGGCGGCCGCCGGATCGAGCTCGGCGAGGTCGACGCGGCGCTCGCGGCGCTGCCCGGTGTCGCCGGTGCCGCCGCCGCCGTGCGCACCACGCGCGGTGGCAACCAGGTCCTCGTCGGCTACGTCGTCGTCGACGACGGGTTCGACCAGGAGGCCGCGGTCGAGCAGCTGCGCACCGAGCTGCCCGCGGCGCTGGTGCCGCTGGTCGCGGTGGTCGACACGCTGCCGACGCGCACGTCCGGCAAGGTCGACCGGGCCGCGCTGCCGTGGCCGCTGGAGTCGATGGACACCGCGGGTGTCGTGTTCTCCGGTCTCGAAGGCTGGCTCGCGGAGCAGTGGGCCGCCGTCCTCGGGTCCGGTCCCGCCTCCGAGGGCGCGAACTTCTTCGCCTCCGGCGGCAGCTCGCTGGGCGCCGCACAGCTGGTCTCCCTGATCCGCACGCGCTACCCGAGCACGTCCGTGCAGGACGTCTACCAGCACCCGACGCTCTACAAGCTCGCGCGGCGCCTGGAGTCCTACGGTCAGACGGCCGAGGTGCGCGAGGTCGTGCCGACGCCGCGCTGGACCGGTGTCGTGCAGACGCTGCTGATGATCCCGCTGCTCACCGTCGCCGGCGCGCGCTGGGTCGTGGCCCTGACGGCGCTGTCGAACGTCCTGGGCTGGACCTCCGTGTCGTGGTGGTGGGTCGCCGCGGGGTTCGTGGTGTTCCTGAGCCCCGCCGGACGGCTCGCGATCTCCGCGGGCGGCGCCCGGCTGCTGCTGCGCGGCGTGAAGCCCGGCGAGTACCCGCGCGGCGGGTCCGTCCACCTGCGGCTGTGGACCGCCGAGATGCTGGCTCAGCAGTCACGTGCCACCGAGCTGTCCGGCTCCTGGGTCACGCACTACGCGCGGGCGCTCGGCGCGAAGATCGGCCCCGGTGTCGACCTGCACTCGTTGCCGCCGGTCACGGGCATGCTGAAGGTCGGGCGCGGTGCCGCCGTCGAACCCGAGGTGGACCTGTCCGGCTGGTGGCTCGACGGCGACCGGCTGCGCATCGGCCGCATCCGGATCGGCGCTGGCGCGACCGTCGGTGCCCGCAGCACGCTGTTCCCCGGTGCGCGGATCGGCAAGAAGGCCGAGGTGGCGCCCGGTTCGGGCGTGCGCGGCTCGGTGCCGACCGGTCAGCGCTGGGCCGGTGTGCCCGCGATCCGCGAGGGCAAGGCGGCGCGCTCGTTCCCGTCGCGCCGGCCGGAGCGGTCGCGGTTCTGGAACCTCATGTACGGCGTCTCGTCCGGTCTGCTGGGCGCGCTGCCGCTGCTCGCGGCGGCCCCGGCGGTGCTGTACGTGCTGCGCCGCCCGGTGACGCTCACGTCGGCGCTGTGGGACGTGCCGGTGGCCTCGGCGATCTGGTTCGGCTCCTACGCCCTGCTGGTGCTCATGGCCGTGCGGTTGCTGGGCATCGGCATGCGCGAGGGCCACTACCCCGTGCACAGCCGCGTGGCCTGGCAGGCGTGGACGACCGAGCGGCTGATGAACATCGCCCGTTCGGCGCTGTTCCCGCTGTACGCGTCGCTGTTCACGCCGGTGTGGCTGCGGCTGCTCGGCATGAAGGTCGGGCGCCGGGTCGAGGCGTCCACGGTCGTGGCGCTGCCGAAGATGACGCGCGTCGGTGACGGTGCGTTCCTGGCCGACGACACGATGGTCGCCTCCTACGAGCTCGGCGGCGGCTGGCTGCGGATCGCCACGGCCCGTGTGGGCAAGCGGGCGTTCCTGGGCAACTCGGGCATGACCGCACCCGGTCGCGCGGTGCCCAAGGGCGGGCTCGTCGGCGTGCTGTCCGCGGCGCCGAAGCGGGCCAAGGCCGGTTCGTCGTACCTGGGCATGCCGCCGATGAAGCTGCCGCGCACCGCGGCAGCGTCGGACGACTCGCGCACCTACGACCCGCCGGCGCACCTGCTGTGGGCGCGGGCCGTCGTGGAGCTGTTCCGGTTCGTGCCGGTGATGCTGAACGTCGCGCTGGTCGTGCTGGTGTTCTTCGCGCTGAAGGCGTTCGGCCTGTGGTGGGCCGGTGTGGTGCTGCTCGCCGCCGGTGTCGCCGCGTGCGTGGTGGCCGCGGTCGCGAAGTGGGTGCTGGTCGGGCGGTTCAAGGTCCGCGAGTACCCGCTGTGGTCGGCGTTCGTGTGGCGCAACGAGCTGGCGGACACGTTCGTCGAGGTGCTCGCGGTGCCGTGGCTCATCGGGTTCTCCGGTGGCACGCCGGTCATGAACCTCTGGCTGCGCTCGCTGGGCGCGTCGGTGGGCAGGGGCGTGTGGTGCGAGTCGTACTGGCTGCCCGAGGCGGACCTGGTGTCGCTGGGCGCCGGTGCCACCGTGAACCGCGGCTGCGTCGTGCAGACGCACCTGTTCCACGATCGCATCCTGCGGATGGACCGCGTGGAGCTGGGCGCCGGGTCCACCCTGGGCCCGCACGGGATCGTGCTGCCCGGCGCGTCCGTGGGCGACCACACGACGATCGGACCCGCCTCGCTGGTCATGCGCGGAGAAGATGTACCGTCGGGAACCCGTTGGCTGGGCAACCCGATCTCCGCGTGGACATGACCTTCTCCGTACACCATTACGCACTGGAGCTTGACTACAAGCCGCACTCCGCGCGCCTGTCCGGGCGCGCGGTGCTGCAGGCTTCCTGCGCGTCGCCGCTGTCGTCGTTCTCGCTGTCCTTCGGCTCGCTGCGGATCTCGAAGGTCCTGGTGAACGGCAGGCCGGCGCGCTACGGGCACGCCGGCGGGGTGCTGAACGTGCGTGCCGCCGTGCGCGGGTCGTTCTCGGTCGAGGTCCGCTACTCGGGCACGCCGACGCCGATCTCGACACCGGAGTGGGGCGACCTCGGCTGGGACGAGCTCACCGACGGCTCGATCGTGGCCTCGCAGCCGATCGGGGCGCCGTCGTGGTTCCCGTGCCTCGACCACCCCTCGTCCAAGGCCTCCTACCACCTGGAGGTCACCGCGCCCTCGCCGTACACCGTGGTGTGCAACGGGGTGCTGGTGGACGGCAAGGTCTCCGGCAGCACGACGAAGTGGACCTACTCGATGGCCGCGCCGATGGCCACCTACCTCGCGACCGTCCAGATCGGACAGTACGTGGAGGCGCTGCCCGGCGTGTGGGCGCCGGCGCGGCTGAAGCGCCTGGTGGCACACGACTTCGGGCGGCAGAACCAGATGGTCGAGCTGTTCTCGTCGCTGTTCGGGCCGTACCCGTTCGCCAGGTACGCGGTCGTGGTGACCGATGACGCGCTGGACGTTCCCGTTGAGGCGCAGGGGTTGTCGACGTTCGGTGCGAACCACGTGGACGGCCGTCGCGGCTCGGAGCGGCTGGTGGCGCACGAGCTGGCGCACCAGTGGTTCGGCAACTCCGTGGGTGTCGCGGAGTGGGAGCACATCTGGCTGAACGAGGGCTTCGCCTGCTACTCGGAGTGGCTGTGGTCGGAGGCCTCGGGCGGCCGGTCGGCGGACGCGTGCGCGACCGGGGCTCGTGACCTGCTGCGACGGCTGCCGCAGGACGTCGTGATCGGCCGGCCGGACCGGGCCGACTGGTTTGACGACCGGGTCTACAAGCGCGGGGCGTTGACGTTGCACGCGCTGCGCCGGGAGATGGGCGACGACTCGTTCTTCGCGTTGCTGCGGGAGTGGTGCGCGCGCCACCGGCACGGCGTGGTGACGACGGAGGACTTCCTGGCGCTGGCCGGGCACCGGGACCTGCTGACCCGGTGGTTGTTCAAGCCGGAGCTACCGCGCTGAGACCTCGGTGCCGCAGTTGGTAGTGGAAAAGTGCTTGTTGATGTTGAGTTGGTGGTGAGCCTTTTCCAACTTGTTCTGGCAGGTCAGGGCGCTGTCGCGAAAGCTCTGCGCGTCATCGACGTGTGGAACCGCTCTCACGCCGCTACCGCGCTGAGTTGGTTGTAGTTACAGGCAGAAGACAACGTTGTCAGATCACCTCAACTACCGCCAACTGGTCGGTGGACACCGGTGAGAGCGCGACCATCAAGATTGCGAACGTCAGGGAAACGATGACTCCTGATCGCAACGACCCAGCACCGCCGACTCGAGCCGCTTGCGGCAGACCCGTCGGTCACACCTCGCCACCACCAGCGGAACCAGGATGGAAAAGGCTCGGTACTTGCAGATGCCCGGGAAGCAGGGGGATCAGGCGGTGAAGCGCCACACCAGCGGTGGACGGCCGCCCTTGGGCAGTGCCGACGCGTGCTGGGTGGTGCGTTCCAGACCGGGTACGCGGTCCATCGTGCGGCCCAGGTTGGCCGGGTAGGGGCGGTCGCCGGTCAGCGACTCGGTCACGTCGAGCGCCTGTGCCGTCGTGAACTCCGGTCCGAGCAGGCCCGCGGTGAACGCCACGTCGCGCCAGAGCTTGTCGGCGAGCAGCGGGCGGCAGTCGGCGACGATCCGGTTGTGGTCGAAGGCCAGCGCGGGCACGGCGTCCAGCGTGGTCCAGGTCAGGTCGTTCCGGCCGGGGCGGGTGAGCGTGGCCCACAGCGCGATCGACAGCGTCGGGCCGCGCGGGTCGCGGGACGGCTCGTCGAACATCGCGAGCTGGCCGGTGGCGGTCACGGACTCCTCGGCCAGGCCCAGCTTCCCGGTGACGGCCCTGGTGGTCGCGTCCCGCAGGCGTTCGCCCTTGCCCAGCAGCACACCGGGCAGGGCGAGCTCACCGGCGAACGGGTCGTGCGCCCGCGGTGCCACCCCCAGGAGCACCGCGCGCGCGTCCGGGTCGAACCGGAGTGCGATCACGTCCACCGACACCAGCGTCGACTCGATCATGGCGTGGATTCTCCCGCACCGCGTAGTCCGCCCTGGCCGGGCCCGCCCCGGTGACCAGCACCTCGACGTCGAGCAGGTGTTCCAGGTACGCCACCGGGTCCGGCATCTCCTCCAGGCCCTCGTGGGTGGCGACCTGGAGGCCGTCGGCGTCCAGGTGCGTCACGGCCAGCCCGTCGACGCCACCGCAGCACCGCACCGAGTACTGGAGCAGCCGGGCGTCGAGGTGACCGGCCCGCCAGGCGCCCTGGAACTCCCCCGTGCCGTTGTGCCGCTCCGGGAACCGGGCGAGAACGGCCGGGTCCTCCGTCGGCAGCGGGCCGGCGCCGTGCCTGGTCTGGTAGGTCCTGGTCACGCCGATCACCCGGGCCGGGCGGCCGTTCAGCAGCTCCCTGGCGTTGCGCGGCGTCACGGTCGACCACGTCGTGTGCGGGTGGAACCCGTGGGTCTCGTCGAGCAGAACGCCTTGGGCGCCTTCGAAGACGACCCGGCCGGCACCGTCGAGCTCGTCACCGGTCGTGATGCGCACGGCGTCGGCGAAGGACCGGTAGAGCGCGACGAGCCCGTCGACGTCGGCGGTGGCGCCGGTCAGCGGCTCGTAGAACCGGGCGAGCGCGTCCAGCTTGTGCCGCAACGCCCTCGGGTCCAGGCAGTCGCCGACGGTGGGGGCGGGGCCCGGTTCGCCGAGCACCCGCTGCCCCTCGACCACCTCCCACGCGTTCCTCCCGGCGAGCAGCCCGTACCAGGCGGTCTCGCCGATGCCCTTGCCGCACGAGCCGTGCCGGTCGGCGCCCCTGGCCCTCTCCCTGGCCCGGTTCGCGGCGACGTGGACCGGCGTGGTGAGCAGTGCCCGCGCGTCGACCGACATCAGCGACAGCGGGTCCGCGACACCGATGGCTTCCAGCTCGCGCGACTCGGTGGCGAGCGCGATCGGTTCGACGAGCACGTGGCGCGACAGCCAGGTCGGCACGCCCGCGAGCGTGCCCGACCCGAACTGGCTGAACGTGTGGTGCCGGTCGCCGACGACGACGTTGTGCGCGGCCTGCGCTCCCCCGTTGAACCGCACGACCTTCGACACCGACCCGTCCGCGCACAGGGCGTCGACCACGGCGCCCTTGCCCTCGTCGCCGAACCCGAGCCCGACGACGACCACGTGGCCGGTCACGTCAGCGTCACGTCGTCGGGGCCGTCGATGGCGAGCGGCGCGGCGGTGACCGGGCGGGCGGTGGCACCGACGGCGACCAGCGCCTTGCCGACCGACCTGCTCTCGGCGACCGACCCGATCTCGGCGAGGTCGACGAGCGCCTGGTCGAGGTCGACGACCTGCTCCTCCATGCCGATCGTGGCGGCGATCAGCTCGCACACCGCGCCGGGGTCGTCGAGCTTGAGGAAGTTCTGCCCGAGGATCGACCGCCAGTGCTCGGCGATGCTGTCGTCGTTGAAGTACGACGACTGGTTGGGCAGGATGAAGTAGACGTTCCACCTGCGGGCGAGCTCCCGGTACACCGACACGGGGTCGATGTCCTGATGGACGTCGTCGCCGATGACCCGGCGGATGTGCTCGGCCTTCAGCCGCCGCTTGTTCAGCTCGTCGCCGATGATGAACAGGTAGCCCTTGCGTCCGCGCTTCTGCCAGGCGTCGGTGACCACGTGCCGCGCGATGAAGTACGCGGCCAGCTCGTACGACTCGCTCTTCTGCCCGCCGCCGTTGCCTTCGAGGAAGATGTCGCGCAGCTGCTCGTCCATGCGGTTGTCCGACTCGAACTGCCCGACCTGCAGCGGGACCCGGTCGCTGTCGGCGTCGCCGATGCCGCCGAACATCAGCTGCGGGTCGGTGAGGTACCCCTTGCGCTGCAACAACCCGTGCAGCTTGCCGAGCTTGCCCTGCATGATCCGCGGCACGCTGCCCATCGACCCGGTCACGTCGAACAGCACCGCGATGGGTGTCGAGTCGGCGTGGTCGGGCGAGTCGCGGCACTCGCGGACCGCGACCTTGAACGGGTCGAGCGCGGGTGCGGCCTTCCAGTCGTCCCGCGGCCGCGACCGGACCGACGCGGTGTAGCCGAAGTCTGCGATCCCCTTGGCGGCGCGGAAGGTCTTGGCCGCCGCGTAGGCGTTGTCGTCCCACTTGCCGTGTCCCATGGTCATTCTCCAGTCTCGGGGAGGGCGAACGGGCGGAACACCCGTGGCCCGTAGAGGTCTTCGAGCAGGTCGTCGTACTCGCCGAGCAGGTCGACGGCGTCCGGGCGGCGCCGCGGCTGGTCCTGCAGGCACCCGCCGGCGAACGCGAGCTGGCGTTCCTCGTCCGGCCGCAGCACCTCCCGCATCAGCAGGTGTGCCATGTGGACGTCGGTGGCCGCCGTGGCCGGGTGGCCCAGGCCGATCTCCGGCGGGTAGGTGGTCGTGCGGCTGGTGGCGAGGAGCCGCTGGCCCTCCTCGACGGCGAACGACCAGCCGGCCAGCACGATGCCGTGCTGCCGCGGGTGGACCAGGACGTTGTCCGCGGTGACGGCGCCGTGCACGAGACCGGCCTGGTGCGCGCCGGCCAGCGCTTTGAGCAGCCTGCGGTGCATCCACGCGTAGTCGCGGCCGTCGAGGCCCGCCGGGAAGGCCTTCCTGACCTCGGCGAGCGTCACGAACCCGTCCCGCAGCGGGTCGAGCACGGTGAAGGCGCGCGACCCCTTGGCGACGTCGCCGGAGGTGTCGAGCAGCCGCGGGTAGAACGGCCGCAGCCACTGGTTGTGGTCGGTGAACCGCTCCAGCCGCCGCAGCGCCTGCCACTCGCCGTGCAGCAGCGGGTTGAGCGCCGGGTTGCGCACGACCTTCACCACGTGCGGGCCGTCCGACTCGTACAGGTTGGCGATGCTGCCCCGCGCGAACGGCTCCCCGATGCGGTAGAGGCCCGTCCTGGTCCTGAGCTCGACGCGGGTGCCGTGCGCCCAGTCGTGGTGCAGGCCGGTCAGCTTCGCCGCCGCGGCGTGGGCCCGCGGGTGGTGCGGGCCCACCACGTCGGGGTGCAGGACCGAGGCCAGGGCGTGGTACCGGCGCTTGGCCTGCCTGCGGCCGGCCGGGTCGGTGGTCCGCGGGCCGAAGAGGGCTTCGGGGGTCGCGGCACCTTCCACCTGGTCCAGGGCCTCGGTCGTCGTGAGCATGGTTTGAGTCTAAGAGACTCAAACTCGGATTGCAACGGCCGGGTGACCGGTGTGATCCGGACGACCTTCCCCTGTACGAGTGAGGCGGCTCATGGTGTTCCGCCGTCGGGACCACGGGTAACCGGTCCGGAACGGAAGGAGGAAACAGGTGCTGTTCGTGGTGCTCGGGTGTTCGGTGGTCTTCTCGTTGCTGGTGGTGGAGGTGGTGCACCGGCTGGTGCGGCGCTTCACCCACAGCGGGCGGATGTACCGTCCCGGGCAGGCGTTCGCGGCGGTGCTGGCCACTCAGATAAGCCTCAGCGTGTACCCGGTCGACGCGCCGGTCACGCAGCACGTCCTCGGCATAGCGCTGATCCTCGCCGGAGCGTGGTTGCTGGCCGCGCTCATCAGCACGCTCGTGGACGTGTCACTGGCGCGCATCCGCACGGACGTCACGGACAACCGGCACGCGCGGCGGGTGCACACGCAGGTCACGCTGGTGCGGCGGCTGGTGCTGGTGGTCATCGGCGTGCTGGCGGTCGGCGCGATCCTGATGACGTTCCCCGGTGCGCGGGCGGTCGGGTCGACGGTGCTCGCCTCGGCGGCGGTGATCGGCGCGGTCGCGGCGTTCTCGGCGCAGTCGTTGCTGGGCAACCTGATCTCCGGGCTGCAGATCGCGTTCAGCGACGCGGTGCGGCTCGACGACGTCGTGGTCGTCGAGGGCGAGTGGGGCCGGGTCGAGGACATCACGCTGACGTACGTGGTGCTGCACCTGTGGGACGACCGGCGGCTGGTGCTGCCGACCTCGTACTTCCTGAAGACGCCGTTCGAGAACTGGACGCGCACGCAGTCGGCGCTGCTCGGCACGGTGGAGCTGGACCTGGACTGGACGGTGCCGGTCGAGGCGATGCGGCACGAGCTGCGGTCCATGCTGGAGGGCAGCGACCTGTGGGACGGGCGGGTGTCCGTGCTGCAGGTGACGCAGGCGACGCAGGGGTTCGTGCGGGTCAGGGCACTGGTCAGCGCGGCGGACGCCGGCAAGCTGTGGGACCTGCGGTGTCTCGTGCGCGAGCACCTGGTCGACTGGGTGCAGCGCCAGCACGACGGCGCGTTGCCGCAGATCAGGACGCGCGCGGTCAGCACCGTCAGGCGGGTGCAGCCGCAGACCGACCAGCACACCGACGCACGGGTGTTCGGCGAGAGCGCGGACGGGGCGCAGCGCGAGCAAGCGTTTGCGGGGCCCAAGTAGAGCGCATGTCGCGGATCGGGTGCCGCTCGCCGCGACCGCGGGAGGGTTGATCCACCACACTGGACCCATGAGAACCGGTGACCAGGTCGTGCAGGGCCTGCCGTGGCGGTGGCGTGCGCAGGGCACGATCTTCGTCATCGGCGGCCTCGGGTTCCTGTTCGACGCGTGGGACGTCACGCTCAACGCGTTCCTGATCCCGCTGGTCGGCGCCGAGTGGGGGCTGAGCCTCGGCCAGCGCGGCTGGGTCGGCACGGCGAACCTGATCGGCATGGCGGTCGGGGCGTTCGCGTGGGGCGCGATCGCGGACACCATCGGGCGCAAGAAGGCGTTCAGCCTCACGATCCTGATGTTCTCGGTGTTCACGGTCGCGGGCGCGGCGTCACCGGACTTCGTCACGTTCTGCGTGTTCCGGTTCCTGGCCGGCGTGGGGCTCGGCGGGTGCATCCCGGTCGACTACGCGCTGGTCGGCGAGTTCACGCCGGCGAAGGTGCGCGGGCGGGTGCTGGCGGCGATGGACGCGTTCTGGCCGCTCGGGGCGACGCTGTGCGGGCTGACCGCCGCCCACCTGGCCGGCCTGGGCAGCTGGCGGCTGCTGATGCTCACGATGGTGCTGCCGGCGCTGCTGCTGTTCTGGATCCGGCGCTCGGTGCCCGAGTCACCGATGTTCCTGGTCGCGAAGGGACGCACGCACGAGGCCAAGAAGGTCATCGACGACCTGGTCGCCAAGACCGGCGCACCGCACGAGGACTGGCGGCTGCCCGCGCCGCAGCAGCTGCAACGCCTCTCCCCCAGGGTGATGTTCGCGCAGCTCAAGGACATCTGGCGGTACGACCCGCGGCGCACGGCGGCGCTGTGGGTGCTGTTCCTCGCGGTGTTCCTGCTGTACTACGGCGCCGTCACGTGGCTGCCGAGCATCCTGAAGGCGCAGGGCTACGGCACGTACGCGGCGTTCATGGTCACGACGCTCACGGTGGCGGTGGGCATCGTGAGCGCGCTGGTCAGCGCGTGGCTCGTGGACGTGTTCGGGCGCAAGTGGGTCATCGCGATCAGCGCGCCCCTCGCGGCGGTGGCGCTGGTGCTGTTCGCGGTGCAGCTCGACGTCGGCGGTGCCGCGAAGACGTGGATCACCGTGTACGGGGTGCTGATCCAGGTCACGATCCCCGCGCTGTACGCGTTCGCGCCGGAGCTCTACCCGACGCACCTGCGGGCCAGCGGGTTCGGCTGGGCGTCCACGGTCAGCCGGGTCGGCGCGGGTTTCGTGCCCGTCCTGTTCGGAGCGCTGCTGTGGCCGGTGCTGGGCCTGGCCTGGACTTTCGCGGTCATCGGCGCACTGGTGGTGGCAGCCGTGGTCGTGATGATGTTCGTGGTGCCCGAAACGCGGATGCAACCGCTCGCGGAGGCCGTTCCGTCCTAGGCTCATGAGACGACCGCGGCTTGGGAGAAGACCGCTCGCCGTCGCGTTTTGCGCGCTGGCGCTCAGCAGCTGTGGTGCGAACGGGGCTCCAGCCGTTCCGATGGCGGAGGTGCCGACCGTGTCCTCAGCGAAGCCGGACCAGAACCGGATCGAGCAGGCGAAGCGCGACGGCCACCCCACCGTGCCACTGATGATCTCCGTGCAGCCGGGACGCGACGAGGAGGTCGAGCGGGCGCTGGTGGCGCTGGGCGCGGCCGTCGAGGCGCGCGATCCCAGGATCGGTTACCTGCGGGCCGAGATGCCGGTCGACAAGGTGGAGGACGCCTACCGGGTCGCCGGTGTGTCCAAAGTGGATGTGGACGAGCCGCTGCACAACCGGCTCCCGGAACCGTGAGAAGCCCCGGGATCACGTGGACCCCGGGGCTTCTGCGGTTTCTGGCTGGTGCTGTCCTGACTAGCTGACTGCCTGGACGATCACCGCGCCGCGGCCGACGACGTTCTCGTCCGCCGTGCGCACCTCGAGCTCACCGCGCAGGACGCGGCCGGCACCCGGCTGGCCCAGCGGGGTGATGACGCCTGTGGCGTTCCACGACGCACCGGCGGCGCGGTCGGCGTTGGCGTCGGTCACGCTGAGCGTGCCCAGCGCGGCCGAGGTGTAGACGTCGAAGTAGTCGTAGGCGGTGGTGCCCGCGGGCACCGCGTAGCCGTCGACCAGGACGATCCACGTACCGGCGGCCGGGTTGGCGATCGTCACCGACTCCTCGGAGTCCGCGTCGGCCGACTGACCGGCGAGGACGCAGCTGCCCGTCGTGCAGTTGTAGACGGACAGGTCGAGGTCGGCAGCCTGGTCAGCGGTGTTGCCGATCGTGGCGGTCAGCTTCGACGCGCCGGCACCGACGACGACCTGGTACTGCTGCGACGCGAGGTTCTCGATCGTCGGGCGGGCCGTCTTGGCGCTGCCGACCGCACCCGCCGCGAGCCGGCCGGTGAACGCGGCCTGCGTGTTCGTGACGGTGTAGCTCCGCTCGACCGGGGTGCCCGCCGCCGCCGAGGCGATGACGTCCGGGTTCGGGCTGATCGAGGTGCCGAGCACCGAGGCGGTCACCGAGTACGGCGCCACGTCGGCGTCGGAGGTGCGGCGCGCCTCGACGACGATCTCCCAGACACCGGCCATCGGGTTGGTGACCGTGCGGCTGGTCGGGGTGCCACCGGCACAGCCGGCGCCCGCGTCCGGGTTGTAGCAGTTGGTCGAGGTGTTCGAGTCGGCACCGACGCCCTGCGGGGTGTAGCGCAGGAAGCGGACCTGGCCCTTGCCGGCCTCGGCGCCACCGGCGGCCATGTCGACCTTCAGCGCGGTCGTGCCCTTGGGGACGTCCACGAAGAGGCTGGTCGACTGGTTGCGCGCGATGGTGCCCGACTTGGTGACCGAGAACTTGTTGGCGGCGGTGAACTTCTGCGCCGCGAACACGGTGTTCAGGGTCTGCACGTCGACACCGGGGGTCTCGACGTCGTCGAGCTGCAGCACGGCGCTGTGCACGCCGGGCGTCTTCGCCTTGACCGTGACCGGGAACTGGACCGGGGTGTTCAGCGGCAGGAAGACCCAGCCGTCGGCGCGGAACGTGCCGTCGTCGCCCTTCCAGGTGACCCGCCAGCCCTCGACGTGGTCCTCACCGGTGGTGCGGGTCAGGGTGTACACGCGGGTGTACTCCTGGCCCACGGTGACGCCCTCGCGGTCGTGGATGCCGACACCGACGTTCGGGGTGGCCAGCAGGCCGCTCAGGACCGTGTTGACCGGGACCGAGACGTTCAGCTTGTTCGGCTTGGCGTGCTTGTCCAGCAGCGACCACGCGGCGTTCGTGTTGAACAGACCGGCGCCCTGCTCGTAGGCACCGAGGGTCTTCACGTAGTTCGCGCTGCGCTGGATCGCGTACCGCAGCTCGGCGCTGGTCGGACGCTCACCGTTGTGCTCGGCCTTGTACGCGCTCACGAGCAGCGCGGCGGCACCGGTCGCCTGCGGGGCGGCCATCGAGGTGCCGTTGAACATGGCGTAGCCGGGCGGGAGGGCGTAGGTGCCCGCCACGGGACCGGGGGCCTGCCAGCGCGGCGTGGTGGAGATCGCCGAGCCGGGCGCGATGATGTTCGGCTTGAAGCCGCCGTCCTCGGCGGGACCGCGCGACGAGAAGCCGTGCAGGCTCTGCTTCTGCTCGGTCTTCGAGCCGTAGTTGGAGAGCCAGGTCTCCTTGGTGATGTACGAACCGACGCTGACCGCGTCCGTGGCGACCGACGGGTCGCCGACCGTGTTCGCACCCGCACCCGAGTTGCCCGCCGAGATGAACAGCTGGACGTTGTACTCGTTGATGGTGCGGTTGTAGAGCTCGGCGCGGGCGTTGTTGCCGTCGTTGAGCGCCGGGAGGCCACCGATGGAGATGTTCACGACGTCGGCGCCGTTGCGCGCGGCGTAGAGGACACCGTCGATCAGGCCGGAGCTGGTGCAGGACGGCGTGGACAGGCAGGCCTTGATGGCCATCAGCTTCGCACCGGGTGCGGCACCGGCCATCTTGCCGTCGAACATCTTGTGCGCCGCGGTGATGCCGGCGACGTGGGTGCCGTGCGCGGCGCCCGCGATGCCCAGGTTCACGTACGGCGTGCCCTGGTTGTCGTAGACCGAGCGGTCGGTCTGCACGACGAACGCGACGCGGTCGACGACGTCGGTCGCGGGGTTGTCGGTGCCGAAGAAGCCGACGTCCTTCTTGACCTTGTAGTCGATCATGCGGGCGTTGTTGGTGAAGTTGCCGTCGCCGTCGGTGTCGACGAAGACTTCCTTCGTGGTGATGTCCTGGATGACACCGAACGAGTCGACGCGGTCGCCGTCTCGGTTGATGTCACCGCCGGTCTCGCTGTTGCTCAGGGAGAGGTCGCCCGCGGTCTCGCTGAAGAGGCCGAACGAGTAGGGGCCACCGGTCGCCGGAGCGGTCCACTCGCGGCCGCCCTCGGTGAACTTGCCGACGCGGCCGGTCTTGGTCATGGCGACCCAGGTGCCGTCACCGGAGTTGGTGGCGTTCGCGTTGTACCAGTCGATGATCTTGCGCTCACCGGTGCTGGTGGTCTGCAGCGCCGGGTTCTCCAGGTCGATGCCGGAGTCGATCACGGCGATCGTGGTGCCGCGGCCGTCCCACTTCGGGTGCGCGGTGGCGAACTGCGCCGCCTGCGTGTCCTGCGTCGGCATGTACGGGTTGGTGCGCGGGGTCTTCGCGTCCGGCGCCTTCTGCGGGGCCGGCTGCTCCATGCCCTGCGGACGCGGGTCGTCGAGCTGGATCAGCCCGTCGACGTCCACCGTGCTGACGGAGGCGAGCTTGGCGGCCTTCGCCGCGTTGTCACGCGGGATGGTGACCTTGACGTAGTCGACGTCCTTCTCGGTCTTCTGGACCGTGGCGCCGAGCGCCTTCAGGTCGTTGACCGCGGCGTCGGTCTTGCCCTTCTCGGCCGCGACCAGCAGGTCGACGGTGGCCTTGCCTTCGGCGGCTGCCTTGTCGACCAGCTCGCGGTCGACCTTGTCGAGCTGCTTGGGAGCCTCGTTCGCGGGGTTCTGCTGCTGCGCGGTGGCAGCGGGGGTGGCGGCGAAGCCGAGCCCGGCAGTGCCCAGCACCGCGGTCAACAAGACCGTTCCGGTGCGGCGTCTCCAGTTCTTCACGGCGCGTGTGCCCTTCGTGGGGTAAAGAGTGTGTGGAAGCACATCTCTTCCCACGACGAGTGGCAATAGGTTCAACGGAGCATTGCCGAGTTCCACATTGGACTGTTCAGCCGCTTGAAAAGGCGCGCTTGAAGTGCTGCGCGTTTCTTCTTCGCAGTGGAACGAGCAGGTGCCTTCCAGTCAAGGGCTGATGGAGGGGAATGTCAAGAGGTGTGTCAACGGTGAACGTGCTTGCGGCGTAACGGCATCCCCGTCCAGAGCGATGTTATTTCCGAGAAATCGCGCGGCGCAGCCGGGTCCACAGCCGCGCCTGTTTTTGCGCTTTCGGCTGCGCGCCGCACGCGGTGCAGGTTTCCCGGTGCCGCGCCAACGCCTGCTGGAGCTCGGCGACCTGCTTCAGGGTCCGCGCGGGCACGACGTCCTTCTTGACCGAGAGCAGCGAGAGCTCGGTCAGCGGCCGCTTCCTGCCCGCCGCGTGCACGGCCGGCGCGATGGCGTGGAACACGATCAGGCTGCGCCTGCGGTCGGGCTCGATGGCCCGCACGTCGCACCACTGGATGGCGCTGGTGTGGTCGAGGCTGGTCGACTCGATGGCGTCGGGGGTGAGCTTCGTGCCCAGCCGGAAGCTGCGCCACGCGACGGTCGCGCCCATCAGGAACCACAGGCCGCCGAAGAGGTAGCCGTACCAGGGGCCACCCGCGGCCGCGACCGGTCCGGCAGCGGCGACCGCGGCGCCGAGCCCGAAGAGAACCCATCTCCACCTGGTGTGCATCTCCCCTCCAGGTGTACCGGATTCGTCCCGTTCCGACGAACGCGACCGGGTCGTTCGACACGACTGACGGCTGATCAGGCGCTACCTTGCGCCCATGGACCTCACGCCGGTCGCCGACGAGCTCTACGGGCTGACCCCGAAGGAGTTCACCGCGGCGAGGAACGCCGCGGCCAAGCAGGCGGACGACCAGGACCTGGCCAAGGCCATCTCCGAGCTGCGCAAGCCGACGGTGGGCGCGTGGGCGGTCAACCGGCTCGTGCGGGACGCGCCACCGGGCCTTCAGGAGGCGCTGGGGCTGTCCACGGCCCGGCTGACCATGCGGGAGCTGGGGCACAAGCGCAAGGAGCTGCTGGAGGCGCTGGTCTACCGCACGCTGGAGCTGACCGGGCCGATCACCGACGACGCGGTCACGCAGGTGCGCAACACGCTGACCGCGGCGATGTCGGACCCCGAGTCGGCGGAGCTGGTGCGCGCGGGGCACCTGACCAGGGGCCTGGAGTACTCGGGGTTCGGGTTCGCCCCGCCGGTGCCCGAACCCGCCGGGGACGACGGTGAGGACGCGCTGGCCCGCAAGCGGCGGGAACGGCAGGAGCGCAAGCGGGCCGAGGCGCAGCAGGCGTTGGACGAGGCGGAGCAGGCGCTCGGGGAGGCGCAGGCAGACCAGCTGGCGGCCCAGCGGGCGTTCGACCGGGCCGCCGAGCGGCTGGAGGACGCCAAACGGGTCACGGCGGCGGCGGAGAAGGCGCGGAAGGCGGCGGAGAAGCGCCTGGGTGACCTGTCGTAGAGCGGTCCAGCGGGCCCCACTCCGGGGAGCGCTGGGCCGCGACGAGGTCCTCGCAGGTGTTCAGCAGGTCGTCGTCGACCCACGCCAGCGGTGTCACGCAGCGGACCAGCGGCTCGTTGTCGGGACCCCGGCCCACCTCCTCGCCGCGCAGCACCCAGGCGCGCACGTCGGGCCCGCGCAGGTCGCGCAGGTGGCGGTAGTCGTACAGGCGGCGGGCCACCCACAGCTCGCGCGAGCGGTCGTCCCACCAGGGTTCGACGTGCAGCGGGCTCGCGGACAGGCCGGGCAGCTCCACGCCGGTCAGCGAGTCGCGGGACGTGGCTGCGGAGTCGGCGGCCGGTCCCTTCGACCAGCGCACGTAGACGTCGTCGCCGAGCAGGGCGACCAGCTCGGCGAGTTCCGTGATCGTCGGAAGCTCATCGGTCACACCTGCTCACGTACCCGGGAAAAGCCGACCTAGGCGTGCGTTCCTGAAGAGAACCTGAAGGATTTGAGCCCGGTCACATCGAAAGCCGACCGGAACACGGGCCGCCGGTTGTACGTTCAACAATGTGGTTGGCCGCGGACGCTCGAGTCCGCGCCAGGGCGATCCGGCACCCCCAGGCCGGAAAAGCCCTTCCGCAGGCGTTGTGCACTCGCGCCGCGGTCAACCCGCCGTCGACCAGCACACCGGAAACCCCCCTCACCGGTGGTGGCGGTCGGCGGCACCGGAAAGTGCGGTGCCCATTCCCCCCAGGGCACCGCACTTCACAAACTCGCCGATGCGGTCGCAGCCCCTCCGCAGAAAGTGAACTTGATTCAGGTCTCGTGGCCCACCAGCGGTGGATCTAGACTCACCCGATGGCACATGACGCGGATGTCATCGTCGTCGGCGCGGGCCTCGCAGGTCTCGTCGCGACAGCGGAGCTCGCCGACGCGGGGCGCAGGGTCATCCTGCTCGACCAGGAGCCGGAGGCGTCGATCGGCGGTCAGGCGTGGTGGTCGTTCGGCGGGTTGTTCCTGGTGGACACGCCCGAGCAGCGCCGGTTGCGGGTCAAGGACTCGTACGACCTCGCACTGCAGGACTGGATGGGCTCTGCGGCGTTCGACCGGGACAGCGACCACTGGCCGCGGCTGTGGGCGCAGGCCTATGTGGACTTCGCCGCCGGCGAGAAGCGCCCGTGGCTGCACAACATGGGGGTGCGCTGGTTCCCGTTCGTGCAGTGGGCCGAACGCGGCGGCTACCTGGCGAACGGGCACGGCAACTCGGTGCCGCGCTTCCACGTGACGTGGGGCACCGGGCCGGGCGTGGTGGAGCCGTTCGAGCGCCGGGTGCGCGAGGGTGTCGCCAAGGGGCTCGTGACGCTCCGGTTCCGGCACCGCGTCACCGCGCTCAACGTCACGAACGGCGTGTGCGACGGCGTGTCCGGCGAGGTGCTGGAGCCGTCGTCGGTGGAGCGCTCCCAGCCGTCGTCGCGGACGGTCGCCGGAGACTTCTCGCTGAGCGCACAGGCCGTCGTCGTCACGTCCGGCGGCATCGGCGGCAACCACGACCTGGTGCGCCGCAACTGGCCCGAGCGGATGGGCACGCCGCCGGAGTTCATGCTCGCGGGTGTGCCGGACTTCGTGGACGGGCACATGCTGGAGATCACCCAGAAGGCCGGCGGCGCGATCATCAACGCCGACCGCATGTGGCACTACCCCGAGGGCATCGCGAACTACGCCCCGGTGTGGTCGAACCACGGCATCCGCATCCTGCCCGGCCCGTCGCCGCTGTGGCTCGACGCGGACGGCAACCGGTTGCCGATCCCGCTGTTCCCCGGTTTCGACGCGCTGGGTGCGTTGCAGCACATCACCTCGAACGGCCACGGGCACTCGTGGTTCGTGCTGAACAAGAGGATCATCGGCAAGGAGTTCGCGCTCTCGGGCTCCGAGCAGAACCCCGACCTCACCGGCAAGGACACCCGCGCCGTGCTCAAGCGCGCGCTGCCGGGTGCGGTGGCGCCGGTCGAGGAGTTCGCCAAGCGCTCCAAGGAGTTCATCCAGGCCCGCACGGTCGCGGACCTCGCCCGCGGCATGAACGCGCTCACCGGCGACACGCGCATCGACGCGGCGGCGCTGGAGAAGATCATCGTCGAGCGCGACCGGCAGGTCACCTCGGGCCTGGGCAAGGACATGCAGGTCAACGCGATCCGCGAGTCCCGGCACTTCCTGACCGACAAGCTGATCCGCGTCGTCGAACCGCACCGGCTGCTGGACCCGAAGGCGGGCCCGCTGATCGCCGTGCGGCTGTCGGTGATAACCCGCAAGACGCTGGGCGGCCTGCACACCGACCTGTCCTCGCGGGTGCTCGACAACGACGGCCGGCCGTTGCCCGGCCTGTACGCGGCGGGCGAGGCGGCCGGGTTCGGCGGTGGTGGCGTGCACGGGTACCGGGCGCTGGAGGGCACGTTCCTCGGCGGCTGCCTGTTCTCCGGGCGGGTCGCCGGACGCGCCGCCGCTGACGCGGTTTCCTAGGAAGGGCAAGGGGCTCCCGCGTGGTGGACGCGGGTTGACGGTCCCCCGGCTTGCGGCTGTGCTGGAGGCATGACGCAGATCGGTGTTCTGGTCGGCAACCCGCGGCCCGCCTCGCGCACCCTGCAGGCGGCGCTCGCCCTGCGCGAGGCCATCGCGGCGGCACTGGGCGTGCCCGGCGACGGACCGGTGGTGGACGCGGCGACGATCGCCGCCGACGTGTTCACCCGGCCGGAGACCGTCAAGGCGGCGCTGGCGGCGCTGGGTGCGGCCGAGGTGCTCGTGGTGGCGACCCCGACCTACAAGGCCGCCTACACCGGCCTGCTGAAAGCGGTGCTGGACCAGGCACCACCGGGGTGGTTGAGCGGCAAGGTCGTGGTGCCGCTGCAGATCGCGGCCGCGGACAAGCACGCGCTGGCCGTGGAGGTGCACCTGCGGCCGGTGCTGACCGAGCTCGGGGCCGTGGTGCCGCAGGCGTTGTTCCTGAACGAGAGCGCGCTCCCCGCACACGCCACCGACTTCGCGCTGCACGCCGGTGTCCTGAAGGCGCTGGTCCGGTGAAGGACCAGCTGCGCACCGCCCTGCGCCACCACGCCCAGGCCGTCACCATCGTCACCGCCACCGGCCAGGACGGCCCGGTGGGCACGACCGTCAGCTCGTTCACCTCGGTGTCCTTCGAACCACCGCTCGTGGTGGTGTGGATCGGCGAGGGCGCGTCGGTGTGGCCGGTGCTGCGGACGGCACCGCTGTTCGCCGTGCACCTGCTGGGCACGGCGCAGACGGGCCTCGCGGACCTGTTCGCCACCAAGGGGGTCGACCGGTTCGGCGCCGGCACCCGCTGGGAGTCCGACGCCGACGGGGTGCCGCACCTGCTGGACGCGCCGGTGCGGCTGCGGTGCCGGACGGTGCGGCGGATCGCGGTCGGCGACCACGTCGCGCTGGTCGGGGAACCGCTGGACATCACGCACTCCGACCTCGCGGCACCCCTGGTGCGGCACCAGGGGCGCTACACCTCAGTCGCCTGACGCCTCGCCCAGCTGCCGCAGGACCGCCCTGGCCATCGCGTCGTTCTGGCGGAAGGCCGGGGCGTTCGTCTGCGGCCGGGAGAACGCGGCGAACGCCTTCCCGGTCGTGTACGGGCCGACGGCGAACCGGACCGGGTCCTCCTCGCCGCGCTCGTTGACCAACCGGCCCTCCGCTGACACGCGCACCTGCCCGGCCGTGTCCTCGGAGACGTCGCCGACCGCCCGCAACGACTTCAGCACCGGGTCCGCCGTGCGCGACAGGACGTGCGCGGGCAGGCGGGCCTCGACCAACCCGTTGGCGCGCACGACCTCCGGGGTGGTGGCGCTGCCCGCGAGGAACGCGCCGTCGACCGCCTCGACCCACATGTCCGCGCCGAGGAACCGCACGACCCCCGCCCGCGACAGGGCGAGCAGCTCCTCCAGGCGGTCCGGTGGCGGGCCGGACGCGAGGTAGCTGAAGTAGCCGTGCCACCAGCCGTCGGTCTCGCGCAGCCGCACCTCCGGCAGCTGGCCGTAGACCGACAGCAGTGCGAGGAACGCGCCCAGGTCGGCGCTGTGCCGCGGGTCCGACCGGCGGGCGACATCGGCGGCTATGTACTCGCGCAGGTGCTCCTGGAACTCCTCGCCGGTCTCGAACGTGCGGCCGTCCAGCGGGCGGTCCAGGCGTTCGAAGTCGATGCGGTCGGCCGGGTCGGGAACGGCGCGGGCCTCCAGCGCGCGCATCTCCCCGCTGTACCAGGGCACCGCGGCGAACGCGGCGGTGAACTCGGCGAACGGCACCCGCACCCGGTCGGGGTGGCCGGTGAACAGCTCGTGGTAGTGGCCCCAGGCGACCTCCTTGGCGATCAACGGCCACACGTCGGCGCGGAAGTCCCAGCGGTGGCCCCGCAGCGCCTCCGCGGTGAAGAAGCGCGGCAGCACCGGGCGTTCGCCCTGCAACCGGTAGCCGGTCTTCGAGTGGTACGGCACGCCGCGCCGCGAACCGACGAACAGCCGCGGCTCGGAACCCGATGGCACGTAACGCATGTCGGCACCGGAGCCTTCGAACCGGCCGCCGCGGCCCTGGGTCAGCAGCACCATCAGGTCGATGAACGCCAGCCCGAAGCCGCGCAGCACCACGTCGCCGGTCACCTGCGAGAGGTCCGCGTCCGCCGAGTAGAGCGGCGGCACGTAGACCAGGCCGTGCGCGGCGGCGTGGTCGGCGAGCTTGCGGTGTTCCGGCTCCGGTTCGGCGTCGAGGTGGCCGAGGGCCAGCACCAGCACGTCGGCGACCAGCGAGGTGCCGTCGTCGAGGTGCACCCGGTTGCCGACGGCCTTCACCGCGCGCGCCCGGTGCACCCGCACGGTGACGTTCGGCGGCATCGAGGAGACGACGTGCTCGAAGAACCACTCCAGGTACCCGCTCTGCACCTGCCGCGACGGGAACGACGTCGGGTCGACGTCACCCCACTGCGCCAGCGACGGGCCTTCGCGCACCGGGCCGAGACCGGTGAAGCTGGAGTCGGTGAACACCGTGACGTCCTCGGCCATGGAGTTCATGCGCAGCAACGGTGACTGCGCGTGCCGCCACACCCGGCCGGCGCCGGCGGGGAACGGGTCGACGACGTGCACGACCAGGTCCAGCGCCGGTGCCAGCGCGGCGATGCGTTCCAGCAGCCCGGCCGCGCGCGGGCCGCCGCCGATGACGACGAGGTCAGAGGACACGGGCCAGGAACTCCCTCGTGCGCGGGTGCGACGGTGCCACCAGCACGGTCGACGGCGGGCCCGACTCGACGACCTGCCCCGCGTCCAGGAACACCACGGTGTCGGCGACCTCGCGGGCGAAGCCGATCTCGTGCGTCACCACGACCATCGTCTGACCGGCCGCGGCGAGGTCGCGCAGCACGTCCAGCACCTCGCCGACCAGCTCCGGGTCGAGCGCGGAGGTCGGTTCGTCGAAGAGCAGGACCTTGGGCTCCATCGCGAGGGCGCGGGCGATGGCGATCCGCTGCTGCTGCCCGCCGGACAGCTCCGACGGGTACGCGCCCTCGCGCCCGGCCAGGCCGACGCGGGCGATCAGCGCGCGACCCCGTTGCAGCGCAACGTCCTTCGGCACGCCGAGCACCCCGATCGGCGCCTCGGCCACGTTCTCCAGCGCCGTCAGGTGGCCGAACAGGTTGAAGTTCTGGAACACGAACCCGATCGCCGCGCGCTGCCGCTGCACCACCCGGTCCGGCAGCTCGTGCAGCTTGCCGCGGTGGCGCCGGTAGCCGATCAGCTCGCCGTCGATCTCCACCTCGCCCGCGTCGAGCCGCTCCAGGTGGTTCAGCACCCGCAGCAACGTGGACTTGCCCGACCCGGACGGCCCGATCACGCACGTCACGGACCCGGCGGGCACCGACAGGTCGACCCCGCGCAGCACCTCGGTGGTGCCGAACGACTTGTGCACGTCCCTGATCTCGATCACGACCGCACTCCTCGCGCGAAGTACCGCTCGACGTGGTGCTGCGCGAGGCTGAGCAGGCTGGTGACGATCACGTACCAGACCGTGGCGACGACGAGCAGCGGGATGACCTCGTAGGTGCGGGCGTAGATCAGCTGCACCGAGTGCAGCAGGTCCTGCACGGCCAGCACGGACACGATCGACGTGCCCTTCAGCGTGCCGATCAGCAGGTTGCCCGCGGCCGGCACGATGGCGCGCATCGCCTGCGGCAGCACGATCCTGCGCAGGACGCGGACCCGGCCGAAGCCCAGCGCCCGCGCGGCCTCGACCTGACCGGCGCCGACCGACAGGATGCCGCCGCGCACGATCTCCGCTGCGTAGGCCGCCTCGTGCAGCGTGAGGCCGATCACCGCGGCGAGCAGCGGGCTGATCCCGGCGCCGAAGTTGAACCAGAACAGCAGCTGCACGATCAGCGGCACGGACCGGAAGAGCCAGACGTACCCCCACCCCAGCGCGGACAGCACCGGGTTGCCGGACAGCCGGAACGTGGCCAGCACGACACCGAGCAGGAAGCCGAGCACCAGCGTGACCGCGGTCAGCCACAGCGTGGTGACCAGACCGTCGACCACGGCGGACGCGGTGAAGTAGCGCGCGACGACACCCCAGTCGAGGCCGGTGGCGGCGGCGTGCACGAGCCAGCCGAGCGCGGCCAGCGCGAGCACCGCGGTGACCACCCGGCCCGGCTTGCGCGCGGGGACGATCTCAGCAACGGGACGCGTGCGCACGTCCCCCAGGACGCTCATGGGCGGAGTCTTTCCGTTGAAGGGCAACAGGAAGCAAGCCGCGCCCCTCAACGCGAACACCACCACGGTACCCCGCGTGTGCAAGCAGATCCCGCTCTGTGGACGTCGTTGACCGCTCCTGCCGCCGGTGTTGCACTCGAAAGGCGTTCCCCTCAACGCGCTTCCGCCACCCACCCACCACGATCTGGGGATCCGCCATGCCAGTCGAGTTTCTCGGGATCGCCGCGACCAACAACGGCTCGGAGACGACGCCGCGGTCCGGCGGTGCGTTCGACAAGGACTACACGATCAGGCTCGCCCGCGCGCACGAGGACCACGGCTGGGACCGGGTGCTGTTCGCCTACGGCTCCGGTGCCCCGGAACCCGCGTCCGCCGCCGCGTACCTGGCGAGCAAGCTCGACCGGCTGGAGATCCTGCTGGCGCACCGGCCGAACGTGTCGTACCCGACGTTCGCCGCCAAGACGTTCGCGACGCTCGACCAGATCAGCGACGGCCGGCTGACCGTGCACTTCATCACCGGCGGCACCGACCACGAGCAGCAGCGCGAGGGCGACTACCTGACCAAGGACGAGCGCTACGGCCGCACCCGCGAGTACATCCAGATCGTGAAGAAGGCCTGGACGTCCCGCGAGGCGTTCGACCACGAGGGGGAGCACTACCGGTTCGCGGACTTCGTGAGCGACGTCTTCCCGGTGCAGCAACCACGTCCGAACGTCTCGTTCGGCGGCTCCTCCCCCGCCGCGTACGCCGCCGGTGGCGCGGAGGCGGACATCTTCTGCCTGTGGGGCGAGCCGCTCGCCGACACCGCGCAGCAGATCGAGGCGGTCAAGCAGGCGGCGAAGGAGGCGGGCCGCACCGACGTGCCGCGCATCCAGGTCGCGTTCCGGCCGATCATCGCCCCGACCGAGGAGCTGGCCTGGGAGAAGGCGCACCGCACGGTCGACCGGATCGAGGCGCGCAAGGCCACCGGCCCGCTCAGCCGCAGGCACTCGCTGACCAGCCCGGAGAACACCGGCTCGCAACGGCTCCTGGCGGTGGCGGACCGCGGTGAGCGCTTCGACCGTGCACTGTGGACACCCACGGCGCGGGCGACCGGCGGAGCGGGCAACTCCAACGCGCTGGTCGGCACGCCGGAGACGGTGGCGCAGGCGCTGCTGGACTACTACGACCTGGGCGTGGACATCCTGTCCGCCCGCGGCTACGACCTGCTCGACGACGCCATCGACTTCGGCCGGTACGTGATCCCGCTGGTGCGGGAGGAGGTCGCCAAGCGGGACCGGGCCCGCGCCGCATGACCACCCTCGAAGTGCGCCGCGTCCGGCAGTGGGACGCGGACGCGGCGCCGTTGGTGGCCGGCCTCACCGAGGAGTACACGACCCGCTACGGCGCCTCCGGTGCGCGTGAGATGAAACGGGCCGCGCACGTCTTCGAGCCGCCGCACGGGCAGTTCCTGCTGCTCGTCGAGGCCGGTGAGGCGGTGGCGGGTGGTGCGTTCATGCGGTTCGACGACGAGACCGCCGAGCTCAAGCGCATCTGGACGCACGCGCGGCACCGCAGGCGCGGGCTCGCGCGGCGGGTGCTGGTGGAGCTGGAGGGCGAGGCGGTGGCGTTCGGCTACCGGCGCATCTTCCTGACCACCGGGCCGCGGCAGCCCGAGGCCAAGCACCTCTACCTGGCGACGGGGTACACGCCGCTCTTCGACGTGACCGCCGACCCGCTGACCCTCGACCACCTGGCTTTCGAGAAACACCTGGGGTGACCGTGCACCGCTCAAGACTCGTCCTGCTCACCGGTCTGCTCGCGCTGACCGCCGCGTGCGGGCAACCGCAGGCGGCACCGGAGCCCGGCATCGCGAGCGGGGTGGCGAAGGACGCCGAGCTCGCGAAGCTCGTGCCGCAACGCCTCAACGGCAAGCTGCGGATCGCCTCCAGCATCGGCGGCACGCCGCCCAGCGCGTTCTACGCCGATGACGGCAAGACCGCGCAGGGCGTGGACATCGACGTCGCCGACGCCGCCGCGAAGCTGCTCGGCCTGGAGGTCGAGCGCCAGGCCGCGTCGTTCGAGGCGATCCTGCCCGCGCTGACCAGCGGCAAGTACGACGCGGGCACCGGCAACTTCGGCGTGACCGAGGAGCGCAAGAAGACGATCGACTTCGTCACCTACGTCAACGACGGGCAGGGCTTCGCGGCGCGCAAGGACAGTGCGCTGCAGGACGTGAAGAAGCTCGACCAGCTGTGCGGGCTGAAGATCGGCACCGGCACCGGCACGACGTTCCAGACCACTCTGGAGCGCAACAAGGAGGTCTGCGCGGACGCCGGCAAGCCCGCCTACGAGGTGCAGGTGTTCTCCGACACCGGCGCCACGCAGCTCGCGCTCAAGCAGGGCCACGTGGACGTGATCATGAGCACCATCAACGGGCTGCGCCACCTCACCGCGAACCAGCCGGACTTCCGGTTCCTCGGCGAGTTCCGCAGGCTCGACGTCGGTTTCGCGCTGCCCAAGGGCTCCGACCTGGCGCCCGCGTTGCGGCAGGCGGTCGACCGGCTGATCTCCGACGGCACCTACCAGCGCATCCTGCGGCGGTGGGGCGTCGAGCCGTCAGCGATCCCGCGGTCAGAGCTCAATCCCGCCGAACACACCTGATCGGGTGATGGCGGATCGGCGGTGGACACGGACAGCGGCGGCGCGGCGGTAGGACCCGGACGCGCTTGAAGTGCACGCGGGGAGCTTTCGTGCACCAGGAGCGCACGAAAGGGCCCCGCGTGCGGTCCGAAATGCACAGCAGCCGATTTTCAACAGCCCGGAAGAGTGAAATTGTGGCGCTCGGACCGAATCTCCCGGTTCGGTTGGACAGGTTCCAAGTGATCAGTAAGCTTGAGCGTTGGACCCACGCCCGGTGGTGGTGCGGAACGGAGCTGTCACCCGTTCGACCGAATCTGGCGGAAGTGGGTTGCGGGGCGTATCGATTGGCGCCCGACGATCGATCACCAGATCACACCGGTCCCCACGAATGGCCACCTGAGCCGAATGAACACGGTCGACAGCAGAGAGCCCGCCGTCCGCTGGGCGGCGGCGATCTCCACCACCCTCCTCGCCAACCTCACCCGCGAGAAGCTCGAACAGCTGCTCGGCGGCTACGTCGAGCGGTTGCTCACCGGTGACGTCGACGAGGCCCGCCGGGTCGGCCGGTCCATGGTCGCGCACGACCTCATCTCCTCGGCCACGCTGGAGCTGACCCTCACCCACCTCGGCGAGCACGCGCCGGTCAGCGCGGCCCAGCTCGGCGCGCTCGCGGCCGGCTTCGCGGAGGGCCTGCGCGACCGCACCCTCGACCAGCAGGAGCTCAGCCGCACGGCCGCGATCAACGCGATGCGCCGCGCGGAGAACGCGGTGCGGGCGAGCGAGGCGAAGTTCCGCGCGATCTTCCAGGGCTCCGCGTTCCCGATCGTGGTGGTGGGTCTCGACGGCCTCGTCGCGGACGTGAACGAGGCCGCGCAGACGATGCTCGGCTACCGGCGCGACGAGCTGGTCGGGATGGCCGGCCGCGATCTCGCGCACCCCGACGACCGCGCCGCGCTGCGCGAGATCGGCGAGCGGCTGATCCACTCCGACCTCGACCACGTGGTGGTCGAGAAGCGGATGGTCCGCAGCGACGGCGAGACCATCCAGACGCACATGGCCATCTCGCTGGTGCGCGAGGACGACGAGTCGCCGCCGTACTTCGTCACCATGATCGAGAACATGAACGAGATGCGCGCGTTGCAGACGCAGCTCGTGCGGCAGAGCCTCAACGACATGCAGACCGGCCTGCCCAACCGGGCGCAGTTCCTCGGCTGGCTGGAGGGCGCGGTCGGCACGAAGGGCCCGGAGGCGCTCGCGCTCGTGCAGGTCGACGTCGACGGGTTCCGCGGTGTGAACGACGCGTTCGGCCACGAGGTGGGCAACCGGGTGCTGATGGGCGTCGCCGGCCACCTGCGGGCGGTGTTCGACGGGGTCGGCAAGGTCGCCAGGATCGGCGAGGACGAGTTCGGCGTGCTGATCAAGGACCCGCGGGACGTGGCGGGCGTGGTCGCGCTGGTCGAGGAGTTCTCCCGGCGGCTGGAGGAACCGACCTGGATCGGCGGCAACGGCGTCGGCGTCACGTGCAGCGCCGGCGTGGTGGCACGGGCGGCCCGCGGCGGTGACGCGGGGGACCTGCTGCGCGCGGCGGACGTGACGGTCGGCTGGGCCAAGCGCGACGGCAAGGCGCAGTGGGCGCTGTACGACCGGGAGCGCGACCTGCGCGACCGGGAGAGCTACGCGCTGGCCGCGTCCATCCCCGGCGCGCTGGAGGAGGGGCAGTTCCGGGTCGGCTACCTGCCGGTCCACTCGCTCACCGACTCCTCCGTGCCCGCGCTGGAGGCGAAGATCGTCTGGGACCACCCGGTGCACGGCGTGCTGTGCCCGGACGCGTTCCTCGACCAGAGCTCCGCGAACGGCATGGTCGTGCGGCTCGTGCGCTGGGCGCTGGAGGAGGCCTGCGGTCAGGCCGGCCGGTGGTACGCCGAGCTCGGCGACGCGGCGCCGGTGCTGTCGATCGACCTGCCGCTGCGGCTGTGCCAGGAACCGGAGCTCGTGGCCGAGGTCGCACGGGTGCTGGAGCGCACCGGCCTGCCCGCGACGCGGCTGCGGTTCGAGCTGAACGAGCGCATGTACGCGTCGCTGACCGATGTGCAGCTGGAGGAGCTGACCATCCTCGCCGAACGCGGCATCGGGCTGGTGCTCGACCAGGTGAACGGCGGCAACGTCGGCGTCGACCGGCTGCGGCTGCTCCCGTTGAGCGGCGTGAAGTTCACCGGCTCGGTGGTGCAGGGCCTGGCAGAGGGCGCGAACCGGGTCGAGGAGAGCGCTGCCGTGACGCTGCTGCGCTGGGCGTCGATCCTGCGGGTGCCGCTGCACGCCGACGGGGTGCGCACGGCGGTGCAGGCGGAGCGGCTGGCGGCGCTGGGCGTGACCGGCGGGCAGGGACCGCACTTCGGTGCCGTGCTGACCGCGGACGAGGTGGACCGGCTCCTCCTCACGTGATTCTTATCAGGGATTGCACGGCTTCCCGCACAGGTTGCTCACATGAACGCGGCCCATCCTTGGTCCATGACCGAGCAGAGCTTCCCCGCGATGAGCGGGACACTGGTTCCACCGCAGCCAGCCGTTGCGCCCGCGCCGAAGTTCTGGCGCCGCATGGCTCCGGTGCTGACCGCGGCGGCACTCGTCGCCGGGTTGTTCGGAGGTGTCACCGGAGCGGTGATCGCCTCCCCGGACGGTGCGCAGACACCGTCCTCCGTCGTGGCGCAGACGGTCTCCAACCAGTCCACGACGGACTGGAGCTCCGTGGCCGCGAAGGTCCTGCCGTCCGTCGTGCAGGTCAACGTCGGCAACGGCCTCGGCTCCGGCGTGGTCCTCTCCGCCGACGGCCGGATCCTCACCAACAACCACGTCGTCGCCTCCGCCGGCGGCTCGGTCACGGTGACGCTGAACGACGGCCGCGAGGTGCCCGCCACCGTGGTCTCGACCGACCCGTCCTCCGACCTCGCCGTGCTGCAGGCCTCCGGGGTGTCCGGCCTGACGCCGATCACGTGGGCGAACTCGGACGACGTGAAGATCGGTGACGGTGTGATGGCCATCGGCTCGCCGTCGGGCCTGCAGGGCACCGTGACCACCGGCATCGTGTCCGCGCTGGACCGCAAGGTGACCGTCCCCGGCGAGACCCGGCGCTCGGCTTCCGTGTCGTACCAGGCGATCCAGACCGATGCGTCGATCAACCCCGGCAACTCCGGTGGTGCGCTGGTGAACGCCGCCGGTGAGCTGGTCGGCATCAACTCGGCGATCTACTCACCGGCGTCGAGCAGCGGTGAGGCGGGCAGCGTCGGCATCGGGTTCGCGATCCCGTCGAACACGGCCAAGACGATCGTGGACAAGCTGAGCTGACGAACAGCAAAACCCCCAGGGCCGCGGGAACAGTGCTCCCGCGGCCTCCTGACGGTCAGGACAGCCAGTCGGGGCGCAACGGCATGTGCGAGGTCGTCCCGTCCAGCTTCACCCCGAGCACCTGGTGCAGCTGGATGTTGTTCCGGTCGAACCCCAGCCGTGACGCCGCCAGGTACAGCCGCCACACCCGTGCGCGGGCCTCGCCCACCTCGTCCACGGCCTCGGCCCAGTGCTCGTCGAGGTTGCGGCTCCAGGCGGCGAGGGTCAGCGCGTAGTGCTCGCGCAGGTTCTCCTCGTGGCGCACCTCGAAGCCGGTGTCGTGCATGAGCGACACGAGGTGACCCGGCCCGACCAGCTCGCCGTCGGGGAACACGTACCGGTTGATGAACGGCCCGGACAGGGCGCGCTGCTTGTTGTCCGGCCGGGTGATGCAGTGGTTCAGCAGCCGGCCGCCCGGCCGGAGCTTGCGGTACAGCGACTCGAAGTAGGCGGGCAGCTTGGCCTTGCCGATGTGCTCGGTCAGGCCGATCGACGACACCGCGTCGAAACCGGACTCGCGCACGTCGCGGTAGTCGAGGTGGCGCACCTCGGCCAGGTCGGACAGACCGGCCTCGACGATGGCCTTCTGCGCCCACTCGGCCTGGTTGCGCGACAGCGTCACACCGATGGCGCGCACGCCGTACTCGCGGGCGGCGTGCATGACCATGCCGCCCCAGCCGCAGCCGACGTCGAGCAGCCGCATGCCCGGCTTCAGGCCCAGCTTGCGGGCCACCAGGTCGTGCTTGGCGAACTGCGCTTCCTCCACAGTGGACTCGGCCGTCGGGTAGACGGCGCAGGTGTAGGCCATCGACGGGCCGAGGATCCACTCGTAGAACTGGTTCGAGACGTCGTAGTGGTGGGCGATGGCCTGCTGGTCGCGGGCCTTGGAGTGGCGCAGCCCGTGCAGCCGGGTCTCCTGCGGCGGCGGAACCACCCGGTGGTTCAGCCGGACGCGGCCGAGCAGCCTCAGCAGCTCGACGCGCTGCAACCAGGGGACCTCCCGCAGCGAGAGCTCCGAGAGCTGCGACAGACCCGCGTGCACGTCGCCGAGTATCTCCAGGTGACCGGTCACGTAGGCGCGGGCCAGACCGAGCTCACCCGGCGCGGAAGCCAGGTAGGACAGGGCTTCCGGGGTTTTCACGTCGATGGACACCGGGGCGGACGCCGGGCCGGCGGTGCTGCCGTCGTAGGCCTGGAAGCGGACGTCGTTGCCACCGGTGATGCGCTGAAAGAGAGAGGCCAACCGCATTCATCGTCCCCTGACACACTTGGCGTACAGATCAGGCAGGCGGTTCGTCTGGTCGTACCGTGCCTTAACGGACCGGTAGTGCGAACCGTTGTAGTGCCGCCAGAACTCGTCCTCCTCGTAGTAGGAGTCGGAGTACAGCGACTTGTGGCCGCCCAGCCGCGCCACCTCGCGCTCGATGAGCCGGTTGCGGTCACCCATCCGTTCTCCCGGCCGGACCGGGACCTCCGACCAGAACCCGACGTTGACGTACAGCACGTCCGGGTCCATCGGGTACAGCGGCCAGCCCGTGGTGTCGCGCAGGCGCACCGGGCACAGCCAGACCGGCGAGATGCCGATCTCCCGGTCGAAGAAGTCGAGGAACTGCGGCAGCGTGGACACCGGGATCTCCACGTCCTGGATCACCGGTTCCACGTCCGTGCGCGGCCGCAGCTGCCGGTGCTTGGCCACCAGCCTGCGGTACACGTCCGACCGCAGGTACCGCTTCGGCCACAGCCGCCGCACCACCGGGTTCTGCGCGCCGAACGCCCGCGAGCACCAGAACCAGTCGGTGTCCCAGCGCCACAGGTAGTCGTGGATCGTCAGGTGGTCGGTGCGCCGCTGCTGGATGGAGCGGTAGTAGATCCGGTTGCCGGTGTAGTCCGAGGTGTAGGGCGCGATGTCGGCGAAGTGCCCCAGCGTCAGGTACATCTCGCCGCGCGAGAACACGGTGCCGTCGACGAAGTCCGCCGAGCCGTCCGCGCAGACCTCCTCGATGACCGCCGCGCACTCCTCGAACGACCCGAACGGCACGTGCCGCAGCCGCACGTACTGCCGCACCGGTTCGAGCTCGACCTCCAGCCGCAACGCGTACCCGAGCGTGCCGTAGGAGTTCGGGAACGCCCGGAACAGGTCGTCGTCCGGTTTCGCGACCACGACCTCGCCGTCACCGGTGAGGATCTCCAGCTCCCGCACGGACTCGTGCGGCAGCCCGTTGCGGAAGGACGTGGACTCGATGCCGAGGCCCGCCACGGCCCCGCCGATCGTGATGGTCTTGAGCTGCGGCACGACCAGCGGCATCAGGCCGTGCCGCAGGGTCGCGGCGACGAGGTTCTCGTAGGTGGTCATGCCCTGCACCTGTGCGGTGCGTCCGACCGGGTCCACCGACAGCACCCGGTCGAACCTGCCGACGTCCAGCCCACCGGACTGCTCCGCGCGGAACCGGAACAGGTTCGACGTCTTCTTCGCGAGCCGCACCGGCGCACCTTCGCGCATCGCGGCGTACTGCGCGGTCAGCGCAGCCACGGCCGAGCTGTGCCCATGGTCACTCACGAGAGCGACGTTATTCCTCGTCAGCGCCGTTGGCACGCCCAATTTCACCAATGGGCCGGATGTCCGCAACGAACCCTGCCGAAAGTTACTACCGAGTAGTAGCGTGCTGGGCATGGCTACGCACGAGGTGACCAACCAGGTTCCGCCACTTGCCGGTCACGACTTGGCCGCCGACCCGGCACTGCTCAGCTGGGCAGACACCGCGGAGCTGCACGAGCTCGGCCGCCTCGCCGGCAGCCACGAGTGGCAGGAGCGCGGTCGCCTGGCGAACGCCCACCCGCCCGTGCTGCACACCCACGACCGGTTCGGCCACCGGATCGACGAGGTCGAGTTCCACCCGGCGTGGCACGAACTGATGAATGTGGCTGTTTCGCACGGATTGCACGCTTATGTCGACGGTGAGCACTTGGAGCGTGCGGCCAAGTTCTACGTCTGGTCGCAGGTCGAGGCCGGCCACGGCTGCCCGATCTCGATGACGTACTCCGCTGTGCCCGCTTTGCGTGTGTCACCCGAATTGGTGGCCGAGTACGAACCGCTGCTCACCGCCCGTGAGTACGACTTCGGGCTGCGGGCACCGCTCACCAAGCGCGGCCTGATCGCCGGCATGTCGATGACCGAGAAGCAGGGCGGCTCGGACGTCCGCGCCAACACCACGGTCGCGCGGCCGGTGGACGACGGGTACGTGCTCACCGGGCACAAGTGGTTCACGTCGGCGCCGATGTCGGACGTGTTCCTGACGCTCGCGCAGGCACCGGGCGGGCTGACGTGCTTCCTGGTGCCGCGGGTGCTGCCGGACGGCACGCGCAACCGGTTCTTCCTCCAGCGGCTCAAGGACAAGCTGGGCAACAGGTCCAACGCGTCGGCGGAGGTCGAGTACGACGAGGCGTTCGCGGTGCGCGTCGGCGACGAGGGCCGGGGCGTGCGGACGATCATCGAGATGGTCAACACGACCCGCCTGGACTGCGTGCTCGGGTCGGCGGCCGGGATGCGGGCCGGGTTGCGGCAGGCGGCGCACCACGCGGCGCACCGCAAGGCGTTCGGGCAGTACCTCGTCGACCAGCCGGCGATGCGCAACGTGCTGGCGGACCTCGCGGTCGAGTCGGAGGCGGCGACCACGGCGGCCATGTGGCTCGCGGAGCACCGGTCGCGGCTCGGGCTCGCGGTGACCAAGTACTGGGTGTGCAAGCGCGGGCCGGTGCACGCGGCGGAAGCACTGGAGTGCCTGGGCGGCAACGGTTACATCGAGGACAGCGGGATGCCGCGGCTGTTCAGGGAGTCGCCGCTGATGTCGATCTGGGAGGGTTCCGGCAACGTCGCCGCGCTCGACGTGCTGCGCGCGATGGCGAAGGAACCCGAGTCGGTGCAGGAGTTCCTGGGCGTCGTGAGCGGGGTGGACCCGCGCATCGACAAGGCGCTGAACGAGCTGGGCGGCACGTTGTCCGATGTGGACCAGTCGCAGGCCCGCCGGGTCGTCGAGCGGATGGCCCTGGTGCTGCAGGGCGCCCTGCTGGTCAAGCACGGACACCCCGCGGTCGCCGACGCGTTCGTGGCCTCCCGGCTCGGCGGGGACTGGGGCGTCGCTTTCGGCACGCTCCCCAGGTCCACCGACTTCGCGACCATCATCGCCCGCGCCGTCCCCAAGCCCTGACTGTCGGCGCATCTGCAAGTACTGCCAACCGGCCGGTTGGCAGTACTTGCAGATGCCGGAAGAGCAGGGGTCAGAGGCCCAGTTCGCGGGCGATCAGCATCTTCTGCACCTCGGAGGTGCCCTCGCCGATCTCCAGGATCTTGGCGTCGCGGTAGAACCGGCCCACCGGGTACTCGTTCATGAACCCGTAGCCGCCGAAGATCTGCGTGGCGTCACGGGCGTTGTCCATCGCCGCCTCCGACGACACGAGCTTCGCGATGGCCGCCTGCTTCTTGAACGGCTCACCGCGCAACATCCGCGACGCCGCCTCGTAGTAGGCCAGCCGCGCCGTGTGCACGCGCGCCTCCATCTCGGCGATCTTGAACTGGATCGCCTGGTAGGTGCCGATCTTCGCACCGAACGTCTCACGCTCGTGGGCGTAGCGCACCGACTCGTCGACACAGCCCTGCGCCAAGCCCACCGACAGCGCGGCGATGGCCACACGGCCCTCGTCGAGCGTCCGCAGGAACTGGGCGAAGCCGCGGCCACGCTCCCCCAGCAGGTTCGCGGCGGGCACCCGGCAGTCGGCGAACGACAGCTCGCGGGTGTCCGAGGCGCACCAGCCGACCTTCGAGTACTTCTTCGACACCGTGAAGCCCGGCGTGCCGGACGGGACGATGATCGACGAGATCTCCTTGCGGCCGTCGGGCAGCGTGCCCGTCACGGCGGCGACCGTCACCAGGCCGGTGATGTCCGTGCCGGAGTTCGTGATGAACGCCTTGGTGCCGTTGATGACCCACTCGTCACCGTCGAGGCGCGCGGTGGTCGCCAGCGCCCCCGCGTCGGACCCGGAACCGGGCTCGGTGAGACCGAACGCGCCCAGCTTCCGGCCGGAGGTCAGCGACGGCAGCCACTCCGCCTTCTGCTCGTCGGTGCCGAACCGGTAGATCGGCATGGCGCCCAGCGACGTGGCCGCCTCGACCGTGATCGCGACGGACGAGTCGACGCGGGCGAGCTCCTCCAGCGTCAGGCACAGGGCGAAGTAGTCGCCGCCCATGCCGCCGTGCTCCTCGGGGAACGGCAGGCCGAGCAGGCCCATCTGCCCCATCTTCGCGACGACCGGGTACGGGAACTCGCCGCGCTCGTAGTAGTCGCCGATGACCGGGGCGACCTCGTCGCGCGCGAACTCCTCGACAGTCTTGCGCAGGTCCTCGTACTCGCTCGGGAGCCTGAAGTCCAACATTGCTGTCACTCCTCGTGAGAGACGACGGTGGCCAGCACCTGGTCGAGTGCGACCTGCTGACCTGCTTGCACGTTCACCTCGGCGAGCACGCCGTCGACCGGTGCGGTGACGGTGTGCTCCATCTTCATGGCCTCGACCACGAACAACGCTTGACCGGCGGTCACGTCCTCGCCCTGCTGCGCGCGGACCACCAGCACGGTGCCGGGCATCGGCGACTTCACCGGACCCCCGGAGGCCGCCGCGCCACCGGACGCGCCGACCAGGAACTCGGCCTCGGTCAACGCCCAGGACGCGCCGTCGTGGCCCAGCCACAGCACGTCGCCGTCACGGGCGACCGCGTACCGGCGCGACCCGACGAGCAGGTCGCCGCTCTCCCGGCGAGCACGGGCCCTGACCGGTTCTCCGGCGCCCACGACGACCTCGTCACCGCGCACCCGCACGTCGACGTCGTTGATCCGCCACGTCGTCCACGCGTGCTCACCGACGCGCCAGCCGGACAGCTGGTCCCACGGGTCGTCGCCACGCGGGTCGAGCGAGCGCTCCAGGCCGGCCGCCACGTACACGTCGTCCGGGACGTCCTGCGACGTCAACGCGTCCAGCTTGCGTTCGACCAGGCCGGTGTCCAGCGCGCCGGAACGGACGTCGGGGTCGCGCAGCAGTGCCCGCAGGAACGGGATGTTCGTCGTGACGCCGAGCAGCACCACCTGCCCCAGCGCGTGGTCCAGGCGCCGCAACGCCTCTTCGCGCGTGCGGCCGTGCGCGATCACCTTGGCGAGCATCGGGTCGTAGTCCGAGCCGACGACAAGTCCCTCGTACAGCCCGGAGTCGACGCGCACGGACGTGGGTTCGCGCAACGCCAGCACCCGGCCACCGGTCGGCAGGAAGCCGCGCGCCGGGTCCTCCGCGTAGACGCGCGCTTCGACCGAGTGGCCGCGCATCTCGACGTCGAGGTCCAGCACCTCACCGGAGGCGACCCGGAGCTGCCACTCGACCAGGTCGACGCCCGTGACCTCCTCGGTCACCGGGTGCTCGACCTGCAGCCGGGTGTTCATCTCCATGAAGTAGTAGTCGCCGGTCGCACCGTCCACGATGAACTCGACGGTGCCCGCGCCGACGTAACCGCAGGACTTCGCCGCGTCGACCGCCGCGGCGCCCATCGCCTCGCGCACCTCGGGTGTGAGGAACGGCGACGGCGCCTCCTCGATGATCTTCTGGTGCCGCCGCTGGAGGCTGCACTCGCGCTCACCGAGGTGGATCACGTTGCCGTGCGTGTCGGCGAGGACCTGGATCTCGATGTGCCGCGGGTTCGTGACGAACCGCTCGATCAGCAGCGTGTCGTCGCCGAACGACCCGCGCGCCTCCCGCCGGGCCGACTCGATCGCCTCGCGCAGCGCGGACTCCTCGTGCACGAGCCGCATGCCCTTGCCGCCACCGCCCGCGGAGGGCTTGAGCAGCACCGGGAAACCGATCTCCACCGCCGCGTCGACGATCTCGTCGTCCGACATGCCCTCGCGGGTGCGGCCCGGCACGACGGGAACCCCCGCCGCCGACACCGTGAGCTTCGCGCGGATCTTGTCACCCATCGCGTCGATGGCCGCCGCGGGCGGTCCGACGAACACTATTCCGGCGTCGTCGCAGGCTTTCGCGAACGCCGTGTTCTCGGCGAGGAAGCCGTAGCCGGGGTGGATCGCCTGCGCGCCGGTGGACACGGCGGCCTGGACGATCTTCTCGATGGACAGGTAGCTCTCACGGGCCGCCGCGGGCCCGATCCGCACGGCCTCGTCGGCCAGGCGGACGTGCAGCGCGTCGGCGTCCGCGTCGGAGTAGACGGCGACGGAACGGATTCCGAGCGCCTTGAGCGCACGGATCACCCTGACCGCGATCTCCCCGCGGTTCGCCACCAGAACGCTGTCGAACATGATCACATCCGGAAGACGCCGTAGGAAACATCGTCGATGGGGGCGTTGGCCGCGCTGGACAACGCGAGGCCGAGCACCGTGCGGGTGTCCCGCGGGTCGATCACGCCGTCGTCCCACAGCCGCGCGGTCGAGTAGTACGGGTTGCCCTGGTCCTCGTACTGCTGGCGGATCGGCGCCTTGAACGCCTCCTCGTCCTCGGCGGACCACTCGTCACCGAGCTGGTCGCGCCGGACGGTCGCGAGCACCGAGGCCGCCTGTTCACCGCCCATCACGGAGATCCGCGCGTTCGGCCACATCCACAGGAACCGCGGCGAGTACGCCCGGCCGCACATCGAGTAGTTGCCGGCGCCGAACGAGCCACCGATGATCACGGTGAACTTCGGGACCCGCGCGCACGCCACCGCGGTCACCATCTTGGCGCCGTGCTTGGCGATGCCGCCGGCCTCGTACTCGCGGCCGACCATGAACCCGGTGATGTTCTGCAGGAACACCAGCGGGATGGACCGCTTGTCGCACAGCTGGATGAAGTGCGCGCCCTTGACGGCGGACTCGCCGAACAGGATGCCGTTGTTCGCGACGATGCCGACCGGGTGGCCGTGGATGCGCGCGAACCCGGTGACGAGCGTGGCGCCGTACTCCTTCTTGAACTCCTGGAACTTCGACCCGTCGACGATCCGCGCGATCACCTCGCGAACGTCGTAGGGCGTCCGGGAGTCGGTCGGCACGACGCCGTACAGGTCGTCCGGGTTGACCTTCGGCGCTTCGACCTGGGTGACGTCCCAGGGCCGTCGGGCGCGCGGGCCGAGCGTGGAGATGATCGAGCGGACCATCCGCAGCGCGTGCGCGTCGTTCTCGGCCAGGTGGTCGGTGACGCCGGACGTGCGCGAGTGCAGGTCGCCGCCGCCGAGGTCCTCGGCGCTCACGACCTCACCGGTCGCGGCCTTCACCAGCGGCGGGCCACCGAGGAAGATCGTGCCCTGGTTGCGGACGATGACCGCCTCGTCGGACATCGCCGGCACGTACGCGCCACCGGCGGTGCACGAGCCCAGGACCGCGGCGATCTGCGGGATGCCCTTCGCGGACATCGTGGCCTGGTTGTAGAAGATGCGGCCGAAGTGCTCGCGGTCGGGGAACACGTCGTCCTGCTTCGGCAGGAACGCGCCGCCGGAGTCGACCAGGTAGATGCACGGCAGGTTGTTCTGCAGCGCGACTTCCTGCGCACGCAGGTGCTTCTTGACCGTGACCGGGTAGTAGGTGCCGCCCTTGACCGTGGCGTCGTTGGCGACGATCACGCACTCGCGCCCGGACACCCGCCCGACGCCGGTGATGATGCCCGCGGCCGGGGCCTCGTCGCCGTACATGCCGTTCGCGGCCAGCGGCGACAGCTCCAGGAACGGCGAGCCGGGGTCGACCAGCGTGTCCACGCGCTCGCGCGGCAACAGCTTGCCGCGGTCGACGTGGCGCTGCCGCGCCTTCTCGGGCCCGCCTCGCGCGGCGGTGGCCAGCTTGCTCCGCAGCTCCTCGACGAGCGCGGTGTGCTCCTTGGCGTAGCGGTCCGATGGCTCGGCTGCGCTGCGCAGGACCGGTGCGTCCATGCTCCCCAGACCTCAGGTTAGCGGGCGTTAACAAGGCCATGTTAACGCCCGCTCACCTGGCGGTCCACCAGTGCCGTTCGAGAGCACCCAGGTCGCAGGTCAAGGTGCTCTTACGACACTCCCACGCACCGGAATTCCGTTACCCGATGACCGACCGCAGAGCGGACAGGTAGCCGCTCGCGTGACCGGCCCGGTTCGGGTGGTAGGACTCCTCGACCGGCCAGCTCAGGCTGTTGAGCCACCAGCTCGACGAGCAGATCTCGTGCCCGGTGAACGCCCCGCGCACGTCGACGTAGCTGAACCCGGCCGCGGCGGCCCGTGCGCTGATCGTCGCGTGCAGCGCGTCGGAACCGGAGTTGATGGCGGCGCGCTTGGTGTCGCTCAGGCCGACGTTGCAGGTGCCGGGCACCTTGTACATGCGCGGGTAGCCGAGGACGACGACGCGCGCGGACGGGGACTTCGAGCGGATGGTGCCGTAGACGTTGGTGAGCAGGCCGGGAAGCGTGTTCGCGGCGTAGGCCTTGGCCGTGTTCACCCGGTTGATGCAGTCGTTGTCGGAGCCGAACGTGCAGGTGGTGATGACATCGGTGAAGCCGGCGTCGTTGCCGCCGACCTGCACGGTGACCAGGTTGGTGGCCGAGGTGACGGCCGCCGCCTGGGTGACGACGTCGCCCGTCCGGGCGCCGGAGCAGGCCACCGAGCGGAACGACGCCGGTGCTGTCGCGGCGGCCCACAGTGCCGGGTAGGCGAGCGGGCCGCGCTTGCAGCTGCCGCTCGTGCCGTCGTAGCTGCCGGTGCCGAGGCCGGAGGCGTAGGAGTCGCCGAGCGCCACGTAGTTGACGGCGGCGGCGCTCGCGGGGTTCGCGAGCGCGATGACTGCCGCGGCGGCGGTGACCACCGAGGCGATGAGGTGAGCAGGACGCATCGAAGACTCCCGAAGGGGCCGCAGGGGTGTGATGCAGTGCACGGCCATGGTCACTTACGAGTAAGACCCGTGTGAAGCATTGGTCAATAGTCAACGACTGGGGCTTGCGGCTGCGAAAATTTCACCCATCAGATTGAAAGTGAACGACTGCTAACCTTCCGGCGTGGCCGAGAAACCCTCACGTCGGGACCAGATCCTCACCGCCGCCGCGGAACTGTTCGCGCGGCACGGCTTCCACGGCGTGGGCATCGACGACATCGGCGCGGCGGTCGGCATCTCCGGGCCCGCGCTGTACCGGCACTTCCGCAGCAAGGACGCGATGCTCGGCGAGATGCTGACGTCGATCTCGGAACGCCTGCTCGACGGCGGTCAATCGCGGGTCGACGCGGCGTCGAACGCCGACGAGGCGTTGCGCGAGCTGGTCGGCTGGCACGTCGACTTCGCGCTCGACGACCCGGCGCTCATCACCGTGCAGATGCGCAACCTCGCCAACCTCACCGACCCGGACCGCCGGCGGGTGCGCGCCCTGCAGCGCCGCTACGTCGAGGTGTGGGTGGAGACGATCCGCCGGACCGTGCCGGAGTTCGACGAACCGACCGCGCGAGCCGCGGCGCACGCGGTGTTCGGGCTGATCAACTCGACCCCGCACAGCGCGCACCTCGACCGCGACCAGATGGCGGCCCTGCTGACGCGCATGGCCCTCGCCTCGCTCACCCCAGCCGCGGTCTCCTCCTGACCCCTCACCGAGAGTCACCCCCACCCCCTTGCTTTCCGCACGCGGGGGCCTTTCGTCCTTTCCTGGAGTACGAAAGCTCCCCGCGTGCGCAAAAGTGAGGCTGGTGGGGCACGTGTGGGTGAAGGCGGCTAGTTGTCGGTGGGTGGCGGACTGGCGATCAGCCGAGACCGTTCCGTAACCTGGCGCGACCATGGGTGCCCGTCAGCTCCTCCTCCGCCTCCCGGTCTGGTTCCGGTTCACGGTGATCACCCTCGCCGTGTTCGTCGTGGGGGTGGTCGCCTCACGACCCGCGACCGGCGACAACGGCACACCCAGCGGTGACGTGCTGGCGGCGGCCAAGGCGGTGCAGGCGTTCACCACGCCGTCGGCGACCCACGACCCGCAGCTCGACCTGCCCGCCGACTTCGCGGCGGAGATCGTGCGCGACCCCAAGACCGTGCGGGCGCCGGACGGGACGTTGCGCGTGGTCGACGTCGCCGGCGGGTGCTCCGGGCCGGCCGGTGACACGGAGTGGGACTTCAGCGTCGCCTGCCGTGCGCACGACATGGGCTACGACCTGCTGCGGTACGCCGAACGCAAGGGCCACGCGCTGGGACCGCAGGCCCGCAGGGGGCTCGACGACCGGCTCGCGGCGGACCTGCACCTGCAGTGCGAGCTGAACCCGCGCGGGGCCCGGCACACCTGCCACGCGGTCGCCGAGACCTACGCGCTGGGGCTGCAGTTCAACTCGTGGCGGCAGCGCTGGGGACCACCGGGGCACGAACCGGTCGTGGCGTGGGCGTTCGGCAGCGCGGTCGTGGTGTTCCTGCTGCTGGCCCGGCTGCACCGGCCACGCCGCGAGGAGGTCGCGGTCACCACCCGCGTCGAGCAGGACCGGTACGCGACGTTCCTGCGGTTGTTCAGCCTCGCGTTGCTGGTGCTCGGCGAAACCGTTGCCACGGTGGCACATCTGCGCGGTTCCGGCACGTCGTGGCTGTGGGCGTTGCAGGCGGTGCCGTTGTTCTTCTTCGCGGGCGGGCACGCGAACCTGCGCAGCTGGCAGGCCCACCAGGGCGGGTTCGGGTGCTGGGTGTCGAGCCGGACGTCGTGGCTGCTGCGGCCGGTGCTCGGGTTCGTGCTGCTGTGGGTGGTGCTGTTCACCGCGCTGAACCTGCTGGACGTCCGGGTCGACGCGTACAGCCGGCTGATCACGCACCCGTTGTGGTTCCTCGGGGTCTACCTGCTCGCGGTGGCGGCGACACCGGCCGCGGCCTGGCTGCACCGCCACCACCGCCGTGCCACGCCGGTCGTCCTCGCGCTGCTCACGCTGGCGGTCGAGGTCGCGCGCACGTCCACGGACTGGCGGACCGGCGGGTACGCGAACCTGGTCGTCGGCGCGCTGCTGATGCAGCAGGCCGGGTTCTTCTACGCCGACGGCACGGTGCAGCGCATCCCGCGCAAGGTGCTCGCGGCGCTGGGCGCGGTCACCCTGCCGGCGCTGGTGTTCTTCAGCGACTACCCGCGGTCGACGCTGGTGCTCGGGGTCGCGCAGGTCTGCCTCGCGCTGCTGGCCCGCGGGCACGTGTCGGCGTGGCTCGAGGGCCGGGCCTGGCACGTCGTGAGCTTCGCGCGGCGGGCGCCGATGACCGTCTACCTGGCGTACCTGGCCGGGGTCGGCGCGGTCGTGGGACTGCTCGGCCTCACGGCGGCGCCGAGCTGGTTCGCGGGGCTGTTGCTGCCGCTGACGTTGCTGTTCCACCGGTTCGAGCGCAAGGGGGTCCGGTTCCCGCGGCTCGCGCACGAGTCGCACCGGACCCGGCTCGCCACGGCGCTGGGCGTGAGCTTCGGGACGCTCGGGGTGCTCGGGTTCGTCGTGGCCGGGTTCCTCGGCGCCGGGGTGCTGGTGCTGCTGCCGGTCGATCCGCTGCAGAACGTCCTGCACCTGCTGCTCGGCTGGTACCTGATCCACACCGCCCGCACCGGCAGCTGCGACACCCGGTTGCCGTGGCTGCTCACGGCACTGGCGTGTGTGCCACCACTGCTGGCGTTGCAGCCGGCGCCGCAGGTCGTGGTGCTGCACGCCGTGGCGATCGGGTGCGCAGTGCTCGCAGCCATCCCCAGGTCACGGCCGCGCACACCGGCAGCCACAGCAGCCGCTGCCACACCCAGCCCGGACCTGGTTCCTGCTGCAGTCCCGGCAGCGGCCCCCACGCGCTGAACACCAGCGACACCGTGACGAGCGCGCTCTGGTGCACCAGCAGGACGCCGAGCGCGGTGCGGCTCAGCCAGTCATCACGCGGAACCTGCCTGCGCAGCAACGGTTTCACGACCAGGTAGGCACCGACGAACCACAGCGGCTCCACCACCAGGACGGCGACGTTGCAGGCGGTGCCCTGGTCGACCCCGCGCAGCACGAGTCCGAAGAGGACGGCCGCCCAGCAGCCGAGCAGCACCAGCGCCTGCCCCACCAGCCGCCGCACCGGCACGGTCGCACCGGCCACGACCACCGGCAGCACCAGGGCGTTCAGCACCAGGCCCACCCAGAACGGCCGCTGCGGGCCCGGCACCATCCCGGCCGGCGTGTCGACCAGGGTGGTCGTGAGCCAATGGCCCGCCACGACCGCGCACAACGCGGTGCCCACGAGGACGTTCCTGGTCACGGCTGCTCCCCCACGGCGATGCGGGCCAGCGCGGCCAGCGTGTCGGTGCCCGGTTCGTAGTAGCTCGCGTGGGTGCCGCCGGGGAACCGCAGCACGGTGGCGCCGAAGCGGGCCGACACCGGGTCGGTGCCGTGCCCGAGGTCGAACAGCCGCAGGCCGGGGATGAACCGCGCCCAGTCACCGGCGTTGCGCAGCGCCCACACCTTGGCCTTCGTCCGCAGGTCGGCGACCGATGCCGCCCGCACGCCGGGGCTGCCGTTGAACACGATGTCGGCGACGTCGAGCTCGGGTGCCGCGAGTGCGACGACCACCGAGCCGTAGCTGTGGCCGAAGATGCGGATGCGCGCGTTGGTCTGCAACGCGCGCACGAAGTCGACGAGTGCCGCCGCACCCGCTCTGGCGAGCCGGCCGGTCGCCGCGTCCACGCCGAGGCCCTGCGGCGTCGCGTAGCCGAGCCAGGCGATCACCGCGAGGTCGTCACGGCCCACGGCCTCGTACAGGTCGGTGGCGTTCTTGCCGACGGTCCGGTCGAACCGGTCGACGTCCACGTCGGACCCCGGAACGATGACCACGACGTCGCGGGCGGTGCTCAGGTCGCCGACGACGGCGACCCGGCGCGCGGCGTCGGAGCGCCACTCGCCCATCGACGGCGCGACGGACGGCAGCACGATCAGCACGAGGACCAGCAGGGTTCGGCGCATGACCGGAAAGCTAGGGAGGCGACCCGCCCGTGATCATCACGCTGACGTGCTGTTCTCCGGTGCTACCCCGGTACCACGAGCCCGCTCTCGTAGGCCGCGATGACCGCCTGCGCCCGGTCGCGCAGACCGAGTTTCGTGAGCACCCGGCTCACGTGCGTCTTGACCGTCTGCTCGGCCAGCACGAGGTTCGCGGCGATCTCGGCGTTGGACAGGCCCTGCGCGACCAGCACGAGGATCTCGGTCTCGCGCTCGGTCAGCGCCGCGAGCTGCGCAGGCCGGACGCGTTCGCTGCGGCGGGCCTTCACGAAGTCCTCGATCAGGCGTTTCGTGATCGAGGGCGCCAGCAGCGCCTCACCGGCGGCCACGACGCGCACGGCGTTCAGCAGCTCACGGGCGGGCGCGTGCTTGAGCAGGAACCCGCTCGCACCGGACTGCAACGCCTCGTACACGTAGTCGTCGAGGTCGAACGTGGTCAGCACGAGCACTTTGGACTCGCTGCCGCCGTCGATCAGGAGCCGGGTGGCGTGCAGACCGTCCATCTCGGGCATGCGGATGTCCATCAGCACGACGTCCGGTTCCGTGCGGCGGGCCAGCGCGACGCCCTCCACGCCGTTGCCCGCCGAGCCGATCACCTCGATGTCCTCCTGAGCGTCGAGCAGCGCGGAGAACCCCTCGCGCACCATCTCCTGGTCGTCCACCACGACCACCCTGATCACTTGTCCCCCAACGGAATCCGCGCCCGCACCAGGAAGCCGCCGTCCTCGGTCGACTTCACGGTCAACGTGCCGCCATGAACCGCCACACGCTCGTGCATGCCTATCAGGCCCTGACCGCTGCCACCGCCCCTGGACGGTCCACCCGCGGTGTTGCGCACCAGCACGTCCAGCTGGCCATCTCGCTTGTGGACGTGCACGGACGCCTTCGAACCGGGCGCGTGCCTGGTCGCGTTCGTGAGCGCCTCCTGCACGATCCGGTACGCGGTCAGCCCGACCGCCTCCGGCACGTCGTCCACGTCGACCTCGGCCTCGTCACCGGGCCGTGCCAGCTCGGGGATGCGGCTGATGCCCGGCTGCGGCTCCTTCGCCGGCGTCTCGCCGTTCGCCCTGAGCACGCCCAGCAGCCGTTGCATGTCGGTGATGGCCTCCCGCGCGGCCTGCCCGACCTCCTCGAACTCCTTCTGCGCGGCCTCGTTCAGCCCCGGCAGGCGGTAGGGCGCGGTCTCGCACCGGACGACCACCATCGACATGTGGTGCGCCACGACGTCGTGCATTTCCCTCGCGATGCGCGCGCGTTCCTCCAGCGCCGCCTTCTCGCCGCGTTGTTCCTCCAGCTCGCGCTCGACCCGGCCGCGCGCGCCGAACAGGTAGATCACGCCGGTGATGACCGGCACGGCCATGATCGCGTCGTGGTGCTGCGACTCGGAGAAGCCGACCACCGCCATGGTGAGCACGGTGGCGGTCAGGGTGACCCCGCCCGAGTAGAACGCGGCCACGCCCGCCACCAGCGGCAGCAGGGTCCAGTACTGGAAGTCCGCGACACCGGTCCAGCTGATCAGCGAGGCGACCGGGTACAGCGCGAGGGCGGCCACCCGCCAGGCGTAGAGCGGCGACCAGATCAGCAGCACGTACGGCAGGAACACCGACGCGAACAGGGCCGGCCACCAGCCGTCCGGATCTTGCAGCGAGACGAACCGGGCGGAGCCGACGATGGCGAACACCAGCGCGTAGACCAGCAGCGCGGCGTGGAACGGCTTGCGGAACCGCCCCAGTGCCCGTTCGAGCACGCGGGTGCGGTCGACGCCCAGCAGGGTCCAGTACAACGTGCGGAACACCACCCGAGACTAGGTGCACGCCCTCATCCGCACATTGACCTGCGGAGTGACATACCCCGGTAGCACTCTGATCAAGATGGGGCATTGCGATTGTGTTGGGCCGCCGGTAGGCAGTACCTGTGAGACCACCACAGGACCCGGATCGCTGGGCGCGGCTGACCGCCGTGGCCGGCGAGGCGCTGGCGGCTGCCAGGGCCGGTGAGGACGCTGTGGCGGTGGACCTCGTGACCGGCTATCTCAGCGGGTCGCCCGAGGGCAACGAGGAGATCCGCGAGCTCGTGCTGCTGCTGTTCGCCGAGTGCAGCTCGATGGTCGGTTCGCTCGGCTCCGGCGGCGCGACACCGGTGAAGATGCAGGTCTTCGACGAGGAGGGCCGTGAGGTCCAGATCGACGACGCCGACCCGCCGGTCCGCACGGCCATCCGCGCGTTGCTGGCCGAGGTGCACGGCGACCAGGACGCGGCCTCCGAGCAGATCGAGATCGCCCTGGCCAACGGCCAGCCGCAGGAGCTCGCGACCGTGGTGCTGCAAGCCCTGCGGTGGACGTTGAAGCTGGCGATCGAGTGCGAGACGCGCGACCTGCCCGTCGCGACCTGGATCACCGCGTCACTGGACGACCAGCCCTGACGTGCAGCACGGCGTCCACCCCGTCGAGCAGGTGCTGGTCGACGGGGAAGTAGCCCATCTCCAGCTTCGTGTCGGTGCGCACGGTCCCGGTCGGCTTCTCAGCGAGCCCCCAGGTGGTGAAACGGTCCTGCAGAGACCCTTCGAAGGTGCCTTCGTCCGGTTCACCGAGCCCGAAGCTGTCGTTGCGGCCGAGGGTGCCCGCGATGACCGTGTACTGGTCGCCGAGGATCGGGGCGACGAGCGCGCCGGCGGAGGACCACTCGATGCGCTCGCCGCCCATCTCCATCGAGCTGTTCGTGCGTTGCAGGTGGGCGTTGTGCATGAACACGAACGTCGGCCCGCGGCTCGCCTCGATCCGGCGGATCTCCAGCAGGTTGCGGGCCATCACGCCGTCGCGCAGCTGGCAGAGGCGGTTCAGGCGCACGCCGAGCGGGTTCGGCTCCGCGCACTCCCGGTGGTAGCGCAGGAGGCTCAGCGCGGCGCTCAGGTGGGTCTCCGCCCGCTCCCAGCCCTCGTCGCGCGGCCGGGCGTGCAACCGCGCAAGCATCTCCTGCCCGATCGCGCGGAACCGGACGGCCTCTTCGGACTGTCCGGGTGACTTCGTCACGTCCAGGACGGCCTCGTCGCGGCTCCACTTCTCGTCGTCGGTGCTCAGGTCGACGTCGAGGCCGAGGTAGTCGCGGGCGTGTTCGAGGTACGGGCGCGGGCTGGGCGCGCTGGTGGTCTCGGTCTGGAAGTCGGCGCCGTGGAACGCGAGCTGCTCGGCGGCCGGCCGGTCCCGGTTGTACTCGCGCATCCAGGCGACCAGCTCGCGGTTGGCGGGCCACTGGCCGAAGCGGTGGCTGAAGCCCTCCTCCAGCACCGTGTCGAGGTCACCGGGGCCGCCCTTGACGTAGTCGTCGACCAGCAGGCCCCTGACCCGGCAGGTCTCCAGCGCGATCGAGCGGAAGCCCGCGGCGGCCAGCTGCTCGAACAGCTCGTTGCGGATCCACGTGTGGGCGTGTTCGAGGTGGGTCGGTTCGCCGAAGGCGAGGAGCTCGGTGAAGGGGTGGAGGAACTCGCGGATGTCCTGGCTCATGTGGCTCAATCGTATCTTTGAAACCTCCGTTGAGACTTTTCCGCCATAGTCGCTGTAGGCAGGCGTTAAAGTCTCAACCGTGCGTCCAGCCGACCTAGCACGTGAACACGGCCTGTCGACGCAGGCGGTGCGCAACTACGAGCGGGACGGGTTCATCCCGGCCGCCGACCGCACCGAGTCCGGTTACCGCGTCTACACCGAGGTGCACGCGTCGGCGTTGAGGGCGTTCATCGCGCTGATACCCGCGTTCGGGCACGCGGTGGCGGGGCAGATCATGAACGCGGTGCACGCCGGGTCCGTCGAAGACATGCTGGTGACCATCGACCGCGGCCACCACCGGCTGCTGCGCGACCGCGAGACGCTCGACTCGGTGAGCCGCGCGGTCGCCGACCTGACCGAGGTGGAACCGGTCGTGGTGCCGCACTCGATCGGCGAGCTCGCGCGCCGGCTCGGCGTCACCCCGGCGACGCTGCGGGCGTGGGAGGAGGCGGGTGTCCTCGCACCCGAACGCGCGGCGACCGGCTACCGGGTGTTCGCCGCCGCCGACGTCCGCGACGCCGAGCTGGCGCACCTGCTGCGCCGCGGCGGCTACCCGCTGGCGCGGATCGCGGTGGTGGTGCAGCAGGTCCGCACGGCGGGCGGCACCGAGACGCTGACCGCCGCGCTGGCCGACTGGCGGCGCAGGCTGACCGCGCGGGGGCTGGCGGTGCTCGCCGCCTCCGCGCGGCTCAACGACTACCTGAGTGCGCGGGCAGCAGCTCGCTGACCAGCGCCCCGACCTGCTCGCTCTCGATCAGGAACGCGTCGTGCCCGTACGGCGAGGTGATCACCCGCAGGTCGTCGGCGCCGGGGATGCCCGCCGCCAGCTCCTGCTGCTGCCCCAACGGGTACAGCCGGTCGGAGTCCACTCCGGCCACCAGCGTCCGCGCCGTCACCCTGCGCAGCGCGGCCCGCACACCACCGCGGTCGCGGCCCACGTCGTGCGAGTTCATCGCCTCGGTGAGCGTGACGTAGCTGGCGGCGTCGAACCGCCGGGCGAGCTTGGCCGCGTGGTGGTCCAAATAGGACTCGACCTCGAACCGGCCGTCCTCCTGCACCTGCCGGCCGAACCGCGCCTGCAGCTCCTGCTCGCTGCGGTAGCTGATGTGCGCGATCCGCCGTGCCACACCGAGACCTTCCAGCGGGTCGGCCCTGATCGCGTGCAGCTGCGCCGACGCGAGCGCGATCTGCTCCGCGGACGCGGCCGCCGTCGTGGCCAGCAGGAGCAGCGACTCCACCCGCTCCGGCTCGCTCACGGCCCACTCGACCGCCCGCATGCCGCCCATCGACCCGCCGAGCACCGCGGCCCACCGCTCGATGCCCAGGTCGTCGGCCAGGAGCACCTCCGCCGCGACCTGGTCGCGGATGGTGAGCGTGGGGAACACCGGGTGCTGCCACGGCCCGGTGCTGCCCTGGCACCCGCCGAGCACGTTGGGCGCCACCACGAAGCACCCGTCCAGCGGCCCGGGACCGACGAGCGCGTCCCACCAGCCCGGCGTGGGGTGACCCGGCTCCACGCCCCCGGCGACGTGGCTGTCACCGGTGAGGGCGTGGAGCACGAGCACCGCGTTGGAGGCCTCCGCGTTCAAGGTCCCCCACGTCTCGTACGCGAGCTGGAAACCCGGCAACCCGGCGAACGGTTCGGTGTGGCTGAACCACTTCCGCCGCCCGTTCGGGTCGCCGAAGCGCCAGCCGCCCACTACAACTCGGACTTCGCCGCGGTGAAGCCCGCCTCCAGGTCGGCCTTGAGGTCCTCCAGGCCCTCCAGTCCGACGCTCAGCCGCACCAGCCCCGGCGTGACGCCCGCGACGAGCTGCTCCTCCGGCGTGAGCTGGCTGTGCGTCGTGGAGGCCGGGTGCACGATCAGCGACCGCACGTCACCGATGTTGACCAGCTGGCTGAACAACGACGTCCCGTCCACGAACGCCCGGCCCGCCTCGACGCCGCCGCGCAGCTCGAAGCTCACCACCGCGCCGGCACCCCCGGGCAGGTACTTCTGCGCGTTGGCGTGGAACGGCGACGACGGCAGGCCCGCGTAGTGGACCTTCGCCACCTCGTCGCGCCCCTCCAGCCACTCGGCAAGCGCTTGCGCGTTCTGGACGTGCCGCTCGACCCGCAGCGACAGCGTCTCGATGCCCTGGATCACCAGGAAGCTCGTCAGCGGGGCGATGGCCGCTCCGGTGTCGCGCAGCCCCTGCACCCGCAGCTTCGCCGCGAACGCGCCGTGCCCGAGCGCCGGCCAGTACCGCAGACCGTGGTAGCTGGGGTCCGGCTCGTGGAAGTCGGGGAACTTCTCCGGCCCGTACTCGAACTTCCCGCCGTCGACCACGACGCCGGCGATGGCCGTGCCGTGTCCGCCCAGGTACTTGGTCGCGGAGTGGACGACGATGTCGGCGCCGTGCTCCAGCGGCTTGAGCAGGTACGGCGTGGGCACCGTGTTGTCGACGACGAGCGGGATGCCGTTCTCGTGCGCGACCGCGGCGACGCCCTCGATGTCGAGCACGTGGCTGCGCGGGTTGGCCAGCGACTCGCCGAACAGCAGCTTGGTGTTCGGCTGGACCTTCGCCCGCCACTCGTCGAGGTCGTCCGGGTCCTGCACGAACGACACCTCGATGCCCAGCTTGGGCAGCGTGTAGCGGAACAGGTTGTACGTGCCGCCGTAGAGCGACGCGCTGGACACGAGGTGGTCGCCGGCCTTGGCGAGGTTGAGGATGGCGGCGGTCTCCGCGGCCTGCCCCGAGGCGAACGCGACGGCCGCGACCCCGCCTTCGAGCGCGGCGACGCGCTGCTCCAGCACGTCCTGCGTGGGGTTGTTGATGCGCGTGTAGATGTTGCCGGGCTCAGCGAGTGCGAACAGGTCCGCCCCGTGCTGCGTGTCCCGGAAGACGTAGGAGGTGGTCTGGTAGATAGGCGTGGCGCGCGCACCGGTCGCCGGGTCGGGCGCTGCGCCCGCGTGGATCTGCGTCGTCTCAAAGGACCAGGACATGGCTGTGCTCCGAAAGAGTGTTGACGGGGGTCGGGATCAACGGGAGCTGCGACAGGCCATGCTGGTGACGCGCACGTAGTCCACGTGGCGTCGGCTCACGAGCAGCACGGTCATGGTTGCAAACCGTAGGGGGCCGAACAGCCGCAGGGACACCCCGTCCACCAGGTGGGACCGCTTACTCTGATCACATGCGCACAGCTCTGGTCGGCTACGGACTCGGTGGGGCCGCCTTCCACGCCCCGTTCATCTCGACGACCCCCGGTCTCGAGCTCTCGGCCGTGGTCACCGCCAACCCCCGCCGCCAGTCCGAGGTGCGCTCCCGCTACCCCTCCACCCGCGTGCTGTCCTCCCTCGACGAGGTGTGGTCCGGCGGCTTCGACCTGGTCGTCATCACCACCCCGAACCGCTTCCACGCGACCCACGCCCGCCAGGTCCTCGACCACGGCCTGAACGTGGTCGTCGACAAGCCCTTCGCCGCCTCGGCGGCAGAGGCCCGCGCCCTGGCCTCCATCGCGGCGGCCCGCGGCCTGCTGCTGGTCCCGTTCCACAACCGCCGCTGGGACGGCGACTTCCGCACCGTCCAGTCCCTGCTGGCCACCGACGCCCTCGGCAAGGTGCACCGCTTCGAGTCGCGCTTCGAGCGCTACCGCCCGGAGGTCAAGTCGTCCTGGAAGGAGTCCGGCGACCCCGCCGACCTCGGCTCCATCCTCTTCGACCTGGGCACCCACCTGATCGACCAGTCCGTGGCCCTGTTCGGCCGCCCGTCCTCGGTCCACGCGGAGATCGCGACCGTCCGCCCCGGCGCCCGCACCGACGACGACGTGTTCCTCGCACTGACCCACGAGGGCGGCGTCCACTCGCACCTCTGGATGAGCGCACTCGCCGCGGACCTCGGCCCGCGCTTCCGCGTCCTCGGCCACGACGCCGCGTACGTGAAGCACGGCATGGACCCCCAGGAGGACCGCCTGAAGGCGGGCGAGACCCCCGGCGGCCCCGGCTGGGGCGAGGAACCGGAGTCCGCGTGGGGCACGCTCGGCGGCACCCCGCACCGCACGGAACCCGGCGCGTACCAGGACTTCTACGCGGCCGTCGCAGCCGGCACCGCTCCTGTGTCGCCGCTCGACGCCGTGACGGGCCTGGAGGTCATCGAGGCTGCGAAGCAGTCGGCGGCGACGGGCACCTCGGTCCGCCTCTGACCCGCGGGCCGAAGGCCCGAGCCGTCCTTCCCGGAGGGAGGCCGGTGGGTAGTCCCGGCATCGAGGGCGAAGGTCCGGCTGTCCCGATGTCGGGGGTCACAGACTCAGATGTTCTCGATGTCGAGGACCGAAGGCCCGGCCGTCCCTCCCGGCCGAAGGCCTGCGCTCACCCCGTGGCCTCACCCCCGCACCAACGGCGGGTACAACACCTCCGCCACCCCACGCCGGAACAACGCCGCAGGCCTCCCCCCGTCCCGCCCGGTGCTCTCCCCCGTCGCCTCCAGCATCCCCTGGACCCCGGTCACCTTCCGGTGGAAGTTCCGCGGGTCCAACGTCACCCCCCACACGATCTCGTACACCCGCCGCAGCTCGGCGACCGTGAACTCGGCCGGGCAGAACGCGGTCCCCAGCGGCGTGTACTCCAGCTTGGCCCGCGCCCGCTCCACCCCGTCGCCCAAGATCCGCGCGTGGTCGAACGCCAGCGACGACACCTCCGCCACCGGCACCCAGGACGCGGCGGCGGCGTCCGTCCCCGCGACGGGCACCGGCAGGTCCGGTGCGAGGGCCAGGTAGGCGACGGACACCACCCGCATCCGCGGGTCCCGCCGGGGTTCCCCGTAGGTCGCGAGCTGCTCCAGGTGCAGCCCGGACACCCCGGTCTCCTCCCGCAGCTCCCGCGCGGCCGCCGCGTCCACCGACTCGGCCACGCGCACGAACCCGCCCGGCAACGCCCACCGCCCCCGGAACGGTGCCTCTCCCCGCCGCACCAGCAGGGCGCACAGCGCGTCCGACCGCACGGTCAGCACCACCAGGTCGACCGTGACGGCGAAGGGAGGGAAATCACTTGGCGTGTACACGACAGCGAGTATAGGGTTATCGTCAGATTGACGACAAGGAGACGAACCCATGGCCGACATCAGCCGCTACCCCGGACTCCGCCACCTGCGCGGCACCCCGACGGTCCACATCAGACACGTCCGCAACGGCGAGCTGGTCCACGACGGCACCGGGCTGAGCTTCTGGTTCCGGCCCAGGACCGCCGTGCTGAGCGAGGTCCCGGTCGACGACCGCGAGCTGCCGATGCTCTTCCACGCCCGCACGCAGGACTACCAGGACGTGACCGTGCAGCTGACCGTCACGTACCGCTGCACCGACCCGGAGACGGCGACCGCGCGCATCGACTTCTCGATCGACCCGGACACCGGCACCTGGCGGCAGGACCCGTTGAGCCAGATCGCGAACACGCTCACCGAGAGCACCCAGCAGCACGCGCTGAAGATCCTCGGCACGCTCGACCTGCAGACCGCGATCCGCACCGGCGTGGAGCGCGTCAAGCAGGCCGTGGCCGCCAACCTGACCGCCGCCCACATCGGCCTGGAGGTCATCGACGTGCGCGTCGTGGCGATCCGGCCGGACGCGGACATGGAGAAGGCGCTGCAGACCACCGTGCGCGAGCAGGTGCAGCAGGAGGCGGACAAGGCGACCTACCAGCGCCGTGCGGTGGCCGTCGAGCGCGAGCGCGCGATCAGCGAGAACGAGCTGCAGAACCAGATCGAGCTCGCGAAGCGGGAGGAGCTGCTCGTCGTGCAGCGCGGTGCCAACGCGCTGAAGAAGGCGGAGGACAACGCGCGGGCCGCCCGGATCGCCGACGACGTCAAGGCCGAGGGCATCCGCAAGCTCGCCGAGGCGGAGGCCGCCGGCGAGAAGGCGCGGCTGGAGGCCTACCGCGACGTGCCGCAGGAGACGCTGTTCGCGTTGGCCGCCAAGGAGTTGGCCGGCAACCTGCCCGAGATCGGCAGCATCACCCTCACCCCCGACCTGGTCCAGCCGATCCTGCAGCGGCTCGCGCGATGAGCCTCGCTCCCCGAATTGTGGTGGTGCACCGGCGCACCGAGCTGACAGAGTTGCTGGCACGACACGGCACACGGGGCCAGGTCGAGTTCTTCCTGAAGTCCCGCAACCGAACCCTGGACGAGGTGGTGGATCGTGACCAGCAGACCCGGCGGGCGCTGGGAGAGGTCGGCGCCGCGATCCCGCTGGACTGGCGCCGCGGCGTGGTCGAGAGGGAAGACCTGTCGCGGTTCCTGTTCGCGCCCGAGGACGTAGTCGTCATCGTCGGGCAGGACGGGCTGGTCGCGAACGTCGCGAAGTACCTCGACGGCCAGCCCGTGATCGGCATCAACCCCGACAGGGGCGTGCTCGCCACGCACGCCCCGAAGGACGCCGCGGAGCTCCTGCGCGGCACCGGGAACACCGAGGACCGCACGATGGTCGAGGCGCGGTCGGACGACGGCCAGGTCCTGTTGGCGCTCAACGAGGTCTACGTCGGCCACCCGGGCCACCAGACCAGCCGCTACCGCGTGCACGGCGAACGTCAGGCCTCGTCGGGCATCCTCGTCGGCAGCGGCACCGGCGCCACGGGCTGGTGCTCCTCCGCCCACCGCGAACGCGGGAGCACCCTCACCCTCCCCACCCCCACCGAACGCAGGCTCGTGTGGTTCGTGCGCGAGGCGTGGCCGTCGCCGGGCACCGGTGTCGAGCACACCGAGGGCGAGATCACCGACGGGCCGCTGCACGTCGACGTCGAGTCCGACGGGCTGGTGGCGTTCGGCGACGGCATCGAGAGCGACGCGCTACGCCTCGGCTGGGGCCAGCGGCTTTCCGTCGGTCTCGCCGCCCGCCGGCTCCGCCTCGTGCGCTGAGCCGATCACCAGCAGGCACACCCCGGACAGCACCGCGCCGGCGACCAGGTAGAGCGAGATCGCCCAGGTCCCGGTGCGCAGCAACGACTGCGCGACCAGCGGTGCGAGACCACCGCCCAGCACGGCACCGAGCTGGAAGCTCAACGCCACACCGCTGTAGCGCACGCGGGTGTGGAACAGCTCGGCGAAGTAGGCGGCGGACGGGCCGAACAACGCCGCCGAGCCGATGAACCCGAGCACCATCGCGAAGGTGAACCAGCCCGCGTCCGTGAGCCAGAACAGCGGGAACGCGAACGCGGCCTGGAAGACCGCGCCGCCGAACATCACCGGCAGCCGGCCGATCCGGTCCGACAGCAGCGCGAACGCCGGCACCGCGACCACCTGCGCGAGCGACCCGATCACGGTCGCCACCAGCAGGTCGTCCGCCGTGATCTTCAGCGCCGTGCGGCCGTAGCCGATCATGAACACGCTCAGCAGGTAGATGAAGATCGTGAAGCCCAGGTTGACGCCCGCGCCCAGCAGCACGACCCGCCACCGCGTCCGCAGCACCTCGGCGATCGGCAGCCGCGACTTCTCCGCGCGCTCGAACCGCGGGCTCTCCGCCACCCGCAGCCGGATGTACAGGCCGATCCCGACCAGCACGACCGAGAACAGGAACGGCAACCGCCAGCCCCACTCCAGGAACGCCGTCCCGGACGCCTTCGACGACGCGTACATCGCGAGGTTCGCCAGCAGCACACCCGCAGGCGACCCGATGAACACCCAGCTGCCGTACCAGCCCCACCGGCCCGGCGGCGCGTGTTCGACCGCCATCAGCGACGCGCCGCCCTGTTCACCGCCCATGAAGAAGCCCTGCACGAGCCGCAGCAGCACGAGCAGCAACGGCGCGAGAATGCCCACCTGCGCGTAGGTCGGCAACAGCCCGATCAACGCCGTCGACAGTCCTGTCACCGAGAGGGTGACCACGAGCATCGAGCGTCGCCCGACGCGGTCACCGAGGTGCCCGATCACCGCGCCGCCCAGCGGCCGGGCGAGGAAGCCCGCGCCGAACGTGGCGAAGGCGAGCAGCACGCCGATGCGCGGGTCGAACTGCGGGAAGAAGATCTTGTCGAACACGAGCGCGGAAGCCGTGCCGTACAAGAGGAAGTCGTACAGCTCGATCGTGTTGCCGACCGCCGATGCGAACGCTGCCCTGCGTACCCCCGTCATCGTTCCAGCCTGGTGGAGGGATTGACAGTGCGCAATGGCCCGGTCACCCTTCGTCCTACGTTCCTACTGTTCAGTAACGAGGTAGCAATGACGCGCCGAGTGACTGTTGTCTCCGTGCTCACCGCCCTGGTCGCCGCGTTCCTGGCGCCCGCGGCCTCCGCCGCGCCGCAGTACCGCGAGTACGTCTCGCTGGGCGACTCGTTCGTCTCCGGACCGTTCATCCCGCTGCAACGGCTCGACCCGCTCAGCTGCTTCAAGTCCACGCAGAACTATCCGTCGGTGCTGGCCCGGCGGCTGAACGTCGCGAGCTTCACCGACATCTCCTGCGGTGGCGCGCAGACCAAGGACATGCTGGGCGTGCAGTCCGGCGTCCCCGGCCAGTCCGTGCCGCAGTTCTCCGCGCTCAAGGCCACCACCGACCTCGTCACGGTGTCCATCGGCGGCAACGACATCGGCTTCTCCGACATCATCCTCACGTGCGCCGCGAAGAGCGTGCTCGACCCGAACGGCGCGCCCTGCAAGGCGACCTACGGCGACCAGCTCGCCCAGCGCGTCGCCGCGACCGCCCCCGAGGTGGCCGCCGTGCTCGCCGGGATCAAGCAGCGCTCGCCCGCCGCGAAGGTCGTCGTGGTCGGCTACCTGCGCATCCTGCCGTCCTCCGGCGGCTGCTGGCCGGTCGTGCCGATCTCGCGCGGCGACGTGCCGTACCTCGACGGCGTGCAGCAGCAGCTCAACGCCATGCTCGGCGCGCAGGCCCAGGCCGCCGGTGCCACGTTCGTGAACCCCTACGACATCAGCGCGGGCCGCGACACGTGCGCCGCTCCGTGGGACAAGTGGGTCGAGGGCATCATCCCGACGAGCATCGCGTTCCCCGTTCACCCGAACGCCAAGGGCATGGCGGCGGTCGGTGACCAGGTCGCCGGCGCGCTCGCCGGGACGGAGCTCGCGGGCGTCTAGTTGCACGCCGTGAGGGCGGTTTACACGATCCGGTGTTACCGCTGAGTTGAATGGAGTTCCGGGTCCTCGCCACGCCATGGTGGTGGCATGGCAAGGACCCGACTTCTGCTCGCCTGCCTCGCGCTCGCCGTTCCCCTGGTTCCCGCGACCGCACAGGCAGCGCCCTTCCTCCCCGCATCCGGCCTGGTGCTGACGGTGCAGCCGGAGATGGGCGCCCTCAGCACCACGCAGCTGCAGTGCGACCCCGCCGGCGGGCTGCACAAGCACGCCCAGCAGGCGTGCGACCAGCTCACGCCGGTCGACGGCGACTTCCGCAGGCTGGAGGACACCGGCGCGATGTGCACGATGGAGCTGAACCCGACGAAGGCGATGCTGCGCGGCAAGTGGCGCGGCAAGAGGATCGACTTCCAGCAGGTGTACTCGAACCCGTGCGCCGTGCGCGCCCACACCGGCAAGGTCTTCGACTTCTGACCCCCTGACCGCGCCACCGGTGTTCCAGCGCACCGCCGTCGTGCTGGAGCACCGGTGGCGTTCAGCTCGCTCCGCCTAGGCTGCGGCCATGGGGGACTTCCTGGTCTACGCGGTCGGCTTCCCGGCCACCTTCCTGCTGCTGGTGCTGGGAATGGCGCTGGCCGCGCGCCGCATCCTCGGCCTGCGCGTCGGCCTGGTCCGCACCGCGCTCATGTGCCTGCTGGCCATGTCGATCGCCTCCGGCCTCTTCGGCACCACCACCGCGGAGCCCTCGCCCGCGCTGGTGAGCGTCCAGCTCGGACTGTCGCTGCTCGTCGTGATCGGGCTGCTGGCGCTCGCCGAGGTGCTGGTGCCGACCGGCTCGATCCCGCCGGTCACCGAGTGGTGGGGCCTGCTCCGCCGCCGGATCGCCCGCACCCGCCGGTACTCGCGCATCACCGCCATCGCGTTCCGCCACGGCCTCGGCCCCTACCTGCGCGGCCGGGAACGCACCGCCACCGGCCTCGCCCGGTCGCTGCGGCTCGCGCTGCAGGACGCCGGGGTGACGTTCGTGAAGCTCGGCCAGGTGCTGTCGACCCGCTCCGACCTGCTGCCCGCCGACTTCGTCGCCGAGCTCAGCCTGCTGCAGGACGAGGTGTCCGCCGCGTCCTGGGAGTCGGTGCGCGCGGTGCTCGACGCCGAGGTGGGCGTGGACGCGTTCACCTCGGTCGATCCCGAACCGCTGGCGGCGGCGTCCATCGCGCAGGTGCACCGGGCGGTGCTGAGGACCGGTGCCGAGGTCGTGGTGAAGGTGCAGCGCCCGGACGTGCGGGCGGTCGCCGAGGGCGACCTGGACATCGTGGGCCGGCTGGCCGAGACGTTGCAGCGCACGCGGTGGGGTGCGGCGCTGGGCGTGCGGGACCTCGCGAACGGGTTCGCGGCGGCGTTGCGCGAGGAGCTGGACTTCCGGGTGGAGGCGCGCAACATCGCGGCCGTCTCCGCCGTCGCGGACGCCTCCGTCGGCCTGCCGCACGTGCACCTGTCGACCGAGCGCGTGCTGGTGATGGACCGCCTCGACGGCGTGCCGGTCCGCCGTGCCGCGGCGGACGAGGGCCTCGCGCGCACGTTGCTGCGGTTCGTGCTGCGCCAGGTCGTGCTCGACGGCGTCTTCCACGCGGACCCGCACCCCGGCAACGTCCTGCTGCTCGCCGACGGCCGCCTGGGCCTGCTCGACTTCGGCTCGGTCGGCCGCATCGACTCGGCGCTGCGCTCGGCGTTGCAACGGCTGCTGCTCGCCATTGACCGCGGTGACCCGGCCGGCCTCACCGACGCGGTGCTGGAGCTGACCTCCCGCCCCGAGGACATCGACGAACAGCGCCTGGAACGCTCGCTCGGCCAGTTCATGGCCCGCCACCTCGGCGCCGGCATGCGCCCGGACGTGGAGATGTTCGGCGACCTGTTCCTGATCGTGTCCCGCTTCGGCCTGAGCATCCCGCCGGAGGTCGCGGCCGTGTTCCGCGCCCTGGCGACCCTGGAGGGCACCCTCGGCGTGCTCTCCCCAGGTTTCGACATCGTCGTGGAGTCACGCGCGTTCGCCGCCGAGCAGATCTCCGAACGCCTCACCCCCGAGTCGGTCCAGCGCACCCTCACCGAGGAGCTGCAGGCCGTCCTGCCCGTGCTGCGCAGGCTGCCGCGGCGCGTCGACCGCATCACCGGCGCCGTGGAACAGGGCCGCCTGAGCATGTCGATGCGCCTGTTCGCCGACGAACGCGACCGCGCCTACGTGACCGGCCTGCTGCACCAGGTGATGCTGACCGTCCTCGGCGCGACCGCGGGCGTGATGGCCGTGCTGCTGCTCGGCGCCGACGGCGGCCCGCAGGTCGTGCCGGACCTGGGCCTGCACCAGGTGCTCGGCTACAACCTGCTGATCATCTCGGTGCTGCTGGGCCTGCGCGTCGTCGTGGCCGTGTTCCGCCCGCGCCGCGCCTAGGTCCTTTGTGCACCAGCCACGGCGTGAGCGCTGAGCACCGGAGCGGCACCCGGTGCGTCGAGACGACACACGTTCGGGTTCCAGTCGCTGAACCCGCGCCACTGGCGGATTGTCCGGCGCACCGCGGTGGGCGACCATCACCCGATGAGTTGTGAGACGGGCGTGCGGTGGAAGTGGATACCGTTCGTCGTGCTCGGCTTCGTGCTGCTGAGCTGGATCGTGTTCGAGGCGCTGAACCTGATCGACTTCGAGGGGGTCGTCACCTGGGTGCGCGGCATCGACCCCGTGTGGGCCGCGGCCGTGATCTTCGCCCTGCTCGTCGTCGACGTCCTCCTGCCCGTGCCGTCCACTCCGCTCATCGTCCTCGCCGGAACCGCGTTGGGCCTGCCGTTCGGCCTGGTGCTCGCGGTCGTGGGCTCCCTGGGCTCCTCCGCGGCGGGCTACGCACTGGGCCGCTTCGCACGCCCGTGGCTGGTGCGGCGCGTCGTGACCATCGAGGAGCTGCGGGAGATGCGGCGGTGGGGACGGCAGTTCGGGCCCTGGTTCTTCGGGGTCGCACGCGGAATCCCGATGATGGCGGAGACGGTGTCCGTGTCGGCCGGGGTGTCGCGGGTGTCGTTCGGAACCTTCATGACGTCCACCCTGCTGGGAACCGTCCCGATCTGCGCGGCCTACGTCTTTGCCGGGTCACGGGCGGACACCGTCGAGCAGATCGTCATGATCAGCGCATTCGGTTTCCTGGCCACCGCCGGGTTGTTCTACCTCCTGCGGCGTCTCGTGAAAACACCGTAAACCGCTTGCGCGGTGTGGTTTCCTGTAGTCAGGCCCGGTGCGCAGCAGAGGGTTACTTCGGTATCTCAGGTTCGACTCCTGAAGGCCGGCCAGTCCGGCTCTTCGCCCACCCCGGTGGGCAGTCACCTTCTGCGCCTTGACCTCGGGCCACCCTTCTGCCACGCCACCGAGTTCCTGAGAACAATTCGGTGGCGTGGCGTGGTTGTCTGTACGTGCACCCGGTGCGAAACCTTTCACCGCAAATGGGGCGGTCGCGGGTTTGAATCCCGTCAGCCGGATTCCTGTCCGCTGTGCGCTCCCCCGTCTCGCCTCCCGAGGGGGAAGAGCCATGTCGAAGTTCAACGTCCTGAAGGCGCGTCCGTTCGGGAAGAGCCCCATCGGGTCGAAGCGGTCCGGCCGCACCCACGAGGGCGGCGCCGGCTACGAGCGCACCGCGCTGGGCGAGCTGTTCCTGCTGGCCGTGTCGAACATGGGCGGCGAGCAGACGTTCTACGAGAGCGGCGGCACCCGCGACGAGCGCTACGCGCAGTTGGTGCGCACGGCGGCGTTGCAGGATCCCGAGTGGACGGCGCGGATGCTGGCGTGGCTGCGCGGCGAGGCGAACATGCGGACCGCGGCACTGGTCGGCGCCGCCGAGTTCGTGAAGGCGCGGCTCGAGGCCGGTGCCGACGCGGGCGTGACGAACCGCGCGGTCGTGGCGTCGGTGCTGCAGCGCGCGGACGAGCCGGGCGAGCTGCTGGCCTACTGGACCGCGGTCCACGGCCGGGCCGTGCCGAAGCCCGTCAAGCGCGGCATCGCGGACGCGGTGCGGCGGCTCTACGACGAGCGGTCGGTGCTCAAGTGGGACAGCGAGGCGCGCGGCTTCCGCGTGGCCGACGTGCTGAACCTCGTGCACCCGTCGCCGAGCGCGGCCTGGCAGGGCGACCTGTTCCAGTACGTGCTCGACCGCCGCCGCGACCCGGACGTCACCGTTCCCGAGTCGCTGCGGACCGTCGCGGCACGGCGGGAGCTGATGGCGTGGCCGGTCGAGCAGCGCCGGGCGTTGTTCGGGCGACCGGACGCGGCGGACGTGCTGCGGCGGGCCGGGATGACGTGGGAGTCGGTGGCCGGGTGGTTGCAGGGTCCGATGACGGCGCAGGTGTGGGAGGCACTGGCACCGTCGATGGGTTTCATGGCCGCGATCCGCAACCTCAGGAATTTTGACGAGGCGGGCGTGTCGGACGAGGTCGCGGCGCAGGTCGCGGCCCGGCTGGCCGACCCCGGCCAGGTGGCGCGGTCGCGGCAGTTCCCGTTCCGCTTCCTCTCGGCGTACGAGGCGGCGCCGAGCCTGCGCTGGGGCCACGCGCTCGACCGGGCGCTGCAGGCGTCGCTGGGCAACCTGCCGGCGCTGCCGGGCCGGTCGCTCGTGCTGATCGACACCTCGGGGTCGATGACCTGCACGGGCTACTCGGCGCGTTCGAAGGTCACGCCGGCCAAGGCCGCGGCCGTGTTCGGCGTGGCGCTCGGGGCCAAGGGCGAGCAGGTCGACGTCCACGGGTTCGCGACCGGCGTGTTCCGCCACGAGCTGCGGCGAGGGGCGTCGGTCATCAGCGAGGTCGACCGGTTCCTGGGCAGGGTCGGTGAGGTCGGGCACGGCACCGACGTCATCGGTGCGCTGAAGAGCTCGTACCGAGGGCACGACCGGGTGTTCATCATCTCGGACATGCAGACGGTCGCCGGGCCGGGCGGTGCCGGGGTCGACGACGTCGTGCCGCGGCACGTGCCGGTCTACGGGTTCAACCTGGGCGGGTACCGGCAGGGGGCGTTCGCGTCGGGCACGGGGAACCGGCACGAGTTCGGCGGCCTGACGGACGCGACGTTCCGCGCGGTTCCGCTGATCGAGGCGGGGCGCGACGCCGACTGGCCGTTCTGAGCAGGCAGGCCCGCACACGCGCTGTGTGCGGGCCTGCCGTCCGAGCGAGCACTAACTTTTCGTAAGTGCAATGGGGTACCCTCGCGGACATGGAGTTCACCGTGTTCGCGAAGGCGTGCCCGTCACGTCCCACGCTGGAGCACGTCACCGGCCGGTGGGGCAGCCTGACGCTGAGCGCGCTGGTCGACGGGTCGCTGCGGTTCAACGAGCTGCGCCGCCGGGTCGACGGCGTCAGCGAGAAGATGCTGTCCCAGACGTTGCACGCGCTGGAGCGCGACGGGCTCGTGCACCGCGACGCGCAGCCGACGAACCCGCCGCGGGTCGACTACAGCCTCACGCCGCTCGGGCGCGAGACGGCGGAGAAGCTGATGGCGTTGATCGTGCTGCTGGAGTCGCGGATGCCGGACGTGATCGAGGCCCAGCGCCGGTACGACGCCAGGCCCTGACCGGCCTCAGCACTCGATGACGTTGACGGCGAGACCGCCGCGCGCCGTCTCCTTGTACTTCACCGACATGTCCTTGCCGGTGTCCCGCATGGTCTTGATGACCTTGTCCAGCGACACGAAGTGCGAGCCGTCGCCGCGCAACGCCATGCGCACCGCGGTGATCGCCTTGACGGACGCGACGGCGTTGCGTTCGATGCACGGGATCTGCACCAGGCCGCCGATCGGGTCGCACGTGAGGCCGAGGTTGTGCTCCATGGCGATCTCGGCGGCGTTCTCGACCTGCTCCGGGGTGCCGCCGAGGACCTCGGCGAGACCACCGGCGGCCATCGAGCACGCGGAGCCGACCTCGCCCTGGCAGCCGACCTCGGCGCCGGAGATCGAGGCGTTCTCCTTGAACAGCACGCCGATGGCGCCTGCGGTGAGCAGGAACCTCACCACGCCGTCGTCGTTCGCACCGGGCACGAACCTGGTGTAGTAGTGCAGGACCGCGGGCACGATGCCGGCCGCGCCGTTCGTCGGTGCGGTGACGACCCGGCCGCCGGCCGCGTTCTCCTCGTTGACGGCCAGCGCGAAGAGCGTGACCCAGTCCATGACGCGCAGCGGGTCGGTGACGAAGTGCTCGCCCTCCAGCCGTTTGCGCATCTCGGCGGCGCGGCGGCGGACCTTGAGACCGCCGGGCAGGATGCCCTGCTCGGTGCAGCCGCGTTCGACGCACTCCTGCATCACGTGCCAGATGTGCAGGAGCCCGGCCCGCACCTCCTCCTCCGAGCGCCACGACAGCTCGTTGGCCATCATGATCTCGCTGATCGACAGGCCGGTCTCTCGGCAGCGCGCGAGCAGCTCGTCGCCGGTCAGGAACGGGTGCGGCAGCGGGGTCGAGTCGGGTTTGATGCGGTCGCTGCCGGACGCGTTCTCGTCGACGACGAAGCCGCCGCCGATCGAGTAGTAGACGGCGTGCTCGACCGGCTCGTCACCGCGGAACGCCTCGAAGCTCATGCCGTTGGGGTGCAACGGGAGCGACTTGCGGCGGTGCATGACGAGGTCGCGGTCGTGCGCGAAGCCGATCTCGTGCGTGCCGCCGAGCCGCAGCCGTCCACTCGCGACGATCTCCTCGACGCGGTGGGCGGCGGCCGCGGGGTCCACCTCCTCCGGGAGGTTGCCCTCCAGGCCGAGGAACACGGCCTTGGGGCTGCCGTGGCCGTGCCCGGTGGCGCCGAGCGAGCCGAACAGCTCGACGTGCACGCGGTCCACTTCGGACGCGCGGGCGCCGAGCTTCTCGACGAACATGGCGGCGGCGCGCATCGGGCCGACGGTGTGCGAGCTGGACGGCCCGATGCCGACGGAGAACAGGTCGAAAACGCTGATCGCCACTGATCAGTCCTTCGTGGTGGGTGCGAGCGGGTCAGTCCGAGGTGAGCTCGGCGTACTTGGCCGCGGTGAGCAGGTCCTCCGCGGAGTCCACGCGCACCTTGAACAGCCAGCCGGCGCCGTACGGGTCGGTGTTGATGATCGCCGGGTCGTCGACGACGGCGGTGTTGACCTCGAGGACCTCGCCGGTGACCGGGGAGAACAGGTCGCTGACGGACTTGGTGGACTCCAGCTCGCCGCAGACCTGGTTGGAGACGACCTCGGCCCCGACCTCGGGGAGCTGGACGAAGACGATGTCACCCAGCGCGTCCGCGGCGTACTCGGTGATCCCGCAGGTCAACGGGTCCTGGGTGCCCGGCGTCCAGTCGACCCACTCGTGTTCGGCGGTGTAGAGCAGGTTCTCGGGGAACTCCACGGCGACTCCTCTGGCAGATGACGGGCAGGAAACGTGCGCCCCCTCCGCCGTGCAGAGTTGCCTACCCCGAGTGGTCTTGCTGCCTGAGAGTGTGCGGGAGCTTGCCCCTTCGGCGCCCCGACCAGCTCGTCGAGGTCTCTCCCACCCGGGTTCTGGTGCCCGTCAGGGGCACCGCGGCCGTTATTCAGTTCCGGTGGGAACGCTATGTGGGCCCGCCACCGGGTGTCAACGCGGGACCGGTACAGGCGTGGCGCAGGTCGCTTTGTCCCAGCAGCACAACCGGCCTGGTCCCGAACAGTGCAACCCGCACAGTGACATGACCTCCCGGCTGCCCCACATTGTGAGATAGCAGCCAGCCGAAACGGAGGAGTCATCGTGCGGATCGCCGTTCCTCGCGAGATCAAGAACCACGAGTACCGCGTCGCCCTCACGCCGGCCGGGGCCCACGAGCTGACCAGCCGGGGCCACGACGTGTACGTCGAGCAGGGCGCCGGTCTGGGCTCCGCGATCACCGACGAGGAGTACCTCGCCGCGGGTGCGAAGGTCCTCCCGACCGCCGACGACGTCTGGGCCGAGGGCGACCTGGTCCTCAAGGTCAAGGAGCCGATCGCGGAGGAGTACCCCCGCCTGCGCTCCGGCCAGACCCTCTTCACCTACCTGCACCTCGCCGCCGACAAGCCGCTGACCGAGGCCCTGCTGGCCTCCGGCACCACGGCCATCGCCTACGAGACGGTGCAGCTGCCGAACCGCTCGCTGCCGCTGCTCGCCCCGATGTCCGAGGTCGCGGGCCGCCTCGCCCCGCAGGTGGGCGCGTTCAGCCTGATGAAGCCCTCCGGTGGCCGCGGCGTGCTGCCCGGCGGCGTCCCCGGTGTCGCCCCTGCCCGCGTTGTCGTGATCGGCGGCGGTGTGGCCGGTGTCAACGCCGCCACCATCGCCGTCGGCATGGGCGCCGACGTGCAGATCCTCGACACCAACGTCGACCGCCTGCGCCAGATCGACGCCCAGTTCCAGGGCCGCCTGCGCACGCTCGCGTCCAACTCGTTCGCGATCGAGCAGGCCGTCCGCGAGGCCGACCTGGTCATCGGCGCCGTCCTGGTGCCGGGTGCCGCGGCCCCGAAGCTCGTCTCGAACGCGCTGGTCGCGGAGATGAAGCCGGGTTCGGTGCTCGTCGACATCGCCATCGACCAGGGCGGCTGCTTCGAGGACTCGCGCGCCACCACGCACGCCGAGCCGACCTACGAGGTCCACAACTCGGTGTTCTACTGCGTCGCCAACATGCCCGGCGCCGTCCCCCGCACCTCCACCTACGCGCTCACCAACGTGACGCTGCCCTACGCGGTCGCGCTGGCCGGCAAGGGCTGGGAGAAGGCGCTGAAGGACGACCGTTCGCTCGCCCTGGGCCTCAACGCGCACGCCGGTCAGCTGACCAACGGCCCGGTGGCCGAGGCGACCGGCCTGGTGCACACGCCGCTGGAGTCCGTGGTCTGAGAGCCAGTCGGATGGAGGAGCCCCCGCACGCGGAGCACGCTGCGGGGGTTTCGCCTTTCACGGGCGCGCCTCCTCGCGGTCACCGCAGCGCGGCCACCCGCGCCTTGACCCCGTCGATCACGCAGTCCAGCCCGAACTCGAACTGCCCCTCCAGCGACCACAGCTCCTGCTGGTCCAGCATCTCGACGTAGCGGGGGTGCTTCTCCCGGTACAGGTCCGCGATCCGGCCGAGGTCCGGTGGCGGTTCGTCGTGGCCGCCGCGGCTGCGGAAGTTCGCCTCCGCCGTCGTGTACCCGACGACGAAGCTCGACACCGCCGACATCGCCTGCGACGCCTGGACCATCGTCAGGCCGGCCGCCCGCATGGGTTCGAGCATCGCGTCGGCCATGGCGACGGCGTTGGGACCGATGGTGGTGAACTCGCCGATGCCGCGCACCCACCACGGGTGTGCGAGCGCGAGGCGGCGGAACGCGTGCATCATCTCGCGCAGCGCAGGTTCCCACGCGGCGCCGGGGGCCGGGCGCGGGAACTCGCCGTAGATCTCGTCGAGGCACAGCTCGATGAGCGCGTCCTTGGTGGGCACGTGCCAGTACAGCGACATCGGGGCCGCGCCCAGCTCGGCGGCGAGCTTGCGCATGGACAGCTTCGCCAGGCCGTGCTCGTCCAGCACCTCCATCGCCTTGCGGACGATGGCCTCCCGGCTCAGGCCGAGGTGCTGGCCGCTCGCCGGCCTGGGTTTGCCGAACCACACGCTGTCCACGGCTCGATACTAGGCACGCCGCAGCAGCACGCTCGCCACAACACCTCCCAGGAACACGGACACGGCGCCGGCCACCAGGCTGACGCTCATGCCCGACGAGAACGCCTCGCGCACCACGGTCAGGTCCGCGCCGCTGTGCAGCGCCTCCGACAGCGACCGTCCCGGCACTCCGTCGGGCAGCGCGGCGACGAACCGCGCGGACAGCAGCGCGCCGAGGATCGCGATGCCGAACGACGAGCCCAGCTCGGTCAGCGTGGACGACAGGCCGGAGGCGATGCCGGCGCGTTCCGGCGGGATCGCGCCCATCAGTGCGTTGACGGCAACCGGTTGGGCCACACCGACACCGACGCCGATCAGCACCAGCCCGGCCAGCGTCGGCGGGTAGGTGGTGCCGATCGAGAGCAGCACCACGCCGCCCGCGACGACCGTCATGCCGAGCAGCATCGCCTTGGCGGCACCCAGTTTCAGCACGAGCTGACCGAGGGTGTTGCTGGTGACGAGCAACGCGATCGCCATCGGCGCGACGCGCAGGCCCGCCTCCAGCGGGCTGTAGCCGAGCACGCCCTGGAGGTGTTGCGTCAGCAGGAAGAGCGAGCCGGCCATGCCGAACGCCGCCAGCACGCCCGACGCCACGGCACCGGTGAACCGGCGGTCGGCGAAGAACCCGAGGTCGAGCATCGGGTCGGTGGTGCGCCGCTCCCACCACGCGAACACGGCCATCGCGACCAGCCCCAGTGCGAGCGGCACGCCGAACTGCGGCGAGCCGAACCCGTTCTCCGGCACCGAGATCACCGCGTACACGAGCGAGACCATGCCGATGATCGACAGGACCGAGCCGAGCACGTCCGGCCTGCGCACGGCCGGGTCCTTCGACTCCGGCACCAGGAACGCCACCGCCGCGATCGCGAGCAGCGCCACCGGCACGTTGATCAGGAACACCGAGCCCCACCAGAAGTGCTTGATCAGCGCGCCGCCGATCACCGGACCGGCCGCGAAGCCGAGGCTGGTGACCGCGGCCCAGATGCCGATGGCCTTCGGGCGTTCCTCCTCGTCGAACAGCTGCATCAGCACGGCCAGCGTGCCGGGCATCAGCAACGCCGCCCCGACGCCCATGAACCCCCGCGCCGCGATCAGCGCCTCGGACGAGTCCGCGCAGGCCGCCACGGCACTGCCCGCGCCGAACAGCGCCAGCCCTCCCAGCAACGCCCGCTTGCGGCCGAACCGGTCGCTCAGCGAGCCGGTCGTGAGCAGCAGGCCCGCCAGCGCCAGCGAGTAGGCGTTGATCATCCACTGGATGTCGGCGGTGCTCGCGCCCAGACCGGTGGAGATGGACGGGATCGCCACGTTCAGCACGGTGTTGTCCAGCACCACGACCATCACGGACAGGCAGAGCACGCCGAGCACGGCCCAGCGCTGCGGATGTGGCTGCACGCCGACGGTTTCTGTCGTGGTCGCACTCATGAAAACCTCCCCCTTACGGTGTACGATCAACTTACAGCGTACGAGACTGCAGGGCGCAAGGGGGTTTTTCTGAACAAGAGGGAAGAAGTGGGAAAAATAAAGGGCGGCCGCGCTCAACCAGCCTGGGGGTCACTGGGAGCGGGGCCGCCGGGACCAAATATAGCGGCTCTTCGGCGGTGGCGCCCAGCACCCCCGCCGAAACGCGACCCAAAAGTTGCCTCGACCAGACCACCGCCCGTGTCCCGCTCATCCGGCAAACGAGTGAAATCCCCCGCTGCCGGTGCGCCGAGCAGGGCCGACGGCCGATGAAGCAGGAGTCGGGTGTCCCTCGAAGGGAGATTCCATGGCTGAACCACAGGGCTGGATCCACTGCCACGACCCGTTCGGTCGAGACAGGTCGATGACCGTTCTGGTGGAGAACGACCGGGTTCTGCTGGTCGCACCACCGGGCGAGGCCGCTGTGATGTCCGCCACCCAGACGCGCCGGCTCGGCTCCCTGCTCGACCAGGCCTCGGCGAAGATGTGATGGACGAGGTCCTGCGCGACGCGGTGCTGCACCGGTTGGCGCTGCTGGAGGAGGTGGCCGAGCAGGGCGCGGCCGAGGCGCTGGTCCCGTTGGCCCGCACCGAGATCCACCGCCTGGCGGACGGCTGGCGGTTGCTGCTCACGCTGCACCAGCCCGACGAGGACGGCCGGTGCCGGACGTGCCCGAGCCGGCTGCGGTGGAGGCGGCGCTGGCCGTGCCAGGTCTGGAACACGGCACACCGGCACCTGATCGGAGAGGGGCTGCCGCACCGGGAACGCCGCGGGCCGCTGCGCAACCCGTTCACCCGATCCGGTGCGATCGCCGAAGTGCCCCCGCGGACCCCCGCCGAGCCCACGCCCGAGCTGCCGATCTTGACCGACGCACCGCAGGTGGTGCACCGCGCGCCGGTCGTGTCGCGGCCAAAGCACGCGTTGCCCGACTGACCATCAGGCAGGATGGGCCGCATGCATGACGGCAGCGGCCTCATCGCGGTGCAGAACCTGACCAAGCAGTTCGGTTCGGTCGCCGCGGTGCAGAACCTGAGCTTCACCGTGTCACCCGGCAGCGTGACGGGCTTCCTCGGCCCGAACGGCGCGGGGAAGACGACGACCCTGCGCATGTTGCTGGGACTGGTGAAGCCGACCAGTGGCATCGCGACGATCAACGGCAGGCCGTTCCACCAGCTCGGCCAGCCCGGCCGCGTGGTGGGCGCGGTGCTGGAGGCGCAGGGCTTCCACCCGGCGCGCACGGCCCGCAACCACCTGCGCGTGTACGCGGCGGCGATCGGCGTGCCGGACGCGCAGGCCGACCAGGTCCTCGGACTCGTCGGCCTCGCGTCCGCGGCGGACCGCAACGTCGGCGGGTTCTCGCTGGGCATGAAGCAGCGGCTGGCGCTGGCCACCGCGCTGCTCGGCGACCCGCAGGTGCTCGTGCTCGACGAACCCGCGAACGGCCTGGACCCCGAGGGCATCGCGTGGCTGCGGACGTTCCTGCAGTCCTACGCGCGCATGGGGCGCACGGTGCTGATCTCCAGCCACCTGCTGGCGGAGGTCGAGCAGACCGTCGACCAGGTGGTGATCATCTCGCGCGGGCAGACGATGTTCTACGGCCCGCTGGACCAGCTGCGGCAGTCGCAGCGCAAGCGCGTCCTCGTGCAGCCGTCGGACGTCAACTCGCTGGCGACCGCCCTGCGCACGGCCGGCGTGCACGTCGAGCAGCTGCCGGACGGGCGGCTCGCGGTGTCCGGTGTGGACGCCAAGTACGTGGCGGACACGGCGTTGCAGGCGAACGTGTCGATCTACGGCATCCAGGAGGAGCAGGTCGACCTCGAACAGCTGTTCTTCCAGCTCACCAGTGGCCAGTACGCCGGGTACGCGCCGGCGCCGTACCAGCAGCAGCAACAGCAACAGGGTGGTTGGGCCTGATGGGCAACCTCGTACAGGCGGAGCTCCGCAAGACGACCACGACCGGGCTGTGGTGGGGGCTGCTGATCCCGACCGCCGTGCTGGCGCTGGGCTGGGGGCTCGCGACCGGTCTGCTCGGGCAGTTCTTCGTCGACCTCGCGTCGTCGTCGGACGTGGACGAGGTGTCGGACTTCCTCGGCGTGACGCCGGACCAGTGGAAGATCTCGCTCTTCGGCATCGCGCGGGCGATCAACGTGTCGACGATCTTCCCGTTGATCTTCGGTGCGCTGGCCGTGTCCGGTGAGATCCAGCGGCGGACGATCACCACGACGTTCCTGACCGCGCCGTCGCGGATGCAGGCGATGCTGGCCAAGATGCTGGTCTACGTCCTGTGGGGCGCGATCTACGGCCTCGCGATCATGGCCTTCATCGCGCTGGGCGTGGTGCTCACCTCGAACTCCGGGCAGCTGCCGGACGCGGGTGGCTGGGCGATGCTCACGCTGGTCTGCGTGCTGTCGTCGATCCTGATGACGATGTTCGGCGTCGGCGTCGGGGCGTTGATCCCGAACGTCGCGGGCTCGGTCGTGATCCTGATCCTGTACTTCCTGGTGATCGAGAACGTGCTGCACTTCGTGCTCGCCTACCTCGAGGTGCCGTCGGTGATCGGGTTCCTGCCGAACGGGTCGATCAACGGGTTGACCGGGTCGGTCGCGGTCGACCTCTTCCTGTCCACGGCCGGTGTCGTGCCGCCGGAGATCGAGGACGTGCTGCGCGCCATCGCGGGTGCGTCCGGCGCGCTCGACTGGTGGTGGTCGGGACTGGTGTTCGTGGCGTGGGCCGGCGTGGTCTTCGCGGGCGGCTGGGCGGCGACCCAGTCCAAGGACATCACCTGACCTGCGGTTATCACGATTGTCAGACCCGGTCCGTAGCCTCATCCGTGTGAAACAGGGCTGGGTCCGCCGACTGGTGGCGGCGTGTTGGCAGCACCCGCGGCTGGTGGTGCTGTCGGTGGTCGCCGCCGTCCTCGGTGTGGGTCTGCAGGCGGCCGGGCCGTTGCTGCTCAAGGTCGCGGTCGACGACTCGACGGCGGGGCGCACGGACCGGTTGGTGATGCTGGTCGTCGCCCTGGTCGTGCTGGAGGTGCTGACGTTCGCGTCGGCCTTCGTGCGGCGCTACGTCGGCGGACGGCTGGCGCTCGACGTGCAGCACGACCTGCGGCGGTCGGTGTTCTCCTCGGTGCAGCGGCTGGACGGCGCGAAGCAGGACGAGCTGCGCACCGGGCAGATCGTGTCCCGGTCGATCACCGACCTGCAGCTGGTGCAGTCGCTGCTGATGATGGTGCCGCTGGCGGTGGGCACCGTCGTGTTCGCGCTGGCCGCGCTCGCCGCGATGCTCTACCTGTCGGTGCCGCTCACGATCGTCGCGCTGGTCGTGCTGCCGCTGGTGGCGTGGCTGGCCGGGCGGACCCGGCTCACGCTGTTCCCGGCCACCTGGTCGGCCCAGCAGCGCGCAGCCGACCTCGCGCAGCACGTCGAGGAGACCGTCACCGGCGTGCGCGTCGTGAAGGGCTTCGGCCAGGAGGCGCGCGAGGTCGCCCGGCTGGAGAAGCACGCGCGGTGGCTGTTCGCCGAGCGGATGCGGGCCGCGAAGCTGTCGTCGCGGCCACTGGCGACCGTCACGGCGCTGCCGCTGCTGGGGCAGGTCGGCGTGCTCGGGCTGGGCGGCTGGCTCGCGTTGCACGGGCAGGTCACGCTGGGCACGTTCCTGGCGTTCTCGGCGTACGTGGCGAACCTGGTCGGACCGACCAGGCTGCTGTCGAGCCTGGTGGTGTCCGCGCAGCTCGCGCGGGCCGGCGTGGAGCGGGTCTACGAGCTGATCGACTCGCAGCCGGACGTCACCGACGGGCCCGACGAGGTGCCGCCGGGTCCACTCGGGGTGTCGTTCTCGGGCGTCACGTTCGGCTACACGCGCAGCGAGCCGGTGCTGACGGACTTCTCGATCTCGGTGGAGCCGGGCGAGACGCTGGCGCTGGTCGGCACCGCCGGGTCGGGCAAGTCGACGGTGTCGCTGCTGCTGCCCCGGTTCTACGACGTGCACTCGGGTGCGGTCGCGGTGGGCGGCGCGGACGTGCGGACGTTGCGGCTGGAGTCGTTGCGCGGCGCGGTGGGCGTGGTGTTCGAGGAGGCCTTCCTGTTCTCCTCCAGCGTGTTCTCGAACATCGCCTACGGCAGTCCCGACGCCTCGCGCGAGGAGGTCGAGCGGGCGGCGAAGGCCGCGGAGGCGCACGACTTCATCCAGGCGCTGCCGGACGGGTACGACACGGTGGTCGGCGAACGCGGGCTGACGTTGTCCGGTGGTCAGCGCCAGCGGGTGGCGCTGGCGCGGGCGCTGCTGTCGGACCCGCGGATCCTGGTGCTGGACGACGCGACGTCGGCGGTGGACAACGCGACCGAGGCCGCGATCCACGCGACGCTGGCGTCGGTCACGGCCTCCCGCACGACGTTGCTGGTGGCGCACCGCCGTTCCACGCTCTCGCTGGCCGACCGGATCGCCGTGCTGGACGCGGGCCGGGTGGTCGACGTGGGCACGCACGAGGAGCTGACCGAGCGGTGCGCGCTGTACCGCGACCTGCTGGCCGGTCCCGGCGAGGCGATCGAGTCGGCGGCCCCGGCACCCACCGGTGACCTGTGGCCGGAGGTGTCGCAGGAGGAGCTCGACCAGCGCCTGGTCGAGGACGCCCGGCCGGCCGGTGGCTCCGGTGCCGCCGCGCTGTCCGGTCGCCGCGGTGGTGGCGGGGGCGCCGCGTCCGCGCTGGCCGGTGGCCCGCCGACGCCGGAGCTGCTGGCACAGGTGCGCGCGTTGCCGCCCGCGACGGAGGAGCCGGTGCTGACCGAGGACCCGACCACACCCGACCCCGGCTTCCGGCTGGCCCGCCTGGTGCGGCCGGTGCGGTGGGCGTTGTTCGGCGTGGGCGCGCTGGTGGTCCTGGACGCGCTGGTCGGCATGGGTCTGCCCGCGCTGGTCCGGCTCGGCGTGGACGGCGGTGTGGTGGGCGGCGAGACGTCGTCGCTGTGGCTCGCGGTCGCACTGGGCGTGGGGCTCGTAGTGGCCGGCTGGCTGACGACGGCCGGCAGCACCGTGCTCGCCGCCCGGCTCGGCGAGCGGCTGCTGTACCTGCTGCGCGTCCGCAGCTACGCCCACCTGCAGCGGCTCGGGCTCGACTACTACGAGCGCGAGATGGCCGGCCGGATCATGACCAGGATGACGACGGACGTGGACGCCCTGTCGACGTTCCTGCAGACCGGCCTGGTCACCGCCGTGATCAGCCTGCTGACCGTCGTCGGCGTGACCGTCGCCCTGGTGGTGACCGACCCGTCGCTGGCCCTGATCGCGCTGGCCGTGCTGCCGCTGCTGGTGGTCGCGACGATCGTCTTCCAGCGCCTGTCCTCGGCGGCCTACGCGGAGGCCCGCGAACGCGTGAGCGCCGTCAACGCCGACCTGCAGGAGAACGTCTCCGGCCTGCGCGTCGCCCAGGCCTACACCCGCGAACGCCGTTCCGCGGAGGCCTTCGCCGAACGCAGCGACGCCTACCGCCGCACCCGCCTGCGCGCGCAGCGGTACATCGCGACGTACTTCCCGTTCGTCGCCATGCTGTCCGGCGTGGCCCAGGCCATCGCCCTCGCCGCCGGCGCCCACCGCGTCGCCACGGGCAGCCTCAGCCCCGGCGTGCTGCTGGCGTTCCTGCTGTACCTCGGCATGTTCTTCAGCCCGTTGCAGCAGCTGTCCGGTGTCTTCGACGGCTACCAGCAGGCCCGCGTGGGCCTGCGCCGCATCGGCGACCTGCTGCGCACCCCGACCACCGTCTCCCCACCGGCGTCCCCGGTGCCGGTCCCGGCGCACCTGCGCGGCGAGGTGGAGCTGCGCGGCGTCTCCTTCGCCTACCCCGGCACCGACCAGCCGGCCCTCGCCGACGTCTCCCTGCACGTCCGCCCCGGCGAGACCGTGGCACTGGTCGGCGAGACCGGCGCCGGCAAGTCGACCCTCGTCAAGCTGGTGGCCCGCTTCTACGACGCCACCGCGGGCACCGTCCTGGTCGATGGCGTCGACATCCGCACCTACGACCTCCAGGCCTACCGCCAACGCCTCGGCGTCGTCCCGCAGGAAGCCCACCTGTTCGGCGGCGACGTGGCGGAGAACGTGGCCTACGGCCGCCCGACCGCCACCCACGACGAGATCGAGCAGGCCGTGACCTCGGTCGGCGCCCTGCCGATGGTCGCCACCCTCCCCTCGGGCTTCCACCAGCCCGTCGGCGAACGCGGCAACCGCCTGTCCGCCGGCCAACGCCAACTGGTCGCCCTCGCCCGCGCCGAGCTCGTGCACCCCGACCTCCTGCTCCTGGACGAGGCAACCGCAGCCCTGGACCCGGCCACCGAGTCCGCGGTCCTCGCGGCCAGCGACCACCTGGCCGGCTCCCGCACGACCTTCGTGGTCGCCCACCGCCTGGCCACCGCGGCCCGCGCGGACCGCATCGTGGTGCTGGAAGCAGGCCGCGTCGCCGAAGTCGGCACACACGACACCCTCCTGGCCGCCAACGGCGCCTACGCCCGCCTCTGGCGCCACGGCACCTCAACCCCCTGACCCCTCGCCCCTGCTCCCGCCGCCCACCGCTTGGGGCGGCCAACGCGTACACGCTGCCGCTCGCCCGCGAGGTCGGCCGCGCAGGCACTCGCCCGCGCCTTCGCACCGCGGTAGGCGGGCGCGTGCCGTTTGCGGTCGGCACCGGGTTGAGCCGGACACGCTGCCGGTCACCTCGGGAGGGGTGGTCACGCAAAGCGTTCACCTGCGCCTCGCACCGCGGTGAGGTAGGCGCGCGCCGGATGCGGGCGGCACCGGGTTGAGGCGAGCACGCTGCCGGTCACCTCGGGAGGGGTGGTCACGCAAAGCGTTCACCTGCGCCTCGCACCGCGGTGAGGTAGGCGCGCGCCGGATGCGGGCGGCACCGGGTTCAGGCGAGCACGCTGCCGGTCACCTCGGGAGGGGTGATCGCGCAAGGCGCTCGCTTGCGCCTTCGCACCGCGAATGGGCACGTCGCCCGCAGTCTTGGCGCCAGGGGCCAGGCACGTTCTCTGTCACGTCGGCACAGCGGTCGGCCACGTCGACCGCTGTGCCGGCACGCGGGCTGGGCACGTTGCCTGTCACGCCGGCACAGCGGTCGGCCACGTCACCCGCCACGTCGGCATGCGGGCCGGGCACGTCGCCCGCCACATCGGCACCCAGGTCGAACAGCCACGGACCATGCGTTCGGGGTCCATCGCCGCTCCGCGGCAACCTCCGCCCCGACCGCCACCCGCCCCACAACACCAACCCCGCCCGTGGCGCCCCCCACGAAACCCTCGTGATCGGCCCCGTCCTCACGTACAAAGCGAACACCCCCACCCCCAGGAGCTCGCCGTGCCCGGTCGCCTCAAGGTCCTCTACGTCACCGACCTCTCCTACCCCGCCCGCGGCCGCCGGTACTGCGACGAGGACATCCACCTGACGTCCCGCCTGCGCGAGCACTTCGACATCGCGCTGTGCAACCCCCGGGACGCCGCCGCGTTGCTCGGTGGCGGGTTCGACGTCGTGGTCGTGCGCAACAGCGGGCCGGTGATCGACTACCCGGAGGCGTACCGGGAGTTCAGGGAGGCGGCACTGGCGAGTGGCATCACCGTCTACAACCCGCTCACCGGCAAGGGCGACATGGCGGGCAAGCAGTACCTGGTCGACCTGACCACGCTGGGGTTCCCGGTCATTCCCACGGTGGAGCGGGTCGCGGACGTCGGGCGGTTGCCGGAGGCGGAGCTGTACGTCGTGAAGCCGAAAGCGGGAGCGGATTCTCACGGGCTGGAAATCGTCCCGCGCGAGAAAATCCGGGACGAGAGCGACATGCTGATCCAGCCGAAGGTCGACTTCGAATACGAGGTGTCGTTCTACTACGTCGACCGCGAGTTCCAGTACGCGTTGAACGCACCCGATCCCACTCAGCGCTGGGAGCTGGTCGAGTACCGGCCGACCGGTGCGGACCTCGCGTTCGCGGAGAGGTTCGTCGAGTGGAACGGGCTGGAGCACGGCATCCAGCGGGTCGACGCGTGCCGGACGCGGGACGGGGAGCTGTTGCTGGTCGAGCTGGAGGACCTCAACCCGTACCTGTCGCTGGACCGGGTACCTGAGCGGACGAGGGACCGGTTCGTCGAGGCCGTGGTCAAGTCGATCACCGGTTCGGCCGGCTGACCGGAAGAGCGGGATCATTCCTCTGAGCGAAGTCGTCGTACCCGTCGTGATCTGATCACTGCGTTCGGTGCCCGTCCCAGTCCGGGAGCGCGGTGGAAAAGCACGATGGGATGCTTCACAGCGAGTTTCACCTCAAGGGATGCTCAACTGCGGGTGACGCGAAGGCCGTCCTGATCGATCCTGTGACGGAGCACTCCTTGCCAGGTGCCTCCAGCGTGTGAAGGGCCACGCTGAGGGGACTAACCTGACTACCGCATGAGTCACCACCAAGAGCGAGATGGATAGAGGCGAGCGCCAGCCGTGTCCAGCAGCAGTCCTGCGTCACAGTTCGGGCCGAACGAGTGGCTCGTCGAGGAGATGTACGAGCAGTTCCTCGCGGACCCGTCATCCGTAGACCCGGCATGGCATGACTTCTTTGCCGACTACAAGCGATCGGGCGGGAACGGGAACGCCGCCTCGGCGAGCGCGGGTGGCACGACGACCACCACGACCGTGACGCCACCTGCCGCTGACACCGGCAAAGCCCAGGCCGCACCCAAGGCCGAGGTCAAGGCCGCGCCGCAGCCCGCGGCCGCGAAGCCGGCGGCCGCCAAGCCCGCCGCCGCGAAGCCCGCCGCCGCCGCCAAGCCCGCGGCTGCCAAGCCGGCGCCGCAGCAGGCCGCGAAGGCCGCCCCGGTCACGCCGAGCGCGCAGCCCGAGCAGAAGCAGCTGCGCGGTGCCGCCGCCGCCATCGCGAAGAACATGGAGCTGTCGCTCACCGTTCCGACCGCGACCAGCGTGCGCGCCGTGCCCGCCAAGCTGCTGGCCGACAACCGCATCGTCATCAACAACCACCTGAAGCGGACGCGTGGCGGGAAGGTCTCCTTCACCCACGTCATCGGCTACGCGGTCGTGCGGGCGCTGCAGGCGTTCCCGAACATGAACCGCCACTACGCCGAGGTGGACGGCAAGCCGTTCGTCGTCACGCCGGAGCACGTGAACTTCGGCCTGGCGATCGACCTGCCCGGCAAGGACGGGCAGCGCACGCTGGTCGTCGCCTCGGTCAAGGGCTGCGAGAACATGACGTTCACGCAGTTCTGGCAGGCCTACGAGGACCTGATCCGCAAGGCCCGCGGTGGGTCGCTCACGTCGGAGGACTTCTCCGGCACCACGATCTCGCTGACCAACCCCGGCACGATCGGCACGAACCACTCGGTGCCGCGGCTGACCGCGGGTCAGGGCACGATCGTCGGCGTCGGCGCGATGGAGTACCCCGCGCACTTCCAGGGCACCAGCGAGCAGGCGCTCACCGACATGGGCGTCAGCAAGATCATCACGCTGACCAGCACCTACGACCACCGCATCATCCAGGGTGCGGAGTCCGGTGAGTTCCTCAAGCGGATCCACCAGCTGCTGCTCGGCGAGGACGGCTTCTACGACGACATCTTCGCGTCGCTGCGGCTGCCGTACGAGCCCATCCGCTGGGTCGCCGACATCCCCGAGGGCGCCGTCGACAAGACCGCCCGCGTGATCGAGCTGATCGACGCGTTCCGCACCCGCGGCCACCTGATGGCCGACACGGACCCGTTGAACTACCGCCAGCGCAGCCACCAGGACCTCGACGTCCTGAGCCACGGCCTGACGCTGTGGGACCTCGACCGGGAGTTCCCGGTCGGCGGGTTCGCCGGCCAGGAGCGGATGAAGCTCCGCGACATCCTCGGTGTGCTGCGCAACTCGTACTGCCGCACGGTCGGCGTCGAGTACATGCACATCCTGGAGCCGGAGGAGCGGCAGTGGATCCAGGAGCGCGTCGAGGTCCCGCACGAGAAGCCCCCGGCCACCGTGCAGAAGTACATCCTCAGCAAGCTCAACGCGGCTGAGGCGTTCGAGACGTTCCTGCAGACCAAGTACGTCGGGCAGAAGCGCTTCTCGCTGGAGGGCGGCGAGACCGTCATCCCGCTGCTCGACGCGGTGCTGGACAAGGCAGCCGAGCACGAGCTCGACGAGGTCGTCATCGCGATGCCGCACCGCGGCCGCCTGAACGTCCTCGCGAACATCGTCGGCAAGCCGATCTCGCAGATCTTCCGCGAGTTCGAGGGCAACCTCGACCCCGGTCAGGCGCACGGCTCCGGCGACGTGAAGTACCACCTCGGTGCCGAGGGCAAGTACTTCCGGATGTTCGGCGACGGCGAGACCAAGGTGTCGCTGACGGCGAACCCGTCGCACCTGGAGGCGGTCGACCCGGTGCTCGAGGGCATCGTGCGCGCCAAGCAGGACCTCATCGGCATCGGCGGCGACACCTTCCCGGTGCTGCCGGTCGCCATGCACGGTGACGCGGCGTTCGCCGGTCAGGGCGTCGTGGCCGAGACGCTGAACCTGGCCCTGGTGCGCGGTTACCGCACCGGTGGCACGGTCCACATCGTCGTGAACAACCAGGTCGGCTTCACCACCGCGCCGGAGCACTCGCGGTCGTCGAAGTACTCGACCGACGTCGCGAAGATGATCGGCTCGCCGATCTTCCACGTGAACGGTGACGACCCCGAGGCCTGCTACTGGGTCGCGAAGCTCGCTGTCGACTACCGCCAGCGGTTCCGCAAGGACGTCGTGATCGACATGGTCTGCTACCGCCGCCGCGGTCACAACGAGGGCGACGACCCCTCGATGACCCAGCCGGCGATGTACGACGTGATCGACCAGAAGCGCTCGGTGCGCAAGACCTACACCGAGTCCCTGATCGGCCGCGGCGACATCACGGTCGAGGAGGCCGAGAAGGCGCTGCAGGACTTCTCCAGCCAGCTGGAGCACGTCTTCAACGAGGTCCGCGAGCTCGAGAAGCACCCGATCGTCGCGAGCCCGTCGGTCGAGTCCGAGCAGCAGGTCCCGGCGAAGCTGCCCACGGGCATCACCCGTGAGGTGCTGGAGCACATCGCCGACGCGCACGTGAACCTCCCGGAGGGCTTCACGCCGCACGCCCGCGTCAAGCCGGTGCTCGACCGCCGCGCCAAGATGGCGCGCGAGGGCGGCATCGACTGGGCGTTCGCGGAGCTGCTCGCGTTCGGCTCGCTCGCCCTGGAGGGCCGCAAGGTCCGCCTGGCGGGCCAGGACTCGCGCCGCGGCACGTTCGTGCAGCGCCACGCGACCCTGATCGACCGCAAGACCGGCGAGGAGTACACGCCGCTGCAGAACCTGTCGCCGGACCAGGGCAAGTTCATGGTCTACGACTCGGTGCTGTCGGAGTTCGCGGCGGTCGGCTTCGAGTACGGCTACTCGGTGGCGAACCCGCAGGCGCTGGTGCTGTGGGAGGCGCAGTTCGGCGACTTCGTCAACGGCGCGCAGCCGATCATCGACGAGTTCATCTCGTCCGGTGAGGCCAAGTGGGGTCAGCGTTCCGACGTCGTGATCCTGCTGCCGCACGGCCACGAGGGCCAGGGCCCCGACCACACGTCGGGCCGCATCGAGCGCTGGCTGCAGCTGTGCGCCGAGGGCTCCATGACCGTCGCGGTGCCGTCGACGCCGGCGAACTACTTCCACCTGCTGCGCCGCCACGCCCTCGACGGCGTCGACCGGCCGCTGATCGTCTTCACGCCGAAGTCGATGCTGCGCCTCAAGGCGGCCGTCAGCGGCACGGACGAGTTCATCAACGACCGCTTCCAGTCGGTGATGGACGACCCGACCGTCAAGGACCGCAACGCGGTCACGAAGGTCCTGCTGTGCAGCGGCAAGATCTCCTACGAGCTCCACTCGGAGCGGGAGAAGCGCGCGGCGAGCGACGTGGCGATCGTGCGCGTCGAGCAGCTCTACCCGGTCCCGGCCCGCAAGCTGACCGAGACCCTGGAGAGCTACCCGAACGCGAAGGACATCCGCTGGGTGCAGGAGGAGCCGGCGAACCAGGGTGCGTGGCCGTTCTACGGTCTCGCCCTGCCGGAGCTGCTGCCCGCGCACCTGTCCGGTGTGAAGCGGGTGTCGCGCCGCCCGATGGCCGCGCCGTCGGCCGGTTCGAGCAAGGTGCACGAGGTCGAGCAGCGCGAGATCATCAACCGCGCGTTCGAGTAAACCCGGGTACGCCCGAACGAGCCGCCGGATCCGACTGGGTCCGGCGGCTCGTTTTTCCAGCCCTCACAGGAGTTCAGGCCATGTACCACACCGATCGCGGCATCGAGGAGCTCGAGAAGCGGCGCGGCGAGGAGGAGGTCACGTTCGCGTGGCTCGCCGACAAGCTGCGGGAGTTCGTCGACGCCAACCCCGACTTCGAGACGCCGATCGAGCGCTTCGCCACGTTCCTGGCGCGCGACGACGACGACTTCGAGGACTAGTCCCACCCGAGGCGAATAAGGTGACGTCCCATGCCTTCAGAACGAATAGAAGGCATGGGAAAGATCCTTGGTCTGCTTGGTGCGGCCATCGCTCCACCGGTCGCCGCGTTCACCTTCTTACAAGCGCTGCAGACTTGGGCGAAGACGCACCCAGCGCTGGCTCTCGCGGCTTTGGTGGGCTACGAGGCCGTGATCCTCGGTATCGGCTTCGTGAGCAAGCTCGTCGGCGGAACTGCGGATGAGCTGAACAAGCGCTGGAAAGACCCCCTCGCGAAGACGATCGACGAGGGCGCTCGCCGACGACTGTCGCGCTATGAGCGCCGTTACCGCGATTTCGTCTTCGGCAACTTGAGGTACATCGACCTCAAAGGCCTTGCAACAATAGGCTTCTACACGCCAGAACTTGATGAGGTCTTCGTTGACGTAAGCCTCGTGTACAGCGATCCCTCGACGATCCCGTCCGACGTCTTGGGACGATCGCAAGTCCACCCGGACAGGCATTTCATCGGTGATCTTGTTGACCAGTCGAAGCCTGCAGTGCTCGCTGTGATCGGCCCACCCGGCTGCGGCAAGACGACGTTGCTCCGCCACACCGCGTTGCGCATGTGCCGCCAACGGCACCGCCGCCGCAGGATTCCGGTGCTGCTCTACCTGCGCGACCACCTCCAGGCCATCACAGATGGCACTCCACTACCGGATCTGATCGACAAGGCTGCCCCGACTGGATGGTTCGAGCGAAAGCTGCGCGCCGGTTCATGCGTAATTCTCCTCGACGGGCTCGACGAGGTAGCGGACCAGAACAACAGGCACGAGGTGTCCGACTGGGTGGAGCGCCAGGTAAACCGCTACCCCTCGAATGACTTCGTGATCACGTCTCGTCCACACGGGTACCAATCGGCGCCAATCTCGGGCGCCGCCATCGTGCAGGTACGCGGCTTCACCGACAAGCAAGTCACAACGTTCGCGCGGAGCTGGTACCTGGCGTTCGAACAGCGCAGCACCGGCAAGAAGTCCTCCGAGGTGGCCCGCCGAGCCGAAAGCGAGGCGGCCGACCTCCTTAAACGACTGCACGAGACCCCCGCACTCTACGAGCTGACCGTGAACCCCTTGTTGCTCACCATGATCGCTAATGTGCACAAGTTCCGGGGCGCGCTACCCGGCAGTCGCGTTGATCTCTACAGTGAGATCTGCCAGGTGCTGCTGTGGCGGCGCCAGGAAGCCAAGAAGCTCTCGTCAGAGCTGAATGGCGAACAGAAGATGACACTCCTGAGCGGGCTCGCCTTTTCAATGATGAGCCGCAAGCTTCGCGACATCAGCCGAGAACAAATCGAGACGGAGTTCCGCACGTCCCTCAAGCGAATGGCACGCGACATGGACGAGATCGGCTTCCTCGCCGACATGACGTCCAACGGACTCCTTTTGGAACGTGAGCGGGATTCCTTCGCTTTCGCGCACATGACCTTTCAGGAATATCTTGCCGCTCATCACGTGCGGGAGAAGCAGTTGACCCGTGTACTGGTCGACAAGGTCGATGACGTGTGGTGGCGTGAGACGATTCTGTTGTACGTGGCGCGCACGAGCGCCGATCCGATAGTTCAGGCGTGCTTGGACTCGGGATCGATCCGCGCGTTGTCGCTGGCGTTCGACTGCGCCGAGCAAGGCAGTGAACTGGCACCGGAACTACGAGCCGAACTTGACCGGATGCTGGACACCGTGACCGATCCGGAGGCCGACACCCAACTACGCGAGCTCATGATTTTTGTCGTATTGCAACGGAACTTGCACAACTTCGTCCGCGCAGAGCAGGGAACACGCCTGTGCGCCAGTCCAGTACCCGTGCACATTTACAAGTTGTTCCTCGAGTCCCACCCGCAATGCGTGCCCGATGCGCCCTTGGACGCTCCTGACCAGCCCGTTCGCGGAGTAAGGCTTGAGGATGCACTCGACTTCGCCGCATGGCTCAACAGCAAGACCGCCAGCGAGACGACCTTTCGCCTGCCAAGCGACAGTGAGCTGAAGTCGTCACCGCTGGCAACAAAGCTAGGTCCACTGCTTCCATGGACCGCAGAAGACAACGGGGCGACAACTGAAGATTGGGTCCTTCGCCGGTCCACCCAGTTCGGGATCACACTGGCAGAGCTACATGCTGATTTACAAAAAGATTTCAGCCTGTTACCTGACGTGACAGATTGCGCATACCGAGCAAGAATTGCGCACGACGGCGCCCAAAATCTTTACCTCCCCTACCTCGAGCTTGAAACCCTGAATTTTGAACACCCTCCAACCACCGACTACGCAGCTGCGGTGGGCCGCACGATCAATGAAGCGCTCAAACGCTCGGACGCCCAATCAAGAGCCGCTTTCGCGGAAAGTTTCCCACGGGCTTTCGTCGACGTGATCCGTCGCAAGGGAAGCGGCAACTACCTGGCGATCCCCAGCTTGATAGCCGCCTCAATCACAGCGGTACGGACTGCACCGATGAGCCGTTGGGGAAAACGCTCAGTCATGAACTTCGCCGCTGTAGCGGAGAAGGCGCTCTCTCGAGCCACTCCGCTCACACCGACACTAGCGGCCGAGTTGCGGATCGCCGCGATCTGCCTGTCGGAAGAAACCGCTAGAAACGAATCAGATTTCTGGTGGATCGCCGTCGGCGTGTCGGTCATGCAACGACGCGCCGACGGCAGGCTCCCCGCGAACGAGACGATCCTCCTGGCTACTGACTGATCGGCATCACCAGGCGTAGGCCTCTGGGGCCGGCTTGGAGCCGTTGGGAGCGGGGGCGGGGAAGAGTTCGTCGAGCTTCGAGAGAACGTCCGCGTCGAGCTTCAGCTCCGCCGCTCGCAGTGAGCTGTCGAGCTGCTCGCCGGTGCGCGGGCCGATGATCGGCGCGGTCACGCCCTCCTGGTGCAGCAGCCACGCGAGACCGACGTTCGCCGGGTCCTCACCGATCTCCGCGCAGAGCTTCTCGTAGGCGTCGATGGCGTCGCGGTGCTTCTCCAGCGCGTCCGAGGAACGGCCGGAGGCGCTGCGGGAGGCGCCGCCCTCGCGCTGCTTGCGCAGCACGCCGCCGAGCAGGCCGCCGTGCAGCGGTGACCACGGGATGACGCCGAGGCCGTAGTGGCGCGCGGCCGGCAGCACCTCCAGCTCGATCCAGCGGGTCATCAGGTTGTAGATCGACTGCTCGGACACCAGGCCGAGGAACCTGCGGGTGCGCGCGGCCTCCTGCGCCTGGGCGAGGTGCCAGCCGGCGAAGTTCGACGAGCCGAAGTAGATGACCTTGCCCTGCTGGCGCAGGACCGAGAAGGCCTCCCAGATCTCGTCCCACGGCGTGTCCCGGTCGACGTGGTGCATCTGGTACAGGTCGATGTAGTCGGTCTGCAGGCGCTTCAACGAGGCGTCGGCGGCGCGGCGGATGTTCAACGCCGACAGCTTCGTCTCGTTCGGCCACTCGCCCATGCTGCCGTAGAGCTTGGTGGCGATGACGGTCTTCTCGCGCCGGCCACCGCCCTGCGCGAACCACCGGCCGATGATCTGCTCGGTGACGCCCTCGCCCATCTTCCAGCCGTAGACGTTGGCGGTGTCGAAGAAGTTCAAGCCGTGCTCGTGGGCGCGGTCCATGATCGCGTGGCTGTCGGCCTCGGTCGTCTCGGGGCCGAAGTTCATGGTGCCGAGGCACAGGCGGGAGACAGAGAGGCCGCTGCGGCCGAGGTTCGTGTAGTCCATGGCTCAACCCTGCCCCTCCCGGCAGTGCTTGGCCACGTGGAGCTGCTCCAGGTGCGCCCGGCGCGGCCTTTCACAGCCGCCACAGCTCGGCCACAGTTTTGACAGTATTGCCGGCTGAATTTTCGAACCTCCCATTTCACCCGTTGGTGCGGTTAAGTTCGTCACGTTCCCCAAGTTCATTCCCTGCCAGGAGGAACCAATGGCACGACAACGAGGTCGTGTGGCGGTTGCGGCGGCACTCGGCATCGCTTCCACGGCGATCTGGGCGCCCACCGCGGTCGCTGAGCAGGCCGTGCTGCCCGGTGCCGGCGAGAAGGCCGTCGAGGGCAGCTACATCGTGGTGCTGAAGGACGGCGCGCACACCCCTGCCGCGACGCTGGCCTCCCGCTACCGCGGCACGGTCCGGCACACCTTCACGACCGCGCTGAACGGCTTCTCCGTGGCCGGTCTGTCCGAGCAGCAGGCCCGCAGGCTGGCGGCCGACCCCGCCGTCGACTTCGTCGAGCGCAACACGTTCGCGACGATCCAGGGCACCCAGGCCAACCCGACCTGGGGACTCGACCGGATCGACCAGGCGAGCCTGCCGCTGAACCGCTCCTACACCTACCCGAACACCGCCGGGAACGTGACGGCGTACATTCTCGACACCGGCATCCGCAAAACGCACGTCGATTTCGAGAACCGCGCCTCGGACGGTTACGACTTCATCGACAACGATTCAGTGGCGCAGGACTGCAACGGCCACGGAACACATGTCGCGGGCACCGTCGGCGGTAAGTCCTACGGCGTTGCCAAGCAGGTGAAGCTCGTCGGCGTGCGGGTGCTCGACTGCGCGGGCAGCGGCCCGTGGGACGGCATCATCCGCGCGATCGACTGGGTCACGCAGAACGCGAAGAAGCCGGCCGTGGTGAACATGAGCCTCGGTGGCAGCGGCACGAACAGCTCGTTGGAGAACGCGGTGCGGCGCTCGATCAGCTCCGGCACCACCTACGTGCTCGCCGGCGGCAACAGCGGCCAGGACGCGTGCGGCTTCACCCCCGCCCGCACCCCCGAGGCGATCACCGTGGGTGCGTCGGACCGCAACGACCGGCGGTCGATCTGGTCGGCGGGCTCGTCGAACTACGGCCGGTGCCTGGACATCTGGGCGCCGGGCAGCGAGATCGTGTCCGCGTCGCACAGCAGCGACACCGGCACGCGCTCGATGGGCGGCACCTCGATGGCCTCCCCGCACGTGGCGGGTGCCGCGGCGCTGTACCTGAGCGCCAACCCGTCGGCGACGCCCGCCCAGGTGCGCAACGCACTGGTCGGCGCGGCGACGCCGAACAAGCTCACCGACACCAGGACCGGTTCGCCGAACCTGCTGCTGAAGGTGTGAGACATGCCGTCGTCGTCACTCCCTGCACCGGCGACGGCCATCCTGCGCCCTTGATGCTCCGGCCGAATGCGGCTCGGCCGTGAGCGTCGATCCACCGGGGGCGCCTCGCGGTGGGAGTGGGTACTAGTCCCACTCCCACCGCACTCCGTAGATGCCCGGCTTCGCGTTGCGCACGTGGATGTGGGTGGACGCGGTGGTCCCGATCCACAGGTCCGACACCGCGGTCTCCGGTTCGTGCAGCGAGGGCCGGGTGAACTCGAAGCACCGCGCGGGCACGGCGTCGGGGTGGAAGTCGATCTGCAGCACGTAGTCGCCCACCGGCCGCAGGAACCGCCGGTCGCAGACCTCGCTCTCCGCGCCGGGCCGCATCTTGGCCGTGTAGTCGACCAGGGCGGTCTCCCCCGCCCGCAGCATCCGGTCGAACAGGATCTCCGCGACGAGGAACCCGGTGGTGTCGTCGCTGCGCACGCGCCCGAGCCGGCACGGCGGACCCGCCTCGACCGTCGCGACACCGAGGTCGGTGGCGTCGGCCAGCTGGATCGCGAGGAACCGGTCGACCCCGTCCTCCAGTGCCTGCACGACACCGGTGCAGTGCATCTCGACCTCACGCCGGTCCGGCCCGATCACCTGCCGGTCGCGCACGGTCAGGTAGGTCGACGCGGTGGGTTGCAGGCGGTCGATCCGCGCCATGACCTCACCGAGGTCGGTGGCCCGCGAGTCCCACATGTCCTCCAGCGACATCGCCTGCCCGACCCAGCGGCCGCGGGGGCGCTTGTCGCCGAGGCGGTCGGTGAGGTGGCCGTCCGCAAGCCCGAGGAGCTCCTCCAGCGCCGTGACGACCTTCAGCGACTCGGGGCGTTCCGGGCGGCTGCGGCCGCGGCGCCAGTAGCTGAGCGTCGACACGCTCACCTGCATGCCGCGGGCGGCCAGGTGGTGCTGGATCCGTTCGAGGCTGAGCCCGCTGTCGTCGACGGCCCTGGTCAGCGCGTCCGCGAAATCCGCCACGGGTGGAACCATACGGCCGCCGGGCCCTGCGCCAGTAGGCCCACCCGGAGGGTTACAAGATCGCTACCTCGTTCGGTGCCAGATCACCTGTTCGCCGTTCTTCCAGACGGCGTGCGTGAGCGGCACGCCGGGCCGGTAGGCGAGGTGGGTGATCGACGGCGCGTCCAGCACGTGCAGGTCGGCGCGGGCACCGGCGCGGATCACGCCGACGTCGTCGCGGCGCAGGGCCAGCGCACCGCCGAGCGTGGCGGCGCGGACGGCCTCCTCGACGCTCAGGAACATCTGCAGCACCGCGGTCGCCACGCAGAACGCCATCGACGAGGTGTAGGACGAGCCGGGGTTGCAGTTGCTGGCCAGCGCCACGGTCGCGCCCGCGTCGAGCAGGGCCCGTGCCGGGGGCAGCGGCTGGCGGGTGGACAGGTCGCAGGCCGGCAGCAGCGTGGCGACCGTGTCCGACGACGCCAGCGCGTCGACGTCGGCGGCCGACAGGTAGGTGCAGTGGTCGACGGAGGCGGCGCCGAGCTCGACGGCCAGCCGGACGCCGGGGCCCTCGCCGAGCTGGTTGCCGTGCACGCGCAGGCCGAGGCCCTTCTCCCGTGCCGCGAGCAGCACCGCCCTGGACTGGTCGTGGTCGAACGCGCCCTTCTCGCAGAACACGTCGGCCCAGCGCACCAGCGGCGCCACGGCGTCGAGCATCTCGCCGCGCACCAGGTCGACGTAGGTGTCGGCGTCCTCGCCGGGCGGGACGAGGTGGGCACCGAGGAACGTGACCTCCTCGACGTGCTCGGCGGCGATGCGGGCCGACCGCACCTCGTCGCGGACGTTCAGGCCGTAACCGGTCTTGGTCTCCAGGAACGTGGTGCCCTGCCGCAACGCCTCGGCGACGTGCCGGCGCACCCCCTCGGACAGCTCCTGGTCCGACGCCCCGCGGGTCGCGCCGACGGTGACCGCGATGCCGCCCGCGGTGTAGGGCTGGCCGGCCATGCGCGCGCCGAACTCGGCGGTGCGGTCGCCCGCGAAGACCAGGTGGGTGTGCGAGTCGACCCAGCCGGGCAGCACCGCTCGGCCCTCGACGTCGACCTTCACGTCGGCGGCGGGGGCGTGCGCGGCGGACCCGACCCACGCGATCCGGTCGCCGTCGACGACCAGCGCGTCCCCGGTGTCGTCGGTGTTCGTGGTGAGCTCACCGATGCCGGTGATCAACACGCTCATGCCCACAGCTCCTCGATCGCGGACGCCAGCAGCCGGCCGACGTCTCCCAGGGTCTCGTGCACGCCACCGGAGGCCACCACCCGGCCGCCGACCACCACGGTGTCCACGTCGGACGCCGTCGCGGACAGGAACACCTGCTCCGGCAACGACCCGGCGGTGCGCGGGGTCGAGCAGCTGATCGCCACCAGGTCGCAGGGCGCGCCCGGTTCGATCCGCCCGCCGTCGCGGCCGAGCGCCGAGTGCCGGGTGGCGGCGGCGCGCAGCTCGACCGGCGAGAACCGGCCGCGCTGCCCGGTGCGGAGGCGTTCGCCGTGCTCCAGCGCGCGCGTTTCGAGCAGCGGGTCGACGACGGCGTGCTGGTCGCTGCCCAGTGACAGCGGGCTGCCCGCGTCGGCGAGCTCGCGGGCCGGTCCGATGCCGTCGGCCAGGTCGGCCTCGGTGGTCGGGCAGAAGCACGCGCCGGTGCCGGTGCCGCCCAGGGTGGCGATGTCCTCTGCCGTGAGGTGGGTGGCGTGCACGGCGGTGGTGCGCGGGCCCAGCGCCCCCGCCTCGGCCAGCAACGCGGTCGGCGTCAGGCCGTAGGCCGCGAGGCAGGACTCGTTCTCCGCGGGCTGCTCGGAGAGGTGCACGTGCAGCGGCGCGTCCGGAAACGCTTGCGCCACCACGGGAAGCTCCGCGCGCGGGACGGCCCGCACGGAGTGGATCGCGGCACCGACCAGCATCACGTCGTCGGCCTTCAGCTCCGCGACGCGGTTCGCCCACGCCTCGGCGGTGCCGTCGGAGAACCGCTGCTGCACCTCGTTGACCGGCTGGTCGATGCCGCCGGCGAGGTAGCAGGTGTCGAGCAGGGTGAGCCGGATGCCCGCGTCCGCCGCGGCCTCCCGCAGCGCGTACCCGAACTCGTTCGAGCGGTCGTGCACGTAGTGGAACTCGCCGACGGCCGAGACCCCGGCGAGCGCCATCTCCGCGTAGACCGCGCGGGCCAGGCGGTAGTAGGACTGCGGCGTCAGCTTGGACGCGAGCGCGTACATGCCCTCGCGCCACGTCCAGAACGTGCCGCCGCCGTCGTGCGTACGGCCGCGGAGCGCGCGGTGGAACGCGTGCGAGTGGGCGTTCGCGAAGCCCGGCACGACGACGCCGTACAACCGGCGCACGCCCAGCGGGATCGTGTCCACGGTGGACACACTCGCGATCTTCCCGTCCTCGACCCTGATCAGCACCCGGTCCGCGAGGCCGTCGGGCAACCAGGCCCGCTCGCACCAGAAGTTCATGACCCGAGGTGTTCGATCGTGGCGGCGAGGGCGCGCACGCCCTCGTCGACGTCGGCCTGCTCGGCGAACTCCTCCGGCGCGTGGCTCACGCCGGTCGGGTTGCGCACGAACAGCATCGCCGTCGGCACGTGGGCGGCGAGGATGCCGGCGTCGTGGCCCGCCCCCGTCGGCAACGCCGGAACGCCGCCGAGCGCACCCGCGATGTCGTCCCGCAGCGCGCTGTCGAAGTGCACCGTGTCGCCGTACGACTCCTCGGTGATCCGCAGCTCGCAGCCCTCCTCCTCGGCCGCCTGGCGGGCTGCCTCGGAGATCTCCGCGACCATCGCGCGGGTGCGTGCGTCGTCGCTGTCCCGCGCGTCGAGCCAGACGTCCACGGTGGACGCGATGACGTTGGTGCCACCGGGGTTGGGGACGAGCCTTCCCACGGTGGCACGGCCGCCACCCCTGGCCGCCTTCCTGGCGGCGAGGACGAGCCGGGACGCGGGGAGCATCGGGTCGCGGCGGTCCTCGATCAACGTCGCCCCGGCGTGGTTGCCCTCGCCGGAGAACGTGAAGCGCCACCGGCCGTGCGCGAGGATGCGGCTGGCCACGCCCACCGGCACGGTGAGGCCGCGACCCTGTTCGACGTGCAGCTCGACGAACCGGCCGATGCGCCGCAACGCCCGTTCGTCGCGCCCGACCAGGTCCGGGTCGTGGCCGGCCGCCTTCATGGCCTCGGCCAGCGTGACGCCGTCCGGGTCCTTGAGCGCCAGCGCCTTCCCGGGCGGGATGGCCCCGGTCAGGAGCCTGCTGCCGAGGCAGGCGACACCGAACCGGCCGCCCTCCTCCTCGGCGAAGACCGCGATCGCGAACGGTCGTGCGGGCTGGAAGCCCTTGGCCTGCAACAGGTCAACGGCCTCCAGCGCCGACGTGACGCCGAGCGGGCCGTCGAACGCGCCGCCACCGGGCACGGAGTCGAGGTGGCTGCCGGTGACGAGCGCGTCGTCGCCGGGCTCGCCCCACCACGCCCACAGGTTGCCGTTCCGGTCGGTCTCCACGCCGAGACCGCGCCGGACCGCCTGCTCCACGAACCAGTGCCGCAGCTCCAGCTCGGGCTTGTCGTACCCGTGCCGCGAGTAGCCGCCGCGCTTAGAGTCCCTGCCGACGTCCGCGATCTGGTCGAGCATCAACCCTCCACCGGACTGTGCATCATCGGGATGCGGACGCCCTTGTCCGCGGCCACGGTCTTCGCCTCGTCGTACCCGGCGTCCACGTGCCGGATGACGCCCATGCCGGGGTCGTTGGTCAGCACGCGCTCGATCTTCTGCGCGGCCAGCTCGGTGCCGTCGGCGACGGTGACCTGGCCGGCGTGGATGGACCGCCCGATGCCCACGCCACCACCGTGGTGCAGCGACACCCACGTCGCACCCGAGGCCGTGTTGACCAGGGCGTTCAGCAGCGGCCAGTCGGCGATCGCGTCGGAGCCGTCGGCCATCGCCTCGGTCTCGCGGTACGGCGAGGCGACCGAGCCGCAGTCGAGGTGGTCGCGGCCGATGACGATCGGCGCGGACAGCTCACCGGAGGCGACCATCTCGTTGAACTTGAGGCCCGCCAGGTGCCGTTCGCCGTAGCCGAGCCAGCAGATGCGGGCGGGCAGGCCCTGGAACTCGACCCGCTCACCGGCCATCTTGATCCAGCGGTGCAGCTGCTCGTTCTCCGGGAACAGCTCCAGGATCGCCCTGTCGGTCTTCGCGATGTCGGCCGGGTCGCCGGACAGCGCGGCCCAGCGGAACGGGCCCTTGCCCTCGCAGAACAGCGGCCGGATGTAGGCGGGCACGAAGCCGGGGAACGCGAACGCCCGGTCGTAGCCGCCGAGCTGCGCCTCACCGCGGATCGAGTTGCCGTAGTCGAACACCTCGGCGCCGCGGTCGAGGAACCCGACCATGGCCTCGACGTGGTCGGCCATCGACTTGCGCGCGCGGTCGGTGAACTCGTCCGGCTTCGCCGCCGCGTAGTCCTGCCACTCGTCGAGCGGGACGCCGACCGGCAGGTACGCCAGCGGGTCGTGCGCCGAGGTCTGGTCCGTGACGATGTCGACGGGGACCTCGCGGCGCAGCAGCTCGGGCAGGACCTCCGCCGCGTTGCCCACGACGCCGACGGACACGGCCTCACCGGCGGCCTTCGCGGCCAGCACCCGTTCGATCGCCGAGTCCAGGTCGTCCGCGATCTCGTCGAGGTAGCGGGTCTCCAGGCGGCGCTGGGCGCGGTGCGGGTCGACCTCGACGCACAGCGCGACGCCCTCGTTCATCGTCACGGCGAGCGGCTGCGCGCCACCCATGCCGCCGAGGCCCGCGGTGACGGTCAGCGTGCCCTTGAGCGTGCCGTTGAAGCGCTTGGTGGCGACGGCGGCGAACGTCTCGAACGTGCCCTGCAGGATGCCCTGGGTGCCGATGTAGATCCACGACCCGGCGGTCATCTGCCCGTACATCGTGAGGCCCTCGGCCTCCAGGCGGCGGAACTCGGGCCAGTTCGCCCAGTCCGGCACGAGGTTCGAGTTCGCGATGAGCACCCGCGGCGCCCACTCGTGCGTGCGCATGACGCCGACCGGGCGGCCGGACTGCACGAGCAGCGTCTCGTCGGCCTCCAGGTTCCTCAGCTCACGCGAGATCGCCTCGAACGACGGCCAGTCGCGCGCCGCCTTGCCGGTGCCGCCGTAGACCACGAGGTCCTCGGGGCGCTCGGCGACGTCGGGGTCGAGGTTGTTGTGGAACATCCGCAGTGCGGCCTCGGTCGGCCAGCTCTTCGCGGTCAGTTCGGTGCCGCGGTCGGCGCGAACGGTGGTCATCACAGAGCTCCACTTCGAATCAGGGCCTCGGCGGCGGCGATCTCGGGCGCGAGGTGGCGGTCGGGGCCGGGGCCCTGGACGGTCTCGCGCAGCTTCGCCACGGCGGCGGCGGTCGCGGGGGCGGGCTTGAGGGGCGCGCGCAGGTCGAGGGCCCGCGCGGCGGTGAGCAGTTCGACGGCCAGCACGGTCGTGAGCCCGTCCACGGCCTTGCGCAGCTTGCGCGCGGCGGACCAGCCCATCGACACGTGGTCCTCCTGCATCGCCGACGACGGGATGGAGTCGACGGAGGCGGGCACGGCCAGGCGCTTGAGCTCGGACACGATCGCCGCCTGGGTGTACTGGGCGATCATGTGGCCCGAGTCGACACCGGGGTCGTCTGCGAGGAACGGCGGCAGGCCGTGCGAGCGGGAGACGTCGAGCATGCGGTCGGTGCGGCGCTCGGCGATCGAGGCAACGTCCGCGACCGGGATGGCGAGGAAGTCCAGCACGTACGCGACGGGCGCGCCGTGGAAGTTGCCGTTGGACTCGACCCGGCCGTCGGCCAGCACCACCGGGTTGTCGACGACCGACGACAGCTCGCGGTCGGCCACCGTCGCCGCGTACGCCACGGTGTCGCGGGCGGCGCCGTGCACCTGCGGGGAGCAGCGCAGCGAGTACGCGTCCTGCACGCGGGTGCAGTCGGGGCCGCGGTGCGAGGCGACGATCTCGGAGTCCCGCAGGAACGCGAGCATCCTGGCCGCCGAGAGGTTCTGACCGGGGTGCGGGCGCAGCGCGTGCAGCTCCGGCTCGAAGACGCGGTCGGTGCCGAGCAGGGCCTCGACGCTCATCGCGGCGGTGAGGTCGGCGACGTCGAGCAGCCTGGTCAGGTCGGCGATCGCGAGCGACAGCATGCCGAGCATGCCGTCGGTGCCGTTGATGAGCGCGAGGCCTTCCTTCTCGGCCAGCCGCACCGGCTCGATGCCCGCGGCCCTGAGCGCGTCGGCGGCCGGGACGAGCTCGCCGGCCGCGGTGCGGACCATGCCCTCGCCCATCAGCGCGAGCGCGCTCGCCGACAGCGGCGCCAGGTCGCCGGAACAGCCCAGCGAGCCGAACTCGTGCACCACCGGCGTGATGCCGGCGTTCAGCATCCCGGCCATCGCGTCGACGGTGGACAGCCGGACACCGGTGTGGCCGGTCGCGAGGGTGCGCAGCCGCAGCAGCATCAGCGCCCGCACGACCTCGCGCTCCACCTCGGGGCCGGAGCCGGCCGCGTGCGAGCGGATCAGCGAACGCTGCAGCTGGGCGCGGCGGTCCGGCGGGATGTGCCGGACGGCGAGCGCGCCGAACCCGGTCGAGACGCCGTAGGTGGGGCGTTCGGCCGTGGCGAGCTGCTCGATGTGGCCGCGGGCCGTGCTGACCGCCTCGCGGGCCGCCTCGGTGATAGCCACCGGCGCACCGTCGCGGGCGACGGCGTGGACGTCCTCCAGGGTCAGCGGCTTCGGACCCAGCTCCACCGGTTGTGTCATGCAGACATCACAGCGCTCCGGGACCGCCTCAGCGACCCCGGAGCGCTCGATCGTGTCTGGGACTCCAGACGCCTACAGGCCGCGGCCGATCCAGGCCGTGTCCGGCTGCTCGACGACCTCGACCTCGTTGACCAGCTCGACCAGCTCGTCGGACCAGGAGCCGGCCGTCGCCGAGATCCACAGGCCGCCGTCCTGGACCGCCACGGTGTTGCCGTTGCGCACGCCCTGCTTGCCGCGCACGGTCAGCGGTTCGTTCGGCGCGGGCAGCTCCGGCTTGTCCGTCGCCACCTGCACGGACACCGAGTTCCTGCCCAGCGACGAGTGCCACCTGTCCGGCGCGGTGCCGCGCACGACCTCGGCGTACCTGCCGTCGAGCTTGAACGGCGGCGCGTGCGTGATCTTGGCGTCGGCCCGCACCGACTCGGCCACGCGCAGGGCGATCTCCCGCGCGTCGCCCACCCCGGTCACGGACACGTCCAGGACGTCCTGCGCCTGCCAGACGACGGTGGCGGCGTCACCCCTGACCTGCACCCTGGCCTCCAGGCCGCGAACACGGGTCAGGTCCCACCCGCGGACGTCCGGCATCTCGCCGTGCACCCTGAGCACGAGGCCCGGGTTGCCGTAGGGCGCGGCGCCCGCGGGCCCCCACACCCTGGTGGGCCCCGCGTTCGTGGCGCGGAGGCTCTCGACGAACCCGGCCGGCAGCCAGTGCGGTGCGTACTTGAACGGAACGTCCTTGCCGGCGTCCTGCGCGAGCGCCGCGGCGGCGTCGTTCGGGTTCGGCGGGGTGTACCGCTCGCTCGCGACGAGTCCCGTGAAGATCAGGACGGCGACGGCGGCGACTCCGGCGGTGGCGATGAGGAAGACGTTGCGCTGCCTTTTGCGCTTGCGGCGCAGCGCGTTCAACGTCGGTCCGGGGTGCGGGGTGCGTTCGGCGAGCTGGCCGAGCGCCTCCTTGATCAGCTGTTCGGTGTCGTTCACGACAGGCCCTCCCCGAGCCGCAACCCGACACCAGCGGGCTGCGGCGTGTGGTCCATCCGGAGTGTGGCCAGCGCACGTGAGATGTGGCTGCGCACGGTTCCCTCGGCACAACCGAGCATCTGTGCGATCTCCGAGTCCTCGTAGTTCTCGTAGTAGCGGAGCACCACGGCCGCCCGCTGTTTGCGGGGCAGCCTGGCGATCCGCTGCAACATGGCTTCCCGCTCGTCGTAGTGGTGCGTCGTGTCCCCGACCGGCGGTGTGACGGACTCCAGGGTGGTCGTGCAGAGGGCGACGTCCTTGGCGGCCCTGCGTCTGCGCCACGAGAGGTACTCGTTGGTCACCATGCGCTTGACGTAGGCGTGAGGGAGGTCGACTGAACCGATGCGGTCCCACTTCTGCTGCGCGCGCAGCAGGACTTCCTGGACCACGTCCTGGGCCAGGTGTGGGTCGCACGTGAGCACGGTGGCGTAGCGCAGCAACGGGGTCACCTGTTCTGCCACGAAGTCATCGAAACTCGGTGTCAATCCCGACCCCCTTCAAAACCGTCACACCACTCCAACGCACCCGCGGCCCGTTCTGTTGAGTGTGCACTGACGGCGGATCGGCGTGGGCTGGATCACGTGGGAAAATCACCGGTGTGGGCAGCAGCAGTGATGTTCCCGCGTTGCGGCGAGGGCTCGCGGTCCTGCGCCTGCTGGCCGGCCGTCCGGGCCCGGTCTCCGCGGCGTCGGTGGCGCGTGAGCTCAACCTGCCCAGGTCAACGACCTACCACCTGCTCTCGGAGCTGACCGAGGCCGGTTTCGCGACGCACTTCCCCGAGGAGAAGCGGTACGGCCTGGGCGTCGCGTCGTTCGAGCTCGGCTCCGCCTACCTGCGCCACGACCCGCTGGAACGGCTCGCGCGCCCGTTGCTGCGCAAGCTCGCCGACCGGATGGAGAAGGTCGCCCACCTGGGCGTCCTGCACGGCTCGGAGGCGCTGTACCTGGTCCGCGAACAGCCCCGGCAACCCCAGTCGATCGTCTCCGACGTCGGCGTCCGCCTGCCCGCCCACCTGACCGCCTCCGGCCGCGCGATGCTCGCCCACCTACCCCCGGCGCAGGTCAGGGCGGTGTTCCCCTCGGTGGCGGCGTTCGTCGACCGCACCGGCCGCGGCCCGCACAACCTCCCGGCGCTGCGGCGGCTGCTGACCGTCGAACGACGCCAGGGCTGGGCGGTCGAGGACGGGTTCGTGACGGCCGGCTTCGCCTCGGTGGCGGCCCCGGTGTTCGACCACGGCGAGCGCCCGATCGCGGCGATCACGCTGACGTTCCGCCACCTGTGCGACACGCCGTGCGGTCAGACGTGGCCGGACCTGGCGAAGGAGGTCCGCAAGGCCGCCGAGGAGCTGACGCTGCGGATCGGCGGTCACGCGGCGCACACGTGACAAGGGCGTCTGCAAGTACTACCAACACGCTGTTGGTAGTACTTGCAGACGCCCGAGAGGCAGAGCGTCAGAGGCCGACCGAGGCCAGCCAGTCCTTCGCGACCTTGTCCGGCTCCGGCTTGTCCGGTGCCGCCAGCTTGGCGTTCAGGTCGAGCAGCGTCTTCGTGTCGAGCTTCTTCGAGATGCCGTTGAGAATCCCGCGGACCTGCTCCGACGCCTTCTTCTCGTTGATCAGCGGCAGCACGTTCTGCGCCGCGAACACGCTCTTCGGGTCCTCCAGCGCCACGAACTCGTTGGCCGAGATGGCGGTGTCGGTGGTGAAGAGGTCGGCGGCCTGCACCGTGCCGTCCTTCAGGCCCGCGACGGTGACCGGGCCGCCGACGTCGAGCGCCTTGAAGGACTTGAACTCGCAGTTGTACTTCTCCTTCAGGCCGGGCAGGCCGTCGGGACGGGTCTGGAACTCCGGCGGGCCGCCGAAGACCATCTCCTTGCAGTACGGGACGAGGTCCTCGATCGACTTGAGGCTGTACTGGGCAGCGGTCTGCTTGGTGACGACGACCGCGTCCTTGTCCTCGGCCGCGGACTTGTCCAGCACGGTCAGGCCCTGCGGCAGCGACTTCTTCAGCGCCGTGTAGACCTCTTCCGCGGCCACCTCGGTCGCGTTCTTGTTGACGTGCTTGAGCAACACGCCGGTGTACTCGGGGATCAGGTCGATGGAACCGTCCTGGACGCCCTTGAAGTACAGCTCCCGGTTGCCGATGTTGAGCTTCTTGGAGACCTTGACGCCCTTGGCGGACAGGGCTTCCGCGTAGATCTCGGCGAGCAGGCGGGACTCCGGGAAGTTGCCGGAGCCCACGACGATCGTGTCCGTCGGGGCCGGGTTGTTGCCACCTCCGCCGGACAACGGGTCACCACCGCACGCCGACAGGAGCACGACCGCAGCAACAGCCGTGGCGATGCGCTTCATTTCTTTCCTCCGGTTCCCACTGGACGCAGCCCTGGCGAGACCGTCAGCCGTTGCAGGCCGGCGAACGCCAGGTCGACGAGGACGGCGAGCAGTGCGACGAGCACCGCGCCGGCGAGCATCTGACCGAATTCCTGGAGGGCGAGGCCGTCGAAGACGAACCTGCCCAGACCACCCGCGCCGGTGTAGGCGGCGATGGTGGCCGTGGCGACGACCTGGAGCGCGGCGCCCCGGAAACCGCCGTAGATCAGGGGAAGCGCGTTCGGGATCTCCACCTTCAGCAGCACGCCCGACTCGCGCATGCCGACACCGCGCGCGGCGTCGACGATCGCCGGGTCCACCGCGCGGATGCCCGCGTACGCGCCCGCCATGATCGGCGGGATCGCCAGCAGCACCAGCGCGACGTACACGGGGAAGTCGCCCAGCCCCGCCCACAGCACGACGAGGATCAGCACCGCCGTCGTCGGCAGCGCCCGCAGCGCGTTCGACAGCCCGACGACGACGAACCCGCCGCGGCCGGTGTGGCCGACGAACGCACCGAGCGGCACGGCGATCACGGCCGCGATCAGCAGCGTGAAGAACGTGAACCCGAGGTGTTCCAGCAGCCGCACCGGAATCCCGGTCTCACCGCTCCAGTGCGCGGGGTCGAAGAGCCAGCCCATCGCTCAGCTCACCTCCCCACCCGTGCCCACGGCGTGAGCAGCCGTCCGGCCAGCAGCAGCACCCCGTCCGCGAGCACCGCCAGCACCACCGTGCCGATGAGGCCCGCGACGACCTTCTCGGTGTGGTCGTTCTGGTAGCCCTCGGTGAAGAGCTGGCCGTACCCGCCGAGGCCGACGAGCGCGCCGACGCTGACCATGCTGATGTTCGACACCGTCGCGACCCGCAGGCCCGCCACCGTGACCGGCAGCGCCAGCGGGAACTCGACGGTGAGGAACCGGCGCAACGGCCGGTAGCCCATCGCGTTCGCCGCCGCCACCACGTTGCCGGGCACCGCGGCGAGCGCGTCGGCGACCGAGCGCACCATCAGCGCCACCGTGTAGACCACCAGCGGCACGATGACGTTGATCTCGTCGAGGATCTGCACGCCGAGCAGCACCGGCGTGATCACGATCAGCGCGATGGACGGGATCGTGAACAGGATGTTGGAGAGCGGGAACAGCACCGCGCGCGCCGGCTGCGACCGGCTGGCCCACCACCCGAGCGGGATCGAGAGCACGAACCCGATCACCACCGGCAGGAGGGCGAGCCGGACGTGAACCTCCGTGACTTCCCAGAACTTCTCCCAGTTCTCGAAAATCCAGTTCACTTGGGGACCTCACCCGCCGCGCGGGCCTTCGCGAGGGCCTTGATCACGTCGTCGGCCCGCACGACGCCGATCACCGCGCCGGAGCCGTCGACGGTGACGCCGAGCGCGGACGGCGAGCTGAGCGCCGCGTCGAGCGCGCCGCGCAACGAGCCGCCGTCGTAGAGGGACCCGCCGGAGACGAGGTGGTCCTCGCTGACCAGCACCTCACCGTCCACTCCGGACAGCCAGCCCTTCGGCCTGTTCTGTTCGTCGACGGCGAGCGTCCAGTCGGTGACGGTGACGCGTTCGCCGATCCTGGCGGTGGCGACGGGGTGCACGGGCACGTCCGCGTGCAGGAACGTCAGGGTGCGGTAGCCGCGGTCCCTGCCGACGAACGACGCCACGAAGTCGTTGGCGGGCGCGCTCAGCAGCTCGGCCGGCCGCGCGTACTGCGCCAGGTGGCCGCCGGTCTGGAACACGGCGACCCGTTCGCCGAGCTTGAGCGCCTCGTCGATGTCGTGGGTGACGAACACGATGGTCTTGTCGAGCTCGGCCTGCAACCGCAGCAGCTCGTTCTGCAGGTCCTCGCGCACGACCGGGTCGACGGCGCTGAACGGCTCGTCCATCAGCAGCACCGGCGGGTCGGCGGCGAGCGCGCGGGCGACGCCGACGCGCTGCTGCTGGCCGCCGGAGAGCTGCGCCGGGTACCGCTTGCCGAAGCTCGGGTCCAGCCCGACGATCTCCAGCAGCTCCGCGGCGCGCGTGCGGGCCTTGCGTCTGTCCCAACCGGACAGCAGCGGCACCGTGGCGACGTTGTCGAGGACGGTGCGGTGCGGGAACAGCCCGGCCTGCTGGATGACGTAGCCGATGCCGCGCCGCAACGTGGGCGGGTCGACCTCGAGCACGTCCTCGCCGTCGACCAGGATCGTGCCCGAGGTGGGGTCGATCATGCGGTTGACCATGCGCAGCGACGTCGTCTTGCCACATCCGGAAGGACCGACGAACACCGTGATGGTGCCCGCCTCGACCACGAGGTCGAGCTGATCGACAGCGATGGTCCCGTCCTCGAACCGCTTGGTGACGGCCCGGAACTCGATCACCCTTCGGATCCCTCCGGTCGTGACGGTCTCCCCGGTTCGGACCGCCCTGGATGCAGATCCCTGAGACCTTAACTCGTTCGGCGTACCCCGGCACAGCGTTCCAGAATGTGACAGCCCGTATGGTTTACCGCTTGTGACGATCGACCAGGTGCGCACGCTGCTGTCCGACCGCGGCGTGCACGCGCGCAAGCTCCGCGAGGTGTTGTCCCTGCTCAGCCAGGACTGGCACCCGCTGGCGGAGCTGGTGCGCCTGCCCGCTGTCCCCCGCCGCACGGTCCAGGACCTGCTGAAAGCCCTCGGCGACGACGCCGAATCTTCAGGTGATCGTTACCGCATCGCGCCGAAGCTGGTCCCCGCCTACCGCGAGGCGTTCGCCGTCGCCGGCGTGCGCGACCACACCGACGTGCTGCGCCAGATCCTCGTCGACATCGCCGACGTGCCACCGCCGTTGTCCTCGTTGGACCACGTGCAGGCCACCGCGGAGACCGCACTCCACCGCGCCGTGCACCTGAACTCGGTCTACGACCTCGCGGGCAAGCACCTGCTGTGCCTGGGCGACCACGACCTGACCTCGCTGGCGGTCGCCGCGGTGAACCCCGCGGTGTCCATCACCGTCGTGGACCTCGACGAGCGCCTGCTGGAGTTCATCGACTCGCGCGCCCGCGACCGCGGCCTCACCATCAGAACCTTGCACTGCGACATGCGTTTCGGCCTGCCCGCGTCCGTGCTGGAGTCGGCGGACCTCGTGTTCTCCGACCCGCCGTACACGCCGGAGGGCATGGCCCTGTTCGCCGGCCGCGCGGTGGAGGCCTTGTCCGACATCGCTTCGGGCCGCGTGCTGCTCGCCTACGGCTTCTCCGACCGCACCCCGGCACTGGGCCTGAAGGTGCAGCAGGAACTGCAGAAGCTCGGCCTCGTCTTCGAGGCGATCCTGCCCGCGTTCCACCGCTTCGACGGCGCCCAGGCCATCGGCTCGGCCGCCGACCTGTACGTCTGCCGCCCGACGGGCCGCCGCGCGGTGACCGGCGGCACCCGCATCTACACCCACGGCGCGCAGTCCGTGGAGTCCACCGGCCCGTCCCGCGAGGCCCTCGCCGCCCTGTCCGAACTGGCCCCCCGCCCCGAGTCCTCCCCACCCCCGAAGCCGCGCGCCGCCGGGTGGGCCGAACCGGTCGGCAAGGGCGCGGCGTCCCTGGCCGTCGACCTGTCCGCGGACCCAGGCCCGTGGCTGCTGCGGACCCTGCTGGCGTCCTCCCCCGCCCGCCTGGCCTGCCTGGTGCCGAACAACCACCCGGCCGTGTCGTCGGCGGCGGGCCAGCAGGAGCTGCAGTCGCTCGTGCGCACCCGCTTCACGCTCAAGTTCCTGCGCAACAAGCCGGACGGCAAGACCACGATCGTGGTCGCCGACCAGGTCCTGCACGGCTCGCTGTCCCTCGGCGACCGGGTCGTGCGCGAGGTGCTGATGAAGGCGCACGGCAAGTTGCGCAACGTCTGGCGCGAGGCGCTGATCACGGCCTCGCAGGGCCTGCTGACCAAGCGGCAGGCGGCCGAGATCGTCGACAACGCCGCGGCGGACTCGGAGGACCTGGAGCTGCGGTTGATCGACCTGCCGAAGCACCGGATCGCGGCGTTGCTGCCGGAGGTGTCGGCCAGCGCGCGGTACGTGGAGCGGCCGGAGGGCTAGTCACCGTGGCGCAGGAGGTCCCGGGTCAGCCGAGCGTCCTCGGCGTCGTCGCCCACGGCACGCCATGCGTGGTGCTCCGGTTCGTCCAACACGGAGGCCTGTGCGAAACGGCCGTTCGCCGGAGGCGGACCCAACTGCTCCAGCAGCACGTCGGCGTCGTCCACCAGCGAGGTGAGGAACGCCAGGTCCTCCAGATGCCGGGAGCCGAAGGCCGCAGCGGGCGACCGGTGCGCCTCGCCCGCGTAGGCGGCGACCTTGAGACAGAGGGCTCGGGCCAGGTCCGGAAGCACAACGGCGCCCGTCCGCCCTCGGTACTCGGCACGCACGGCGACACGGTTGCGCAGCGCGGCGAGGCCGCCGTACACCTCGATCGTCCGCCCCGGCGGCGTCGTGGTCAGGTCGGGTGGTGGCCGGACCCCGGCCGGCGCGAGGACGTCGACGCGTTCGTCGTTCGCACCGATGTACCTGTGCGTCGAGTCGTCCGGGCTCGCCGGATCGACCCGGTATCCCAGGCCTTGCAACACCTCGACGGCATCGCGCAGGCGTGACGGGACCAACTGCACGTCGAAGAGCACGTCCACGTCCCGGGTGACCCTGGCAGGTTGACGCCCCAGGACTGCACCGTGCAGGTAGACCATCACCCCGCCGATGATCACGTGGTCCGCCGGCAGCGCCTCGCTCAGATCGAGCAGGCTCGGCCACAGCGTCGAGTCGCCGAGTTCGGGCAGCACGGCCGTTCCCGCGACGTGCAGATCAGGCCAACGCGCGAAGATCATCGCGCAACGTTACCGAATGTGGGTGAGCAGCTCCTGAGCAGCTCCACGTGACCGTTCGTCGCCCAAGTCCAGCAAATCCGCCGCGGCAACGGCTTTCGGCACGTACGGCGCGCCGAACACCATCTCCTCGACAGACCGGGGCAGCCCTCCGGGAAGGACACGCACAGTCACATTCGGCTTCGGTGAATCCCAACTGCTGCTCCTCATGCGCGCGAGCGCGTCGAACGCCTCGACAGAGGTCAGCAGCTCCGCGCGCGGCTCGTCCGCCGAGACCAGTGCGGCCCCGTGGTGGTTCGCGGCTCGGACGCCGCCGATCGCGACGCCCGGCAACTCCTCGGCACGACGAAGAACGTTCGCCAGCATGCGCGCACAGCGGACGTCCGCACGCCTGGCCAGCAATCGGGGCCAGTCGCTCAGGGGTCGCTGCGCATAGCGCTTCACGCGAACCAGTTCCGAAGGGGACAGCCAGTCCACGTGCGCACCTGACGCGTGAGCGAGCACGGCCCAAGCGATCCGCGGCGACCACGGTTGTCCGCGCTGCGGCTTCTCGACGTGCAGCCGCCGGTGGACCGCGTCAGCGTCGACCAGCAGGTCGCGCCCGGGTTTGACGGCCTTCAGCCGTCCTGCTGCCACCAGGTCCCGGACCTGCGCAGCGGACACCCCGAGCCGTTGGGCCGCTTCGGCGACCGAAAGCCATCCGACCAAGCTCATCCGCTGTCCTCCGATTTACAGTATACCCCGCATTAGGTGGGGGTTACTGTAAAAACGCAGGTGAGGGAACTGCTCACCCCGCACGGGGGATGTGCAGGGGCCCGAGGGCCAGTATCGCCCTGAACTCCTTCGGCGGCACCGGCCGGGAGAACAGCCACCCCTGGTACGCGTCCACCCCGACCCCGCGCAGCACGTGGAACTGCGTCGCCGTCTCCACGCCCTCGGCCACGCACTTGCGCCCCATCGCCCGCGCCATGTCGACGACCGCGCGTGCGACGGCGAAGTCGGAGGAGTCGTTGCCCACGCCGGAGACGAAGCGGCGGTCCACCTTGATGATCTGGGCCGGCAGGTCCTTCAGGCGCGCCAGCGACGAGTAGCCGGTGCCGAAGTCGTCCACCGCGAACTGGACGCCGCGCTGCACCAGCTCGTCCATCGACTGGCGGACCCGCGAGGGCAGGTCGACCAGTGCGGTCTCGACCAGTTCCAGCACGACCCGGTCCCACGGCACGCCGGACTCGAGGATCGCGGTCGACACGATGTCGACGAACTCGGGGTCACCGGGCACCAGGCCGGCGAGGTTCACGGCCACCGACACCGGGCGGCCGTCGGGTGCGGGCCAGGTCGCGGCCTCCTTCAGCGCGGTGCGGAGCACCCAGCGGTCGAGCTCGCGCATCAGGTCGCCCTGTTCGGCGACCGGCAGGAACACGTCGGGTGGCAGCAGGCCGCGGTCGGGGTGCGGCCAGCGGACGAGGGCCTCGGCGGTCAGGACCGAGCCGTCGACGCCGACGACCGGCTGGTAGTGCAGTGCGAGGCCGTCGTGCTGCAGTGCCTCGCGCAGCTGGCCCTCCAGGTGCACCTGGCGGTCGGCGGAGGCGATCAGCGCGGCGGAGGCGAGGGACACGCGACCGGCGCCGTTGCGCTTGGCCTCGAACATCGCCGCGTCCGCGAAACGCAGCAGGTCCGCGCCGTTCGCGCGGGAACCGTTCGGCACCGCGGCGCCGATGGAGGCGGACACGCGGACGAGCTGGCCGTGCACGGGGACCGCGGTCCGCAACAGGGACGCCACGCGGGTCGCCAATGCGTCGACACCGCCCACGGCGTCGATGTCCTCACAGATGATCACGTACTCGTCGCCGGACAACCGCGCGGCCGTGCACCCGTCCGGAAGGCCGCCCTCCAGCCTGCGCGCCAAGGCGACCAGCAGCTCGTCGCCGGCGTCGTGGCCGAGGGAGTCGTTGACGCGCTTGAAGTTGTCGATGTCGCAGAAGAAGACGGCGACCTTCGACCGGCCGGGGCCGTCCAGGAGCCGGCCGAGGATCTCCTTCACCAGCGCGCGGTTCGGCAGGCCGGTCAGCTCGTCGTGGGTGGCCTGGTGGCGCAGGGCCTCGGCGGCGCGGCGGCGTTCGGTGATGTCGAGGAACACGATCAGCCAGAAGCGGCGGCCGTCGTCCTGCACGGACAACGCGATGTGCAGCTCGCAGTACACCTTCTCGCCGTCGGGGCGGACGAGGATGCGCTGCGGGATCTTCTGCGTGCGCTCGGCGGCCCACTGCAGGCCGGGCGAGGTGTCCTCGGGGTGCGTGAGCTGCTCCGCGGTCATGCCGCGCAGCTGTTCCAGCTCCATGCCGAGCAGGTCGCACAACGCGTCGTTGGCGTCCACGAGCCGTTCGCCCTCGTCGAACAGGCCGATGCCCACCGGCGTCACGGACACGAGGTCGGTGAAGCGCTGCGAGGAACGCTTCATGCGCGCCTCGGCGGCACGCTGCTCGGTGACGTCCTGGGCGGTGCCGACGGCGAGCTGCTGGCCGTGGTTGTCGCGGACGATCATGCCGTGGCAGCGGAAGACGCGGGTCTGGCCGTCGTGGCGCACGAGCCGGTGCTCGCACTGGACGGGCACCTCGTCGCGGGCGAGCTGGCGCCACAGGTCGTCGACCCAGCCGCGGTCCTCCGGGTGGATCAGGTCGAGGTAGGTCTCGTAGCGGCTGCTGGCGTCCTCCGGCAGGCCGTAGAGCTCGCGCAGCATGTCCGACCACACCGTCTCGTCGGTGGCCGGGTTCCACTCCCACGTGCCCAGCCGTGCCGCCTGCTGTGCATCGGCCAATCTTCGGCGGTCGTCGCGCAGCTGGCGTTCCAGCGCGCGGGCCTCGGTGACGTCCTGGATGGTGCCGTGGAAGCGCTCGATCCGGCCGAACGAGGAGATCTCCGCGCGGGCGCGGCAGATGTAGACGCGGTCGCCGGACTCGCTGCGGACCTCGACCTCCACCGGGTCGTTGTCCTGCGCGTGCAGCAGCCGGTGGCGCAGGTCGGTGACGGCCTGGCGGTCGTCCGGGTGCACGCCGCAGAGCAGGTCGTCGTCCGGTGTCATGCCCAGCTCGGCGTACATCTCCAGCAGCACCTCGCTGCGGTGCACGGCGCGGGTGCCGGTCTCGTAGGCCCAGCTGCCGATCCTGGCGATGCGCTGGGCCTCCAGCAGCCGTGCGCGTTCCTGGGCGAGATCGGTGGCCGCGCGCTTCGACTCGGTGATGTCGCGGATGTAGCCGGTGATCTTGTCGAGCCTGCCGTCGGTGAGCCGCGCCTCGGCCACGCCGCGGATCCACCTCAGCTGGCCGTCCGGGCGGACGATCCGGTACTCGATGTCTATCGGGTCGCCGGTGATCTCGCGGCCGTGCCAGTACGACTCGACCATGTCGTAGTCGTCGGGGTGCACGACGTCGAGCACGGCCTGCGCGCCGGGGACGACCTTGCCGCGGGTGATGCCGAGCAGCTCGTAGTGGGTGTCCGACCACACCGTCAGACCGGTCTCGGGGTCGTACTCCCACGAGCCGAGCTGGGCGACCCGCTGGACCTTGCGCAACCGCCGCTGTTCGTCACGCAGCGCGTCCGCCGCCGCGGAGAGGTCGGACACGTCGATCAGGAGGACGGCCTGCAGCCCGGTGCCGGGAACCGCGTGCCGGGCCACCCGCACGGGCAGCAGCGTGCCGTCCGCGCGGGACAGCCGGAGGTCGGAGGAGTTGCCCAGCAGCAGCTCGCCCAGCGGGTGCCCGACGAGGTCGTCGGCCCCCTGCGCGCCGGCCAGCCCGACGGCGGCCGGGTTCGCCCGCATGACGACGCCCTTGGTGTCGACCAGCAACGACGGCGCGTCGGGCAGGGTCAGCCCGTCCAGCGTCACCGGCGGCTTCTCCGCCTCCTGAGCAGCCGCCGATCTGGCACGGCCGTTCACCACCGTCGCGCGTCCCACCCACTTGGGCACCGGCCCACCCTCTCCCGCATTAGCCGCCCGCGGCAATTCGGGTGGGCACGACAACGGCACCCGAACGGCGGCAAACACGAACCCTCTCCCCGGGTGAACACCCGAGGAGAGGGACGGTAGCGCTTCGGAGCGTCATCGCCCACCCCTGCACGGGTTAACGAAAAGCCACGTTCGTGGTTCCGCTCAACCGCGTGATGCACAAAGGTGGCAAATACGCGCGCCGCTCCGCTGTGGCGTTCGCCGAGATCAGACCACGCCGTCGGCCTTCGCCGCCACCGCGACGGCCGCGGCGACCTCGGGACCGACCCGCGGGTCGAGCGCGGACGGAACAATTCGGTCTGGGCCCAAATCATCTTTCGCGACCGCCAGAATGGCGTCGGCCGCGGCGAGTTTCATGCCCTCGGTGATCCGGCGCGCGCCCGCGTCCAATGCGCCGCGGAAGATGCCGGGGAACGCGAGCACGTTGTTGATCTGGTTGGGGAAGTCGCTGCGGCCGGTCGCGACGATCGCGGCGTGCCGTGCGGCGACCTCCGGGTGCACCTCGGGGTCCGGGTTGGAGAGCGCGAACACGATCGAGCCGCTCGCCATGCTCGCGATCAGGTCCTCCGGCACCTTCGACGACGAGACGCCGATGAAGACGTCCGCGCCGCGCAGGGCCACGTCGATGCCGCCGTCGAGGCCGGAGGTGTTGGTGAGCGCCGCGATCTCCTCCTTGACGGGGTTGAGACCGGCCCTGCCCGTGCGGACGATGCCGCGCGAGTCGAGCAGCGTGATGTCACCGGCGCCGGCGGCGATGAGGATCTTGGCGATGGCGATGCCGGCGGCACCCGCACCGGAGATGACCACCCGCTGGTCGCCGATGCCCTTGCCGAGGACCTCGTTCGCGCCGTTGAGCGCGGCCAGCGACACCACGGCGGTGCCGTGCTGGTCGTCGTGCATGACCGGGCAGTCGAGCGCCTCGACCAGCTTCCGCTCCAGCTCGAAGCAGCGCGGTGCGGAGACGTCCTCCAGGTTGACCGCGCCGAACGACGGGCGCAGCCGCACGAGCGTCTCGACGATCTCGTCCACGTCCGTCGTGTTGAGCACGAGCGGGATGGAGTCGAGGCCGCCGAAGGTCTTGAACAGCGCCGACTTGCCCTCCATGACGGGCAGCGACGCGCTGGGGCCGATGTCGCCGAGGCCGAGCACGGCGGTGCCGTCGCTCACGACGACGACCAGCCGGTGCGCCCAGGTGTACCGGGCGGCGAGGCTCGCGTCCTGCGCGATCGCCCTGCTCACCCGAGCGACACCGGGGGTGTACGCGATGGACAGCGCTTTGGGGTCAGCGAGCGAGGCGGTCGCACCCACCTCGAGCTTCCCGCCCAGGTGCGCGGTGAAGATCTCCTCGTCCGTCAGCTGCGTCGGATCGGAGTTCTCGGTACGGGCTTCGTTCACTGCTGTCACGGCGTCCCTCCTGCGGTGCGGGCGGCGTAGTGGCCCATCTAGCTGTGGGCTCATCACCAAACGGCGCACCGGCCCAGCGTTGTCACACCGGGTACACGGGGCCTGGAAACTCGGTCGACGTCCTCCGACGAGTTGCGTCCGGGAACAGTCCGAGTGCTGCGGGTGGAGCGAAGTGTGGCAGGACCGGACCGACCTGTCTGCGGCGGGGATCACACTTTTTCCGCAGGTCAGAGGGCATGTAGCAAGACGTCCGTCCGGTTTTCTGCACCGACCGGTCGGTTTATGCAGGCAGGAAGCACCCGATCGGTCAAGAAAACATGACGCCTTAGAGTGACGGCATGCAGGCGAGTTCGCTGAAAATCGACGGCGCTTTCGAGTTCACGCCCCGGACCTTCCCCGACGACCGCGGCGTGTTCGTCTCGCCGTACCAGGAGGCGGCGTTCGTCGAGGCGGTCGGCCACCCGCTGCGGGTCGCCCAGACCAACCACAGCGTCTCGCGCGCCGGGACGATCCGCGGCATCCACTACGCGGACGTCCCGCCCTCCCAGGCGAAGTACGTGTTCTGCCCGCGCGGCTCGTTCATCGACGTGGTCGTCGACATCCGGGTGGGCTCGCCGACGTTCGCCCAGTTCGACGCGGTGCTGGTGACGGCGCAGAAGTGCAACGCCGTCTACCTGGCGGAGGGCCTCGGCCACGCGATGATCGCGCTGGAGGACGACACGACCATGAACTACCTGTGCTCCACCCCGTACAACCCCTCCGGCGAACACGGCCTCACCCCGCTCGACCCGGCCCTCGACCTGCCGTGGCCGCGCGAGATCGAGTTCCTGCTCTCGGAGAAGGACACCGCCGCCCCGACCCTGGCCGAGGCCTACGAGGCCGGCGTCCTCCCCCGCTACGAGGACTGCGTGGCCCTGTACGCGTCCCTCAAAGCCTGAACCGCGGCCGCGGCCACAACCGCGCCCTGACGACCCCGAGCACCTCGGCCGGCCCGAGCTGCCCGGAGTCCGTGCTGGCGAACGGGTTGTCCCCCACCACGTGCCACCCGCCGTCCACCAGGTGGGAGGCGCGCTTGACCGACAGCTGATCAGGCCGCTGCGCCCACCTGACCAGCACGACGTCACCGGCCCTGGGGCGCGCACCCCAGCTGACCAGCACGACGTCCTCACTGCGCAGCGCTGGTGCCATCGACGGTCCGCGGACGAGCACGGTGGAAAGGCGCGGTCTCAACGATCACCCTTCGGTCAGCCGGAGTAGGGTCCTACTTGTCGGAGCATCCACTGTTTTCACTCTGGGAGGAACGATGCGACTCGTGTCGCGCATTCTCCGCCCGCGCGTCGAAGCCACCGCGCACTGCGACCTGCCCTGCGGCGTCTACGACCCCGCGCAGGCCCGCATCGAGGCCGAGTCCGTCAAGGCGGTCCAGGAGAAGTACCAGGCCAACGAGGACCCGGAGTTCCGGGAGCGCGCCGTCCTGATCAAGGAGCAGCGCAGCGAGCTCGTCAAGCACCACCTGTGGGTGCTGTGGACGGACTACTTCAAGCCGCCGCACTTCGAGAAGTACCCCGAGCTGCACGACCTCTTCAACCGCGCCACCAAGGCGGCGGGTGCGTCGGGCACCAAGGGCTCGATGGACCCGGCGACGGGGCAGCAGCTGCTGGACCTGATCGCGCAGATCGACAAGATCTTCTGGGAGACCAAGCAGGGCTGAGTCCGGAGCCTTGTGAACGACGCTGGCCTGCGAATTCGTTCGCGGGCCAGCGTCGTTTTGCGTCTGCGGGTTGTTCGACGACCTATGCGCCCCAGAGTCGAGCGCCAGGAGGTCATTCTCCCCTGTTGTCGGCGTCGCGTTCGTTCTGCCGCAGCTTGTTCCACGTCGACGTGAGCTCGGCCCGGATGCGCGCGACGCGCACCCCGAAGGCCTCGCGGATCTCCCGGGCATCCACCTCGTCGGGCTCGCCGTGGTCGTGGGGCTCGGAGGTCATGGCGAGCGGGGTACCTCGAACGGAGACTCCCCCAAACGTGGTCGCGGCCACTCCTTAGGATCGAACAGGTGAGCACCCACCTCTACCTGCTGCGCCACGGCCAGACCGAGTGGTCCGAGAGCGGCAGGCACACGGGACGCACCGACATCGAGCTGACGCCCGAGGGCGAGCAGCAGGCACGCAGGGCGGGCGCCACGCTCGCTCGGCTCAGAGCGACGGACCAGGCGCCCGCGCTCGTGCTGACGAGCCCGCGGCAACGCGCCACCAGGACGGCGGAGCTGGCCGGCCTGGAGATCACGGCGACGACCGAGGACCTGGCCGAGTGGGACTACGGCGACTACGAGGGCATCACCACGCCGCAGATCCGCGAGCGCGTGCCGGGCTGGACCGTGTGGACGCACCCGATGCCTGGCGGCGAGACGCACGCGGAGGTGCAGGAGCGGGCCCGCAAGGTGCTCGCCGAGGTGCGCCGCGTCCTGCCCGGTGGTGACGTGGTGCTGGTCGGCCACGGCCACTTCAGCCGCGTGCTGATCGCCGCGTGGCTGGGGCTGGCGCCCGACCAGGGCGTCCACTTCGGACTGGACCCGGCCGGCACCTGCCAGCTGGGCGACGAGCGGGGCGACCCGCAGGTGCGCAGGCTCAACGTGCCTGCCTGGGAGGTGTGATGATCCGCAGGGTGGAAGCGCGCGACGTCGACGCGGTCGTGCGGCTGGTGCACGAGCTCGCGCTCTACGAACGGGCGCCGGAGCAGTGCCACCTCACGGCCGAGCAGCTGCGGACGGCGCTGTTCGGCGAGCACCCCGCGCTGTTCGGGCACGTGGCCGAAGTGGACGGTCAGGTCGTCGGCATGGCGTTGTGGTTCCTCAACTTCTCGACGTGGGACGGCGTGCACGGCATCTACCTCGAAGACCTCTACGTCACGCCGGAGCAGCGCGGCAAGGGCCTCGGCAAGCAGCTGCTGGAGGTGCTCGCGCGGGAATGCGTCGAGCGCGGGTACACCCGGCTGCAGTGGTGGGTGCTCAACTGGAACGAGCCGTCGATCGGGTTCTACAAGTCGCTGGGTGCCGTCCCGATGGACGAGTGGACGGTGATGCGGGTGGCCGATCACGCGCTGCGGGAGCTCGGCGCTGCACGCTGAAGGTTGACGGAAGGTCTCGAAAGGCTCACGAAACGGGAATTCCACTGAGGACCGGTGCTCGGTGCTGGCAGCGTCCCGCGTCGCCGATCCCCGGCAAATCCTGGAAGGACCTACCGTGTACGAAGACTCCGGCTCGAGCACCGGCTCCCTGATCTTCAGCCTCGTGTTCGCGGTGCTCGTCATCGCCGGCATGTGGGCGACGTTCAGCAAGGCCGGCAAGCCCGGCTGGGCCGCCATCATCCCGATCTACAACATCTACGTCTGGCTGAAGGTCGCCGGCCGTCCGGGCTGGTGGCTGATCCTGATGATCATCCCGCTCGTCAACCTCGTGATCTCGATCATCGTGTCGCTCGACATCGCGAAGTCGTTCGGCAAGAGCGGCGTGTTCGGGTTCTTCGGGCTGTGGCTGTTCGGCTTCATCGGCTACCCGATGCTCGGCTTCGGCAGCGCGCAGTACCAGGGCCCGGCCGCGGCCGGCGGCGCCTACCGGGGCTGACGCGGCAGCAAAACGACCAGGCCGGGCCCACCTCTGGGGCCCGGCCTTCGCCGTTCCCGCCGGAGGAGGAGCCGCGCGCCGTGACGAGCTTCTGGGTCGAGCGCTACCTGCTCGTCAGTCCCGGATGAGCGCGACGGCACCGTAGGTCGACGCGTCGGCCGCCGCCGAACCGCCGGGCAGCTCACCGTCGGCCCGCCAGTGCGCGGCGAGCACGAGGCCCGGTTCGAGCAGCTCCAGGCCGCAGACGAACTCCTCGACGTCCTGCTTCGTGCGCGGCACGAGGGGCGTCTGCAGGCCGTCCGCCAGGGTCACGAGCTTGTCGACGAGCTCGGGTTCCACGTCGCGGGTCAGGTGGGTCAGCGCCAGCACGCTCCCCCCGCTCACCGCGGCCCGGTAGCGCGCGACGACACCGGTGGGGTCCTCGTGGACGTACGGGAGGATGCCGATCATCAGGACGGCCACCGGCTTCTCGAAGTCGAGCAGGCGGCGGGTCTCCTGGTCGCGCAGCACGGCGCCGACGTCGCAGATGTCGGCTTGGACGATGGCGGCGTTGAGGTTCTCGCGCAGCATCGTGCGGGAGTGGGCGACGGCGACCGGGTCGCGGTCCACGTACACGACGTGGCACGAGGGGTCGACGGCCTGGGCCACCTCGTGGACGTTGCCGACGGTCGGGATGCCGCTGCCGAGGTCGAGGAACTGGCGGATGCCGAGGTCCTCGGCGCAGAAGCGCACCACCCGGCGGGAGAACGACCTGATCGTGCGGGCCATCTCGGCGATGGGGAACTGCTTGATCGTCTCCTCGGCGAGAGCCCGGTCAACCGCGAAGTTGTGGGCGCCGCCGAGGTAGTAGTCGAAGAGGCGCGCCTCGTTGGGTCGTTCGGAACTGCTGCCTGTCGTCACCCGCTGCGGGCCGTCCTGCACTGCGCACCTCACCCTGCTCCCGAGCGGCGCGAACGCTGGCAGCACGGTAGCTGGCTACTCCGTTCGTGTCCATCCACCATTCGTGAACACGCTCGGTGACATACGCACGTGCTTCCACGTGACATGCGGGAGCCCCGCGTTCCCCTGAGAGGAACGCGGGGCCCCTGCGTTACTTCGGGATCAGACGCCCGCGTACTGGCGGATCCAGGAGCGGTACACGCCGACGTGGGTGTAGTTGGACCGCGTCGAGCGGTCCGACGTCGAGGCGACACCGACCTGCTTGCCGTTGGAGAACATCGGGCCACCCGAGTCACCGCCGGCGGCGATGCCGTCGACGCGGGTCACGGCCACCGCGGTGCCACCGCGGTAGTCACGACCGTTGACCGACGTCACGCGGGTGTTCGCGACCTTGAGGTAGCGCGACTGGCAGTTGATCTCCGGCTGGTTGGTGCAGGTGGCACCCCAGCCGTAGAGCTGCACGGTGTTGCCGTTGGCCACGTCCGACGTCGTGCCGAGCGGCGCGAACGGCGCCGACATCGACGTGCCGACCCGCGCGAGCGCGAGGTCGGCCGACGGGTGCTTGATGATCTGGGTCGCGGTGACCAGCTGGCCACCGGACGTCTGGTCCAGGCTGCCCGCGCGGAACGTGTACGTGCCGCTGCCCGAGACGCAGTGCTCAGCGGTCAGGATCCACTGAGGTGCGATCTTCGTGGCGGAGCAGTTCTCCCGCCCGTTGAAGAACAGGCGGGCGGCGTACGGGAAGTTCTGCGCGTAGCTGCCGCCGATGATCATCGGCGACATGCTCGGCTCTTCCGGCGCGGCCGTGGCCGTCGCCGTCATGGGTGCGAGGGAAAGCGCCGCCAGGAAAGCGCTCGCGATCGCGGTCTTGAAACGCATGGTTGGTCACCTCGTGAGTGCAGGGAGTGGTTAAGCAACCACCGACAGCTTCACCCGACTGCGTGACCGTGACCACCCTCCGTTAGTCGGCTTTGTCTTCTTCGACGCTCGGCAAACCGAGCGCCCACTCCCGGCCGTCGCGGGTGAAGAGCAGGACGAGCACCACGACGCAGTAGATGCCGCCCAGAGATCCGATGAGCGGCTGTTCGGACGGGCCGTAGGCGTACCAGGCGCAGCCCAGGAGCAGCAGCTGCGTGACGATCACGGGCGTGCGGGCGCCGTGCCGGCCGCGGAACAGCATCACGCAGGCGAAGATCACCCCGCCGAACCACAGCACGAGCACACCGGCGGCTCCGAGCACCGGACCTGCGGAGGGAGCGCCCTGCAGCACCCGCAGGACGAGCGCGCCGGCCAGCGCGATGCCGCCGAGCCCCTGGACGAAGGTGAGTGCGGCGGCGGTCCGCACCGCGCGCGGCGGGGCCGGGGTACCGGTAGTCACAGGCGACCTTTCCTCACGTTCTGTACTGGTCACGGATCGTAGGCCACCCGGTTGGAGGGCTCTGCGAGCCCGCCGGGAGGGGGGAAGATCAAGGGGCCTTCAGCGAGCCGGCGGTCGTCCGGGGTGCACTCGCCTGCGGGCTCGGCGCGGTGCGAGCGGAGGGAGATCTACGCCACTTTCGTGAGGCTGGAGTCGCTCCGAGGGAGGACATGCGAACCGCGAGCGGTCACGCATTGTCCTACCCTCAAGTGGTGCGCGCTCTTCTCGTGGTGAACCCCCAGGCGACTACAACGACGCCGGCGGGTCGCGACGTGCTGGCGCACGCACTCGCCTCCGACGTGAAGCTGGAGATCGTCCAGACCTCCTACCGCGGCCACGCGCTCGACGCGGCCGCCCAGGCGGTCAAGGACGGGTTCGACCTGGTCATCGCCCACGGCGGCGACGGAACGGTCAACGAGGTCGTCAACGGCATCCTGCTGCACGGCCCCCGCCCCGACACCCCGATGCTGGGTGTCGTCCCCGGCGGTTCCGCGAACGTCTTCGCGGGCGCGCTGGGCATCCCGCGCGACCCCGTCGAGGCCACGCACGTCCTGCTGCAGGCCATCGAGAACGGCACGACCCGCCGCATCGGCCTCGGCCAGGTCTTCTCCGACGTCATCGGACGTGACGAGGGCCGCTGGTTCACCTTCAACGCGGGCATCGGCCTGGACGCCGACGTCGTGGCCGGTGTCGAGGCCAAGCGCGCCCGCGGCCGCAACGCGAGCCCGGCGCTCTACCTGGCGGTGGCGCTCAAGGCGTACGCGAGGCTCGTGCGCACGCCGGAGCGCTTCACCGTCGAGGTGCCGGACGAGCCGCAGTTCGACGTCGGCATGGTGTTCGTGTCCAACACGGACCCGTGGACGTACTTCGGGGACAACGACATCCACCTGAACCCGAGCACCTCGTTCGACAACGGGCTGGGCCTGTCGGCGCTCACGACATTGCGACCGCCGACCGTTGCGCGCTACATCACACAGGTGCTGGCCACCGGGAACCCGAAGAGCCCGAAACTCGTGCGGCGCGATGACGTCGAATATGTCAAAGTGAAGAGCGAGGAACCCGCCAACCTGCAGGTGGATGGCGACTTCCTCGGCACGACGACCCAGGTGGAGTTCCGGGCGGTTCCCCAGGCGTTGACCGTAGCTGTGTGACGCAGGGCGAACTCGACGGTCCGTGATCGTTCTGTAACCGTCTCGCTACCCATCCGGGATGTAGAGCAATCGAGTGACAGCAGAGCGTGAAACCCCAGGTGAACGCTGTCGATCTTTTGGGTGAGTTCACTCACCGGGTTGGTGCCAACCCCTTGACATCCCAGCCGTTCGTGAAAGCATTCACAAGCACCCCAAAACGACCGCTGACAACCGGCGTGCCTTTGTGCGCGCCAAGGCTGAGGAGTAGTTCCAATGGACTGGCGCCACCGCGCGATCTGCCGCGACGAGGACCCCGAGCTGTTCTTCCCCGTTGGGAACAGTGGTCCCGCGCTGCTTCAGATCGCCGAGGCGAAGACCGTCTGCCGCCGTTGCCCCGTCGTCTCCGACTGCCTCGCGTGGGCACTGGAGAGCGGCCAGGACGCCGGCGTCTGGGGCGGGATGAGCGAAGACGAGCGTCGCGCTCTCAAGCGCCGCAACGCTCGCACGCGCGCCCGCAGCAACGCCTGAGCAGGCTGTTCGCCGCGACAAGCACACATAGAGAAGAACCCGACACCGTGCCAGGTGTCGGGTTCTTTTCTTGTTTGCACACCCTCCCGCATGACCACGTGAGACCGCTGAGGCTGGTCGTCACGTGTGCACGAGGCCAGTTTAGCGCCGCCCCCGCAGCGGCACGCGCAGGACCGCCTCTGTACCGCCTCGGGGCCTCCGTCGCAAGCTCAACGAGCCCCTCAGTTCGGAGTCGACGAGGGTCCGCACGATCTGCAGACCGAGACGATCCGTGCGTTCCAGGGAGAAACCGGGCGGCAGGCCCTTGCCGTCGTCGGAGATCGTCACGTCGAGCCACTTCGCCGAGCGCTCGCTGTGCACGACGACCTCCCCGCGCTGGCCAGGGGCGTAGGCGTGCTCGAAGGCGTTCTGCACGAGCTCGGTCAGCACCATGACGAGCGGGGTCGCGATCTCCGAGGAGACGATGCCGAACCCGCCCTCGCGGCGCACCTTCACCTGGGTCTCGGTGACGGCGACGTCGCCCATCATCGGGATGACCTTGTCGATGACGTCGTCGAGGTCGACGCGTTCGTCGACGGACATCGACAGCGTCTCGTGCACGAGCGCGATCGAGGTGACCCGGCGCACCGACTCGGCGAGCGCCTCCTTGGCCTCCGGGTTCGACAGCCGGCGCGACTGCAGCCGCAGCAGCGCCGCCACGGTCTGCAGGTTGTTCTTGACCCGGTGGTGGATCTCGCGGATCGTCGCGTCCTTCGACATCAGCGCGCGGTCGCGGCGGCGGACCTCGGTGACGTCGCGGCACAGCACGATCGCGCCCGCCGCCTGACCCCGTGGCCGAAGGGGCAACGACCGGAAGAGGACCGCGGCACCGCGGCGCGACTCGGCCTCCATGCGCATCGACGGCTGCCCGTCGAGCGCCTGCCGGATGCGCTGGGCGACCTCGGTCGCGTCGAACGGGTCACCGATCAGGCTGCGGGTCAGCGGCGCCAGGTGCACGCCGACCAGGTCGGACGCGTGCCCCATGCGGTGGTAGGCCGACAGCGCGTTCGGCGAGGCGAACACCACCGCACCGGACGGGTCGAGCCGGATCAGGCCGTCACCGACGCGCGGGCTGGTGTGCACGTCCGGCGACGGTTCGGGCGCGGGGAACGTGCCGTCCGCGATCATCTGGCACAGGTCGGCCGCGCTGCCCAGGTAGGAGATCTCCAACGGCGACGGCACCCGCGGCACGGCCAGGTTCGTGCTGCGGCTCAGCACCGCGATGACCTGCGTGCCCAGCCGCACCGGGATGGTCTCGCGCCGCACCGGCACGCCCAGGTGCCAGCGGGGGTCCTCCTCGCGGCAGATCCGCGACTCGTCCATCGCCCGGCGCAGCTGCGGGTGCTCGTCCGAGCGCACCTCGCTGCCGACCACGTCCTCGGGGTGGGCGGTGGGCGCCGTCGTGGGCCGGGCCTGGGCCACGCACAGGAAGACGTCGTCGTCCAGCGGCACCCACAGCAGGAAGTCCGCGAACGAGAGGTCGGAGAGGAGCTGCCACTCCGCCACCACCAGTTGGAGGTGGTCGGCGGCGGCGCCGGAGAGCTTGGTGTGCTCGGCCAGCAGGTCCGTGAGAGTAGACAGAACTCCTCCATGAGAAACTGGTCGGTGAAGCAGTTCTGATCCTAGGAGACACCCATGTCGAAGCGTGCTCGCAAGCGCCGCGACCGCAAAAAGGGCGGCGCCAACCGAGGCAAGCGCCCCAACGCCTGAGTGCTGCGAAAAGGCCTGGCCACCACGACGGTGACCAGGCCTTTTCGTTGTTCTGGGGCGGTGTTCGAGGCGCTCAGTCCTCGGTGCGGATCTCCACGATCGTGGCCCGGATGCGCGCCTTCAGGTCGGCGGGGGCGTAATCGCCGCCACACTTGCGCGCGAGCAGCGCCTTGAGGTGCTCCTCCAGCCCGAACTGCTCCAGGCACGGGTGGCACTCGTCGAGGTGGGTCTGCAGTGCCGCGCGACGACCCTGGTCGCACTCCTGGTCGAGGAACAGCCAGACCTCGGACAGGACCTCGGAGCAGTCGGTCTCGTGGGGTTCGCCGCAGTTCATGACGCGTCTCCGTTGCCACCGTTGCCACCGCGGAGGAAGCCGCGCTCGCGTGCGGTGTCCGCGAGCAGGTCGCGGAGCTGGCGACGGCCCCGGTGCAACCGGGACATCACCGTGCCGATCGGGGTGCCCATGATGTCTGCGATCTCCTTGTACGCGAAGCCTTCGACATCGGCGAGGTAGACCGCGATCCGGAACTCCTCCGGCAACCGCTGCAATGCTTCCTTCACGTCGCTGTCAGGCAGGTTGTCGAGTGCCTCGACCTCCGCGCTGCGCAGCCCGGCCGAGGTGTGGCTCTCCGCCTGCGCCAGCTGCCAGTCCGTGATCTCCTCGGTCGGCTGCTGGATCGGCTGGCGCTGCTTCTTGCGGTAGCCGTTGATGTAGGTGTTCGTCAGGATCCGGTACAACCAGGCCTTGAGGTTCGTGCCCTCCGAGAAGGACGCGAACGCCGAGTAGGCCTTGAGGTAGGTCTCCTGGACGAGGTCCTCGGCATCCGCCGGGTTGCGGGTCATGCGCAACGCCGCCGAGTACAGCTGGTCGAGCATCGGCATTGCATCGCGCTCGAAACGCGCGGCGCGCTCCGCCGTCGTCTCCGTCGTGCCGGTGGCGGGCACCGCGCTCCCTTCCCACAGGTCCTGGGTCGGTGCTGACTCTACGCGGGGCCGCTCGAGCGTGTTCGTAGCCACGTCCTGACCAACACGGACGTGCTGGTAGTAATTCCGCATGGCCGGACGTGGGACCCCCGCCACAGCGCTGCTGGACAAGCAGCGGGTGGCGCACACCTTGCACTCGTACGAGCACGACCCCCGCCACGAGTCGTACGGGCTGGAGGCCGCGGAGGCGCTCGGCCTGGTGCCGGGCCGCGTGCTCAAGACCCTGGTCGCCGAGGTCGACGGCAAGCTCGCGGTCGGCGTCGTGCCGGTGACTGTGCAGCTCGACCTCAAGGCGCTGGCGGCGGCGTTGAAGGGCAAGAAGGCGAAGATGGCCGTGGTCGCCGACGCCGAGCGCGCCACCGGGTACGTCGCGGGCGGGATCTCGCCGCTCGGGCAGAAGAAGCGCCTCCCGGTCGTGGTGGACGCCTCCGCGCTGGAGTTCGAGACGGTGTTCTGCAGCGCGGGCCGGCGCGGGCTCGAGGTGGAGATCGCGCCGGCCGAGCTGGTGCGGCTCACCGGTGCCGTGGTGGCCTCGATCAGCGCCTAGCACGTTCCGGTCTCGGCAACGGTCAGCTCACCGGCCAGCCGATGTTCGTGAACTGCACGGGCGTGCCGACCCACGACGGCCACGCCGTGGTGACCCTGGCACCGAGGCTGCCCTTGCCCGGCAGGTCGAACCGGATGAACGCCGGGGTCACGGTGTCGCTCTTCTTCGGCGAGCCGACGTAGGCCACGGCGCTGAAGATGCCGTGGACCGTCGCCTCGGTGTACGGGCCCTGGCCGCCGGTCAGCGGGACGTCGAGGTCGCGGCCCTCGGCGTCGAGGAACCGCACGTTGCTCAGGCTGCCGCCGATCGTGCAGGTGACGCCCTCGACGGCCGCGAACCTGATGACGTGCCCCTTGTTCGGGCTCGTCGTCGGACGCATGTCGTGGGCGGTGATCACCAGGTCGTCGCCGGTGCACCACGGCGTCTCGGCCTGCGCGGGAGTGCCCGCGGCGGCCAGGAGGGCGGCACCGGCCAGTGCGACGGCGGTCGGACGGATCTTGTTCACGAGTTCTCCCCGATCATGTGGCGTTCGTCTACTTCCAGGTGAACGCCGCAGAGCCCCGATCGGTTGTCATTCGCCCGTTCGGCCGTCGACCGCCTCGCGCAACAGGTCGGCGTGGCCGTTGTGGCGGCTGTACTCCTCGACCATGTGCGTGAGGATCCAGCGCAGGCTCACCGTGCGGTCATCGCCGCGCCACGGTTTGCGCTTGGCCGCCTGGCCGAGGTCGCCGGTCGTCAGCGCCTCCTCGACGGCCTCGCGGGAACGGCCGACCTCGTCCTGCCACAGCGCGAGGAGCTCCTCCGGTGCGTGGTCGGCGGCCGAGTGCCAGTCCCAGTCGTGGTCGGCCTTCCAGTCCACGCTCTTCCACGGCTCCAGCGGCTCGCGGTCGTGCAGCACGACGTGGAACCACTGCTGCTCGACGTACGCGAGGTGCTTGACCAGGCCGCCGAGGGTCATCTCGGACTTGGCGGTGGTCATGGCCAGCTGCTGGGCGGTGAGGCCCTCGGTCTTCCACGCGAGGGTGGCGCGCTGGAAGTCGAGGAACCCGGTCAGGGTGGCGAGCTCGTCGCCGTCGGTCGGAGGTTCTGGTCTGCCCTGCTCGTCGAGAACGGTCATGGGGCGGGACAGTAACGGCGCGACCCCGTCCCAGCAGGTGATTCAGTCGAGCGGCCGCAGCACGCGGTCAAGCCACTCGCCCACGCACCGGCCCACGTCCGCGATGGAGGCCTTCAGCGAGTGGTCGCCGTTCAGCAGCACGACCTCGCGGTGCGGGGCGCGCACCGGGCGGCCGAACGGGTCGTTCTCGCCCTGCACGACCAGGGTGGCGACCTCGACGCCGTCCAGCTCGGCCATCCGGGACTTCTCCGGCTTGCCCGGCGGGTGCACCGGGAATGCCAGGCACAGCACCGCCACGGCCTGGCCCTCGACGCTGGTCCGGCAGGCCACGCGGGCGCCCGACGACCGGCCGCCGAACACCAGCGGCAGGCCGTCGAACCAGCGTTCGCCCAGGTCGTCGACCACCGCGAGCCACGCCGTGTCGAGCTGGCCCGCCGGCGCGGGGGCACGGCGGCCGGCCACGCGGTAGGGCTGTTCGACCAGGGCCACGTGCACGCCGACGGAGTTCGCGGCGTGGCACGCGGCCACCAGGTCGGGTGCCTCGACGCCGCCGCCGGCGCCGTGGCCGAGCAGCAGCGCGGCCCGCGGTTCGTGGGCGCAGTGCAGGGAGGCCCGTGCGGGGCCGTGCGGCGTGTCCACCGACAGCGTCGTCACGACAGCTCGACCGCGGTGGGTGCGGGCGTCCCGTCCTCGGTGAGCGAGACGCGGTCCAGCAACGACGGGTTGTTGTTCTTCACGCTGTTCACCGCGGTGGAGACCGGGCGCAGCTCCAGCGCGTCGACGATCGACGGGTCCGGCGCGAGCAGCCCGCTCGGGTCGAGCGAGGACGGGTCGAGCCACGCCGACCAGCGGTCGGGCGGCAGCAGCAACGGCATCCGGTGGTGCACCTCGGTCAGCGCGCCGATGGCGTCCGTCGTCAGCACCGCGCACGTCACGGTCGGGACGTCGTCCTTCCACCACACGGACCAGATGCCCGCCAGCGCGAGGGACGAGTCGTCCCCGAGCGTCATGAAGTACGGCTGCTTGCGGCCCTCGCCCGGCTGCCACTCGTACCAGCCGGTGGCCGGGATGATGCACCGGCGCTTCATCGCCGACTGCTTGTACGCGGGCTTGGACAGCACGGTCTCCGCGCGGGCGTTGATCATCTTCGCCGCGCCGGAGAGGTCCTTGGCCCAGTGCGGGACGAGGCCCCAGCGCATCACGCGGATGCTGCGCTCCAGGTCCTCGTCCTCCGGCTTGCGCTCGACCACCGCCATGACGTGCTTGGTGGGAGCGATGTTGTAGTCCGCCCCCGGCGCCTCGTCGCCGGTGGCGTCCACCGCTTCGAACTCGGCCGCGAGCAGCGCCGGGTCCTTGGTGGAGGCGTACCTACCACACAAAACCGATCACCTCCGAAGTCGCAATCGTCGCACGTCGGGAACACCTGTGCGAGCCGCCCTCGACGCCGTGCGGGATCATTCCGGGCATGACTCAGCACTGGTCAGCCCCCAGCGCGTCCGGCCCAGTCCACTCCACGGTGCCGGTGCCCGGCTCGAAGTCGATCACGAACCGCGTCCTGGTGCTCGCGGCACTGGCCGACGGGCCGTCCGCGGTGCACGCGCCGTTGCGCAGCCGCGACACCGTGTTGATGGTGAAGGCGCTCACGTCGCTGGGCGTCGGGATCACCGACCGGGAGGACGGCGGCTGGGACGTCACGCCGGGCGCGTTGCGCGGACCGGCCGACGTCGACTGCGGGCTCGCGGGCACGGTCATGCGGTTCCTGCCGCCGGCCGCCGCGCTGGCCGAGGGCGAGATCAGGTTCGACGGCGACCCGCACGCGCGGGTGCGCCCGATGAGCACGGTGCTGGACGCGTTGCGCGCGCTCGGTGCGGACGTCGAGGGTGACGCGCTGCCGTTCACGTTGCGCGGCAGCGGTTCGCTGGCCGGTGGCGAGGTCACGATCGACGCGTCGGGCTCGTCGCAGTTCGTGTCCGGGCTGCTGCTGTCGGCGGCGCGCTACGACAAGGGCGTGACGGTGCGGCACTCGGGCCGGCCGGTGCCCTCGTTGCCGCACATCGACATGACGGTGCAGACGCTGCGCTCGGTCGGGGTCGCGGTGGAGACCGACGGCAGCAGCGCGTGGCACGTCGAGCCGGGCCCGATCGCGGCGCGGACGTGGCACGTGGAGCCGGACCTGTCGAACGCGACGGTGTTCCTCGCGGCCGCCGCGGTGACCGGGGGCCAGGTCACGATCCCGCACTGGCCCGCGCGGACCACCCAGCCCGGTGACGCGGTGCGCGGCATCCTGGAACGCATGGGCTGTGCGGTCGAGGTGTCGGAGGAGGGGCTCACCGTGCGCGGACCGGCTGAGCTGTCCGGAGTGGACATCGACCTGCGCGACGAGAGCGAGCTGACGCCGACGGTGGCGGCGCTCGCGACGGTGGCGCGCGGTCGCACGCAGATCCGCGGTGTCGCGCACATCCGCGGCCACGAGACGGACCGCATCGCCGCGCTGGTGAACGAGATCAACGCGCTGGGCGGCAACGCCTCCGAGACCGAGGACGGGCTCGTGATCGAGCCGGCACCGCTGCACGGCGGGGTGTGGAAGGCCTACGCCGACCACCGGATGGCCACCGCGGGCGCGATCATCGGGCTGGTGGTGCCGGGCGTCTCGGTCGACGACATCGGGTCGACGACCAAGACGATCCCCGACTTCCCGGGGATGTGGGACGCGATGCTCGGCGGAGGCGCGTAGCAGTGGGCAAGCGGGACTGGCGCAAGCTCGACGAGTCGGACGTGCGGGTGCGCCCCGGCAAGGGGACGCGGCCGCGCAGCAAGATCAGGCCGGAACACGCCGACGCCGAGATCGCGATGGTGATCGGCGTCGACCGCGGCCGCTGGACGTGCGCGTTGGAGTCCGGTGTCGTCGTCACGGCGATGCGTGCGCGTGAGCTCGGCCGCACGCCCGTGGTGGTCGGCGACCAGGTCGGCATCGTCGGTGACACCTCCGGCCAGCCGGACACGCTGGCCCGCATCGTGCGCGTCGAGGAGCGGACCTCGGTGCTGCGCAGGACCGCCGACGACACGGACCCGTTCGAACGCGTCGTCGTCGCGAACGCCTCCCAGCTCATCATGGTCGTCGCGCTGGCCGATCCTCCGCCGCGCACCGGTTTCATCGACCGGTGCCTGGTCGCCGCGTACGCCGGTGGCCTGGAACCGGTGCTGTGCCTGACGAAGTCCGACCTCGCGTCGGCCGACGACCTGCTCGCGCTCTACACCGAGCTGGACGTGCCGGTGCTCGTGACCCGGTCCGACGAGGAACCGGCCGAGCTGCGCGAACGCCTGCGGGACACGGTGTCCTGCCTGATCGGCCACTCAGGTGTCGGCAAGTCCACCCTGGTCAACAAGCTCGTCCCGGACGCGAACCGCGCGGTCGGCGTCGTCTCCGGCGTCGGCAAGGGCAGGCACACCTCGACCCAGGCCGTCGCGCTGCGGCTGCCCGGCGGCGGCTGGGTGGTCGACACCCCCGGCATCCGCTCGTTCGGCCTCGCGCACATCACGCCGGACGACATCGTGAAGGCCTTCCCCGACTTCGCGGAGGCCGCCGAGGAGTGCCCGCCCGGCTGCGGCCACCTGGGTGCCCCCGAGGACCCCGGCTGCATGCTCGACGAGCTCGTGCCGGACGCGCCGGGCCGGTTGACGTCGTTGCGCCGCCTGCTCGCCTCCCGGGCCGGGCTGGACGACCACACGGACTGAGCTCCGACCCCCGTGACCGACTGCAGAGGAAGTGGATGAAGCGAGTTCTGGCCCTGGTGCTGCTGCTGAGCGCCTGCGGTGGCGCCCCCGCTCCCCCGAAGTTCACCGACACCGACCCGTGCACGCTGCTGCGGGACGGTGACCTGGGCTCGTTGTCCGGTACCGCGAAGGGTGAGCGCGAGTGCACGTTCTCGTTCGGCTCGGCAACGGTGACGCTGAAGCTGCTGGAGGCGAAGTTCGAGCAGGAGTCGGCGCGGCTGCAGGCGAACGGCGGCTACGGCGCGGTGGTCGAGGACCGGCCGATGACCCGCCGGTGCGCGTCGTCGGCGTGCGAGGCCGTGGTGCAGGTCCGCGAGGGTGAGCTGCTCGGGCTGACCGTGACCGAGCAGGGCGAGGACGACAACGTGCTCGGGCAGACCACGCAGGGACTGGCGCTGAAGGCGTTGGACCGGCTGCCTGCCACGGGCTGAGCTGTCACGGGCTGAGCTGTCATGAACCGGGCTGTCACGAATCGGCAGCCTGTCCCGTCCACCGGTCATGAAGGTCTTCGTGATCGGTGCGACGGGTGTGCTCGGGCGGGAAGCTCTGCCGCGGCTGCGGGAGGCGGGCGACGAGGTCGGGGTGCTCGACCGGCACACCACCTCGATGTTCGACGCCGGCCGGCTGACGGCCGCGCTGAGCGGCTACGACGCCGTCCTCAACCTCGCCACCCGCATCCCGTTGAGCGCCAGGGCCGTGCTGCCCGGTGCCTGGGCCGAGAACGACCGCATCCGCACGGAGGGCAGCGCGGCGGTGGCCGAGGCGGCGTTGCGGGCGGGCGTGGGCCGCGTGGTGCAGGAGGGCATCTCGTTCGTGTACGCCGACGGCGGTGAGCGGGAGCTGGACGAGAACGCTCCCATCGAGCCCGTCGGTCACATCGCCAGCTCGGTGACGGCGCAGCACAACGTCCTGCGCCACCCCGGCGGCGTCTTCTTGCGCTTCGGGATGCTGATGGGCGGCGCTGCCCAGTCGCCGCCCGTGCTCGTCGGCGACGGCTGGACGTCGGTCGTGCACCCCGGCGACGCGGCGGCCGCCGCCGTCGCCGTGCTCGGCGCGCCCGCGGGCGTCTACAACGTCGGCACGCCGGTCCTGAAGCGGGACCTGGGGATCACGCGGCTGCCGCGCGCGTTCGGGAGGCTCGCGGCGTCGTTGGCGGTGTTCGGGCGCTCGCAACGGGTCGTGAGCACCAAGCTCACCGCGGCGACGGGCTGGGCACCGCGGGCCCGCTAACCCATGTGCGGGTAGCCGTGGTGCGTGGGCGGCACCAGCGTCTCCTTGATGGCACGCGGTGACGTCCACCGCTGCAGGTTGTAGATCGACCCCGCCTTGTCGTTCGTGCCGGACCCGCGCGACCCGCCGAACGGCTGCTGTCCCACGACCGCACCGGTCGGCTTGTCGTTGACGTAGAAGTTGCCCGCCGCGAACCGCAACGCGCGGTGGGCCTGTTCCACCGCAACGCGGTCACGCGCGAACACGGCACCGGTGAGCGCGTACGGCGTGGAGGTGTCGATGACGCCCATGATGTCCTCGTAGTCCGCGTCGTCGTAGACGTGCACGGCGAGGATCGGGCCGAAGTACTCCGAGGTGAAGATGTCGTGGTGCGGGTCGGTGCCCAGCAGCACCGTCGGGTCCACGAAGTAGCCGACCGAGTCGTCGCAGGTGCCGCCGGCCAGCACGTCGACGGAGGTGGACGCGGACGCCATCAGCAGTGCGTCTTTGTGCTTGGCGAACGCGCGGTGGTCGATCACGGCGCCGCCGAACACCGACAGGTCCCTGACGTCGCCGTACGCCAACGACTTCGTGACGTCGACGAGCTGGTCGCGCACACCGTTGTCCCACAACGACCGCGGGATGTACGCGCGGGACGCGGCCGAGCACTTCTGGCCCTGGTACTCGAAAGCACCGCGCACCAGGCCCGTGACGAGGGCCGCGGGGTCGGCGGAGGCGTGGGCCAGCACGAAGTCCTTGCCGCCGGTCTCGCCGACCACCCGCGGGTAGGCGCGGTAGTGGTCGAGGTTGCTCGCCATGGTCTGCCACAGCGCCTTGAACGTGCGGGTGGACCCGGTGAAGTGCAGTCCGGCGAAGAACCGGTCCCGCAGCGCCACCTCACCCAGCGCCTTGCCGTCGCCGGTGACGAGGTTGACCACGCCCGGCGGCAGGCCGGCCTCCTCCAGCAGCCGCATGGTGCAGTGCGCGGCGAGCTGCTGCGTCGGCGACGGCTTCCACACCACCGTGTTGCCCATCAACGCCGGTGCCAGCGGCAGGTTGCCGGCGATGGCGGTGAAGTTGAACGGCGTGATCGCGACGACGAACCCGTCGAGCGGCCGGTGGTCCATCCGGTTCCACACGCCGGGGCTGGACGCCGGCTGCTCCTCCAGGACCCGGCGGCCGAAGTGGACGTTGAACCGCAGGAAGTCGATCAGCTCGCACGCGGCGTCGATCTCGGCCTGCTGCACGGACTTCGACTGCCCGAGGACCGTGGCGGCGTTCAGCGTGTCCCGCCACGGGCCGGACAGCAGGTCCGCCGCTCGCAGCAGCACCGCGGCCCGTTCGTCGTACGGCAGCTCCTGCCACCCCGGCGCGGCGTGCTGCGCGGCCCTCATCGCCGCCGCGACGTCGGAGCCGGTGGCCTGCGCGGTCACCCCGAGCACGTGCCGGTGGTCGTGCGGCTGGACCACGTCGACGCGGTCACCGCCGCCCATCCGCTGTTCGCCGCCGATCGTCATCGTCAGCTCGTGGGTGGTGCCCTCCAGCTCCGCGATGCGGGCCTGCAGGGAGGCGCGTTCCGCGCTGCCGGGAGCGTAGGTGCGCACGGGTTCGTTGACCGGTTCGGGTGCAGCCGTCACGGCGTCCATTCCCCCATCGTGGCACGCGGTAGTAGGGTCCGTCGGGTGGCGCGGGTGACTGGCATCGGCGGGGTCTTCCTGCGTTCCCGGGACCCCGTGCGGCTGGCGGCCTGGTACCGCGAGAACCTCGGTGTGCCGATGAGCGAACGCGGCACCGTCACCTTCCACTGGCTCGACACCGCGACGTCGGACCGCCCCGGCACGACGACGATGGCGTTGTTCGCGCAGGACACCGAGTACATCGGCGAACCGCACCAGCGCACCATGCTGAACCTGCGGGTCGACGACCTGGAGTCGTTGATGGTGAAGCTGCGCGGCCGCGGCGTCGAGGTGCTGCCGGAAACCGAGGACTCGGAGTTCGGCCGGTTCGGCTGGTGCGTCGACCCCGAGGGCAACCGGATCGAGCTGTGGGAGCCCGCCGAGGGCATGTGAGTGGCGGTTTCCGCCGTGCTCAGGCCTGCCGCGCCGCGGCTTGGCGCCGCACGAGCTCGGCGACGTTGTCCGGCAACGTGGTCTCGAAGTCGGTCAGCTTCGCCCAGGCCGGCCGGATGACGATCCGGACCATGCCGTCGGTGTAGAGCGAACGGACGTCGGCCTCCCACTCGGCGCGCTGCTCCGGCGTCATGGACTTGGTCACCTGGAGGTACTCGGCCGGGATGTCGTCCACGGGGTCGAGCTCGGCCCTGCCGCGCACGGACAGGATCCGCGGCGGGAACGCCTCGGTGTCGATCGTGAGCGCGACGGCCGGGTTCGCGGCCAGCATCGCGAGCTTGCGGGCGTTCTTCGACGTGCAGATGACGATCTCGCTGCCGTTCCAGCAGAACCCGACCGGGAGGTTGCGGGGCGTGCCGTCCTGCGCGACGAACGCCAGCCGGGCGATGTCGCGGCCGAGCAGCTCCTGGCTCAGCGGGCGGTTCAGGACCTCGTCGACGTCGTGCTGGTTCATGGCGGCTCCGTCTCTCCGGTGTCGGACACCTCGGGGACGGAGCCGCTCACGGCACCTCTACCTCAGTTCGACGTGACCTGAGTCACATCAGCTCCAGCACGAACGCCAGCTCCTGCGCCGCGTACCAGGCCAGCTCGTGGTCCTCGGCGCTGCCCAGCGCGAACTCGGCATCCGGGTCGCCCAGGTCCGCCGCGTCCACGACCTCGGCGGCGGCGCGCACGTCGTCCTCGGCCTCGGCCGTGTCCAGGTGCACGGACGCGACGTCCTTCAACGTGAACGGGCCCACGACCTTCACCACCGAGAAGTCCAGGTCCGGGCGCAACGTCACGTCGTCCGCGTCCACCGCGACGACCGCACGGCGCGGTTCCGACTTCTCGTCACCGGCCAGCAGCCGCAGCGACGCGCGGGCCGCGTCGAGCATCGCGGCGTACTCCAGCTCCTCGGTGTCGCCGGCGGCGTAGGACTCGCGCAGCGCCGGCGTCAGCGCGAACGCCGTGCCGCCCACCGGTGTGAGCTCGCCGCTGTCGACGAAGCTGCGCAGCATGGCCACCGTGGCCGGGATGTAGACCCTCATCACGCGCTCGCCGTCCCCATCAGTTCCTCCACCGACTCCTCGACCATGCTCGCGAGAACGTCCACATCGGACATGGCGTCGCGGTCGCCGTTCAGCCCGAAGTACACACCGCCGTCGTACGACGTCACCCCGATCGCCAGCGCCTGGTTCTTGGCGAGCGGCACGACCGGGAAGATCTCGGTCATTCTCGCGCCCGCCGCGTACAGCGGCACCTGCGGGCCGGGCACGTTGGTGACGATCACGTTGAACAGCCGGCGGCTGAACGAGCTGGCCGCCCGCGCGCCCAGCGCGTGCAGGGTCGGCGGCGCGAAGCCGGAGACCTTGACCAGCGCATCGGCGGCCACCGACTGGCCGGACTCCAGGTGGGCGCGGGTCGCGTGGCTCACGTGGTGCAGCCGCACCACCGGGTTCGGCTCGCCGACCGGCAGGTCCACCAGGTAGGCGGAGACGTTGTTGCCCGAGTCGGGGTCGGTGTCGCGCACCGACATCGGCGTCATCGCGCGGATCGTGGTGCTGCCGGTGACGTTCTCACCGCGGCTGAGCAACCAGTTGCGGATCGCACCGGCCAGCGCCGCCAGCACCACGTCGTTCACCGTGCCGCCGTGGGCCTTGCGGATGGCGCGCAGGTCGTCGAGCTGGGCGCGCGCCACGGCGAACCGGCGCTGCGGCGAGGTGATCCGGACGTTCAGCGGGCTGCCGGGCGCCGGGCTCGCGGCGGTGTGGATGGCGGCGGCGACCGCACCCACGGCGTTGACGACCTTGCCGACCGTGGCGACGGTGTCCATCGCGGCGCTGCGCACGTTCTCCACGAGCTCGCCCGGCCGGTGCACGATGTCCGTGACGGCGTCGCTCACCAGCTGCAACGAGCTGGGCTCCGGCTGCGGCATCCAGAGGTTCTCGACGTTCGTGCGCGGCGACGGCGACACGTCCAGCATGACCTGGCCGATCTCCAGCGACGCGATGCCGTCGACCATGGCCTGGTGGGTCTTGGTGATCACGGCGAGCTGGTTCTTCGCCAGCCCCTCCACGAGGTAGCTCTCCCACAGCGGCCGCGAGTGGTCGAGCGGCCGCGACATCAGCCGCGCCACCAGGTCGTGCAGCTGCTTCTCGTTGCCCGGCTTGGGCAGGGCGGAGCGCCGCACGTGGTAGGTGACGTCGAAGTCAGGGTCGTCCACCCACACGGGCCGCGCGATGCGGCCGGGTACGTGCACGACCTTCTGCCGGTAGCGCGGCACGAGGCTCAGCCGCTGCTCGATGAGGTCGACGAGCTTGTCGTAGTCGAACCCCGCCTTGGGCCTGCGGAACACCGCCACGCCACCGACGTGCATCGGCGTCGTGGAGCCCTCCAGGTACAGGAACGAGGCGTCCAGCGCTGACAGTCGGTCCGGCATGCCCGCCAGACTAGTGCCGTTTCGCGTCCATGAGCTTTTCCAGCGCCGCCCGTTCCCGCGGATCGCGGTCGTGCCGCTCCAGCCGGATGCGCGCGGCCTCCGGAATCGCCTCCCGCGCCCGCGGGTCCACGTTGGCCATGAACGACCTGAGGAAGTTCCACCGCGTCAACCGGCGAGCCGTCGTCAGCCGCGCGACCGCCAGCGACACCCAGGACAGCGCCACGTCGAGCCGCCGGTCGCCCCTCATCGCGCAGGCCCAGTCGAGCACGACCGGTCCCTCCGGGCCGAGCACGACGTTGCCGGGGTGCAGGTCGAGGTGCAGCAGGTCGCCGTCGCCGGTGAGGAAGTCGGGGGCCCGCACCGCGTCCAGGCGGTGGTGCAGGTCGGCGAGCTCGCGGCCGAGCTGACCGGCGAGCCACGGCTTGCGGCCGATCTCCTCGGACATCCGCGGGCCGGGCACGTACTGCATGACGAGCTCGTCCGCCGTCGCGTCGTGCACCCGCGGCACGGGGATGCCGTGACCGCTCAGGTACAGCATCATCTCGGCCTCGCGCCGCAGGTCACGGCCTGTGCGCGTGCGTTTGACGAGCAGCCCGTCGGACCGGATGAACACGTCCGAGTCCTGGCCGCTCGCGAGGTGTTGACGTTGCGCGACGCTGCGCACACCTGACGTCATGTGACGATCATCATGCATATGATCCAAAGCACAAGGGCCGAACGGCTCTACTCGTGCTCTTCACCCGTTCGAGCCGGGCGTGCGGGGGCGTGCCGGGCCGTCTGGCACCCTCTTCGGCGTGGAGATCTCGCCCAAGGACCGCTTCGTCACCGTCTACGGCCGCAAGCCCGTGCTGGAGGCGCTGGACGACCCGGCGCTGTCGGTGGACAAGGTGGTGCTCGCCGACACCGCACGCGGCCCGGCGGCGCGCGAGATCCTGGACGCGGCCCGGTCGCGGGGCGTGCAGGTGCAGCGGGCGACCGCGCAGCGGGTGAAGGTGCTGGCGGGCAACGGCAAGCAGGACCAGGGCGTGCTCGCCGACGTCGTGGCGCCGCGGATGAAGCCGCTGGCGCTCGCGCTGGAGGAGGACGACCTGCGGTCCGTGCTGGTGCTGGACGGCATCACCACGCCGGCGAACGTCGGCATGATCCTGCGGACCGCGACGGCCGCGGGCATCGACGGCATCGTGGTGCCGCGCCGCGGCGTCGCCTCGATCGACCCGCTCGTGGTGAAGGCCTCCGCCGGGGTGGCTTTCCGCGCGCCCGTCCTGCGCTGCGGCACCGCGGCGGAGGCCTCCGCTCTCCTGCGCGCGTCCGGATATCCGCTCCACGCGCTCGATTCCCACGCGTCCGACACGATCTATTCCGCTGAATTCGCGGAACGGTCGGCATTCGTGCTCGGCAGTGAGACGTTCGGGATCACCGAGGACGTGCGCCCGCACATCACCTCGTGGCTTTCGATCCCGATGGCGGCGGGCGTGGAATCGCTCAACGTCGCCTCAGCGGCGGCCGTGCTCTGCTTCGAGCTCGTGCGGCGCGCCCAGGGCTGACCGCCTACAGCCAGTCGACGTGGTAGCCCTCGACCCACACCGGGCCGACCAGGCCGTCGCACCCGGCGATCGACGACCTCGCGCGCACGTGCCCGATCGTGCCGTGCTCGTCCCAGCTCGACAGCGTGGTCCGGCAGTGGGCGACGGCGCGGAAGTTGCCCGGCCAGCCGTCGTCGCAGAAGACCTCGACGCTGCGCCCGTCCCGCGGGAACTCCTCGCGGCAGCCGCGCTCCTGCGCCCGCGCAGGAGCCGCGACCGCCGAACCGACGGCGATGACGATCGCGGCACAAGCGGCAATTCTTCGCATTCGCTCTCCTGAGGATCAGCGGAACCAGGCCGCGTCGAAGTTATCCGGGGAGCGGAATGACCGGCAATTACGCCTCGGGGTGAACCCTCAACCGCGCAGCGCTGTCGCTAGCAGGATCTCCAGTTCCTCGAGGGTGGTCCGCGTCGACCGATGGTGGACGCCGACCATGCCCGCCTCGGCGGCGCCGCGGACGTTCACCGCGAGGTCGTCGACGAACACGCACTCGCCCGGTTCGAGACCGAGCTTCGCGGCCGTGAGCAGGTAGATGCCGGCGTCCGGCTTCGCCAGCCCGACCTCACCGGAGATGACCGCCGCGTCGAACAGCCCGTGCCAGTGCGCCGGCGGCTGCCACCAGCCGTCCGCGTTGGACAGCAGCGCGGTCTTGAACCCCTGCTGCCGCGCCTTGCGCACCGCGGTGAGCAGCGGCGGTTCCGGCGGGTTGTCCTCACCGGGGTCGGTCAGGACGCCGCCGTAGTCCAGCACGAGGGCCTTCAGCATGGTCAGGACCGTACTACCCACTCCTTCGGGTGGTGGGTGTCCTGATCGGCGCGCTGCGCCGCCGGTTTCGGCATGCCCCCAGTCGTTCGCCGCCTGCCCACCTACGAGCCGCCCGCCGGGGCGACTTTCGTGCCACGCCCCCGCGCACGCGGGTCGTGGCTGCCCGCACCGGAGCCACCGCCGCCGCCGCTCGACGCGGCCCGGCTGCTCACAGCCGTCCTGGAGGTGGTGGACGGCCGTCGCCCCGGTCGTTTGCTGCAACAGCTCACCCTGCCCGCTCTGGCCGCCCGCCTGGTCCGGTCGGTGCGCGTGCGGTCCACCCGCCTGCTGCGGCCTCCTCGTGTCTGCCACCCAACCCGGTTCGCCGCCGAGATCGCCGCCACTGTGCGCCGCGACGAGCGCGTGCTCGCCGTGGCCGCACGCGCCGAGCACCACGACGGCCGCTGGCTGCTGACGACGTTCACAGTGCTGGAGTAACCCTCCCCGCTTCCGCGGAGGGCACGCGGGGACCTTTCGTACTCTCCTGCAGTACGAAAGCTCCCCGCGTGCACTCCCTCAATTCCGCATGCCGGAAGTCACGCGGGCGCCCCGCGTTCCCTCCAGGGGCACGCGGGGACCCCGCGTGCCCTTCCAGGTACACGCAGGGGCCCCGCGTTCCCCTGGGGGAAGCGCGGGGCCCCTGTGTGGCCGGTTGCTGCTAGCGCTTGCGGCGGTTGCCCTTCGCGGCCTGGCGGGCCGCCTCACGCCGCTCCTTGCGGGTGCCGCTCTGGGCGCCACCGCCGTTGTTCTCGTCGCTGTGCTGCTCGACGCCGCCGTCCTCGGCCGGGCCGCTGTAGCTCAGGTGCTGCTCACCGGGGCCACCGAGACCCTTGCCGCGCAGGGCGGGCGGGATCGCGTTGCCGGTGGCGAGCTGCGCCATCGCCGGACCCGCCGGGGCAGCCGGCTGCTGCTGCGCCTGCTGCTGGGCGGCCGCCGCGGCACGGGCGCGGGCACGGGCCCCCGTCGCGGGCAGCGGCTGCGGGGTCTGGCTCAGCAGGACCGGGACCTCCGGCTCCGGCTGGGGCTCCGGCTCGGCGGCCTCGACCTGCAGGTTGAACAGGAAGCCGACGATCTCCTCCTTCAACGCGTCGAGCATCGCGTTGAACATGTCGAAGCCCTCGCGCTGGTACTCGATGAGGGGGTCGCGCTGCGCCATGGCGCGCAGACCGATGCCCTCCTTCAAGTAGTCCATCTCGTAGAGGTGCTCGCGCCACTTGCGGTCGAGAACCGACAGCAGCACGCGGCGCTCCAGCTCGCGCATGGCGCCCTCGCCGACGCGGCCGTCGATCTCGGCCTCGCGCTCGCGGTAGGCCTTCAGCGCGTCCTCGACGAGCACCTCGCGCAGGTACTCGCGGCTGACGTCCTCGTCGGACTCCAGCAGCTTGTCCGGGTCGACGCTCACCGGGTACAGCGTCTTGAGCGCCGTCCACAGCTTGTCGAAGTCCCAGTCCTCGGCGTAGCCGTCGGCGGTCGCGCCGTTGACGTACTCCTCGACCACGCTCTCGATCATGTGCTCGACCTGGTCCTTCAGGTCTTCACCCTCGAGGACGCGGCGGCGCTCGGCGTAGATCACCGTGCGCTGGCGGTTCATGACCTCGTCGTACTTCAGGACGTTCTTGCGGATCTCGAAGTTCTGCTGCTCGACCTGGGTCTGCGCGCTGCGGATGGCGCGGGTGACCATCTTGTGCTCGATCGGCACGTCGTCCGGCACGTTCAGGCGCGTCATGACCATCTCGACCATGGACGCGTTGAACCGGCGCATCAGCTCGTCCTGCAGCGACAGGTAGAACCGCGACTCACCGGGGTCGCCCTGACGGCCGGTGCGGCCGCGGAGCTGGTTGTCGATGCGGCGCGACTCGTGGCGCTCGGTGCCGAGCACGTAGAGACCACCGGCCTCGCGCACCTCGTCGGCCTCGGCCTTGCCCTGGGTCGTGAGCTCCTCGACGACCTTGGCCCACTCGGCCTCGTACTCCTCCGGCGTGGTCACCGGGTCGAGGCCGCGGTCGCGCAGCTCGTGGTCGGCGATGATGTCCGGGTTGCCGCCCAGCACGATGTCCGTACCGCGACCGGCCATGTTCGTCGCGACCGTGACGGCGCCCTTGCGGCCGGCCTTCGCGATGATCAGCGCCTCGCGGTCGTGGTGCTTCGCGTTCAGCACCTCGTGCGGGATGCCCTTGCGCACCAACAGCTTCGACAGGTACTCGGAGCGCTCGACGCTCGTCGTGCCGATCAGGACCGGCTGGCCCTTGGCGTGCTTCTCCGCGATGTCCTCCGCGACCGCCTCGAACTTCGCCTCCTCGCTCTTGTAGACGAGGTCGGGCTGGTCCTTGCGCTGCGGCGGGCGGTTCGTCGGGATCGGCACGACGCCCAGCTTGTAGGTCTGGTGGAACTCGGCCGCCTCGGTCTCCGCGGTACCGGTCATGCCGCCGAGCTTTTCGTAGAGGCGGAAGTAGTTCTGGAGGGTGATCGTGGCGAGCGTCTGGTTCTCCGCCTTGATCTCCACACCTTCCTTGGCCTCGATGGCCTGGTGCATGCCCTCGTTGTAGCGCCGCCCGGCGAGCACACGACCCGTGAACTCGTCGACGATCATGACCTCGCCGTTGCGGACGATGTAGTCCTTGTCCTTGGTGTAGAGCTCCTTCGCCTTGAGGGCGTTGTTCAGGTAGCCCACCAGCGGGGTGTTCGCCGCCTCGTACAGGTTCTCGATGCCCAGCTGGTCCTCGATGAACGAGACGCCCTGCTCGGACACGCCGACCGTGCGCTTGCGCTCGTCGACCTCGTAGTGCGTGTCGCGCTTCATCAGCGGGCTCAGCCGCGCGAACTCGACGTACCACCGGGCGCTCTGCTCCGCGGGACCACTGATGATCAACGGCGTGCGCGCCTCGTCGATCAGGATCGAGTCGACCTCGTCGACGATCGCGTAGTAGTGCCCGCGCTGCACGCACTCGTCCAGGCTCCACGCCATGTTGTCGCGCAGGTAGTCGAAGCCGAACTCGTTGTTCGTGCCGTAGGTGATGTCCGCGTTGTACGCCGCACGCCGCTGCTCCGGCGTCATCTCGGACAGGATCGCCCCGACCGTGAGCCCGAGGAACCGGTGGACACGGCCCATCCAGTCCGCGTCGCGCTTGGCGAGGTAGTCGTTCGTGGTGATGACGTGCACGCCGCGGCCGGCCAGCGCGTTGAGGTAGACCGGCATGACGGAGGTCAGCGTCTTGCCCTCACCGGTGCGCATCTCGGAGATCTGCCCGAGGTGCAGCGCCGCGCCGCCCATGAGCTGCACGTCGTACGGGCGCTGGCCGAGGGTGCGCTTCGCGGCCTCGCGGGCCACGGCGAACGCCTCCGGCAGCAGCTCGTCGAGCGACTCGCCCTCGGCGTGGCGCTTCTTGAACTCCTCCGTCTTCGCACGCAGCTCGGCGTCGGAAAGGTCGACCACGTCGTCTTCGAGGTGGTTGATGTGTGCTGCGATGTTGCGGAGGCGCTTGAGCATCTTGCCCTCGCCGGCGCGGAGCAGTCGGGACAGCACCATCTGGATAGACCTCATCACCTGTATCGCGGCGCGCCCACGTCGGACGCCTTTCCCCTGCCCATCGTAGGCAAGTCGCCAAGATGTGTGCACAGACACAGGCGGATTGCCGCGCCTGACCTGGTATGGGCAGGTCAGGCAGGCCGTTCTGCGATCTTCCGCAGACCACCTGCCGCCGGTGCCCCCATCTCGGCTACTGGTGTGGAGAACGCATGAGGCCCGTGTGAAGGTTCCTGGCGGCGCGAAGTTCACCTTGACGGTGAACGAACCGCGGTTGACAAGCCCGTTTGGTCCCGTTTGCGCCGTCGGCGGGTGGCCGGTGAACGCACACCGCCGCCCTCACGCGCGAGGGGCGCGAAGGGCGGCGGTGGTCGAAGGTGTGTGGTTTACCGGATCAGGCCAGCCTGATCACGCCGTAGTCGAATCCCTTCCGGCGGTAGACGACGCTCGGGCGACCGCTGTCGGAGTCGGCGAACAGGTAGAAGTCGTGTCCGACCAGTTCCATCTCGTAGAGGGCCTGGTCGACGGTCATGGGTTTGGCGGCGTGCTCCTTCTCGCGCACCACGCGTCCGGGCAACTTGTCCTCGAGGCCGTCGTCCCACCGCTGCGCGGGCACTTCCGCCATGCCCTCGTAGTCGGCCTCAGGTGCGTCGAGCACCGCGGTCTTCGCGCGGCGCGACGTCATGACCTGACCGTTCTGGTCAGCAGCGGGGGAGGTGTCCCCCAGCCCGCTTGTCGCTTCCGCCACCGAGATCGGGGCGCGGGCCCCGTGGTGGACGCGCCTGCGGTCGTGCGACCGGCGCAGGCGGTTCTCGAGCTTCGCGACCGCAGCGTCCAACGCGGCGTAGAAGTCACCCGCGCAGGCTTCGGAACGGACCACCGGCCCACGTCCCTTGCCGGTGATTTCGACCCGCTGGCAGTTCTTCGACTGGCGGCGGTTCGGCTCGTGGAAGAGTTCCACGTCGAAGCGGATGACCTTGCGGTCGTAACGCTCAAGCCGGGCCAGCTTTTCGGCGACGTGCACCCTGTAGTGATCGGGCACCTCGACGTTGCGGCCCTTGACGACGATGTCCATACACGACCTCCCTCGCTTTGCTGCGAGCTTTGGCTGGACTGATTTATCGAGCGCCGTGGCGATCTTGGATCGCAGATGTGTCGCAGAGGGTCGTCCTCGGCAGGTCTCACGGCGCCTGGGTCATGGGCTGTTCGCCTCCTCCCCGCGGGCCGGGAACGCTGATAGCGGTGCACGTTAGCTTGGGATTCACCGTCGCGTAAGCCCCCTTGCCGGGCGAACCGGCAGATTTTTCGGCGACTACGCAGCGCGACAACTCCCTGCCACAGCACGTGTTCCCAGCGTGGCACGAGCACCGCTCTCCGGCATCTCGCTCACCCGTAAGGCGCAGCACACGGCCACCACTCGACCGCAGCACCACTGCGTCGAACGGTTCCCAGCGCGGCCTCATACCCAGCCAACGGGTGACCACCGCGTCATGTTCCCGAAACTTCTAAGAGATCGATTCCGATGCCTCCGACTCCGGTCTAGATGCGACGGAACCGCGCTTTCTCCAACTGAACCGTTCCGTTTCGCTGACCGATCACGAGCGTGTCACGCCCGGCACGCCAGCGGTTTTCGCCCATTCGCGTACGAGCCCGGCGATCTCCACCACTGTCCGGCGAACCATGCGATTCCTCTGATAACAGCTGGTCAGCTCTACAAGTGAATAGGCGTTAACCGGAGCACCGAGCAGACAGCCGACATCGGGCGGTGCCAAACGCACCGCCTGCGGGGGTCACCGCACAGGGCCGCGCGACCAGCCCTGGCGCTCCACGCCCAGGGGCAGCGCTCTGCGGCGGCGCACGACACGGCGACGAAACACGGGTCTGTCCAACGTCGGGTCCAAACGTGCCACTCCGCAGTTCCGGATCTTCGGACAGGACGGGGCTCGCGACGACGACCTGGGGATTCCCGTCCAACCGGGACGAACCGGTGATCCACTGGCCGACACCAACTTCACCCTTGTGGGCGGTGCCGAAAGTCCCGGTCGAACCGTCAACCCCACGAACGCGCTGACGAAAGCGCCAGCACGGCCTGCGCGCGAACACCGGACGATCGCAACGCGCGGGCACATTCACCAGCCGTCGCACCCGTCGTGACCACGTCGTCCAGCAGCACAACTGTTCCCGGTGGGGGTCTGCCGCAAACGCGCACGCGCCCGTCCACGTTCCTCCTGCGCGCTCCCGGACCCAGCCCCACGGAGTCGGCCACGCCCGCCGTGAACGACAGGACCGGTGCCACGGCGGCGATCTCCACGGCCCGCGCGATTCTCACCATGTGGTCGCCCCCGCGTTCCTTGGCCGCCCCGGCCCGTGACGGCGCCGGCACCAGCACCCACGGCGCGGGCCCGACCGACACGAGCGCCGCGGCCACCACGGCGCCGAACCACGCAGCCAACGCCCGCGCACCCCGTTCCTTGAACGCGAGCACGAGCTCCCGCACCACGCCGTCGTACGCCGCCAGCACCCACACCGGCGGCCCGACCCCGGGCACGGACAGGCGAGCCGGCGGCCCGAACGCACCGAGGCAGGACGAGCAGCAGGCGGGGCCGGGCCGCCCGCAGCCGGAGCAGCGGACGGGCACGATCAGCTCAAGGGGCATGTGGACCAGGGTGACGACGGGGTCTGACATTTTCCGCGGTCCCGCACACCGCCGAACCAGCGATGGGTGCGCAGGCGGCCGGAAGGGCGGTTGGCAGCGGAAAAGTGCTCGCTGATCTTGAGTTGGCAGTACTTGCAGACGCCGGTAGGAGCAGGGGGTCAGCCCGGGTAGAAGACCTGTGAACCGGTTGACGTGCGGATCGGGCTCGGACGCCACACGTCGGTGATGTCCGTGGCGATCCACAGCCCGGAGCTGTCGATCACCTGCACCGACCGCGACGGTCCCGCGGCCACCGACCCGACGAGCCCGGTGAGGTTCGACTGGCTGTACCGGTCGAGCTTGGCCCCGTCGATGTACACCTTGCTGACCGGCAGCGCGGCCACGGACGACGACACGACCACGATGTCCTGCGACAGCCAGTCCACCGACAGCACCGAGGAGCCCAGCAGGGACGGCTGAACGGCCCGCGGGGAGCGCAGCGCCACGTCCTGCTGGTTGCGGACCACGGAGGCCACGTAGAGCTTCCCGGCGATGACCAGGGCAGCACGCGTGCCGTCACGGGAGAGGCGGAGCTCGGTGATGCCGCCGAACGCGGCCAGGTCGGTGGTGTTGACGCTCTTCGCGGTCCAGTTGCCGTTGTCCGCACGGGTGACGCGCGTGACCGAGCTCCCGTCGGCGACGGTCCAGACCTCCTTGCTCGGCTCCTTCGGACCGCTCGACAGCAGCCACGTCGGTCTGGTCAGCGAGGTGGCCGGCAGGTCCACCTCGGACAGCGGCTGCTCGTTCTCCCCCACCCGCAGGCGCATCGCCGCGCCGTCGCGGGTCACCACCGCCAGGCGCGAGCCGTCCAGCGACTGGGCGGCGCTCGCCACGGTGTAGGTGCCGTCGCCGGCCGGGCCCTTGACGGCGACGCCGTCGTTCAGCGAGCGCAGGCGGCCGTCCACGACCAGCATGCCGGGCAGGTTCACGTTCGAGGCCAGCAACGCCTCACCCGCGGTCGCCGACACGTCGGACGGGCGGTAGTCGCGTTGCTCGGCCAGGATCTGCTGGCCGTCGACGAGGACGCGGATGCGCGAGGACGTGACGCCCTGGAACGACTTCACGACCTGCGCGACGATCTGCTTGTTCTTCTCCGGCGTGCGGTCGTTGCCGACCTTGGTGAGGTTGACCTCGAGCGCGCCGTCGTCGGCTTCCTTGGTGTTCGAGAACTTGTCGGTGTCCGGGCCCAGCGCGGAGACCAGCGTGTCGCGCAGCGCGTCACTGGGGCCCTTGATCAGCAGCTCGGTCACGCGGGTCGGGATGTCGGTGGCGGGCGGCACGACCACGAACCGCGGGTCCGGCACCAGCACGCTGAACTCCGGGTTGTAGAACCAGAGCACGACGCGGCGGTAGCTGTTGTTGAACACGTTCTGCGGCATGTAGACGCCCAGCGGCGGCTCGGAGATGCGCCACTGGTTCTCGTTGTTGCGCTCCAGCTTCACCGGCGTCGAGAAGTCGCCGAGCTGCGGCACGAACGCGTTGTCGTTGGCGCCCAGGCGGCCGACGTTCTTGCCCTGCAGCAACACGGTCTGCGTCTTCTCGGCCTGCGCCTGCGAGGTCGGCACGGTCGAGAACGACGTCTCGATGATCGTGGGGCTCTTGGTGTCCCACTTCTTGTCGGCCTCCGGCGTCAGGTACGCCCGCGCCGCCGCGTAGTTGTGGTCCGGGTTGGACGTCGCGCCGATGAAGTCGCGAACCAGCTCGAACGGGTCGAGGTCGCGCCTCGGCTCGGGCGCCTGGTTCGTGTTCGAGGCCTTGTTGTCCTTGGTGCCGATGGGTTTCGGCTGGGTGTTCGTCGGGATCGCGGCACAGCCCGTGATCGTCACGAGCACGAGGAGCACCAGGGTCAGCCGCTTCACCGCACTTCCTCCGAAACCTCGTCGGGCACGCCGTCGACCGGTTCGGCCGGCTGCCAGGTGATCTCCTCGGGGGTCAGCTCGACCTCCTCCGGTTCCTCCGCCACCGGCGTCTCCGCGACGGCGGCGACCGCGCCGGCCGCGATGGCGGGCGCCAGCGGCAACGGGCTCTCGCGCAGCTCCTCGCCGTGCGTGCGCGGCAGCGTCAGGCGGAACACCGCGCCGTGGCCCGGTTCTCCCCATGCCTCCAGCCAGCCGCCGTGCAGCCGCGCGTCCTCCAGCGAGATCGACAGGCCGAGGCCGGTGCCGCCGGTGCGCCGGTTGCGCGACGGGTCGGCGCGCCAGAACCGGCTGAACACCAGGTCCGCCTCGCCCGGCCGCAGCCCGACGCCGTGGTCCCGCACGGTGATCGCGACCGCGTCGGCGTTGCCGCGCATGGTCAGCTCGACCGGCTGGCCCTCGCCGTGGTCGATCGCGTTCGCCAGCAGGTTGCGCAGGATGCGCTCCACGCGGCGGGAGTCCAGCTCGGCGGTGAGCTCCTCGTCCGGGAGGTCCAGCACCACCGGGGAGTTCGCCGTCGTCGACAGCGCGCGCACCGAGTCGTGCGCCCGGCGGGCCAGCACGCGGATGTCCACCTGTTCGGCGGTCAGCTCCTCGACACCGGCGTCCAGGCGGGAGATCTCCAGCAGGTCGCCCAGCAGCGACTCGAACCGGTCGAGCTCGTCGACCAGCAGCTCGGTGGAGCGGGCGAGCCCGGCGGGGAACTGCTCGCGCGAGGCGTGCAGGACGTCCGCGGCCATGCGCACGGTCGTCAGCGGCGTGCGCAGCTCGTGCGAGACGTCCGAGGTGAACCGGCGCTGCAGCTGGCCGAACTCCTCCAGCTGCTTGAACTGGGCCTGGATGGACTCGGCCATCTCGTTGAACGACTCGGCCAGCCGCGCCACGTCGTCCTCGCCGACGACGTGCATGCGTTCGTGCAGCACGCCGTCCGCGAACCGCTCCGCGACCTCGGCCGCCTGTCGCACCGGCCGCACGACCTGCCGGGTCACCAGGTTCGCGATCAGCGCGAGCAGCATCAGCAGCACGACGCCGCCGACCACGAGCGTCGACTGCACGACCTCGGCGGTGCGCTGCTCGGAGGCCAGCGGGAAGATCAGGTAGAGCTGCATCGACCGGGCCGTGGTGCTCATCGGCAGGCCGACGACGTACAGCGTGGTCGGTTGCCCGCCGCGCTGCACGGTGTGGATCTGGGTGCCCTCGCCGCCGTTCTCGACCATCTCGCGCAGGCCGGGCGGCACGTCGTCGAGCGGTCCGACGGACGGCACGCGGGCGCTGTTGGACGCGAGCCCGTCGGCCAGCACGGGTTCGAACGCGCCGGCGCCGGCCGCCGTGGCGTCGGTGCCGGCGCTGCCCACCGCGAGCTTGTTGATCGCGCTGGTGAACCGCGTCTGCACGCTGTCCGGACCGGGGTTGAGGCCCACGAGGTCGGACTGGATCAGCGTCTGCGAGGCCTTCGCCTGGCGGACCGCCGCCTCCTCCTTGGTGGCCAGCAGCTGGTTGGTGATCTGCATCTGCAGGACCATGCCCAGCACGAAGACCACGGCGGACGACAGCGCGAGCGTGGACACCACGACCCGCAGCTGCAGCGAACGCCGCCACAGATCACCGAACGCGGTCCACCGCTTGCGCGCCTCCTCGACGAGGAACTGCGCCTTCGCGGCGAGCGGCCGAACGAACTTCATACGCCACCTGTCACGGAGGGCCGGCCTTGTACCCGACACCGCGAACGGTCAACACCACCTCGGGGTGCTCCGGGTCCCGTTCCACCTTGGACCGCAGCCGCTGCACGTGGACGTTCACCAGGCGGGTGTCGGCGGCGTGCCGGTAGCCCCACACCTGTTCGAGCAGCACCTCGCGGGTGAACACCTGGCGCGGCTTGCGGGCGAGCGCGACCAGCAGGTCGAACTCCAGCGGCGTCAGCTGGATCGGACGGCCCTCGCGCAGCACCTCGTGACCGGGCACGTCGATCGTCAGGTCGCCGATCTGCAGCACCTCGGACGGCTCGGCCTCGGTGCGCCGCAGGCGCGCCCGGATGCGGGCGACCAGCTCCTTCGGCTTGAACGGCTTGACGACGTAGTCGTCGGCACCGGACTCAAGACCCAGCACCACGTCGACCGTGTCGCTCTTCGCGGTGAGCATCACGATCGGCACGCCCGACTCGGACCTGATCGCCTTGCAGACGTCGATGCCGTTCATGCCGGGCAGCATCAGGTCGAGCAGCACGAGGTCGGGCTTGAGCTCGCGCAGCGCGGGCAGGGCACGGGCACCGTCGGCGACCACCGCGGTGTCGAAGCCCTCCCCGCGCAACACGATCGTCAGCATCTCCGCCAGGGCGGGGTCGTCATCGACGACGAGCACGCGTGCCTTCATGCCCAACATCGTTGCACTGCCGGTCGCGCGTTCGCGCACCACCCACGTTCCATCGCCGCTGGTGGCGGAGCGCGCTCGTTCGGTAACCGGCCGGAACCCTCGTTCCACGTGCCCCACCTCGCCTGATTCGGCCTGATCGTCGCGTGCATCGTCGTGCGACGGTCACCATTCGTTACCCGGTGGTGTCAGGCCGTGCGGACGGCCGAGGCCAGCCAGATGCGCGCGTCACCCACCTTCCGCGGGTCGGTGATGGCGGGCACCGGGCGTTCGTGCCGCGCGGCCAGGTCGACCTGGTGCGTCACGGTGCCGCGCCAGCCGTGCCCTGCCAGCCACGCCACCGGGTCCTCCACGTCGGAGCACCAGCCGGCGTCCATCGAGTCGAACCGCTGCTGCACCGCCCTCATCTGCGGCAGCTCCCTGAACGCGTGGTTGACGTGTTCGAGCGCGAGCGTGCTGCCGCGGGCCGACAGCGCGCCGACCCAGTGCATGATCCGCTCGCCGGCCTCGGGGGGCAGGAACATGAAGAGGCCCTCCAGCAACCACGCCGTGGGCCTCCTCGGGTCGTACCCCGCGTGGATCAGCGAGGTCGCCCAGTCGTCGCGCAGGTCGCAGGGGACGACGACCCGGTCGCAGGACGGACGTGCCCCCAGGTCGCCGAGGGCCTGCTCCTTGAAGTCGAGCAGCTCCGGTAAGTCGAGCTCGAACACGGTCGTGCCCGGCGGCCAGTTCAACCGGAACGCTCTTGTGTCGAGCCCGGCCGCCATCAGCACGACCTGGGGTCGCGCCGCGTCGAGGAGCTGGTCGTCGAAGTAGCGGGTGCGCAGGACGAAGTGGTCACCGGCGAGGTTGCGCACGCCGTTGAGGTCGCTCGCGGAGCCTGCGGCCGTCACCAGCCCCTCGGCCAGCGGGTCGTCGAAGAGGCGGTCGAGTTGGCGTTGCTCGGTGGCACGGGCGGCGGCGATCAGGACCGCCGTCCGGGCGACCCCGACCGGGGTGCGCTGCAATACGCGCTTCAAATTGGGCACTCCTATTAACTCACAGTGACGTACCGACACTCGATCGTGTCAACGGGTACGCACGTGAGCGACCACTCAAGGAGTGAAGAGCGGTCCCAAAAGCGAACGGAAGTTCACGTTTGACCGGCCGTCGACCAATTGCCACGGCGCGAGCCAGCCGATGTTCGCCAATCCGTCGTAAACAGCACCGCAACGGGCTTGCAGGCCGCCATCGGATTCATAAATGTCTCGCGCACGAGACCCGTCTTCCCGCTCCCGTTTCGCAGCACGTTCCGCGGCGACCTCGACGGGCACGCGCAGCAGCAGGTGCAGGTCCGGAACGGGCAGCCCGAACCGCTCGACCTCCAGCTCGCGGACCCACCGCACGAACTCCCCGTGCTCGTCCTGGTGCAGCCGCGCGGCGCTGTAGGCGGCGCTGGAGGCGACGTACCGGTCGAGCAGCACGACGTCGTGCCGTTCGAGGTCCGCGCGGATCTCGTCGGCGGCGCCGCGCCGGTCCAGCGCGTACAGCACGGCCATGCCGTAGACGGAGTCGCTGAGGTCGCCGATGGTGCCGTAGAGGGCGTCGCGGACCAGGTCCGCGTGCACGCTGATCCCGTAGCGGGGGAAAGCGTGGCTGGTCACGGTCCTGCCCTCGGCTTCAAGAGCGGCGATCAGACCGTTGGCCAAGGTGCGCTTGCCGGCCCCGTCGAGGCCCTCGATCACTACGAGCTTTCCCACGCCAGCACCCTACGGGACCGGTACCGGCCACTCACACGGCCGCAACCCGTCCCCCACACGGGCGAAATCCGATCTTTCGATCACCAGATCGAGTGACTACGGTGAACAGTCACACGGCGCGTGTGTGAAGGGTAGGTGCCGCGGTGGCCGCGGAATCCGGGCACGCCGAGTCGGTCGACGAACCGATCGGTAACCCGACCGGGGGTCTGCCGACCCCGCTCGCCGAGACGCTGCGCTACGGGCCGTTCCACCGCGCTCTGCGCGAGGCGATCGCCCACCGGGGCCTCTCGCTCGCACGGCTGCGCGCCCACCTCGAACAACTCGGTGTCCAGGTGGGCCAGTCGACGCTCTCGTACTGGCAACGCGGCCTGCGTCACCCGGAGGTCCCGCGTGCGATCAGCACCGTGCGCGCGTTGGAGTCCGTCCTGCGGTTGCCGCCATCGTCCCTGCTGGACCTCATCGGTCCACGCACCGCCAACACCTACCTGCCGCGCCCGGTGCCGACGTGCCCGGACTCGGCGCCGTTGCTCGCCTCGTTCGACTCGGTGCCCGAGGCCGCGCGCAGCAACGCCGACCTCGAAGTGCTCTCCGTGCACGACACCGTGCAGATCGGCATGCACCGCGAGCAGCGCTCCATCACCACACGGCTGGTCGTGCGCGCGGTGCGCCAGGGCCCGGATCGCTACCTCGCCGTCCACCAGGGCGACGACGGCGCGGTGATCGACAACGCGCTCGTGCGCGCGGGTGAGGGCTGCCGGCAGGGGCGGCTGCGCAGGGAGGGCGCTTCCCGGAACCTGGCCGTGGAGATGCTCTTCGACCGCAGGCTCTCGGCCGGTGAGGAGCACGTCTTCAGCTACACCGTCGTCGACGACACCGGCGGCGCGACGCCCGGCAACCACCGCACGTTCCGCGACGTCTGCGGCTCCTACCTGGTGCAGCTGTCGTTCCACCGGCGGGCGATGCCGGCGCGGTGCACGAAGCAGTTCCGCGCGTCGGCCGAGGCCACCCCGGTCGACGTCGAGGAGCTGGTGTGCGGGCTCGGCGGCGTGGTGAGCGCCTACTTCAGCGACGTCGGGCCGGGGATCGCGGGCATCGCGGTCGAGTGGAGCTGAGAAGCGAGGGCGAGGAAAGCGAGAGGGCTATCTTTACAGGAGTGTGAGAAGGAAGCCCTCTCATGGCCTCGCGTCGTCCACGCTAGCAGTCCTGTCCAGGACTTTGTCCAGCTGCTCGACGGTCGCGGTGAGCGGACTTCCGTCCGGAGTGGACTTGCGGCGCACCACGTCGGCCAGGTGCCAGACGGTGAAGTGCTTGCGCCCCAGTACAGCCGCCACGGTCTCGCGCACGATGCCGCAGTTGCCCTCGACCCGGTTCCCCCACGAGGCGCCGCGCAGGTACAGGTGCAGCCACGTGGCGAGCCAGCCGCCCTCGCAGCGCTCGAAGACGACCGGCAGCGCGACCCGGCCGTTGCCGCGCATGGCACTGCGCGCCCGCACGGTGCTCGGCTCGAACGGCTTGCCGCGCTGGCCGGGCTCCCGGGTCATGAACCCGAACATCGACTCGGCGACCTCGTTGAAGCCCTCGCCGTCGTAGATGTTCACCTGCGGCACCACGTACTTCGCGGTGATGGCGGAGTGGGGCACGTCGATGAACTCCGTGGCACCGTCCGGCGCCTCGGTGAGATCACCCGAGTAGTAGGCGCCGTCGCCGTGGTGGCTGGTCCACGACACCTGCCCCTTGAAGTCGAAGGCGGCGTTGAGCAGCACCGCGGACAGGTCGTAGTCGGTGCGCTGCCCCTTCTGCCGCCAGTACGCGAAGAACCGCAGGAGGTCGCCCTCCAGCCACGCCTTCGACCCGCGCGGCAGCACGTTGAACCCCTCTTCGGAGGCCTTGCCGGACAACGGGAGCACGACGTCGAGCGCCTCGGGCGCCACGCGCAGCTCCGAGACACCGGGCAGCCTGCGGACGAGCTCGTCCTCCAGCACGTCGACCAGGGCACCGACGACGGGGCTCGCGAGCGGCGGCCGGACGTCGTCCGTGACCCACGCCCGGCCGTTCCGGTTGGCGAAGACCCTCGCGGCGTCCGGCTTCTCGCGGTTCTGGAGGTGTTCGAGCACCGAGCAGAGCACGCGGCCGGACACCTCGGGCGCGGCGGCGCGCACGGCGTCCACGACCAGGTCCTGGTCCGCGCCGTACCGCAGCAGCCGGTCGAGCTGGCGCAGCAGCATCCCCGGTGCCGCGCCGAGGACACCGACGGCCGTGCGGAGGTCGCCCTCCTGGAACGCCAGCTCCACCCGTCCTGCGAACGACCTGACGACCTTCTCCCTGCGTGCCACCGCGAACACGTCCTGCGCGCACGGCAGCAGCTCGTACTCGTGCGGGTGCAGCCGTTCCCCGAGCCGCTTCCACGCTTCACGGTGCCGCGGCACGTCACCGAGCTTGCCGGGGTTGCTCCGCACGGTCTCGTCCAGCGCCGCCAGCAGGACCCGGCGCTCCGGCCGCCGGAACGACCGGAACCGGGTGGGCGTCCGCAGTGTCACGTCCCCGCCCGACGCCTGGCACGCCAGCCGCAGCACGTCCGTGACGGTGTCGACGGACGGCACGGCACCACGGGCCAGCCGGGCGGCGTTGACCACCGCGCGGTTCTCCCTGACCGGCACGGCCTCCGGCAGCTCGTCGGTCTGCTCGGCCAGCTCGGCGAGCAGGTGCAGGTCGGCCTCGCCCAGCGGCGTCGGGCTGCCGGCCAGCTCCAGGTAGAGGCGGCGGGTCTCCTCAGCCTCGGTCCCGCCGAGGTGCAGGACGGTGACGCGGTCCTTGACGGACGGGATCAGCGCGTCGTGCGCCTGGAGGAGCTCCTCGTAGGTGTGCCGGTGGGTGCCGTACTCCGGCAACGCGAGCAGGTTGAGCACGCCGTTCGCCGCGAGCTCGTCGGCAGGCACGTTCTTGAGCAGCGCGTCGCGCAGGCAGTGCGTCCAGAACTCGACGGTGTCCGGCACGCCGTGCGGGAAGTCCTTGAAGTAGGGGTTGTGCCGCACGTCGTCCCCGACGAGCCTGCGGACGGCGTCCACGACCGTCCGGGTGTACGCGGCCGGGTTCTGCAGACCCGCCACGTGCTCCACGAGCTCCTTCGACGCCTTGAACCCCACCTGCACCAGCGCCGCGTCCAACCGCCTGGCTTCGGCCCGGCCGTCACCGGCGGCCCCGGTCGAGGTGGGCACGCGCAAGGTCCGGCCGATGAGGGTCATGAGCACCCGCTCAGTCAACCTCGCACGTCAACCGAGTAAGTGCACCCGTTCGGGGCCGATGTTGTTCTTCGCACAACGCCTACCTTCGAGTTCCATGAACGGTGACCCGTCCACCCCGTACAGCCGTGACCTCGGTGACGAGCTGCGCCAGATCCGCGAGCAGTGCACGACGTTCCGCGGGCGCAGGATCGCGCGGATGCTCGGGTGGGACCCCGCGAAGGTGTCGAACATCGAGCACGGGAAGGTGCGGGCGAGCGAGATCGACATCGTGCAGTACCTGGGGCGGTGTGGGCGGTCGCTGGAGTTCATCGAGGGGTTTCTGGACCGGTACCGCCGCGCCTTCGACCCGTACTTCGTCCAAGCGCCGACCAACCTGCGCACCATGGTGATGGCCGAGTCCGCCGCGCAGGCGATCACGACTTACGACCTGACGTACATTCCGGGCTTGCTGCAGACCGAGGAGTACGCGCTGGCGCTGTTCGAGGCTCGTGAAGTGCTCACACCCGAACTGATTGCGGCGGCGGTCCGCTTCCGGATGGAACGGCAGTCGCTGCTGCAGCGACACGACCGGCCCTCATGCACTTTCTACATCCACGAGAACGCCCTGCGGCTCAAAGTCGGCACGGATGCGGTCATGGAAGACCAGCTGATGAGGCTGTTGTTCCACACGCACGTTCTCCGGATCGTGCCCGCGACGAGTGGTCCCGCCGGCGTCCTGACGGCCAACTACATCCTGTGGCAGTACGAGAAGCGCAGCGATGTCGCCTTCTCGGAATGCGACATCGCCCAGGTCTTCGTCCAGGACCAGATCGGGACGAAGCGCTGCAAGTCGCTCTTCGGACGGCTGGATGCGCTCGCCCTCAGTGAGGAACAATCGCGAACGATGGTGGCGGACCTCGCCAGCCGATCGCGGGAGGACCTCAGTGGCCGGAGACTGCACCTGGCGTAAGAGCAGCTACAGCGGCGGCGACTCCGTCGACAGCAACTGCGTCGAAGTGGCATTCGCCGAGGTCGTGCGCGTGCGTGACTCCAAGAACACCGCTGGCCCCGAGCTGGAGTTCAGCGCTGAGGCCTGGCGGGCGTTCGTGACCGTCTGACCATGTGGCGCACCGCGAGTCCAGAGGCGTTGTGCAGGTCTTGGAGGGAATCATCGAGATCTGGTACGACCAGAGCCCGGACAGCGACTACGGCCCGGGCGAGCCGGCGATCATCGTGAAGTCGCACGAGGAGTTGTCCGCGTTCATCGATCGGGTGAGCGCACGATCCGCGGCCCAGCCGTACCCGTCACTGGTGGAGGTGTCCATCGCGGAGGACCCCTACGGATTCCCCACGGTGAACGCCGGCATCGGTGCGGAAAAGGGGTATGTCCGCATCAGCGGGATGGACGAACTGCGCGCGACCGAGGGCACGCCGAACGCGACCGGGGTGCGGGTGTACGACTTCCAGGAGCACGAGACGTTGGTCCCCGCGAGCTACGAGGTCCCGCTGGACACCGTTCGCGCCGTGCTGGCCGCTTACCTCGACCACGGTGGGCTGGTTCCGGCGGACTTCCCGCATCTACGCGAAGTCGCCGAGGTCTGAGACGAGGCCTGGCGGGCGTTCGTCAGCGGCGACGAGCGCTAGTCGCCCGCCGCCTGCCACGTCACGCACTTGGGCCGCTTGCCCTCGTTCGCCAGCAGCTCCCGCAGAACCTGCCGCACCAGGTCGAGCGGCACCTCCGAGTCGGCGGGGTACTCGTGCGCGGTGCCGTAGTACAGGAAGCGCACACCGTCGGGATTGACCTTCCCGCCTTTGCTGAACCACTCGCCGTCGTCGCCGGCGTAGCGGACGGCACCGAGCCCGGTGGCCTCGTCCACGCCGACCACCAGCTCGTGTGCGGGGTCCTCGTCGGCGGCCTCGTCCACGGCGTAGACCGTCGCCGACCGGTAGTCCGGTCCGGCGTTCAGCAGTTCGGTGAGGAAGCCGTCGATGTCACCGTCGCCGCGCAGGAAGCGCACGCCGGCACCGTGCTTGTACGAAGCCTCCAAGACATAGCTCATCCCTGGGCTTCCTTCCCCCGGTAGGTCCGCTGACCACCTGGCCAGTGGATTGTCACGGTCTGACCCGGCTTGAGAATCCTCGGCAGGAGGCGGTCGCAGGACCACCGGCCCTCGTCACACGGCGCGTTGTTGACGGCGAGCGTAACGCGCATGGACGACAGGGCGCGGAGGGCCGCGGCGAGCTTGACCTCGACGTGCGAAGCGACCCACAGGGTGCCCCTGGCCGGGCCGATCCCCAGCTCCGCCAGCACGCCGCGTGCCTGCTGCCAGTCGTGCTCGCCGCTGACGAGCGGACGCTCCACACCGTCCTCACCGACCCAGATCCCCGACGTCTTGCCGTTCTCCCGAGCGGGGAGCTTGGCGAGCAACGTCGCGCCGGGCGCAGGAACAGGTGCTGCTGGCAACGGTTCGTCGGCTCGACCGCTGCCCTCCAGCCTGTTCGCCACAGCCGTCACACCAGCGTGGATGGTGGTCAACCTGCGCTGCAACGCGTCGATGCCCGCGATCACCTGCGCGAACGTGTCGAGCACCTGGTGGATGTCGGCTTGGCCGCTTCCGGCTGCCGCCCGTTCGATGAGAACGTGCGCTTCCTCGGCGGCGTCAAGTGCATTGGCGAGTTCGGCGAAGGGCAGCCGTTCCAGGCTTGCGCGCAACGCGGCGATGACGTCTCCGAGCGTTGCCATGCACGTTCGTCAGCTGAGCTCGTACGGCACCGGCAACCCCATCGCCGCCAGGAACCGCGCCGTCTTGACCTCGACGAACACCTCGGCACCGTCGAACGCGTCCACGTCCTCCCCTTCGTCCCACGAAAAGGAGTCCGGGTCCTCGTCCTCGGCCAGGAACCCGCGGATCTCCTCGGCCGACACCTGCCCAGCCCACGCGGCCAACCCGGCAGCCTCACGCGAGACATCCGTGGGGTCGGACGCGCCGGGGTTCTCGAAGTACGTGCGCGGCGTCAGCCCCAGGTAGGCGACGCCGGTGCCAGGCCCAGCGGGCGCGTAGACGACCGAGGTGATGTCGCTGTCGTGGATGTCGATCCACAGCCACGGCTCGGTCAGCGGCGGCAGTTCGCCCTCGGACAACGTGGTCCAGGAGCCGTTCTCGTAGGCATAGGTGCCGAAGAATCCCACGACGGACATGAAAACAGGGGCCTCCCGCGACCCTGCGCGGGAGGCCCCTGTCAGGGCAGATCAGTAGCGGTAGTGCTCCGGCTTGAACGGGCCCTCGACGTCCACGTCGATGTACTCGGCCTGCTCCTTGGTGAGCTTGGTCAGCTCTCCGCCGAGCGCCTCCAGGTGGATGCGCGCGACCTTCTCGTCGAGCACCTTCGGGAGGCGGTAGACCTCGTTGTCGTACTCCTTGAACTTGGTGAACAGCTCGATCTGGGCGATCACCTGGTTGGAGAAGGAGTTCGACATGACGAACGAGGGGTGGCCGGTGGCGTTGCCCAGGTTCATCAGGCGGCCCTCGGACAGCACGATGATCGTGCGGCCCGACGGGAAGGTCCACTCGTCGACCTGGGGCTTGATGTTGGTCTTGCGGATGCCGGGGTAGCGCTGGAGGCCGGCCATGTCGAGCTCGTTGTCGAAGTGGCCGACGTTGCCCAGGATCGCCTGGTGCTTCATCTGGGCCATGTGCTCGACGGTGACGACGTCCTTGTTGCCGGTCGTCGTGATGACGATGTCGGCGATCGGCAGGACCGTCTCCAGGCGCGCGACCTGGTAGCCGTCCATGGCGGCCTGCAGGGCGCAGATCGGGTCGATCTCGGTGACGATGACGCGGGCGCCCTGGGCGCGCAGCGACTCCGCGGAGCCCTTGCCGACGTCGCCGTAGCCGCAGACGACCGCGACCTTGCCGCCGATCAGGACGTCGGTGCCGCGGTTGAGACCGTCGACCAGCGAGTGGCGGATGCCGTAGCGGTTGTCGAACTTCGACTTGGTGACCGCGTCGTTGACGTTGATCGCGGGGAACAGCAGGTCACCGGCGGCGGCCAGCTGGTACAGGCGCATGACGCCCGTCGTGGTCTCCTCGGTGACGCCGCGGATGCCCTCGGCGATGTTCGTCCACTTCTTGCCGTCGCGCTCCAGCGACGCGCGCAGCGTGTCCAGGACGATGCCCCACTCCTCGGAGTCGTCCTCCGAGGCCGACGGGACGACACCGGCCGCCTCGTACTGCACACCCTTGTGGACCAGCAGCGTCGCGTCGCCGCCGTCGTCCAGGATCATGTTCGGGCCCTTGCCGTCGGGCCAGGTGAGCATCTGCTCGCAGGTCCACCAGTACTCCGGCAGCGTCTCGCCCTTCCAGGCGAAGCAGGAGACGCCCTTGGGCTCCTCCTCGGTGCCGTGCGGGCCGATGACGACGGCCGCGGCCGCGTGGTCCTGGGTCGAGAAGATGTTGCAGGAGGCCCAGCGGACCTCGGCGCCCAGGTCGACCAGCGTCTCGATGAGCACGGCCGTCTGGATGGTCATGTGCAGGGAGCCCGAGATGCGGGCGCCCTTGAGGGGGTGTGCACCGGAGTACTCGCGACGGAGCGCCATGAGGCCGGGCATCTCGTGCTCCGCCAGACGGATTTCCTTGCGGCCGAACTCGTGGAGTGACAGGTCGGCCACAGCGAAGTCGATGCCGTTGCGGGTCTGCAAGCGGTCCGCGGTCATTGCGAAGTCCTCCAAGGCACTTCGGAGAGGGTGTCGTGCGACCATACCGCCCTCACGATGCACCACTATGACCTCACGTCGGGTGAGGGAGGTCTGGGGTGTTCATTGCGGGCCCCGACACACGGGTGGTCGAACTGCGGGTGCACGGTGTGCAGGGGACGACGCCGCAGACGCTGGTCGACGCCGTAGCGGCCGTGGACGTCGCCGGAGACGGGCTGGGGCGCATCGTGCGCCCCGCCGACAGACTCCGCAGGCCCGCGCCCGGTCCCGTGCTCCAGACGGAGAGCCGGTCCGTGCCCCGGGTCGTCGAGGGCTACCTGTGGGGCGGGATGACGTCGGGTGGTGTGGCCAAGGCCACGTGGGCGCTGCTCTTCCCGTTCAGCATCGCCAACGTCGCCCACTGGATGCTGCCCCCCGTTCCCGATCGGAACCTGCCGGCGCACCTGCTGGGGCTCGGTCTGCGGTCGTTGCTGCGGGTGTTCGCGCTGCTGCTCACGGCACTGCTGATCGCGCAGGTCTCGGTGGTGAGCCTCGACCTGCTCGCCGCGCAGTGCCTGCGTCCCGGCACCGGCTGCCTGACCAGCATTCCGGCCGAGGCGCGCACCTTCCCCTGGTTCCGGGCGTTCCTAGGACTTTTCCCAATCATCGCGTTGCTGGTCGTCATGCGCCGGATCTCGCACGTCGAGTGGCGGATCGAGCGCCGCGAGATCGCCGAGGCGGAGAAGGAGGAGCGGCAGCCGTCCTCGGGCCTGCCCGGCGCGCACGTGGCGACCGACCCGGACACGCCGGCGCTGCGCTCGCTGCACGTCGTGATGGGCCTGGCGACTGCCGCGCTGATCGCGCTGGGTGGGCCGTTGCAGCAGCTCACGGCCTCGGGGCCGATGGGGGTGGCGATCACCGCGGCGTGGGTCGCGTCGCTGGTGTTCATCGGGTTGTGCCTGGTCAGCGCGTTGCTGCTGGACGACCCGACGGGCGGCGCACCCCACCGCGGTGGGCGGTGGCTGCGGGCCGCGTTGTCGCGCAGGCCGCGCCGGGTGTTCCTCGCGCTGGCGGCGGTGCTGGTGCTGGTCACGCTGGGTTTGCAGGAACAGCTGCCGGACCGGGTGCCGGGCGCCGACGTGACCGTGCAGGTGATCGCGCTGCTGATGGCGTTCGTGCTCGTGCTGTTCGGGCTGGTGCTGGTGCCCGCGGCGGTGCTGGCCCGCGGGACGTGGAAGGACCTGCCGCGCGAGCTGCGGCCGTGGGCCGGTGGCTGGTTCGCCGCGCCGGTGCTCGCGGTCGCGGGGCTGCTGGGCGGCGGGTTCGGTGCCGGGATCGCGCTGCCGGTGCGCAAGGCGCTCGGCGAGGAGCTGCACCTGCCGGTCGGGTACGGCTACATCACGCTGCTGTGGGGTGTGGCGGGCGCGTTGGCGTTGCTGAGCACGTTCGCGGTGGCGTCGTTCACCGGCGCGGTGCGCTGGCGGGCGTTCCGCAAGGGCAAGCTGTGGGCGCGTGAGGCGTCGTTGCTGCACTCCGGCCGGATGCGCGACCTGCGGGCCGCGACGCGGGCGTGGTGGTGGGCGCGCTGGGAGCGCAACCACGGCCACCACCTGATGATGATCGTGGCGTTCGTGCTGGTCACCGGCGCCGTGATCGCGACCGTCCTGCGGGTGCGGGACGTGCCGCTGGCGGCGTGGACGCGACCGTTCTCGGCGTTCGGCGTGGGCGTGCTCGGCCTGCTCGCCGTGTCGCTGCTGCGGGCGGTCTACCTGGCCGCGCGGCAGCCGGAGTCCGGGCGGCGGCTCGGGATCATCGCGGACATCGCGCAGTTCTGGCCGCGGGAGGCGCACCCGATCGTGCCGCCCTGCTACGCGCTGAAGGTCGTGCCGGAGCTGGTGTCGCGGGTCGAGGACCACCTGCGCGACCCCGGCACGCGCGTGGTCCTGTGTGGACACTCGCAGGGCTCGCTGCTCGTCGCCGTCGCGGCCGCGCGGTTGCTGGAGTCGTTGCCACCGCAGGACCGGGAGCGGATCGGGCTCGTCACCGCGGGTTCGCAGCTGCAGTGGGCCTACCCGCGGGCGTTCCCGGCGGTGGTGCCGCACGCGTCGCTGGCGCGGCTGGCCGGTGGGCTCGACGGCCGCTGGCGCGCGTTGTGCCGGGGCACGGACCCGCTGGGCGGTGCGGTGACGACGTGGCGGCGGCAGGTGTTCGACGGCATGCTGCTCGGCGCCGGCTACCGCGAGGACGGGTCGGAGGGCGCGCTGGCACCGGCGTTGCGCGGGCCGACGGGAGCGCTGGTGCTGGGCGGCGACCACTGGCTGCCGGACCCGCAGCGGGGGCCGTTCCCCGGCCGGCGCTGGCGGTCGGGCGTGTCGGCGCACTCCGACTACACCTCGGACCCGGAGTGGGACCGGGCCGTGGCCATCGCGGCGGGGCTGATGCGGGTGGACACGCCGGAGGCGCCGTCGCTGCCCTTCGCGCGCAAGCCGAATATCGGGTCGCGGGACATCCTCGGCGGCTCCTAGTGTCGCGGTCATGCTGACCGGGGATCTCGTGCGCCTGCGTCCCGTCGAGCCGGAGGACGCCGACGCGTTCTACCGCTGGCACAACGACGAGGACGTCATGCGCTGGTTGCAGAGCTACTTCCACGAGTCGCTGGCGGCCATCCGCAAGCGCTTCGCCGACCGCCAGGAGAACCGGCACGACAAGGTCACCCTGTGCATCGAGACGCTCGACGAGGGCCGGCTCATCGGCGTGGTCGCGCTGCGCGACGCGGACCCGGTCAACGCGCGGGCCGAGGTCGACATCTACATCGGCGAGAAGGAGTACTGGGGCGGCGGCTACGGCACGGACGCGCTGCGCGCGATCTGCCGGTACGGGTTCGACACCATGCGGCTGCACTCGATCGAGCTCGGCGTGGTCGAGGCGAACGAGCGTGCCGTCAAGTCCTACAAGAAGGTCGGCTTCCAGGTCGACGGGCGGTTGCGGCAGTCGTTCCACCGCGACGGCGAGTGGCACGACTCGTTGCTGATGTGCGTGCTGCGCGACGAGCTCACGTGAGGGCGAGCGCGAGGTGGCCGATCGCCTCGCGCAGGTGCTCCTCCACGGTCGCCGCCGGCACCACGACCAGGCCGGACGGCCGCACGTCCACCCACCGCCGCACCGCCAGCCTGGCCGCCGCCGACACCGCGGCCGCCAGCACGGCCGCACCGAGCGGGTCCTTGCCCAGCCGCTGCTCGATCACCTCGGCGATCGGCGGTTCCACCGCGGTGACCGAGTCGAGGTAGGCCTCCCGCAGCGACGGCGTAGAGGTGACCAGCGCGAGCGCCTCCGACGGCGGCTCCCGGTACTGGGCGGCGAACGCGGCGACGATCGAGTCGACCAGCGGTTCGTCGGCGGGCCGTTCCCGCAGGGCCGCGGTGACCTGCAACGCGCGCGTCGCCGTGATGCCCGCGACGATCGCGTGGTCGCGGCTCGGGAAGTAGTTGTTGTAGGTGCGCGGTGAGACGTTCGCGGCCTCGGCGATCTCGTCGACCCGCACGTTGTCGACGCCCTTGTCCAGGGCCAGGCGCAGTGCGGCGGCCGCCAGCGCCGCTCGGGTCTCGGTCTTCTTGCGCTCACGCAGTCCCACGGCGATCACTGTAGAGACCTGCCGGGCCATCGGGGACACCTGTTGCAACACGATCACTACCGATTGACTTTCGATAGATGGCTACCGATACTCGATGCATGATTGCTGAGCGTTGGGCGGTGACCGCCCTGCGGGTCTTCCTCGTGGTCCTGTTCGGGATCCTGGTCGTGTTCGAGACGATGTCGTTGCCGGGCCAGTTCCGGCACATGGCGGAGACGAGTCCGAACGACGCGCACCTGAGGTGGCCCGCGACGATCATCACGGTGTTCTGGGTGGTGTGCGTGCAGGTCGTGGTGGTCGCCACGTGGAAACTGCTCACGCTGGTGCGCAAAGATCTGATCTTCACGGAGGCCGCGCTCAAGTGGGTCGACGTGATGATCTGGGCGATCACGGCGGGCTGGGTGGTGCTGGTGTCGGTGTTCCTGTGGGTCGGTTTCAACGCCGACGACCCCGGCCTGCCGATGTTGCTGTTCCTGCTGACGACCGGCGTCACGGTGGTGGGGCTCGTGATGGTCGTGATGCGGGCACTGCTGCGGCGGGCGACGACGTTGCGCACCGACATGGAAGCGGTGATCTGATGGCCATCGTCGTGCGCATCGACGTCGAGCTGGCCAAGCGCAAGATGAGCGTCGGCGAGTTCGCGGAGAAGGTCGGGCTGACACCGGCCAACGTCGCGGTGCTGAAGAACGGCCGCGCCAAGGCCGTGCGGTTCAGCACGCTCGAAGCCATGTGCCGGGTGCTGGAGTGCCAGCCCGGCGACCTCCTGGAGTTCGTGGACGAGGACGCCGAGGAGCTCCTCAGCTGAGCCGCTTCGCCAGTCGGTCGGCGGCCTCGTGCCGCCCCGACTCGGCGAGCAGGCCCACCGGTGCCAGCACGTAGTCGCGGTCCACGGTGATCTCCGCGGTCCGCAGCACGGGCCGCAGCACCGGGTCGCCGCGCAGCGCCTCCTCGACCGGCGTGATGTCGGCCATGTGCCGGAACACACCGCCGGACAGCACGAGCAGGCCCGCGCCGTGCGGGCCGAGCTGGCCGTCGACCTGCCGCAGGTGCCTGCGGACGGCCAGGACCGCGGCGAACGACGCCAGCTTCGTGTCCACGGCCGGGTCCTCCGGCAGCCAGCCGACGTCCTCGGCCCGCCGCTGCGCCTCCGCGGTCAGGTCCTCGGTGGTGAGGCGTTCCGCGTGCGCCTCCTTGACCACTCCCGGAGCGGACCAGCGCATGCCGAGGTCGCCCTCGACGGTGCGGCGGTCCGGTGGCAGGGCGACGGTCCGCTCCACGCCCTCGCTGTCCGCTGTGGACACCGCGGAGTAGACGTCCGTCGTGGCACCGCCGACGTCGACCACGAGCACCGCTCCCTCGCGGTCCTGCGCGGCCAGCCGGGACACGCCTCCCAGCACCGCGTCGGGGGTGACGGCCCGCACCAGCCGCCGGAACCGCGGGCCCCTCGACAGGCCCTTGCCGCCGATGACGTGCTGCAGGAACGCCTCCCGGATCGCCCGGCGAGCGGGTTCGGGGGCGAGCCTGCCGACGTCGGGCAGCACGTTCGGGCAGGCGACGACGGTCCGGTTGTGCAGCAGCCGCAGCGCTTCCGGCTGCGCCTCGACGTTGCCGGCCAGCACGATCGGCACGGCCACGCGGGCCAGCTTGCCCGCGTTGTGCAGCAACACCGACTGGTCGCCGCCGTCCGTGCCGCCGACCAGCAGCACCAGGTCGGGTGCACTCGCACGCAACGCCTTCACGTCCACCGGCCCCGCGCTGACGTGCACGACCTTGGCGCCCGCGCTCAGCGCCACCCGATATCCGGCCTCGGCGCTGACCACGCGTTCCTGGCCGACGACCGCCAGCCGCAGCCCGCCACCGGCCGACGAGCACGCCAGGACCTCGCCGTCGCCCACGCTCGCGCGCAGTGCGTCGACACCCCGCAGCACCTCGGGCGGGGTGGTCGGGTGCTGTCCCGTGCGGACCAGCTCGCCCTCCTCGGTGACGAGAGCGGCCTTGGTCCAGGTGGAACCGACGTCGAGGCACAGGATCACGAGGCAAGCTAACGCACCATGAAGCTCGCGCCCAAGGCGATCCTCGAAGGCACCCGTCTGACGGGCAAGACGGATCCGGCCGACGCGCTCAACGAACACCCCGCCTCGTCGGTCACCGGAAGTACCGCTACCACTCACCGCTGAGCTACTGCTCGTGGATCGTCGACCGGTTCCACCTGTCCACAACGGCCTTCCAGGCTTGGGGCGTCGGAGGCACAACGTCTGGCGACGTGCTCAGTTGTCGGCCTTCTCGTGCACGACCTCCATGAGCTCGCCGAGCTGCGCGAGCTGGTCCGGCGTGAAGAGGTCGACGAGGTACTCGCGCACGGTCTCCACGTGACCGGGCGCGGTGGTCGTGAGCAGCTCCCGCCCGGCCTCGGTGAGGACGGCGACGATGCCGCGCTCGTCGGACTCGTGCGGTTCGCGCCGCACGAGCCCGCTCTTCTCCAGCTTGCCGATCTGGTAGGTCAGCGAGCTCTTCGACACGACCACCCGCCGGGCCAGCTCGGTCATCCGCATGCGGTTGCCGGGCTGCTCGGACAGCACGACCAGCACGTTGTACTGCGCGTGCGAGAGCCCCGCGTCGCGCTGCAGCTGCTGTTCGATCTGCCGTTCGAGGAGGTGGTACGCCTGGACGAAGTGGTGCCAGGCGTACGTCTCCTCCTCGGACAGCCACCGCGGGTTCGCCATGGCTCGCAGATTAGTTGGTGGGCGTCTTCTGGTTGCCCTTGGCGAGCAGCGAGTTCCGCCGGCTGTAGATGAAGTAGGCACCGACACCGAGCGCCATCCACACGAGGAACCGGATCCAGGTGAACACGGTCAGGTTCAGCATCAGCCACAGGCAGGCGAGGATCGCGAGGATCGGCACCAGCGGCACGAGCGGCACCTTGAACCCGCGCGGCAGGTCCGGCCGGGTCTTGCGGAGCACCAGCACACCGGCGGACACGAGGATGAACGCGAACAGCGTGCCCACGTTGACCATCTCTTCGAGCGTGCCGATCGAGGTGAAGCCGGCCGCGATGGCGACGACGATCCCGATGATGACCGTGATCCGCGTCGGCGTGCCGTGCTTGCCGGTCTTCGCGAGCCCGCGCGGCAGCAGCCCGTCGCGCGACATCGCGAACAGCACCCGGCTCTGGCCGAGCATCAGCACCATGACGACGGTGGTCAGACCCGCGAGCGCACCGACCGAGATGACGGTCGCCGCCCACGTGACCCCGTTCTCGGCGAACGCACTGGCGAGCGTCGCACGCGACCCGTCGGCCTGGGTCTTGAGCTTCTCGTAGGGCACCATGCCCGTGATCACCAGCGACACCGCCACGTACAGCACGGTGACGATGGCGAGCGAGCCGAGGATGCCGCGCGGCACGGCCTTCTGCGGGTTCTTGGTCTCCTCCGCCGTGGTCGCCACGACGTCGAACCCGATGAACGCGAAGAACACGAGGCTCGCGGCCGCGAGCAGTCCCAGCGTGCCGTACGAGCTGCCGCCGAAGCCGGTGATCGCGCTCAGCAGCGACTGGTCGACCCCGCTGTGCGCACCGCCACCGGTCTCCGCGGGAGGGATGAACGGCGTGTAGTTCTCCGCCTTGATGTACTGGACGCCCAGGATGATCACCAGCAGCACCACGGCCACCTTGACCGTCGTGATGACGGTGCTGACCCGCGAGCTGAGCTTCGTGCCCACCACCAGCAACGCCGACAGCGCACCGATCAGCACCACCGCGCCCCAGTCGAACTGCAGCGGCCCGAGCGCGACCGTCGTCTTGACCTGGACACCGAGCTGCGCCAGCACCGTCTGCAGGTAGATCGACCAGCCCTTGGCCACCGCGGCGGACCCGAGCGCGAACTCCAGCACCAGGTCCCAGCCGATGATCCACGCCGCGAACTCGCCGAACGTGGCGTACGAGAACGTGTACGCGCTCCCCGCCACCGGCACCGTGGACGCGAACTCCGCGTAGCACAACGCCGCCAGCGCACACGCGATCGCCGCCAGCACGAACGCCAGCGACACCGACGGCCCCGCCAGGTTGCCCGCGGTGCTCGCGGTGAGCGTGAAGATGCCGGCACCGATCACGACCGCGACACCGAAGACGGTCAGGTCCCAGGCGGTGAGCTCCTTGCGGAGCTTGGTGTCCGGCTCGTCCGTGTCCGCGATCGACTGCTCGATGGACTTCGTGCGCCACAACCCGTTGCCCGGCACGATCGATACCTCCTCAATGGAACGCGTTCGGCCCACCCTAGAGGTATCACCAGGTGAGATGCCCGCAGCTGTGTTCGGACGTTGTCAGGACTTCCGTGCTTCCCGATCCCGAACGCGGCGAAACCCGCCGCGGCGAAGCGAGACGGGTTCCGGAGGTGTTCGAGGTTTTCTCGGGCGGTTCCGCGGTGAGCAGCTTCCCCGCCGAACGCCGCGATCGTCTGCCTGGGCGGAGAAGGGGAGTCACCCAGGCACCCTTCTTGCCCGGTTGGCTCCCCTTCTCCGGCCTGGTTCGCAGTGCGACCGCACAAGGCCCGCTCACGGCGAAGCCCGCCCCGGTCGAGACCGGGACGGGCTTCGAGCCGAAGGCGAGGCGTGAAGGCCTTTCCTCGGGCGGTTCCGCGGTGGGTGGCTTCCCCGTCTAGCGCTCCGATCGTCCTGCCGGGCCTGGGGAGGGATGTCAACCGGGCACGCCCTTCGCCCGGTTGACATCCCTGCCCAGGTCTGGCGCGCTCCGAAGCGCTCGACGGGGAAGACGCACACCGCAACGCAACCAACAACGCAACCGGCAGCCGCACAAAGCAACAGGCGTGCCATCTACCCACTCATCGCGTCGGCGGCTTCTTTGGGAGTGTCGGGGTCTGGGGCGGAGCCCCAGGAACGGCGAAGCCCGCCCCGGCCGAGACCGGGACGGGCTTCGACTGCACAACCGTCAGGCGCTGGTGACCGTCGTCCGGTCCAGGTCCGGCTCCAGGTAGATGAGCCGCGCGTGCGGCACCTTGCCCCGCACCCGCTGTTCCGCGTCGTTGATGGCCTGCGCGACCTCGTCGAGCGGCAGCTGCGGCTCCAGCGCGATCTTCGCCGCGACCAGCAGCTCCTCGGGGCCGATGTACTGGGTCTTGATGTGGATGACGCGCTGCACCTTGCCCGCGGCGAGCTCGTCGCAGATCACGTCGAGGTCGGAGTCGGAGGCGCCCTCGCCGATCAGCAGCGACTTCATCTCGATGATGAGGATCACGGCGATGATGCCGAGCAGCACGCCGATCGCGATGGTGCCGAGCGCGTCGAAGACCGGGTTGCCGGTGACCATGGTGAGGCCGACGCCGAGCAGTGCCAGCACCAGGCCGATGAGTGCGCCGAGGTCCTCCAGCAGCACGACCGGGAGCTCCGGGGTGCGGGAGTTGCGGATGAAGCCCCACCAGGAGGCGTCGCCCTTGATCTTCTTCGACTCGTTGATCGCGGTGACGAAGCTGTAGGACTCCAGGCCGATCGCGACGACGAGGATGCCGACCGCCACGAGCGGGCTGGTGAGGCCCTCCGGGTGCTGCAGCTTGTGGATGCCCTCGTACAGCGCGAAGACCGAGCCGAGGGTGAAGAGCATCAGCGCCACCACGAACGACCAGAAGTACCGGTCGCGGCCGTAGCCGAACGGGTGCAGCCTCGTGGCCCTGCGCTGGGCCGTCTTCTGCCCGAGCAGCAGCAGGCCCTGGTTCGACGTGTCCGCGAGCGAGTGCACCGACTCGGCGAGCATCGACGACGAGCCGGTGATCAAGAATCCGGTGAACTTGGCCACCGCGATACCGGCGTTCGCCAGTAGCGCTGCGACGATGGCCTTGGTTCCGCCCCCTGCTGACACGCCTGTCTCCTCGCACCTGTCCCGGCCGGAGCCGGTCCGCTTTGTCCGGTCGTGAACCTTAGTCCGTTCCCGCCGTGGCGCGGAAAAGTTGAGCGGATTCAACACCATCCGGTCGAACGAGCACCGCCGGGTCCGACGCGGGCAGCCACACGGACTGGCCGCGGGTCAGGGTCAGCTCCTCGCCGCGGGAGTTGGACAGCACCGCGGCGCCGTCCGTGCAGATCATGATCTGCGGGCCGTCGTGGTCGAGCCGGGTCTCGCCGGTGAGGTCCAGGCGGGACAGCTCGAACTCCGGCGCGGGCGTCCGGTAGACCCGCACGCCGGGCGCGACCTCCTCGCCGGTCGACACGGGCATGTCGCCGCAGGCGAAGTCGAGCACGCGCAGCAGCTCCGGCACGTCGACGTGCTTCGGCGTGAGACCGCAGCGCAGCACGTTGTCCGAGTTGGCCAGGATCTCGATGGCGGTGCCGCGCAGGTAGGCGTGCAGGTTGCCGGCGGGCAGGTGGATCGCCTCGCCCGGCTGCAGCACGATGCGGTTCAGCAGCAGCGCGGCCAGCACCCCCGCGTCACCGGGGTAGGACTCGCCCAGCTCCAGGATCGTGCGGCACTCCAGGTCGAACTGGCCGCGCTCCTTCACGTGCAGCACGCACGCGTCGAGCACCTGCGGCAGCAGCGACGAGAGCGACGTCTGCGGCAGCGTGATCAGCATCGTGAACAACGCGCGCAGGCCCGACGAGTCGGGCTGGGCGACGAGCATCTCGGTGTACGGCGCGAGGTCGGGTGCGTCGAGCGACCGCAGCAGCGCCGCCGTGCGGTCGGGCGCCCGGAAACCCGCGAGGGCGTGGAACTCGGTCAGCGCGCAGATCAGCTCCGGCTTCGCGGCCGGGTCCTTGTAGTTGCGCACCGCGGCGTCGCGCGGCACGCCCGCGGCCTCCTCGGCGGCGAAGCCCTCGGCGGCCTGCGCGGCGGACGGGTGCGCCTGCAGGCTCAGCGCCTCCTCGGCGGCGAGCACCTTGAGCAGGAACGGCAGCCGGCTGCCCCACCGGTCGATCAGGCGCCGGCCGAGCTGGGCGTCGGGGTCCGCTGTCAGCAGGTCGAGCAGCGAGTGCTCGGTGCCGTCGGCGCCGACCACGCGGGACGGGTCGCCGGGGTGGGCGCCCATCCACAGCTCGGCTTCGGGATGAGGTGCGGGCACCTCCTTCCCGAGCAGCTCTGCGATGGCCGTGCGTGATCCCCACGCGTACGGCCTCACCGCGTTGTGCAGCAGGTCCACTTCTCGTTCAGCTCCCCAAACTCAGTACGGGTTGCCGCCGAGCGTTCCGGCGGCCAGCCCGAGGTACAACGCGGCGAGCTCGAAGCGGAGCGCGAGCAGCGCGGCGCTGACCGCGTCGCCTCCCGCCACCACCTCGACCGCCGGTTCGAGCACGTCGGCACCGGGCAGCGCGTCCTCGGCGGCGCGCCGCAGCGCCTCGGCCACGGGGCCCTGGCGCACGGCCAGCAACAGCACGCGGACGAGTCCACCGGTCTCGTCGTCCGGGTCGGCGAACAGGTCCGCGCCGGAAGTTCCCTGCACGGCCCGCCGGTGCAGCACCGGGCGGGTCAGTGCCTGCGGATACCCGGCGACGTCGGAGGCAACCCCGGCGAACGCGGCCAGCACGCCCGCGCCGTGCACCCCGACGGACGTGGCGACGTCGTCGAGGCCCCACAGCAGCGGCGTGCGGTCGGCCACACGCAGGGCCAGCGACTTCGCCGGGTTCACGAACGACTCGTGCACCGGGTGGTTGCGCTCGGCCTCGCGGTCGAGCTCGTCGGCGATCAGGTCGACGTCGACCTTCAGCAGGCCGAGCGAGCCCAGCACCGTGAGCCACGCGGCGAGCGCGCGGTGGAAGCTGAAGCCCGGCGGCACGTCCACGCGCGGCGGCAGCAGCACCGCCCTGCCCGCGGCCGCGGCGGCGACCGGGCCGGAGTCCGGCGCGGTCACCAGGGTCCGCGCGCCCCTGCGGGCGGCGCGGTCGATCGACTCGGCGAGCACCCGGTCACCGGGGTCCTCGGTGTGCGCGAGCACGACGTCGAGCGCGCCGACCCACGGCGGCACCTCGTCGGACACCACGACCGGCACCGAGCACCCCGGACCGAGCAACGCCACGACGACGCCCGCCACCGCGACGGCGTGACCGGGCCGGGTGACCAGGACGACCGCGCGGGGGCGTTCGGCGAAGACCCGGTCCACCCCCGCCTCGGCCGCGGCCTCCGCGGTGGCGCGCACCTGGGCGCCGGCCCGTGCGGCGGCACGCAGCCAGCCGCCCGTGTCGGCGTCGGCGAGGCGGCTCGAGTCGTCGAGCAGCGTGTCGTCGAGCACCTACGTCACCCAGCCGACGGCGGCTCGACCGCCTCGTCGAGCAGCAGGACCGGGATGCCGTCGCGCACCGGGAACGAACGGCCGCACGCGGTGCACGTGAGGAAGTCCGCCTCCGGGTCGTCCGGCGTCCCGAGCCGCAACGGGGCGTGCTCGGGGCACGGGCAGGCCAGGATGTCCAGCAACTGCTCTTCGAGCTTGACGGCCACTTCTGTTCTCTCCTCAGCCCCGCACGATCGCCAGGACCTCGTCGCGCAATGCGGCGACGGCCTCGGCGTTGGCGGCTTCGACGTTCAGGCGCAGCAGCGGCTCGGTGTTCGAGGCCCGCAGGTTGAACCACGCGCCGTCCGGCAGCTGCACGGTGAGACCGTCGAGCTCGTCCAGCGCGACGCCGTCCCGCGAGCCGAACGCCTCCTTGATGGCGGCGATGCGACCGGCCTGGTCGGTGACCGTGGAGTTGATCTCACCGGAAGCGGAGTAGCGCTCGTACGCGCTGGTCAGCGCGGAGAGGGGGCCGTCCTGCTCGCCCAGCGCGGCCAGCACGTGCAGCGCGGCCAGCATGCCGGTGTCGGCACGCCAGAAGTCGCGGAAGTAGTAGTGCGCGGAGTGCTCGCCACCGAAGATGGCACCGGTCTTGGCCATCTCCTCCTTGATGAACGAGTGGCCGACGCGCGTGCGCACGGGCTTGCCGCCGTGCTCGGTGACGATCTCCGGGACGGCGTGCGAGGTGATCAGGTTGTGGATGACCGTGCCGCCGGGGTCCTTGGCCAGCTCGCGCACGGCCACGAGCGCGGTGATCGCGGACGGGCTGACCGGGTCGCCGTTCTCGTCGACGACGAAGCAGCGGTCGGCGTCGCCGTCGAACGCCACACCGGCGTCCGCGCCCTCGGCCTTGGTGCGCTCCTGGAGGTCGACGATGTTCTTCGGGTCGAGCGGGTTCGCCTCGTGGTTGGGGAAGCTGCCGTCGAGCTCGAAGTACATGGGGACGACCTCGACGGGCAGGCCCTCGAACACCTGCGGCACCGTGTAGCCGCCCATGCCGTTGCCCGCGTCCACGACGATCTTGAGCGGGCGGATGGTCTTCAGGTCGACCAGCTGGTTCAGGTAGGCCGCGTACTCGACGAGCATGTTCCGCTCCTCGAACGTGCCCGGTTCGACGCCCTCGGCGTCGGGCACCTGGTTCTCCGCGTCCTGGCGGATCTGCGCGAGACCGGTGTCCTGGCCGACCGGGCTCGCGCCCGCGCGGCAGAGCTTGATGCCGTTGTACTGCGCCGGGTTGTGGCTCGCGGTGAACATCGCGCCGGGCAGGTCGAGCTTGCCGGAGGCGAAGTACAGCATGTCGGTGCTGGCGAGACCGATGCTGATCACGTTGACGCCCTGCGCCTGCGCGCCCTCGGCGAACGCCCTGGACAGCTCGGGCGAGGAGTCGCGCATGTCGTGCCCGATCACGATCGCGGGTCCGCCGACCAGGCGGGCGAAGGCCGCCCCGAAGTCGCGAACCACACCGGCGTCCAGCTGTTCGCCGACCACCCCGCGGATGTCGTACGCCTTGACGATGCCGGACAGGTCACGCACGCCGCACACTCCCGAAACTCGCTCTTGACGGCCACTGCCAGGGCAGCCTACCGGCGAGCAGATCAGCGACGCGTGTGGTCGTGGGTTGAGTGGCTCAGTCCTCGTGCGGATCCGGAAGAACGCGCAGGTGACCGCGCCGCTGGGTCCCCGCCGGGACCTCGGGCAGCTTCGGGGTCACATCTGCTCGTCCGGCCTCGCGCACGGCCTCGGCAAGCGCCGTCAGGTCGTCCACGCTCGGCTCGGGGGCCGCGAACTCACCCTGATGCCTCACGACCTCCCAGCCGCGCGGCGCCGTGAGCCGCATCGCGTGCTCCTCGCACAGGTCGTAGCTGTGCGGTTCGGAGTACGTGGCGAGCGGTCCGACGACTGCGGTGGAGTCCGCATAGGCGTAGGTGAGCGTGGCGACAGCCGGGTTAGCACACCCGGTTCGCGAGCACCGTCTCACGCTCCGCACGATCCGGGACGATAGCGCGTCCACGCGGGGCTGTGTGTGAGGCACGCTGTGTTTGCTCCCGCGGGACAGCAACTAGGCTGCTGGGTTGTGGTGATGGCACGGGGTTCACGGCGGCAGGATTCGCCGCGTCGGCGCAGTCGCGACCGGCACGGCAGGGGCCTGCGCGGTCCGCTCTACCCGGCCACCCTGCCCGCGGCCCGCTCACGGGCGGAGCGCTTCGACGCTCTGGTGATCGAGGCGCTGGAGCCCATCGAGGCCCGCTGGCGCACCGAGCTCACCCAGCTCGACGTGGCCGTCGACGACGTGCCCGACGTGCAGGTGGAGGGCGAGGACGGGGTCGTCGAGGACGGCAACGTGCCGCTCGCGCGCCTGCTGCCCGCGGGTTCGGACCAGCGCGCCCGCATCGTGCTGTACCGCCGGCCGCTGGAGGCCCGCGCGAAGGACGGCGCGGACCTCGCGGACCTGGTGCACGAGGTGCTGGTGGAGCAGGTGGCGAACTACCTCGGGCTGGACCCGGACGTGATCGACGAGAGCTGACCCCCGCCGACTGTCGGACCCCGCGACTAGAATCGAAATCGGGGGATCCCGGCGCCGTCGTGTGTGTGGAAACACGCACGGCACCTATGGCGGCCCGCTCACGCACGGCACCTACAGCGGCCCGCTTACGCACGGCACCTGTGGCAGCCCGCACCCGCACGACACCCACGGCGGCCCGCCCACGCACGGCACCCACGGCGACCCGCCCACGCACGACACCCACGGCGACCGCACACGCACGACACCCACGGCGGCCCGCCACCCATGACACCCACGGCGGCCCGCTCACTCACGGCACCTACAGCGGCCCGCTCACGCCTGGCGCCGCCGCGTGGGGATCGCCGTCAGCACCGTGAACAACGCCACCGCGGCCTGCGCGAGCAGCAGCAGGTCCCGCAGCGTTGTGCTCATCGTCACCCTCACCTCGGCCCCCGCCCCCGGCAGCGGCACGCCGACGAGGTGGCCCCAGGACCGCACGACCGGCACCTGCTGACCGTCCACGAACACCTCCCAGCCCGGTTCGTCCTCGGCCGCGAGCACCAGCACCCGCCCGTCGGAGCCCGGCGAGACCCGCACCGCCACGTCCGGCAGCGTCACGTTCACCGGCGCCACCTCCGCTGCCGGTTCCGCGGGCGGGTCGCCGCCGGTGCGCGCGCGGCGGGCCAGTTCCGGCGGCAGCAGCACGCCGGTGTCGGACACCAGCCGGATGCGCAGCACGGGACGGCCCGCGGTCGTCGGTGCCGCCACCGACACCAGCTCCCCCGCCGCGGCACGCACGCGATCGGCGTCCGCGGCGGTGGGCAGCACCACGAACGACACGCCGGACGACGCCGCTTGGGCCAGCGCCACCCCCACGGCGGAGGACGACCCGTCGAGCAGGGACGTGGTCCACCGGCGCAGGCGTGCGGGTGAGGACGTGGTCGGCACGAGGTCGTCGTCGCCGAAGGCGGGCATGCGGCCGGCCACCTGGCGGGTCGGGGTGCCGAGGACCAGCACCGACCGGCCCGAGCGGTCCAGCTCCGCTGTCAGCGACGCGCTCAGCTGCTCGCCACCGTCGGCGCGCAGCGGACCGGTCCGCAGGTCGAGCACCCCCGCGACACCCAGGCTGGCCAGCGTCACCACGCCCACGGCGTACACCGCGCGCCGCACCCGCAGCCGACCGGCGACGCCCGGCGTGACACCGCGCCGGCACCCGGCCAGCACCACCCAGACGAGGCCCCAGGCGAGGATCACCAGCGGTGTTCCCGGCCAGGCGTGGAAGGCGGTGACCGCGGCCAGCGCGCCGATCGCCAGCACGACCACGAACAGGCCGGGCAGCATCGCCGCGTTCGGGCGCAGGACCGCGGCGGCGAACGCGGCGGCCGCGAAGACCGAGCACACGATCAGGTTCGGCGGCGGTGAGGAGTAGGCGGCGCCGAGGCCGTTCAGGACCATCTCGGGGTGTTGCAGCAGGACGGCGGGCCACGGCAGCAGCAGCGCCATCGGCAGCAGGACGATCGCGAACAGCGCGGCGATCCGGCGGGCACCGCCCGACACCGCCACGAAGCCGACCAGGGCCCCCACCAGCGCCACCACGTGGCTCAGCGGCGAGAACGCGCCGAGCACGGCGACGCCGACGGCCGTTCCCGAGGCCATGGCGAGCCATGCGTGCGTGGACGACGCGCGCAAGACCGCGTACACGCCGGCGAACACCAACGGCGTGACGATGTGCACGACGACGACGTCCAGGCGCCCTTCGGCAACGGCGGTCGTCGACACGGGCAGCAAGCCGTAGAACGCGGCGACCACCGCGCGCACGGAACGCCGTACGCGCATGCCACGGGAAGCGATGTACGCCGACAAGGCCGCCAACGGGATGTCACCCAGGAGCAGCATCGCTACCGCGAACCGGGGCCCGCCCGGCACCAGGCCGAGGAACGCCAGCGCCGCGGGAGCCGGGGCCGCTGTTCCGCCGGCCACCGGGTGCCACGACGCCAGGTACGCCGACCACACCTCGCCGAGCGACCCGACCGGCAGCAGCCGGCCGCCCGCGAGGTCCAGGCCGAGCCGCGACCAGTTCGCCACCACCGCCAGCGCCGACAGCCCCAGCAGCAGCAACACCGGTGGTGCCAGCACCAGCGACCGCAGCACCCGGCCCTGGTCGACCTCGACGAACACCATGTCGCGGCGCGGTCCCGGTGAGGGCCGCGGCTTGGGCGACGGCCGCAGCGCACCCGGCAGCGCCGCGTCGACCGTGACCACGACGGGCGGGCGGCGCAGGCCCGCGACCCGCGGCCGGCCGCGTGCGCCGGCCGGCAGCGCGGACGGTCCGACCGGCCGCGGCGAGTCCACTTCGGACGGCTCCAGCCACGCGGACCCGGAATCGGTTGCGGGCAAACGACCCAGTGCGGCGTCGGCCTCGACGCGGCGGCGGATCAGGAACGCGGCCCCGGCGCGCAGGGCGTTGCGGAACCGGGTCAGCCTGCTCGTGAAGAGGCCGGGCACGACCGCGGAACCGCGCCGCGCCCTGCGTCCCTCCAGCAGCCGGCCGCGGGTCAGCAGGTACCGGGCGGCACCCACCTCCGCGTGCGCGTCGGCGAGACGTCGGAGCAGCAGGAAGCCCAGCGCCCGCAGCAGGGACAACAACAGCAGGCGCGGGAGTCCGATGAGGAACGAGGGACCCGAGGTGTTGACCAGGAACGTGCGCATCCCGTGCGCGCGGTCGACGCCGCGGACCGACGGACCGGGTCGTGCGACGGCCGCGTCCAGCAGGCGCAGGCCCTTCGTCGCCGCACGGGCGTGCCGCATCCGGGCGACCGGGACGCAGAGCACCAGGTGGCCCGCGCGGTTGACCCGCCAGCCGAAGTCGACGTCGTCGCGCAGCAACGGCATCGCCTCGTCGTACCCGCCGAGCGCGTGCCAGACCTCGCGGCGGATGAGCGACCCCGCCGACGACACCGCGAGCACCTCGGCGCTCTGCTGGAACAGCGCGCTGTGCTCGGTGGACGAGAGCCCGGTCTGCCGGTGGCCGGAGGCGTCGGTCGAGAGACCCGCCTCCACGACGAGCCGGGGGTCCTCCCAGTCGAGGCAGAGCGGGCCGAGCACCGCGGCGGAGGGCGAGACCTCGGCCGCGGTCAGCAGGGCGGCCAGGCAGTCCGGTTCGGGTGCGCTGTCGTCGTGCAGCAGCCACAGCCACTTGCCGGGGTCTCCCCAGCGGTCGACGGCGTGCTCGACCGCCAGCCGCAGCGCGGTGCCGAAACCGGTACCGCGCGGCAGCGACAGCACGCCGTCGAGCAGATCTTCGGCCTCCGCCAGTACTTTCGCGGTGCGATCGTGGGATCCGGTGTCGACCGCGATCACGTGGCGGGGACGAATTCGCTGACGCCGCAAAGCGGACAGCGCCGTGCTGAGCCACTGGTCGCCGTCGTGGCAGACCAGGACGCACAGCACCGGCGCGGTCCGGAGCCTCGGGTGAGGGCTTGTCACTCCCTCAAGTTAAGGCAAAAAGATCACACTTCCAGACGTCTCAGACGGCTCGCTTCTTCAGCTTGCGGCGTTCTCTCTCCGAGAGACCGCCCCAGATGCCGAAGCGTTCGTCGTGCTGGAGCGCGTACTCAAGGCACTCCGAACGCACCTCGCAACCCAGACAGATGCGCTTGGCCTCCCGCGTCGAACCACCCTTTTCGGGGAAGAACGCCTCGGGATCCGTCTGCGCGCACAGGGCGCGTTCCTGCCAGTCCTGCTCGTCGGCTGGGTCGAACAGGTACGACAGTTCGCCCTGTACGACCGGCTGCGCGACGTGATCTTCTTCGAATTCCTGCATTTCGTCCGCCTCCTCGCCTTCCGCTCTCCCCGGTTGGCGGACGCCAGACGCCGTTCCCACAACGACGAATGACACCGATGTGATTACACCTGCGTCACAGCGGGGGGTCAAGCCGAGTCCACACGTCGGGGGATATTCGCGCAGATGGCCGTTGAAACCTTGACGTGCAGCACAGACGGTGATCCACGTACCGCAACCCGTCCCCGAACGGCCCACCGCGCCAGCCGACACGCCACACTGGTGGGGTGAAGCGATCAGCGGTGCGCCCCAGTCCACTGTTCCTCGGCCTGCTCGCGGCGACCGCCGCCGGAGCCGTCCTCACCCTGTTCGAAGGCGATGTGGCCGTCATCGCCGGCACCGTCCTGTTCGTGCTCGCCGGCTGGGCGGTGACGTTGTGCCTGCACGAGTTCGGGCACGCGGCCGTCGCCTACCGGGGTGGCGACTTCTCGGTGCGCGACAAGGGATACCTGACCCTCGACATCCGCCGCTACACCGACCCGGTGCTCAGCATCGTCCTGCCGCTCGTCCTGCTCGCGCTCGGCGGAATCCCCCTTCCGGGTGGTGCCGTGTGGATCAACCACCACGCGCTGCGCTCCAAGAAGGTCGAGTCGATGGTCTCGCTGGCGGGCCCGGCCACCAACCTGGCGGTCGGTGCCCTGTTGGTCGCGGTCGTGGCGCTGTTCGACCCGCCGGGAGCGCTCACGGCGGCCATTTCGTACCTGGCTCTGTTGCAGGTGCTCGCCTTCGTGCTGAACATCCTGCCCATCCCCGGCCTGGACGGCTGGGGCGTGTGGGAGCCGTTCATGTCGTACGAGGCCCAGCGCTTCGGCGCCAAGGTCCGGCCGTGGGCGCCGCTGGTGCTGTTCGCCGTCCTGTTCACCTTCTCCGAGGTCAGCCGGCTGCTGTTCCAGGTCTCGACGTGGGTGTTCGAGCTCATCGGCGGCAACTCCGTCGGCGCGTTCTACGGCTACGCCAACTTCATGTTCTGGCGCTGACTCCGGGCGCCTCGGGGCGCTGTGGAAGCATGGCCCGGCGTGAAGGTCGTAGCACTGGTCGGCGGGGTCGGCGGCGCGAGGTTCCTGCAAGGGCTCAAGCACCTGGGAGCCGACGTCACCGCGGTGGTCAACACCGGCGATGACGTGTGGATGCACGGACTGCGCATCTGCCCCGACCTCGACACCTGCATGTACACGCTGGGCGGCGGCATCGACTCCGAGCGCGGCTGGGGCCGTGCGGACGAGTCGTGGACCGTCAAGGAAGAGCTGATGGCCTACGGCGCCGAGCCCAACTGGTTCGGGCTCGGCGACCGGGACATCGCCACGCACCTCGTCCGCACCCGGATGCAGCGCGCCGGCTACCCGCTGTCCGCGGTCACCGAGGCGCTGTGCACCCGCTGGCAGCCGGGCGTGAAGCTGCTGCCGATGTCGGACGACCGGGTGGAGACGCACGTCGTCGTCGAGCTCGACGGCGAGACGAAGGCCATCCACTTCCAGGAGTGGTGGGTCAAGCACCGCGCGGCCGTGCCCGCGAAGTCGTTCGCGTTCGTCGGTGCCGAGACCGCCACCGCCGGTCCCGGGGTGCTCGACGCGATCGCCGAGGCCGACGCCGTGGTGCTGGCCCCGTCGAACCCCGTCGTGAGCATCGGCACGATCCTGAACGTGCCGGGTGTGCGGGACGCGCTGCGCAAGACGGACGCCGGTGTCGTCGGCCTGTCGCCGATCATCGGCGGCAAACCGTTGCGCGGCATGGCGGACGCTTGTTTGGACGCGATCGGTGTCGAGACCTCCGCCGAGGGGGTCGGGCGACTCTACGGTTCCCGCAAGTGCTCTGAGGACGGCATCCTGGACGCGTGGCTGGTCAACACCGGTGACCGCGCCGACGTGCCGGGGGTCGCGGTGCGCGCGGTGCCGCTGCTGATGTCCGATGTGGACGCGACGGCGCAGATGGCGCGCGCCGCGCTCGACCTCGCCGGGGTCGACGTTGGCTGACCACGCCGCGGCCGCGCTGGAGCTGCTGCCGGTGCCCGGTCTGCCGGAGTTCCGGCCTGGCGACGACCTGGCCCGTGCGATCACGACCGCCGCGCCCTGGCTGCGCGACGGCGACGTGCTCGTCGTGACCTCCAAGGTGCTGTCCAAAGTGGAGGGCAGGCTGGTCACCGTGCCCGCCGACCCCGAGGAGCGCGACCGCGTCCGCCGCGAGCACGTGACCGCGGAGTCGGTGCGGGTGCTGGCCCGCAAGGGCAGGACGCTGATCACCGAGAACCGGCTGGGCATCGTGCAGGCCGCGTCCGGTGTCGACGCCTCGAACGTCGCCGGTGACGAGATCGCGCTGCTGCCGCTGGACCCGGACGGGTCGGCGGCGGCGTTGCGCGCCTCGGTGAAGTCCCTGCTCGGCGTGGACGTGGCCGTGGTCGTCACCGACACGATGGGCCGTGCGTGGCGAGTCGGTCAGACCGATGCCGCGATCGGTGCGTCCGGTCTGCGCGTGCTGCACGACTACGCGGGCTCGGTCGACCGGCACGGCAACGAGCTGTTCGTCACTCAGGTCGCGGTGGCCGACGAGATCGCGGCGGCGGCCGACCTGGTCAAGGGCAAGCTCGGCGCGGTGCCGGTGGCGGTGCTGCGCGGGTACGAGGTGGTCGACGACGGGTCGAGCGCGCGGGAGCTGACCCGGCCGACCGAGTTCGACCTGTTCCGCCTCGGCACGGAGGAGGCGCTGGCCCAGGGCCGCGCGGAGGCCGTGCTGCTGCGCAGGTCCGTGCGGTTCTACTCGGACGAGCCGGTGGACCTCGCGGTGCTGCGGCGCGCGGTCGGGGCGGCGCTGACCGCACCCGCTCCGCACCACACGGGGCCGGTGCGGTTCGTGCTGGTGCGGGAGAAGCGGGCCGCGCTGCTGGCGGCGATGCGCGAGCAGTGGGAACGCGACCTGCGCGGCGACGGGTTCACCGACGAGCAGGTCGCGCGCCGGGTGCGCCGGGGCGACCTGCTGGTGGAGGCGCCGGAGGTGGTGGTGCCGTTCCTCGTCCGCGAAGGCGCGCACACCTACCCCGACGCGCGGCGGGCCGACGCCGAGAAGACGATGTTCACGATCGCCGGCGGCGCCGCCGTGCAGGGGCTGCTGGTGGCGCTGGCCGCCGAGGGCCTCGGTTCGTGCTGGGTGTCGTCGACGATCTTCTGCGCGGACGTCGTGCGTTCCGTGCTGGACGTGCCGCGGGACTGGGAGCCGCTGGGCGCGGTGGCCGTGGGCCACCCGCTGGAGCCGCTGGTCCCCCGCGCACCGCTGGAAGGACTGATCGAGCTGTGACACTGCACGCCGACGCCGTCGCGACCCTGCGGGCGTTCTCGGGGCAGGACGCGTTGAAGGAGGCCTACCTGGGCTTCCTGGCCGCACGCGAGGACGCCTGTCAGCGGTCGTGCGAGCCGGGGCACCTCACGGCCTCGGCACTGGTGCTGGACGCGACGGCCGAGCACGTGCTGCTGACGCTGCACCCGCGCGTCGGCCGGTGGCTGCAGCTCGGCGGTCACTGCGAGCCGGAGGACGTCTCCCTGACCGCGGCCGCGTTGCGCGAGGCCACCGAGGAGTCCGGCATGCGCGGGCTGCGGATCGAACCGACCCCGATCCACCTCGACGTGCACCCGATCACGTGCTCGCTGGGCGTGCCGACCCGGCACTTCGACGTGCGGTTCCTGGTGCGCGCCCCGGTCGGTGCGCAACCGGTGCGCTCGGCCGAGTCGGTGGACCTGCAGTGGTGGCCGCTGGACTCGCTGCCGGCCGACGTGGACGACCTGCACCCGTTGATCGAGTCGGCGCTGGCCCGCCTGCGCTAGAACTTGCGGTAGTCGCGGGGTGAGAACCGCGGGGCTCGCCGTGGGCGGTGCAGGCCCGCGGCCTGGAGGTAGCAGACCGCGCGGTGCCGTTGTGGCGTGTAGGGCGCGAGGAGTTCCATCATTCCGTCGTCGTCGCCCGGCGTGCCGGTCAACGCCCACGTGACGTTCTTGGCGACGTGGAAGTCGCCGACGCTCACGGCGTCCGGGTCGCCCCAGGACCGCTGCGCCACCTCGGCGGAGGTCCACACGCCGATGCCGGGCACCTTCTCCAGCAGCTCACGGCTGCGCATCTCCGCCGCCTTCTCCAGCTGGTGCGCGACCTGGGCGGCGTTGACCAGCGTGCGCCGCCGCGCGCCGTCGAGGCCGCACTGGTGCCACTCCCAGTCCCGCAGGCCCAGCAACCGCTGCGGCGTCGGCGGGACCTTGAGCGGCAACGGTCCCGGCGCGGGTTCGCCGAACCGGCGGCCGAGCTCGCGCCAAGTCCGGAACGCCTCCGTGCCCGTGACCTTCTGCTCCAGGATCGAGGCGAACAGCAGGTCCCACACCCGGCCCGTGCTGCCCAGCCGCAGTCCCGGCCGCCGCCGGCGCGCCTCGGCGACGACGTCGTGGTGCGCGACGAACTCGTCCACCGGGTCGTCCGCGCCGAGCAGGGCGGGCAGGCCGTCGAGCAGCCACAGCCCGCCGTCACCCCACGCCCGCGCGCGCACCTCGTCGCCGACCCTGGTGACGTGCAGGGTGCCGGGCCCGCACGGGGTGTTCGCCGCGAACCAGATGCCGCCCTCCGTGCTGAAGGACGGGTCACCCGGCCCGCGGCGCAACGGCCCGAGCACCGCTCCCAGGTCCAGTGGGAACGGTGGTGTCCAGTTCCTCTCAGGCATCCGTCGAAAAGCGCACACCGGCCTCCGGCAACACCACGCCGGGCCACACGCGCGCCCCACCGATCAGCTCGCACCGCGCCCCGATCACCGCCGAGTCGCCCACGACCGCGTCCCGCAGCACCGCACCGGCCTGCACCAGCGCACCGGCGCCGACGATCGACCGCTCGACCACCGCGCCCTCGCCGACCACGGCCCCGTCGAACAGGATCGCGCCGTCGAGCACCGCGCCCTCGGCCACCGTGCAGTTCGCACCGACCGTGCTGCCGCCGCGGACCGTCGCACCCCCGTGCACGTTCGCCCCGTCGAGCACGAGGAAGTCACCGGCCTGGGCGACCGCGGCCGACGGCGCGACACCGCGCACGAGGTCGGCTGACCCCTGCACGAACGCCTCCGGCTTGCCCAGGTCCAGCCAGTAGGTGGCGTCCACGTGCCCCTGCAGCCGCCGGCCGGCCTCCAGCAGCCCCGGGAACGTCTCTCGCTCCACCGACACCGGCCGGCCCGCCGGGATCGCGTCGATGACCTCGCGCTTGAACACGTAGCAACCCGCGTTGATCTGGTCGGTCGGCGGGTTCTCGGTCTTCTCCAGGAACGCCTGGACGCGCCCCTCCTCGTCGGTGGGCACGCACCCGAACGCCCGCGGGTCAGCCACCTTCACCAGGTGCAGCGTGACGTCCGCCGCGTGCTGCCGGTGCGTGTCCACGATCCCGGCCAGGTCGACGCCGGACAGGATGTCGCCGTTGAAGACCATCACGTCGGGCTCGCGCAGCTTGTCGGCCACGTTCCTGATGGCGCCCGCCGTGTCCAGCGGCACCTCCTCGACCACGTACTCCAGTTCCAGCCCGAGCCTCGACCCGTCCCCGAAGTACTCCTCGAAGACCTCGGCCTTGTAGGAGGTGCCGAGCACCACGTGGGTGATCCCGACCTCCTTGATCCGCGACAGCAGGTGCGTCAGGAACGGCACCCCCGCAGTCGGGAGCATGGGCTTGGGAGCGGACAGGGTAAGCGGGCGAAGACGGGTGCCTTTACCCCCGACCAGCACCACAGCTTCAACGCCGTGCACCTTTTTCCTCCTCCGCGTTACAGCAAGCCGTTCGACGGAATACTCTGACACGAAGCAGATCGTCAGATGGAGTCTGGTCCCGCCAGGGATCTGGTCCCGGCAAGGAGCTGAATCCGACATGGACCCCCGCGACCGGGCCGACGCCTTGCTCGCCCGCGCCCGCGCACGTGGGCGGAACATCGTGACGCCGGACAACATGACGTCCCCCATGGACTCCTCGGCCACCCTGCAGATCCCGCGCAGCCTGGTCAACGCGGTGGACCCGCGCCTCGACCCGGACTCGACGATGGTCCTCTCGGCCGCCCAGGCAGCGGGCCAGGCGGCCGTGCCCCGCCCCGGTCAGGCCCACCGCCCGCAGCAGCACCGCCCGCAGCAGCACCCGGTGCCGGCCCAGCCGCTGCCGTCCCCCGCCGCCGCGGCCGACGACGCGGAGATCACGCAGGTCGTGCAACCGGGCATGATCCCGACCGTCTCCCACCACCAGACGACCCGCTCCTCGCTCTCGCAGCGGTTGAGCGGCGACATGTGACCTGCGGCCCGCGCGTGCGCCCGGTTCCTGGGTGAGCGGGATCACCCGCGGTCAGTCCGCGAACGTCACCGGGTGAGCATCCGGACCCGCACCCCCAGCCCCGCTCGCACCGCCCACCGGAACGGCGCCCACAGCACCCCGCGGTGCCGGTCCGCCAGGTACCGGTAGGCAGACCGGTGGTGCTCGGCCAGCATCCGGTCCGACGCCCGCGCCGTCGAGTGGCCGCCGATGTGCACGACCTCCGCGTCGGGCACGTACACGTTGACCCACCCGGCCCGCGCCACCCGGTCACCGAGGTCGACGTCCTCGAAGTACATGAAGTACCTCTCGTCGAACCCGCCGACCGCGTCGAACGCCTCCCTGCGCATCAGGAAGCACGACCCGGACAGCCATTCGGCGACGCGTTCGACGGGTTCCTGCTCCTGCCGGTAGGCGCGCGTCCACGGGTTGCCCGGCCACACCACCGCGAACAGGGCGTGGCCGATGCCCCGCCCGACGGACGGCAGGAGCCGCGCGGACGGGTAGACCTCACCGCTGGGTTCGCGGATCAGGGGGCCGAACATGCCGCCGCGGGGCCAGCGGGCCGCCGCGTCGATCAGCGTGTCGACGCTGCCGGGGGAGAACTCGATGTCGGGGTTGGAGATCAGGATCCAGCCGACGTCGGCGGGCAGTGCCGCGACGCCGCGGTTCGCTCCGCCGCCGTAGCCGAGGTTGCCCCCGGTGGGCACGAAGGTGACGTGCTCGCGTTCGGCGGCCACCTGCTGGGGCACGCCGTCGGTGGAGCCGTTGTCGGCGAGGATCACCCTGATGTCGCGCGTTGTCGCCTTCGCGAGGGTGTCCACGAACGGTGCCAGCGTCTCGCCCGGCGAGTACGTGACCGTCACGACACCTAGTCCGTCGCCGTAGTTCACGCGCGACACGATAGTGGTTCGGTGTTGCGCGAAAACGCGTGCACCGTCAGCGGCGGTGGCGGATGAGCGATGCGCGCTCGTAGGCGAGCCGGTGGCGTTCGGCGCTGACGGCCCACGAGAAGTCCTTCGCGCGCTGCTGACCGGACGTGGCCAGCGACGATCGGCGGGCCGGGTCGTCCAACAACTCGGCGATCGCCGCCGCGATGTCACCCGCTCCGACACCGCAGTACGCGACCGCCTCGCCACCCACCTCCGGGAGCGACAGTCTTCGGGTGGTGAGCACGCAGGCGCCGCACGCCATCGCTTCGAGCACCGGCAGGCCGAAGCCCTCGCCGAGCGACGGGTAGGCGACGAGCTGCGCGCCGCCGAGGAAGCCGGCGAGCTGTTCGAACGGCAGGTAGCCGGCGCGGATCACGCGGATGCGGTGCGGGACCGAGTCGAGCGCGCGTTCGACCTGGCTGTCCCAGCCGGGCTGGCCGGCGAGCACCAGCGCGGGCGGGTTCGGGCGGCCGGCGACGGCCTGGGCGAAGCCGCGGATGAGCGCCGGCACGTTCTTGCGGGGTTCGAGTGCGCCGAGGAACGCCACGTAGGGCGTCTCCCCCAGCGACAGCGCGGTCCGCACGTTCAGGACCTCGTCGGGCGACGGCGGGTGGAAGCGCTCGGTGTCGACGCCGTGCTGGGCGATGTGCAACGCCCTGCGGTCGGCGCCGGCCACGCGCACCAGCTCGTCCGCGGTGGCCTGCGACGGCACCACGCACAGGTCGGCGCGCTTGAGCGACGCACGGGTCCACGCGCGGAAGAAGCGCGCTTTGACCGACGAGTGCAGCACGGGGTCGGTGAAGAACGTCGCGTCGTGCAGCGTCACGACCGACGCGGCCTTGCTCGCGATCGGCAGCGTGTAGTGCGGCGAGTGCAGCACGTCGACGCCCAGTGTGCGCACCAGCCGCGGCAGCGTCGTCTGTTCCCAGGTCAGGCGTGCTGTCCTGGTCGCGACGGCGTCGGCGGCGCGGAGCACGCGGGCGTTCGGGGCGATCTTGGTGAAGAGGTCCTCGTCACGCGGCTGGCAGACGACGGAGAGCTTGGCGCCGTCCGCGTCGAGCGCCGCGACGAGCGAATCCACGTAACGCCCGACGCCACCTCGGTCCGCGGGCACGGCGGTGGCGTCGATCAGCACGCTGGGTTCGACGATCGGCACGGTCAGCAGCGTACGGTCATCGCGAAACCCACTTACACCGAATGCATCAACTACGTGGTTACATGTGGGTTGCCCAGACACCGCGCGCAGTCTTTTCCCAGGTGAACTCACTCGCGCGAGTGATCCCGGCCTCTTTGGTGTGGTCCGGGTCGGCCAGCACCGCCCGCAGCCCCTCCGTCAGCGACGCGAGGTCGCCGCGCCGCACCGCGGTGCCCGCTCCGCCCGCCACCTCCACGAGCGCCGGGTCGTCGGAGTGGACCACCGGCACGCCCGCCGCCATGGCCTCCAGCACCGGCAGCCCGAACCCCTCCGCGAGGCTCGGCGCGGCCAGCGCGGTGGCCCCGGCCAGCACCGATGCCAGCCGTTCGTCGCTGACGCCGCCGAGCAGCCGGACGTGCGGCGCGCGCAGGTCGACACCGCCCCAGCCCTGCGGCCCGACGACCACGAGCGGCACGCGCAGCCGTTCGGTGGCCCGCACGAGGAGGTCGAACCCCTTGCGCGGCTCGATCGTGCCGATCGCGAGCACGTAGGTGTCGGGGAGGTCCGCCGGCCTGCCGGTCGCCTGGAGGTTCGTGACGCCGTTCGGGACGACGTGGACCGGGACCTCGACCGGGACGTGCTCGGCGAGCTGGTCGGCGACCGCCCTCGTCGGCACGACCAGCGCCTTGGCCTCCCTGGCCGCGCGCGTGATCACCTTGCGGTGCCAGGCGACCCCGCGCGGCGTGAGCGTCTCGGGGTGCGTCCACGGCACGACGTCGTGCACCGTCACGACGGCCCCCGCGCGCGGTGCGAGCGGTGTCGGCGCGTGCACGTGCGGCCCGAGGTGTGGCGGAAGACCGCGCTCCCACAGCGCCACCAGCACCCGCCGCGGCACCCGCAGGTTCCGGTCGGCGCCGGCCGTGGCGGCGGTGCTCACGCCCCACCCGCCGGGCGCGGTCGCGCGGAGGGCGCGGAGCAGCTCCGCGGTGTACCGGCCGGTCCCGCCGGGGACGGGCGCGTTGAGTTGCTCGGTCAGCACTACCAGCTCGGGCACGTCGCGTACCGTCTCACGCCGTGTCGCCGCTCAGCACCGTGGTGGTCGTGACGTGGCGCGGCCGTGACCACGTCACGGCCTGCCTGGACGCCCTCTCCGCCCAGAAGAGTCCACACAGGACGATCGTCGTCGACAACGCCTCCGACGACGGCACGGCAGCGCTGATCAGCGGGCACGAGGTCGTGCGCCTGTCGTCGAACCGCGGCTACGCCGGTGGCCTCGCCGCGGTGCTGGCCATGGTCGAGACGCCGTACGTCGCCTGGTTGAACGACGACGCCGTGCCCGACCCGTCGTGGCTGGCCGAGCTGGAGCGGGCGCTGGAGGGTGACCCCGGCGCGGCCGCGGCCACCTCGTCGATCCAGCTGACCGACGGCTCGACGCAGTCGGTGGGCGTCGCGCTGACCGCCGACGGGTACGGCCGGGACGTGGTGCTGGCCGGGCGCGAGGTGTTCGGGTTCTGCGGCGGGGCGGCGCTGTTGCGGACCGGCGTGCTGCGGGCCGTGGGCGGGGTGCCGGCGAGCTTCTTCTGCTACTACGAGGACACCGACACGGCCTGGCGGCTGCGGCTGGCCGGGCACCGGGTGATCTCGGTCGGGCCGGCGCGGGTGCGGCACCGGCACGGCGCGTCGACCAGGCCAGGCTCGGTGCTGTTCCACCGCTGGAACGAGCGCAACCGCCTGCTGATGCTGCTGCGCTGCGCACCCATGCCGGTCGCGCTCTCCCAGCTCGGGCGGTTCGCCGCGATCACGGCGCTGCTGCCGTTGCGGGAGAACGTGCCGGACGCGGCCAACTTCCGGGTCGGGTTGCGCGTCCGGGTGCTCGCGGAGGTGGTGGTGCGGCTGCCGGCGTCGCTGTGGCAGCGGGCGCGGATCACGACGACGGCCGGCCGCCGGCGCGTCTGGCGGGAATGGGCCGGCCGGTGATGTCCCGGCGCAAGCGCAGACCGGTCCGCACGAGGAACGGCCCGAGCCGCGAGCCACGCGCCGTCCACGACCCCGAGGAACCGGCGCACCGGCGCGCGCTCGACGCGGTGCAGCAGCGCCTCGCCCGGTGGCTGGTCGCGGGTGGCGGCGCGGCCGTCCTGGCCGGGTCCGCTCTCGGCATCACCGTCGACGTCGGCTTCCTGCTCGTCGGCCTGCTCGGCGGGCTCGCCTTCGCGCTCGGCGTCAGCGCCCTGGGCGAGCGCAAGGCCGTCGCGCTGCCCGCGTTCGCCGTCGGGCTCGCGGCGCCGTTCGTCCTCACGTTCGGCGGGCACAGCGTGGTGATGGACGAGATCGGCCACACGGAGCAATGCGCGGTCACCGAGGCCGTCGAGCACCCACGGACCAAGTACCCGTCGGTCGACTACGTGCTGACCTGTCCCAGCGGCGAGGTCGAGCTGAGCCGCGACTGGCCCGACCGCCTCCGCGGGCACGAGGCCCAGGTCAGGATCGGTCCGCCGGCGCGGCCGGTGTTCGCGGAGCCGGGCGGGTGGAACCTCTGGGTGGTCACGGGCGTCCCCCTGGTGATGATCGCACTAGTGCCACTGGCCAGGGCCCTCAGGAAACGGCCATGAGCCGGCCCGTCCCGCTGATCGTGGCCGGCGTGCTCGGCATCGCCGCGGCCGCCGTCCTGGGTGCCGTCGTGCCCGACGAACACCGGCTCGCGGTGATGGTCCCCGGCTGCCTGCTCGCGTGCGCGTTCGCGTGGGGGATCGGCGAGCTGAGCGACCCGTGGCTGGTGCTGCCCGCGTTGATGGTGCTGGTGCCGGGCACGGCGGTGCTGGCCGGTGACGGTCACCGCGCGTTGATGGACGTGTTCGCGCACCGCGACACGTGCGTCGTCGAACGGGTCGACGAGGTCGCCGGCCAGGACAACCCCGTCCACGCGCACCGCGTCCTGTGCCCGGACGGTGCTCGGCTCACGATCGTCGTGCAGGGCGACGCCGACAAGCGGCTGCCGCCGGGACCGGCGACCGTGCTGCGGCACGAGTGGATGCGGCCGCTGCTCGCCGACCGCAACGACTGGTCGGTGGGCTGGGTGGCCGGCGTGCCGGTCGCGGTCCTGCTCCTGCTGATCTGTGCGACCAGCCTGCGGGCGCGCAGAGTGATGAGGCAGGCTTAGCGCGTGGATCGAGCCTCTCTGCCCGTCGTCTCGGTGGTCGTCGTCAACTACCAGGGCGCGGACGACACCATCACCTGCGTCCGCGGTCTCGCCGAGCTCGACTACCCGGCCGAGTTGCTGCAGGTGGTCGTCGTCGACAACGAGGCGCACGACACCGAGCGGCTCACGCGGGAGCTGCCGGGCGCGCGGATCGTCACCTCGCAGCAGAACCTCGGGTTCGCCGGCGGGTGCAACCTCGGCGTCGAGCACGCCACGGGCAGCGTGCTGGCGTTCCTGAACAACGACGCGCGTGCCGACAGGAACTGGGTGAAGGCCGCGATCAGGGTCTTCCACTCCGAACCGGCGGTCGGCGCGGTCGCGAGCAAGGTGCTCGACTGGGACGGCGCGAACATCGACTTCGTCGACGGCGGGCTGACCTGGTTCGGCATGGGCTACAAGCGGCACGCGGGCCAGCCCGACGACGGCAGCCACGACGGCCCGCGGGACGTGCTGTTCGGCACCGGGTCCGCGCTGTTCGTGCGGGCCGAGGTCTACCGCGAGCTCGGCGGGTTCGACGAGCGGTTCTTCATGTTCTACGAGGACGTCGACCTCGGCTGGCGGATGAACTTGCGCGGCTGGCGGGTGCGCTACGAGCCCGCGTCGCTCACGTTCCACCGCCACCACGCGTCGATGAGCTCGATCGACCACAGCCGCGAGCTGTACCTGCTGGAGCGCAACGCCCTGGCGGCGCTCTACAAGAACTTCTCCGACGAGACGCTCGCGAAGGTGCTGCCCGCGGCGCTCGCGCTGTGCGTGCGCAGGGCGACCGCGCGCGGCGAGATCGACCCCACCCAGCTGGAGATCACCCGCAGGCCGGCGGACCCGGCGCTCGACCGCGAACCGGTCGGGGTGTCGCGGCAGGCGCTCGCCGGGTTCCTCGCGATCGACCAGTTCGTCGAGCTGATGCCGTCGCTGGCCGAGTCGCGGAAGGTGGAGCAGGCCAAGCGCCGGCTCTCCGACACCGACCTGGTGCCGTTGATGCGCAAGGCGCTGGAGCCCGCGTACCCGTTGCCGCGCTACCTGGCGGCACACGACGTGCTCGTCGAGGTACTGGGCCTGGACGACGTGTTCGGCAAGCCGCGCAAGGTCCTGGTGATCACCGGTGACGCGATCTCGGACCGGATGGCGGGCCCGGCGATCCGCGCGTGGCACATGGCGGACGTGTTGTCCGGCGAGCACCAGGTGCGGCTGGTCACCACGAACCCGCTGTGCGCACCGCCGGACGCGCCGTTCGCCGTCGAGCGGGCACGGCCGAAGGAGCTGCCGCCGCACGTGGCGTGGGCGGACGTGGTCGTGTTGCAGGGCCACGCGCTGGAGATGGTGCAGGAGCTCAAGCGCAAGTCGTCGACCAAGATCGTGGTCTGCGACATGTACGACCCGATGCACCTGGAACTGCTGGAACAGGGCAAGGACGACACGGACGAGAAGCGCGCGCTGGACCTGAAGACGGTCACGCGCGTGCTGAACACCCAGCTCGAACGCGGCGACTTCTTCCTGTGCGCGTCGGAACGCCAGCGGCACTTCTGGCTGGGTCACCTGGCGTCGCTGGGCCGGCTCACGCCCACGTTGTACGACAACGACCCCACGACCCAGTCGCTGCTCGGCATCGTCCCGTTCGGACTGTCGGGCAAGCCGCCGCAGCGCACCGCACCGGCGATCAAGGGCGTCGTGCCGGGCGTGACCGACGCGGACAAGGTCGTGATCTGGGCGGGCGGCGTCTACAGCTGGTTCGACCCGCTGACGCTCGTCGAGGCCATGGACCACCTGCGCAAGCGGCGGTCGAACGCCAAGCTGTACTTCCTCGGCATGAAGCACCCGAACCCCGAGGTGCCGGACATGGACATCGCCGGACAGACGCGCGGCCTGGCCGCGTCGCTGGGGCTGACCGGCGAGCACGTGTTCTTCAACGACGGGTGGGTGCCCTACACCGAGCGGCAGAACTGGCTGCTGGACGCGGACTGCGGCGTCACCACGCACTACGAGCACGTGGAGACCACGTTCGCGTTCCGCACGCGGGTGCTCGACTACCTGTGGTCGGGGCTGCCGATCGTCACCACGTCCGGCGACTCGTTCGCGGACCTGGTGGCGCGGGAGGGACTGGGCGTCGTGGTGCCGCCGGAGAACCCGGAGGCGCTGGCCGACGCGTTGGAGACGGTGCTCTACGACGAGGAGTTCGCGGCCGGGTGCCGTGAACGCATCGCCGTCGTCCGCGAGCGGTACACCTGGGAGACGGCACTCGCGCCGCTGGCCGAGTTCTGCCGCAACCCCAGGCCCGCCGCGGACCGCCTGCCCGGCTCGGCGCCGCTGGTGCGCACGCCGGAGCTGAGCAAGGCGGACAAGGTGAAGCGGGACCTGCGGCTGGTGCGCGAGTACCTGGACGCGGGTGGCCCGACGGAGTTGGCCAAGCGGGCGACGGGGCGTCTGCGCAAGATCGCGCGTGGCGGTGGCTGATGGCTCGCAAACCCCTTTCGGTGCTGCTCGACGGCACTCCCCTGCTCGGACACCGGACCGGCATCGGCCGCTACACGGCGGCGCTGGCCGAGGAGCTGGCGTCGATGCCGGACGAGGCCGACGTCCGTGCGGTGGCGTTCACCCTGCGCGGCTGGCGCGCGTTGCGGACGGTGCTGCCGCACGACGTCACGGCCCGCGGCCTGCCCGTCGCGGCACGGGCGCTGCGGCAGCTGTGGCTGCGCGCGCCGTTCCCGCCGGTGGAGCTGCTGGCCGGGTTCTCCGACGTCATGCACGCCACGAACTTCGTGCTGCCGCCCACGATCAGGGCCCGCGGGGTCGTCACGATCCACGACCTCGCGTTCCTGGACAGCCCCGGTGACCTGCCGGCCTCCGACGCCCGGCTGCCGGAGCTCGTGCGGCTCTCGGCCCAGCGCGCGGACGTGATCTGCACGCCGACCGCTGCCGTCGCCGACGTCGTCGCCGACCGGTTCTCGGTGCCGCTGGACAAGGTCGTCGTGACCCCGCTGGGCGTCGACCCGGCGTGGTTCGCCTCCCGCCCCCCGACCACGACGCTGCGCGGCCGGCTGGGGCTGCCGTCGGAGTACCTGCTGTTCGTCGGCGCCGACGGCCCGCGCAAGGGCCTCGACCACCTGGCGAAGGCGCACGCGTCCGACCCGTCGCTGCCGCCGCTGGTGATCGTCGGCCCCGGCCGGTCCGGTGTGGACGGACGGGTGCTGCGGACCGGGTACCTGTCGGACGTGCACCTGCGTTCGGTGGTGGCGGGCGCGACCGCGCTGGTGCTGCCGTCGCGCGACGAGGGCTTCGGGCTGCCGGTGCTGGAAGCGCTGGCGTGCAACGTCCCCGTGGTGTGCTCGGACGTGCCGGCGCTGCGCGAGGTGGCCGGCGGACACGCGTTGCACGTGCCGGTCGGTGACGTCGAGGCGCTGGCGGCCGGGCTGGCGCAAGCCGTTGCGGCACCGGCGACCCCGGCGGCCCAGGCGGAACGGCGGGCGCACGCGGCGGGGTTCACGTGGCGGCGGTGCGCGGAGCTGACGCTGGGCGCGTACCGGCGCAGCAAGGCCTGACGTCCTGTGCTGTTGCGTGAGGGCGTCAGGAAGTCCTGACGCCCCACCACGTCGTCCACGTCACCGGGAATGCGGCCCCGGTGCGTACCTGTCGAGCTGGCTCTGCGACGCCTGTCGGGAGCCCGTCACCACGGCAACGCAGCGCAGGAAGCGCTGCCTGTCGGAATCCGTTGTCGCGGGACGCTGGGGTTTGCGCCCGGAATCGACCATGCCGAACAGGCTCCCGCATCGCCCACGGCCAGACCAGACCGGTCACCCCAATGGACCAGCTCAGGCACGCGGAGCGACCACACCCGCCCGGAATGCAGCCGTTAGGGCGCTGCGCCAGTGCGGCAACGGGCGCAGTCCCGCTGCTGCCCACGCCGCACCCGACAGCACCGAGTAGGCGGGCCTGGGCGCCGGCCGCGGGAAGTCCGCGGTGGTGCACGGCGTGACGCGCGCGGGGTCGGCGCCCAGTTCCTCGAAAACGGCCTGGGCGAGGCCGAACCACGTCGTCTCGCCGCCGCCGGCCGCGTGCAGCAAGCGCGTGGACGGCAGCACGGCCGCCAGTTCGAGGAGACCGGCGGCGAGGTCGTGCGACCACGTCGGCGCACCGCGTTGATCGTCCACAACGGACACCGACGGGCGCGAAGACTCCAGTGCCGCCATGGTCTTCACGAAGTTGGAGCCGTTCGCGCCGTACACCCACGAGGTGCGCACGACCCAGCCGCCCTCTTCGAGCACCCGGCGTTCGCCTTCGAGCTTCGTGCGGCCGTAGGCGCTCTTCGGGCCGACGTCGTCCGTGGGCTCGTACGGGCGCGTGCCGTCGCCGGGGAAGACGTAGTCCGTCGACACGTGGATCAACGGGATGCCGGCCGTGGCGCACGCGCGCGCCAGCAGACCGGGACCGACGGCGTTCACCGCGAACGCACGGTCCTCGTCGGTCTCGGCCGCGTCGACCGCGGTGTAGGCGGCGCAGTTGATCACCGCCGAGTACCCGCGGACGTCGTCGGCGGTCACCGCGGTCACGTCGAGCTCCGCCGACGACGCCGCGTGGACGTCGGCGGAGAGCGCGGCGAGGTCGTGGCCGAGCTGACCACGGCCTCCGGGAACGAGGATCACGCCGGCTCAGCCCTTCGCCAGCGCCGCGCGCTCCTTGAGCGGCTCCCACCACTCGCGGTGCGCGCGGTACCACTCGACGGTCTCCGCGAGACCGGTCGTGAAGTCGACCTGCGGCTTGTACCCCAGCTCCGCGGCGATCTTCGAGATGTCGACCGAGTAGCGCCGGTCGTGCCCCTTGCGGTCCTCCACCGGCTCGACGGACGACCAGTCACGGCCCGTGGCGGCGAGCAGGCGCTCGGTGAGCTCGCGGTTGGTGAGCTCGGTGCCGCCGCCGATGTTGTAGACCTCGCCCGGCCGGCCGCCCTCGGCGACGAGCTGGATGCCGCGGCAGTGGTCGTCGACGTGCAGCCAGTCGCGCACGTTGAGGCCGTCGCCGTACAGCGGCACCTTCTTGCCGTCGATGAGGTTGGTGACGAAGAGCGGGATCACCTTCTCCGGGAACTGGTACGGGCCGTAGTTGTTCGAACACCGGGTGATGCTGACCGGCAGCCCGTGGGTGCGGTGGAACGCCCGCGCGAGCAGGTCGGAGGAGGCCTTCGAGGCCGAGTACGGCGAGTTCGGCTCCAGCGCGTGCGCCTCGTCCCACGAACCCGATTCGATCGAGCCGTAGACCTCGTCGGTCGACACGTGCACGAACCGGCCCACGCCCGCGTTGAGCGCGGCCTGCAACAGGGTCTGCGTGCCGAGGACGTTCGTCAGCACGAAGTCCGCCGAACCGGTGATGGAGCGGTCCACGTGCGATTCAGCGGCGAAGTGGACGACCACGTCGACGCCGCGCATCTGCTCGGCGACCACGACGGGGTCGCAGATGTCGCCGCGCACGAACTCGAACCGGCCGGCGACCGGGGCCAGGTTGGTCTCACTGCCCGCGTAGGTGAGCTTGTCGAGCACCACCACGTCGGCACCCGCGAAGGCCGGGTACGAGCCGCTCACCAACTCCCGCACGTAGTGCGAGCCGATGAACCCGGCCCCACCTGTCACCAGTACGCGCATGCTCATTTCCTCTCGTGGTGTTCCACCACTTGCAGTCTGTCATGGGGTCCATCGGTGCAACCCACAGCAATGTCACGTCGTTTGTCTTATAAACGACTAAACTCCGTGTGGTGGGGGAGGAACCAGCAGTGGAAGGCAGAGGTCTGCCGGTACGGGTCACGGTCACCCGCCCGTCGCCCGCTTTCCGCGCGTTCCTGGTCACGGGGCGCATCTTCGTCGCACTCGTCTCAGCGGGTGTGCTGCTCGTCACGTCGGTGGGCTGGGCGCAGTACAAGAGCGCCAACGACGGCATCACCAAGACGGACGTGATCGACCAGGAGATCGCGAAGGACGCCGGGCGCAAGCCGCTCGACGGCGCCGTCGACATCCTGCTGGTCGGCATGGACAGCCGCACGGACGCGCAGGGCAACCCGCTGTCCCAGGAGGCGCTCGCCCTGCTCAACGGCGGCATCCCGGACGGCGAGCAGAACACCGACACCATGATCCTCGTGCACATCCCGGTGGACGGCACGCGTGCGGTGGCGATCTCGTTCCCGCGCGACGCCTACGTGGAGATGGCCGACGGGTTCGGCAAGCACAAGCTCAACTCGGCGTTCGCGCGCCAGCGCAACACCGTCGACCAGGAGCTGCGCAACAAGGGCGTCACCGACGAGAAGCTGATCCGCGACGAGTCGATGGCCGCCGGCCGCAAGACGTTGATCAAGACCATCGAGGGCATGACCGGCGGCTCGGTGCGCATCGACCGGTACGCCGAGGTCAACCTCGCGAGCTTCTACGAGGTCACGAAGGCCATCGGCGGCGTCGAGGTGTGCCTGAGGGAACCGACCAGCGACCGCGACTCCGGCGCCGACTTCGCGGCGGGCCCGCAGCTCATCGAGGGCCGCTCGGCGCTGTCGTTCGTGCGGCAGCGCCAGAACCTGCCCGGCGGGGACCTGGACCGGATCGTGCGCCAGCAGGTGTTCATCGGGGCGCTCGCGAAGAAGGTCCTCTCGACTGGCACGCTGACCGACTCGGGCAAGCTCTCCGCGCTCATCGCCGCCATCCAGAAGTCCGTGATCCTCAGCGACGGCTGGGACATCACCACGTTCGCCGAGCAGATGCAGGGCCTGGTGGGCGGCAACATCGAGTTCCGCACGATCCCGGTCGGCGACCCGATGGACACCTACGGTGACGGCAACGTGCTGCCGGTGAACCCGGCCCAGGTGAAGAAGTTCATCACCGGCCTGGCCGGCGACAAGCCGTCGAGCACCCCGCCGACGCCCACGACCACGCTGCCCGCGCCGCCGAACTCCGCGATCACCGTGCAGGTCTACAACGCGGCCAACCGGCAGGGTCTCGCGGGCGAGGTGCTGAACACGTTGGTCGCCAAGGGCTTCACCCGCGGGCAGGCGTTCACGGCGCCGATCAGCGACGCCACCGTCGTGTTCTACGCGGCCGGCGAGGAGGGGGCGGCGCGCAAGGTCGCCGCCGAGCTCGGGCCGAACGTGACCGTCGCCGAGGAGAAGTCGGTCCGAACAGGACAGGTGCAGGTGCACGTCGGCACCGACTACACGACTTCGAACGGTGACGAGGGTGACGGCGAGGACGTCGAGGCGCAGAACGCGCCCGGCACCCCGTCGACCGCGACGAGCAGCACACCACCGATCACCGCGGGTGGTCTCGTCTGCGTCAACTGACCGGAAATCCCTGCGGTACCGGTTCTCGGCGGTTACGCTGTGCATTCGAAACCCGTACTGGAAGGAACCCGTGTTGAGCGCTGCATCGCGCGCCAGGAAGGCGTTCCTGGTCACCGGACGCACGGTGGTCGCGTTGGTCGCGGTGGCAACACTGGTGTTCTCCGGGTACTTCTGGACGGCACTGCGGCTGGTCAAGCAGAACACCAACACCACGCAGATCCTCGAGGTGCTGGAGGACGTCCCGAACTCGCCGCCGGTCGAGGACGGCGCCGTCGACATCCTGCTCGTGGGCAGCGACAGCCGCACGGACGCGCAGGGCCGGCCGTTGCCCGCGGACGTGCTGCGCAAGCTGCGCACCGAGAGCACCGACGGCGTGAACACCGACACCGTCATCGTGCTGCGGGTGCCGCGCAACGGCGGCAAGGCGAGCGCGATCTCGATTCCCCGCGACACGTACGTGCCGATCGCCGGCTACCGCGAGGACAAGATCAACTCGGCGTACGGCGCGGTGAAGTACCTGACGGCGGAACGGTTGCAGGCCGAGGGCGTGAGCGACCAGGCCGAGCGCGAGCGCCGGTCGGACGAGGCGGGGCGCAAGGCGCTGGTGCAGGCCGTGCAGGAGCTGACCGGCATGCGCGTCGACCACTACGCCGAGATCAACCTCTACGGCTTCTACCTGCTGACCGAGGTCATCGGCGGCGTCCGGGTGTGCCTGAAGGCCGGCACGTCGGACCCCAACTCCGGTGCGAACTTCCGCGCGGGCGAGCAGACGGTCTCCGGCGGTGACGCGCTGTCGTTCGTGCGGCAGCGGAACATGCCCGGCGGTGACCTGGGCCGCATCGCGCGCCAGCAGGTGTTCATGTCGCAGGCGATGAAGCAGCTGCTGTCCGCGGGCACGTTCACCGACCCGGCCAAGCTGAACGGCCTGCTCGACGCCGTGTCGAAGTCCGTGGTCGTGGACCAGAAGCTCGACATCGCGACGCTGGCGACGCAGGCGCAGGGTCTCGCGACGGGCAACGTGGAGTTCGCCACGATCCCGGTCACGAACATCGACTTCCGCAACGAACGCGGCCAGAGCGTCGTGACGGTGGACCGCGAGGCCGTGAAGGCGTGGGTGCGCCAGCTGATCGGTGAGACGACGGCGCCGGTGCCGTCGACGACCTCCGCCGCCCCCACCGGGTCCACCACCCCGAGCACGCCGTCGCGGTTCGGCGGTGAGAGGCTGCTGTCGCTGGACGGCGCCCGTGCCGTGGCAGCGCAGCAACCGTCTGTGCCCTGCGTCGACTAGGAGTTCGCCCGTGAGCGTGACCGAGATCCTCTTCACGCCGCTGCTGAAGGCCGACTCCGGCCGCCCGCTGATCACGCACTACGACGACGCGGCGGGCACCAGGGTCGAGCTGTCCCGCGCGACGGTGGCGAACTGGGCGGCGAAGACGGCGAACTGGCTGCGCGACGAGCACGACGTCGAGCCGGGCGACCGGGTGGCGGTGCTGCTGCCCGCGCACTGGCAGACCACGGGCGTGCTGCTGGGCGCTTGGTGGTGCGGGGCGCACGTGGTGATGAGCGCGGACGCCGCGGACGTGAAAGTGGCCGTGGTGCCGCCGGGTGGTTCCGCCGAGGCCGACGTGGTGGCCGTGGCCTCGTTGCACCCCATGGGCCTGGGCTCGGGCGCGCCGGTCGACTACAACGACGACGTGCGCGTGCACGGCGACGACTTCACGCCGTGGGACGCGGTCGCAGGCTCCGCCCCGGCGCTCGATGAGTCCACTGTGGACGAGCTGGTGGCGCGGGCGCGCGAGCTCGGCGAGGCGCTGGGCGACCAGCCGCGCGTGCTGTCCACTCTGGAGTGGAACTCGCCTTCCGATGTGCTGGAAGGGTTTCTCGCCGTGCTCGCGGCCAGTGGCTCGCTGGTGCAGGTGACGAACCCCGACGCGGGCCAGTTGGCCGCGCGCCGGGACGTCGAGAGGGTCAGCGTCACGCTGCCGCTGGGTTGAGCACCCTGTTGTTCTTGAACAGCACGCGGTCCAGCGCGTAGGCGCCGCCGTTGAAGCCGAGCGCGAGCGCCGCCGCACCCAGGGCGACCACGAGCTCGGCACCGCCCTCGCCGATGAGGCCGTTGGGCAGGTGGACGATCAGCCACGCGCCGAGCATGTTGAGCGCGAGCAGAACCCCGACAACTGGCAGCGCGACACCGGCGATGAGCGCGACGCCACCGACGAGCTCGACGATCGCGGCGAACCACGCCGACAGGGTGGGCGCCGGCACCCCCATCTTCTCGAAGCTCGCGGCGGTGCCGTCCAGCCCGTACTGGGCGAACTTCTGCCAGCCGTGCGCGATGAAGACGGTGCCGATGCCGATCCGGCCGATCAGCGCGGTGACGTCCTTGACCATGGTTGGTGCTCCCCGATCCTGTCGTTCAGCTGTTCAACTTCGAACCAAAACTAGTGCAGGTTTGAACAACCTCACGATTTCGACAGGATTCCAACAGCTACTTCTTAAGTTGGATGCCGTCACCCTGCGTGTTCGTCAGGGAGAGCGAGCTGCGCTCGACCTCGTAGTTGACCTCCCCCTGCAACGCCCCCACCACAGCCTTCTCGACCAGCGCCTCGTCCGGGCCGCACACCTTGTCGGTGTGCACGAGCCCCTCGAACGTGATGGCCCTCCCGTCCACCCGGTAGGACGCCGAACCTGAGTTGCAGCCGGTGAACACCTCGACCCGGCCGTTCTCGAACTTGAGCGTGGCCGGCACCGCCCCCGGCACCGACGAGGCGGCGTCGGCGGAGACGAGCGTGTCGACCCGCCACTCCCCGCCTTCGAGCCGGGCCGGCGCCTCCGGTGCGAGCACGATCTCGCCGCCCGCACCGGTGACCACCAGGTTCGCGTCCTGGAGCCGCCAGTCCGGCGTGGCGCTGAGCAGCTTCGACAACCACTCGTCCTGCTCGTGCAGCTCGGGCTTCGGGCACCCCATCGCCGTGCTGGAGAGGTCGGCGACCTCCATCTCACCCCCGCCGAGGTCCACCGGGCCCTGCATCATGTTGCACCCCGCCCGCGCGACCAACCGCCCGTCGTCGGTGAACCGCAGCTCCACCGACGTGCCCTCGACGAGCTGCCGGTCGCTGACCGACGTCGACACGAACACCTTGCCGCGCAACGAGTCCGCACTCCCCGCCACCCCACCGCACCCGGCGACCGCGAGCAGGACGACGACAACCGGCACAAGTCTCATGCCCCCAGGACGGAACGGAGTGCAGGCGCGGTTGCCCTTGACATCTCGCCGACGATCTGGCGTACTTAACCCAGAGGTTAGATAACCAATCGGTTAGGTACGAGATGGACCAGCTGAGCGCCACCTTCGCCGCACTGGCGGACCCGACGCGCCGCGCGATCCTCGCGCGGCTCACCGAGGGCCCCGCGACGGTGAAGGAGCTCTCCGAGCCGTTCGACATCAGCGGCCCGGCGATCTCCAAGCACCTGCGCGTGCTGGAGAAGGCAGGCCTGATCACCCGCGGCAGGGAGGCCCAGTGGCGCCCCTGCCAGCTCGACGCGACACCGTTGCAGGAGGTCGCCGTGTGGGCCGAGAACTACCGCCGCTTCTGGGACGCGAGCTACGCCCGCCTGGACGCGCTGTTGACCGAGATGAAGGAGAACGAGGAATGACCACCACCTACGGCACCGCCGTCACCACCCCGACCGCCAGCACCATCACCATGACCCGCTCGTTCGACGCGCCGGCCGCGCTGGTGTGGAAGGCGTTCACCACCCCCGCGCTGGTCCGCCGGTGGCTCCTCGGCCCCGACGGCTGGGAGATGCCGATCTGCGAGATCGACCTGGCCGTCGGCGGCAGGTGGCGCTACGGCTGGGCCCAGCCCGACGGCTCCGAGGCGTTCGAGATCCACGGCTCGTACGTGGAGCTGGAGCCGCACACCCGGATCGTGCACACCGAGCAGTTCGAGGACAACCCGCCGGCGACCGTGACCACGACGTTCACCGAGGAGGACGGGCGGACGACGATGGTGTCGACGATGGAGCTGGGGTCGCAGGAGGCGCGGGACGCGGTGCTGGCGACGGGGATGGCGGACGGGGCCGGGCGCAGCTACGAGCGCCTGTCCGAGCTGCTGCCGACGTTCTGAGGCCACCGAAGGTCCGATCGTCGCGGCGCCGGAACTTTCGTGCGCGAGTTCAGGCCGATCAGGCGCGTGTCGCCTGATCGGCTTCAGCTCCGGCCTGTCCATCTAGAAGGCCGATGTCGGCACCCGGCAGCGGACCGAGAACGTCACGGTCGACATCGAGGCATCACCACCCGCGCTGATCGCCGAAGCCCTTCGCCTGGCCGAGGGTGAGCACGGGAACCCGAACGGGACGCCTTGGAACTCACCCAAGGCACTCCGGTGTTCCTGATCGTCCGCGCGGCCTTCACCTCGGGCAACCGGCCGGTCGAGGCGAGCGAGATGACCCCGATTCCGCCCGCAACGGCAACGGCGGGCGATGGAACGGCTGCTGTGCCAGGTGTGCGGCAACCCCGCCGACCGGGACGAGACCGCCTGTGCCCGTCACTGCGCAAGGGCGTCGTGGCCGTGCGCGTCCGCCACCATCCGATCGCCGGCGTACGCGGCTCGCTGTACCGCCCCGGCACCCTCACCCCGGTCGCCGTTGATGTCGCTGGGTAGCTTCCGCGGCACCCGACCGTGACCTCGATTCCCCCTGTCGTGGCAGGTCAGGCGCGTTACGTTCGCCGCATGGGCCGTTTCCTCGTAGCGCTCGCCCTCTCGGCGAGCACCGCACTGTTGACTCCCCACGCCGACGCCGAGCCGGCAGGTCGCTGGCAGGTCGAGCCGTGCCCCGCCGGCCAGAAGGCGCTCTGGCTGCCGCGCGTGGACACGATCGGCACTGACCTCAGCTGCACAACGGAGGACGCCCGCAACGCGGCGGTGCAGGAGGCGGCGGGGAGCAACGACGCGGTGCGGTTGATGAACATCGTCATCGCGCTCGCGCAGCAGGAGTCGGACAAGTCGGTGACGGCGGACGCGGAGTGCGTGGTGGGGGCGAAGGCGGCGATCGGTGACGCGCTGGGGACGTGCGTGGCGGGCTGAGCCACCCGGCCTGGAATGACAAAGGGTCTACTGAACAGGCTTTATCTACCTTAGCGATACCTCGGATCGATCCGGAGTTTGATCCGGAGTGATCCGGGGCTATCGTTGTGTCATGAAGCCCCAAACGGTTCGGATCTTCCTGAGCTGGTGTCGGCGTGACAAAGCAGCCAAGGAGAACCTGCTGCACGATCTCCGCCCTGCGCTGCGACTCTTCACCGACCTCGACGTCGAGTGGTGGGGCGACGACCGGCTGATGGTCGGCGAGGAGTTCACGCCCGCGATCGTCGACCGGATCGACGAGTGCGACTTCGGGCTGCTCCTGATGTCCACGCACTACCTGGTCAGTCCATACATCCTGGAGCACGAGCTGCCGAGGTTCGCGGGCCCGGAGGCCGACAAGGGCGCGCTGCCGGTGATGCTCGGCGTCCTGCCGCCGTTCGATGACGGGGCCGACTTCTGCGGCCTGGACAAGCTGAACATCTTCTCGCGCGACGGCAAGAGCTACAGCGCTGTCACCGGTCCGCGGCGCGCGGAGTTCGCCGTCACCCTCGCCACCGAGATCCGCCGGCGCGCCCTCGGCCAGAACGGATACACCGCAGCGTGACGACTCCCCTGCAGCCCGCCGAGATCACCGACCGGATCAACGCTCTCAAGCCGTCGCTCACGACGATGCAGACGGCACGCCTGACGACGATCCGCGACCTGGTGGGCGAGGACAACCGGTTCCCGTTCCGCGCCGCCCTCGACGAGGGCGGCTTCACCGGCACCGACACCCAGGCGCAGGACGCGTTCCGCGACTTCCGCAACAAGGTCAACAAGCTGGCCGCCGAGGCCGGCGTGGACCTGGTGCTGGAGCTCGACTCGCACAAGACCTCGCCCGACCACCGGCACGGGTGGTTCGCGGGCAACCCGATCGACAAGGGGCTTGTCGCGTTCTCCAAGGACGCGGCGGACGACATCGGCATCGTCAGCCCGGTGGCACCCGAGGTCACCGAACTCGGGAAGTCGCGGCGGCTGCGGCTGTACGTCAGCTTCTACCCGACGACCGGCGGCACGGCCCGCAGCGCGGGCTCACTGATCGAGAAGCTGGACGCGGCGCTGCGCACGCTTGAGGGGCCGGGGTGGGAGGTCAAGCACTCCCGTTCGGTCGGCGTGGGCGAGAACGTCGCCGAAGCCCACGAACGGCTCTGCACCGAGGCGGACGTCTGCGTTGTCCTGATCAGTCCGAACTACCTGAACGACTCCCCGGAACGCCAGCGGGTGTTCGGCCTGCGGCACAAGCTGGTGGCGACCACCCTGAGCGCTCTGCCGCTCAGCAGCCCGGTCAAGCTGGAACCGTTGAAGCACCACGAGATCTCTTCGCTGGGCAAGCCCTGGGACCAGCTCAAGACCTCCTCCCAACGCACCGACTTCATCAACGAACTGACGCGCCTCGTCCAGCAGACGGCGTTCGCCGACAAGCGACGCTCGGAGCCGGACGTGTCCGCGCTCGTCGATCACGTCAAGAAGCAGTCGCGTGGGGAGAGCGTCTACCTGGTGCACGCGGACCTGAAAGAGACCTCACTCCAGGACTCGTCGCTCGGAGACCGCAACCAGCATGACGGCGGCACCCCGCTGCGGGCAGTCAACCGGCTGATCCAGTGGGCCATGGACGACAGCGAAGGTTCGCCGAGGCTGTGTGCGCTGCTGGGCGATGTCGGCATGGGCAAGACCACGACCGCGAAGCTGTTCACCCGGGAACTGCTCGACCTGCACCAGAAGAACCCGTCCTCACCGATGCCGATCCTGTTCGACCTGCGCGACGTGCGCATCACCGGACTCAGCGATGCACTGACGCTGGACCGCATCCTGGACAACATGCTCGACGCGACCCGACGCCCCGACGTGGCCCCCGAGCGGCTCAACGCGTCCGTGGTGCGACACCAGCTCGACCAGGGCAACGCGGTGATCGTGTTCGACGGCTTGGACGAAGTCCTCGTGCACCTGAGCCCGCACGACCGGCAGTTGTTCACCCGCCAGTTGTGGCGGGCGCTGCCAGCCGACTCTTCGGCCAAGATGATGCTGACGTGCCGCACACAGTACTTCCGCACGATCCGCGACGAGGTCAACTTCTTCACCGGCGAGACCCGGAAAGGCCTGCGCGGCAGCGACTACCTGGCGCTGCTGATGCTCCCGTTCCGCGAGGAGCAGGTGCGGGAGTACCTGAAAGGGAACCTCGGCCGGGACGACGAGTGGGTGGACCGGTTCCTGGAAACCATCGGCGCCGTCCACAACCTGACCGAACTTTCCCAGCGGCCCATCACCCTGCGACTGATCGCCGACCAGGTCGAGTTCATCGAGAAGGCCAAGCTGGAAGGCCGGACGCTGCGGTCCGTCGACATCTACTCCGAGGTCGTGGACCGCTGGATCGCACGCGACGAGGGCAAGCACACCCTTCGGCCCGACCACAAACGCCTGCTGATGGAGGAGATCGCGGCCGGCCTGTGGCGTTCGGGCAAGAACGAGTGGACCCCCGCCGAGGTCGACGACTGGCTCTTGGGGGCGCTCAACCAGCGACCGACCCTGTTGCACCACTACCGCGAGTATCTCCCCGACCTCTGGACCGCGGACTTCCGGACGGCGACCTTCCTCAAGCGCGAGGAGGACGCCTTCCGGTTCGCCCACCGGTCGCTCTTCGAGTACTTCCTGGCGCGGTACCTGTTCCGCACCCTGGGCGAGATCCACGGCGGTCGCGGCGCCGACGCGGTCGCGATGCCGGTGCCGAGCCCGGAGACGCTGGACTTCCTCGGTCAGTCGATCGCCGCTGAGCCGGACGATGCGGTCGCTGCTCTGCACGCGATTGGACGCCGCTATCAGCCGCAGGCATCAGAACTCGCGCTGGCGTATGCGCTCCACGCTCAGCAGCACGCCTACCCCTCGCAGTCGCTGGTCGGAGTCGATCTCGCTGGAGCAGCGCTGGCGGAGTGGACTTTCGGGCAGAAGGACCAGGCAGGTCTGCTCGCCATGAACGGCGCGACCTTCACCGGGGCAAACCTGCGCGGTTCCAGGTTCCACAACGTGAACCTCGCCGGAGCTGACTTCGTCGAAGCCGACGTCAGCCTTGCCGAGTTTCACGAGTCGGTGCTCACCGGGTCGTCGTGGAGCGGCACCAACGCGGTGGGCACGGTGCTTCGCCGCTGCACCATCCACGATGTCGATCTCAGCGATACAAAGGTCTACCGAACACAACTGCTGCTCTGCACTCCGCCGGCCCAGCCAGCACCCGGTCTTCTTACCGCACCTGTTGCCGACGGCTCTGAACGGCGAAACCTGCGGCGTTTCGCTCATTACATGGGTCTGGTCCTTGCAGCGGCATGGTCCCCCGACGGCACCCACATCCTCACCGGCAACTACGACGGCACCGCACGCACTTGGAACGCCGCCACCGGAGAAATACTCGACATACTCACCGGACACACCGACTGGGTCCGATCCGTGGCGTGGTCTCCCGACGGCACCCACATCCTCACCGGCAGCGACGACAACACCGCACGCACCTGGAACGCCACCACCGGACAACCACTCCACACACTCACCGGACACACCGGCTTGATCAACTCCGTGGCCTGGTCACCCGACGGCACCCACATTCTCACCGGCAGCAGCGACAAGACCGCACGCACCTGGAACGCCACC
>NZ_JBVJRC010000005.1:333636-334585 GCF_055608005.1 Lentzea sp. NPDC036955 | reverse complement strand
TACCACCGGACAACCACTCCACACACTCACCGGACACACCAGCGCAGTCAACGCCGTGGCCTGGTCCCCCGACGGCACCCACACCCTCACCGGCAGCTACGACAACACCGCACGTATTTGGGACGCCGCCACCGGAGAAATACTCGACATACTCAGCGGACACACCAGCGCAGTCAACGCCGTGGCCTGGTCCCCCGACGGCACCCACATCCTCACCGGCAGCGACGACAAGACCGCACGCACCTGGAACGCCACCACCGGACAACCACTCCACACACTCACCGGACACACCAGCGCAGTCAACGCCGTGGCCTGGTCCCCCGACGGCACCCACACCCTCACCGGCAGCGACGACAACACCGCACGCACCTGGAACGCCACCACCGGACAACCACTCCACACACTCACCGGATACACCGATTGGGTCCAATCCGCGGCGTGGTCCCCCGACGGCACCCACACGGTCACCGGCAACAAGCGGCTTCATTTCTGGGGTACCTCGAACAAGAAGTTTCTGAGGCGGCTTGTTCTCGATGTAGGCATGACAAGCGTTATAGCGCGGTCTCCCAACGGCACCCGCATTCTCACCGGCAGCTACGACAAGACCGCACGCATCTGGGACGCCACCACCGGACAACCACTCCACACACTCACCGGACACACCAGCGCAGTCAACGCCGTGGCCTGGTCCCCCGACGGCACCCACATCCTCACCGGCAGCAGCGACAACACCGCACGCACCTGGAACGCCACCACCGGACAACCACTCCACACACTCACCGGACACACCAGCGCAGTCAACTCCGTGGCCTGGTCACCCGACGGCACCCACACCCTCACCGGCAGCGACGACAACACCGCACGCACCTGGAACGCCACCACCGGACAACCACTCCACACACTCACCGGACACACCGAGTGGATTCAGGCAGTCGCCTGGTCCCCCGAC